>NZ_JBCDWL010000078.1:0-234 GCF_039946255.1 Gordonia aichiensis | reverse complement strand
CCCAAGACTGCAGCATGATTTCCATCTCGGCGCGCAAGGCGGGGGTGAGCAGGGCGCGGACCTTGCTCATCAGATCCCGCCCCTGCGGCATCAACGCCACCCCGCGGCGCCGGCGGCGGTCCCGATCATCGGTGAGCTGCCCATCCGGATCCAGATGCGCCAACAACCGCACGCCGGCCATCCGGACACCGTCCGGGGTCAGGTCGCGGGCCACCGCGGCGAGCTGGGCTTCGG
>NZ_JBCDWL010000077.1:0-250 GCF_039946255.1 Gordonia aichiensis | reverse complement strand
TTGCTGCCTATTCAGGGGCCGAATGCCCCACCTTCCGACGAGGACTCGCGGGCCGAGGCGTACTTGGCTCGCCTCCTGGCCGCCTGACCGGCGGCACCACCGCCGGTCAGGAGTCTCGGCGTGCCCCGGGTGTGGGAAGCCGGGTGACAGGGGGTCTCGATGCGCTTGCTCGCTCCGCTCACAGGCTTACTCGACCAACCTGGGAAGCAGCCGGGCGGAGATGTTGGGTGGCTGGAGTCTCGATGCGCTT
>NZ_JBCDWL010000076.1:0-255 GCF_039946255.1 Gordonia aichiensis | reverse complement strand
CCACTCCCGAGTCGCGTACTCGGAGATCCTCGACGACGAGAGGAAGGAGACCGCGGCCGCCTTCTGGATCCGGGCCAACGCGTTCTTCGCCAGCAAGGGCGTCACCGTGACCGCGGTGATGACCGACCACGGATCGTGCTACCGGTCGAAGGTCTTCGCCGAAGCACTCGGCCCGAACATCAAACACCGCCGCACTAAACCGTATCGGCCCCAGACCAACGGCAAAGTCGAGCGCTTCAACAGGACACTCGCCGA
>NZ_JBCDWL010000075.1:0-255 GCF_039946255.1 Gordonia aichiensis | reverse complement strand
CCACAAAACAAAAATAATGTGGCACAAGAAAATCCAAAACACACTATCGAGTTCTCAAAGAACACACACCCACCAGCACCAACCCAGCAACAACCAGGCCGAACTCCAGCAGACATCTGAAATTTTCGTTCACCACCCCGTCTCCGAGGCGACCTTCCCAGCCTAACACCGTCACCCGAAGTTCTGCAAACCGTTGGTTTCCGTTGGAAATCCGTTGATCTTCAGTTCCGAGCACCAGTAGCCGGACCCGCAAAA
>NZ_JBCDWL010000074.1:0-255 GCF_039946255.1 Gordonia aichiensis | reverse complement strand
GGATCTGGCCGCGCAGGCTCATCGTGCAGGTGACGCCGGCCGACGTCGATACCCGTGCCCGCGAGTTGGCCCTCGAGTGGGCGCCCGCTCCCGATCCCGCCGATCCGGAGTCGGAGGTGGTGCCGGTTGCCGAGCGGCCCGACCTGAACGAGATGACCCTGACCACCGGCGCTGACGGCCGTACGACCGCCACCCTCGATCTGGATGCGTTGTCTGGGGAGGAGCTGCATCAGGCGCTGGATCCGCTGTGTCGGC
>NZ_JBCDWL010000073.1:0-255 GCF_039946255.1 Gordonia aichiensis | reverse complement strand
ACGCCGGCGAAACCCGTGACTCGAAGGCGTTCAGTCAGGGAGGTGATCGCCAGGCGGGGAATGTTCGAGGCCATCCGGCCGAAGCGGTCACCGAGGGCTTCCCGCGATTCCGGGGCGAGGAACGCCAACGGCTGCGTACCCGAGTAGTAGCGTTCCAGCTCGTCGTATCGGGCGGCAGGGGCGTCGAGACGCTGCAGCAGAGCGGTCAGAGTAGCGGTCATCGGAACGACCTCACTTTCTTACGGGTATGTCTGG
>NZ_JBCDWL010000072.1:0-255 GCF_039946255.1 Gordonia aichiensis | reverse complement strand
TCATCGGCTCGCCGGCACGATATCGGTCCGACCACTTCTTCGCTGTTGCGTGAGCGCATTGGAATCGTTCGGCGGCCCGTCGGATCGGCCATCCCTGGTCCACGACGAGGACGGCGAGGCGGCGACGCCCCTCCGGAGTCAAAGGTGCGTTAGCGTGAGTCACGAAGACCTCCGTGGCTAGATGGTGAGTGTGGTAACCCACATCCTGCCCGGAGGTCTTCGCCTACATCAGACGTTCACAACGTGTTCGGGGAG
>NZ_JBCDWL010000071.1:0-255 GCF_039946255.1 Gordonia aichiensis | reverse complement strand
GACCAAAGACGAAGCGGACCGGCACCCGAAGGCAAGGCACAGGAGGCGTTACACTTGACAATGATTCCCATTAAGGACGGGGGTGAACCGGTTTGAAGGCGGGTCCGAAGGCTGCGGTCAGTGATGCTCCGTTGCCGTTCCGTCCCAGGTCAACGGTGGAATCGGAACGGTTCCTGGCGTTCGCTGACAAGTTCTTGCGGGTACCGAAGGGCACGAATGCTCGCGGGAAGCTGCACCTGCGTCCGTGGCAGGTGG
>NZ_JBCDWL010000070.1:0-255 GCF_039946255.1 Gordonia aichiensis | reverse complement strand
TTGGCTTAGAAGCAGCCACCCTTGAAAGAGTGCGTAATAGCTCACTGGTCAAGTGATTCTGCGCCGACAATTTAGCGGGGCTCAAGTACACCGCCGAAGCCGCGGCACTCACACATTCATCGGCCATCGTCTGCGGATGGTGGTCTAGTGGTGTGGGTGGGTAGGGGAGCGTCCTGCATCCGTGGAAGCAGCGGAGTGATCCAGTTGTGGAGGGTGTGGGAGTGAGAATGCAGGCATGAGTAGCGAAAGACAAGT
>NZ_JBCDWL010000069.1:0-255 GCF_039946255.1 Gordonia aichiensis | reverse complement strand
ACTTGTCTTTCGCTACTCATGCCTGCATTCTCACTCCCACACCCTCCACAACTGGATCACTCCGCTGCTTCCACGGATGCAGGACGCTCCCCTACCCACCCACACCACTAGACCACCATCCGCAGACAATGGCCGATGAATGTGTGAGTGCCGCGGCTTCGGCGGTGTACTTGAGCCCCGCTAAATTGTCGGCGCAGAATCACTTGACCAGTGAGCTATTACGCACTCTTTCAAGGGTGGCTGCTTCTAAGCCAA
>NZ_JBCDWL010000068.1:0-255 GCF_039946255.1 Gordonia aichiensis | reverse complement strand
GAACACCGGTGGCGAAGGCGGGTCTCTAGGTAGTAACTGACGCTGAGGAGCGAAAGCGTGGGGAGCGAACAGGATTAGATACCCTGGTAGTCCACGCCGTAAACGGTGGGTACTAGGTGTGGGTTCCCTTTCACGGGATCCGTGCCGTAGCTAACGCATTAAGTACCCCGCCTGGGGAGTACGGCCGCAAGGCTAAAACTCAAAGGAATTGACGGGGGCCCGCACAAGCGGCGGAGCATGTGGATTAATTCGATG
>NZ_JBCDWL010000067.1:0-255 GCF_039946255.1 Gordonia aichiensis | reverse complement strand
GAACACCGGTGGCGAAGGCGGGTCTCTGGGTAGTAACTGACGCTGAGGAGCGAAAGCGTGGGGAGCGAACAGGATTAGATACCCTGGTAGTCCACGCCGTAAACGGTGGGTACTAGGTGTGGGTTCCATTTCACGGGATCCGTGCCGTAGCTAACGCATTAAGTACCCCGCCTGGGGAGTACGGCCGCAAGGCTAAAACTCAAAGGAATTGACGGGGGCCCGCACAAGCGGCGGAGCATGTGGATTAATTCGATG
>NZ_JBCDWL010000066.1:0-256 GCF_039946255.1 Gordonia aichiensis | reverse complement strand
GAGGGGGAGTCATGACCATGACGATGACCAGGACCGTGGTTGATGCTGTCACCGAACTCGCTGACTTGCTCAGTGATGCACTCGATCCGCCGGAGTCGGCGGGTTCACCGGGCGCCTCGGGTGGGGAATTGGCCCGGGTGTTCGCGTCCCCGTCGCCGACCGGCGCCGACGACCGGCTCATCCTGGCGGTGATGGTGGAGGTGACCAGACTGCTCAACCTGTGCACCACCACGCTCGCTACCGCGACCGAGGCGGC
>NZ_JBCDWL010000065.1:0-264 GCF_039946255.1 Gordonia aichiensis | reverse complement strand
ACTGGTACTAATCGGCCGAGGACTTATTAACAACACTCAACTACATTCGTGTGGTGAGTCGAGGTTGTTTGACGCACACGCACAAGTTGCGCGCATCCACTATGTACTTCTGAAACAACACACCATCTCCTCCCGTGTGGTGGGGGTGGTTGATAGTTTCATATTGTTTCGGTGGTTATAGCGGTGGGGAAACGCCCGGTCCCATTCCGAACCCGGAAGCTAAGCCTGCCTGCGCCGATGGTACTGCACTGTAATGGGTGTGGG
>NZ_JBCDWL010000064.1:0-266 GCF_039946255.1 Gordonia aichiensis | reverse complement strand
GCGGGGTCGGCGGTTGGCGTCGAAGGCGCAGCGGTTGATGTTGTTCGCCCGTGATCGCGGGTGCACCGCCCCGGGCTGTGCGGCGCCGTTCGCCCGCACCGAAGCCCACCACCTGCGCGAGTGGCAGAACGGGGGCCGGACCGACATCGGCAACCTCGGGGCGGCGTGCGGGCGCCACAACCGGTCGGTCGGGCGCCAGGTGGGCGACTGGGAGACCGTCGTGCTGATCGACGGCCCGCATGCCGGGCGCGTCGCCTGGCGGCCGG
>NZ_JBCDWL010000063.1:0-271 GCF_039946255.1 Gordonia aichiensis | reverse complement strand
CCACCCGGTAAGCCTAAATACTCTCTGGTGACCGATAGCGGACTAGTACCGTGAGGGAAAGGTGAAAAGTACCCCGGGAGGGGAGTGAAATAGTACCTGAAACCGGACGCTTACAATCCGTCAGAGCTTGCGACACTTTTGTGTGTGGGTGATGGCGTGCCTTTTGAAGAATGAGCCTGCGAGTTAGTGCTCAGTGGCGAGGTTAACCCGTGTGGGGTAGCCGTAGCGAAAGCGAGTCTGAATAGGGCGTTTGAGTCGCTGGGTCTAGACC
>NZ_JBCDWL010000062.1:0-273 GCF_039946255.1 Gordonia aichiensis | reverse complement strand
CCACCCGGTAAGCCTAAATACTCTCTGGTGACCGATAGCGGACTAGTACCGTGAGGGAAAGGTGAAAAGTACCCCGGGAGGGGAGTGAAATAGTACCTGAAACCGGACGCTTACAATCCGTCAGAGCCTGCGCACCTTTCGGGGTGGTGGGTGATGGCGTGCCTTTTGAAGAATGAGCCTGCGAGTTAGTGCTCAGTGGCGAGGTTAACCCGTGTGGGGTAGCCGTAGCGAAAGCGAGTCTGAATAGGGCGTTTGAGTCGCTGGGTCTAGACC
>NZ_JBCDWL010000061.1:0-290 GCF_039946255.1 Gordonia aichiensis | reverse complement strand
GGCCACCACTGAGCTAGATGCTCGCATCCACTATGCACTTCTCAAACAACACACACCCACCAACCCCAACACCCACACCAGCCGAAACCAGACACGCGAGCGGAAATCAGTGAGCACCAAGACAACAAACACCACCACCCCACAGGGCGGCCATGCGTGTTCTCTCAGAACCCCGATAGTGTGCTTCGTCCACAACAGCCATCACTGACTGCCGACCACCACCGACCTGCAACATTCTGATTGCAAGCCGGCATCGCGATGGATTTCTTGTGTTTCACCCATGAACAAAC
>NZ_JBCDWL010000060.1:0-316 GCF_039946255.1 Gordonia aichiensis | reverse complement strand
TCAAAGGTGCGTTAGCGTGAGTCACGAAGACCTCCGTGGCTAGATGGTGAGTGTGGTAACCCACATCCTGCCCGGAGGTCTTCGCCTACATCAGACGTTCACAACGTGTTCGGGGAGTACAGCTAGCGCCTCGGACTACTCGACCAACCTATGGGCCCGGCTGGCGCCTCGGCCTACTCGACCAGCCTATGGGCCCGGCTGGCGCCTCGGCCTACTCGACCAGCCTGTGGGGGCTGCTCTGCAGGGTGGTCGAGTAGCGGCCGGAGCGAAGCGGAGGGTGCGTATCGAGGCCTTGTGCGGGGGTCTCGATACGTCC
>NZ_JBCDWL010000059.1:0-321 GCF_039946255.1 Gordonia aichiensis | reverse complement strand
GCGCTGACGGCCGTACGACCGCCACCCTCGATCTGGATGCGTTGTCTGGGGAGGAGCTGCATCAGGCGCTGGATCCGCTGTGTCGGCCGGTGCCGCTGCCGGATGGGTCGCGGGACCTGCGGACGGTCGGGCAGCGGCGGGCTGAGGCGTTCGGGCAGATCGTGCGCGGCTACCTGACCGGCCGCGACCGACCCACCGCCTCGGGCGGGGTGTTGCCGCACGTGACGCTGATCGTCCCCACCCACACCGAGACCGCCCGCACCGAGACCGCCCGCACGGAGACCACCCGCACCCAGGCCGCCGGGCCCGCGCCGAGTCCGT
>NZ_JBCDWL010000058.1:0-357 GCF_039946255.1 Gordonia aichiensis | reverse complement strand
CACGCCACGTCGCACGCGAATGCGCCATCACCAGGCACGCGGCCAAATCGATCTTGCGGGCCTTCCGAGACCGAGACGTCTTGGCAAGGCGGATGCCCCGGGCGTCCTCCACGATCACCGCAGCACCAACGTGTGCGGCGAGCGTCGAGTCACCCGAGTGCGAGATTTTGCCGTTCAAGGCAGCCGAATACAGGTCGCCGGTCGCAGCAGTCAGACGAGACGGGGAGTGCGGAAACTCCACGACCGGGAGGCGTTCGGATTCCAGGACTTGCAGCGTCCTGGTCCAGCGGAACGGGTCGGCGACGATCTCCACCACGTTCCAGCGGCTGCAGGCCTTGCGTATCTCGTCCTCCACCT
>NZ_JBCDWL010000057.1:0-360 GCF_039946255.1 Gordonia aichiensis | reverse complement strand
CCTCGAACAGGTCACGGTTCACGACGCCGGCCTCGTCGACGATCGCCAGCACATAGTCCAGACCCTCGGCGGCGGCAGGGGAAGCCGGATATACAGCGAACGACGAGTCGGTCGCCGGAATGTACAGCCGGTCCTTGAACACCTGGCAGCGTTCAGCCAACTCCGGGGACAACTCCACCATGCGACGGGCTGCAGAGAACGCCAGACCTGCCTGGCGCTCGTCGACAGCGAATATCACCACGTTCGCGCCATCGCCCCAACAGAAGAACACGTACAAGGCGATCGCCGCATTCAACGTCGTCTTCCCTGATCCGCGAGGAAGCATCAGACCGACCGTGCGAGCACCCGAGTCGAGAACAT
>NZ_JBCDWL010000056.1:0-386 GCF_039946255.1 Gordonia aichiensis | reverse complement strand
CGAGATCCTCGGCCTGACCGCGGTCGCAAATGACGCCGGCGAACTCGCCGCCGCTGGCGTCCACGTACTCGGCAAGACAGTCACCGAGGTCGCCGACGCCTGGGCGCCCTATCTGACCATGACCGAAGGCATCCGGATCGCCGCCAAGGCATTCACCACCGACGTCTCGAAGCTGTCCTGCTGCGCCTGAATATGAGCGGACACATCTACAGCCCGATTGGAGACACAACCAGTGCTAGACCCCAACACCGACCTGGCAAGAGATATTGTCAAGATCTGTGGATGAGGTTGTTTCAGGCAGCCTCCTGCTGGTCGGGTGAGGCGGTGCCGGGTTCGACGAGTTCGCCGTTTTTGAAGGTGGCGCCGGCCCGGACGTGAGCGACGAG
>NZ_JBCDWL010000055.1:0-482 GCF_039946255.1 Gordonia aichiensis | reverse complement strand
TGTCGGCCGGTGGCCGGAACCAGGGATGCCGGTCGTGGCCGATGAACACCTCCCAGCCGGTGTGATGGACGACGGTGTGGTGCATCCGGCACAGGAGCACACAGTTGTCGACCGCCGTCTCACCACCCTCCGACCAGGGCACGCAATGATGCGCATCGGTCCACGACACCGGCCGCCCGCACCCGGGGAACGCACACCCGCGATCACGCGCCTCGAGAGCCTTACGCAAAGCCACCGTCACCAGACGGTGCTCGCGGCCCACATCTAACGGCGCCGACTCCCCATCGAGCACGACCCGCCGCATCGCCGCCTCACACACCACCAGTCCCACCGTGGCCGGCGAGACCGGCCCGGTGAACCCGAGAGAAGCCACCGGCGACGCGCCCGCAGACGGACTCGGCGCGGGCCCGGCGGCCTGGGTGCGGGTGGTCTCCGTGCGGGCGGTCTCGGTGCGGGCGGTCTCGGTGTGGGTGGGGACGATC
>NZ_JBCDWL010000054.1:0-485 GCF_039946255.1 Gordonia aichiensis | reverse complement strand
ACCGGAAGGTGCGGCTGGATCACCTCCTTTCTAAGGAGCAGACAACACTCCAATGCTGGTGCCGAATGCGCATCGGGTTGGTGTTTGTTCATGGGTGAAACACAAGAAATCCATCGCGATGCCGGCTGTGGGACAGATTCTCATAGCTGGTGGTGGTCGGCAGTCAGTGATGGCTGTTGTGGACGAAGCACACTATCGGGGTTCTGAGGGAACACAGTTTCTGTGTTGTCTTGGTGCTCACTGGTTTCCGCCTGGTTGTGGATCCCTGTCGGGGGTTTCGGGTGTTGGGGTTGGTGGGTGTGTGTTGTTTGAGAAGTGCATAGTGGATGCGAGCATCTAGCTCAGTGGTGGCCTTTTTGGTTGCTGTTGGGCCAGTGTGTTCTGCAATTTCGATTCTGGTTTGTGCGATTCGAGCTTTAGTGTTCGGGTTGTTCGAATATTTTTTGTTTTGTGGCGTCCGCATTCGTATCTCGGCCGGCCTTGGG
>NZ_JBCDWL010000053.1:0-489 GCF_039946255.1 Gordonia aichiensis | reverse complement strand
CAGTTCATGAAGGACGAGTACCCAAACAGCAAGTCAGACCTCTTCGCCGCTTTCATCGAACGCTGCACCAGCCTCGCGCGGCCGCACGGAGCGGCAGCAATGATCACCATGCAGTCATGGATGTTCCTCAGCTCGTACGAGAAGTTGCGAACTTCACTGCTGTCTCATCAACAGATCACCTCCATGCTCCACCTCGGCACACGTGCTTTCGACTCGATCGACGGCGAGGTTGTCTCATCGACGGCATTCGTGCTGACGAATCCTCCAGCCGGGCGCACCAACCACGAGGGTATGTTCATCCGACTTGTCGACGAGGCGTCTGAAGCGGAGAAGGCCGCCGCATTGAGCACCGCCATCAGTGTACGGACCAAGGATGCGGGCTACTACCTCGCATCGGGCCATGACTTCACCGCAATCCCAGGTTCCCCGATCGTCTATTGGCTCAGCAAGAAGATGCGAGGTGCCTTCAGCTCCGGTCAACCTCTCGGC
>NZ_JBCDWL010000052.1:0-494 GCF_039946255.1 Gordonia aichiensis | reverse complement strand
TGGCCCGGGTGTTCGCGTCCCCGTCGCCGACCGGCGCCGACGACCGGCTCATCCTGGCGGTGATGGTGGAGGTGACCAGACTGCTCAACCTGTGCACCACCACGCTCGCTACCGCGACCGAGGCGGCCGAGCGCGGCGAGATCCCGGCCCGCAAACGCGTCAAACGCGCGACCGACCTGCTGCGCGAACTCGGGCACCCACCAGCCGTCGCCTACCGACTCTCGCGGGTCGGCGCGGCCGCGGCCTCCCTTCCCGAGGTGTCGCGGCAGGCGCGCACCGGTGGTGTCTCGCTTGAGCACGGTGATGCGGTCGGGCGTGGGGTCGCGTTCGTGAGCAAGCGGGTCCCGCTCGACGACCAGTCCCGGCAGGATCTGGCCGCGCAGGCTCATCGTGCAGGTGACGCCGGCCGACGTCGATACCCGTGCCCGCGAGTTGGCCCTCGAGTGGGCGCCCGCTCCCGATCCCGCCGATCCGGAGTCGGAGGTGGTGCCGGT
>NZ_JBCDWL010000051.1:0-588 GCF_039946255.1 Gordonia aichiensis | reverse complement strand
GTTTGACAACTCCCCGAGGACTATCGCGGCCTACCACGTCCTTCATCGGCTCCTGGTACCAAGGCATCCACCGAACGCCCTAAAACACTTACAACAACACCCACAAACACACCCCCACCAACCCCAAAAAGGCCGGCCGAGATACGAATGCGGACGCCACAAAACAATAAAATATTCGAACAACCCGAACACTAAAGCTCGAATCGCACAAACCAGAATCGAAATTGCAGAACACACAACTCAACAGCAACCAAAAAGGCCACCACTGAGCTAGATGCTCGCATCCACTATGCACTTCTCAAACAACACACACCCACCAACCCCAACACCCACACCAGCCGAAACCAGACACGCGAGCGGAAATCAGTGAGCACCAAGACAACACAGAAACTGTGTTCCCTCAGAACCCCGATAGTGTGCTTCGTCCACAACAGCCATCACTGACTGCCGACCACCACCGACCTGCAACATTCTGATTGCAAGCCGGCATCGCGATGGATTTCTTGTGTTTCACCCATGAACAAACACCAACCCGATGCGCATTCGGCACCAGCATTGGAGTGTTGTCTGCTCCTTAGAAAGGAGGTG
>NZ_JBCDWL010000050.1:0-609 GCF_039946255.1 Gordonia aichiensis | reverse complement strand
ACCGGAAGGTGCGGCTGGATCACCTCCTTTCTAAGGAGCAGACAACACTCCAATGCTGGTGCCGAATGCGCATCGGGTTGGTGTTTGTTCATGGGTGAAACACAAGAAATCCATCGCGATGCCGGCTTGCAATCAGAATGTTGCAGGCTGGTGGTGGTCGAGTTCTGGTGACGGGACTTGTGGACGAAGCACACTATCGGGGTTCTGAGAGAACACAGTTTCTGTGTTGTCTTGGTGCTCACTGGTTTCCGCCTGGTTGAGGATCCCTGTCGGGGGTTTCGGGTGTTGGGGTTGGTGGGTGTGTGTTGTTTGAGAAGTGCATAGTGGATGCGAGCATCTAGCTCAGTGGTGGCCCTGTTGGGTTGCTGTTGGGCCAGTGTGTTCTGCAATTTCGATTCTGGTTTGTGCGATTCGAGCTTTAGTGTTCGGGTTGTTCGAATATTTTTTGTTTTGTGGCGTCCGCATTCGTATCTCGGCCGGCCTTGGGGTTGGTGGGGGTGTGTTTGTGGGTGTTGTTGTAAGTGTTTTAGGGCGTTCGGTGGATGCCTTGGTACCAGGAGCCGATGAAGGACGTGGTAGGCCGCGATAGTCCTCGGGGAGTTGTCAAAC
>NZ_JBCDWL010000049.1:0-615 GCF_039946255.1 Gordonia aichiensis | reverse complement strand
GATCGGGACCGCCGCCGGCGCCGCGGGGTGGCGTTGATGCCGCAGGGGCGGGATCTGATGAGCAAGGTCCGCGCCCTGCTCACCCCCGCCTTGCGCGCCGAGATGGAAATCATGCTGCAGTCTTGGGCGGTACCGGGCATGAACAATCCCGACGACCCCGACTCCCCGTCCGGCGCAGTCGAGGCCGCCGACCCGACCGCCCTGGCCGCCGCGGCCGAGCGCGACGAGCGGACCGCGATGCAACGCAACCACGATGGGCTGTTGGCGATGTTCCAGTTCCTGCGCGCGTCGGCCGGGCAGGGTGCGGGTCGGTTGTCGTCGGAGTTGGTCATCACCGTCACCGACCGTGAGTTGCGCGAGCAGGCCGGGGTGGCGATCACCGCGACCGGTACTCGTGTGCCGGTGACCGACCTGGTTCAGGTTGCGGCCGGGGCGGTGCCGCATCTGGCGGTGTTCTCCCATGCGACCGGCCAGCCCCTGTATTTGGGGCGGGGTCGGCGGTTGGCGTCGAAGGCGCAGCGGTTGATGTTGTTCGCCCGTGATCGCGGGTGCACCGCCCCGGGCTGTGCGGCGCCGTTCGCCCGCACCGAAGCCCACCACCTGCGCGAGTGGCAG
>NZ_JBCDWL010000048.1:0-627 GCF_039946255.1 Gordonia aichiensis | reverse complement strand
CCTCGAACAGGTCACGGTTCACGACGCCGGCCTCGTCGACGATCGCCAGCACATAGTCCAGACCCTCGGCGGCGGCAGGGGAAGCCGGATATACAGCGAACGACGAGTCGGTCGCCGGAATGTACAGGCGGTCCTTGAACACCTGGCAGCGTTCAGCCAACTCCGGGGACAACTCCACCATGCGACGGGCTGCAGAGAACGCCAGACCTGCCTGGCGCTCGTCGACAGCGAAGATCACCACGTTCGCGCCATCGCCCCAACAGAAGAACACGTACAAGGCGATCGCCGCATTCAACGTCGTCTTCCCTGATCCGCGAGGAAGCATCAGACCGACCGTGCGAGCACCCGAGTCGAGAACATCCTCGGCGATCTCCACCTGCCACGGACGCAGGTGCAGCTTCCCGCGAGCATTCGTGCCCTTCGGTACCCGCAAGAACTTGTCAGCGAACGCCAGGAACCGTTCCGATTCCACCGTTGACCTGGGACGGAACGGCAACGGGGCATCACTGACCGCAGCCTTCGGACCCGCCTTCAAACCGGTTCACCCCCGTCCTTAATGGGAATCATTGTCAAGTGTAACGCCTCCTGTGCCTTGCCTTCGGGTGCCGGTCCGCTTCGTCTTTGGTC
>NZ_JBCDWL010000047.1:0-641 GCF_039946255.1 Gordonia aichiensis | reverse complement strand
ATGGCCGATGAATGTGTGAGTGCCGCGGCTTCGGCGGTGTACTTGAGCCCCGCTAAATTGTCGGCGCAGAATCACTTGACCAGTGAGCTATTACGCACTCTTTCAAGGGTGGCTGCTTCTAAGCCAACCTCCTGGTTGTCTCAGCGACCCCACATCCTTTTCCACTTAGTACACGCTTAGGGGCCTTAGCCGGCGATCTGGGCTGTTTCCCTCTCGACTACGAAGCTTATCCCCCGCAGTCTCACTGCCACGCTCTCACTTACCGGCATTCGGAGTTTGGCTGACGTCAGTAACCTAGTAGGGCCCATCGGCCATCCAGTAGCTCTACCTCCAGTAAGAAACACGCGACGCTGCACCTAAATGCATTTCGGGGAGAACCAGCTATCACGGAGTTTGATTGGCCTTTCACCCCTACCCACAACTCATCCCCTCCATTTTCAACTGAAGTGGGTTCGGGCCTCCACAAAGTCTTACCTCTGCTTCACCCTGGCCATGGGTAGATCACTCCGCTTCGGGTCTAGACCCAGCGACTCAAACGCCCTATTCAGACTCGCTTTCGCTACGGCTACCCCACACGGGTTAACCTCGCCACTGAGCACTAACTCGCAGGCTCATTCTTCAAAAGGCACGCCATCACCCAC
>NZ_JBCDWL010000046.1:0-662 GCF_039946255.1 Gordonia aichiensis | reverse complement strand
TTGGGGTTGGTGGGGGTGTGTTTGTGGGTGTTGTTGTAAGTGTTTTAGGGCGTTCGGTGGATGCCTTGGTACCAGGAGCCGATGAAGGACGTGGTAGGCCGCGATAGTCCTCGGGGAGTTGTCAAACGAGCTGTGATCCGAGGGTGTCCGAATGGGGAAACCCAGCACCAGTGATGTGGTGTTACCCACCTCTGAATGTATAGGGGGTGTGGAGGGAACGTGGGGAAGTGAAACATCTCAGTACCCACAGGAAGAGAAAACAAATTTGTGATTCCGTGAGTAGTGGCGAGCGAAAGCGGATGAGGCTAAACCATGCGTATGTGATACTCGGCGGGGGTTGTGCGTGTGGGGTTGTGGGGTTGTCGTTCATCATTCTGCCGGATGGTGGGTCAGTGATAAATCAGCATGTTAGGTGAAGTGGCCTGGAATGGTCTGCCGTAGTGGGTGAGAGTCCCGTAGCTGAAAGTGTGTTGACTGGCTTCGATGATGCCCAAGTAGCAGCGGGCTCGTGGAATCTGCTGTGAATCTGCCGGGACCACCCGGTAAGCCTAAATACTCTCTGGTGACCGATAGCGGACTAGTACCGTGAGGGAAAGGTGAAAAGTACCCCGGGAGGGGAGTGAAATAGTACCTGAAACCGGACGCTTACAATCCGTCAGAGC
>NZ_JBCDWL010000045.1:0-681 GCF_039946255.1 Gordonia aichiensis | reverse complement strand
CGTCGCCGCCTCGCCGTCCTCGTCGTGGACCAGGGATGGCCGATCCGACGGGCCGCCGAACGATTCCAATGCGCTCACGCAACAGCGAAGAAGTGGTCGGACCGATATCGTGCCGGCGAGCCGATGACCGACCGCTCCTCCAAGCCACACCGTTCCCCACGGCAACTGCCCACCAGGACCGAACGCCGCATCGTCAATCTGCGATTCACTCGACGGTGGGGTCCGGACCGGATCGCCTACCACCTTCACCTGCACGCCTCGACGGTCCACCGGGTCCTAACCCGCTACAAGATGCCCCGCCTGCGCTTCCTCGACCAGGCGACCGGCCTACCGGTTCGCCGGCCGGACCCCAAGCGATACGAGGTCGCCAAACCCGGCGAGCTCGTCCACGTCGACATCAAAAAGCAGGGAAGAATCCCTGATGGCGGCGGGTGGCGCGCATTCGGGCGCGGTTCGGCCGCCGATCAACGGTCCCACCGAGGCCGCAACAGTGCCGCCCGCGCCGGAGCACGCGGCTCACGCGGCTACCGGTACCTGCATCACGCAGTCGACGACCACTCCCGAGTCGCGTACTCGGAGATCCTCGACGACGAGAGGAAGGAGACCGCGGCCGCCTTCTGGATCCGGGCCAACGCGTTCTTCGCCAGCAAGGGCGTCACCGTGACCGCGGTGATGACCGAC
>NZ_JBCDWL010000044.1:0-788 GCF_039946255.1 Gordonia aichiensis | reverse complement strand
GGAAACTCCACGACCGGGAGGCGTTCGGATTCCAGGACTTGCAGCGTCCTGGTCCAGCGGAACGGGTCGGCGACGATCTCCACCACGTTCCAGCGGCTGCAGGCCTTGCGTATCTCGTCCTCCACCTCGGCGACCGGCACCCGCCACGCCTCGTCGCCGGGCGGGCGTTCCCACACCCGAAGCTTGTCGACATGCGGTTCCGTCGAGACCGTCGCCACCAGCAGGGCCGTGGTGTCGTCGGAGAACGAACCATCCAGAGCGACAACAACATCGAGACCGTCAGGGACACCTTCACCGGTACTGAGTGAGTCCCAGACTCCGGGCGGCAGGAATGCGCCGTCCACGTCGGTGGCGAACTGGCACAGACGTGCTCGCCGGAACGTCGCCTCCCTCGTCTTCGGCGGCAACAAGGCCACCAGCGCATCCCGGTGCAGGAAGTCATCCAAGGCAGGGTTCGCCACCTTCCAGCAGTGTTCACAGTCGACGGGGTGATCCTCGAAGCCGACCGCGGAATGCTCACGCCAGACCATCGTCTTGTCGTCGGGGTGGGCGAGGGCGTACTCGCGCAGCGACAGCAACACCTGATCGTTCACGGCCGGGCCTGGCGTCCCGATCGCCACCAGCACCGACTTCTCACGCTTGCCCTGGGCGAGCTGGACGACCTCGAACAGGTCACGGTTCACGACGCCGGCCTCGTCGACGATCGCCAGCACATAGTCCAGACCCTCGGCGGCGGCAGGGGAAGCCGGATATACAGCGAACGACGAGTCGGTCGCCGGAATGTACAG
>NZ_JBCDWL010000042.1:0-866 GCF_039946255.1 Gordonia aichiensis | reverse complement strand
TACTGCATCGACTGCAACCGAACGACGAAGTCCATCACGCGCTACTGCAACGACTGCAGACCAGCAGAAGCACACCCATTCGTCCACAAGGTTCCCGGAGGCATCAGCTTCGCCGGCCACACCTACACCGAGGCCCAAGCTCGCCACCTCGCCGACGCCATCCACGACTGCATCGAGGAGACACCATGATCGACCACGACGACGACCTGATCCGCCTCAGTCCCATCGGACACATCAAGCTCGCAGTCTTCGATGCGAACACATCAATCGGACCGGTCGAATGTCCAGTCCTCTCGTTCACCGATCAACGACTCGGAGACTTCGCGCTCCTCCTCGATCCCGTCATCGAGCAAGCCCAGCACCTCCATGCCATCCTCGGTGCCTACCTCCAAGGCCACCTCGACCGGCAGGAGGAACCGTGACAGCCCGACCCTGCCACCGCTGCGGAGAACCCATCCCGACCGGAAGCTACTGCCCCGACTGCCACCCCGGCGACCGCAAGACCAGCAGCCGCCACCGCGGATACGACACCGCATGGACCAAGCTCTCCCGACGAGCCCGACGCCTGCAGCCCTTCTGTTCCGACTGCGGAGCCACCAACGACCTGCAAGCCGACCACTCCCCAGAAGCATGGCAGCGACACGCCCAAGGCCTCCCCATCCGCCTGACCGACATCGACGTCGTATGCGGACCATGCAACCGAACCCGAGGGACCGCCAAGCCTCTGACCAGGGGATATGACCAAAGACGAAGCGGACCGGCACCCGAAGGCAAGGCACAGGAGGCGTTACACTTGACAATGATTCCCATTAAGGACGGGGGTGAACCGGTTTGAAGGCGGGTCCGAAGGCTGCGGTCAGTGATGC
>NZ_JBCDWL010000041.1:0-1052 GCF_039946255.1 Gordonia aichiensis | reverse complement strand
TTGTTGCTGGGTTGGTGCTGGTGGGTGTGTGTTCTTTGAGAACTCGATAGTGTGTTTTGGATTTTCTTGTGCCACATTATTTTTGTTTTGTGGCGTGGGAGATTTTGGACAGAGTGCTTGCCGGCCCTTGTGGGGTTGGTGAGTGTATTTTTGGATGATTTTTACCATGTCAGTTTTTTGGATTTGGTCAGGTTCTATTTTTCTGGCTTTGTGTTGAAACTTTTTGTTTCTGCATTTTTTGTTGGAGAGTTTGATCCTGGCTCAGGACGAACGCTGGCGGCGTGCTTAACACATGCAAGTCGAACGGAAAGGCCCCTTCGGGGGTACTCGAGTGGCGAACGGGTGAGTAACACGTGGGTGATCTGCCCTGGACTCTGGGATAAGCCTGGGAAACTGGGTCTAATACCGGATATGACCTCGCATCGCATGGTGTGGGGTGGAAAGCTTTTGCGGTTCAGGATGGGCCCGCGGCCTATCAGCTTGTTGGTGGGGTAATGGCCTACCAAGGCGACGACGGGTAGCCGACCTGAGAGGGTGATCGGCCACACTGGGACTGAGACACGGCCCAGACTCCTACGGGAGGCAGCAGTGGGGAATATTGCACAATGGGCGCAAGCCTGATGCAGCGACGCCGCGTGAGGGATGACGGCCTTCGGGTTGTAAACCTCTTTCGCCAGGGACGAAGCGCAAGTGACGGTACCTGGAGAAGAAGCACCGGCCAACTACGTGCCAGCAGCCGCGGTAATACGTAGGGTGCGAGCGTTGTCCGGAATTACTGGGCGTAAAGAGCTCGTAGGCGGTTTGTCGCGTCGTCTGTGAAATTCTGCAACTCAATTGCAGGCGTGCAGGCGATACGGGCAGACTTGAGTACTACAGGGGAGACTGGAATTCCTGGTGTAGCGGTGAAATGCGCAGATATCAGGAGGAACACCGGTGGCGAAGGCGGGTCTCTGGGTAGTAACTGACGCTGAGGAGCGAAAGCGTGGGGAGCGAACAGGATTAGATACCCTGGTAGTCCACGCCGTAAACGGTGGGTACTAGGTGTGGG
Organism: Gordonia aichiensis; assembly: GCF_039946255.1. GTDB lineage: Bacteria > Actinomycetota > Actinomycetes > Mycobacteriales > Mycobacteriaceae > Gordonia > Gordonia aichiensis_A. The sequence continues at coordinate 4 of NZ_JBCDWL010000041.1, read as the reverse complement.
TTCC
>NZ_JBCDWL010000040.1:0-1089 GCF_039946255.1 Gordonia aichiensis | reverse complement strand
CACTGTAATGGGTGTGGGAGAGTAGGTCACTGCCGAACACATTTTTGTTGAGCCCCCAACCGGGAACGGTTGGGGGCTCAACCCATTTCCGGGCCCGGGGGTCTCGATACGCGGCCTGCGCTTCGCTTCGGTCGCTACTCGACCACCCTAAAGGGGCCGGCTCTGTCACAGTGCCGTGCGTGACGCGGGGTCTCGATACGCGGCCTCGCTTCGCTCGGTCGCTACTCGACCACCCTAAAGGGGAGCGCTGTCTTCCAGGGTGGTCGAGTAGCCCGTGAACGAAGTGAGCGAGCGTATCGAGACCAGGCGCCGGGGTCTCGATACGCGTCCTGCGCTTCGCTCCGGTCAACTACTCGACCAACCTAAGAACGGGCCGTAAGTATCGCGGGGTCTCGATACGCGGCCTCGCTACGCTCGGTCGCTACTCGACCACCCTAGAGGGGAGCGCTGTCTTCCAGGGTGGTCGAGTAGCCCGCGAACGAAGTGAGCGAGCGTATCGAGACCCCGGGGGCCACATGCAGAAGGCCTGTCAGTACCCGGCACTACGATGTGTGGCATGGCGATCAACAGGCCGGCGGACAAGACCGGAGATGTGGAGAAGGCTCCGCGCGCGCGAATGACGGGGGCGCAGCGGCGGCTGCAACTCATCGAGGTCGCTCGCGGCCTGTTCGCCGAGCGCGGCTTCGAGGGAACCTCCATCGAAGAGATCGCCCAGCGGGCGGGCGTCTCCAAGCCGATCGTCTACGAGCATTTCGGCGGCAAGGAAGGGCTCTACGCGGTCGTCGTCGACCGTGAGATGGAAACCCTGTTGGAGATGGTGACGTCGTCGTTGACGAAGAATCGCTCTCTGTACCGGATCCAGCAGGTCGCACTCGCCCTGCTCACCTACATGGAGGAGCGGACTGACGGGTTCAAGATCCTCGTACGTGGCGAGTCGACGAGCGGGGGTGAGGACACCCGCTAGAGATATTGTCAAGATCTGTGGATGAGGTTGTTTCAGGCAGCCTCCTGCTGGTCGGGTGAGGCGGTGCCGGGTTCGACGAGTTCGCCGTTTTTGAAGGTGGCGCCGGCCCGGACGTGAGCGACGAG
>NZ_JBCDWL010000039.1:0-1377 GCF_039946255.1 Gordonia aichiensis | reverse complement strand
TCGGGCCTTCCCCCTGGATGTTGGACACGCTGATTCCAGCCTGATGCTGGGGAAGCGAGATGATGTAGTCCATGGCCAGGAAGCACTACGACGAGGAGTTCCGGCGTAACGCGGTCGACTTGTACGAGACCACGCCGGGTGCGACGGTCCGGTCGATCGCCGGCGATCTCGGGATCGAACGCGGCACGCTACGCGGATGGCTCGACAAGTACGGGACCGGACGCAAGACCGGCGCCGACGGAACCCCGACCACCAGCCCGCTACACCGCAGAACCACCGATGAGGTACCCGACGGCGAGACTCCCGAGGAAGAACTGGTCCGGCTGCGGGCACGGGTCCGGGCGTTGGAGGTCGAGACGACGAAGCTGACGACCGAACGCGAGATCCTGCGGAAGGCAGCCAAGTATTTCGCGGGGGAGACGAACTGGTGAGCCGCTTCCAGTTCGTCGCCGACAACTCCGCCACCTACCCGGTGAAGTGGCTGTGTGACCTGCTCGAGGTCGTTCGTTCCTCGTACTACGCATGGCGCAAGGCCGCGCCCGGTCGCGAGCGTCGAGCCGCTACCGACGATGCCCTGCTCAAGGAGATCACAGCCGTGCACGACGAGGACACGTCCTACGGTGCCCCGCGGATCACTGCCGACCTCAACGACGGGAAACCCGCTGGTGAGCGCGTCAATCACAAACGTGTGGAGCGGGTCATGCGCGAACACGGGATCGCCGGCTACCGGAAACGACGACGGGTCAAGACGACGGTGCCAGAACCGGCAGAGCAGAAGTACCCGGACCAGGTGAAACGGGACTTCACCGCGCCGGCACCGAACAAGGTGTACGTCGGCGACATCACGTATCTACCGTTGGCGATCCCGGGTATCGACGGGAAGGCCAAGAACCTGTATCTGGCCACGGTCATCGACTGCTTCTCTCGCCGGCTCGTCGGGTGGGCGATCGCTGATCACATGCGCATCGAGCTGGTCATCGACGCGCTACGCGCGGCCGAGCGTGACCGCGGGAGTCTGCGCGGAGCGATCTTCCACTCCGACCACGGATCGGTCTACACCTCGAAGGACTTCGCTGACGCCTGCCAGGACATGGGCGTGACGCAGTCGATGGGCGCGGTGGGTACCAGTGCCGACAACGCGTTGGCCGAGTCGTTCAACGCGGCATTCAAACGCGAGGTCCTGCGCGATTCGGCGAGTTGGCCCGATGAGAGGACGTGTCGACGGCAGGCGTTTCGGTGGTTGACCCGCTACAACACGCGGCGGCGGCACTCGTTCTGCAACAACATGTCCCCGAACGATTACGAGCGGAGCGTCTCCGATAGAATCGGAGACGCAGCTTAATTCACCCCTGTGTCCACTATCCGGGGGGAAGCCCC
>NZ_JBCDWL010000038.1:0-1394 GCF_039946255.1 Gordonia aichiensis | reverse complement strand
CGTATCTCTAATGGGTATTGGCTGGTCTGGTGCTAGCTGGAAGGCTTGGTTCTAGCTCCTTGTCCGAGTGGGACTGGTGTCGTATGTGCGGCCATCATGGTGGGCTTCGTCTCGACTTGTCAGCTCGGTGGTGAGGGGCTGGGACCGGCCCTCGCGTTGCTCGGGCTAGATAAGAGCATGTCAGTCCCGTCTTCGACGTCTGGACAACTGAAAAGACGGGATGGGACTCGTTAGAGATTTGCCTCGCAACGGTCACCGGGCCGGTCGCCCTGACAAGCGACTGAAAGGAACGCCCGCCATGTCCATTGTGGCAAACGTCTACGACTATGTCATCGGCGTCGACACTCATTCTCTCGATCACTGCTATGTGATCTGCGATGCCGGGACCGGTGAACCGATCGCACCAGCCAAGAAGTTCCCCACCACCACCGCAGGCACCACCCGAGCCATCGCATGGTGCCATAAACTCACCGCCTCGGGCTCGGTGCTGGCGGCAGTGGAAGGCACCGGCTCCTACGGTCGGCAGTTGTCCGGGGCACTGCTCGATGACGGCATCGCGGTCGCCGAGGTCCGACCCGGCCGCATCGGCGGCGACAAGTCCGACGCCATCGACGCGGCCAAGGCCGCCGAATCGGTCCGACGCCTCGACACCACCCGACTGACCGCCCCACGCGCTCGAGGCGACCGGGAAGCACTTCAGATCTATTGCGCGGCAAGATATGCCATCAGCAAAGACGTCGTCGCCGACAAGCAACGACTGATCGCCTTGCTGCGGCGCATCGACTTGGGCATCGACGCTCGCCACGGCGTCGGCACCGCCAAGATCGCGACGATCATCACCAGATGGGCCCGCCCGCATCGCAGCGATGACAGCACCAAAGCCGCCGCCCGCGCCGAGTCGGTTCGGCTAGCCCGACGCATCGTGGCCGGCACCAAGGAACTCCGTCGCAACGCCACCGTCCTGGCCAAGCTGGTCGCCGGCCTCTGCCCAGGCCTGCTGGAGCTGGCCGGGGTCGGACCGATCACCGCCGCCCGGATCCTGGTGTCCTGGTCCCACGCCGGGAAGTTCCCCACCGAAGCCGCGTTCGCCATGCACGCCGGAGTCGCACCCCTGCGATGCGGCAGCGGAAAAACCGACGAACAGCACCACCGCTTCAACTACGGCGGCGACCGGCAACTGAACTCAGCCTTCTACTGGATCGCCCGATCCCGGATGACCCACAGCGAACGCACCAAGGCCTACGTCGACAAACTCACCGCCAACGGAAAGACACCCAAAATGGCCCGCCGCGCCGTCATGCGCTACGTCACCCGAGACATCTACCGCTACCTCGAAGACAACAGCCCACAACCAGCCCCCACCGCTTGACAAAATCGATAAGAGCGTCGAGACC
>NZ_JBCDWL010000037.1:0-1404 GCF_039946255.1 Gordonia aichiensis | reverse complement strand
GTCGTTAGCACTCCACTTGTCGGACTGCGGACGGGGGACAACGCACGGTTCATTCGGCAGTGGTGGGAGGTGTGCCATGCCCGAACCTCTTTTTTCTGCGAATCCCTACAGGCGGCTGAAGCGACTGGATCGAGATGGTTTCCGTATAACAAAGGCGGCGCGTTTCGGCGCTGGTATGGAAACCACGACTATGTTGTCAACTGGGAGCATGACGGTCGGGAGATCGAGGAGGGTCTTGCTAGGAGGTATCCGTACCTCGTCCCATCTGGGAAGAAATTGGTTCGCGGACAAGGCCGCGACCGATACTTTTCACCGTCAGTGTCATGGTCGAAGATCGGCACCGGAGCGCCGTCATTTCGTGCGTATCCTCCAGGGTTCATATTTGCTGACGCTGGCACATCAATATTCACGGCATCATCGAGGGGTCGTGCAGCACTGATCGCATTCACCAACTCGCGGGTCGCATACGAACAGCTGGCAGCTGTGTCACCTACCCTCAACTTTGAGGTCGGGCAGATCGCGAGGCTTCCAACGTTTGAAAGCGTACCCGACCAGGTCGTAGATCGCGTGCCTGCACTGATTGAGGAGTCCCAGGTTGACTGGGACAACTTTGAATCCTCCTGGAACTTTGAGGGTAATCCGTTGGTCAAGTTGGCACAGGCGGTTGACGCTCACTCATTGCGCGCTGCAACAGCATGCGCGTCCACTCTGCCATGCGACGAGAAACGCCAGGAAGATACCTGATCATCCATCGAGTTGAGTGCATTGGAAGGTTACGACGAGTGGATTTGAGTTGAAGTTCCAGGATGTTTCAGAATCGTCCCAGTCCGCCTTTGCGGTTCCTATGAGTGACTCTACGGAATAAATCGGGAGCTCGGAAACCGTTTCCGGAACCGGAGTCTTTCCAATGTCGCCGACGCTTGATGTCATTGTCGGGGCGAGCGCTTCGAGCATGAGCTCTGCGAACGGCGAGTTCATCACTGCGGCAAGGCGATTGAGGAGATTCGGTGAACCGAATGCTGAGTTTCCCTTATTTCCATGGATGAAGCCGGCTGGGAAGCGTCGGAAGGATGGTGCCCCCGACGATATGTCCGACCATGACACTGACGGTGAAAAGTAGCTACTCGTGTTCTGTGCCCGCGATCGGGGGCGTCCACCACACTCTGTTCCGAAAGCCCGAATCTCGGCTCCGTCATTCTCCCAGTTGACAACAAATTCTTGGTTTCCGTACCATCGCCGAAATTCGCCCCCTTTGTTGTACGGGAACCATCGTCGGCCTGACACGGACGCCTCATCACGGCTGCCGCAGTGCCGACCAGTGCGCTTTTCTGATACCTCCCACCATTGCCGCAGGAACCGGTTGTTGTCCGCAGTCGCCAAACCCTGACGCGGCTCAGCGATGAG
>NZ_JBCDWL010000036.1:0-1418 GCF_039946255.1 Gordonia aichiensis | reverse complement strand
GGTAGTGCCCCTTAGAGTGGTGTAACCGCGGTGACCAGCTGCTCGGTACGAGAGCGGTCACCGTGTGATCCTTCGAGTCAACCTTCCACAGAATCCTCGAACGGAGTCATCACGATGACCGCACCTCATATTGTCGACCCATCCGGCCTGTTGAGCCAAGCGCTGACCGACGCATCCCCGGACCTGATGCGCGAACTGCTGCAAACCATGATCAACGCACTGCTCTCCGCCGACGCCGACGCCGTCTGCGGCGCCGAATGGGGCCACCGCTCACCGGAGCGAACCAACTCCCGCAACGGATACCGGCACCGACCTCTCGACACCCGCGTCGGCACAGTCGATGTCGCGGTACCGAAACTACGGTCGGGAACCTACTTCCCCGAGTGGCTCCTCGAACGCCGCAAACGAGCAGAATCCGCCCTGATTACCGTCGTCGCCGACTGCTACCTCGCCGGAGTCTCCACCCGCCGCATGGACAAGCTCGTCAAGACCCTGGGCATCGACTCCCTGTCGAAGTCTCAGGTCTCCCGCATGGCCACCGACCTTGACGAACACGTCGCCGCATTCCGCCACCGACGCCTCGACGAGGCCGGCCCCTTCACCTTCGTCACCGCCGACGCCCTGACAATCAAAGTCCGAGAAAACAAGCAGGTCGTCAAGGCCTCGGTCCTGCTGGCCACCGGCGTCAACGGTGACGGTCACCGCGAAGTCCTGGGCATGCAGGTCGCCACCAGCGAATCCAAGGCCTCGTGGAACACCTTCTTTGCCGACCTCGTGGCTCGCGGTCTGGGCGGGGTACGGTTGGTGACCTCCGATGCTCATGCCGGCCTGGTCGAGGCGATCGCGGCGAACCTGCCCGGCGCGGCCTGGCAACGCTGCCGTACCCATTACGCGGCGAACCTCATGGGTGTGTGCCCGAAATCGATGTGGCCGGCAGTCAAGGCGATGCTGCACAGCGTCTACGACCAACCCACAGCAGAAGCGGTGCACGCCCAGTTCGACCGTCTCCTGGAGTACACCGAAGACCGCCTGCCCGAGGTCGCCGACCACCTCGGCGACGCCCGTGAGGACTTGCTCGCTTTCACCGTGTTCCCCGACGATGTATGGCGGCAGATCTGGTCGAACAACCCCACCGAACGACTCAACCGAGAGATCCGACGCCGGACCGACGTCGTCGGGATCTTTCCCAACCGCGATGCCATCGTCCGTCTCATCGGCGCGGTGCTGGCCGAGCAGACAGACGAATGGGCCGAAGGACGTCGGTACCTCGGACTGGAAGTCCTCAACCGCTGCCGCCTCACCCTGAACACCGACACCAGCCCAACGACGGAGGTAGCCACAGACGACCTGATGCAACTTCCCGCCTGATCACCAACGAAGGATCAGAAACGAGTTACACCACTACCAGGGACTTGACC
>NZ_JBCDWL010000035.1:0-1423 GCF_039946255.1 Gordonia aichiensis | reverse complement strand
GAGGAATGATCAAGACCTGTGGATCTGGGAGGGCGTGCCTTCCCGCAGAATGATCCCGGTAGTCACTTGATCAAGTCAGCGTTGCAGCGCTGGCGGAAAGGCACGCCTCATGCTCACGGTAGTCAACGCCCCTGATGGTTCCAACCAGTCCAACGACGATCACCGGTCGATCCTCGATGAGATCGTGCGCGACGGGGCCCGGCAGATGCTCGCCGCAGCCCTGCAGGCCGAGGTCGCTGCCTATGTCGATCAGTTCACCGATCAGGTCGATGAGCACGGTCGCCGGCTGGTGGTGCGTAACGGCTACCACAACGAGCGGGAGGTGATGACCGCTGCTGGTGCGGTGCCGGTGCGGGCACCGCGGGTCAACGACAAGCGGGTCGACCCTGAAACTGGTGAACGTCAACGGTTCTCGTCGAAGATCATCCCGGCGTGGGCACGCAAGAGTCCGGAGGTCAGCGCGGTGTTGCCGCTGCTGTACCTGCACGGGTTGTCGTCGGGGGATTTCGGGCCGGCACTCGAGCAGTTTCTCGGCTCGGGTGCAGGGTTGTCGGCGGCCACGATCACCCGGTTGACCAGCCAGTGGCAGAAGGAAGCCGCGGCCTTCGAAGACCGCGACATCACCAGCGATTATGTCTACCTCTGGGTCGACGGAATCCACCTCAAAGTCCGGCTTGAGCAGGAGAAACTGTGCCTGTTGGTGATGATCGGTGTGCGGGCCGACGGCCGTAAAGAGCTCGTCGCCCTGGCCGATGGCTACCGCGAATCGACCGAATCGTGGGCCGATCTGTTGCGGTCGTGCCGGCGCCGCGGCATGGCGGCCCCGAACCTGGCCGTCGGGGACGGTGCCCTGGGGTTCTGGGCTGCGTTGCGCGAGGTGTTCCCGGATACCCGAGAGCAGCGGTGCTGGTTTCATAAACAAGGCAATGTGCTTGCCGCACTGCCGAAGTCGGCCCATCCGAATGCGATCAAAGCGATGCAGGAGATCTACAACGCCGAAGACATCGACCACGCCCGCACCGCGATCACGGCTTTCGCCAAGACCTACGGCGCCAAGTACCCCAAAGCGGTCGCCAAGATCGTCGACGACGCTGATGTGCTGCTGGAGTTCTACCGTTACCCGGCCGAGCACTGGATTCATCTGCGCACGACCAACCCGATCGAGTCGACCTTCGCCACGGTCCGGTTGCGCACCAAGGTGACCAAGGGCCCCGGCTCACGGGCCGCGGGACTGGCGATGGCCTACAAACTCATCGAAGCCGCACAGACGAAATGGCGGGCCGTCAACGCACCCCACCTCGTCGCTCACGTCCGGGCCGGCGCCACCTTCAAAAACGGCGAACTCGTCGAACCCGGCACCGCCTCACCCGACCAGCAGGAGGCTGCCTGAAACAACCTCATCCACAGATCTTGACAATATCTC
>NZ_JBCDWL010000034.1:0-1526 GCF_039946255.1 Gordonia aichiensis | reverse complement strand
CAATGCGTGCCAAGCTGTGTGTGAGTCGGTTCCAGGAAGGAACGTGATGAGTGCTAAGCCGAACTTGTCGGTCGCGGAGATCGAGTTGCTTGTTGAGGAGTACCTCGACTTGCCGCGTGGGACGAAGTACGCGTGGCTTGAGGAGAAGGGGTTCACGCAGCATGTGTTCGATAAGTGGCGCCGTGCGTACCTCGGTGGGGACCTGGCGCAGGGCCTGGTGCCTCGGAAGGGGTCCCATACGCCGCGGGCGGTGAAGAGCGCCACGCGGAAGTTGCGGGAGCTTGAACGGTCCTCGGCAGCCGAGCGTGCTGCGTTCGAGAAGCAGATCGAGAAGATGAAGGTGGAGATCGCGATGCTCCACGAAGGGAACATCGCGATGGGAAAAGCGTTCGGACTCTTGCAGCAGATGTCGCAAGAGTCCGAGTAGACGCCCAGCGTGTCGAGCAGGTCCGGGCCGTTCGGTTCGGGCTGGTCGAGGAGCTGAAGGAGATCGGGTACTCGCAGAACAAGGCTCTGGAACTGGCCGGGGTGTCCAGCGGGTCCTGGCACTACCGGTCACGCCCGCGGCCGCCGGTGACCAACCCTGTCCATCAGCGCGATCGCTGCTATTCCACGGCCCTGGACGCTGTCGTGGAAAATCAGATCGCCGACCTGATCCGGGCGGGGTGGAAGCAGTACAGGTCGTTGCAGGATTCGTTCGCTCTCGCTCTCGACGACGGCGTGTTTCTGGCCTCCCTGCGGCAGTGGTATCGGATCGCCAACCGTATCGAACAAGACGATCGGCCTCCGGTACCGAGGCGGAAGAACCGCCGACGGCCTTCGGTGCCGATCGTGGCTGCCACCGGGCCGGGGCAGGTCTGGATGTGGGACATCACCGATCTGCCGGGCGAGTTCTTCGGCGTTGCGTACAAGGCGTACTCGATCCAAGATCTGTACTCACGCAAGATCGTCGGCTTCGCCGTGCATGCAGCCGAGAAGGACGGTCTCGCCGTGGCGATGTTCGTCGACGCATTCGCCGCTGAACAGGGCAAGCCGGCAATGCTTCATGCTGATCGTGGTGCGGCGATGACCTCGAACGCGTTGGAGAACCTCTGCCTCGATCTGGGGATCACGATGTCGTTCAACCGGCCATCGGTCTCGAACGACAATCCGTTCAAGGAGTCCGAATTCCGTACGCTCAAGACCCGACCGAGCTATCCCGGGTACTTCGAATCGCTCGAGGCTGCACACGCCTGGATGGCCACCTACGTCGTCTGGTTCAACGCCGAGCATCACCATTCAGCGTTGGGCCTGCACACCCCGAACTCGGTCCACGATGGCAGCTGGGTACAAATCCACCAGCGACGCGTGGAGACCGTGGCGGCGTACTACAACGCGCACCCCGGTCGCCACCACCGACCACCGAAACTGCCCACGCCGGCTGCTGAAGTAGGCATCAACCTGCATCACAGACCCAGCCGACCGGCGCTTCAGAAAACAGCATAAGAAAGTCGACAGACCGACTCAAAACAGCTTGACACCCAGCG
>NZ_JBCDWL010000033.1:0-1657 GCF_039946255.1 Gordonia aichiensis | reverse complement strand
AGCTATGTCAACTAGGTGGGTACCAGAATGACGGCTTGATCCACACCGGCTGAAGGGGGCGCGCCCCTAATGCCGACTGGTTGGTTCGGGCGGCTAGAGGTATCTGCAGACTTGGCCCGGACTGCAGGTCTCCGGCTCTGTCTGTGCGGCGTCATCGAGGAGAGCGACGATTGTGGCTCGCAGCATGCGAAGCTGGGCGATCTGCGTATCGATCTCACTGAGCCTGGTGTCGAGGAGATCGCGCACGTGGTCGCACGGCGCTTGACCGCGGTCGCGGATCTGGAGGATCTGACCGATTTGGGCCAGCGTGAGACCTGCGGCCTGTCCGCGGTGGATGAAGTCAATGCGCGTCACAACGTCGGGTGCGTAGTCCCGGTAGCCAGCGGGCGTGCGTTCAGCTGGCCTGAGGAGGCCTTGATCTTCGTAGAACCGGAGCGCCTTGGTGGTCGTGCCGGCTGCTTTGGCAAGTTCGCCGATCCGCATTTCGCCTCCGGTTGTGTCGCAGGTCTTGCTTGACCTTCCCCTGCAGTGGAAGGTCCAGTATGACCGCATCAGCAGAGTTTCCCTGACCGCTACGGGAGGAATCAGGATGCAGACCAGGTACGACCTCGCGATCATCGGCTCCGGTGGCAGCGCCTTCGCCGCGGCGATCCGGGCGACGATGCTGGGCAAGTCGGTCGTGATGATCGAGCGCGGCGTGTTCGGCGGCACCTGCGTCAACACCGGCTGCGTGCCGTCGAAGGCTCTGATCGCGGCCGCACGGGCCCGCCATGTCGCCGCAGACGCTGGTTCGCGGTTTCCCGGTATCGATACCGCTACGAATGCTGTCGACATGCCGGCGCTCATCAGAGGCAAGCAGGATCTGGTCGAGTCGCTACGCGGTGAGAAGTACGTCGATGTCGCGGAATCCTACGGCTGGGACGTCGTCCGTGGTGACGCGACGTTCGCGGGCACCCCTGATGCCCCGTTCCTGGAGGTCACGGCGCCCGACGGCATCGTGGCCACCGTCGAGGCAGCGCAGTACCTCGTGGCGACGGGCGCGCGCGCGTGGGTCCCACCCATCGAGGGCCTGGAGGAGGCTGGCTACCTGACCTCGACTACGGCCATGGAGCTCAGCAAGGTCCCAGAGACGCTGCTCGTACTCGGCGGCGGCTATGTCGCCCTGGAGCAGTCGCAGCTGTTTGCACGCCTTGGATCGAAGGTTACCTTGCTGGTGCGATCCCGCCTGGCCTCCAGGGAGGAACCAGAGGTTTCCAAGGCGCTGCAGGCGGTCTTCGCCGATGAGGGCATCCGGGTCGTTCGCCGCGCAGTACCGGTCGGGGTGACCCGCGACGCCGCTACTGGTGAGGTAGTCGTGGTGGCCGAGGTGTCCGGCGGGAAGCAGGAGTTCCGCGCCGAACAGGTGCTAGTCGCACTTGGCCGGCGGCCGGTCACCGACGGACTCAACCTCAAGGCGGTCGAGGTGAAGACCGGCGAGTTTGGGGAGGTCGTGGTCAACGACCAGCTGCAGTCGTCGAACCCGCGGATCTGGGCAGCCGGCGATGCGACAGGACACCCCGAGTTCGTCTACGTCGCAGCGCGCCACGGCACGCTGGTCGCCGACAACGCCCTCGCAGCCGCCGAGAAGTCGGTGGACTACGCCCGGCTGCCGCGAGTG
>NZ_JBCDWL010000032.1:0-1946 GCF_039946255.1 Gordonia aichiensis | reverse complement strand
GATGGTGTGTTGTTTCAGAAGTACATAGTGGATGCGCGCAACTTGTGCGTGTGCGTCAAACAACCTCGACTCACCACACGAATGTAGTTGAGTGTTGTTAATAAGTCCTCGGCCGATTAGTACCAGTCACCTACACACATTACTGTGCTTACAGTTCCGGCCTATCAACCCCATAGTCTGTAGGGGGCCTTACCCCACCAAAGGTGGGTGAGAAACCTCATCTTGGAACAGGCTTCCCGCTTAGATGCTTTCAGCGGTTATCCCTTCCGAACGTAGCCAACCAGCAGTGCTCCTGGCGGAACAACTGGCACACCAGAGGTTCGTCCGTCCCGGTCCTCTCGTACTAGGGACAGGATTCCTCAAGTTTCTAGACGCGCGCGGCGGATAGAGACCGAACTGTCTCACGACGTTCTAAACCCAGCTCGCGTGCCGCTTTAATGGGCGAACAGCCCAACCCTTGGGACCTACTCCAGCCCCAGGATGCGACGAGCCGACATCGAGGTGCCAAACCATCCCGTCGATATGGACTCTTGGGGAAGATCAGCCTGTTATCCCCGGGGTACCTTTTATCCGTTGAGCGACACCGCTTCCACATGCCGGTGCCGGATCACTAGTCCCGACTTTCGTCCCTGCTCGACATGTACGTCTCACAGTCAAGCTCCCTTGTGCACTTACACTCAACACCTGATTGCCATCCAGGCTGAGGGAACCTTTGGGCGCCTCCGTTACACTTTAGGAGGCAACCGCCCCAGTTAAACTACCCACCAGGCACTGTCCCTGAACCCGATCAGGGTCCGAGGTTAGAAGCCCAATACGATCAGAGTGGTATTTCAACAACGACTCCACCAACACTAGCGTGCCAGCTTCACAGTCTCCCACCTATCCTACACAAACCGCACCGAACACCAATACCAAGCTATAGTGAAGGTCCCGGGGTCTTTTCGTCCTGCCGCGCGTAACGAGCATCTTTACTCGTACTGCAATTTCGCCGAGCCTGTGGTTGAGACAGCAGAGAAGTCGTTACGCCATTCGTGCAGGTCGGAACTTACCCGACAAGGAATTTCGCTACCTTAGGATGGTTATAGTTACCACCGCCGTTTACTGGGGCTTAAATTCTCAGCTTCACCAACAAAGTTGATTAACCGGTCCTCTTAACCTTCCAGCACCGGGCAGGCGTCAGTCCGTATACATCGTCTTACGACTTCGCACGGACCTGTGTTTTTAGTAAACAGTCGCTTCTCTCTGGTCTCTGCGACCACCACCAGCTCCCAACGCAAGGCTGTTCACCAGTCGTGGTCCCCCTTCTCCCGAAGTTACGGGGGCAATTTGCCGAGTTCCTTAACCACAGTTCACTCGATCGCCTTAGTATTCTCTACCTGACCACCTGTGTCGGTTTGGGGTACGGGCCGTGTACCAACTCACTAGAGGCTTTTCTCGACAGCATAGGATCACTGAATTCGCCTCAACGGCTACGCATCACCTCTCAGGACATATGAGACACGGATTTGCCTATGTCTCTCCCTACAGGCTTACACCAACTAATCCACCAGTTGGCCCAGCTACCTTCCTGCGTCACCCCATCGCTTGACTACTACACCCAAGGTCCCACGCAGCCACACCCCAAACAATCCGAAGAAAGTAAAGGATGCTTTTGGATGGTTAGTACAGATGATTCATCACTGGGCGCGGATACACGGGTACGGGAATATCAACCCGTTGTCCATCGACTACGCCTGTCGGCCTCGCCTTAGGTCCCGACTCACCCTGGGCGGATTAACCTGGCCCAGGAACCCTTGGTCATCCGGCGGACAAGTTTCTCACTTGTCTTTCGCTACTCATGCCTGCATTCTCACTCCCACACCCTCCACAACTGGATCACTCCGCTGCTTCCACGGATGCAGGACGCTCCCCTACCCACCCACACCACTAGACCACCATCCGCAGAC
>NZ_JBCDWL010000031.1:0-8415 GCF_039946255.1 Gordonia aichiensis | reverse complement strand
TGACTACCGTGAGCATGAGGCGTGCCTTTCCGCCAGCGCTGCAACGCTGACTTGATCAAGTGACTACCGGGATCATTCTGCGGGAAGGCACGCCCTCCCAGATCCACAGGTCTTGATCATTCCTCGCATCCGCCGCCACGATCGGCACTGACGATTGCCCGGCTCGTTTGCGCCGCGGCGCCCGGCGCACCTGCAGGCCCTCCTCCGTCCACAGCCGATGCACCTTCTTCTTTGCGAGCCGTGGTCGCGGCGACCACCGCGATGCTCGAAACGCTGCGGCTCAGATCGTCCATCAACTCAACTGCCTCCATCAGTGGTTAAATCGAACCTCGAATAAGTGCAGTTAACAGGTCAAATGGCCTCTGGCGCGGGGTGTGTCGAATGCCGGTCGAGAGCGCCAATTACGTTTCCTCGGCCCTCGTAGGGAAGTGCCTGGTGGTGAACGGATGGTCCGGGTGGGTCACTGCGGCGAGCTGGACGGCGATCTCGCGGCGCTGTTGCTGGGTGAATCCGGTCCCCACCTCGCCGAGGTAGACCAACTTGTCTGAGGACCGCCCACGCAGGGCCCGCCCTGATGTCCCGTGCCGGGCGTAGCGACATAACCGGAAGCTGTCGGCACTTTCAAACCGGTTGCTGGGGTTAGTTGATTCGCGCCGGACGGGTGCCCGCGCCTGCCCACCTGGCGTAACGCGCATTACCCGCGCGCGAACATCTGGGGGAGAACTGTCTCAGCACAGCTTGGTCGGTGCAGCGTGTGACGTCTGGATCGCAGCTCATATAGAATTGCGGGCGTTCTCGGTTAGGTGGTCAGTTTATAGAACTTGATCTTTCGGTAGATGCTGCTGCGTGACATTCCGACGTGCTCGGCCGCAGCGGAGCGATTGCCGTGGTGGACGCGCAAAGCCTCGATGATCGCGTCTCGTTCGGCAATCTCGACGGGGCTGAGGCGGCGCTCGGTATCGCGTGTGTGGCAGTAGCGGGGGAGATCGACTTCTTGAATTTCACCTACTGGTCGGGTCTTCAGGGCGTGTGCGAGAGCGCTTCGAAGCTGCGGTATGTTTTCCGGCCAGGCGTAGGTGCAGATGGTCCGTTCGGCCGCACGGGAGAGACGGACATGGCGAGTGGGCGCGAGCTCGCTAGCGAGTCGGATGGCGATGGCAGGCAGGTCCTCAGTTCGTAGCCGAAGTGGTGGGACGCCGATGGCAGTGTCGAACTGCGAGAGCACGTTGTGGAAGGGTTCGGGCTGCTCTAGGTCTAGCTCGGTGGTGGTGGCCACGACGGCGATCGCCCGGGTTCGCAGAGCGGCATCGTGGAGAAGTCGGGCGAGGTTTGCCGCGCCAACTGTGTCGAGTTCGTTGATGTTACGGGCGACGATGAGGGTGAAGCTGGTGGGCTCGATGTCGCCGAGTGTGCCGCCTTCCGGGTCAATGCCGTGAGCGAGGTCGCTGGGATCGATGCTGATGCTCCGTGCTTGGGGATGGAGCGCGTGGAATAGTTCGACCGCCAGTGTGAAGCGTCCGGTACCCTCCTCGCCTGTCAGCAAGACAGGCGACACTTGGGGCCGGCCGATTGCGTCGGCGAGTTGCTCACGGGCGCGTTTCCATGCCGGGGACCTGTCCGGGCTGGTCGTTCTCCGGGACCGCGACCGCATGTCAGTCACGATCGACTGCGTGTGTTCGGTTGCGGTGGCGACGTTGGGCAGAATCTCTTCAGCGAACCCAGGCTTGCCAGCCCTCTTCGGAGGTAGCTCCTGCTCGGTGCACTCTGCGATCGCGACGATGCCGGCGGCGACTCCACCTGCCACGATTCGGGTGCCGTGGACGTTGACATGTTGCCCGGAACTGAGGACGACTGTGTCGGATACGTGGCTGCGTCGGCCGATCATGAATGTGATGTGATCACGGATAGCGAGTTGTTCGTTCGGCGAAAACAGTTTCTGGGCCGCAGCATTGGCCATGGTGACCGACTCGCCGAATCCGAATACTGCTCGTCTGCTGGAACGAGCGTCAGTCCGGAGGTAGGTGTCGAAGAGTGCCTGCTGAGCCTGGCTGCGGTCGAGGAGCAGGTTGCGAGCGATGTCGTTGGCTGCTGACTTGACGAGGGTGTGCATGAGTGGGCTCCAGGACTGCGCGACTGTCGACACGTCGAGGATTCCCTCGAGTCGACCGGTGATGGGATCGACAACCGGCGCTCCGGTACAAGCGAACTGCTGGAGATGTTCGGAGTAGTGTTCGGCGCCCACGACCGAGATGGCCTGCCCAGATTCGATCGCCGTTCCCACCCCATTGGTGCCCACGGTGTCTTCGGCGTAGGTGAAGCCGGGCGCGAACTCGACGCGATCGAGCAGGCGACCCATTCCGGAGGAGACGTCGATGCGTTGGATCAATCGGGCGCGATGGTCGGTGAGCGCAATCACTAACGCCATGTCCGCGATGTCGGCACCTAGCTGGTCGAGCACCGGCCGGGCACTGCGCACCAGTCGTGACGATGCGTCGATGTCTTCGGTGTAGCTCGGCACCGCTCGATGCGCGCTGACACCCGCCGACTGGCTGCGCTCCCAAGACGCGGCAACAACGTCGGGTACGCCCGCTGCACCGGGTTTGCCGTTCTCGAGGAAGTCCGCGCGAGCAGCGGCGGTGCGCAGAAATCGGTTGGCGGGGTCATCGGTCAAATCAACCACCTCCTGTGATTCAGAGCACATATCTACTAGCAATGATCCCTGACCGGCCAAGGTGTGCCAACCCGGTTCACCGGTCCCGTATGGGTCATCCTGTGCATCCGCAGGTGGCGCGTGGCCGGGTGTTTGCGCATGACCGGCCGAGCCCCTGTCTGTGCTAGCGCGCCCGCTCGAGCCGGACTCTGGCGATCCTGCGCCACGACGCGTACTCGGAGTTCCAGGTCAGAGCTGGCGGCGGGCGGTCGTCGAGGATTGACCAAACGCGATGGAAGAACTCGCGTTCGCTCACTCCGAAGGTGACGAAGATGCCCTCGGCGGAACCGCCGCCGAACCGAGCCCATGTGCGGAAGAAGTCCAGCATTGCTGGGAGGTCTTTCCGCCATTCCTTCGGCGGCGGCGGTGTCGATTGAGCCTCGTGTCGGCACCTGAGCGGCTGGTGACGCTCGGGTCGGAGCCGTTGCCTTGGTGTGGCCCGCGACGATGCCGGTGTATTCATCCGTCTGCCCGATCTCCGATAGGTGGGTCCGTGTGTCAGCTAGAACGTGATCAGGGGTTTGATCACGTTGTCTTCTTTGGTCTGCATCAGCTTGAAGCCCCTCTCGACATCGTCGAAGCTGAACGTATGCGTGGTCATCGAGGTGGGATCGACTCGCCCGGTGCCGAGGACCGCAAAGATCCGCTGCATTCGGTCGTTGCCGCCTGGGCAGAGTCCGGAGTGAATTGACTTGTCCGCCATTCCCAAGCCGAACGCATCGAGCGGTACCTGTAGGGGATTCGGGTTCTCGCCGTGGTAGCCGATGTTGGAGATTCGCCCGCCCGCCTTCGTGACGCGCAGGCATGCCTCCCACGTTTGGGGGAGTCCGAGCGCTTCGATCGCGGCGTCGACACCCTCGCCGGTCGCGGCGAGGATCTGCTCCACAGCATCTCCCTCGCTGTAGTCGATAATGTCGGTGGCCCCAAAGCTTTCGCGAGAGCTTGTCGTTGGGGAATCGATTCGACCGCAAAGATGCGGCCGGCGCCCTGTAGAGTCGCGCCGATCGTCGCGCTCAGGCCGACAGCTCTCCGCGCGAAGATGGCGACTGAGTCTCCGATGCGGAGATGGCAGTGCTCGGCGCCCATGAAGCCGGTGGACAGCATGTCGCATGCATAAACGGCCGCTTCGCTGCTCACCGCATCGGGGATGGGGCGAGGTTCGCCATCGCGTGTGGCACCACAAAATACTCGGCGAGGTTGCCGTCATTGACTGCGGTGTACTTGTATCCGCCGAGCGGACCCCCGCACTGGCTGGTGTAGCCGGTCTGACAGTAGCGGCACTGGAAACACGGAGTGATCGCGTTGACCGCCACGCGCTGACCCTCCACGAAACCTGTCACATTCGACCCGGTTGCGTACACAACTCCGAGGGCTTCGTGGCCGAGGGTGACGCCCGGGTTCACTGGTAGGACGCCGGCGACCGTGTGCACGTCGGAGGTGCAGATGAGCGCGTGAGTCGTCTTCACGATGACGTCGTCCGGGCCGGGATCGGGAATTGGCTTGTCGACAACCGCGGTCTTGCCCACCTCCGGCATGACGAACGCCTTCATCGTGGATGAACTCATCGAAGTCTCCTGTGTTGCAGATCGCATCGCAGCTTGTTTGTGAATGATGTAACACTTGGAGAGGGGGTGGGGTGTCCCAATTTGACACGGCCGCCGGAGTCCGGTCGCGTCAGGTTTTGTTCCAAACTGGGACACGTCACGTCGGTTGAGACACGCCAACACTGAGGTTGAACAGTGATCACAGTCACAGTCAACCGAGGAGGCAAATTATGACGGCTCAGAGTCTCGACGCAGTCATCATCGGCGCTGGAGTCGCCGGGCTGTACCAGCTCCACCAGTTACGAGAACAGGGCTTCACGGTCCGCGCATACGACGCCGCGACCGACGTCGGAGGCACCTGGTACTGGAATCGATACCCCGGTGCGAAATTTGACTCCGAGGCCTACATCTACCAGTACCTGTTCAGCGAGGATCTGTACAAGAACTGGAGCTGGAGCCACCGATTCCCCGAGCAGCCCGAAATCGAGCAGTGGTTCCACTACGTTGCCGACGCGCTCGACCTCCGCAAGGACATCCAATTCGAAACGACGATCACAGCGGCGGTCTTCAATGACGACACTGGCCGGTGGACGGTCAGCACCAGCACGGGCGAGACGATCGATGCCCAGTACGTGGTCGCGTGCACCGGCATGTTGTCGGCGCCGATGTCGAATCTCTTCGCCGGGCAGGACGACTTCCGCGGCGACATCTTCCACACGGCACGTTGGCCACGGGGAGAGCTCGATCTCTCGGGAAAGCGCGTCGGTGTGATCGGCAACGGCGCCACCGGTATTCAGGTCATTCAGACGATCGCCGACACCGTCGACCACCTCAAGGTGTTCATCCGGACTCCCCAGTATGTGCTGCCCATGAAGAACCCCAGCTACGGCCCGGACGAGGTCGATGGCTACAAGGAACGCTTCGAAGAACTGCGGCAGACCCTTCCCCACACCTTCAGCGGTTTCGAGTACGACTTCACCAGCGCATGGGGAGACCTGACGCCGGCCGAGCGCCGAGCCCGGCTCGAAGCCGACTACGACAACGGCTCCCTCAAACTCTGGCTCGCTTCGTTCGCTGAGATCTTTTCCGATGAGCAAGTTAGCGAGGAGGTTTCGGAGTTTGTCCGGGACAAGATGCGTGCGCGGCTCAACGATCCTGAACTAGAGGACTTGCTGATCCCCTCCGCCTATGGGTTCGGCACCCACCGAGTGCCCCTCGAAACCGACTACCTCGAGGTGTACCACCGTCCCAACGTCGAAGCAGTCCGTGTCAGCGACAACCCGATTGGCCGCATCGTCCCGGAAGGCATTCTGCTTGAGGACGGCACCGTGCATGAGTTGGACGTGATCATCATGGCCACAGGCTTCGATGCCGGAACCGGTGCGTTGACTCGCATCGACATTCGAGGCCGTGACAACCGCTCCCTTAAGGACGACTGGTCGCGCGACATTCGCACCACAATGGGCCTCATGGTCCACGGCTATCCGAACCTTTTCACCACCGGCGCGCCGCTGGCGCCATCAGCTGCCCTCTGCAACATGACGACCTGCCTTCAGCAGCAGACGGAGTGGATCACCGGTGCAATCCTGCATCTGCGCGAGAACGGCAAGGCTGTCATGGAGCCCACGCAGCAAGGACAAGATGATTGGGTCGACCACCACGACGCCCTTGCCGACGCCAACCTGATCTCGAAGACCAACTCCTGGTACACGGGATCGAACGTTCCAGGCAAGCCTCGCCGGGTCTTGTCGTACGTCGGTGGAGTTGGCGCCTATCGCGAGCGCACACAAGAGGCCGCCGCCGCCGGTTACAAGGGATTCGACCTGCGCTGACCCGCAGTCTGATAGGAGTAAGTCATGACTTCAGTAGTAGGGCGGCTTGACGCCGCCGCATTCAAGCAGTCGGCCGATGCGACCCTCGATAGCGCAGTCGCCGGAGACCAGGGTGTCCCAGGCGTGGTCGCCATGGTCACCGACCGTGACAGTACCGTGTACTCCAACGCCGCCGGACGCCGCAACAGCAACGGTGATGCAATTACCACCGACGACGTGTTCGCCCTGTTTTCCACCACCAAGGCGATCACTGCGACCGCCGCACTACAGCTGGTGGAAGAGAACCGGCTCGATCTCGATCGCCCTGCGGGCGACTACGTTCCCGAGTTGAACGAGCTGCAAGTACTCGAGCGTATCGGCAGCTCCGGGCCAGTACTCAGACCGCCTCGGAGTCAGGTAACAACCCGCCAACTACTCACGCATACAGCGGGATTCGGCTACGACTTCTTCGACGACAACTATCGTGAGCTCGCAGACAGCTACGGCCAGCCCAGCGTGATCACCGCGACCAAAGAAGCGCTCACAACGCCGCTTCTCTTCGATCCCGGGCAACGCTGGCAGTACGGTTCCAACATCGACTGGGTCGGCCAGGTCATCGAACGAATCACCGGGCAGCGACTCGGCGAAGTCTTTGCCACCCGCATCTTCGAGCCGCTCGGCATCGAGGCAATGAGCTTCGAACTCAACGACAATCACCGCAACCGACTCGCGCAGATGCACGCCCGCAACGCAGACGGTTCCCTGACGCCGATGGACTTCGAGTTGCCCTCCCCGCCCGATGTCCACATGGGTGGGCACGGTCTCTACGGCACGGTGTCCGACTACATGAAGTTCATCCGGATGTGGCTCAACGATGGGTTGGGCGAACATGGACGAGTTCTCAAACCGGAAACCGTACAGAACGCGGTGCAAAACCACACAGGGCCCCTGCCGGTCACCGCACTCCCCGGTGTCATACCCGAGCTGTCGAACGACGCCGAATTCTTTCCAGGAGTCTCGAAGTCCTGGTCACTGCCGTTCATGCTCAACAACGAGGAGGCCCCAACCGGCCGACCCGCAGGCGGGTTAGGTTGGGCCGGTTTGGCGAACCTCTTCTACTGGATCGACCGTGAGAATGGATACGGGGGCTTCTGGGCAACCCAGATCCTCCCGTTCGGGGACGCCACATCCTTCGGCAGGTACCTCGACTTCGAATCCGCCTTCTACCAGTCGCTGAGCTGAACGCGGCGGTGCCGGGCCCTCGCTCCCGCAACTATGGCCTGGCACCGCCACCGGCTGCACCAACAATCATCCTCAGGAACTCTCGTGACCTGCCCAACTCTCACCGATAGGTACAGTTCGCTCCTGAACTGGGCTCGCGCCAGCAACACCCGCGGTTCCCGTCTACAACAGCAGTGGAGCGTCTTCGAACGCCTCGGGTTTGCACTTGTCACTGGCGACGGCGACATGCTGGACCAATACGGTGAGAGTCGAACCACCGTCCTGAAGCGCTGGTCATACGCACTATGGGGAGTTGACGCCGGGGCCGAAGACAACGAGGTCGGAAACCCACGGACAAACGCTTGGTTCGACTGCTTGCGAGCCGACTTCGACTTGGAAGAGGCAACAAACGGATTTGGCAGGTCCCCGATAGCCGGTCCAGGCAGTTCTAGAGCCAGTTTCTTCTAGCTGTCGGTCAGTCGATCTCGCAGCCCACAGGGTGGTGCTGGTGGGTGCATCGGGCAGCGTACTCGGCCGGGGTCTGGTAGCCCAGCGCCGAGTGGCGGTGCCGGTGGTTGTGGTCGTGTTTGAAATCGTCGATCACCACGCGAGCTTCGAGCAGGGTGGGCCAGCAGTTGCGGTTCAGGCACTCGTCGCGAAGCCGGTTGTTGAACGATTCGATGAACCCGTTGTTCCACGGCGTGCCGGGCGGAATATAGGAGATGCCTACCGACCCTGCACAGAACGCCTGGAGCGCCTCTGAGATGAACTCAGGGCCGTTGTCCATGCGTAGCACCATGGGTGGGCCACCCCAGATCGCGAAGGTCTTCTCCAATTCCTCGACCAACCGGTCGGCGGTGATCGAGCGATCCACGATGTTGAGCAACGACATCCGGGTGTGTTCATCGACCATTGATGCGATCTTGACTTTCTTGCCATCCACGGTCGAGTCAAACTGAAAGTCCAATGCCCACACCACCTTCGGCGCATCCGCCGATCCGCGAGATATTGTCAAGATCTGTGGATGAGGTTGTTTCAGGCAGCCTCCTGCTGGTCGGGTGAGGCGGTGCCGGGTTCGACGAGTTCGCCGTTTTTGAAGGTGGCGCCGGCCCGGACGTGAGCGACGAGG
>NZ_JBCDWL010000030.1:0-14480 GCF_039946255.1 Gordonia aichiensis | reverse complement strand
GACAAGTCGAGACGAAGCCCACCATGATGGCCGCACATACGACACCAGTCCCACTCGGACAAGGAGCTAGAACCAAGCCTTCCAGCTAGCACCAGACCAGCCAATACCCATTAGAGATACGCGTCCTGCGCTTCGCTTCGGTCACTACTCGACCAGCCTGGGGGGTGTGCGGCGTTGTCCTCAGGGTTGTCGAGTAGCCACCGAGCGCTAGCGAGGCGGCGTATCGAGACCTCGGAACCAGCCCGCAAAACTGGCTGACAAAACGGCAATTATGTCTCACAATCGAGAGATGAACGACCTTCTGTCGCCGGAGTACACGCTCCGGTCCGGCGCCGGCTGGCGCAACCCGTTCGACATGTACACCGCCCTGCGCAATCGGGATCCGGTGCACCGCGTGGTTCCGCCGTCGCGGCCCGACGACGACTTCTACGTCCTGACCCGGCACGCCGACGTGATGGCGGCGGCCCGCGACTGGGAGACCTTCTCGTCCGCGCAGGGCCTCACGGTCACCTACGGTGAGCTGGAGAAGATCGGGCTGTCCGACAATCCGCCGCTCGTGATGCAGGACCCGCCCGCGCACACCGACTTCCGTAAGCTCGTCGCCCGCGGCTTCACCCCGCGACAGGTCGTCGAACTCGAACCGCTGGTGCGCGAGTTCGTGGTCGACCGGCTCGACGGGCTCCGGGAGCGCGGCGGGGGAGACATCGTCGCCGACCTGTTCAAACCGCTGCCGAGCATGGTCGTCGCACACTATCTCGGCGTGCCGGAGTCGGACCGGGGCCAGTTCGATGAATGGACCGACGCCATCGTCGCGGCGAACCCCGGCGCCGACCTCGGGTCGGCCGTGACGGGCGCCTCGGGCGCGGTGATGGGTCTGATGGCGTACTTCTCCGACCTCATCGAGTTCCGGCGTCGCCACCCCGGCGACGACACCGTCTCGCACCTCGTCGCCGCCGGGCTGGCCGACGATCCCGCGGCCGATCCGGCCGGCGTCCTGGCGATCCTGGCCTTCGCGTTCACGATGGTCGCCGGCGGCAACGACACGACGACCGGGATGCTGGGCGGATCGGCGGCGATGCTCACCGATCGGCTGGACCAACGCGCGGAGCTGCTGCGCGAACCCGACCTGCTGCCGATCGCGGTCAACGAACTGCTGCGGCTGACCTCGCCGGTGCAGGGGCTGTGCCGCACGACGACTCGCGACGTCGACGTCGCGGGGACGCCGATCCCGGCGGGCCGCAAGGTGCTGCTCTGCTACGCCTCGGCCAACCGCGACGAGCGGGTGTACGGGCCCGACGCGGGCGAGTTGGACGTGCGCCGCGACCCGTCGAACATCCTGACCTTCAGCCACGGGTCACACCACTGCCTGGGGGCGGCGGCCGCACGGCTGCAGGCCCGGGTGGCGCTGACCGAACTGCTGGCTCGCTGCCCGGACTTCGAAGTGGACGTCGACGGCATCGAGTGGGCCACCGGCCACTACGTCCGCCGCCCCGTCGTCGTGCCGTTCATCCCGTGACGGGCGCCGAAGCGATGTCGGTTCCGGCGGCGGACTGGATGCGCGGCACTCGCCGCGAGGCCGTGCAGGAACGGATCCTGCAGATCGCGGGCGAGGTCTTCGCCGCCGAGGGGCCGGACGCGTCGATGGCCGAGCTGGCCGCGGCCGTCGGATGCTCGCGGGCCACCCTGTACCGCTACTTCGACGGGCGTCGGCAACTGCAGCTGGCCTACGTCGAGCGGGTCGCACGGCGGATCGGTCGGACCGTCGACGCGGCGGTCGCCGGCATCGTCGACCCGCAGGAGAGGCTGACCGAGGCCGTCCTCGGAGCCCTCGCCCTGGTGCGCGACGATCCGGCGCTGGCGGTCTGGTTCGTCCCGCGCGGGGCGGGAGTGGCCGGCGAGCTCGCGTTGTCGTCGGAGGTGATCGGTGCTGCCGCGGCGGCGTTCCTGCGACCGGACAGCGATGGCGAGGGCGGTGCCGAGGACACGGGAGCGGCCGCGCGATGGCTGGTGCGGGTGATCGTCTCCCTGCTGGCCGTGCCGGGCGAGACGACGCGCGACGAGCGCGACATGATCGCCAGATTCGTGGCGCCCGGCGTCGTCGCCGCGACGACTTAGTCTGCGCTTACTATCGGAAACGAGACAATGATCATTAGTATGGTTCGTTATGGCGCAGACTGACTTCGACGTCCTCATCATCGGCTCCGGCTTCGGGGGGAGCGTCAGTGCGCTCCGCCTCGTCGAGAAGGGCTACCGGGTCGGCGTGATCGAAGCCGGTCGGCGCTTCGAAGACGACCAGTTCGCCAAGACCAGTTGGCGCCTGAACAAGTTCGTGTGGGCGCCCAAGCTGGGGCTGATGGGCATTCAGCGCGTGCACATGCTCAAGGACGTGATGGTGCTCGCCGGTGCCGGTGTCGGCGGCGGTTCGCTCAACTACGCCAACACGCTCTACAAGCCGCCGACGCCGTTCTTCACCGACCCGCAGTGGAACCACATCACCGACTGGGAGGCCGAGCTCACCCCGCACTACGAGCAGGCCCGCCGGATGCTCGGGGTGGTCACCAACCCGACGTTCACCAACTCCGACCGCATCATGAAGGAGGTCGCCGAGGAGATGGGGGTCGGCGACACCTTCACCGCCACTCCGGTCGGCGTCTTCTTCGGCGCCAAGACCGGCGGTGAGGGCGCACCCGGCGAGAAGGTGGCCGACCCGTACTTCGGCGGTGCCGGACCCGAGCGCACCGCCTGCACCGAGTGCGGCGCCTGCATGACCGGCTGCCGCGTCGGCGCCAAGAACACGCTGATGAAGAACTACCTCGGCCTCGCCGAACGCGGCGGCGCGACCATCGTCGACCGGACGACCGTCGACCGCCTCGAGCAGCGCGCCGACGGGTCGTGGCTGGTCTCGGCGCACGGCTCGTCGTCGTGGGGGCCGCTGGGTGCTCGGCGTCGCCAGTTCACCGCCGACCAGGTGATCGTCGCCGCGGGCACCTTCAACACCCAGAAGATCATGCACCGCGCCAAGGGTTCGACGCTGCCGAAGGTGTCGGATGCGATGGGCGTGCTGACCCGGACCAACTCCGAGTCGATCCTGGGCGCGCAGGCGCGCAAGTACGACCCCAGCCGTGACTTCACCGAGGGGGTGGCGATCACCTCGTCGTTCCACCCGACGTCCAACACGCACATCGAACCGGTCCGCTATGGCAAGGGCAGCAATGCGATGGCGTATCTGCAGACCCTGCTCACCGACGGCGGCAGTGTGCCGAACCGGTTCGGTCAGTTCCTCAAGCAGGTGGCGAAGAATCCGCTGATGCTGGTGCGGCTGCTGCTGGTGCGACGCTGGAGCGAACGCACCGTCATCGCCCTGGTGATGCAGAACAACAACAACTCGCTGACCACGTTCGTCCGCAAGCGCGGTCCGTTCAAGTACGTGACCAGTAAGCAGGGCATCGGGGAGCCGAACCCGACGTGGATCCCCGAGGGCAACGAGGCCACCCGCCGCATCGCCGCCAAGCTGCCCGGCGGCCTCTCGGGCGGAACCTGGGGCGACATCGTCAACATGCCGCTCACCGCTCACTACCTCGGTGGATGCGTGATCTCCGACGACCCGGCCAAGGGCGTCATCGACCCGTACCACCGGGTGTGGAACTACCCGACGCTGCACATCACCGACGGCGCGGCGATCAC
This sequence comes from Gordonia aichiensis, assembly GCF_039946255.1. Taxonomy (GTDB): domain Bacteria; phylum Actinomycetota; class Actinomycetes; order Mycobacteriales; family Mycobacteriaceae; genus Gordonia; species Gordonia aichiensis_A. The sequence goes on along the minus strand of NZ_JBCDWL010000030.1, from coordinate 10,796 downwards.
CGCGAACCTGGGCGTCAATCCGTCGCTGTCGATCTCCGCGCAGGCCGAGCGCGCCATCTCGCTGTGGCCCAACAAGGGGGAGGCCGATTCGCGGCCCGCGCAGGGTCAGGCGTATCAGCGCCTGTCCGCGGTGGCGCCCAAGGCGCCGATGGTGCCCGCGAGCGCTCCGGGAGCGCTGCGGCTGTCGATCACCCCGGTGACCAAGACCGAGAACGCCTGAGACGGGCGCAGAGACCAAGAGATCCGGGTGCAATCGAGGTTCGCTGCGAACTTCGATGGCACCCGGATCTCTGGTGCGCCCGGCGTCTGTCGGTCAGATGAACAGCGCGGGCTCGGCGTAGGGGTCGACGGCGGGGCGCCCGGCCCGCACCTTCGCGGCCGGACCGATCGCGACGTCGCCGGCGGGCACGTCGCGCACCACTACCGCGTTGGCGCCGATCTTGGCGTCGTCGCCGATGGTGATCGGGCCCAGAACCTTCGCGCCGGCGCCGATCAGGACGCGATTGCCGACGGTGGGGTGCCGCTTGCCCTTCGACATGCTGACCCCGCCCAGCGTGGAGCCGTGGAACATCACGACGTCCTCGCCGATCTCGGCGGTCTCACCGATCACCACGCCCATACCGTGATCGATGAACATCCGGCGCCCGATCACCGCGCCCGGATGGATCTCGATCCCGGTGACCAGCCGCGCGAACTGCGAGAGCAGCCGCGCGGGGAGCTTCAGCGCGCCGCCGGAATGCCAGAGGCGACTGGCCACCCGGTGGAACCACAGGGCGTGGACGCCGGGGTAGGCCAGCGCCACCTCGACGGCCGTCCGCGCGGCCGGGTCGCGGTCGCGCGCAGCCTGCAGATCCTCGCGCAACGTGGTCAGCAGAGAGACCGCCGGGGTGCTCATCAGTCCACGAGTCCGTCAAAGAGGATCGTCGACAGGTAGCGCTCGCCGAAGTCGGGCAGGACGACCACGATGGTCTTGCCCGCCATCTCGGGGCGCTTGGCGACGGCGACGGCGGCGGCCAGCGCGGCGCCGGAAGAGATGCCGACCAGCAGGCCCTCCTCGGTGGCGGCGCGGCGGGCCCACTCGACGGAGGTCGGTGCGTCGATGTCGACGACCTCGTCGTACACGTCGCGGTCGAGGACCTCGGGCACGAAGTTGGCGCCCAGGCCCTGGATCTTGTGCGGCCCGGGGGCGCCGCCGTTGAGGATCGCCGATTCGGCCGGCTCCACCGCGAAGACCTTCACCTCGGGCTTGCGCTCCTTGATCACCTGTCCGATGCCGGTGATCGTGCCGCCGGTTCCGATGCCGGCGACGACGGCGTCGACGGTGCCGTCGGTGTCGGCCCAGATCTCCTCGGCGGTGGTGCGACGGTGGATCTCGGCGTTGGCCGGGTTGGCGAACTGGCGGGCCAGCACCGAGCCGGGGCGTTCGGCGGCGATCTTCTCCGCGGCGGCCACCGCGCCCGACATCCCGTCACCGGCCGCGGTCAGCACCAGCTCGGCGCCGAAGGCGCGCAGCAGTGCCCGACGCTCCTTCGACATCGACTCGGGCATCGTCAGCACGACGTTGTAGCCGCGGGCGGCGCCGACCATCGCCAGGGCGATGCCGGTGTTGCCGCTGGTGGCTTCGACGATGGTGCCGCCGGCCGGCAGGTCGCCGGACGCCTCGGCGGCGTCGACGATCGCCACGCCGATGCGGTCCTTCACCGAGTTGGTCGGGTTGTAGTACTCGAGCTTGGCCAGAACGGTGGCCTGTGCGCCATCGGTGATGCGGTTGAGGCGGACCAGCGGGGTGCGGCCGATGAGGGCGGTGGCGTCGTCGAAAATGGTGGGCGACATGGAGTTTCCTCGCTAATGACTGGTGGACGTCAGCACGTCCGATGGGGAGTGCGGCGGATGATGCCCGGCGCCGGCGACGCGAGATGAAGACATGTCACGGCGACGACGCGAGCCCGTGGAGGGGGAGCGCTGCGCGCGGTGCCGCAGGAACGGCTGAACCGCAGAGAGGCAGGCGCTCTACAGACAGTGATCGGTCAGCAGATGAACCGTGTGCGCGAACAACGCGAGGGACAGGCGGCGGCTGTGATCCACCACGTCCTCCTCTGATCGTCGGTTCGTCGGCTGATTCGACAGCCATGATCCAGTTTAGACACTGCGGCGCTAAGCGGTCGACATCAGGCGGGCGATCGCTCGGGGACAGGTGTCGGTCAGTCCATTCCGCGTGCGGCGAGCGTCTCGGCGAAACCGTCGGCGGTCTGCAGGGCCGCCAGGACCGTCGGCGCGAGAAGCACGCGGGGTCCGGCCCGCAGCCCGCGCGCCCGACGGGCCTGATCGACCTGGGACAGGACCTCGGCGATCAACGGGATGCTGCGGATGGTGAGCGCGAAGGCCATCGCGATCAGGTCGGTGCGGACCCCGAAACGTTTCAGCGGACTCAGACCGGTGAGGATCGCCTCCAACATGTCGGCGGTGCGGGTGGTCAGCGTGACCACTGCCGCCAGACCCACCGAGGCCAACAGGACGGCGCAGACGACGAAGGCGCGGGCGGCGTCGGTGAGGAGCCATTGAAAGACGAACAGCGCTGCCAGCACCCACACCACGCCGCGGACCTGTGACCACGCGTTGCGCGGCCGGATCCGGGCCAGCGCGAAGGCGGCCGCGGTGGCGGCCAGCGCGATGCCCGCCGCCTGCGGGGTGCGGACCACCAGGGCCACGGTGATGATCGACGCCATCAGCGCGACGATCTTGACGCCCGCGGGCAGGCGGTGCAGCAGGGACCGGCCGGGGACGTAGACGCCGATCATCGGCTCATCAGTTCCCGGTAGAACGCCACCGCGGGGCCGGGGGCGTCGTCGGCGACCACGCGGCCGTCGTCGAGGACGATGACGCGGTCGAAGTCGTCGAGCATCGGCAGGTCGTGGGTCAGCACGATCAGTTGTTCGGCGAGGTCGGCGAAGACGCCGCGCAGCATGAGCGAGTTGCGCAGGTCGAGCATGGTGGTCGGCTCGTCCGCCACCAGGATGCTGGGGCCCACCACCATCACCGCGGCCAGCGCGAGGAGTTGCTTCTGGCCGCCGGAGAGCTGGTGGGCCGGCTGATCGGCGTGACCGGCCAGCCCGAAGTCGGCGAGGACCTCGCGTGCCCGGCTGCGACGCTGGGCGCGGTCGGAGACGATCCGCGACAGCGACAGCTCGATGTCCTCGGCGACCGTCGGCATGATGATCTGCCGGTCGGGGTCGGAGAAGATGAAGCCGACGTCGCGGCGCACCTTGCGCTTGTTCTTGCGCACGTCGAGGCCGTTGACGACGACGCTGCCCGCCTCGGGCAGCACCAGCCCGTTGATCATCCGGGCGAGCGTCGACTTGCCGCTGCCGTTGGCGCCGACGATGCCGACGCGGCGCTCGGTGATGGTCAGGTCGATTCCGCGCAGGACGGTGCGGTCGCCGAAGGCGTGCTCGACGCCGTCGAACACGACCGACGTCGCGGCGGCGTCAGCCACGGGCGGTGCGGCGCAGCGGGCTGATCAGGCCGGGTCGCCCACGGTGCACGGGGGCCGCGACCAGGGCCGCGACCACCGCCTTGAGGAGGTCACCGATGACGAACGGGCCGTTGGTGGTGATCGCGGCCGTCAGCGACAGGTCGGTGCGCAGCAGCAGCCCGACGATGCCGCAGGCGTAGATCACCGCGACGCCGCCGAGAATGTTGATGGCGATGCCCGCGAAGACGTTGTACTTCGGCATCATCGCCGCAGTCAGCAGCCCGATCACGATGACCGCGGGCAGGAAGCCGACGAAGTAGCCTGCGGTCGGCGCGCTCAGCGACACCATGCCGGTGCGGCCGCCCGCCAGGATCGGCAGGCCGGCGATCGCCAGGATCATGAAGATGACCACCGCCAGGGTGCCCTTCTTCGGTCCCAGAACGGCGCCGGCCAGCATGACACCGAGGGTCTGCAGCGTGATGGGCACCCCCGCTGCGAGGTTGATCTGACCGGGCAGACCCAGGACCGCGATCAGCGCGGCGAAGACTGCGGCCTGCGCGAGGTCGGCGATGGACAGCGACCAGGCGGAGCGGCGGTCTGCAGAGTCGGGGGCGGTGTTCGTCACCTCCCCAGGGTATTGAAGTCGGCTGTCACACGCGAAGTCGAGCCGCGCCTATGGTGAAGGAGCGGCCGAGGCGGCCGAGTTCGGTGGGGCGCCCGGGTCTTGAAAGGAGACGGTCGCATGGTCGATGTGCGGAAGTGGAAGTTCTGGCAGTTTCTCGACGACGAGGGGGAGATCGCCTGGGTCGGCGTGTCCAGGCCCGACGCCCATGCACGCATCGATCGGGTGAAGATCTGGACCCTACTGCCCGCGCAACAGCGGTTGATCGCCAACTGGTATCTCTCTCACGACTATCAGCTGCCCGAAGATCAGCGTCAGTGGGTCCACGATTCGATCGACGGTTGGAGCTTCCTGGAGGTCGCCGCCCTGGCTCCGGAACCGTCGAAAGAGGAGGTCCAGCGGTTGGCCCGCCCCGAAGCGGTCCTGACCTTCGACCAGATCGACGACATCGCGCTGGATAAGGTGACCGGCAAGCGCGATCTGCAGCAGATCGTGAAGGCACGGGCCAGACGATAGTCGGAATGACCCGCCTGTCGTTTCGTAGGCAGCCGACTGCCAGGGGCGATGGCGGAATGACTTACTGGACATCCCCGCTCGTGCGGGGAACACGGCGCCGAGAGTTTGACGGGCGCAGGTGACGCGGGACCATCCCCGCTCGCGCGGGGAACACAGCATCTTCCAAACGGGCGGGCGTGTGCCGGAGGGACCATCCCCGCTCGCGCGGGGAACACTCCGTCTGACCGAGGTGACAGGCAACCACAGTGGGACCATCCCCGCTCGCGCGGGGAACACTTCGCGACGTGTGCCACATTGGTTGCGTAGGTGGGACCATCCCCGCTCGCGCGGGGAACACCAGCGGGTGCAGCAGCGTGCCGCGCCCGTCGTGGGACCATCCCCGCTCGCGCGGGGAACACGTAGTGCAGCTTTTCCCTTGTGCGACAGAGTGGGACCATCCCCGCTCGCGCGGGGAACACATCAGTTGTCAGGCCACGGCGTGCAAGATCACGGGACCATCCCCGCTCGCGCGGGGAACACCGGATACTCACCAGCCTTCGGCGATCCGGTCAGGGACCGTCCCCGCTCGCGCGGGGAACACCGAGAACAGCTCTCGGAGGTCGCTGACCGGTGGGGACCATCCCCGCTCGCGCGGGGAACACCCGCAGCTTCTCGGCCTCGAAATCGGCTTTGAGGGACCATCTGTCGACGACGCGTGAATACTGACCCCCAGACGACGGGTGAATGTTGACCCCCTTCGACACTCTGGAGGGTGTGATTTCAGTGGAAGATTGGGCCGAGATCCGGCGGCTGCACAGGGCCGAGGGGCTATCGATCAAGGCGATTGTTCGTCGGACGGGTGTTGCCAGGAACACGGTGCGGGCGGCGTTGCGGTCGGAGGAGCCGCCGACGTACCGGCGGGCGTCGAGGGGGTCGTTGGTCGATGCTGTCGAACCGCAGATCCGGCAGCAGTTGATGTTGGATGCGCGGATGCCGGCGACGGTGATCGCTGAGCGGATCGGGTGGACGAACTCGCTGACGATTTTGAAGGACCGGATCCGTGAGATCCGGCCGGATTATGTCGGGATCGATCCGGCTGATCGGATCGTGCGCGTACCGGGTGAGTCGGCGCAGATGGACTTGTGGTTTCCGGAGACGCGGATCCCGACTGGCTATGGGCAGACGGCGATCTTGCCGGTGCTGGTGATGACGCTGACGTTCTCGAAGTTCTTGGCGGCGATGATGATCCCGTCCCGACAGGGCGGAGACATCCTCGCCGGCATGTGGGAACTCATCTTTGGGATCGGCAAAGTATCGAAAACCCTTGTGTGGGACCGGGAGTCAGCGATCGGAGGACGAGGCAAGCTCACCGATCGGGCCGCGATGTTCGCCGGCACTCTGGGCACGAAGATCGTGTTGGCACCTCCACGGGACCGGCGAGTTCAAGGGCATGACCGAACGCAACAACGGGTACTTCGAGACGTCGTTCCTGCCGGGGCGTGAGTTCGCCTCACCGACCGACTTCAACGAGCAGCTGGGCCTGTGGCTGCCGAAGGCCAACACCAGGACGGTGCGGTCGTTGCACGGCCGGCCGGCGGATTTCCTCGAGCAGGATCTGGCGGCGATGACGGTGTTGCCGCCGGTGCCGCCGGCCGTCGGGTTGACCGGGCGGGTGCGGTTGGCGCGGGACTACTACGTGCGCGTGGACGGCAACGATTACTCGGCGGATCCGTCGGCGATCGGCCGGCACGTCGACTTCGCCACAGTCTTCGATGTCCCCGCGAGCGTGGCGCCGGGACCATCCCCGCTCGCGCGGGGAACACACGACATTCGTGGTGCCGGATTCGACGGCGGCGGGACCATCCCCGCTCGCGCGGGGAACACGCGGAGCGGTTGGCGGTTGAGTTCCCGGATGTGGGACCATCCCCGCTCGCGCGGGGAACACTTGGCCCTCGACCTCTATCCAGGTCGGGGGCCGGGACCATCCCCGCTCGCGCGGGGAACACGAGACCGCGCAACGCGCATTTGACGTACTCGGGGGACCATCCCCGCTCGCGCGGGGAACACGCCGCCCGCACCCTCGGCAGGTGCTCGGCCGGAGGACCATCCCCGCTCGCGCGGGGAACACAATTGCAGGCGGTCCTGAACCTGACGAATGAGGGGACCATCCCCGCTCGCGCGGGGAACACCGTACGTACCGTAACGCGAGACAGAAACGTCGGGGACCATCCCCGCTCGCGCGGGGAACACCCTCTTCAGCCTGACGTCGATGCTTGGTGTCGGGGACCATCCCCGCTCGCGCGGGGAACACCGGCGGTCCGCGTCCACGAACTCGGCGTGCGCAGGACCATCCCCGCTCGCGCGGGGAACACGGACGCCCGAAACTGGGAGTCTGCACGAGACCGGGACCATCCCCGCTCGCGCGGGGAACACAAAGCAGTATCAGCGGGCGCGGTCTGAGGCTGGGGACCATCCCCGCTCGCGCGGGGAACACAACGAGGTCGGCGGGAAGACTCACGCCGAGGTGGGACCATCCCCGCTCGCGCGGGGAACACCCCAGCAGTGGCACGCCAGGCCGCACGACGATTGGACCATCCCCGCTCGCGCGGGGAACACGGAGACCTTGTATCTGCCGAATGAGACGATTCGGGACCATCCCCGCTCGCGCGGGGAACACCGCGCCCACCTTGCACCAGGCTCGCGCGCCACGGGACCATCCCCGCTCGCGCGGGGAACACAACCAGTCGCGGAACCCTCATTCGGGTCTGGTGGGACCATCCCCGCTCGCGCGGGGAACACGTCGACAGTCGGATGCTCGACATGTTCTTGAAGGGACCATCCCCGCTCGCGCGGGGAACACGCCCTGGTCTTCGCGTCGTCCGGGCCGGGTGCGGGACCATCCCCGCTCGCGCGGGGAACACCCGCACCACTGTCGGGCGAGGGTGTGCTGTCGGGGACCATCCCCGCTCGCGCGGGGAACACAGTGCTGGGATGCGGATGTCGGCCCACTGCTGGGGACCATCCCCGCTCGCGCGGGGAACACTTTGATGTCCAGGTTGAGCGTGACGGTGAATTGGGACCATCCCCGCTCGCGCGGGGAACACTCCGCGTCAAGACCAAACACTGCCGGGTCCGTGGGACCATCCCCGCTCGCGCGGGGAACACCGGCTCCCGTACGTCGGCGCCGGGATCTCCTCGGGACCATCCCCGCTCGCGCGGGGAACACCATCGGAGGTTGCGCAGGATATTGGCAAGATCGGGACCATCCCCGCTCGCGCGGGGAACACCTTGATCGTCGGTTGGGCGCGGAGGTCGCCGGGGGACCATCCCCGCTCGCGCGGGGAACACAAATAGAACAGCCCAGGCGGTGCGTCAACACCGGGACCATCCCCGCTCGCGCGGGGAACACGAGACCGCGCAACGTGCATTTGACGTACTGGGGGGACCATCCCCGCTCGCGCGGGGAACACCCGCCTACCGACTTCTCGAACCGAATCGTCTCAGGACCATCCCCGCTCGCGCGGGGAACACGTGGTCGCGGCTGCTGTACATCGCGATGTGGAAGGACCATCCCCGCTCGCGCGGGGAACACGGCGCCGCCGAGAGGGCCCTCGCTTACGCCGAGGGACCATCCCCGCTCGCGCGGGGAACACCCGTGGTAGCTGGGAAGACTACCGCGCGGACGGGGACCATCCCCGCTCGCGCGGGGAACACTGATCGAATTCGATGCCGGTCAATTCAAGGAACGGACCATCCCCGCTCGCGCGGGGAACACGACGTAATTACAAGCGTGGAAGTTGCCGACATGGGACCATCCCCGCTCGCGCGGGGAACACGAGGCCGCACATGAGGTCTGTGCGGCACTCGCGGGACCATCCCCGCTCGCGCGGGGAACACCGGGGGTATGGAATGTCGCCACATTGCCCTCAAGGACCATCCCCGCTCGCGCGGGGAACACTCGGTGCTGTCATCTGCGACGACGTGCGGGTCGGGACCATCCCCGCTCGCGCGGGGAACACCACGGGCCGCCCCCCCCAGATGCAGTGCTGATGGGGGACCATCCCCGCTCGCGCGGGGAACACCGAATTGGCTCGCGAGCACCTACCAGAGATTCGGGACCATCCCCGCTCGCGCGGGGAACACGAGCCGCTCCGTTGGAAGAAGCCGCGCCGCGTGGGACCATCCCCGCTCGCGCGGGGAACACCATCTCCCGCGACGCCTCAACCTCGGCTACCAGGGACCATCCCCGCTCGCGCGGGGAACACCCCTACATGTCCAGCCGTAGCGACGGATGGGCGGACCATCCCCGCTCGCGCGGGGAACACTGAAGCGCCGAGCTTCACTCGCAGTGCCGTCACGGACCATCCCCGCTCGCGCGGGGAACACGGGGAACAGGGGAACAGGGGAAGAAGAGACTTGGGACCATCCCCGCTCGCGCGGGGAACACCGAATCGCAATACCCAACGCCTCGAACTTCACCGGACCATCCCCGCTCGCGCGGGGAACACGACGCCGGGGCACAGGTGAATGTCACCTTGGTCGGACCATCCCCGCTCGCGCGGGGAACACGATCGGCATCGTTCTGATGCGGAGGAGTGCGTGGGACCATCCCCGCTCGCGCGGGGAACACACTTCCTTCTTATTCGACGAGTTGACCTCTACGGGACCATCCCCGCTCGCGCGGGGAACACGAATGCTTGATGAGGGTGCGTCGTATTCGTCTGGGACCATCCCCGCTCGCGCGGGGAACACGATCCGGAGACCGGAGAGGCTGTGCATCCGCAGGGACCATCCCCGCTCGCGCGGGGAACACGCCCGCAATGAGGTCGCAGAAATTGCACAGGCAGGACCATCCCCGCTCGCGCGGGGAACACCTGTGGCGCCTCACTCTCGATGGGTCGCGGTACGGACCATCCCCGCTCGCGCGGGGAACACGGGCAGCTTGATATCGCGCATCGCACTGATTTGGGACCATCCCCGCTCGCGCGGGGAACACCGAGCGCTTCGGCTGCGGTGCGCAGGTCGACGGGGACCATCCCCGCTCGCGCGGGGAACACTCGACGACGTTTGTGATTCCCGATGGTGACGGGGGACCATCCCCGCTCGCGCGGGGAACACACGTGCCTCGTGAGCGCGCCGCCGCCGTCGTGCTGGACCATCCCCGCTCGCGCGGGGAACACGCGGGACATGGTCGCGCTGCGGTTCAAGGCTCGGGACCATCCCCGCTCGCGCGGGGAACACGAGACGCTCGCCATGTCGTGGGTGATCGACCAGGGACCATCCCCGCTCGCGCGGGGAACACTCAACCTCCCGCTCTCCGAGTTTGCGGCCGCGAGGACCATCCCCGCTCGCGCGGGGAACACGCACTTCCACACGATCGCCTTCGAGTTCTCGCGGGACCATCCCCGCTCGCGCGGGGAACACCCGATCGATTACGCGGCCGGAGACAAAACAGACGGACCATCCCCGCTCGCGCGGGGAACACAGCGCCGTCGCCTCGTGCAGAAGGACGTTCGGGGGACCATCCCCGCTCGCGCGGGGAACACCGCCGAGATCGCCACGATCACATCATCGATGCGGGACCATCCCCGCTCGCGCGGGGAACACGACACGCACGTCACCACCCCGATGGTCGCCGAGGGACCATCCCCGCTCGCGCGGGGAACACCAGGAGTTGCCGAATGGCACGACCCGTGAAGTGGGACCATCCCCGCTCGCGCGGGGAACACGTCGGTGAGGCCACAGTCGGACGACTCGACGCCGGACCATCCCCGCTCGCGCGGGGAACACGTGTATGCGGCGCTGACGAAGCAGGCTGAGGCGGGACCATCCCCGCTCGCGCGGGGAACACGAGCCCACCAAGTGGGAACTCACTCTCGATGTGGGACCATCCCCGCTCGCGCGGGGAACACCCAGTGAACAACGTCAACGGGTTCGGCGCGACGGGACCATCCCCGCTCGCGCGGGGAACACTCGGTCCGCCACTTCTGCAAGTCAGCAATCACGGGACCATCCCCGCTCGCGCGGGGAACACGCTCACTGCTCCACCTCCCCGAGGAGATCGTTGGGACCATCCCCGCTCGGGTAGTGCCCCTTAGAGTGGTGTAACCGCGGTGACCAGCTGCTCGGTACGAGAGCGGTCACCGTGTGATCCTTCGAGTCAACCTTCCACAGAATCCTCGAACGGAGTCATCACGATGACCGCAC
>NZ_JBCDWL010000029.1:0-21951 GCF_039946255.1 Gordonia aichiensis | reverse complement strand
GGAACATCCATGACTGCATGGTGATCATTGCTGCCGCTCCGTGCGGCCGCGCGAGGCTGGTGCAGCGTTCGATGAAAGCGGCGAAGAGGTCTGACTTGCTGTTTGGGTACTCGTCCTTCATGAACTGTGAAAGAAGAGCGTTCATCTGCTTCGATCCCATGTACGGCGGGTTCGCGATCGCAACCGCGTACCGACGGGCAAGATACTCAGCCTGCCCGAGGACCAGAGACGCGCGGTCAATCAAGGCGGTGGTGAACAGGTCATCGTGTTCAGCGAGCTCGGCGACTCGACTTGCGGCGAGCGCGGTCTGTGTCGCATCGGGGCGAATCAACGCTCCGAAGGTGTCTGCGTGCTCGAACTTCCGCCAGAATGCACGTTGTGCGTCCTGGTCGTCACCGGAGGCGACGAGCTGTTCGAGGTCGCTGACGTCGAGAATGACCGGCGTGATCACGCAGATGTTCGGTTTGACCCGCTTGTTGAAGAACGTGCGCTGCCGCGCCCGCGCCTTCATCGTGAGGGCGAAAGCAGCGAGAGCGCCGGCGCGAGGGTCGATCTCGGTGCCGTACAGATTGTGGGTGAGGATCAGGCCCGGGATGTCCGATGGCGCATAGCCCGCTTCCTCATAGATCGCATACAGCAGGTCGAAGGCGTAGGTGAGCATGTGACCCGAGCCGCAGGCTGGGTCGATGACGGTCAGTTCTTCCGGCCCGGAGATCTTCAAGAAGGTCTCGGCAGGCTCGGTCGGTTCGTCTTCGGTCGGCAGGGGAGCGATGTAGTAGTCCATCTGCTCTACCAGCCGGGAGTCCGGATGGTTGAGCATCCAGAGTCGGCCGACGGAGTTCTCGACGAGGTAGCGGACGATCCAATGCGGGGTGAACAACTGGGTGGCGGCGGGGATCTCGTCGGCGCCGGCCTTCTTGTTCTTCTTGAACCCGGCGAAGACCTCGTCTTTGCGTTCCGAGATGTAGAACTGGTAGAGCCAGCCGATGACCTCGACGTCGTCGCAGACGTCCTCGGTCAGCACATCGCGGGCCCGGGCCAGGATGGCGCCGTCGGCGAGCAGTCCGGCCGGGACGAGCAGTTCGGTGTAGGCGCCCTCGCCTTCGAACATGAACGGCATGGTCTTGTGCCAGTGACGGCAGTACTCGGTCAACAGCAGGGCGTAGGCTTCGCCCTCGGCGTCGGTGCTGCGGCGGGTGCCGTCGAGCAGACCGATGACCGCCTCCTGGATGCGGCTGCTGGTGACCACATCGGTGTCGAGGTCGCCGCGTTTGGCGTCGGCCAGGATCTCAGGCTGGCCATGCGTCTGACCCGACGCGGGGGAGACGATACCGACACCGGTATAGCCGCGCGCATCCATGTACCGCAGTGCGATCAACCGGTTGAACCAGGTGTAGGCGACCTGGTCGATCACATGCTCGCGACCGTGCTCCGCAATCTGGGACTCCAACTGGCCGATGGTCTGGGCGCGCTCGCTGCGCGCGACGGAACCTACGGCCAGAACCGTCGAGACCCGGGCCTCGACGGCGGCGATCAGTTCGCGGCGTGCGGCCTTCGCGAAGTTCTCGAGAGGCTTGGTGTCCATGAGGTGTCCTTCAACGTGCTGTCGCGGAGAGATGCGCGGAGTGGGCGAGACGGGTGTCAGAGCGTGATGCGTTTGTTGTCCCTGATCGCGTCGATCAGGGTGCGGCGTAGTGAATCGAGGTAGACGTCGACCTGGTCCTCGGTTTCGAGCACGCTGCCGGTTCCCGGCAGAGAGAGCTTCTTGATCGAGACCGACTGCTTGGTCGGCGCATGCGGCGGCTTCGGGCCGTCCTCGCCGCCGGACTTCGGTACTGGCCGTTTCGCGGCTTCGAGCTCGTCGAGGATCGCCGGGTAGACGGTGTCGGCGAACTGTGCAGCCTGGTGGCGGATGGCCGGGATCTGGGTCTGCGTCCTGATGCGTTCCCGCGCCTGCTCGGCGCGGCGGGCCACCGACTCGCGCGCCGCGTCGGTGGCGGCCTCATAGGAGGCACTGACCGGAACCTGCTTCCAGTAGTCGTCGATCTTGGCGGTGGCGGCCTCCCGCTCGTCGGCGATCACACCGTCGATCTGCTTCCGCAGCTCCGCCACCGCGGTGCCGAGCTGTGTGGTCTTGGTGCCACGGAAGATCTGCGGATCCTCCAGCGCGGTCTCAATGCCATCGGCCGCACCGGCAGGCAGATAGGCAATATTGGTGCCGTTGGCCTGCATGAATGAGTGCGCGTCGTCGTAGATGGTTCGCTGGTTGCCATTGAGGAACGCTTTGATCGGATCAATCGAGTTGTCCTTGGCGTCGAGGAGATCGTCGGCGCCGGCGAAATGCTCCACAAACCACGGTGCCGCATTGCTGCTCAGCTCGGCCAGCAGCTCGATCGGCTCGTCGAGTTGATCGATGAACGGGTAGGTGGCCGCCCCCGCACGCAGTGCCTTCAGCTCGGCGAGCTTGGCCTCCAAATGCTCCTTGCCGACCCGGCCGAGCTCGGCGGCGTCCTTGGTGACGGCGCCGTCGTCGGTGAAATCGATGACGAAGGTGCGGAACAGTTTCACGACCTTCTGGTCGTACACGCGCTGCGGCGCGACGATCAACTTCGGATATTGCTGAGTGTTGCGCAGCGCCCCGACGATCTCCGTGCGGGCCAGCGCCTTGCCGTCGAGGAAGATCTCGATCTGGCTCTGCCCGGCGAGGTAGGCCACCACAGCGGCGATGGACCACTGATCCCAACCATACGGCTTGCTGGTGTACCGCTCGATGAGGTTCTTCATCGTCACCATCTCGTGCCGCTTACCGCGCATCACCAGATGGGCCAGGACATCGTCGGCGGGCACATCGAGATGTCCACCGATTCCGGTGAGCGCATCGTCGACCGGATGTACCAGCCCGCCCAAGTCTTTCTCGCCGAAGATCTTGCCGCCGAGCATGCCCAGATTGGTGTAGGTGGCGGCGATGACCTTCCCGAAACCGTCGTTGACACGCATCTGCGGGTCGGTGGCGGTCACCTCGAGCACGCCGGCATTGTGGATCAGCGTCGAGGATCCCACTGCGGCCCGCAGCCGTTCGACGATCTCCTTCTCCCGCTCGGCGTTCTGGGTGCCCTTCTCACCCAGGATGCGGGTCTCGATCGCCGTGCGGCTCGACCCTTGTGCGCGTTTGACGTACTTCTCGGTCTTGAGCAGCAGACGCAGATCGGCCAGGACACGGTTGGCTTCGGTCGGCAGCACCACGCGGAGCTCGTCGAAGCCGGCGCTCTGCATCTTGACCTGCTCCAAGCTGAAATCAGTCTCTGGGCTGATGACATGCAACGCCAGCTCATACTGTCTGCCGTAGGAGACCGTGTCGAGCTTGTAGCCGAACGGAAAGTTCTGACCGTTCTTCCCGACCGCCTTGGTGGTCTTCACCACCGACTCGGCGAGCAGCCTGTTGAGCTTGGCGGCGACATCGGAGCCGTCGATGTCGACATCCTTGATCTCCTGCTCGATCTTCTGCTCCTCATTGGTCAGATAGTCGTACAGGTCGCCGTTGCGCTGGATATAGGTCTGCGCCTCCAACGTGTTCAGCGCCTCGACGACGTCCTTGCCGAGCCGGGTGAGATCGGTGCCGAAGCGGTCGTAGACCAGCACCGTGAGGTTGCGGGGCGTGGCCTTGAAGCTGTCGACGTACTTCACCAGGAACAGCGCTTTGAGCAGCAGCACCGCGAGCGGGCTGAGTTTGCCGCTGTCGCAGGCGTTCTCGGCGGACAGGATGGCCCGCTGGTTGGCCGACTTCAGCGATGCCCGGATGCCCTCGAACATCTGACCGAAGGAGGCGAGCGTGCCGAGCGGCTGATTTGCGAGCCCGGTGGCGACCTGCTGCACGACGCCGAGCATGGACCGCTCGCCCACCGAACTGTTGCGGCCCTCGAAGAGGTTGTGGTCGCTGATCGATTCGATCGCCGCCTGAAACAGCGGGAACTGGTAGCTGACGAACGGGTAGGTGCCGACGAAGTGCTCCTCGTCGCGGTAGTTCGGGTAATGGCGGCCTTCGACGAAATCGAACAAGGTCTTGAAGTTCGCGTGCTCGGCATCGTAGATGGCTGCGACCGCAGTGCCGGCGGTGTCGGTCTTGGCCAGCAGTCGTTTACGGATCACCTCCTCGACGTCCTGGCTAGTGAGCTTGAGACGATTGGCGAAACGCGCCTGAATCTTCGAGAAGTCGTTGGCCTGCGCCTTGGTGCGGTCGCCGCCGACCTTCTCCATGTCCTCCTGCGAGGTCACGAAGATCCATGCCCGGCCCTGGCATTTGGTGGCCAACGATTCGGCGATGGTCTGCAGGTTCAGCATGAGCTGGGTGTTGGTGCCGATGAACTGGCCGACCTCATCGACGAAGAAATTCAATCGATAGCCGGTGGGCTGGGCGTCGAGCCAGGCGGCCACCTCGTCGGCGAAATCCTCGATCGAGACCGCATAGGTGGCGCTGTACTGGCGGATGATGCCAGGGCTCTCGGTGCCGTTGACCTCGGCGAACGCCTTATCGATATTGCCGGCCTCCAACGCGGCCTGCTCGCGGCCCTGCGTCCACGCTATGCCCGCGATCTGCTCGAACGCCTGTTGGAAGGCGACATACTGGCCGCGGGAGTCGAGGTCGCGTTCGAAGCGGGCGATGTGTCCCTGGTTGCCGTAGTAGCCGCGGGACTCGTCGAAGATCTTCACGAACACCTTCAGTAGGGCGTCCTTCTGATCCTTTGCGATCAGCGTGGCCTTCTGATCGATGTTGAACAGCAGGCTCGTCGCCGGGATCCGCTCGGCCTTGTCCAGCGACCCGATAAGGAACTCGTTGCCGGTCACCTTCGCGCGGAACTGTGTGCAGACCTGGGCACGCGGATAGTCGTGACCGTCGATTTCGCCGAGCAGATGAGCCATCATCTTCAACAGGTGCGACTTGCCGGAGCCGAAGAAACCGGAGATCCACACGCCGTTGGCGTTGGTGTAGTTCGTGTACGCCTCAAGCACCTGCTCGACGCCCTTGGCGGCCTCGTTGGTGAGCACATACTCCTCGACCTCGGTCGCGAGCTGGGAGGTGTCGTCGGCCTTGATCACGCCTTCGATCGACCGGTCGATCGGTTTAGCGAAGATCTCCTCGATCGTGGTCATGCTCATGCCTCCTGCTCCAGGATGTCCTTGGCTCGGTAGTAGCTGTCGCTCGCGCTGAGGTTCAGGGCGCGGAGCTGATGTCCGGCGGATTGGGTGAACTCGTAAGTGCCCGGGAACCATGCCAGCAGCGGCCGGCCGGTCACCACGCTCTGCAAGTTCTCCAGCACCGTGTGGGTGCGGATGAACGGGAACACCTCGCCGATGCCGGTGAGGAAGAC
Source organism: Gordonia aichiensis (assembly GCF_039946255.1). Lineage (GTDB taxonomy): Bacteria > Actinomycetota > Actinomycetes > Mycobacteriales > Mycobacteriaceae > Gordonia > Gordonia aichiensis_A. Next base: position 16,585 of record NZ_JBCDWL010000029.1, on the reverse strand, counting down.
GACGGTGGTGTTCGGTTCGGTGGTTTGCTCAGCCTCCAGCAGCGTCCTGATCGCGGGCGCGAGATGATCGTGCGGATCGAGCATGCCCTGGAGCATCTCGCGGAACTCGCCCTTGTCCATCGTCGGCTCCGCGGCGAGCACCCGATCCCACACGCCGCGCTCGGTGAGAAGGTCGACGGCGAGATCGTAGAGGTCGACTCCGATCACGGTGATGCCGTCGTCGCTGCGCAGTTTGGTGGTGATGCGATCACGCATGGCGTCGACATCGATCGCCCAGGCCGGTGGATAGTGATAGATGAAGAAGGGAACTTCCTTCGACAGGCCCTCCATTTTCAAGAACCGGTCGCTGCGCAGCACTTCATAGACGTGCTTCTCGTCGTGGGTGCGGTTTCGCGGGGGTGTGCTCATCGCTGTACCTGATCTCGCTGTACCTGATCGCCAGAGGTGAAGGGGGTGGTGGTCGGAAAGAATCGGAGGTCGCTGGGCATGCGGCGATCCAGGAGGTCGACGACGCGCTCGGAGATCACCGCGGGGACGATGTCGCCGGCGGCGGTCCGCAGTCCGGCTTCGCAGAGCATGCGGAACAGATTCTGCCGAAGTTTGTGGCGCGTCGAGGCTGCCATGCCGTCGATCTCGGGATGCCACAGGCTCTTGCCGGCCAGGAATCGGTCGAAGTCGTCGTTCCCGACCGTCGGCGTCATCAGAAGAAACCGCTCCCGCAGCACTTCTTCGGCGAAGTCGCCGATCAACTCGTAGCGTCGGCAGGCGGCGGCCCACATCAGGTGATGCTGTTCGGTGGGGCTCGACTCGATGAGAACCTCGAGTTCGGTGTCGGAGAACGCTTGCAGGCGTTGGACGGTCTCGCGTACGAGCCGGATGTTGGCTGACGTCGTGGCGGACTGCAGGACGTTGTCGTCGACGGCGGTCCGGCGCGTCGCATCCCAGTCCTGCGCGGTCAGATGGATCGGAGTGAGCAGCACGGCTTCGCGGACGAGAAGACCACCGGTGGTGAAGGAGAGCGCATAACGCGACGTGGCACTGTCAGTCGACGCCACCCGGTCTCCTTTCACGAACTAGTAACAGCTACAGGGTAAGCGGTGGGTCGGAGACTCTCGGCGATCAGTGGTCCTGTGCGAGTCGTGGGAGCTGCGTCAGGGAAGCTACGTGCGATGCACTGCCTGGAGGTTCGGGCTTGCGGAATCAGCGCGCTACCATCACCCCGACCCCTGTCAACACATGGCAAGCAGCATCGAAGCGATCGGTCGGGATAGACCATGTGGTCTGGTCGGTCTGTGTGCCGCTGAGCAACAGTGTGCGGGCTTCGAACATGGGGAGTGGACGAACGAGTGACAGTTCGACGGTTCCGTTGCTGTCCTTGCGGCGTGCCCTCGTTCCGCGGTCCCGGAGGTGGTCGATTCCGAACTGGAGCCGTCGTGCGCTGTTGTAGTCGATGTACCGGAACGCGTGGAGCCGGCCGGAGCGGACCTCGCCGACCGCGTAACGGTCGGGGTAAGGGAACTGCGCGATCTGGAGGAGTGCGCGCCCGGACAGCGACGAATCCGTTCCATGCCAGCGCGCGCGGTCTCCTGCTTCTCGCGTTGATCGTTCGGGTCGATAGAACGTGAACTCGGCCTCGTCGAACACGTTCGCGGGAACGGGTTCGAGACCGTCTGAGCTCAGGGTCATCGCCGTCCACTCGGCCAGGGAACGGTGCGCGGTGCCGACCCAAACGTCTGGATCAACAATCGGTACGGTCGAAGGCGGCGAGTGAATGACTCGGTGCGAGTTCTGCAGGGCCACTCGTTTGCGAACTTGATGGGATAGGCCGCGAAGCGGGGTGCCCGATACGAAAAGATGGGTCGCCGAACCGACTTGGGGAATCGCGGTAGTATGCCCGCCAAGCCAGGTTCCGTCGAAGAGACGAGTGAGCTCGCCGGTCGATTCGAGCATGGTCAGGATTCGGTTCACGCGTGCTCGCAGCGGCGGCAGAGGTTCGCTGCACGCGGATACGAGCAACTCCATGGTGCGGTCGACCAGCAACTCCTCACTGACAGGAGTGCCGTCGAACGTCGACGCGAAGCACACGGCCCGGAGCAGCTCGGCGATGAGCGGGATCTGGCCGGTGCCTGCGGGGACGCACAGGTCAGCACACAGTTGGTCGCGAGCGGACTGATGGGCTGCCGGTTTGACGGTCACCTTCATGACAGGACTTGGATGATCCGATCGGCGCGGCGATTCAGTCGCGCTTGGAGGCCCTTGTCCTTCGGTGCCACCCATTTGATAAGCGATTCCACGGCGGATGCAAGTTCTTCACGGCTCAGTGCCGTGGCGAGGGACGGCAGCAGGATGCACTCCGCGATCGTGGTTCGAATGTGCGTGGTATCGCCCGCGAGTATCTCGGCGTTCGCCGCGAGGCTTCGTGCGTATGACTTGATGGCGTTGAGGATCGACGAGTCGACGTGCCACCAGGGATTCACCGTGGCCATGACGCTGCGAAGAACCTCGGTTGCGACCTCGTCAGCCTCCGGACTGCGCCCTACTCGGGGCGAGATCCAGGTTGGTGCGATATCGGCGATGTCGAAGATCGTCCAGTGCCGCACGTCGATGACGACGGCGCGGCCCCACAGATCAGGACCGACCGGTGCGGTGGTCGAGCCATTGATCGCGGTGGCCGCGAGCAGGAGATCAGGCGAGCGGGTAAAGGTATCTGTCTGAAATGCAGCACTTGCGGATTCGCCGAGTGTGATCGACTGGTCCATCCGCGTCAGCCAGGGCACGAGGTACGACTCGGTTGCTCCACGATTGAACCCTTCGAGCACCAGGAGCCCCGGTGTCTGCCGGCCGACCTCGTCGTTGGCGACCCGCAGGAGATCGCCGTGCGGCCGAGACAGTTGCCCGGTCTCTGCGCGAACTCCGAGCAGGTCGACGGGGTGAAGGAAGTCGTGCGCGACCGGGAGAAAGGCGATTCTGTCGGCGACGACGACTCGTGCGTACGTGGCCAATGCCAGTTGAGCGTCGGCGCCGATCACAATCGGCAGCAGGCCGGCGCAGTGGGCGGCGTGAATTCGGGTGAGTGTCTCCGCGACGATGGGGTCGTTCCCTGCGACCTTGTTTAATGTCTGAGCACTGACGGTCTTGCATTCTCGGGATGGTGTGGTGAAGACCGGGGTCGTTCGACGTATCGTCGATGGCGACGGTACGTGATGTTGCGGGGTCAGTGCCCGGGCAATGACGTTCTCGGCGAGCAGGCTGGAGGCGTTCTCGGACAGCTCGGCAAGGCGTTGACGGACGATGTCCTCAGTCTGCTCGAGCTCGGATCTGAGTACTGCAGATTCGGCCTGAAGTGCACCGTGCTCCGCACGGGCCGCCTCGAGCTCGGCCTGGGCTTCGGCATTCTGTTGCGTCCACTCCGCCTGGGCCTGTTGGGTGGCTGCTGTCGTGGCTTCGGTCTCGATGCGTAGCACCTCCTCAGCGACTGAGGGCAGCTTCGTGACCACGTCGGAGATCTCCCGTGCTTGGACGTGGCCCTTGTCCCAAGTCTTCAGGATCTCCTGTGCCCGGACCAACCGATGTGCCTTTGTCGCATCGAAAGCCCCGCGACTGACGGTCTCCACTGCTTCATTGACCGCCTTCCGAGTGCTGATCTCCTGCGGCACGGAGGCACCCGTGTGCCTGAGAGCCCCGGCAACGTCGGTCAGCGCGGATCTGAGAACATCCACATCACTTCGGCAGTCGATACGAAAACTGACAAGATCTCGACGCAGCGGAATCGACCATTGGCCAGGCGCGCCCAGATCGACGATAGATGGCGCACCGTGTGATGCCTCGACGCGATCCAGTCCTTGATTGAGATCGAGTTCGAATCCCCTGGTGGTGTGGCTGCCTTTCACCGGTCCGAGGGTGAGGCCGTCCGAGAAGGAGAAGTAGGCCTCCGCGGCGTTGTCGGGAAGCCTGATGCTGAGCGGCTGGGAGTGCCAGATGCGGAAGAGCTCACCGTAGGTGGAATCCCCATACGCGACGACCGGATGGGCGTCGAGCTGTTGATCGACGATCCATTCATGTTGTCCGACCCGCGTGCGATGCGGAACGCGACGATCGCGCCCTTCTCGACGTCGTGGGGCGGTTGGTGCCAGAACACGGTGCCGTCCGGATGGAACTTCTCGGCGACCGCCTCAGTCCAGGCGTTGTCGTCGTGAACGAAAAGTGGTGTCACCCAGGCGCTCCCAGGGACAGTAGCGCCGACTCTGCCGAGAACGGGGCTCTGCGGATTGACCATTACTTGTTCCTTCTGCGGGGGCCGGGCCGATGGAGTCCGTCGACCTGCCAGTGACGTGCGGTGTGTTCGGTCGCGCGAGTCGATGCCGAACTCGAGAGGGGTAGATCCAACTTTGACTCGCATCGCCCTGTCGGCAGTCACTGACTGAATACGATCGGGCATAAGCGTCGGGCCCGATGCGCGAGGCTGGGACGGGCCGCTCATCGATAGTCGCGCCGACTTGTTTCCGGCAGCCATGCTGATCGCGGTCTTCGCGGGATACGTCGGTACGTCCGTGTAGCGGTGGGGTGGAGTCACGAGCCGTGGCCGAACGCTCCGAGTCTCCGCCGTGATACCGACGTGCGCGAGCCAGCTGCTGAGATTGTGCGTCGGTGTTGGCGGCAATTCGACGTGCCATGCCAACCATTGCCGCCCTTGCAGCCGGACCTTAGGGAGATTCTTGCCCCCGGCCTTCGGGGCTACCGTCGCATGCTCGGCCAAGACGATCAGGTCGTCGCCCCAGGTGACGGGTTGAGTGCGATGGTCGTGGCCGCGAAATGTGCCGCCGAGATGGCGTACGAAGACGATGCTGCCAAGCAGGCTGGGGAGCGTTGAGTCGTTCGGGTCGCGGCGCCCCAAAGGTGTTCGCGTCGGAACTCGTGTCGGGGGCGGGCTGGAGTATCGACGGGGGAGTGGGAGTGGTTGCGGTGGCTCCTCGAGGACGATCAGTTCGGGTGCCCCGTTGACGAGAACGATGCGCATATGGAGGACAGCGCGCGTCATTGCCTCGACGAACTTCTGGGGAGGCTGGTTGGCCCGGAGCGGACAGTTCTGAGGGGCGTTCTTCTTGTGTGCGAAGTGGTCGACCCGGATCGTTCCGGAACGAGGTGTGACGTCGCCATTGCACAGCGGACACCTGTATGCGCGTGTCCGATAGGACTTGTCCGCAGGCACGGTTCTGCCCGAGAGCAGCTCGACTGCTGTGTCCATTCGTCGTCAGACCACCTGTGTCGGCGACACGGCGCTCAGGGCGGAGTGCACGCTGAATGGTGCGAGAGGGACGGTCAAGTCCCGGGTAGTGGTGTAACTGGTTGTGGTCCTTCGTAGGTGGTCAGGCGGGTAGTTGGATCAGTGGGTCGGTGTTCACCTCCGGCGTGTGGTCGGTGTCGGTGACGGTCAGTCGGCAACGGCTGAGTAGTTCGAGGCCGAGGTAGCGGCGGCCTTCTGCCCATTCATCTGTCTGCTCGGCGAGCACTGCGCCGATGAGACGGACGATGGCGTCGCGGTTGGGGAAGATGCCGACGACGTCGGTGCGACGCCGGATCTCACGATTGAGTCGTTCGGTGGGGTTGTTGGACCAGACCTGTCGCCACACATCGTCAGGAAACGCGGTGAACGCCAGCAGGTCTTCACGGGCGTCACCGAGGTGTTCGGCGACTTCGGGTAGCCGGTCTTCGGTGTACTCGATGAGCCGGTCGAACTGGGCATTGACCGCACTTGCGGTGGGTTGGTCGTAGACGCTGTGCAGCATCGCTTTCACGGCCGGCCACATCGATTTCGGGCACACCGTCATCAGATTCGCGGCGTAGTGGGTGCGGCAGCGCTGCCACGCCGCTCCCGGCAGGTTCGCTGCGATCGCCTCGACCAGCCCGGCATGGGCGTCGGAAGTCACCAGGCGGACTCCGCCGAGGCCGCGGGCGACCAGGTCGGCGAAGAAGGTGTTCCACGAGGCCTTGGTTTCGCTGGTGGCGACCTGCATACCGAGGACTTCGCGGTGCCCGTCGCCGTTGACGCCGGTGGCCAGCAGCACGACGGCTTTGACGACCTGCTTGTTCTCGCGGACCTTGATCGTGAGCGCATCGGCGGTGACGAACGTGAACGGCCCGGCCTCATCGAGGCGGCGATGCCGGAACGCCGCGACCTGCTCGTCGAGGTCTTCGGCCATGCGGGAGACCTGCGACTTCGACAACGAATCGATACCAAGGGTCTTGACCAGTTTGTCCATCCGGCGGGTCGAGACCCCGGCCAGATAGCAGTCCGCCACCACGGTGATCAGCGCGGACTCGGCGCGTTTGCGCCGTTCGAGAAGCCACTCGGGAAAATAGGTGCTCGAGCGCAGCTTGGGCACGGCGACGTCGATCGTGCCCACCCGGGTATCCAGGGGCCGATGCCGGTAGCCGTTGCGGTGATTGGTGCGCTGGTCTGAGCGTCGGCCCCATTCGGCGCCGCACACGGCGTCAGCATCGGCGGACAGCAGGGCATTGATCATCGTTTGCAGCAGCTCACGCATCAGATCCGGTGATGCGTCGGCGAGGGCTTGGCTCAGCAGGCCGGCAGGGTCGACAATATGGGGTGCGGTCATCGTGATGACTCCATTCGAGAGTGCTGTGAGAGGTTCACTCGAAGGATCACACGGTGACCGCTTCCATGCCGACAGCCACACGCTGCCGGTCACGGTCCTGGTCACCGAGTTACACCACTCTATGAGGCACTACTAGAGGGACCCGTTGCGGCACAACGTAGTCGACAACTCTCCGGTGGATTCTCAATGTCGCTGTCATCCCTTTCCTCGTCGCCAGTCCACACTAAGTGACTGCGGTGATTCAACCTGGCAATGGCCCGAAATCGGCCACACGTTGCGCGGGGGTTTCGACTGCTCTAGTTCGCCGGGCTCGGACCCGTCTCTTGTTGAGGTCGACAATCGACGTAGGGCATGCCGTCGTTCCTGCAGCGGCTGGGCCGCACCGGACGGCGACCCGGCACCACCTGGAACTGTCAGCTCCTCACGTTCAGTGAGCCGTTCTGGCGCAGACGCTCGGCATGCTGCGACGCGCAACGAGCAATTGATCGGCGAGTGTTGTCTCGGGCAATGTATGCGTTTCGTTGTTGGCACCGCTCCTGAACACGCGCTCGTCGCGTCATAACGGACAGGGTTACCGCGGCGACGCTCGTCAGACGGACGGCAGCGCCGGAGTCACCGGAGTTCGTCGGAGCTACAGAGGGACGCTCGCGGTGCCTCGGTTGTATCCCTATAGATCGCCGAATCGATCCCGCCAGAAGTAGGCGTTCCGCCAGTAGTCGAGGTCTTGGTCGGAATGGTTGACTGCAAAGTCGATGAGCGCATCTCCCCAGGAGGTGCGGCCAAGTGGGATCGCCCAGACTGGGTCCTGGTTGGTGTAGAGGTACCAGGTGTGAGGAGGGGCCACGGAATCCCAGGCCACCTGAACAGAGCAGCCGTCGCCGTTGTTCTGGGTGATGGTGCCGACTAGCAAGATGTCCATGGCGGACACGAGATTGTTCCGGGCATCGAACGGTGCAAACTTGGGTTGTAGCGCTTCCGGACGATGATGCGTTCGCCAGAGATCATGTCCTGCACATACGACTCGTAGCGTTCCCTCGGGTCCATGCGCCACTCGCCGCGGTCGAGAAATTCTGCAGTTGTGTTTCGTTTCGTGGACGCCGGTCCGGCGTTGACGAACCAGTAGATCTCGACATCGTCCGTCATATCTTCGATTGGCGTACTCAAGCCTTCCGGTGCCTGTGGCTCCGTCAGCGGCAGAGGCTTCGGCGGAGTCGGCGCAGCGTCGGCATCGTCGAACTCGACGACCGTCGTTGGAACGTCGGCGTCGGCTCGTTGCATCGAGCCGTACACGAGCCCCACCAACTGAGGGCAGTGATAGCGCGTGTAGACGCACGCATGCTTGCGCATCACGTCGAGAGTCAGCCGACCGGCAGCGCGCAGGACATCGGAATCTGAGAGAAGCCGCCGGAGTTCGGCGAGACCTCCGGCGTACAGCGAGATCTGGTCGTGACCCGCGTCCGCATACTCTTCTTGCTTGGCGACCACCACTGGATGCCGCTTCATGATCTTTCGGAGCGAATACTTCTCGGTGAGGGAAGACTGACGCACGACGATGAACCCGCTGCCGTCCGGACCGGCGACGAACGTCTGCATTTTGCCGACGGAGACACAGAATGCGCGACGACCGCCGTACGTGCCGCTGCTGACGCTCCAGCTCTGGAACTCGGTTCGGCGCGGCGCTGGGACGCAGTTCTCGAGGTACGTGCGAAGTGATTCGACGAGCTCGGTGGAGTCTGGCAGTTCAGCGAACCGTCGGGCTGCTGTCGAATACTTCGTAGCCTGTGCCGGCGACATCGGTTTCAACGCGGAGTCGTCGGCGTGGTTGAACCCGGCCGGGTTCGCGAGCCACGCCCGCTGTTCGGCCTCGTCGACGAACTCTGACAGTTCGTTGACGCCAGCCGTGACCGACGCGTGGGTGATGTTTCGGCACTTGTCAGGGATCCGGCGATTCATCTCACGGATCAGCATCTTCTCGCGAGCGCGCAGTTGTGGCTTGGAGAGGTTCTCGAGGATGAGCTGGACACCCTCGATCTCGTCACCCACTTGGCTTCGTGGCCGCCCATCCGGCCTCGGACATTGACGGACTCCCCGAGGTAGTGGTCGCCGTTCGTGAAGGACAGGAGATAGAAGCCGGAGTAGCGGACTTGCGGGTTTTTGCCGACTCGGGTCGAGGTGCCGTTGAACGGCACCACGGGCCCGAAACCGACTTGCTTTGCCCACTTCTCGAGCGTGTTCTTCTCACTCACGTGCCGACACTATCGGTCATAGGGGGAGATGGACGGACCGATCGCTGTCGTCCGTTCAATCGATTTCTCCCGGTGGCAAACGATGACCGCAGCGTCCGTGCTCAGTCGGCCGCGTGGAACGCACCTCCAGAGAACACGATTCGTCCACGATCGACCGCGAGGCTCAAGATCTTTGATCCGTGCTCCAGTGCGGCGGTCGGCACACGAGTTTGGCCGAGTTCTCCGAGTGCGGCGCGGACCACCCGGTCTGCGTTACCCGGGGACCGCTCGGCGACGTAGACGAGAGCGTTGATCACTTCCTCCGGCGCGATCTCCTGCAAGCGTCGCTTCTTGTCGTCTCCATCGGGAACACGGAATATCGTCCAATCCGACGGGTTGAGCGATTCGGGCCAGACAAAGGCTCCAAACTCATCTTCCCGCACGAGGTTCGCAGGCAGGACCGCCTCGACGATCTGGCGGCGTTTGCTGTGCGCCTTCTCGAATCCGAACCGCCGCACGATGCTTCCGCACAGCGACCCCAACTCGATCGGGCCGCAGCGGTCGACGGTCTCCAGCAGCGCAGCGAGGATCGTCTCGCGGAGAGCAGCGTCGGGAGTGCCGTCGAGCTGATCGCGCGTGCCGAGCGGCGTCGTGGGCGCGGTGCGGTACTTCTCCTTGACCGGCGGACCCATCGGTGCGGGCGCTTCCGTGGTAGCGGAGGTCGAAGCCGGTGTGATGACTATCGGCGGGACATCGGCCGACGCAGGTGTCACGATCATGGCGTCGGGGCCCGCGTGCGGCGCAGGAGGCTCTGCGACTCGGGCGATGAGGTGGTGCTCCGGAGCGGGTGTGCCCGGCGCCGCTTGCGAAGGCAGCGGCGAGATGTCGGATGACGCACTGAACTCCGGCGGCACGGGGGTCGGCTCCGAGGACGGTGTCGCCGGCGTCGTCGTGGCCTGAGATTTCTCGACGGCAGGTGACACAGGCAGCTCCGGCCCGACGGCCTCGATGCCAGCGTCGGCCGACTGCGCTTCGAGCCGTTCCTCCTCGGCGGTCTCGATCGCGGCCCGCACCTGTTCGACCGCCGCGTCGCGGTCGCTGAGCCACCCGGGGAGCCAGATCCGCAGGACGCTGCTCCAACCCATGCGGTCGCGCAGCAGATCGGGCATCACGTCGCGGTCGGTGACGGTCTCGCGACGATTCCAGTTGGGGCCGTCGAGCATCACCGCCACCTGCCAGCGCGCGGAGGCGGGAGAACGCACGGCGATGTCGACGACGAAGTCTGACATCCCGTAGTTTTGCTGGACCTCGAACCCGCTGTCGCGCAACACGTCCGCGATCTGTGTCTGCAGGGAATCGGCCGTCCGGGGATCGAAGGAATCGGTGCCATTGGTGCGTGCGGCGGCTGCTTCGAGGTAACCGCGCAGGTGCGCCATGCCGACCGAGCGGGTGCGGGTGAGGTCGATATCGGTGGGGTCGAACGAGCTGAAGACGACGACCTTCCGCTTGGCTCGGGTCACAGCGACGTTGAGGCGCTTCTCGCCGCCGGTCCGGGTCAAGGGACCGAAGTTCAGCGGCATCTGCTTCTCGCCCGGCCTCTTGGAGAACGCGGTGGAGAACAGGATCACGTCACGCTCGTCGCCCTGCACGTTCTCAAGGTTCTTCACGAACAGGCCGTCGACGACGTCGTCGCCGAGGAGTTCGAGGATCGTCTCGTCGCCGGTCTCCTCCAGCAGGTTGAGGATCAGGTCTTGCTGCTGCCGGTTGAAGGTGACGATGCCGATACTGCGCTCGGGCGGCGTCGCGTGCAACAGGCGGGTGACCTCGTGAACGATGGCGTCGGCCTCCACTCGGTTGGTGCGGTAGTCGTTCTTCTTGTCCTCCCGGTTGAAGTGACCATCGACGCGTCGCCACTGGATGCCGGCGTCGTCGCTGCGTCCGGGACTCGGCAGACTCGCGAGCTTGGACTCGTAGTACATCTCGTTGGAGAACGCGATCAGCGACTCGTCCTGGCTCCGGTAGTGCCAGGTGAGCGGAAGTCTCGGAACACCGGACTCGACGCACTCGGTGAGGATGCTCTCCAGATCCTCGGGGACGGTCTCCTCCTCGTCCTCCTCCTCGGCATCCCCACCGGAGGTGACGCCGATCATGGTGGGCGGCATCTGCTTCGAGTCGCCGACGATGACCGCGGACTTGGCGCGGCCGAGCGCGCCGATCGACTGTGCGACGGTCACCTGCGACGCCTCGTCGAACACGACGACGTCGAACATGATCGAGCCCGGCGGCACGTACTGCGCGAGAGAGGTGGGGCTGACCAGGAAACACGGGGTGGCCGCTTGGATCTCGGGTCCGTACTTGCGGACCAGCGACCGGACCGACGCCGCATTGCGCTTCCCGGCGAGCGCCCGCTGCAGCTCGCCGTAGTTGTCTTTGAGTCGGTCCGGGTCGAACGGGCGTTGGGCGGCGAGCTGCGCGGGCAGAGCGTCCTGCTGGAGTTCGCGGATCCGGTCCGACAAGGCGGCGAAGTCGGTGACCTTTCCGTCCTGCTGCGTGTGCAAGAACTGGGTCAGACCGCCGTGCTGAGTGCGCTCGGCGAGGGAGGTGTGTGCCAGACCTGCAAGGAATCGGGTTTCGCCCTCGGCAGACGGGATCCGCCCGGCGAGCAGATCGTCGGCGATGGCGTCGAGCCCTGCCTGCCGGAGCGGTTCGAGCAGATTCTGCAGCGCGATGTAACGGCGGACGACGTCAATGCCGCGGCCGCCGATGTCCGACGACCAGACCGGCTGGGTCTGTTCCCACGCATCGATCCATGGGCGGCCGAGCTGCCAGCGCCGCAGGGTTGCGGTAGTGGCGCCGAGTGCGCCCGTCCACTGGCTCCATGCGGCGGTGGCCTCGGTGAGTGCGTCGAGTGCGGACGGGGCGATCGACTGTTCGGCGCGCAGACCTTGCCACTCGCGCGGATGCTGTTCGGCGAACTGGAACACCGCGCGGAGCCGTTCCACGGTGGCGTTGAGCGAGCGCTGGGCATCGGGTGAGAGCGGGTCCCACCGATGCGGGAGGTGCGGACCGAAGACCTCGGCGATGCTCTGGCGGAGGCTCTCGTGTTCGGCGCGCAGGCCGGGCACGGAGTCGAGGAGCGGGAGGGCGTCGTCGAGCGCCATGTCGACGCCGGGATGCAGGACACCGCGGAGAGCGACGGTCGCCTCCTCGATCCTCTTGCGCTTGAAGAGCCCGTGTTGGGATTCGCGGATCAGGGCGGCGATGCCTGCCGCGTCGCCTGAGCTGAGGAAGGTCGGGATGAACCGCTGCGTGTACTGGCGGGTCCGGTCGACGAAGGTCGCGAACTGCTGACTGGCGTGCCGGTACTGGGCCTGCCACTCGGGACTGTTGAAGCGGGCGAGCTCGGCGACGGTCACGATCGGCGCACCGAACTCGGTGCGGGCCTGCGCGACGGCGACGTCGATCGCTGCCGGGTCCCCGAGCGTGCGGGCGATGCGGTCGGCTGCCGTATCGGCGGTGAGGCGGGCGAGGGCGTCGGCCGCGCGGGTGGCTGCGGTGCCGAGAGCGGCGTCGTCGGCTACCTCGGCACCGATGACCCACGGGCTGTCGGGGACGGTGTCCGATGGGTGGGCGGTGCGCCCGAAGGCGCGGAGGGCGTCGCGGATGCGTTGGAGCTGTATGTCGGTGACGGTCGCGACGAAGGCGGTCGGCAGCTCGAAGTACGGGGTGTTGACGCTGTCGGCGACCGATTGTGCTGCGCTCCACAGGGAGTCGCCGGCGGCGTTGCGGTCGTGGACCAGCGACGGGTAGCTGTCGAGCCTCTGGTGGTAGGTCCGCCAGGTGGCGACCTCGGTGTCCCAGGTGCGTTCGTTGTAGTTGTGCTTGAACTCGAGCGCGTCCTTCAACTGCTTCCGGATGTTGTCGCTCTTCTGCGCCGCACCATGCAGATCCAAAGTGAACGGTGCCAAACCGACCGCTTCCAGGCGCCGCTTCACCACCTGCAGGGCGGCCTGCTTCTCGGCGACGAACAAGACGGTCCGTCCGGCGGCGAGGTTGCGGGCGATGAGGTTGGTGATGGTCTGCGATTTGCCGGTTCCAGGCGGACCCTCCAGGACGAAGGTGCGGCCCATCGCTGACAGTTCGACGGCCTTGAGCTGCGAGGCGTCGTAGTGGACGGGCAGCGGATGGGTGGTCTCGTGGACGGGGATCACCGTGAGCGGCTCGTCGGAAGTGGCCTCAGGGTCGACGAACCCATCGCCCGCGGTGTGCGTCAGGTGATGGACCAGCGGGCTCTCCTCGAGGACGTCCCACGAGTGCTGAAGGTCCTGCCATAGGCCGAGGGTGCCGAACTTGAAGATCGCGACGGCGGAAGTCTCGTCGATCCGGAAGTCGAGTCGGTTCTTCAGCAGAGCGGCACGGACGGCTTTGAGCGCGGCGGGGATATCGATGCCCGAGTCGTCGGTCGGCGGCGTGTTGAGCGCGTCGATGACGACGTTGTGCTTCACCCGCAACCACTCGATGAGGCAGTGGTTGGGGAGGGCGATCCCGGTGGTGTCGACGATGATCTCGTACCGGCTCTTCCCGGTGCCGCCGACTACCTTCACCGGCAGCAGGAACAGCGGCGCATGGGCCTCCTTGCCGGTCGTGGTGGTGTGAACGAGTGAACCGAACGCCATGTAGAGGTTGGTGCTGCCGGTCTCCTCGAGCAGGGTGCGCGCGGTGCGCTGCAGGTGCTTCATGGTGGACAGGTACTTGGCCTCGGTTACCATCGCGAACACCTCGCGGCGGTCGGTCAGGATGTCGACCAAGCCCTGTTCGCCGAGCTCGAACGGGGAGCGGATGCCGCTGAGGACCTGGACGCCGCTGAAGTCGTCGCTCGGCCGGATCGTGATCTTCTTGCCGGCGTGCGCCAGGTCATCGGCCAGGGCGAGCGATTGCCCGGGCAGAGCGAGCGGAATCACCTCGCGTGACGGCCGCATATTCAGCAGTCGGTTGCGGGTGCTCAGGTCCAGGAGCGCGCGTTTCCACTTCTTGACGCGCACGGGAGCGGTGTCGGCGAGGTCGAGGACCTGATCGTCGTCCCGTTCGACGACCAGCGCGTCGGGGAGGGACAGATCGCGGGTGGCGGCGGCCCTGGAGGCTTCGGCGGCCGCGATCTGTTGATGAGTCTGCACGCCGGCAATGAACGGGGTGACGCCGGCGTTGCCCGCGGCGCGGACGTCGACGATGAACATCAGCTTCAGCGGCTGTTGCAGGTGGGTTCGCGCGGCGTCGACTGCCTCACGGAAAGTGGGTGCGTTCTCGCCGCCGTAGAACGATGCTTCGAGGATCACCGCGCGTTCGGACTCGGCGAGGTTCAGCATGCTGTTGCGTTCGTCGAGGACCGGGCGAGGAAGCGACGAATCCTCGCGCATGAACCCGACGAAGGCATGGCCGTCGACGATCCAGATCAACGGATTCAGGCCGGCCTGTTCCAGGCACGCGGCATAGAGGATGGTGAGGTCGATGCACGTGCCGAACCGTTGATCGAGGACGTCCTGCGGGCTGCGGATCTTCTGACCGGTGTTCTCGAACGACGCCGGCGGGTTGATGTAGCGAATGTTCCGCACACACAGGGCGGCGTAGATGGCTGCGGCGATGGTGCCGGCGCGCTGCGGCCCGGACTGGTAGCCCTGCAGCGAGCTGTCGCCGGTAGCGGTGCTCAGAATGTTGGACGCCTCGTCGAGGACGGTGTGCACCCCGGCGGTGTTGGGTTGGACGAACGAGGCGAGTGACTCGTAGCAGAAGGCCGCACCGAACCACTCGTTCCGCGCGAGGAGTCGGACCGGGACGGTGAGTGGGAGATTCTCGGAGTGGCTCTCGGCGTCGGCGTCGACCGTGAATACGATCCGTGCGTCGTAGGCCTCGTTCAGGCTCTCGAGGTGCCTGCGCGACGGAGCGAGGTCGTGGAGGAACTCCCACGAGTGCGATGTTCCCGCCGCCAGTCGGGGCAGGGTCGCCGACCACTCGGGAGCGGATCCGTCGGCCTGACCGGCGAGGTGTGCGCCGACCCGGACATCGGTGAGGCCGACATCGGAGACGTTGGAGATCTGGATCCGCTGGACGATCGGCACGTGATTGTGCAGCAGCGCAAGGTTCGCTACCGGATTTGCGATGACCTCGAGCCGGAGGGAATCGGTGGACGCTTCGTGTCCGAGAACGGGCTCAGCAACCACGGCGGAACTCCTCGGTAGACGGGGCTGACAGGTGATGGCCTCGACCGGAGTGCCCGCGGCGGGATGACCCCGTGGCGGTGAACCGCGCGATCGAGTCCTCGGTGATGTCCACCTGTGCATCCAAGTGGGACGGATCACTGATGAATAGGAACGATACGCGCGGAACCGACGTTCAACTGATCGGGGGACGGAGGCGTCAGAGCCTCGGTGCGTACATATCGGCGCCGAGGCTCGCCGTGACGATCACGGCCACTGGCGCTTGTGGACCGCGGTAGGTGCCGGCGATTCGCAATGCAGTACTCATACGTGCTTCCTCGCGAATAACAGGCGAGGCGTTGAGTTGACGCGCAGGTTTCCCAGGAAGGCGATCGGATCAGGCGGACGCTGACATGCTCACCCACGACCACCGACCTGGCGCGGAAGGCGGTCAATCGTCGGCAACCATCACTTGATCGCGATGTCGCCCTTGAACGCGAACGGAGTCGCCGCCGGTGCACAACCGTGGAACGACGACGTCGGGGCCGGGCCCATGACGCCGACGTGGTCAGTGGCACCCTTGCGGACTGAGATCTGGACGGCGAGAACGTCCTTCAATGGCGCCGGAACGAGGTTGGGGTCGGTCGCCGAGATCGGGTAGACGAGGGCTGCGGAGTCGCCGCGGGTGTCGATGCAGGTTACGGGCCCCTTTATCTGAAACGGGACCTTCGACATGCCGTTCATCAGGGTGGCGGTGTAGTCGCCGGTGGTCTTGCCGGCGTCGTCGCGGGTGCCGGTGGCGTCGATGTTGAGAAGGTGGACGCCGGGCAGGATCTCGAGGTCGCCCTTGATCGATAGCGATGCGGGTTCGGCGGCGTGAGCTGGCACGGCGGTCGCACCGAGTACAGCCGCGGCCGCAACACCTGCGGCGGGAAGGAGACGGAGTGTGCGGGTATTCATGAATGAATTCCTCCAAGACGCGGACCGGAGACGTCCTCATCTGTCGACGCTACGCCCTCCCGTCGCGTTGTTGGCCGAGTTCGATGTCTCGATCTCGGGCGATTTCGGCCGCTGAACCTCGGGCCCGGAACCATGGTTCAATCGGCGGGAGGTCCGAAATCTCGGAGTTCAGACGATCTGGGAGGAAACGCCGATGAGCGATGAGTTGTTCGAATATGAGACCAAGGAAGAGCTCACCCGGGAGGAGGCGGCGGCGAAGTTGCGGGCGCTGGCCGACACGATCGCTCGCCACAATGAGGTCTCGTTCGTGGAGAACAACAAGGTGGTCCGGATCGACGTCGTCGACCGTGTGCGTCTGAAAGTCGAGATGGAGCGCGGCGGGGCGGGGGAGAAGTCCGAGCTGGAGGTCAAGCTCTCCTGGAGGGAGTGATGGGCGGCTCGTAAACGAATCCCCGATTCGATCAGAAACGCTGGGTGTCAAGCTGTTTTGAGTCGGTCTGTCGACTTTCTTATGCTGTTTTCTGAAGCGCCGGTCGGCTGGGTCTGTGATGCAGGTTGATGCCTACTTCAGCAGCCGGCGTGGGCAGTTTCG
>NZ_JBCDWL010000028.1:0-52411 GCF_039946255.1 Gordonia aichiensis | reverse complement strand
CGCCTCACCCTGAACACCGACACCAGCCCAACGACGGAGGTAGCCACAGACGACCTGATGCAACTTCCCGCCTGATCACCAACGAAGGATCAGAAACGAGTTACACCACTACCAGGGACTTGACCCTGGAATCGACACCCACAAAGACACGCTGCACGTTGCAGTCATCTCCGCGGTCGGCGGCGAGGTAGCCGACCGCGAGTTCCCGGCGACCTCGGGCGGCTATCGGGCGGTGACCGAGTTTCTCGACAGTCATGACGTCGGTGTGGTCGGGGTGGAATGCACCAGCAGCTACGGACGGGGAATCACCAGCGCGCTCCAAGCGACAGGCTTGTCGGTGGCGGAAGTGTACGGCGCCCGTAAGGACACGAAACGCATCAAGGGCAAGTCCGATCCGCTCGATGCCGTCGCCGCAGCCCGCGCGGTCCTGGCCGACGACGGCATCGCGACCCCGAAGGACGAACGAACCAACATGGTCCGCACCCTGCATCTGGCACGGCGTTCGGGTGTGAAAGCCCGTACCGCGGCGATCAATCAAATCAAAGCGATCCTCATCGGCGCACCGGTCACCCTGCGTGAAAAGTACAGTGGCACAACAGTATCGACGCTCGTCAAGGCACTGGTGTCGTGTCGTCCTAACGCCCACACCGACCCGATTGTCGTCACGGCGTTGTCGGCACTGAAGGCCCTGGCCAAGCGGGTGCAGTTCCTCGACGAACAAGACCGTGACCTCACCGGCCAGATCGATGCTCTGGTCAACCAGATGAATCCAGCGTTGCGTGCGGCCTACGGCGTCGGCCCGGACACTGCCGCCCAACTGATCATCACCGCCGGGCCCAACCCGCAGCGCCTGCGCAGCGAAGCCTCCTTCGCCGCTTTGTGCGGAGCGGCGCCGGTGCCGGCCTCCTCGGGCAAGACCACCCGTCACCGCCTCTCTCGCGGCGGGGATCGAGCGGCGAACAACGCGCTGCACCGGATCGCGCTGGTCCGCATGTCCAGCCACCGACCCACCCGGGAGTATGTCCAGCGACAACTCGCCAGTGGCCTGTCGAAGAAGGAGATCCTCCGCAAACTCAAACGTGCGATCGCCCGTGAGATGTTCAAACTCCTGACCCGCGTCCTCGAGATCGACGACTACAGCGACCTGCGACCGACGCGCCAGGCTAAGAACCTCACGCTCACCGCAGCAGCCGGCCACTTCGGTACCTGGCCGAACGACATCTCACGCCTCGAACGCGGCCTCAAACGCGACGACACCCTCGCCGACGCCTACCGCCAATGGCTCACCGACGCCGCTTGACAACAATAGGAGCATCATCGACGGGGCGTGTAGATCTCGGCTGAACACACAGCTGATGGATCCGGTCGCAGCAGCCCTGGATCGAGCCAGTTCTAACCAGCCTCCTGATCCCGATATGTGTCGAGGCGGATCGATCGCTCGCCGACCACGCTCCAATCGCTGGAACCGGCACTGAAGACCGTATGTCCGGCAAGCCTCGATTTGACGGTGGCAGCGGCGACTGCGGCGTTTCTAAATTTCCTTCCCGACAGCTTGCGATGCCCAGGAATATCTCCAAGCGTGATCTGGCCCGTTGCCGGGTCGAATGTCGCCGAAATATCGACCTCGTTCAAAGTCACCTTCACTCCGCCATCAGCGCAGTTCACATTTACCCGGCCCGGCGCAGATGGTTCCGACCCGGCTGCCGCGGAGAGTTGCGATGCCGCCTTCGGTGATGCTGGAAGCTGTGACGGACGTACTGGCTGTGACTGCTCGGTCTCGGTCGAACGACGGTCGTCCAGTGACGGAGCCTTCGCAGCTGCACCCAGCCTGAGCTTGTGCCAGGCGCCTTCGGCCGACGTCCACTGAGTAGTACTGATCGACTCGACCGGCTGGTCGCGACCGTCTCTGCTCGTATTGAATAGAAAGAAACTCGGTGATGCCTTGGTGACGTCCACCAGCACACGCACCCCGTTCGGATGTCCTTTGGTGTGCCCCCTGACTCCGGCGACAGAGACTGTGCGCTGCACCCCATCGCGCCCCGTCACTGCGAAAGCGGCACCATTGCGCCTCATCTTGCCGCCGCGTGCTGCGACAGCCACCCTCACAGCCGCGGTCAACGGATCGTCTTCGTCAGCCTCGATGGGATCGATCCCACGTTGACCGCCACTCGACGCGACCGGCTTCGAAATGCTCCGATGGGTCGGAGATGCTGCCGCGCTGAGCCGTCCGCCCAGTTGGGTCCATATGGCCTTCATCCGGGGAAACTGGAGATCCCCCAGAAGAGTAGCCGACTCCAATTGACTGGAGAGATCAAATACAAGCACCTCGCGATCACCGAACCGGTCCACGGCTCGCGCGAGCGCAGACAGTGCTTCGATTCGCTCAGACCGCGTTGTCTCACGTCCTCCGGCACCGACCAGTTGGCCGCCGATACGCATCCAGTTCAATTGAGGCATCCCGCCGCGCAGCGCCTCCTCCGCCTCCATGTCAGGAAGCACCTCGCGCAATTCATTCCAGAGCGGGACGCCTTCGTACTCATC
This sequence comes from Gordonia aichiensis, assembly GCF_039946255.1. GTDB lineage: Bacteria > Actinomycetota > Actinomycetes > Mycobacteriales > Mycobacteriaceae > Gordonia > Gordonia aichiensis_A. The sequence continues at coordinate 49,870 of NZ_JBCDWL010000028.1, read as the reverse complement.
GACAACGTCGAGAATCGCGTCACGGATCGACCAGTCATCGGAGGCAGCGAGCATCACCCCCTTGTCGCCGACCGCTTCAATCGCCGACAGCTCTGCATCCTCTCGGCTCCACTCCCTGATTCGGCCGACCGCATCATCGATATCGACATCGACGAATGTCGAAGCGACGACCTTGAGCGCGGTGATCCCCGCCGACTCGCTGACAACAGGGTCCTCGACCGTGCCGTTCACGTACAGATAGATGATCATGCCCGGGCGCAAGGAGCCCGCAGGGCCCACGATGCGGCCCAGACGATGCCGCATCTCGTCGTCATCCTGCGCCGGAGAGACGACGATTCCGAGACCCGCAGCGGGAACGTCGACATCTTCCAATGTCAATTGAGAGGTCGAGAGGATATCGAGATCGAAGGCTCTGAACCGCTCGACAGCGTCACGGGCCGGGTGATTCACCAGAATCGATGCAGCTTTCAAACCCGCCGATGCTGCGGCCCGCTGCGCCTCCTGCGCGCTGCCGTCGTCGTTCGTGAAGACGAGAGCCTGTGCACGCGATCCGGACTCCAGCCCGGAATAGAGCTGCTCCAATGCAGAGATCTTGGCTTGACACCCAGCCAACACCTGACGGCGACGACGTTCGGCGCGAACGTACTCTTTCGCGTACACCGATGCCTGACCAGACTCTACGTCCGACGCAAGTTGGCAGGCCGTCGGGTAGACGCCATGCGAGAGATCTGCACCCGAATCGCGAAGTTTCGCCTCCGCAGCCCCAACTCTCTGATTCGCGACCGCGTACTCTTCGCGTTCATGCTTCGTGAAGCCGACCCCGGCCGTGACAACCGCAACCGGCGACAGAACTCGTTCGTCAATTGCCATTTCATACGTACAGCCGATGATCTCGGCACCGAACATGGGCGGGATCGGAGGCAGTCGCGGATTGTCGCTCCAATGAATGCTGGATGTGAGTCCTAGTCGCTCCTTGAACGCACCGACCGCTGCAGTCAGACCAGAGACGTCAGTGGCACTCAGACGTTGAACTTCGTCGACGATCACGAGCCCACGCGGCCCTATCAGGGAATGCCCACTGCGGACACACGCTGAATGCATGATCACCAGACCGGCGTCCGAACGCAGACTATGCGTCGCCGTCACCATCCCGAAGGCGACGCCGGGAAATGCGCCCGTCACGGCGGCGCTCCAGTGACCGACCATCTCCTCACTCGGCACCACGATCAGCGAAGGCAGTCCTCGAACACGTGCGTCCGCGATCGCTGCGAGTCCGACTTCGGTCTTACCCGCACCAGTCACTGCGGACACCATCCCGGTCCGCCCCTGCGATAGCCACCTCTGCAAGGCACGCACCTGCCACGTGTGCAGAACCCTCCGCAATCCGAGTGCATCGGAGAACGACTCCGCACTCTTCAATGCCCAGCGTGACACCATGCCGTCCACGGGCTCGAAGAGTCGCGCGTGCGCAGAGAGCACCCGTTCGACAGTATCGGCGCTGGTACGGACTTCAATGGCCAGATCGGAGGACGACATCGATCCACGATCTTCGAGCACATCCATCAATGCACTCGTCAGTGCCTCAGTCACTACGACTCCTGTCACCGCCGTCGGATAGGTTCTAGTGGGATTAGATCAGGAGACACCGACACTGGAGGCAGCACCCGATGAAAGCCGAGGCTCAAGAAGTCCGCGCACTGTTCGAGCGCGAGCAGTGTCTGAAGGTCCCGGTGTTCCAGCGCCCCTACGTCTGGAGTCGCGCGCGCAACTGGGAGCCGCTCTGGGAGGACATCACCAACGTCGCAGACAGCCTCGTCGACGACTCAAATGCCGCGCCCCACTTCCTCGGAGCCGTAGTCCTCGACGGCACTGAGAAAGACAACGACGACATTCGGGTCTGGCAGATCATCGACGGTCAGCAACGGATCACCACCCTTCAGGTGGTCCTCTGCGCGATACGCGACGCACTCTCGAACGCTGGCGCTCCGCGTAAGTACGTGCGGACGCTCGAGAAGCTGACAGTGAACGAAGACCAGTTGTCCGATGCCCCTTTCGCCGGCTATAAGGTGTGGCCGACGTTCCGTGACAGGACTCCGTTTCGAAGCATCGTCGACAACTCACCCAAGCCCGACCTCGAGTCAGGTCTTCTCGACGCATATGAGTACTTCCACGATGCCGCGTTCACCTGGCTCGCCGAAGTTGATCTGGCCGACGATCACATCGACGCCCTGGTCAAAGCGATGCGCAAGGGTTTGCAGCTTGTCGTCATCGAACTCACAGACACCGACAACGCCCAGGTGATCTTCGAGAGCCTCAATGACCGCGGAACTCCGCTTCTGCCAAGCGATCTGGTGAAGAACTCACTCTTTCAATCGCTGGAGTCACGGGAGGCCGACGTCGAGCAGGTCTGGGAGGTGTACTGGCAGAGGCTCGAAACGCCGTACTGGCAGCAAGAGATCCGTCAGGGACGTCTCATCCGATCCCGCCTCGACGCGTTCTTCTCTCACTACCTCACCATGCGTACCGGCACCGAGGTTCTCAGCGGAGCATTGTTCACCCGCTTCAAGGATCTGACTCGGGGAATGTCACGCGACGATCTGATCGATCTCACCCGCAGCATCGCGGAGGCTAGCGACCGCTACCGAACAATTGTCACGCCGTCGGCAGCGTACGACCACAGCCGTCTGATGGCGGTCGCCGAGTCACTGGACACGAGCGTCGTCGCACCGATCGTCCTGTTCCTCGATACCCACGCCGACTCCGACGACCGCGTCGCGGCGTATGGGTACATCGAGTCGTGGCTGGTGAGACGTGCGGTCCTGCGGTCAACGAGCAAGAACTACAACCGAATGTTGCTCGACTTGCTGCAGGCTCTTCGGCGATCGTCCAAACCGTACGCCCCACAGGTCGAGGACTTCTTCCTGTCAAACACCTCAGAGTCCGGACGGTGGCCCACCGACGACGAGATTCACCACGCCCTCGTGCGCACGCCGATCTACAAGAGCTTGACCAGGGCACGGGTGCGACTTGTGCTCAGCGGATGTGAGGCGGGCCTACGCGGAGCCGACTCGTCGATGCCCGAATCCGTCGACGTCGCGCTTCTCGCCGACAGCGGTACCGCACAGATCACCGATACCGTTCGAGGCTCAATCGGAAATCTCACTCTCGTGCGGTCGCCTCGCCCGCGCAAGCTGTCGACCACCTCCGACTGGCGGGAACGTAGACCACTGCTGTTCGACCCGGAGCTCGCGATTTCGCAGGACCTGCCGGCGTTGCTGTCCGACGTCACAGTGTCGAGCCGAGGTGGATCGCTCGCGGAATCCTTCTGCCGCCGTTGGCCTCACCCCGTGGGGGCGGGCGCCCACGCGGAACATCCGAACGACGAACCCGAGACGACGCAGTCCACAGTCATCGCTGAGCCGCACGCATCAGCTCCCCCGGAGCAGAGCCCGGTCGTTGGAATGCTTCACCACTACTTCTCAGGGCTTCCAGTCGGCACCGTCGCGCGGCTGGACTCCATGTTCGAGAATCAGACGATCGCACCCTCGGAAGGAGAGCTGCAGACCCTGCGACAGTCGCCCCCGCCGGAATATGCGGTGATCGAGATGGCCGACACCACGTTCATCGAGAAGGTTTCGCGAACGCCTCTCACCGGTCCTCCGCCGATCGCGACCGATGCCCCTTCGCAATCGCCTGGAGAGCCTGGAGCCCCGATTATCGCAGCCGTGGTCCCCGGCCCTCGACATTCACGGAGCCGCACCGTACATGCGGGGACACTCACCGACCTACTCAGGGGCGGCTTGCTCGTCGACGGCGACGAAGTCCACCATGAACAGCGACGAAAGGGCCTGCGCCATTCCGCACGGGTGGCCGCAGACGGCACCTTGCGCATGGGCGGCCGCAGCTATTCGAGCCCGTCCACTGCCCTCGTCGATGCCACTGGAACCAGCAGAAACGGCTGGACTGACTGGATCGTCACGCGGACCGGAGAAAGCCTCGCCGACCTGCGAGACCAACTGCACCGCTGACCTCCCGCCTCACTCCGGAACCACCAATCCGGTGAGTCTCGGCACCAACCAAAGTCCCGAACGGCCCATGCCTGCGGCCTCGGTGAACTGCGGATCGCAGGCCACCGTCTCGACGGCGGCGAGCCTGATTCCTCGGACCGCGACACCGTCCCAACCGGCGGGATATCGGTAGCCGAACTCTGCGGCGAGCAGTTGCCCGAATGTCGGCTTGGTGACACCGATCCCCTCGCCCGAAGGCGTGCGCAGGGCGAAGATCGGCACCTCCATGTCGTCCGACAGTCGCTCGAACACGGCGTCGACCTCGGATCCCGGCTCCAGCGACCTGAGCGCATTCGCCACATCCGCACCTGCCGCATCCATGTGGAGAGGTCGGCGGTCCTCGACGTCGTCGCCGATCATCTCGACCGCCGCCGTGTACTGCGTGCCCTGCTTGCTATTCTTCCGTTCGCGCTGCCGGTTCGCTCGCCGATCATCGAACCAGCTGTACCGGCTGGGGAGGTCGATGACCGAGATGTCCTCGCGCGCGCGGCTCATCGCCACGTACCGGAGGTGCACCGAGTCCCAAGGGTCGGTCCCTTCAGGTTCGTAGCCCCGGTGCACGAAGAACACCCGATCGAACTCAAGGCCCTTCGCGCGATGCACCGTGGACACTACGACGTTCGCGGTGTCCGGTTGAGTGAGGGTGAGTGGAACGGCTCCCGACCGGATGCGATTGCGGAGTCGCCCGAGGTCGAGTTGGTGCATCGACCGCGATGTTCCCGCTGCACCCTTCAACAGGTACCACGCGTTCTCGCGCAGGTCTCCTTCGAGCCGATGCTCCACGGCGGACTCGACGTCGGATCGACCGACACTGGGGCCCGGAAGATCCTGAAGGACATCCGTCAGCCAGGCAGCGGCACCATAGCTTCGGGCCGGGCGCCGGACCACATGTCTCACACCAGCTTTCGCGAGCAGTCGCGAAACGTGGAGCACCTCGCCATTGGTCTGGCACAGCACCGCGGTGGTTCCCTCGCCTGCCCCCAAGAAGCTCCAGTTCCGCACCACTCCGGAGTGCGGCAGGGTGTCAGTGAAAGCACCGAGCACCGAGTCGGCTCGGTCACCGGTCGATTCCTCTCGCAGTTGATCGCCGATACCGACCACTCGCCTCGGGAAGTCCCCGGTCGCGCGATAGCTCTTCTCCAACGCGACAAGCCCGGCATTGAGATCCCCAGTCAAGGCCGCGAAGAACTCCTCCGAACGGCACTTGCTCTGGGAGCTCTCGAGCGTGAAGTCATAGATCCCCTGCAGTGGATCGCCCAACGCGGTGAACCCCACCTCAGAGTCCTCGCGATGCAGTCGCTTCAGGAGTTCCAGCACCATCTCTGCACGATCGCCCACAAGATCCTGGACCTCGTCGAGGATCACGTGCCGGATACCGCCAACGCCTTCGAGCTCACCCTCGTGGTCGCGGATCAGCCGAGTCGCCTGCCGGATCCGGCTGTCGAAGTCGCCGAATGGCTCTTGATCATTCTCGATCAGCACGTACGACGCGAACGAGTCGAAGGTTCGCACATTGCACTCGGCCATCTCGTGGCCCTCGATACGCGAGCGGACGGCATGCACAGCCGCACGTGAGAAGCTCAGGACCATCAATTCGGTCGACGACGACAGCATCTCCTCCTCCGCCAAGTAGCGCAGGCGGGCGGCGACCACCTCGGTCTTGCCCTGGCCCGCACCGGCTATGACCAGTCGCCTCGCGTCCGCAGGCGCCTCCGCCACCGCGAGCTGCGCGGCATCCAGATCGAGGCTCACCGTTCACCGACCATGTCTGTGAGAGCACCTGTGTACGTGACCGCCATGCGTTCGCGAGCACGCGAACCGGCGACGTACAGAACACTGCGGACCTTCTTCAACTCGTCTCGACGGCGCTCTCCGACCGCCTTCTTGACGAAGGCGGGTGGGAACTCCGCATCGCCGAGACGTGCGAGAACGACGCCTCGGTACTCGAGTCCTTTCGCGCGGTGCATCGTCATCACCCGGACGACGTCTCCCATCTTCTCTTCGGCTGTGTTGGGTCCCACCACTGCGGCCTCGACGCCTGCCGACACCAGTGCGTCGGCAATGGCGGTCACGAAGCGCTGTTCGTAGGCGAACACCGCGATGTCGGCCGCGCCGAGGCCGTCCTGTCGCCACTGCCGCACGATCGCCGCGACACCCTCGTTCTCGTCATGCAGCGTCTGAAATCCGTGGGCCTCCGGCTCGGGACCACCGAACACCGACCGCGCACCCTGCAGCGAATCGCCCTCGGTATCGAGATCATCGACCTCCGGGTCCGCGACCCGAATAGTCCAGCGAAGGATCTCGCGGCTCGTCCGGTAGTTGATCGTCAGCCTGCGCGACCTTCCGCGCGTCTCGATGCCGTACCGCGACAACGGCGCGGGCCTGCCGTAGATCCGCTGGTGGGCGTCGCCGACGATGAACAGATCGTCGGTGCCGCTCTCGATCAGCGCACGCAACATCTTCCAGTGCGCGGGATGCAGGTCCTGCGCCTCGTCCACGACGGCGTGTCGATAGTCGAAGAGCGTCCGCAGCGACGGGTCCGCTGCCAGGGCAGTCGCCGCACGGGCCGCCAGCTCGGTGTACGTCATCAGCCGTTCGGCACGCATCAGCCGCTGGAACTGCTCGACGGCCCCCCAGATGTCGGCTCGCTGCCGCCGACTCAGGCGCTGTGACCGTCCGCTGCGTGCCACCCGCAGGTAGCTCGCCTCGTCGCCGATCGCGTTCCCGAGGACGACCAGCGACCACTCGTCGGCTAGGAATCCCGGCTCCCAGTCGTCCGTGCACGACTGCGCCGCACCTCGCCAGAGCTCCAAGACTCGATCATGCGTGTCGGACACGAGCGTGGACTCGGCGACCTGCCGCCGCCCGGCGTCAGTGGCGGTAAGCACCGCCCGCGCGACCGAGTCGATGTTCTGCACGTCGACTCGGTCGGTGATCGACTCGCCCGCCAACTCCACGAGCTGCGCCTCGATGGCCCGGATCAGGTTGCGCGTGTAGGTGGTGAGCAGCACCTTGGCCGTACTGCCGGAGCCGTCCAGGCGCTCGGCGAGATGACGTGCCCGATGGATCGCGGTGACCGTCTTGCCGGTCCCCGCGCCGCCGGTGACGCGGAAGGGTCCGTTCCATCCGTCGTGGTAGACGAGGCGCCGCTGGAGCGGGTGCAGCCACACGCGCCACGCCGCGAGATCACCTTCCAGTACAGCACGCAGCTCGTCCTCGTTCCCCGCCGCGGCGGCGGTGAAACTGAGCCGGGAGATCGGCCTGCGGAGGGCGGCGGCCACATCGTCGACGTCGACGGGCCCGGTGTCGGCCATGCCGTAGTCCTGCCACACCTCGTCCGGATCTTTGCCGAAGGCCAGGTCCAAAACTGCGCTGCCCTGGGTCCCGGGCAGCGCCTCGGCGATGGCCAGGAACGACTCCTCACCGGGGACCTCGGTCAGGCGCTTCGCCACTTCGGGTGCGACGCCGAAGCGTTCCAGGTCCTTCTGTCTGACGGCCGCGGGAAGGTAGGCAGGCGCATCGCCTTCGTCCGCAGCAGGCTCCGCATTGACCAATGCGGCCTCCAGATCGGCGGGCTTGTACAACTCGGCGGCGCCGGTCTTCGGATTCACCTCCAGCTTCAACGAGTTCGCGACCTCGTAGGCGTCGTCGTGCGAGCGCACCGCCACCAGTGACAGGAATTCCGTGTCGCCGTCGACGCCGGACGTCACGAGCACGGCGCGGTAGTGATCGTTCACCCTGGCGGTGCGCACGTAGCTCGGCGCGCCCTTGGGGTGCTTGAGGTCCAGACCCGGGGTGTTCGGCTCGCGCTGGAGCCGCACCATGAAGTTCAGGACTTTGTTGCGGACACTGCCGTCGAGCTTTCCGTAGGAATCCTCGAACTCCTTATGCATGAGGACCTTAGTCTCCATTGCGGCCTCCGCTCATCTCGGTTTCGATCTCCCCGGCGACCACCTGTGGATCGCTCTCCGTGTCGACGTGCGCCACCCGCCATCCGTTCCTGCCCAGCCAATCGTCGCGCTCGTCGTCCTCGTCGATCACGACCGCGACGTGCTCCGATTCCCAAGCCAACTCGACCTGCCACACCGAGTCGTCCGGTCCCACTTCCATACCGGGCTCCGGCACGCCGATCTTTCGTTCGGCGAGTGCCTTCACGACGCCGTCCAAAGTGGGATCGGTGTACTTACGCACCAGGTCCCATTCGGGAGACGCCCGGAAATCGAAGTCGGTCCGCTCCTGTCGCCCGCTTGCAAGCGGGATCGGCGCTGCCGCGAAGTCCGGTAGCGACCGCACGGTCCACACCGCGGACATGCGCCTGGGCAGCAATGACCCGTAGTGGGGCGAGGCCACGAACTGCAGCACGTTGGACCATCGCAGCCAGCCGCGCCACCGTTCGTCGTGATCACCGCCGCCGACCTCCGAGGCAGAGTCGTCGAGGACCGTCAAAACGCCCAGGGTCGCTTCGAAGTCGGTTGGGTCAGCACAGATGAACAGCGGTATCCCGCTCAATCCGTGTCTGGGCACCACGACGACCGAGCCCGCCGGATCCGAGGTGACGGTCTGGCCGGACGCCAGGGCGACGAGGGTGTCTCCGAGTTCGGCAGGCGAGGTCATGGTGAAGGCCGCCGTGCCGTGTTTGGGAGCCGGGTCGACCATGCCGAGGACGAGTGCCTGAGCTCCCTCGCCCCACACGGCGGCATCGGGATCGGCGACATAGTCCAGGAGGAAGTCGATCGGATTGCCCCACATCGAGCGGAGCCGCTTGTCCGCGACGGTCTCGCTCGCCGTGTTCTTGAGGTGCTGGTGGACCATGTCGGCGACGACGGCCTTGGCCGAGGCCTTCTCGAAGGCGGCCACGTCCTCCCAGGTGATGGACCAGACCCGCTTGTCGCCGCGCCGAAGGGCGTCGCGTTTCACCGCGTCGTCGGCGGTGCGATTGTGCTGGACGCTCGCGTGGAACTGCTTGCCGTCCAGGTAGATCGCGACGTCGGCAGTCTGGGCATCCACTCTGGTCAGAAGGAAGTCGGGTTCGGTCGCGACGCCGTTCTCGACGAGCTGCACCAGCGGCCGCATCCGCCAACGGCGCAGTTCGCCGCCGGGACCGGGGAGCCGGATGTCGAGCTCCTCGCCCTTGGCTCCGAGCGACACCTCGAATGACGCACCGTCCATCCCGGCGAGGTGGGATTTGAAGGCGTCGCGGAACCGGACCTCCAGTTCGCTCAGCTGGACCGAGCCGATGTCGATCGCGGCGACGGTACCGACCGGCTCCACCTCCCAGTCGGACAGAAACTGATCGAGAAGACGCAGCGCCGCTTCGCGGCTCGCGTGCTCCATCTCTCGTGGCGGGAGCGCGCCGTACAGGCATCGGTGGCACGCGGCGCGCTCCTCGGTGCGGCAAGGGCAGGCTGCCAGCGTGTCGCGCGCGAGGGTCAGGATGTGTCGGAGGCGGTCGGGATCGCCGAACCGGTCGAGGTAGCCGGTACCCCCGGGAACGGTGTCGTGCAGCACCAGGAAGCGTCGGACACCGCCACCGGAGTCGGTCATGCTAGACGCGACCACCGACAGGTGTTGAGGGTCGCCGCCGAAGTCCTTGCGCAGACCGAGCAGCAGGGCGCCCTTGAACGAGGTGGACGTCGACTCGAAGTGCAGGAGCGATACGGGCAGCAGAAGTCGCACCGCCTGGGTACGCAGTTCATGGCTGAGCAGCAGCTTGACCCATTGCTCGTCGGTGCCTCGACGGGTGGCGCAGTATCCGCGGTGGCGGACGTCTGCGGTCAGGGCCGATGAGGAAGCGACCACTCCGCAGTGTGCACACGTGGTGAAACCGGGCGCGGTGCGAGTCTCCCCTGCCACCACGAGCTCTTCACCGGGTTGATCGCCGAGCCCGGTGTTGACGGTGCGGACGGTGGCCGTTCGCGCGTACTCGGCGCCGAAGGCGTGATCCTTCAGCCGCCAGGCACGGTCGATGGCCTGCGGTTCGATGTCGACGCCGGTGACGGTGCCGAAGAAGGTGCGGGTTCGATCATCGGCGTCCTCGTCGATGAGGACATCGTCGAGACGGTGGACCGCCGAGACCTTCCGCAGTTCGAGGACGCGGTGGACGGCGCCGGAGTCCGCGGCCGAGCCGGAACCGCATCGCGGGCACGCCGTGATCGGGCCGGAGTCGGCGGCGCCCCATCCGCAGTCGGGGCACAGGCGAGTGGGACGCCAGTGCGGTCTGCTCGGCGGCCCCACGTCGACGGCGTCGACGATGACGCGTTTGCCGCCCGCGTAGAACGCCGCGCCCGGAGCGAGCTCGGTGAGTGCGTTGGCGCTGCCGCGCTCGTATGTGAGGTCCAGTGCCTCGGTCTGCGGCTTGTTCCCGGTTCCGGTGTCGGCCGTCCACCAGAGGTGTACGTCGAGTGTGGTGGCATCGTCGAGCAGGTTGTAGTTAGGCAGCAGGCCGACGCCGGACAGGCCGGTCAGTGTCTCGATCCGGCCGCGTTCGTAAAGTTGATCGCCCAGCGCCTTGTACTCGCCCGCACAGCGTTTGCGGTCCTCACGTTCGTTTTCGTCGAGGTGCCCGTGTTTGTCGAGCTCCTCGATGGTCTTGGCCAGCTGATTGCGCCTGGTCCGCAGGACGTCGGACTCCTCGGCCCACTGGGCGGCGGTCTGGCCGATCCGCTCGCGCATTCCGTGAGCGGCGAAGTCGCGGAGTCGATCGGCGGAGTCGACGGAGACGTGCTCGCCGAACAGTGCGAGGAACTCCGTCACCAGCGAGTCGGCGGCGGTGCTGCATGCGTCCACCACCGAGCGGAGCCACCGGCCGTCGGACAGCCCTCCTTCCAGACATTCGGTGAGACGCGGCGGCATGGGCTGCGCCACGGTGATCGCACCGGTCGACAGTCTGTCGAGGCAGTAGGCGAAGTACTGACGCTGGAGCAGTTCGGTGGCGTCGAGGTAGGCACCGGGCGGCAGCACCTCCCCGGCCAGGAGGTGTTCGGGCCGGGCGAAATAGTATAGGTCTCGCGGCGAGGTCGGCACGGCCGCGAGAATGAAGGCGTTTCCAGTGGACCGGCCCGCTCGTCCGACGCGCTGCAGGTAGTTGGCAGTGGAGCGCGGCAGAGACGCGAGCGCGACGGTGCTGAGGTCGCCGATGTCGATGCCGAGTTCGAGTGTGGGTGTGCAGGCAAGGATGTTCGGGTCGGTGGCCGAACCGCCGACCTTGAAACGGGCCTCCACCTGTTCCCGTTCGTCACGGCTCAGCAGGCCGGTGTGCTCGGCGCTGACGATGCGGCGGATGCGTCCACTGCGATACATGGTGCGGTAGAAGTTGACGTCCTCCACATCGCTCGGCGTGAGGGTTCCGACGCACCGCATGCGCGGGCACCGCGCCCCGTCCCAGGTGCGGGCGCGTTCCGCGGTTGTCGGCTGAACGTGATGGCAGACGGGGCATTCCATTCGCGCGACGTCTTCGGTGTGCAACACGATCCGACGCGGGTCGAGTCCGTACAGGCGGGCGCCGCGGTTGCCGCTGCGTCGCCGGAGCGGCCCGGCGGCTCCGGCGAGGTCGTCGATCACGGCGAGCAGGAGGGCGCGGGCCTCGGCCGCGGTCACGTCAAGGCAGCGCCTGGTCCAGTCGGTGAGCCATGATTCACCCTTGGGCTGCAGGGACTGCAGGTCGCTGTTCCCCGCCTGACCGGTGGTGTAGAAGCTCGGCGCCGGGCGGGTGTTGGGGAACTTGGGCATGCCGTCGGCGCTTCCGCCCCAGATCGACCACCGGTTGCCCTCCTCGGCCAGATAGGTGTGCAACCACGGGTGCAGGATGCCGCCGTTGGTCCGCAGGTGCTCCAGGAGGCCGAGCAGCCACGGCCGGTAGCGGGCTGTCTCGGGTGGCGAGAGCACGCTCAGCTGCGGGAGGTTCTGGTGAATCTCCCGACTGTGCACCGCGAACAGGTCGAGGTCCACGACGATGTCGGCGGCCAACGCCGAGGTGAGCTCGAGAGTGCGACCGGTGCGCGAGGAGAGGCCGAGTTCCAGGTGGGACTGGAATGCCAGCCGTGTGGTGAGCAGGTCGCGGAGCCGGCCATCGGAGTCATGGTCGAGCCAGTCCGCGTCGGTGGCCAGGCGGCGCACGAAGTCGGGCGGCGTGATCGCGTACAGATCGGCAGTCGAGGTGGAGTCGGCGAGGCGCTGCGCGGCGTCGGCGAGGGTGGTCGGGCCGTCCTCGGCGGCGGCGAACAGCGCCGAGCGGAAGTTGAACGCGAAGGCGCGACCCTCGATGAACGCGGCCCGGTGTGCAGCGTCCTGGACGGAGTCGGTGAAGACCAGGGTCTTCTTCTCGTCGGGCGCCAGAACGCCCGAGCCGAACACGGTGGTCAGACCCACGCTCAGCAGGGTCGCCACACTCGATCCCATGAAGCGGACGGCGTTCCGGGCGCCGCACGAGGGGCAGACCTGTCGGACCGCGTCCTCGTCCGAGTCCGACATGTGCACGGGGAGACTGTGTTCGCCGGGCGCGGTCAGGATCTCGAGTGTCTCGGTGTCGAGGTGCCGGATGTCGGTCTCGTCGTCGCGGGCCGCCAGCAGCGCGCGAGTCTTGGCGCGCTGGGTTCCGCGGGCAATGTTGCGCCAGACGGTCAGTGCCTCGTCTGACAGGCTGTCGCCGAGTTCGGTGGTCGCGGCCATCCATCCGGCTCGGCCGCAGACACGGCAGTAGACGGCAGGGAGACGTCGGCCGGTATCGGCGGGTCCGTCGTGCCACCAGCCGAACTCCGGCCTGTCGGTCAGTGTCCGCATCATGCGGGTGATCTCACGCACCCAGGTCTGAACCTGCACGTTGACGAGCGGCCGGACGGCTCCGCGGTCGTCCCGGACCCGCGCCACCGACAGCAGCGCAAGGAACCGCAACAGCGCCGCGCGAACCTCCTCGGGTGCGGTGGTGTTGTGGACGCCCCACGGAAGGACACCCGCCTGGGCGATGGCGATCACCGCGTCTCCGATGGTGCGCGGTTCCCCGCCCAGCGCCTCGATGGCGACCCTGGTGAGGAAGTGCTTGCGGAGACCTTCACCGATCGTGACGGGATCGGTGAAGTCCAGACCCGTCGCACCGCCGGTTCCCAACACTGTTCGGGCGAGCGGCACCCACGACTGCGGGTCGTCCGATTCGGGCAGGGGCGCGGCCAGGATCTCCTCCACGGTGGGGATCTCCAAGGCGAAGTCGACTTCGGGTACCACGGCGGTGGCGGTGAGCGAGGTCTCCCCGACTATCGAGTCCGGGCCGAACGGCGTGCCGAACACGGTTTCGGCGAAGCGGCGGAGTTCGTCGGTTCCCGAGCCGCCGCCCAAGGTCGCGGAGGTTGCGACGGGAGTGACGCGTCCCATCGGGCGACCGTCGCCTGCGACACCGATCTTGGCCCCCAGCCGGCGGATGAGCATGGCGACGTCGGTGCCTTGCGCGCCGTCGTAGGTATGGAACTCGTCGAGGACCAGGTACTGGAGACTGGTCGCTGCGCCCACCCACAGCGGGGTGTCTGCGGTGCGCAGCAGCAGTAGATCGAGCATCCGATAGTTGGTCAGCAGAATGTCGGGCGGGTTCTCGCGCAGGGTCTCGCGGTGGTCGGTCAATGCGTGCGGTGTGGACCGGCGGCGCTTGCCGTGGCCGCCGATATAGACCCCGGCGGTGACGTCGGCGAGGCGAGGATCGTCGTGGAGGTACTCGGCCAGGCGGCGTGCCTGGTCGGTCACCAGTGCGTTCATCGGGTACAGGATGATCGCCTTGACGCCCGTCTCGCCGCGGGCGCTCGCCCGGCGGGCGTGGTCCAGCAATGGGATCAGGAACGACTCGGTCTTGCCCGACCCGGTCCCGGTGGTGACGACGGTGGGCTGAGCCGCGCTCCGGGCCGTCGAAAGCCGCTCGAACGCCTCGGCCTGATGCTGGAACGGACGGAACCCCTTCGGGATCCAGTCCAGCGGCGACACCCAGCCCGTCCCAACGGGCTGATAAGGCGTGCGGATCTTCAGGTACGGACCGCGAAAGATGCCCGAGGACGGATCAGCCAAGAAGTCCCGCAGAACGCACTGCGCGTTCGGGTCGGCGAGTGCGAAGGTGGTCGACAGGTACTCGACGATCGAACTGCGGGTCTCGTCGGCCAGCAGTGACGGGAACGTGGACGATGACGTCATTCGCCGCGCAGCCTCGCTTCGAAGTCCGCGTAGGCGGCACGCATCTCGGCTTCGCGATCGGGTTTGTAGAACCACGGCTGATCGTGATCCTCGTCAGGCTCGAAGGGCGTGTAGCGGTCCAGGAGGTCGCCGCTGTCGGAACCGTCCATCCACGCCTGCAGCAGTTTGAAGTCGTCCTTGCGCTGCCGAACGCCGTGCGCGTGATGGTCCTTCGCGATCTTGCGGCCGTCGGCGTCGAAGTACATCTCGTACTCGTACTTCCTCAGGACCGGGAATTGAGCGCGGAACATCAGGGCGAGGTGTTCGGCGGTGAGGCCCAGCATCAGAGCCGCCAGCGCATCGATCTCGACCAGCGCGGCCCGACGTTCGAACTCGGTGCGCAGGGGTGTCTGCATGGTCCACTCCGAGTCGGCGACGGCCAGGCCGCGGGTGTACGGCGCAAAGAGACTTGTCCAGCCGTCCGCGCCGAACTCGTTTTCGTACAATCCCTCCCACAGCGGCGCGAAATCGCGGGTCAAGCAATTGAGACGGAGGGTACGGAGCAGGAGGCGGCGTGCGGCTGGGTGGTCGACCGGTGCGGGGAAACGATCGACCAACTCGGCTTGAACGTCAGACTTGCCGCTTACTTTCACTAGATAGTCGAATGGCAGCGATGCCCAAAGACCGGCAGTCGCAGCGGTCTGCCACATATGGGAGGACACGCCTGAGTCCGACTCGTATTTACAGGGGCTAGCACATGTACATACGGTCAACGAGTTGACCGTATGTACATGTGCTACACCCGGAACCACAAGCGCCGCATGAAGAGACCGCTCCAGCCCTGGTTGCGTCATCCTTCGCCACGCCACCCGCCAATAGTCGGTGGCGGGACGATCGCCCCACTGCGGGATTCCGGCGTCGTACGTGTCGCGGTCGCATGCGCGCTGGTAGTTGGTGCGCGGGATCACCTGTTCGGGGAGGGCTTCGAGGTCCCAGGTGGTGTAATCGCTGTTGTTCTTGCAGTTCTCGTTCGGCTCCCGCGCGAACGGCGTTGCGACCGTGAAATGAGGTCCTTGGAGAATGACCTCGGACCAGTTCTCAGAGAACTCAGTCCGCCACTCGAAGTATCCTTCTTTCTTTCCCTTGTCCTCATCAAAGCATCGCGTCCACCGGTAATCAAGATCACTCAGGCGTCGCCCCTGCGCAGATATGCGCCCCAAAACTTCCACATGCTCGCGGGTCAGCGGGCGAACGAGCCGCGCTTCCAGCGCTTTCGTTCCGGGCGGGTCGAACAATTGCGCCCACTCCGCGAGTCGCTCCTCGTCCACGACGACAACCCGCGATTGATGTGGCCTGACATCCCAACCACCAGAAACGAATTGGATCGACGGGATAGTTCCTCGACCGTCATCGCTCAGCGACGGGTCAACGGTTCCGACATCCTGTAGGTACGCCATCTGCAAGAAATTCGCCTCTCGCGGACCGCCATATACGTGAACCCCGAATATCGCCTTGTCGTTGACCTCCTCGAACAAGAACAAGCCATTGAGAAACTGCCAATGCCGTCGCAGTCGCCGATAGGTCTCATCCCGCAGCCTGCCAGCCTTCGGGTCCGTGAAGTGGCTTTCCGGATGCAGCAATCCACAGACACCTTCTGGCGCCATCTGCCGCCATGTGCGCTCCATGAAGTTGGTATACAAGTTGGTCTGAATACCTGTCAGAATAGGATGCTCGACAGCCGAGCCCAAAGCCCCAGCGGTACCCGCCCACTCGGCCAGATCGGAGAGGTATGACTCGCGCCGCCCAGCATCGTCGAGTTGCTGTGCCCGCCGAGCCTTGAACACCTTGTCCGGAATCTTCTCCTGCAGAATGAAGAACGGATCGTGCTCGGCCAACGTGACGTCGTCCTTCCAGGTCGGCCGCACCCACGGCGGGTTGCCGACTTGGAGGTCGAAGCCACCGCGTTGGAAGATAGACGCGAAGTCGAGTTCCCAATGGAAGAAGCCCTGCCGCTGCGCGATCTCCCGGGCGGTTCCCAACCACTCGTGTCGCATCAGCAGGCTCGGGATGGAACGCATGCCGGAGAACTCGCGGTCCTGATCGTCGATCTGGGCGAGTTCATCAAACCCTTCGGCCAAGTCGGTGAACATGCCCTGACCGTCGTGCACCTTGGTGACTCCGGCCGCGCCCAGCAGTTCTTCCAGGGTGCCGATCCACTCGTCCATAGTCGGCGGCGTCGCTGGCTCTGAATCATCGCCCTCGCCCGTCACAGGCCAGAACCACAGAGCGCACCAGGCGTCCATCGCCAACCGCAGCCGCTCGTACGGCCCCTCCGGGTCGTGAAGCTCCTCCTCCACCCGTTTGCGGTCGACGGCATCCCCGGTCGATGAGATATCGGCGCCCCAGACGTCGATCTGTCGGGAGATCTGTTGTTCGCTGATCTCCAAGCGCCGCAGCACCAGCGCCCACAAGCGTTCGACGCGTGTGGCTAATGCACGTAGGCGGGCCAACTGTTTGGCGTTGGGCTTCGTGGTGACCTCTTTCCGCCACTCCCGCAGGGCGGCGGCCTGTTCCGATACGAGTTCTTTGGCCTGCTTGGCGTCAGCGACCGCGGCCCAGCCGGCGGCGGGGAGCAGGAAGTGGTGGATCTCGCCCTCGCCGATCGGTCCTTCGGTGAGCGGACGGTCGGTCGGCGGCGTCTTGAGCCAGCTCTTCTTGGCCCGCCCGAGCGAAGTGAAATCGTAGGTGGCCCGGCGGGCACCGATGAGCGAGTTGCCCCGCCGTAGGTGAAGGCCGAACCACGGCGCGTGCAGGCCTGTGTGCATCACGTTGAGCCACAGCGATACCTCGGCGAGCTCCACTGCCGTCGCGTTGAGGTCGACGCCGTAGGCGCGATGCAGCGCGAGGTAGGCTTTCACCTTCTGCAGTTCGCCGGTGTAGTCCTCCGGCTGGATACGCTCACCGAGCTCGTCCTGAGCGCGGGTCAGATATTCGGCGGCCAGCTGGTTGATGGCCTCGTTCAGGAAGGCGCCGCTGCCCAGGGCCGGCTCGCAGATCCGATACTCGAGGATGTCGGCGGCCGTGGTGTCGTCGGTGATGAGCTCGGCCAGCGCGTGCTTCACCACGCATCTGGTCAGTACCTCGGGGGTGTAGTAGGAGGCGCTGCGTTGGCGGTCCCGGCCGGACAGCCGGAAGACGAAACTTCCCTTGGGATGGCGGACGATGTCCTTGCGGCCGGTGAGCCGGTCTTCGCGCCAGACGATGTCGGCGTCGTCGTACTCGCCCGAGCGGCTCGACGGCACCAGCCACGAGCCCTTGTCGGCGTCACCGCCCTTGGCGACCTCGACCATGTCGTCGTCGGCGATCAGACCGGAATACGACATGAGCCCCTCGTAGACGGCGCCGAGCTGGTTGATCCCGAGCTGGGCGTAGGAGATGTAGCCCCGCTGAGTGCCCTTCCGCTTGGACGGCTTGGAAAGGAGCAACAGGTTGAGCACCTCTTGCATGACCCGGTTACTGATGCGGAGGTCGGCGCCGTCGATCAGCGGTGTCCGGGCCGGGTCGAACAGGTCGGAGCGGAGCGGCTCGAAGACCAGACCGTCACTCTCGCTTAGTCCCGCGTTGTGGCCGGTGTTCACCAACCGGAACAGTCGGTCGAGCGAATCATGCAGGTGCGTGCCGCCATCGGAGCGCCCGGTCAGGGGCACCTGGACCAACTCGCGCAGACGGTCGAGTCCGTAGCCCGACTCGTACTCGGGTGCCCCCGCGGGCAGCACTCCCAGCTCCTGGCGTGCCTCGGCGAAGAGCAGGAACAGGATTCGGTACAGGAATCGCAGCGACTGGGTGGTGAGATCGCGAGGCAGTTCCGGGTCGCCCTCCACCGGAAGGCCTCGGGCGCGCCGGTTGTCGAGGACCTCGTTCGCGATCTTCTCGATGGAGATCCGCAGACCCTCGCGGAGGTCCTCGCTGACGCCGACGGCGTGCTTCTCCGAGTCTTCGGTGTAGCGGTCCAGTCCCGCCTTGCCGTCCTCGTCGGGCAGCAGGGCGTCCGACGACCAGAGTCCCGCGTGGTAGGCGAGTTCGCCGGTGGCCTTGACGTCGCGGCGGTCGAGTGCGGTCGCGACGTCGAATCCGAGGTACCGTCCCTCCGACCAGCGAGCCGCGTCGGTCAGGAGCGCTGTCCCACCCGCCACCACGAGCGCGTAGCGCGGCGGGTCGTCGCTGATGAACAGCTGTGTGAGGGACTCGGTGACGCCGTTCAGCGTCTCGGTCTTCTCGCTTGTCAGATGCAGCAGGAGCGGCTCCATGAGTTCGGCGTCCGTGCTGCACAGTGCATCGGTGCTCTCGGCAGGAACGGCCTGCAGCACATGCAGTGAATCGGTACCGGAAGCGCCTTGGAATCGTCCCAGCAGGGGTACGTCGATCGGAGTCTCAGCCTGTGCGGTCCGGAGCGTCTGAGCCCCTACCGACAGCCCGACCGCGTCGAGCAGTGCGGTGTGGAGCTCGGTGACCCGGCGCGTGTAATCCTGGCTCGCTGCGTCCGGAAGGTCGCCGAGAGATTTGAGATAGTCGCTCGACAGTGACGCGAGCCCGCGGACCGGCGTCGCCTTGTCTTGCGCCGCGAGTTCTTTCCAGTGTTTGTTCAGGTCCCGGAGTCGGGCCGGGAACACCTCGGAGAGCCAGTGCTCCGAGAGGAAGTCGTTGACGTTGTGGATCGAGTCGAACATCGGTCAATGACCTGCTTTCGGGACGATGACTCCGACGACCCGGACGAACGGGTCTCCGGAGGCTGCGACGGAGTCGATGATCGCACTCCAGTCCTTGGTGGTGTTCTCGACGACCTCCAGGTGAGAGTTCTTGCGACTGCCTGCCTCGGTGACGACGGCCAGCGCGGTCTGCTCCCATGCTTTGAGGTTCGCCCGGTAACGCTCCACACGGTCGAGGAGGTCGGACTCGAACACGTCTCGCCGGCCGCGGATGTGGTCGACGGCGGCGTCGATCGCCGCTGGGACCAACGCCTGGAGCCCGGTGATGTCCTGAGGTCCCGGATTGGTGGCGTTCTCGTTCAGCCCGGCGGCGGTGACCACGTCGTCGAAGTCCAGGACTTCGGGATCTGCGGGCAGGCCGCGCACGGCGCCCCAGTGCGCGATCGCCGGGCGGCCCGCGTCGTTGGACCACACCGCCTGGGTGAGGAAATGCGGCTCGCTCACGTCGCCGACAACCAAGGGGACCTCGTTGCGGCCGAGCCGCGCGACCGCCCGGTCGCCGGCCCAGTCGAGGACGGGATGGACTGGCGCCAGGAAGCCGACGTCGGGCCACGACGTCTTCTCCTCCTTCTGCGCCTTGGCGAGCCGTTGGTGAGCCAAGTCGGTGCTGCCGGTGAGGCGGAGCCGCTTCTCGATCCCTTGTTCGGTCAGGTAGTCCGGGGGAAGGTCGCGGAAACGGGTGACGAGGTCGTCGGGCGGGACGAAGGCGATGAGGTCGTTGTCGGCGTCGCGGTGCACGTCGAGTGCATGCGAGCCCTTCTCGGCGGCGAGGTCGGCGAGCTCCTCGGTCAGGAAGTCGTCATCGTCATTGAAGAACGAAAGGTGCGGTGCGGTCTCCGGTGCGTCGTCGGAGGCGTGGGTGCCGCCCTCGACGATGAGGCGTGCGAACGGGTTGAGGGCCTGCGGCTCGGCGGCCGGGATCGCGTCGTCGAGGTCCTGGCCCGACCGGATGGCCTCCATGACGGTCTCCTCCTCGATCTTCGCGTCGTGCAGATCCAGGAGCACCTGGGCGTCGCCGAGCGCGCGGTTGGCCTCGTCCTCCTTCTGCAGGAGTTTGGTGACCACATTCAGATCGTCCGTGACGTCCTCGTCGGAGGTAAGGGCCAGCGCCGTGACCTGCGGAGGCTCTAGCTGGCCATAGCGGTCGATGCGGCCGTTACGCTGCTGAATGCGGATGAACGACCATGGCAGGTCGTAGTGCACCAGGTGGTGGCACTCCTTGTGCAGGTTCAATCCCTCGGAGGCCATGTCGGAGGTCACCAGGACGCGGACCGGTGAGGTGCTCTGTCCGAACGCCTCGACGACGGCCTGCACCTTCTCATCGGGCAGTCCTGCGTGCAGGGTCTCCACCGCGAGGAGTCCGTTGACGGCCTTGGCAGGGAACTTCAGTCGCTGCCGGAGCTCGTCCTGCAGCCATCCGAGCGTGTCGATGCGTTCGGAGAAGACCACCACGCGCATGTCGGAGCCCTTGCCGACACCGATCGCCTTCAGGTGCTTCTCCAGCGCGGTGAGCTTGGCGGGGGTGGACTCCTCCGCAGCTGCGGCGAGACGGTCGAGCTCGGTGAGTGCGACGGACTCGCGGTCGGCGGGGTCGTCGATGGTCTGCAGTCGGCGGCCGATGCTGGTGCGCAACGCTTTCGGTGACGACAGGAACGCCTTGTACAGGGTCCACGGGAACAGTTGACTGCCCTTGCCGACCACCACGCGGTCGGTCTTCGGGTGCAGCCAGGTGTGCTCCAGTTCGCGCAGCACCTCGAGTTCCGCCGGGTTCGGTTCGACGCCGATCACCTCGGGCCGGAGCCGTTCCCGCCATTTGTGGGCCACGTCGAGCTTCACGTCGGGCGAGTTGCGGTGCCGGCGGACGTAAAGGTGTGCAATGTCCTTGGCCTCGTAGTCGTCCGGGTCGGCGATAGCGGTGGGATCGAGCAGATTGATCAGTTCGGCGAACGACTTCTGCTTGCCGTTGTGCGGTGTGGCGCTGGCGAGGATCAGGGCATCGGTCTGCGCGGCCAAGAGCCGGGCGAGTTCGTTGTTCTGCGTGTTCCGATTGATCAGGTTGTGGCACTCGTCGATCACCACCGCGTCCCAATGGTGCTCCTTGAGGTGATGCTTGTACCGCGCCGGATTCTTGAGCGTGTCGATGGAGACGATGACGCGCTTGTAGTAACCGAACGGGTTGCGGGAGCTCGGCAGGGTCTGCTTCACCTTCTGGATGCCCGCCGAGTCGAGCCGGATCAACGGGATCGCGAATCGCGTCCACAGCTCCTGCTGGAACTGTTCCAGGACCGCCCGCGGAGTGACGACGAGGATGCGGTCGCCGCGGCCGCGGCGGATGAGCTCCGAGAGCAGGATGCCGATCTCCAGCGTCTTGCCCAGGCCCACCGCGTCGCCGATGAGGATACGCGGTTGCAGGTTCTGCAGTGCCTGGGCCGCGGGCCGCAGCTGATAGTCCATGCGATCGAGCAGGGCTCGATGCCCCACTGCGATACGGGTGTCGGCCGCGGGCAGAGGGCTCGACCGGCGCACCGACTCCAGCCACAGCCGGGTCCGACGGAAGCCGGGGGAGCCGTCGACCACCAGCCGCCCGTCGCGCGGGTCCAGGCGGTCGACGGTGTCCAGATCGGGGTGATGGAAGAACACCGCGTCGCGATCGCGAACGAGTTCGCTGACTCCTCGTACCTCCACACGGGTGCCGTCGAGGGCCGTCGTGCGGACCGACCGGACGATCCACTCCTCATCGCGAATGACTACCCGTTCACCCGCAGCGATGTCTGCCACTGCACTCCTTCGCCGATCGCACTTCGTTCGAGCCTAAGCCTTCTGGAGGAACCCACTGAACAGGCCCGCGGACTCCTCCCCCGGTTCGTGAGTGCCGAACAGGAGCGCACGATCGAGGAGAGTGTTGTTGAGCTCGCACGACGTCTCGGGAGCCAGGACGCAGGCGTGACACGCGGCCATGTTGAGCGCGTCGGTTCCCGACGCCTCGGTCTCGATGCACACCGGGTCGGACGAGCACCACGACAGACGGGTCAGACCCTCGCGCACAGCGGCGGCGAACCGTTCCGGGTCGGCCTGGGACGCGACGCCTCCGAGGCTGCCCGCCGAGTCGCTGCTCGCGGTGTAGATCAGGACGCCAGCCATGTCGTCATCGACGAACAGCCGCTCACGCAGCGACGACGCAGGATAGCCGGCGTCGAGGGAGAGTTGGTCGATCAACACGTGCGCGAAGGTGTGGAGCGCGACTTTGACGATGTCGACAGTGATCGGATCGCGTTTGAATACAGCCGCTTGCCTGTTCGCCGCCTGCTGGAGTCGCTTCTGGCGGTCGGTCGCGAAATCGTCGGCCGCCCATGCTCGGAGCCGTTCGCGATCCATCGCGACGAAGATCCCTTCGCCGATGACCTCGATCGCGGGCAGCCAGTACGTCGGCTCGCTCGACAGGGTGCACAGGCGGTCCGGGTCGGATTCTCCGCTGAGCCGCGAAAAGCCGAACAGGGCGCGGACCTCGCGGAGTCGGGTGACCTTGCGCAGATCGGTGAAGAGGTCCGGGACCTCGACGTCGAAGTCACCGTCCGTGACGATCCGGTGGCAGACGAAGTCTGGTTCGTCGTCGGAGGCGTCGCGGCCGTCCATGAGGGCGCGGAACTCCTGACGGCGGAGGTCGTCCTCTCCGATGACGTCACCGTTCTCCTCGCCTCGACGACGTTCGACTTCTGCGATGATCCGCTCCACGCTGAACTTGCCGCGCGACTGTTTGGCGATGTTGCGCAGCAGGGCGTCGTTGACCGCCTCCGGGTCCTCCAACGCCGCCCAGTGCTTGTTGACGAACTTCGCGAGCGCCTCGGAGTACGGGGGGATCGAGATCGCCGAGCGGACCGCGGGAAACCATACGTTGGACGCGCCTCGTTGGAGGACGCGAGGAATCTCGGCACAGGCCTCGCCGTGGTCCGGTCCGAGCCAGGGCCGGTGCCCCTTGCACGAGGTCACGTCGCGCATTGCGAACGCCTGGGTCGCACCCTCCAGCGAGCGCTTGCGGACGCCGCAGCTGCATTCGAGGACCAGGTCGTCCAGGGAGGACGTCCTGCCGAGAGAGAGCATCTTCATCTCGTGCTTCGTATCGCCGTCACTGCTGCCGCCGCTGTTGCGGTGCAGCCAGGCGAAGAACGGGAACTCGTCGATGTGTCCGTTCGCGCACGCGGTGATCAGCCTGAACGGAGACAGGGAGACGCCGTTGCGACCGCGACCCGCTTCGCATCTGCAGTTGGACGAGTTCCAGTCACCGCCGAGCTGGTGCGGGGTGCCGATACGCCTGCACCCCGGGCAGATCTGGGTCCGTGGGAACCGAATCACCGGAACGTCACGCTTTCCGCCGGCCGGTGGGGTGCGCAATGCCTGCACCCCGAGCGATCTGGCCAGACGGGGCTCACTGACCTCGGGTGCGCGGTCTTCGTTCCAGTGGTCGAGTCCGACGATCATGAAGCTCGATGTCTCGGACGGAAAGAGCCCGCCGATTCCGTAGGTGCTGACCAGCTGGGTGCGGCGCGCTTTGGCGTCTGCAGTGCTCATGAGTTCCTCTTCATAGCGATCTGGTACAGGCTGCTCTCCGCATCCACGTCGCGAAGGCTCTGCATGGTGGGCCAGGGAACCTCCAGCTGGGAGTAACCGATCTCGTCGTTGACCAACGCGTCCTCGGGTCGGATCATCAGTGCGGCTTCGAGGTTCTTGTTCTGGTATTTCATCCCCTCGCGCTCCTCCCCGGCGTCGGCCCACACCTTGAGGAGCTCGGAGAGCTCGTTGTCGGTGTCCTCGGCCTCATTGTCGTCGACCCTCTCGACGCGGCGGACGATCAGGTCGACGATCTTGGTCAGGTCGTCCCAGCTCTCGTTCGCCAGGTGTGCAGCGGTGTTCGGTGTCATCTGCGAGATGAGGAGCCGAGCCATGGCGATGAGCACCCCGTGCAGCCCACGGTCGCGTGCGCGGGCCGCGAATGGAGTGGCGCTGGTCGCCTCGACAGCACGGTAAAGCGCCTGGTGAAATGGCCGGAAGCTCTCGTAGTGGGATCGGTCCCGCGACCTCGCCGAGTTGAAGACGGTGACGACGAGTCCGGGATGCTGTCGGCCCACGCGGCTGGTGGCCTGAATGTACTCGGCGCTGGCCTGCGGTTGACCCATGACGACCATGAGGCCCAGGCGGTCGATGTCGACGCCCACGGAGATCATGTTGGTCGCCAGCACCACGTCGTCCGGGTGGTCGCCGAAGCGACGCTCCAACGACTTGAGATGCCCCGGGATCTCCGACGACGGGACTCGGCTGGTGAGCTCGTTGATCTGCTTGATATCGCGACGCTGTGTGCCGTTCCGGCCGGCGACCACCCCGAGACGTTCGCGAACGTCGCCTTCCACCTGAAGGTTCGCGCTGCCGAGCACGCGGAGGCTGTTGAAGTAGCCGAGCAGCGTCCAGTAGGGGTCACGGGCGGTATCGGCGCCGGGTGTGTCCTGGGCCGCCTGCAGGAGAGCCGAGTAGACCCGCACCATCAACGTGGCGTGCGATGTGCCGGACGCCATCACTCCGACGTACTGCCGGGTTCCGAGCTCGTCCCGCGTCGAGGGTTCGGCGAAGAACGAGGAGTCGGGATCGATGCCCGGCGGCGGAAAGAGTGCGGTTCCGCGATCGAACACGGCTCGGATCTGCCTGTCGGCGCGGCGGATGGTCGCTGTCGAGGCGATGACCTTGGCTCGGGCACGGCCGGAGTCGTCGTCGAGCGAGGTGATCGCGCATGCTGCATCGACCGCAGTCTCGTAAAGTCCCACCATCGATCCGAGCGGGCCGGAGATGAGGTGCAACTCATCCTGAATGATGAGTTCCGGCGGGAGCCCACTGTCGCGTGCGAACAGTTTGCCGACGTTCTCGTTCCACGCCATCATCGCGAATTTGTCGACGGTTCCCAGAACCAGCTCCGGTCGGTCCCGATAGATATCCTCATCGATCACGTGGACCGGAAGGCCGTCTCGGAAGTCGCACGTGGGGGTGTCGCAGGCGATCCGGAGGTACGCCTCCGGCCGGGTGATGACCTTGTAGTTCTCATGATCCATCAGGGTGCCGCACCACGGACACTGCCTGATCTGCACGGGATTCTTATCGGCGATGTCCTCGCCGCGCGCCAGCTTCCGGAGTGAGGTCTTGGCCTCGGAGAGCGAGTTGGGAGTTGCGCCCGACCCCACCCAGAGCCCGATGGAGAAGCGTCGTTCGCCGAGGTCGCCGTTGTCCTTGCGGACAGTCTCCAGCGAACACATCAGCATGGACGCTCGCTCGAACTGCTGGATGGTCAGCAGGCGCAGCGTGTAGCGCATGATGACGGCGACGCCGATCGCCGCCGAGTTCCGGATACGGCGCAGCACGATGACGAACGCGACCAGTCCTAGGTACGCCTCGGTCTTACCGCCGCCGGTGGGAAACCACAGCAGATCGGCGAGGTCACGGTCGGAATGGGCAGGGTCGGTGATACCTGGGAGGTTGAGCAGCACGTAGGCGATCTGGAACGGCCGCCAGGCCGCCTCCGTTCCGTCCGTCAGCTCACCGGGACGCGCGCCACCACGAACCCAATCCTGGCGAGCACGCTGCAACTGCATCGCCCGATTGGCCAGACGGAAGGCCCGCAGCGCCTGTGCGTCATTCTCGAGCAGCTCGATTCCCGCATCGATGCGAGTCGCCGCCGTTCGCATCTCCCGAATGTGGGAGACCGCGACAGTTGCCAACTCGTCGCCCTCGACCTGCGCGGCACCGCTGGCGATGTCGCCTTCGAGCGCGTCGATCCAGGTGCGGTACGTCGCGGTAAGGCCGCGCAGGTTGGTCGTGATCGTCTCGACCGGCGCGTCTGCGAGTGTGGACATCCGCAGATCGACTCCGTCGAGCGCGCCGGGCCGCGCACGGTGAACGTCGTGCGTCGGGATGAAGGCCGTCGACACTCGGGCGATGGCGCCGTCGACGACGTCTCCCGGCTTCCATGTGGCCGAGCATCCGTGGCCGGCCGCGAAGGAGTAGGCGTGCCGGTACAGGAGGGCTGCGCTGTCCAGGTCTGGGTCTGTTCCGAGGTTCATCGGTGCCTGGCGGTCGACGATGTCCGCGTGTTGCGTGGCAACTTCCAGACCCGCCTGAAACCAGGCCATGCCGTCGCGCAGATCGCCCTTCACCGACTGGTGGGTGTTGTTGAGGGCCACCGTTATTGTGACGGCATCGTCGCGCACCGGGCGCACGAGGCAGTACAGTTGCAGCCCGGCGGCAACCTCGTGGCGAGTGATCCCCGGTGTCGCCAGACCGATCGTGAACGCAGTTGCAGGCAACGGGATTCGACGCCAGTTACCGGCCGCGCCGTCGTCGCCCACCGATTGCTCATATCGCGCGGCCGACGGCGTGATCGTGACGGCGTTCGCTGATGCGCGGACCGACAGTGTCATGCCCATCGACGATGGGAAGCGCATCCGCGCCTCTGCCACCGGGCTGCCCTCGTCGGCCTCCGAATCGGCCTCGGCTCCGCCGACGTCTGCCGCGGACGACTGCGCCTCGGCGTCGGCGTCGGCAGAACTCTCCGGCCGCGGCCACAACGCGCCGACGATGTATCGGTTCAGGGGGGCCTCCCCGATCTCCTCGTCCTCCCCGCCGGCCGGACCGACCAGATCGTCGACGAGCGCGTCCACCATCTTGTCGCGGAAGCGGTACTTCTCGTCGAGTGTCGGATCTGTCATCGCACTTCCTCCATCGCATCCCATTGAGGTCTTGCCATTCCCACGATTCGCGGCACGAGCCAGAAGCCTCCCGGTCCCACACCTGCTTGCTCGGTCATTCGAGGGTCGCCCGCCGTGGTCTCCACCGAGACCAGCAGCAGGTCGGCGAGTTCGGCCGGCCACACGCCGCGCCTAACATTGAAAAGCCGTGCGAACGCCGTTCCGAACTCCTCGTTCGTGACACCGATGGGCTCGCCGTCGAGTAGGAGTGCGTACACCGGGAAGTCGAGGTCGCTGCGTTCGACGTCGAGTTCTGCCGTCACCGAGCTCCCCGGCACCGCGTCGGTCAGAACACGTTGGATGTCTGCTGCACTCTTCGCACCGGATCCGGTCGGGCGGCCGGTGTACACGTCGGATTGAGTGAACTCGATGGCGCAGGCACGGGTCTTGGGCCGCCGCCCCGTTCGCTCTTGAAGCCGCCCCGGGAGCCAGTGGAATTCCCGAATACTCGTCCACGATCGGACGAGCTCGATCACCTCCAGGTGGTCCCGAGCCCTGGTCAACGCAACGTAATCGCGCCTGATACGCGCCCATGAATCCTCGTACCGATCGGTCGAAGCCTTGACGATGAACACGTTGTCGAACTCGAGTCCCTTGGCACGGTGGATCGTCGAGACGACGATCGACGCGTCGTCCGGCGCGGTCAACGTGAGCGGCACGCTGCCGGACCTCACGCGGTTAGCCACGCGCCGCAAGTTGATCTGATATCGGTTGCGCGAGAATCCTTCCGTCGACTTCAGCAGCGTCCAGCGGCAGTCGACCGATTCGTGTGTACCACCGACCTGCGCGGCGAGCGCCGCTTCGACGTCCGACTGCGCGGCGGTCGGGCCCGGCAGCGGCGCCAGAGCCTTACCGAGCCACGGCGCAGCTCCGACGTGCTGTGCAGGTCGCCGAACACTGTGCCGAACTCCCTGGCTCGACATCGCCCGTGACACCCGGAGTACTTCCGCGTTGCTCTGGCAGAGGATCGCCGACCGCCCGGTGAACGAACGGACGAACGTCCAGTCGTCGATGCCGCGCCTTGAAGGCAACGATGCCTTGAACGTCTCGACAAGCTGTGTGGCCGCTGACGGGTCGGTCTCGCTGCGCAACTGCACACCGAGGTCGAGAACGCGCAGGCAATCGGTCCCGCGGGCACGGTAGTGGTGGTCCAGACTCACCGATTCGAGACGGTAACCGTCTCTGAGCCGGGTGAAGAACGTCTCGGACGACGTCGAGCTCTCGGATTCGTCGAGGACGAAGTCATAAATCCCCTGCAACGGATCCCCGAGAACGGTAAGGCCCGCATCGACGGGCAGAGCGTCGAGAATCGCCAGCACGAAGTCCGCCCGGTCGCCCACCAGGTCCTGCGCCTCATCGATGATGAGGTGACGCAGATCTGCGACCGCGGCCGGGGCCTCCGCTGCGGCTCGCAATGCTGCACCTGCCTGTCGAATCCGGGCGCCATAGGATCCCGTCGGCTCCTCGTCGAGGTCGAGAAGCAATTCCGAAGCGAACGAGTCGAAGGTGCGGACGTTGACGTCGGCAAGGTCTCGGTCGGCGAGCCTGCTTCGAATCGCGTGCACCGCGGCGCGCGAGAAGCTGAGAACAAGGACTTCCGTCGACGCCGAGATCCCGCCGTCGAGCAGGCTGACGAGCCGCGCCGCGACGACTTCGGTCTTCCCCTGCCCTGCGCCTGCAGTTACAAGGAGTCGCTCGTCGCATTCCGCGTCGACGACCCTGCGCTGCGACGGATCCAACTTCACTTGATCAACACCTGTCTGCTCGATTGCCGTCGGACGACCCGCCGGACTTCACTGTCCCGTTTCCGGAAGTTCGGCCATCGCGTCCGCCGGAGGTACCGGTCTGTTCTACCCGTGGGGTACGACATACGCCGCGATACAGCGAATCGGCATCGATGCGCCGGAGGAGCGACTGAGCTCGACATGCGTGCTGTGAACCACAGTGCGGACTATACCGCTCGGATCAGACAGTTCGGATTGTCACGACGCGTCGATTAACACATGTCAATCATTAAGCGTCAGAAGGTCATTCGTTCCTATGAATCATTCGGATGCACGACCTGCGCGATCCGATCGGCGGAATCGTGGACATCCTCGTGCTCCCAGATCCGCATCACGGTCCACCCTGCTGCGGTCAGCAGCCTGTCGGTGTCTCGATCCCTCGTCCGGTTCGTCTCCACCTTCGCCGCCCAGTACTCGGCGTTCGTCTTGGCGACGGTGAAGTGCTCCGGGCACCCATGCCAGAAGCAGCCGTCGACGAAGATCGCGATCTTCTTGCGGGGGAAGACGATGTCGGCGCGCCTTCGTACACCCTTCATCGGGGCGCGGTCGACGAAGTAGCGCAGTCCCCTACGATGCAGCTCCGACCGCAGCCTCAACTCCGGGCCGGTGTCCCGGCTCCGGTTCGACTGCATCGATCGTCGAACCGCCTCCGACGACGCCCATGACTTCGCCACCCTTCGATGATCCCACTCGTTCCGGCGCTCCGACGGCCTTGGTAGGCGTGTCCCATCGAACGCCTCCGCGCACCACCACCGAGTCTTTGATCCTCAGCTGTCTCTCGAGATCTGGTGACACCCAGTAGTCGGCACGGGCAGCGAAGAACGCTTCACTCAGCTCGACGTCGATGCCCAAGAGCCACGAAAGAAGGTGGACGCCGAGTCGGGGTGGGACCGCATTGCCGATCTGCTGCGCCACATCTCGTCCGTCCCACGGGTAGTCCCATGGAAAAGTCTGGAGACGACCGGCCTCTTCAGCGTAGAACCTGCGTTCAGTTTGACCGTCGCCAAAGAGGATTCGGTTCCGAAAGATCTTGCCGGTGACAGTGAATGCGGGGTGATCATGACCTCGTTCACCGCGATCCCTCGGATTTCCGCCCTTGCCGTAGTTTGATCTGACGGTGAAGGGCATATCCCATCCGAGTGCCTCCCCCATACTGGTCCATCTCGCTCGATCGACCGACGACTCGCTTCGGGATCCGTGACTATGTGCGGTGCGGACATACTTCTGGTGGGTCGGGTCCGGAAACTGCACCTTCTTCGACGCCATGCCCCACCGAGCGGCGAGTACAGCACGCCGCCGTGTCTGTGGAACGCCGAACTCCTCTGTGCAGAGAACGTCGACGTCGACCCCGTATCCCTTGCTCTCCAGAACAGCCTGCATCGCCTCCCACACAGGCTTCACCGCAGGAACCTGCTCGAGCATGATCGCCTCGTACGGACGTCCTGCGTCCAGCGCCTTCAGCGCCCAGATCAACGGCTGGAGCACGAGCCCCGTGCGCGGATCGAACTCTGGATCCGCGGTTCGTTGTTCGAGCCACTGCAGAACTTCATCCATTCGCCCTGCCCCGAGCATCTGGACGAGCGCTACCACCTGATCCAGCGCCCGCCGCCCGTGGCCGTTCCCGGCAACGGTAAAAGTCTGACACGGCGGTCCGCCGGTGAGGACGTTGATGGTCTCAGTGAAATCGTCTGGCTGCCAACGGGTCACGTCAGCGAGGATCGAGCTCAGACCGGCGGCTTCGCGAGTGTCGACCGCGGATTCGTCGAACTCGATCCCGATTGCGGGAACACCGATCCAGTGCGCCGCGACATCTAAGCCACCTGGACCGGCGAACAGATCGACGATCATCGGCAAGTCCACCGGGGGCAGTGGGCCAGCCTTCGGATCGATCACCTTCGTAGGGTAGCCGGCAAGCAGTCCAGCGCTCAAGTCGCGGAAAGCGCTGAAACATCCCTATGGCTGACGCAGCGCCCGTCCCCCTCACTCCCCCTCGGCACTCCACTTCTCACGCACGACCATCCCCGGCATCTTCTTCAGTCTCACCGGTTCGACGGGAACGATGTCGCTGTCGTCGCCCTCGCCGATGGGGTCGCGCTCGACGGTCGACTCCTCGTAGTCGGCTTCGCCGGAGGCGACGGCGTCGGCCACCTCACCCGACTCCTGTACGTAGGTCATGCCCAGGTATTTGCGCCAGGTGTTGTCGTCGAGCGGGGTCACGTCGTCGTCGGCGGCAGCAGCCTCGGCAGCACACACCTGATCCATCAGGGCGATGGCACGTCGACGCAGATCGTCCTCGATGCTCTCGGCGGCGTGCTTGCGGAACGGGATGTCCACCCGGTACAGCGACGGACTCACAGCGGCGACGGGGAAACCGACGCCGGCGAGGCGCTCGAAGATCTTCTGCACCAGGGCCAAGGCCGGCTGCGTGGTGACGATGCCGTCGAGAACGCTGGCGCGCTCGCGTTCACGCTCGGCGGCCTTGGCGGCCTCCCACTCGTCGATCTGGCGGTCGAGGTCGGCATGCTCACCGCCGAGGACGCCGGGCGTCCGGTACGAGACCTTGTCGATGAAGCTCTGCGCCACGTCGTCGATGTCGAAGGCACCGGTCGCCGAGTCGGCGGCGATCCGCGCGTGGAAGAGGACCTGTAGCAGCAGGTCGCCGAGTTCGGAGCGCAGTTCGTCGGCCGTGCCGCGATCGATGGAGTCGAGCAGCTCGTAGACCTCCTCGAGGAGATAGCGGCGCAGCGAATCGTGCGTCTGCCGCCGCTCCCACGGCCCCGTGCGCCGCAGCCGGTCCATCAGCTCGACGGCCTTGAGGAGCTTGCCGCCGGGCAGGGTGCTTCCTTCGATGACGTCCTCGCCCCACTTGAGGCGTTCGACGACGGCGGGATGCTCACGGTTGGAGCTGACCAGAGTCTTGTTCGGGTCGTCGGGCACCAGGCCGATGATCTCGTAGGAAGGCAGCTGCCACAGGAGCGACGGGTGCACCTCCTCGGTCACCGTCACCGGCTTGGCCAGCAGCGCCACCGCACCTGCTGGTATCAGGTCCGGTCGCGATGCGTCGAGCAGGACCACGGTCATGGAAGCTCCTCCGGGCTGAAGCGGGTGTCGACCTCGACATTAACGCGTCATCGGTCGGCGCCTGCGCGGCACGCTCACCGAACACTTCGTGTCGCCCGTTAACCCGCAAATTGATGCGAGATCGTGTCAGTTCACTGATCAGTCGTCGACCGGCCGACCGACGACGACCGGCATCACCGAACGGGACGATCCTCCTGCAGGATCTCGACGATCGCGTTCTGCCCGAGCCGTCGCGCATTGTCCTGCACCGTTCGCCCGTTCGCATCCCGAATGTCCGGGTCGGCGCCGGCGTCGAGCAGCGCGCGCACCGTCTCCTGGTATCGCCCGGAGCCGTCGCCGTACACGACCGCCTCCTGCAGTGCCGTCCAACCGGGCGTGTTGACATGGTCGACGTCGACGCCCGCCTCGATCAGACGCCGGACCGTGGTGACCGATCCGTGCTCAGCCGCCGGGATCAGCGCGGTCCCGCCGAATCGGTTGACGCTGCGCACGTCGGCCCCGTGCCGCAGGGTCATCTCGAGGATGTCGTCGTATCCCTCGGCGCCGGCGTACAGGTAGGCCGAATCCTGCATGTCGTCCTTTGCGTTCACGTCGGCGCCGGCGTCGATCAACGCTCCGGCCGCCGCGACGGCCCGATTCTTGGTCGCAACGACCACCGGGGTCCGACCGTCGGCGCCGCGCGCCTCGATCTGTGCACCGCGACCGAGCAGGTCGCGGACAGCCGCGGCGTCGTCGGACGCGGCGGCTTTCAACAGCGCGCCGTTGAGCGAGGGGTCGGCGCGCACAGCGCTCGACGACGGTGCGGCGACCGCCGTCGACCGCGCGACGGCACTCGACGACGGTGCCGCTTCAGTGCGCTCTGCGGTACAGCCCGCCGTCGCAGCGACGGCCGCGAGTACTGCGGCCACCAGGGCTCGACGGTGCATCGCAGTCCTCATCGAACCGCGGCCTGGGCATCGAAAGTCATTTCTCCAGAGTGCCAGCGGCCCGCCCGGCAAAGCGAATGAGCACGACCGGCAGGCCCGTCCAGGTATCGCCAATGCCGGGCCGGGCCGGGACCCACGTGGATAAGTTGGAGGCAGCCGTCCTTCGCGGGACGACGCCGAGCGGGTCGGGGCCGGCCGCATCAGCACACCTGCCCACCCAGGCCAGAAGTCGACCACCGGGCTCCGCGAGCGCCGAAGTCCCGACTGCAGAGGAGATCGCCACCATGACGCAAGACCAGACCATCCAGGCACTGAGCGAGGAGACCCGGACCTTCGCGCCGTCGGCGGAGTTCGCCGCCCAGGCCAACGTGACCTCCGAGGCCTACGACCGCGCCGCCGCCGACCACGCCGGGTTCTGGGGCGAGGCCGCCCAGCGGATCACCTGGGCCGAGCCGTACACCGAGGTCCTCGACTGGTCGGGTGCCCCGCACGCCAAGTGGTTCGTCGGCGGCAAGCTCAACGCCGCGTACAACTGCGTCGACCGCCACGTGGAGAACGGTCTGGGCGACCGCGTCGCCTACTACTTCGAGGGCGAGGGCGGCGACACCCGCACCATCACATACAAGGATCTGCAGGACGAGGTCTGCAAGGCCGCCAACGCGCTCATCGAGCTGGGCGTCAAGACCGGCGACCGCGTCGCCATCTACATGCCGATGATCCCCGAGACGGTGTTCGCGATGCTGGCGTGCGCGCGGATCGGCGCCCCGCACACGGTGATCTTCGGCGGCTTCTCGGCCCGCGCCATCGCCGACCGCGTCCAGGACTGCGGCGTCCAGGTCGTCATCACCGCCGACGGCGGCTACCGGCGCGGGAAGCCGTCGGCGCTCAAATCGGTGGTCGACGAGGCGATGGAGTCGTGCCCGGAGGTTCGCACGGTGCTCGTCGTCAAGCGCACCGGACAGGACGTGAACTGGACCGACGGCCGCGACCTGTGGTGGTCGGAGACCGTCGACCGCCAGTCCGCCGACCACACCCCCGAGGCCTTCGACGCCGAGCACCCGCTGTACGTCATGTACTCCTCGGGCACCACCGGCAAACCCAAGGGCATTCTGCACACCACCGGCGGCTACCTGGTCGGCACGTCGTACACGCACTGGGCCGTCTTCGACATCAAGCCCGAGACCGACGTCTACTGGACCGCCGCCGACATC
This sequence comes from Gordonia aichiensis, assembly GCF_039946255.1. Taxonomy (GTDB): domain Bacteria; phylum Actinomycetota; class Actinomycetes; order Mycobacteriales; family Mycobacteriaceae; genus Gordonia; species Gordonia aichiensis_A. The sequence continues at coordinate 16,111 of NZ_JBCDWL010000028.1, read as the reverse complement.
GGCTGGGTCACCGGCCACTCGTACATCGTCTACGGTCCGCTGGCCAATGCGACGACGTCGATCATGTACGAGGGCACCCCCGACACCCCGCATCAGGGCCGCTGGTGGGAGATCATCCAGAAGTACAAGGCGACGATCCTGTACTGCGCACCGACCGCCATCCGCACCTTCATGAAGTGGGGTCGGCAGATCCCCGCCGAGTACGACCTGTCCTCGCTGCGGCTGATCGGCTCGGTGGGCGAGCCGATCAACCCGGAGGCGTGGATCTGGTACCGCGATCACATCGGCGGCGGCCGCACCCCGGTGGTCGACACCTGGTGGCAGACCGAGAACGGTCAGATCCTCATCAGCCCGCTGCCCGGTGTCACCGCGACGAAGCCGGGCGCGGCCATGCGGGCGCTGCCGGGCATCGAGGCCGACGTCTACAACGAGGAGGGCCAGCCCGTCGGCAACGGCGAGGGCGGCTACCTGGTGATCACCAAGCCGTGGCCCGCCATGCTGCGCACGCTGTGGGGCGACGACGAGCGCTTCCAGCGCACCTACTGGGACCGCTTCCCCGGCGTCTACTTCGCCGGCGACGGCGCCAAGCGCGACCAGGACGGCGACATCTGGGTGATCGGCCGCGTCGACGACGTCATGAACGTGTCCGGGCACCGGCTCTCGACCACCGAGATCGAATCGGCGCTGGTCTCCCACGACGCCGTCGCCGAGGCCGCGGTGGTCGGGGCGGCCGATGCCACCACCGGCCAGTCGATCGAGGCCTTCGTCATCCTGCGCGAGAGCGCACAGGGCGGCGGTCAGGGCATCGTCGACGAGCTGCGCAAGCATGTGCGCACCGAGATCGGCGCCATCGCCAGCCCGCGGTCGATCATGATCGTCGAAGAACTGCCCAAGACCCGTTCGGGCAAGATCATGCGACGCCTGCTGCGCGACATCGCCGAGAACCGCGAGCCCGGCGATTCGACGACGCTGGCCGACTCGTCGGTCGTCGACCGGATCCGCCAGGAGGTGTCGGGGACGTAGTCGCGGCGGGTCCGCTCACCCCGGAGCGGACGACTCCCCGCATGTCGCGGGCGTCGCTCCTCCGGGGCGAGCCGATCTCCCGACGTCAGGCGTCCGCTCAGTCGGTGTCGATGCCCAGCTTGTCGGCTGCGGCCTCGAACAGCGTCGCGCACACCTTCACCAGGTGTTCCACCGGATGCTCCTGACCGCTGAGCAGCCAGTCCACCAGCAGGTGGTTGACCGCGCCGACCAGAGCGACGGCCGTCGACTGTTCGACGACGCTGAGCTCACGACCGCCCTCGGCGGTCGACCAGACGGCGCGGACGACGTCGGCGAACTCGCTGAGCACCGCGTTGCGTCGCTGTTCCATCGCCGGTGAGACCCCGACCACCTCGATCAGGACCACGCGGGCGCGGCGGGGATCGGCGGTGAGGTACTCGACGAAGGCGCGCAGGCCCGCGCTCGTCACCGCGGCCACGCCGGGCTCGGTCACGGCCATCACCGCATCGAGGGTCAACTCGCGCATCTGCTCGGAGAGTTCGTCGTACAGTGCGGCCAGGCAGTCCTGCCTGTCGCCGAACGCCTCGTAGAAGTACCGCTCGGTCAGCGCGGCTGTCACGCAGATCTGTTTGACCGAGGTCGCCGCATAACCGGCCGTGCCGAAGTTCTCCAATGCGCTGCTCATCAGCGCCTCGCGCCGGAGCTGAACCCGCTCCTCGTGCGCGATTCCGGCGTACCGCCTGCCCATGCCGTCGTGCCTCCTTGCTCTACACGCACAAATCGTGGCATAGTCGTCACCACAAATTTGACATGATCGTATGTCACAGTGAATGGAGGTCCGGATGGCGAACGCATCTGAGCTGGTAGGAAGGGTTATCGCTGTCACCGGCGGCGCCCGCGGAATCGGGCGCGAGATCGCCTCCCAACTGGCGGCCGCCGGCGCCAAGGTCGCGATCGGCGACCTCGGCGACCACGCCGCAGCCACCGCCGCCGAACTGCCCGGACAGGTCCAGGGCTTCCCGCTCGACGTCACCGACTCGGCGTCGTTCCGCACCTTCCTCGAATCCGCCGAAACGGCATTCGGTCCCGTCGACGTCCTGGTGAACAACGCGGGCACCATGTGGGTCGGCCCCTTCGCCGACGAACCCGACTCGGCCACCGACCGGATGCTGGCGGTGAACCTGGGCGGCGTCATCCGCGGCGTGCGGGCCGCCGCCCCGGCGATGCGGATGCGCGGACGCGGCCACATCATCACCATCGCCTCGGCGGCCTCGCGGCTGGCCCCTCCGGGCGAGTCGACGTACGCGGCGACCAAGCACGGCGTCCTCGGATACCTCACCGGAGTGCGCGAGGAACTGCGCGGCAGCCGCGTGCAGATCTCGGTGATCATGCCCGGCGTCGTCGACACCGACCTCGCCGTCGGCACCACCACCGGCGCCGCCAAACTGCTGCAGCCCGCCGACGTGGCCCGCGCGGTGATCGAGATGATCGCCCGCCCCCGCTTCGAGGTCTCGATTCCCTCCTACGTCAGCCCGCTCACCCGCGTCGCCGGCGTGCTGCCGCAGTTCGCCCGCGACGCGGTGCTCAGAGCCCTCGTTCCCGACCAGGTCGCAGCCGTGCAGGGTAGCTCGGTGCGCTCGGACTACGAATCTCAGACCTTCCACTCCACCACCGAAGGAGACCGGCCATGACCGAATCCACGTCGCTGCTGCGGCCCATTCCCGAGTTCGACGGCGTCCACGAGGTGTGGCCGCGCGGCGACCGTCTCGAGGCGATCCGCTCGGCCGCCGAGAAGTATCACGACCGCTTCGTCGGCCAGGGCCAGGTCGAGGCCGTCCGCACCGTCGACATCGCGACCGCCCCGTACCCCGCCCGGTTCGCGTTCCAGGGCTACTCGGTCAACGTCAACCCGTTCATCAGCATCACCAACCGGATGATGGTGGTGCAGTTCGAGGGCTTCGACGGTGAGCTCAAGACCCTCGTGTGGGAGCCGACCGTGGCTGCCGGCTCGGCGCAGGCACCGTTCTACAACAAGATCCAGAAGTTCGGCGACGCACTGCGGGCCGGGCGGTTCTTCGTCAAGTACTACAACGACCCCGACGACGTCCTGCCCAGCCTGGGCCTGACCAACGAGGACGTCGACTACATCAGCTTCGATCACCTGCACGTGCAGGACGTCCGGATGATCATGGGTTCGGACAAGCCGCTACCGGGTGAGAGCGCCCCGCGCGAGCCGCTGTTCCCGAACGCGAAGCTGCTGGTGCACCGCAAGGAACTCGGCACCTTCGAGTCGATGCACCCGATGCAGTGGGCCTGGTACGTCGAGAACGGCATGGACGGCGTGCCGCAGGACCGGTTGGAGATCTTCGACGGCGACGTGGAACTGGGTGTCGGCGTGAGCCTGCTGTGGACGCCGGGCCACACCGACGGCAACCACTCGCTGTGCATCAACACCCCTGACGGGGTGTGGGTGCAGTCCGAGAACGGCATGGCGCCCGACAGCTGGCAGCCCGAGCACTCCAAGATCCCCGGCGTCAAGGCCCAGGCCGAGTTCTACGGCCGCGAGGTGGTCCTCAACTCCAACACCCTGGAGGACTCGGTAGACCAGTACGACTCGATGATCAAGGAGAAGACGATGGCCTCGCGGTCGGCGCGCGACCCGCGCTGGGTGCAGGTGATCCCGTCGTCCGAGTGCGTCGACTGGAAGCGTCAGTGGCCGGTGGTCCCGACCTACTCGCACGGCACGCTGAACTACGGGATGATCGCGGCGCCGAGCCGGGACTGACGCCTCAGCCGAGGACCGTCAGCACCGCTCGCAGCGCCGGATCTGTTTCGGCGCTGCGACGCCAGACGGTGTGCACCTCGCGGCGGGGCGCGTCGCGCAGTTCCCGGACGACGACGTCGTCGGGCACGGTGGGACGCGCCAGCCGCGGGATCAGTGCCACCACCTCCCCCGCCGACACCAGAGCCAGCTGCGTGCCGAAGTCGTCGACCGAATGCACCACGTCGGGGAGGGTCTCCGAGCCGGCGAAGAGCCGCTCGAACCACCGATGACAGACCGTCCCCACCGGGCTGGTGACCCAGCGGCAGCCGTCGAGTTCGGCGCGACCCACCGGTCCGCCGCCCCGCGCGAGCGGATGCGCCGCCGGGACGACGAGGTCGCCGACGTCAGCGTGCAGTCGGGCGCGCTCGAGCGAGTCGGGCACCGAGACGCTGACGCCGTCCGCGTCGTGCACCAACGCCAGGTCGGCGTTGCCCGATTCGACGGCGTACACCGCCGGCTCCGGATCGAGTTCGGAGATCTGGACCCGCACATCGGGGAACCGCTCGGCGAAACCGCGCAACGCCGGCGCCACCAGACCACGGATTCCGGTCGAGAACGCTGCGATCCTCACCACACCGCGGGGCGCGCCGCCGTCGACCGAGCGGGCCGCCGCCACCGACTTCTCGATCGCGTCGAGCACCTCGGGCGCGGTCTCGACCAGCGCCTGTCCGGCCGGCGTCAGCACCACCCGCCGGCCCGCGGGCGCCACCAGACGCACTCCCACCTGCGATTCGAGCCGTTTGATCTGCTGCGAAACGGCCGACGGCGTGTAGCCGAGTTCGGCGGCGGCGCGCGCCATCGTCCCCAGATCGGCGATCGCCCGCAGGGCTCGCAACGCCCCGACATCAATCATGAAGCTCTCCTAACGATTACTCACGATAACCCTTCGCTTGTCGTGATCGTTTCGGGCGACGACGATAGAACCCATGACCACCACGCCGCCCGACGCCCGCGCGCTCTTCGGAGCCAACCTCGTCGCCATGCCGACCCCGATGAATCCGGACGGCTCGCTCGACGACGCCGGCATCGTCGCCGCGGCCGAACATCTGACGCGGACCGGCTGCGACGGGATCGTCGTCGCGGGAACCACCGGGGAGGCACCGACCCTCGACGGCGACGAACTGCTGCACCTGCTGGCCCTGGTCCGCGAGGGCGCCGGCGCCGCCTGCAGGCTGGTGGTGGGAGTCGGCACCAACCACACCGCCAAGAGCGTGCAGACGGCACGCGCGGTGGCCGCGGCGGGCGCCGACGGGCTCCTCGTGGTGACGCCCTACTACTCGAAGCCGTCGCAGGCCGGGGTCGTGGCGCACTGCACGGCGATCGCCGACGCCACCGATCTGCCGGTGATGCTGTACGACATCCCCGGGCGCACCGGGCTCGCGATGAGCCGCGAGACGCTGGTCGAACTGTCGCGGCATCCGCGGATCCAGGCGGTCAAAGACGCCAAGGGCGATCTGTTCGAGGCGATGTCGGTGATGGCCGAGACCGGGATCGCGTACTACTGCGGCATCGACGAACTCAATCTCCCGTACCTCGCCGCCGGCGCGTCCGGCGTCGTGAGCGTGGTCGGCGCGGTGGTCGCCGACCGTCATCGGGAACTGATCGACGCCGTCGACGCAGGCGATCTGGCGACCGCGCGGGCCGTCAACGACGCCGTGCGTCCCCTCACCGCGACACTGATGAAGATCGCGCCCGGCGTCGTGACCGCCAAGACCGCGATGCGCGAGGTCGGGGTGATCGAGCATTCGAGCGTGCGCGCTCCGCTGCTGGCCGCGACCGACGCCGAGGTCGTCGCGGTCCGCGCCGCCCTGGCCGCCGTCGGACTGCTGCCGCCCGTGCTGGCGACGGCGTAACGCGACCCGGCCGACGTTTGGCGTGCACTTTTTGACCACCTGGTGGACAAAAGGTGCACGCGAGATCCGACGGTCGGCGCGGCTCACCGGTTCCCGGCCGCATAGGCCGCAGGCGAGATGCCGAGGGTCGCGGTGAAGTCACGCGTCAGGTGGGACTGGTCGGCGTAGCCGAGGTCGGCGGCCAGGGCCGCCCAGTCCACCGGACCGCCGTCGCGGACCGCGTCGGCCGCCTCGATCAGCCGGAACCGCCGGATCACCCACGTCGGCGAGACGCCGGCGCACGAGCCGAACATGCGCTGCAGGGTCCGCACGGTGATGCCGCCCAACGCGGCGAGCTCCTCCACTGTCCGGATGCTGCGGTCGGACTCCGCGGCGGCGGCGACCGCCGACACCTCCCGCGCTCGGGCGATGCGAGACGACGGCCGCGCAGCGAGCAGCCGGATCAGCTCATCACCGATCGGCCCGGCACGCCGCGCACCGAACTCGACGTCGGCCACGCGGACCGCCAGCGCGTCGTCGTCGACGGCCAAGACGTCGCCGACCGGCAGGTGGGTGTCGTTGAGGGCGTGCACGTCGTCGGACCACGCGCCGAAACCGCCGACGGTCGACTTCGCGGCGAAGTTCCAACCCGTACCCGACAGCACACGCACCGCGAGGTCGGTCGTGACGCCGTTGAACCGCGCAGCGAGCGGAAATGGACCCGACGGCGGATCGTCGCCGGGCGGCGGTGCGACGCCGACGCTGATGTTGACCGCCGGCGTCGCCAGGACCGGTTGTCGGTGCCGCTGGTTGTCGGACAGATCCCAGCGCACCGACCAGAACCAGTCGATCAGCCCCTCGAGCTCCGGCGGCGCCGGGTACCGGTCGAAGTCGACGACGGTGAACATGCGGCCCGGAGCCAGGATTCCGCGGGTGCCGCCGATCGGCGCAGGAGTCCCGACCCGCCGCTGTACTGAGTTCACCAGTCCACCGTAGGACCGACCTGCGACATTCGCGGGCGCGCTGTCGCAGATCTTCAAGACTCGGTGGCGGCGCGGCTTCTACCGTCGACGCATGGACACTTCACAATCGCTGCTCCGAGTGCTCGACCGCCTGGCAGACCTTCTCGACGCCGCCGCCGACACGCCGCCGACCGCCCCGACCCCGTGCGCCGACTTCGACTTCCAGACCTTGCGCGGCCACGTCGTCGGCTGGCTCACCGCGTTCACCGACGGTTACACGTCCGACGACAACGAGTGCAGCGACGCCGCCGCGGTGACGGTCGAGGGATCGGGAGCCGAGCAGGTCCGCGCGAACGCCGCCCGCCTCGCGCAGATTCTACCCGCCGCACTGGCGAACCCCGTGAGCATCGGCGGCGCCTCGATGCCCGGCGACATGGCCGCGTCGATGATCCTGTGGGAGTACCAGGTTCACGGCTGGGATCTGGCGCAGGCGGCGGGTCTGGGTTGGGCGCCCGACGCGGACGGACTCGAGGCCTCACTCGCGTTCGCGCCGACGATGCTCTCCCCGGACACCCAGGGCGAGGGCAAGATGTTCGGGCCGCCGGTCGACGTGCCCGAGACCGCGTCGCCGCTGGACCGGCTGGTGGGACTCACTGGCCGAGACCCGCGTCTGCGCTGAGGTCGGTGGGCGCCCGAGGTCTCGATACGCCGCCTCGCTGGCGCTCGGTGGCTACTCGACCAGCCTGATAGGCGTCCGCCCCGTTAGGCGCCCGAAGCACCTTTAGGGTGGTCGAGTAAGCGACCGAAGCGAAGCGCAGGACGCGCATCGAGACCCACGGGCGAGGGTCTCGATACGCCGCCTCGCTCCGCTCGGTGGCTACTCGACCAGCCTGAACGGCACCGCCCGCTCCACGGTCGACCAGCCTGAACGGCACCGTCGGCTCCGCCGACCGAAGGCCCCGCCGCACTATTTCACGGCCGCGTCGAGCGGGGCGATCGTCTGCAAGAAGGTCACCAGGTACTCGACGAGCTTCGTGTCGCGCAGGCGCGCCGAGCCGACGCCGCCCGTGCGCGGGATCGGGAGGGTGACCATGTGCGTCGCCGCACGATAACCGGCCGCCGAATACAGGCGCGCCAACCGGACCTGCTGACTGTCGAGCAGCAGCATCGGGGCGATGCGAATCGACTGTCCGGCCACCCCGACCTCGGTGATCCCGCGTTCCCGACACCGCAGGCGCAGTCGCGCGATGGCGGCGAGTCGCTGAGTCTCCACGGGCGGTTCGCCGTAGCGGTCGACCAACTCGCTCATCACCTCGTCGACGTCGTCGTCGCTCGCAGCCGACGCCAGCTTGCGGTAGGCCTCGAGCCGCAGTCGGTCGGCCTCCACGTACTCGACGGGGATGTGCGCGTCGACGGGCAGATCGATGCGGACCTCGAGGTTCTCCTGCGCGTCGACCGGCTTGCCGTCGGCGGCGGCGCGATACGCCTCCACCGCCTCACCGACCAGCCGCACATACAGGTCGAACCCCACGCCGGCGACGTGACCGGACTGCTCGGCGCCCAGCACATTGCCCGCACCGCGCAGCTCCAGGTCTTTGAGCGCGACGGCCATGCCCGCGCCGAGCTCGTTGTTCTGCGCGATCGTCGCGAGGCGGTCGTACGCGGTCTCGGTGAGCGGTTTCTCACCGCTGTACAGCAGGTACGCGTACCCGCGTTCGCGGCTGCGGCCGACGCGTCCGCGCAGTTGATGCAGCTGCGACAGACCGAAGTTCTCGGCGCGGTCGACGATCAGCGTGTTGGCATTGGAGATGTCCAGCCCGGTCTCGATGATCGTGGTGCACACCAGGATGTCGTACTCGCGGTCCCAGAACCCCTGGACCGTCTGCTCCAACTGCTCCTCGCCCATCTGCCCGTGCGCGACCACCACGCGCGCCTCCGGCACCATGTTCGCGATGTGCTTGGCCGTCTTGTCGATGGTCGAGACCCGGTTGTGCACGTAGAACACCTGGCCGTCGCGGAGCAGTTCGCGGCGGATGGCCGCGGCCACCTGCTTGTCGGAGTGCGCGCCCACATAGGTCAGGACGGGGTGGCGTTCCTCGGGCGGGGTCAGGATCGTCGACATCTCGCGGATGCCCGCCATCGACATCTCCAAGGTGCGCGGGATCGGCGTCGCCGACATGGTGAGCACGTCGACGTGCGTCCGCAACGCCTTGATGTGCTCCTTGTGCTCGACGCCGAACCGCTGCTCCTCGTCGACGATCACCAGCCCGAGGTCCTTCCAGCGCACCCCCGTCTGCAGCAGCCGGTGGGTGCCGATGACGACGTCCACCTCGCCGGTGGCCATCTGCGCGAGGATCTCCTTGGATTCGGCCGGATCGGTGAAGCGCGACAATCCTCGCACGGTGACCGGGAACCCGTCCATCCGTTCGGTGAAGGTCTGCAGGTGCTGCCCGGCGAGGATGGTAGTCGGGACCAGCACCGCCACCTGCTTGCCGTCCTGCACCGCCTTGAACGCGGCGCGCACCGCGATCTCGGTCTTGCCGTAGCCGACGTCGCCGACCACGACGCGGTCCATCGGAACCGGCTTCTCCATGTCGGCCTTGACCTCGCCGATCACCGTCATCTGATCGACGGTCTCGGTGTAGTCGAAGGCGTCCTCCATCTCGCGCTGCCACGGCGTGTCGGGGCTGAACGCGAAACCGGGGGCCGCGTGTCGCGCCGCATACAGCTGCACCAGTTCACCGGCGATCTCGCGGACGGCCTTGCGTGCCTTCTTCTTGGTGTTGGCCCAGTCGGAGCCGCCGAGTTTGCTCAAGCTCGGCTGCTCGCCGCCGACGTAGCGCGACAGCTGGTCCAGTGAGTCCATCGGGACGAACAGACGGTCGCCCGGCTGCCCTCGTTTGCCCGGCGCATACTCGATGACCAGGTACTCGCGGCGTGCACCGGACACCGTCCGCTCGATCATCTCGACGAACTTGCCGATGCCGTGCTGATCGTGGACGACCAGGTCGCCCGCGGTCAGCGCGAGCGGATCGACCTGGTTGCGGCGCTTGGCAGGCAGTCTGCGGCCGTCCTTGGCGCCGACCACCCGGGCACCGGTGATGTCGGCCTCGGTGGCGATGACCAGGCCGACCGACGGACACACCAGCCCGCGGCGCAGCGTCCCGTGGTACACGCCGACGGCATCGTCGGGCAGTTCCTGCCCCGATTCCATGAGCCGCGCGGGGACCTCGGCCTCCCCGAGCCGGTCGACGAAACGCATGGCGGTGCCGCGGCCGGCCGCCACCAGTGCGGCATGACCGCCGGAGGCGACCTGCGCGCGCAGCGAGTTCATCAGCGCGGCGAGCTCGTCGGGATGACCGTGCGGGGCCGGGCCCGGTTCCAGATCGAGTTCGAGCTCGGCCCCCGAACCCGTCGACAGCGGGCTCATCGTCCACCATGACCGCCCGGCGTCGACGGCGGCCTGCTGGACTGCGTCGACGCCGCGGTAGGCGCTCGCCGACAGGTCGATCGACGGCTCCCCCGCCGCGACGGGCGCGGCCGCGCCGAGGGCCGCCGCGTTCCACGACGCCTCCAGGAACTCCGCTCCGGTGCGTGCGAGGTCGACGGCGCGGGTGCGGACCTTCTCCGGGTCGAGCACCAGCACCCGGGTGCCCTCGGGCATCACTTCGGTGAGCATCTCCATCTGCCCGTCGACCAGCGCCGGGATCAGCGCCTCCATCCCCTCGACCGGGATGCCCTCGGCGAGCTTGGTGAGCATCTCGCGCAGTGTCTCGTCGACGGTGCCCTCGGCAAGGTGTGCGGCACGATCGCGGACCTGGGCGGTCAGCACGAGTTCGCGGCACGGGTGGATCTGCACCACCGAGGTGTCGATCTCGGGCTGAGTGCGCTGGTCGGCGACCGAGAACGCGCGGATGTCGGTGATCTCGTCGCCCCAGAACTCGACGCGGACCGGGTAGTCGGCGGTAGTCGGGAAGACGTCGAGAATGCCGCCGCGGACCGCGAACTCACCGCGGGCGCCGACCATGTCGACGCGCTCGTACGCCATCTCGACGAGCTGCTCGATGAGCGCGTCGAAGTCGGCCTCGACCCCCTCGTACAGGGTGACCGCGCGCATGGCGCCGAGCCCCGGCGCCATCGGCTGCACCAGCGACCGCACGGTCGCCACCACCACGCGCAGCGGCGCGACGGCCGGGTCGGCCAGGCGCGACAGGACGGCCAGGCGCGCGCCGACCGTGTCTGCGCTCGGCGAGAGCCGCTCGTGCGGCAGCGTCTCCCACGACGGGAACTGCCCGACCACCGGGGTGCCGTTGGCGCCGGCCGGGAGCAGTTCGGCCAGCTCAGCGGTCAGGTCGTCGGCTTCGCGACCGTTGGCGGTCACCACCAGAACCGGGGCGTCGGACAGCGTCGCCAACTGCGCGACCACCAGCGGGCGTGCCGCATCCGGTGCCGTGATGTCGAGACGGGACTGCCCCGCCCGCTCCCGGATCAGCCCGAAGGCGGCGTCGCGGAATGCGAACGGGGCGAGCCCGGACAGCGCCGGCCTCGGGGGTGTCGCGGGCCCCGAGGCGGCGGGCTGGGTGGGCGCTGACGCAGAAGGGGTGGTCACTCCCTAGATTCTAGGCAACCCCTCCGACATCGAAGAGCGCTGCTCCCAGCGGCCTCGACGAGCTCGCACCCGGCACGATCGCGTACACCGCGGAGCCGATCGGCGTGGTCCACACGTTCAGATCGTCGTGCTCGGCCAGACGCTGCTGCACGGGGACGAACTGAGTGACCGGATCCCGCTGGTAGGTCGCGAAGAGGAGCCCGCTGTTAGACGTGTCGTCCGACCCCGGCTCGGGCGGATCGTCGTAGTTGTATCCGCGCCGCAGGAACTGCTCGACGTCGGACCGCCGGTGCGCCCGGGCGATGTGCGACGACGCCGGAATCACCGGAATGCCCCCGCGGGTGGCCTGGAAGTCGGGGGCGTCGAACTCGTCGGTACCGGTGAGCGGGGAGCCGGTGTCGAGGGTGCGGCCGGTGGACAGTTCACGGCCGCGCCGGTCCAGCGCCTCCCACGTGTCCATGTTCATCGCGATCCGACGCAGCACCAGGGAGGTTCCGCCGGCCATCCACGGCTGCTCGGAGCCGTCGTTCCACAACAGTCGGTCGAAGGTGTCAGAGGCCGGCTGTACTGTTCCGTCCACCTGGCCGAAGAGGTTCCGCATGGTGCCCCGGGCCATGCCGGGGCTGTTGCGGAAGCCGCGCTGCACCCAGCGGACCCGGGCGCTGCGTCGCACCGAGGCGGTCAGCATCCGGGTGGCGTGCGCCAGCGTCACCGGATCGTCAGCGCAGACCTGCAGCAGCAGATCGGTCTGGCCCCAGCGGGGGTCGAGGCGGTCGATGGAGAAGGCGGGCAGCGGTGCCAGCCACGCCGGGCGGTGCGGTGCCAGCGCGGGTGCCCGGAACACGCGGTCGCCGAGGCCGACGGTCACGGTGAGGTGGCTCGGCAGGGCGGCCAGCTCGGGTTCGGTGTCCGACAGGCTGGGTGCGCCCTGGGTGAGGCGCGCCGCGTCCTGCGTCCACAGGCGAAGGACGCCTGCGAGAGTGTCGACGTTCCCCGGGTCGACGAGGTCGAGGCCGATGAACTGTGCGTGTGCCTGTGCGTCGGTGGTGATCCCGGACTGGTGCGTTCCGTAGAACGGGGTGGTGCCGCTGCCCGCGGCGGGCGCCGGCGAGAGTATCTCTCGGCCGGCACCCACCGCGGCGGCGCCCACGCCGAGCCCTGCGAGACCGGCGCCGCCGGCCAGAAGGGTTCGACGTGAGACGCGTCCAGTCCGCTCCGAGGTCACTGGTGCGAGCCGGAGTGCTCCGGCTCGCCCGGGTTGTAGTTCTCCTGGTTGCCGTCGAAGTCACGCGCGAGCGCGTCGAACTCCGCCGTCGATCCATCGGCGAACCGCAACGTGAACGGCACCTTCTGACCGGTGGTGATCGGCTTGGGAATCCCCATCAGCATGAGGTGCTCTCCGCCGGGGACCATCGTCATGGAGCCCTTGGCGGGGACGACGAAGCCGCCGTCCTTCTGCCGCATGACGGTGCCGCCGGTGCCGTTGTCGACGACCTCGTGCATCTCGGTGCTGCGGGCGTCGTCGGTGTGCGCGGAGGTCACGCGGATCTCCCGGTCGGACGAGTTGTGCAGGACGCCGAAGGCGGCGGTCATGCCGGTGTCCGCGGCCTTGACCCACTGGTCGGACACGGTGATCGCCTCGGCGTCGGTGGCCTGCGCTGCGTCATTGCTCGAGCAGGCGACGAGGGCGGTCAGGGTCAGCGTCGCGGCGGCGCCGGCGACGACGGTTCGGAGGAGGGTACGGCGTGATGCCATGAGAAGTTCTCATTTCTTGCAGAGTCTGATCTCCCGACGGCCGTGAGCGGCGGTCGGGGTGAAGGGAATGACGAGATCAGTTCGGCAAGGGCGGACCGCGCACGCCGGCCGCCGCCACCATCGGGGACGGACGAAGCCGTGCGTCGTCACCGCGGCGGTACCCGACGACGACGGTTTCGCGCACCGCCGGCGCGGCGACCGCCAGCAGCAGGCTGCGGGTGACGAGGGCGGTCAGTGCCCGGCCGAGTCGTTCGGCCGTGAACAGGACGGCGGCGGCCGCGGGCACGACGAGCACGTGCCACGCCAGCATCAGCGGCCCCGGCGCCATGTCGTGTCCGAGGTGCCCGTCCATCACCGACAGGACGACGTGTGCGCCGACCTGCCCGCCCACCAGCGCCGCGAGCGAACCCGTCGCCGAGATGCGGTTGCGCCCGACGGCTCGGGACCGTTCCACCGAGCGGATCTGCCCCGCGCGAACGAAGCCGACGCCCAGGGCGAGCGCTGCGAGCACGAGAAGTTGAGTCGACGACGGAATGTGACCGCCGCCGAGCGAGTGGGCCGCGAGGCCGAGAATCAGCGAGACCACCGCCGCCAACAGGCCGTGCGCGGTCGCGGAGACCTGCGCGCCCATCGGCGTCGGACGAATCAGCACACCGCCGACTTTACTACCGGCTGTCGTAGGAACTGAAATGGCGACGACCGGGTCACGGCGTGCCCGAGGTCGGCGCCGCCTCGCCGTCGAGGCCGACGTCGAGGTCGGTCGCCTTCAGGGTGTAACGCATGTAGACGCATCCGATCCATCGGCCGAACTTCCGGCCCACACCGCTGGTCCGACCGATCTCCTCGAAGCCCACCTTGCCGTGCAGCTTGACCGACTCCGGGACCTCGTCGGAGATGACGGCCATGACGGTGCGCGTCACCGCCGGGTCGGCGGCGTCGAGCAATGCTCGGAGCAGACGGCTGCCGATCCCCCGCCCAGCCGCCTCGGGCCGCAGATAGATGCTGTCCTCGGCGGTCCAGGCCCACCCGGCCTTGCCCCGATAGACGCCGAGGTAGGCGTAGCCGAGCACGACCGAGCCGCCGGTCTGCGCGTCGGGGTCCTCGGCGTCGGTGTCCTCGACAACGAGGAACGGCCGGCCCGCGACAGTGATCGACGACAGCTTCGCTCGCCACTCGTCGACGGTCAAGGGGACCAGGTCGAAGGTTGCGACCGAGTTCTCGACGTAATAGCGATAAATGTCGGATATGGCCTGGCAGTCGTCGATCGCGGCGGGACGGATGCTCAGCATGGGGTGATTCTGCCGCACGCCGGGCCGACTAGGCTTCCATGGTGGCCAATTCCAACCAGGACCCGGTCGAGGTCGTCGACGAGAGCAAGCTGAAGGGCGGGCTCAAACCTCGGCACCTCATCATGATGAGCCTCGGCTCAGCGATCGGCGCCGGTCTGTTCGTCGGGTCCGGGCAGGGCATCGCCCTGGCGGGCCCGGCCGCGCTGCTCGCCTACGCCATCATCGGACTCATCATCGTCTCGGTGATGCGGATGCTGGGAGAGTTGGCCGCCGCCGACCCCAACCCCGGCGCCTTCTCCTACTACGTCGGCAAGGCGCTCGGCCCGGGCGCCGGGTTCATGATGGGCTGGCTGTGGTGGATACAGATGACCGTGGTGGTCGCGGCCGAATCGTTGGCCGCGGCCGAGGGGCTGTACGCGCTGATCGGAGTTCTGCCGGCCTGGGCGTGGTCGCTGGTGTTCATGGTCGTGTTCAGCATCCTGAACCTCAGCGGTGTGTCGAACTTCGGTGAACTCGAGTTCTGGCTCGCCCTGATCAAGATCGTCTTCATCGTCATGTTCCTGGTGATCGGGATGGCGTACCTGTTCGGCTGGACCGCCGAGCCGTCACCGGGCCTGAGCAATGCAGGAGACTTCCTGCCCCACGGGGTCGGCGGCGTCGCCGCGGCACTGCTGGTGGTGGCGTTCGCGTTCGGCGGCATCGAGATCATCGCCGTCGCCGCCGCGGAGACCGACGATCCGGGGCCGAGCGTCTCGAAGTCGATCCGCACCATCGTCTGGCGGATCCTGGTGTTCTACGTCGGTTCGGTGGCGGTCATCATGCTCGTTCTGCCGGCCGACGACCCGCGCATTCGGACCTCACCCTTCGTGGGTGTGCTCGAGGAGATCGGCCTCCCGGCGGTCGCGACCACGATGGGCGCGATCATCGTGATCGCCCTGCTGTCGTCGATGAACGTCAACCTTTACGGCGCCTCGCGCATGTTGTTCTCGCTGTCGGTGCGCGGCATGGCGCCGAAGGCGGCTGCGCAGACGCGTGCGAACGGCGTTCCCGCGCCCGCGGTGCTCGCCAGTATCGTGGTCGGCTTCCTCACGGTGCCAGCCACCTACCTGTGGGGCAGCCAGGTCCTCGATCGGCTGCTGTCGGTCGTCGGATCCACGCTGCTGGTCACGTGGCTGGCCATCGTCTGCGCCCAGTTGGTGCTCCGTCGCCGTGCCGACCGCGCGGGCACCCACCTGCCGATGAGGATGTGGGCATACCCGTACCTGTCGTGGCTGACACTGGTCGCCCTGATCGCGATCGTCATTCTCGGCCTCACCACCGACACCGTTCGCAATCAGGTGATCTCCACCGGAGTCCTCGTCGTCGTGCTCTGGGCGATCGGTTCGTTCATCGACCGTCGTCGACGGGATCGGTCAGTTTCGGGTGCACTGTAGTCGACGCCGACTCCTTGTACTCGGCGTCGACGAGCACGGGTTCCGGGTCGAGCCGCGTCAGTCCGTTCCAGCACAGGTTCACCAGATGCGCGGCGACCACTTCCTTCGGCGGCTCCCGGACGTCCAACCACCACTGCGCGGTCACCGACACCATTCCGACGAGCGCCTGCGCATACAGGGGCGCGAGAGCGGGGTCGAACCCTCGCCGTTCGAAGTCGCCGGCGAGGATGTGCTCCACCTGGCTGATCGCGTCGTTCAGCAGGCTTGAGTAGCGGGTGGAGGAATGATCAAGACCTGTGGATCTGGGAGGGCGTGCCTTCCCGCAGAATGATCCCGGTAGTCACTTGATCAAGTCAGCGTTGCAGCGCTGGCGGAAAGGCACGCCTCATGCTCACGGTAGTCAAC
>NZ_JBCDWL010000027.1:0-60502 GCF_039946255.1 Gordonia aichiensis | reverse complement strand
CGGTGAACCCGCCGACTCCGGCGGATCGAGTGCATCACTGAGCAAGTCAGCGAGTTCGGTGACAGCATCAACCACGGTCCTGGTCATCGTCATGGTCATGACTCCCCCTCTCCACAACCCGGTCACCGTCGACACTTTCGGGATCGCCGAAAACTGTTGGTGGCGGGCGTGATTCCGGTCTTGAACTCCCCGCGGGCTGGCGTGCCGGTCACCGACCGCCGTCCTGCGAGGCGAAATACGGTTGAACGACAAAGCAGTTGGAAATGCAGATGCGCTGTGCGTGGTCCGTCACCCGGATGCCAGACCGCCGCCTCCGCGGGAGGGAGCCTCGCTCCGGGGTCTCGATACGTCCTCGGCTAGCGCCTCGGACTACTCGACCACCCTAGGGAGGAAGCCTCCTGGAGAGCGACCACCCTGAAAAGGAGCGACTGCCCCACAGGCGACCACCCTAGAGAGGAGGCCGCCGGCCAGCAGCGAGCAACCCTGTCCCAGTACGTCCTGTCACGCCGCCCGAGGCTGGCATTCCACACCAGCCCGAAGGCCGGCGGCGGTCTGACATTTGCCGCCGCGTACCCACCCTTGCGCCCTCAGCAGTGCCGTGGGCGTAGTTGGTGTCGCCATGTACGCGACGCGCTATGAAATTCTCAAAGAACGAGAAGCAACCCTTCCGGGCCACTCCAATCGATCATATGTTCTATGATACACATCACATTCAACTAGGACAAGGGTCTGGTGGAGGCGAATTCGGCCCGGATGGTTGATGGCGCGGGCTCTCCCCCGCGGCCTGCTCAGCTCTCGAGTGCGCGCGGCATGTACATGATCACCGCGACGCCGACCAGGCAGATGAGCGCCCCGATCACATCCCACCGATCGGGGCGGAAGCCGTCGACGACCATTCCCCAGACCAGCGATCCGGCGACGAAGACGCCGCCGTAGGCGGCGAGGATGCGGCCGAACTCGGCGTCCGGCTGCAGGGTGGCGACGAATCCGTACAGACCGAGGGCGACGACGCCCGCGCCGATCCACAACCATCCGCGATGCTCGCGGATCCCCTGCCAGATCAGCCAGGCTCCCCCGATCTCCGCGATTGCCGCAAGGACGAAGAGCAGGATCGAGCGTGTGACAGTCATGGTGTCGATGGTGCCAGGGTCGTTCGGCTCCGCCGCGGTGTCGGCACTCGATTCGGCAGAGCGTCGCACGTGGAGGACGGTGCTGCTACGCTCGCCGACTAGAACACGTTCCAATTCAGGGAGTTGAAATGACTGCTGAGCAGCAGGAGATCGGCCTGTCCGACAAGATCGCCGCGACCGTCCAGGCGTACATCGATCACCTCAACGGAGGATCGGCCGAAGACATCGTCGGCCTGTATGCGGAGGGTGCGACGGTCGAGGATCCGATCGGCTCGCCGATCCGCAGCTCCCGCGATGAGCTCGTCGAGTTCTACGGCATCATCACCGGTCTCGACAGCCGCGACGCGACCCTGAAGTGGACCAAGATCGCCGGCGACACCGCGGTCTTCGAGTTCACCCTGGTCACCGGTACCGCGGGCATGAAGTTCGAGATCACCCCGGTCGACATCATGACCTTCGACGACGAGGGCAAGATCGTCACCATGCGCGCGGTCTGGGAACAGTCCGACCTCAAGCAGTTGTGATCGAGGCCTGAAGGCCGGAACTCACACCCGCCGCGACGCCCGCGGACGCAGCACGACCTCCGTCGGATGCGCGTCTGCGGGCGTTGTCACTGCAGCGGCCACCGCAGCGGCCACTGTCTCGGGCCGCAGGTACTTCGCCGGGTCGTAGTCGCCGCCCTCGCGCGCGACGATGTCGCGCTGCATGTCGGTGTCGATGCGGCCGGGGAAGATGGACGTCACACGTAGGGAGGGCTCCTCGGCGCGGATCCCGTCGGCAAGCGCGCGAAGTGCGAATTTGCTTGCGGCATAAGGGGTCCAGTTGGGACGAACGTTCATTCCAGCACCGGAGTTGAGAAAGACGATGTGACCGCCTGCGGCGCGCAGGGCGGGAAGCAGCAGGCGGGTCAGCTCCGCGGCGGCGACCACGTTGATGTCGAGCACGTGGCGCCATTCCTCGGGCGGGGTGTCCGCGACGGACTCGAGGCTGCTGGCGACGCCCGCGCTGTGGACGAGGACGTCGAGCGAGGTGATCGTCTCGACGGCGGTGGCGACCGCGTCGTAATCGGTGAGGTCGACGGGCAGGGTCACGGCGCCGTCGAAGGCCAATGCCAACGCGTCGAGTTCGGCGGACCCGCGTCCGCCCAGAATGAGGTCGTGGGTCGGCGCGAGCGCTTTCGCGATCTCCGCGCCGACGCCACGACTGGCTCCGGTGATCAAGGCGGTAGGCATACCGCCGATCCTATTGAACTGTGCCGCCGATCTGAACTGTGCCGCCGATCTGAACCGTTCGGCCGCTGGGCTAACCGACTCAGTACTCTTCGGCGCCGACCAGCACCGCGTCGGGCGCCACCTCGCGCTCGTCGGGCGCGCCGCTGCCCGCGATGACGAGCGCGCCGACGGCGACGGCGCAGTAACCCGCGGCGAACCAGAACGGCGCGGCCATGCCGAACCATCCGGCCAGGTAGGCGACCATGATCGCCGAGGCCGCGGCACCCATCCAGCGCAGGAAGCTGTAGCCGGCGCTCGCGACCGAGCGGGGCGTGGACGCGTCGGCGGCGGACATCGCGACGCCGGTGAAGAGCGTGTTGAGCACACCGGAGGGGATGCCGGAGAGCACGACGGCCAGGCCGATCATCCAGACGCTGCCGTCGAAGACGCCGACCGCTGCCATCACCATGGTGAGCAGGTACGCGCCGATGGCGGCGAGGACGCCGCCGCGGGCACCGATCGCCGAGGCGATGCGCGGCCCCAGGAAGACGCCCGACAGCGCGGTCAGCAGACCCCAGCCGAAGAAGACCATGCCCGCGTAGATGGGGCGCAGGCCCATCGCGATCGGCGACCAGGCGATCACCGTGAAGAGGGCGCCGGTGTAGAAGGCCGAACCGATGGAGTTGATCAGCAGGGTGCGGTTGCGCAGGGCCTTGATCGGATCGAGCAGCTTGACCGGTTGCCGCTGCGCACGCGGACCGTCGGCGGGGAGCATGAGGGTGCACAGGACGGCCCCGGCCAGCATGAGCAGGGCGGTGCCGGCGAACGGTGCGCGCCACGTCCACTCGCCGAGAACCGCGCCCAACAGCGGTCCGACGGCCAGGCCGACACCGAGTGCGGCCTCGTACAGCAGGATCGCGCCCTGCTGCCCGCCGGTGGCCTGACCGACGATGAACGCCAACGCGGTGGCGATGAACAGGGCGTTGCCCAGTCCCCAGATCACCCGCAAGGCGATGAGCTGGTCGATGTTGCTCGCGAATGCCGACACCCCGGCGGCGATGACGATGCAGATCAGGCCGGTGGCCAGCGTGCGCTTGGGGCCGAATCGGTAGGCGGCCCAGCCCGTCACCAGCATCGCGAGGACCTGGACGCCCATGTAGACGCCGAACAGCAGGGTCAGCTTGGTCTCGGGAGCGCCGAGCGCCACGCGGATGGTGTTGAGGATGGGATCCACCAGTCCGATGCCCATGAAGGCGATGACCGCGGCGAAGGCGGTCACCCAGACGGTTCGGGGTTGGCCCTTGAAGGCCGCGGTGAGGGAGTGCGTGTCAGCGCTCATGAATGCTCCATTTTCATCTGCAGTTCGCGCAGGGCCGGCAGGGCTGCTGCCAGGGCGGCGCGATGTTCGTCGGACAGTGACGCCAGAGCCCGGGTGACGGTGTCGTTGCGGCGGGTCCGGATGCCGTTGATGACGTCGGCAGCCTTGTCGGTGGCCGCGACGACGACGGCCCGGCGGTCGGCCGGATCTGGTCGGCGCGAAACGAATCCGGAGCGGTGCAGGCCGTCGACCAGGGAGGTGGCGGTCGGCATGCGGATCGATTCGCGCTCGGCGAGCTCACCCATGCGCATCGGGCCGTCGTCCATCAGGACGGCGAGTGCGGAGGCCTGTGCTGCGGTCAGCTCGTTCACCGGTGAGTGGCGACGCAGTGTCAGGTACAACCGCGTCACCGTGTGGCGCAGGCCGGAGGCGATTTGGTAGGTGAGTTCATCGGTCACAGTTCGTAAGCCTAATACTTAGTAGACCTAAGTAAAATGGGGAAATTCGGTGCCGAAGCGCTGACCAGGGATTAATGGCATGCGCGATGACGAAGATCACCCCCGCGACGACCGTTGATCGCCACCTGGGACACATGGGCGCCGGCGCGGATCACCGCGGACGTGTCGGACGGAACGTGGGGTGTCGGCGCCGCGGCCGGGTCTCAGCCCGACGACGCGGGGTCGTCGCTCAGAACCGTCCTCCGGTACCGATCCGGCCCGAACTGGACGACCCGCCGAACGAGCCGGGACTACGGCCGCCCGCGCTGTAGCCACCCGGCCCGGAAGGCCACGATCCCGAGCGCATCGAGCCGCGCAGCACGCTGTCGACCAGGATTCCGGTCAGCACGGCCCCGGCGCCTGAGCTGCCCGGTCGAGGACCGGCGGCCGGTTGCTGCCGGTCCTGCCAGGACACGACGTCGGTCTGCGCAGCCATCAGGGCCTCGTCGGCACTGCGCGAGGCCTGGCGTGCCTTCTCGAGTGCCTGGGCGGGACTCGACTCGGCCAGCGCGACGGCCTCCGAACCCAACTGCTGCGCCCGCGACAGCCGGGTGCGGGCCACCGATCCGATGGCGCCCCGCCGCGTCTCGATGAAGTCGGCGGCGGCTTGGGTCTTGGCTTCCGCTGTCTCCAGCGCGTTCGTCACCAGTTGCGCCTGACGGGACTGCTCTCGCGCCGCCACGCTCGCGGCGGCCAGGACGCGGTCGAGCTCGGCATCGGCGTCGACCAGTCCGGCGAAGGCGCGGAGCGGGTCCGTCGCTCCGTCCGTCTCGGCGACGGACAGAGCCGCCTCGGCCTTCGCGACGGCTGCGGCGAGCTCGTCGCGGGAGTCGGCGGCCGCCGTCACCTCCGCGGCCTCGGCGACCTCGGCGCGCACCTCCGCCACCAGCGCCGACAGACCGTCACGGGCCCGGCCGATGGTCTCCTCGGCCGAATCGATCGCGTCGAGCAGCTTGTTCGCGGTGTCGAGTGCCGCCTCGGCCGAGCGGATGTCGGCGACGACGGGGCCCTGCTTCCCGGCCGGCAGCGTGATCGCCTCGCGGCCCTGATCGATGCTGTCCTCGGCGAACTGGAGCTGCTGGCGGGCCAGCGTGATGTTGCCGGTGATCGAGGAGATGACGGTTCCGCCGTGCCGCTCGGTGAGCTCGGCCAGGCTCTGCTCCGACTGAGGCAGCCGCGCGGACGTCGCGACGACCCGTCGGGTCAGCTCGTCGAGCCGGTCGGCGGCGTTGATCAGCAGGTTCCGCAGGGCGTCGAAGTTCGCCACCTGTTCGTCGAGCAAGGCGTCGGCGTCCGAGCAGGAGGTGATGATCTGCACCAGCATCGATCGCTGCTCGTCGGGAGTCTCAGGGATGTCGTCGTCGAGCCGTTGGCGGAGCGCGAACGAGGAGGCCAGCGCCTGCTGAGCGGCCTGCACTGCGGCGGTGAACGGTGCGGCATCGCGCTCGCCGAACTCGCCGATCGCCAGGGTCAGCTCGTCGGCGCTGGTCGTGACGGCGTTGTCGGTGTCGGTCAGCACCTCGCGCGACCAGGCGTGCAGGACGTCGAGCGGCTGCTCGGCGAGTTGGTCGACGGTCAGCGAGTCACTGTGTTCGCGCAAGGCGTCGAGTCGTTCGGCGGCGACCTTGCGCTTACGGCGCCGCGTGTAGAGGAATGCACCGCCGCCCAGCAGCGCCAGGCCGCCCGCGGCGCCGATCACGATGGCGCCGGTGCTCGAATCGTTCGCGGCCGCGCCGTCGATCGCTGCGATGGTGTCGACGGCCGAGGCGCCCCACTGCTGTTTCTTCAGGGCGGGCTGCAGGGTGTCGGTGGCGATCTGATTCAGTTCGGCGGCTGTGAGACCGTCGATCGCGGTGGTGCTCGTGAGCTGATAGCTGCGGTCCCGGGTGGCGACGGCGAGCAGGACGTCCCGGGCGCCGAGTTCGCTGAGGTCCTCGGTCTGGCGGGCCCAGGCCTCACGCGAGAGTCCGTCGAAGGAGTCGACGTACACCACCCACATCTGGATGCGCTGGTTGTCGTACAGATCGTCGATGGCCGTCGATATGCGGTCGTGGTCGGCGGGGCTGAACACGCCTGCGGTGTCGACGATCTGGTCGGCCATCCGCATCGGGGCCTGTGCCCGCGCGGTCCCGACACCGCCGATCGCGGCGACGATGAGCGCGAGCAGTGCGGTGACGACCAGGAACATCGGGGTGCGGAGTCGACGTCGGCGGCACGCGGAGATCATGGACTCAATCTAGCCTGTGCCACAGACAGGATTCGGACAGCGGACGGGGTGCGGTGGGTAACGAATGGGATGCGATCGTGGTCGGCGCCGGACCCAACGGACTCACCGCCGCGGCGGTGCTGGCGCGCGCCGGCCGATCCGTGCTGGTAGTCGAATCGGATGACACGATCGGGGGTGGCACCAGAACCGACGAAGCGTTCGGAACCGGCATCCTTCGCGATGTCTGCGCCGCGGTCCATCCGACGGGGGCGGCCTCGCCCGCCTTCGCCGAGCTGGAGGTGGGGCGGCGCGTCGACTGGGTGGTGCCGGAGGTGTCGTTCGCCCATGTCTTCGCGGCCGACGACACGCTGGGCGTCTTTCGAGACCCGGTACGACGCGCGGGCGCGCTGGGGCGCGACGCCGAGGCGTGGCGGAGAACGGTCGCACTCGGTGCGGACGAGCGCACGGTGGCAGCCGCCGCCGACGTCCTCCGGATGCCCGGGGTGCCCGCTCATCCCGCGGTGATGGCCCGGTTCGGTCCCGCGGCTCTCGCACCGCTCGACGCCTTCACGACTGCGGCCTTCCGCGACGAACGGGTTCGGACCGCTTTCGCAGCGGTCGCGGCGCATGCCGGGCGGCCGACCGGATCGCTCGCCTCGACCGCGCCCGGACTCCTGCTCGGCATGCTCGCGGGCAACGGCTGGCCGGTGGCCGGGGGAGGCTCGCAAGCCATCGCCGAAGCGCTCGCCGGGATCGTCGTCGAGAACGGAGGCAGAATCGAAACCGGTTGTCGCATAGATGCTTTCGTCCAGCTTCCGGCGGCGGAGCAGGTGCTCTTCGACGTCTCGCCGCGCGCACTGCTCGGCATCATGGGAGAGCGACTGCCACGGCGCTACGCGCGACGGCTCGAGCGGTTCCGGTACGGCGTCGGAGTGTGCAAGGCGGACTTCCTGCTGCGGGAGCCGATTCCATGGGGCGGTCCCGGCGCCGATGTTCTCGCGAAGACGGCGACCTTCCACCTCGCCCGCGATCGCGCACAGATCCGCTCGGCCGAGGCCGCCGTCGCTCGCGGTGCGCTGCCCGCGCGCCCGTGGGTCCTCGGCGGGGAGCCCACGCGGATCGACCCGACCCGCGTACCGGCCGGGGTCCACCTGGCCTGGGCGTACTGCCACGTGCCGGCGGGCTGTGCGATCGACGTCTCGGAGGCGATCATCACCGAGATCGAACGGTGCGCGCCCGGCTTCCGCGACGTGATCGTCGACCGGATCGTCACCACCGCCGCCGGCTTCGAGGATCACAACCCGAACTATGTCGGCGGCGACATCAATTGCGGCGCAGCCGATCTCCGCCAGTTGCTGGCGCGTCCGGTCCTCTCGCGCCGTCCGCACGCGACTCCGGTCCCGGGCGTCTACCTGTGCTCGTCGGCCACCGCCCCGGGCGGCGGGGTGCACGGCATGTGCGGCTGGCGCGCGGCGAAGGCGGCGTTGTCGGACCTCGGCGGCTGAATCGGGGGCGCGGGGGTCTCGATACGCTCGCTCACTCCGTTCGCGGGCTACTCGACCAGCCTGAGGCGGGGGTGCGGGGTCTCTTCGTTCGCGGGCGGCGAAGACGGCGTTGTTGGACCTCGGCGGCTGAATCGGGGGTGCGGGGTCTCGATACGCTCGCTCACTTCGTTCGCGGGCTACTCGACCAGCCTGGGGTGGGGTGCCTGGACGGTGTGGGGGTGCGGGGTCTCGATACGCTCGACCAGCCTGGGCAGGGTGGTCGAGTAGCCACCGAGCGCAGCGAGGCGGCGTATCGAGACCCCGCACCCTCGTCAGGCCGAGTCGGTCACCAGCGGCCACAGGCCGGCCGACCCGGCGGCGACGGCGCTGTCCAGCAGGACCTCGTCCCAACGGCGCGTCGAGCCGAATTCGGCACGCCAGGCCAGCAGCCTGGCTGTGTGCCGGTGCAGCTCGTGTTCGGCGGTGAAGCCGATGGCACCCAGGCACTGGTGGGCATTGCGCACGACGACCGCGGCGGCGTGCCCGGCGCACGACTTCGCCGCGGCGACCGCAAAACGCGCCCGGTCCAGGTCTGCTGTGTCGGAAAGCGGACCGCCGACCGAGGCGAGCACGTCGACCGCTGCCTCCGCCGCGGCGCGAGTCAGAGCCGTCTCGGCGGCGATGTCGGCCACCAGGTGCTGCACCGCCTGGAACTTGCCGAGCGGGCGACCGAACTGCGTACGAACGCAGGTGTGCTCGACGACCAGCTCGAGCGTCCGCTCCATCGCACCGACCATCAGCAGCGAGCGCGCCAGCGCCCCGCGGAGTTCGAGCTCGGCCGTCACCCGGTCGGGCACCGCGACGCCCCCGTCGGGTTCGCCGCCGTCTGCAGCCTCGCGCAGGAGCAGGGTATCGCGCGGCTCACCCGCCGCATTCTCGCCCGGTTCACTGGAGAAACGTCCGACAGGCATCTCGGCGACGCGCCATACGTGCGGTGACTTCCACAGTGTCACAACGGAATCGACGACTCGCGCCCACGGCACATGCCGGGCCCGACCGGTGTCGTCGAGCACGGCGACCGTGCGGATCCCGGCGACGTCCGCACCGACCTCGGACAGTTCGGCGACCTCCGACAGCCATCCCGCCAGCAGGTCGTTCTCCGCGACGGGGACGGCCGCGGCACTCGCGCCCGCCGCGACCAGAAGGCGGGCGGCCTCAGCCCAGCCCGCACCGCTGCCGCCGCGCGCGGGCGCGCCGGTCAGCCGAGTCAGCCCGAGATCGGCCAGCGTCGACCACAGCTCGCGGTCGAAGGGGACGGGGGAGGAGTCCGCGAAGACCTGTGCCAGCAGGTCTTCCAGGTCGTGCAACTCGGTGTCGCGGGCGCCGTCCGTGGAATCGTGCGCGGTCATCGAAGTCCCAATCCCCGCGCGATCACACCGCGCAGAATCTCGCTGGTACCGCCTCGCAGCGTGAAGCCGGGGCGCTGCATCACCCCTGCTCGGACCAGTTCGGCGAAGCGGACGTCTGCCCCGGGTTCCCCGGACAGTTCGTCTGCCCCGGGTTCCCCGGACAGTTCGTCTGCGAGGTCGGCGACGTCCCCTTCGAGTGCTGTCCCGAGCACCTTGACCAACGCGGCGGCGACGTCGGCGCGGTCGCCGCGCTCCAATGCCTCCGACACCGCGCGCGACATGTGGTGAAGGGCGACCATCCGGCCCACCTGGGCGCCGAAACGGGGATCGGCGGGCAGTCGGTCGGCGTCGATCTCGTCGGTGGCAGCTGCCAGCACCCCGAAGGTCGACAGGAACCGTTCGGGTCCGCTGCGCTCGTACCCCAGCTCCGAGGTGACCTGCCGCCAACCGTCGCCGACGGTGCCGAGGACCAGCTCGTGCGGGACGAAGACGTCGTCGAGGATCACCTCGTTGAAGTGATGGTCGCCCGACTGGCTGAGGATGGGGCGGATGTCGACGCCGGGGGAGTCGAGCAGCACGATGAACTGGCTGAGCCCGGCGTGTCGGTCGGTGACGTCGAGCGGCGACGTGCGGGCCAGGGCGAAGAAGGCGGTCGCGCGGTGGGCGCCGGAGGTCCAGAGCTTGGTTCCGGTCACTCGCCAGCCGCCGTCGACCGGGACGGCGCGGGTGCGCACACTCGCCAGGTCCGATCCCGACTCGGGTTCGGACATGCCGATGGCCCAGTAGATCTCGCCCCGCGCGATCCCCGGAAGGAACCGCTGCTTCTGCTGTTCGGTGCCGTACAGCAGCAACGACGGCGCCGCCTGCCGGTCGGCGATCCAGTGCGCGGCCACGGGCGCCCCGGCGGCGAGGAGTTCCTCGGTGACGACGAACCGCTCCAGGAAGCTCCGACCGCGGCCGCCGTACTCGACGGGGATCGTCATGCCGAGCCAGCCGCGGTCGGCGAGGGCGCGGGTGAACGTCGGGTCCCAGCCGGTGAGCCAGGAGTCGATGCCCGGGTCGATGGCGCCGTCGGCGATCTGTTCGCGGACGAAGGACCGCACCTGTGCGCGCAGCGTCTCGAGGGCGGGGTCGATGCCGCCGGCGGGCGGCACGAGTCGTGATCCCATGGTCCCAGAGTTCATGAAGTCGGCTGCGCCGGTGCGGTTTTCCCGAATGTTCGCCCCATCATCAGTTACACCCCGTCATCAGATGCACCCCGTCATGAGTTACACCCCGTCATCTGTCGCACCCCGTGATGAGCTCCGCCCGACCACGAGCGAGTTCACAATCCCATGTCCTTGGCGATGATCGTCCGCATCACCTCACTCGTGCCGCCGTAGATCCGGGTCACCCGGGTGTCGGCGTACAGCCGGGCGATCGGATACTCGGTCATGTACCCGTACCCGCCGTGCAGCTGCAGGCAGCGGTCGATGACGCGACCGGCGGTCTCGGTGCACACGAGTTTCGCGCGTGCGGCGTCGGCGACGGTGAGCTCACCGCGGTCGAGCAAGTCGAGCGCGTGGTCGGCGAAGACGCGAGCCGAGGCGGTCTCCGCGGAGCACTGGGCCAGCACGAACTTGGTGTTCTGGAACGAGGCGACCGGCCGGCCGAAGACGGCGCGCTCGCGCGTGTAGGCGGTGGCGTGGGCGATGGCGGCCTCGGCCTGCGCGACGGAGTTCAGGGCGATCGACAGCCGTTCCTGCGGAAGGTTGTGCGCGAGGTAGCCGAAGGCCTCGCCCGCGCTGCCCAGCAGGTTCTCGACCGGCACCTTGACGTCGACGTACGACAGCTCCGCCGTGTCCTGCTGTGCCAGCCCCAGCTTGTCGAGCTTGCGGCCCACCGAGAACCCGGCGGCGTCGGTCGGGACGCACAGGATCGAGAGTCCGGCGCGACGATCGGCCGGATCGTAGGGGGCCGTGCGGCAGACGGTGAGGACGAGGTCGGCGGTCACCCCGCCGGTGATGAACGTCTTGGCGCCGTTGACGAGGTAGTGCGCGCCGTCGTCGGTGAGCCGGGCGGTCGTGGCGATCCCGGCGAGGTCGGAGCCGGTGCCCGGCTCGGTCATCGCGATCGCGGTCATCAGCTCGCCGGAGACGAAGCCCGGCAGCCAGCGTCGTCGCTGATCTTCGGTGGCGTACGCGAGCAGGTACGGCAGGATCAGGCACGAGTGGACGGTGTACGACCCGAACGAGACGCCGGCCCGCGCGACCTCCTCGAAGACGATGGTGGCGTACTTGAAACTGGGTTCTCCGCCGCCGCCGAACTCCTCGGGTGCCTGAATGCCGAGGATCCCCAGTTCGCCGAGCCTGCGGAAGAATTCGCGCGGCGGTCGGCCCAGGGCGTCCCATTCCTCCCGGTGCGGGGCCACCTCCCGGTCGATGAAGTCCCGGAGCATCTGCCGGAAGTCGTCGTGTTCGGGGCCGAACAGGGTGCGCTGCATGGGCGGTGTCTCCTCGCGGGTGCGGAGTGCGATGACGGCCGATCGGTCGTCATGGTCGGGTGGACGGTCGGGTCAGTTCGCGCGGGCGTCACGCCAGCGCACGAGGGCCTGCGCGGCCGTCAGGTCGTAGTCGGGGCCGCCGGTCGCGACGGTCAGCAGGGTGACGCCTTCGGCGGTGATGTCGTCGGCGAACCGGAGCATGGTCGAGACGCGTTCGTCGGATGGCGTGTCGTCGGTCTCGAACCGGATCTCCGCCGATCGTTCGATGGTCGCCGGGTCGCGGCCGACGTCGGCGCAGTGGTCGGCCAGGACCGCCGACTTGTGCCGGTAGCCGTCGACGTCGACGAAGGCGTGCCAGATGTCGGCGTACTGCGCGACGTGGCGCAGCGTCTTGCGTTCGCCGCCGCCGCCGATGAGCAGCGGAATGTCGCGCACCGGTTGCGGATTGAGCTTTGAGAGGCGGTCGGTGATGCGGGGCAGGGAGCGGCCGAGGTCGTCGAGTCGGCTGCCCTTGGTGCCGAAGTCGTAGCCGTACTCGTCGTAGTCGCGTTTGAACCAGCCGCTGCCCAGGCTGAGGATCAGGCGTCCGCCGCTGATGTGGTCGACGGTGCGTGCCATGTCGGCCAGCAGCTCCGGATTCCGATAGCTGTTGCAGGTCACGAGGGCGCCGATCTCGACCCGGGAGGTCTGTTCGGCCCACGCGCCGAGCATGGTCCAGCATTCGAAGTGCGCGCCGTCGGAGTCGCCGTACAGCGGGAAGAAGTGGTCCCAGTTGAAGACGATGTCGACGCCTGCGTCTTCGGCGCGCAGGACCGCGTCGCGGATGAGGGAGTAGTCGGGTGCGTGCTGCGGTTGGAGTTGGACGCCGATCCGGACGGGAAGAGTCATGAAGGCCAGTGTGCCGCGCGCGTGGCTGCCGCGTCGCCCGAACTGTGGCACCGTGGATCCGGTGAGCGAACATCAGCACCAGCAGGACGACAGCCAGGCGCCCGCCCACCCCGTGACCGCACACGAGTGGGATGAGCTGTACCGGAGCGCCGATCGACTGTGGACGGCCAACGTCAATCCGGCCGTGATCGCCGAGGTCTCCGGGCTGACCCCGGGAACCGCCTTCGACCTCGGCAGCGGCGAGGGCGCCGACGTCCGCTGGCTCGCCGACCAGGGATGGACGGTGGTCGGCGCCGACATCTCCAAGGTCGCGCTGGAGCGGGCCGCGGCGGCGGATTCACGTGAAACCATCACCTGGTTGCCCTTCGACGTCACCGTCGACTCCTTCGACCGTCGATACGATCTGGTGACGCTCAGCTACTTCCACATCGCCGCGGACGACGAGGCCACCCTGCACCGGATCGCCGACGCGGTGGCGCCGGGTGGCACGCTGCTGGTGGTGATGCACGATCCGGAGGGCATCCGCGCCCACGGTCGCGACCCCGAGGGCTTCCTCTGGCCCGCCGACATGATTCGGCTGCTGGGGGAGGGGTGGACCGTCGTCACCGACGAGAACCGAGAGCGCGGCATCCCCGCCGGCGGCGGCCATCACGTCAACGACGTGGTGCTGCGGATGGTGCGCGGCGTGAAGTAGCGGCGGGCGTCCGCGCGGTGTCCGCACGGTCGATGTCGTACCCGGGTGGCACCATCCGGGCATGCGGATCGAGGCGGGCAAGCGCGCGGAGGCGACGATCCTGCATGCCGACCTCGACTCGTTCTACGCCTCGGTGGAGCAGCGCGACGACCCGTCGCTGCGCGGACGGCCGGTGCTGGTCGGCGGCGGCGTGGTGGTCGCCGCCAGCTACGAGGCCAAAGCCTTCGGCGTCCGCACACCGATGCCGAACCACCAGGCACGTGCGCTGTGTCCGCAAGCGGTCACCGTGCGCCCGAGGTTCGAGGCCTACAGCCGGGCCAGTCGGGCGGTGTTCGCGATCTTCGACGACTTCTCGCCGCTGGTCGAGGGGATCTCGGTCGATGAGGCGTTCCTGGACGTCGCAGGCATGGGGCGGATCGCCGGTGCCCCCGTCGCGCTGGCCGACCGATTGCGCGCCCGGGTCCGGCAGGAGGTGGGCCTGCCGATCACGGTCGGGGTCGCGACCAGCAAGTTCGTCGCCAAAGTGGCGAGCGCGGTCGGCAAGCCCGACGGGCTCCTGCACGTTGAGGCGGGCGGAGAGCTCGACTTCCTTCATCCGCTCCCGGTCCGGCGTCTGTGGGGCGTCGGCGCCAAGACCGAGCGACGGCTGCACGATGCCGGGATCGAGACCGTCGGGCAACTGGCGTCGCTCGGGGAGCAGCACCTGTCGGCGCTGCTCGGCCGGGGCGTCGGCGCGCACCTGTTTGCGCTGTCGATGGCCCGCGATCCGCGGCGCGTGCAGACCGGCAGACGACGCAACTCCATCGGTGCGCAGCGGGCGCTGGGGCGCCGGATCAGGTCGGAGTCCGACCTCGAAGCCACCGTCATCGGGATCGTCGACGGCCTCGGCCGCAGGCTCCGGTCGGCGCAGCGGGTGACCCGAACGGTGGTGCTGCGGTTGCGCTTCCACGATTTCGAGAAGGTGACGCGGTCGCGCACCTTGGCGGACCCGACCGATCGGACCGAGATCATCCTGGCCGTCGCGCGCGGTCTGCTCGACGAGTCGCTTCCACTCCTTCGCGATCGCGGGTGCACGCTGATCGGCGTCTCCCTGACGAATCTGTCCGCGGCGGGCGCGGTCCAGCTCTCGATCCCGTTCGCCGAACAGGACCACGCGGGCGAACTCGATGTCGCGATCGACTCGCTGCGCACCAGATTCGGTAGGGCGGCGATCACCCGCGGCGTACTCCTGGGACGTCCAGAGGTACCCGATACCCCGATGCTGCCGGAATGACACATCGTCGGTCACCGGCGCGGCTATGGTCAGGGGTCTGAACTCGTCTCCCTCGCGGGAGACGACACCCGGGAGGCGGGCAGATGAATCGAATGTCGACAGCGGCGGCCGCCATCGGTACGGCAGCCGTGCTGGTCCTGAGCGGGTGCGGATCGTCGAAGGAGCAGGCGCCCGCTCCGAGCGGTTCGGCGGGTCCCGGCACCTCGACCGCGGCGTCCGCCCCGATGAGCACGGGTGTGCCGACGAGTACGGGTGGCACGAGTACGGCACCGGCATCGTCGTCGAAGCCGACGTCGGCACCGAACAGCGGTCGGCCGCGGCTGGCGGACCTTCGCACCGGTGTGCACGACAACCTCGACCGGGTGGTGCTGCAGTTCGCGGGCGCCACCCCGCCGGCCTTCCGGCAGGAGCGGACCGCCGCTCCCTCGCACTGCGGATCGGGACATCCGGTCTCGATGGGCGCCCCCGACTACCAGCTGATCACCGTCGACTCGGTGGATCTCTTCGACGGCGCCGGTCGGCCGTACTACACCGGGCCGACGACGCTTCCCGCGCCGCGCGCGAAGGGCGCCGGCGGGGTCGCGGGTGTGGAGATCATCTGCCAGTTCGAAGGCGTGCTGACCGTGGCGATCGGTCTGCGCGACTCCTCCGCGGCCGTCCACGTGTCGACCCTGCGCGAGCCGGGCCGCATCGTCGTCGACGTCTTCCACTGAGGCGCCCAGTCGTCCGGTGAGTCCGGACTTCCGCTGAACCGTCGCCGTCCGGTGAGCCCGCGCGCTCGGGATCAGGCCATCGACAGGAACAGCTTCTCCAGCTTGGCCTGATCGACGTTGTCCGGCCCCTCTTCGATGAGGCAGTGCCGCAGACCGGTCGCCACCAGCGCATATCCTCCTCGGCCGATCGCCTTGTTGACCGCGGCGAGCTGAGTCAGCGCGTCCTCGCATTCGGCGCCCTCCTCCAGCATGCGGATCACCGTCGCCAGGTGGCCGTGCGCCCGACGCAAACGGGTCAGCACGGGCTTGAGTTCTTCGTCCGGCAGTTTCATGTCGGTCTTCCTTCCTCCACGAGTGGCTGATCCCCACTATTGCATAACCCCCTGGGGGGATGCTAGCGTCGCTCTCCGTAACCCCCTGGGGGGATAGGAGGAGAACATGGACGACCCCGTTCAGACAACCGACGCGGCACCGATTCGGGCCGGCGACCAACGCGACGACGAGCAGCGCACCGACGCGCGACCCGACGTCGAGCAGGTCCCGCCGGAGAACCCGGAAGGCCATCGGCCCGGCCCGCTCGGGCGGCTCGGCCTCTGGGTCACCGCGCACGGCAAGATCGTCACCGCCGCGTGGATCCTGCTGGTGGTGGGCCTGGGCATCTTCGCGCCCTTCGTCGAGAAGAACCTCTCGGGCGCCGGCTGGCAGGCCGACGGCTCCGACTCCGTCGCCGTCCGCGAGCTGGCCGTCGAGCACTTCGGCGGCAACGCGTCGTCGGCGATCCAGGTGGTCGTCACCGGTCAGCAGCCGCTGACCTCGGGCGACGGGCCGCGTGTCCTCGCCGAGATCACCGACGTCCTCAAGGGTGACTCCCGGGTCAGCGAAGTGATGGCGCCGATGCCCGGTGCCACCCTGTCCCCGGACGGCAAGACCGGAATCGTCCTGGCCGGCGCCGGCGCCGACACCAACGACATGGTGCGCGCAGCGACCGACCTGACGCCGAAACTGAAGGCGCTGTCGACCCCTGACGTGCAGGTCGCGCCGACCGGCGCCTCGGTCCTGTGGTCCGACTTCAACTCCGCCAACCTGGAGGCGATGCTGACCTCGGAGATGATCTCCTGGCCGGTCACCCTCGGAATCCTGGTCCTGGCATTCGGCGCGTTAGTTGCGGCCGGTCTGCCGCTGCTGCTGACCCTCGCGGGACTGATCGCGTCGGCCGGTGTCCTGGTGCTGCTCAACGAGCTGATGCCGGTCTCGATCTGGGCGATGAACTTCGCCATGATGTTCTCGCTCGCACTCGGCATCGACTACGCGCTCTTCGTCGTCGTCCGCTTCCGGGCGGCCCGGATGGGACAGCAGCTGTCGATGCGGGCGGCGATCGCGCAGACCATGGACACCGCGGGCAAGGCGGTGCTGCTGTCGGGCGCCACGGTCCTGGTGTCGCTGTCGGCGGTCATGCTGGTGCCCTCACCGTCGTTCCGGTCGATGGCCGGCGGCATCATGATCTCGGTCCTGTTCGTTCTTGCCGCGACGCTGACGCTGCT
Source organism: Gordonia aichiensis (assembly GCF_039946255.1). Lineage (GTDB taxonomy): Bacteria > Actinomycetota > Actinomycetes > Mycobacteriales > Mycobacteriaceae > Gordonia > Gordonia aichiensis_A. The sequence continues at coordinate 43,656 of NZ_JBCDWL010000027.1, read as the reverse complement.
GCCCCTGGTCCTGGCGAAGCTCGACCATCGGATCAACAAGTTCGCGCTGCCGTGGTCGAAGGTCGCCGAGCATCGCTCACCCGCCTTCGAACGGTGGGCCCAGCGCCTGTGGCGTCAGCCCCTGCGGTGGGGCGGCGCGGCCCTGGTGATCCTGGTGGCCCTGGCCGTCCCGATCGTCGGACTGAACACGGCGATGCCGTCGATCAAGGTGCTCCCCGAGGACTCCAGCGCCCGCGTCGGCTACGACCAGGTGAAGTCGGCCCTCGGCGACGGTGCGCCCGGCATGCTGTCGATCATCGTCCCGACCGACCAGGCCGGCGCCGCCGAACAGGTCCTCAAGTCCGACTCCGGCATCGTCGCGGCGCTCCCGCCGATGTCGCCGACCGACGGCGCCGACCTGCGCATGATCCAGGCGATGCCGACCGTCGACCCGTCCGATCCGGCACTGGGCCAGACCGTCGACCGCCTGCGGGAGACCCTGCCCCAAGGCTCCCTCGTCGGCGGCGCCGCGGTGGAGAACCTGGACCTGAAGGCGCAGTTGGACACGTCGACGCCGCTGGTCATCGCCGTGGTGATGCTGCTGGGCTTCCTGTTGCTGCTGGTCGCGCTGCAGGCCCCGCTCATCGCCTTCCTGGGCACCCTGGTGAGCCTGCTGTCGACGGCTGCGGCCTTCGGCGTGGCGCGGCTCGTCTTCCAGGACGGGATCGGAGCCTCGCTGTTCGGCTTCGAGTCGCAGGGCTTCCTCGACGCCTGGGCGCCGGTCTTCTTCTTCGCGATGATCTTCGCGATCGCGATGGACTACACGGTGTTCCTGCTGGCCTCGGCCAAGGAGCACTGGGAGACCGAGCGTGATGCGAAGGCGGCGATGATCGGCGCGGTCGCGCACTCGGGGCGGGTCATCTTCGCCGCGGGCGGGGTGATGGTCGCGGTGTTCTTCACCTTCGCGCTGTCGGGGCCGCTGCCGCCGAAGGAGATGGGCGTCATCCTGGGCGTGGCCGTCCTGCTGGACGCCTTCCTGGTCCGACTGGTGCTGCTGCCGGTGATCCTGCGGCTCACCGGGCGGGCGGCGTGGGCGTCGCCGCGATGGCTGCAGAAGGTGCTGCCGAAGGTCAGCTTCTCGCACAACTGACCGACCCTCGTGAATCGGCCGGGACCGCACGGTCCCGGCCGGTTCACGGTGTCAGGACCACTTTGCCGCCCGCGCCTCCCGCGGCGACCAGCGCCAGGGCGTCGACTGCTCGATCGAGTGGGAAGCGCGCGGTGATCGGGACCGTGAGCTCGCCGCCTGCGAGTAGCGACAGGAGCTCCCCGCGCACGCTGTCGCGGAAGGCGGCGCTGCTCGCGGCCGCTCCCGACAGGGAGCGGAAGCCGTGCGCCGTCGCCGCCCCGCGGTCGACGACGGTGACGATTCGGGACCGATCGGCCACCAGCTCCAGCGAGGTCTGCGTGGCCTCCGGGCCGCCCGCGGCGTCGAGGGCGGCGACGATCGGACCGGGCGCCGCCGCGCGAACACGATCGGTCAGGCCGGGGCCGTAGACGACGGGGATGCCGCCGAACCGTTCGACGGCGCCGCGGCGCGCCGCGCTCGAGGTGCCGATCACCGCGACTCCCGCGCGCCTGGCCAGCTGCAGAAACGTGGCGCCCACTGCGCCCGACGCCCCGTGCAGCAGGACCGTGTCGCCGGCCTGCGCCCCCGACTCGGCGAGCATCTCGGCGGCCGTGCACCCGGCGAGCAGCAGCCCGGCGGCCTCGTCGTCGGCGACCGAGTCGGCCACCGCGAAGGCCTTCTCCGCAGGCAGGGTCATCGCCGAGGCGTAGCCGCCGTGGACGCGGAAGGCGGCGACGCGGTCGCCGACCGCCACCGGCCCGCTCGCGATCCGGGTCCCCGGACCCACCGCCGTCACCACGCCGGCCACCTCGTAGCCGATCGGCATCGGCAGCAGCGTCGGATCCGAGGCGCGCAGCACGTGTTTGAGATCGGCCGGATTGACCCCGGCCGCGGTGATGCGGACGGTGACCTCGCCCGCACCGGGATCGGCCGGAGCGCACGGCACCGAGCTGAAATCGTCGAGTCCGCCGAAGCCCTTCGCCACCCACCTGATTCCTGCCATGCGCCGCAGCCTACTGCGCCGTGCGGTCGCGCCGGACCGATGCCCTAATGTGACCTGCATGACAAGCAATGTTGACGCGTCGAACCCGGACATCGTGACCGTGGGCGTCCCTACCCACTGGTACAACCTGGCCGCCGAGCTCGACGAGCCGATCCCGCCGCACCTGCACCCCGGCACCAAGGAGCCGGTGGGGCCCGACGATCTCGCCGCGCTGTTCCCGGCCGGGCTCATCGCGCAGGAGGTCTCCACCGAGGCGTACATCGAGATCCCCGAACCGGTCCGCGAGATCTACCGCATGTGGCGGCCGGCGCCGCTGCTGCGCGCCCGTCGGTTCGAGGCGGCGCTGAACACCAAGGCCCGCATCTACGTCAAGTACGAGGGCGTCAGCCCGGTCGGCAGCCACAAGACCAATTCGGCTGTCGCACAGGCGTATTACAACAGCATCGACGGCGTCAAGAAGCTCACCACCGAGACCGGCGCAGGCCAGTGGGGCAGCGCGCTGTCGTTCGCGGGCGCACAGTTCGGCCTCGACGTCGAGGTCTGGCAGGTCCGCGCGTCGTACGAGTCCAAGCCCTATCGCGGACACCTGATCCGCACCTACGGCGGCACCCTGCACCCGAGCCCGTCCGACCTCACCGAGGCCGGCCGCGCGATGCTGGCCAAGGATCCGAGCACCCCCGGCAGCCTCGGCATGGCGGTGTCGGAGGCGGTCGAGGTGGCCGCCAAGAACGAGGACACCCGGTATGCGCTGGGCAGCGTGCTCAACCACGTGGTCCTGCACCAGAGCGTCATCGGGCAGGAGGCCGTCGAACAGCTCTACGCCGTCGAACCGGGTGGCGCCGACGTCGTCTTCGGTTGTGCGGGCGGCGGCTCCAACCTGGCCGGCCTCTCGTTCCCGTTCCTGCGCGAGAAGATCCACGGGCGCTCCAACCCGCGCATCGTCGCCGCCGAGCCCGCGGCGTGCCCGTCGATCACCCAGGGCGAGTACCGCTACGACCACGGCGACGTCGCCGGGCTGACCCCGCTGCTCAAGATGCACACTCTGGGCATGGACTTCGTCCCCGACCCCATCCACGCCGGCGGGCTGCGCTACCACGGCATGGCGCCCGCGCTGAGCCACACGGTCGAATTGGGCCTGGTGGAGGGCCTGGCGGTCACCCAGCACGACGCCTTCTCGGCCGGCGTCACCTTCGCCCGCACCCAGGGCATCGTCCCCGCGCCGGAGTCGACCCACGCCATCGCCGCCTGCGCCGCGCACGTGGCGAACAGCGACAAGGAAGAGGTCGTCGTGATCGGCCTGTCGGGCCACGGCCAGCTCGACCTGCCCGCGTACGCCGAGTTCCTCGACGGCGGCTTCTGACCAGCATCGCGCCGCTTCCGCCGCTATCGCACCCCTTTCGTTCTCCGCACCTGGTCGCGACCGGGTGCGAGAAACGAAGGGGGTGCGATAGCAGTTTGGGGTCAGCGACGTCGCACCAACGGTGGCTCCCACGAACCGTCGAGCAGGGCGCGGTCGGGTGAGTACACCCGCAGCATCAGGTTGAAGCCGCCCGGACCGGTCGGCAGCCAGCGCGCGGTGTCCTCGCCACCCGGATCGGTGGCCTGCATGATCAGCTCCACCGAGCCGTCGGTCCGGGGCGGGATGCCGCTGCGGTCGCCGAGCGCATAGCGGGCCAGCGGGTTCTCGATCAGGAATCCGTGGTCGTCGTACGCGGTCACCGACCAGAACGCGAGCGCCGGAGGGAGCTCCCCGGCCGGGAAGGTCAGCGTGTACGAGTTCTCACCCGAGAGCAGTCGTCCGTCCGCGTCCACCGCGATCGACGGGTACACCGCGTCGGCCGCCAGGTTCATACCCAGACCCCACGCTGCCACGCCCGCGCGCAGCAGGTAGTGGACGCCGTAAGAGCCTCCCTCGGTGGTATATATCCAGCCGAGTCGACCCTCGCCGTTGAGCCGGTTGTACTCGGCGACGATGTCCTGGCGGCCCTGCTCGATGCCGTCCTCCACCGCCGCGGCGATCTCCGGGGCCAGCCCTGCCAGATCCAGACCGGCTTCCGGCGACCAGCCCAGCCGCTGAAGCCGGTGCAGGGTCGGGTAGTCCTGGATGCTCGGCGGATTGTCGTTGAGCAACTCGGTGAACCGGGTCAGGAAGTCCTGGGCGCTCATCGCGGCGACGAGGTCCGGCGGTGGGGTCCGCATGTCGAGGTCCGGATCCAGCGGGGCCCGAACCGGCGCCGAGGGCTCCTGACCCCACTGACTCAGCGGTGTCAGCGCCATTCCGTCCTGGAAGAGGTGAACGGCGGGCAGGTCGTCGACGCCGTTGACCTGCGTGCGGCCGATGAAGCTCATGAATCGGGTCGGCACGTCGATTCGCTCGACGCCGTCGGGCACCTGACCGGTCCAGCCCGGCCCGGCCAGAAGGAAGTGCCGGGTTCGCTCGGTGCCGGTGGTCCGGGAGCCCGGCACGGCGAAGACATTGCTCCACAGGTCGTACAGCGGCACCATGGTGTACCGCTCGGTCTGCGGGATGGTGAGGATAGTCGGCTCCGGCCCCAGATCGAGGTAGGCCGAGGTGTACAGGGTGTCGACGTTGGGACGGATCACCACGCGGAACTCGGGCCCCGGCAGTCCGCGCGCGTGAGCGAGCACCCCGAGCGGTCCGAAGGGCTGCCGCGGCTCCGTCACATTGGTGATCTTGCGCATCGTGAGATCACCGAGGACCAGCGGATAGGCGAAGACATACGCGTCGCGCGCAATGTCGGTCACGACGGCGGGTTGCAGGCTCATGAAGCTCCTCGAATTCGGTTGAACGGAGAAATCAGGGGGAAGCGCCCGTGATCACAGTGTGGCCAGGCCCTTGCCCAAGAGGACGGCACCCAGCACCAGCAGTACCACCGCCACAATTGCGGCGTTGTTCGCGGTCAGCCACCGTCGCAGCCGCTCGAGTGGGTCCAGCAGGCGCTCACCCCACGTCAGGAGCGCCACGACAGGGACCCACACCGATGCACCGGCGATGACGACGTAAACAGTGATGCTCACCGCGGCTGCGCCGAGGCCGGGAGCCTGGTTGAAGGCGATGCCCGCTCCCGCGGCAAGCAGGAGGTTCTTCGGGTTGATCGCAGCCAACGCGAACCCGGTGCCCATCGCGCTCAGCGGCGAGAGGGTGTCTATCGCCTGCATCCACGTGGGCAGTTCGGCGGTCTCCCCCTCACTCGGTCGGCCGCGCCACTGTCGGACGGCCAAGATGAGCAGTCCGACGCCGAGGATGATCCGCACGATTGACGCGCCGAGATCCGGGCCGTCGGACGAGTCGGGCAGCAGTCCGGCGACCGCACTGAACAGGATTGTCGCGACAGTGATGCCGGCCAGCCAGCCGACCATGAACGAGGTGCTCGTGGAGCGGGCCTTCGGTGTCATCAGCATGAGGATCACCGCGATGATCGGAACCGGGCTCAGTGCGATGCCGACGGCCGACGGCAGCGTGTCGCCGATCGGCCCGAGTACCGATGCGACGGTGTCGGAACTGAGAACGGCAATGGACACGCAAGACTCCTTGAAGGTCGACGCACGACGGCATGGATGAAATGCATTCTGGCGCAGCGTGAAGTCGGAACGCGAGTAGTTCGGCCCGATCTCATCAACGGTTGACGAGAGATGGCCCAGCGCATGCCCGCGATGGGCCCGGAATCGCATCTCATCGGATGAGGGAACGAGGGATGCCCGCGTCCGCGTTGTGGCGTGAGGTCGGGGCGGACTCAGTGGACGACGGCGCGGATGGCGGCTCGCCGCGTCGACACTCCGAGTTTGCGGTAGATCGCCCGCGTATGCGTGCGAACGGTCGACACCGACACGTGCAAGGACGCCGCGATCTCGTCGGCCGTCATCGTGGTGTGGAGCAGGCCGAGCACTTCGCGTTCACGCGGAGTCAGATTCGTCCGAGTGACGACCGCAGTTTCCGAACCGGTCAGCAGGCGTGCGATGCGAGTCTCGTCTGGAGAGCCGCGCCGCGCGTGCTCGCCCAAGAGAGCGCGGACGGTGGAGTCGGCGGCGGCGAACGGATAGTCGGCGTGCTCAGTGCGTGAGATCGCCAAGGCCCGGGCCAGGTGTCGGTGGGCCGATTCGGTGGCGCCGCCCGAAAAGTCGATAGCGGCGGCAGTGGTGCTTGCCATCGCGGCCACATAGTCGGGTGGCTCGGCGTGGTGAAGACGGTGCAGGACCAGTCGGGAACTGGCCACGTCGCCGAGTCGTCGCAGCAGTTCGGCCAGTAGCGCTTGCGTCACCGGAACCCCGGTGACGTCGACGAGGTCGAGCGCGAGCCGATGCGCTCGGCGGGTGTCGCCGACAACGGCGTCGAGTTGGGCCGTCGCGAGCTTCTTGTACACCCCCCACGGCAGGCCCTGCAGCGGGAGGTCGCTGACCGAGGTCAATGCGGACCGCGCGAGGTCCACCCCGGCTGTGTCGTCCAGCGCAGCAGTTGCGTACGCCAGGTGGATGCGGGCGAGGCCGGCGAACGAGGCCGCGGTGCCGATTTCGGCGACCAGTGCCGCCGCCGACGCCTGGGCGTCGCGGAGTCGGCCGCGGCAGAACTGGATGTAGATCTCGCACATTCCCGCCACACCGTCGTCGTAACGCCAGTCGTCCACAGACTTCAGATGTGAGCGCGACTCCAGGGCTTCCTCGGCGGCGGTGAATCGACCCGCGAAGGCGAGCGCGAAGGCTCGATTGGCATCGGCTCGATCGGCGAGGGAGATCAACCCGCGGGAGTGTGCCTCGGCGGCCGCGGACGAGAGCAGCGCGACAGCGCGGGCCGGTGCGCGCCGTAACCGCAGTTCGGACCAGGCCAGGAGGAACAATCCGAATGGGTAGTCGGGCATCGACGGGGTCAGCATCAATTCGGCGACGTCGAGTGCCGCGGCTTTGGGTGTCGTCTCGCGGGCGAGGATGAGTTCGGCGAAGGCGCGCGTCGCGGTCGGGGCTTCGTCGACCGGCAGGTGGCGATGCAGGAACTCGCCGCCGGCCTCGTCTCCCAGCACGTGACGGCAACAGGCCCGGATAGCCATCGTGTCGGGAGCTTCGCGGTGTTCGGGCGGCAGCCGCAGGCACAGCTCTTCGAGGGTTCGGGTCAGGCCGCTGAGCAGCAGTGTCATCCACCGCCCGTCGATGAGTTCGGCAGCGTACGTCGTTTCGCCTGCAGCCAGGGCGTGCTCGACGGCGTCCGTCGGGAAGTCAGCGGCCAGGGCGCGGGCCGCTCGGGCCTGCAGGTCCCGCGCGAAGGTCGGCTGAGTCCGCCGCAGCACGGTGGCGCAGGCCTCTGCGAAGGCGTCGTGCCAGTGGTAGACGGTGTTCCCGTCACGGTGGTCGTGCGCATCGAGGAACATTCCGTTGCGATGGCACCAGTCCAGGTGCGAGGCAGCGTCGGGGCAGCCGGTCAGCGTGGCGGCGACGGTGCGGTCCAGCCGCGAACACGCGGTGGCGGTCAGAACGAACTCGGCGATCGAATCAGGCAGCGATGGCAGCAGGACGTGCTCGACATAGTCGGCGAGGTCGGCGTCGGGTCCAAGCGTGCTCTCGCCACCGGTCACGGCGCGCAGTCGGGCTAGCAGCGGCCAGCCCAACGTACCGTGGCCGGCGGACGGAGCGGTACCGGTGACATCGGCGAATTCGGCATCGGTCAGCCGCAGGTCGGCCACCCGAACCACCCCGGCGGTGCGGTCCGCGATCTGCGGCCGGTAATGGTCGAGCAGTTGCGGCTGACCCACGAGGATCAACTGGATGTGGCCGGACATCAACGCAGGCGAGCTGGTTGCGGTGGCCGCGCACGCATCGAGGTCGAGTCGATGCGCGTCGTCGACGACGATGGTCAGGTGCATGCCCTGCGAATGCCGTTCGATCAGTTCAGTGACCGCGCGCGCGACATCGCCCGCGATGGCCGCCGAGACCACCGAGAACCAGTGGACGTCGGGACCAACTCGTGCCCAGTCGGCGACGGCGGTCGTCTTGCCGAAGCCTGACGGCGCCGCTACCAGCAGCAGTGGAGTCCGATGCAGGTGCTCATCGAACAGCGCGGTCAGTCGGGGACGCGGGATCGAATCGGGACGTCGCTGGGGGACCGCTCGCAGGAACCACGGGATGTCTGCTGAGGCATCTCCGGGCATCACTGACATATGGTCAATCTAGCGGCATGGCCTGTGAACGACGCCGGACGTGCGGCTACGCGCCTCATGCATTGACAGAAACGTCCCCCTGACGCCGACTGTCGGACAAATGGTCCGGCAGTCCCGGTCAGGGGGACGTTTCCGTCGGCACACCCACGGCGCACCCGCCGCTCCGGGCGTTCACCCGGCACAGGGACAATCGAGCCGGTAGTACTGAAGGTCGGGGATGGGACGGGTCGTCGCCTGATACGACAAGAGTGCGACGGAGACGGAGAAGGAACAGATGGTCGAAACAGGACAGCGGCAGGCACAGATCGGCGTGACCGGACTGGCGGTGATGGGCTCGAACATCGCCCGCAACTTCGCGCGGCACGGGCACACCGTGGCCCTGCACAACCGCAGCATCGCCAAGACCGATGCGTTGATCGCCGAACACGGCAGCGAGGGCGACTTCATCCGCACCGAGACGATGGAGGAATTCGTCGCCGCGCTCGAGCGCCCGCGCCGGGTGCTCATCATGGTCAAGGCGGGCGATCCGACCGACGCGGTGATCGAAGAACTCGCGAACCTGATGGAGCCGGGCGACATCATCATCGACGGCGGCAACTCGCTCTACACCGACACCATTCGCCGCGAGGCAGCGATGGCCGCGCGCAATCTCAACTTCGTCGGCGCGGGCATCTCCGGCGGCGAGGAGGGCGCGCTCAACGGCCCGTCGATCATGCCGGGTGGTCCGGCCGAATCGTACGAGTCGGTGGGCCCGCTGCTGGAGTCGATCTCCGCGCACGTCGACGGCACGCCGTGCTGCACCCACATCGGCCCCGACGGGTCGGGCCACTTCGTGAAAATGGTGCACAACGGCATCGAGTACGCCGACATGCAGTTGATCGGCGAGGCCTACGACCTGATGCGGGGCGTCCTCGGGATGGAGGTCACCGAGATCGCCGACGTCTTCCGCGAGTGGAACACCGGCGATCTCGACAGCTATCTGGTGGAGATCACCGCCGAGGTGCTCTCGCAGGTGGACGCCGAGACCGGTAAGCCGCTGGTCGACGTCATCGTTGACGCCGCCGGGCAGAAGGGCACCGGTCGCTGGACGGTGAAGGCGGCCCTCGATCTGGGCATCCCGACCACCGGCATCGCCGAAGCCGTCTTCGCCCGCGCCCTCTCCAGTGCCACCGATCAGCGTCGCAGTGCGCAGGGGCTGGCCGCGGGAACCACGGGCGCCCAGGCGCCGGCCGACAAGGCCGCCTTCATCGAGGACATCCGAAAGGCGCTGTATGCGTCCAAGGTGGTCGCCTACTCGCAGGGCTTCGACCAGATCGCCGCGGGCAGCGCCGAGTACGGGTGGGACGTCAAGCCCGGTGAGCTCGCCACCATCTGGCGCGGCGGCTGCATCATCCGCGCCAAGTTCCTCGACCGCATCCGCGAGGCCTACGCCGAGAACCCGGACCTGCCCGCGCTGCTGCTGGCACCCTACTTCCGCTCGGCCGTCGAAGAGTCGGTCGAGAGCTGGCGCCGGGTGATCATCACCGCCACCGGCATGGGTGTTCCGGTGCCGGCGTTCGCGTCGTCGCTCTCGTACTATGACGCGCTGCGCGCCGAGCGGCTCCCCGCCGCCCTGACTCAGGGGCTGCGCGACTTCTTCGGCGCCCACACCTACCTGCGCGTGGACAAGCCCGGCTCGTTCCACACGCTGTGGAGCGGTGATCGCTCCGAGGTTCAGGCGTAGCCTCCCAGAATCAGTCGTCTCACGGACCTTCGAGGGAATATCGGGCTGTTGCAGTTTCGGTTTACGTAGTTTGTCGGTAAGTACGTAGAATATCGTTCTGACCTGCGATAATGGTGGTGTGGCGAAGGATTATCGGACGGTTGACCGCGATCAGCAGTTTCTATTGCCTCTGAGCATGCGGGAGTGGTTGCCGGCCGATGATCCGGTGTGGTTGGTGATCTCATTGGTCGAGCGCCTGGACACCTCCGGGCTGCATGCGTTGCGCAAGACCGGTGGGGTCGGGCGCCGCGGCTATGACCCGGACATGCTGCTGACGCTGCTGGTGTGGGGGTGGGCGCATGGGGAACGGTCCTCGCGGAAGGTGGAGCGCCTGTGCTATCGAGACATCGCCTTCCGCGTCATCTGCGGCGGCGATCCGCCCGATCACGTGACGATCGCTCGTTTCCGGGCGCAGGCCTCACCGGTGATGCCGGCCCTGTTCACGCAGGTGCTTGCCGCGTGCGCCCAACTCGGCATGGGCAAGGTCGGCGTGGTCGCCCTGGACGGGGTCAAGATCGCCTCGAACGCCTCGATGTCGAAGAACCGCACCGAGAAATCGTTGATGAAGGCCCGCGAGGCGGAGTTGGCCGCATTGCGGACCAGGCTCGGGGAGACTGCTCGCGCGGCCGATGCCGAGCATGCGGCCAACGATGCCGGCGACGATGATGATCAGTCCGTTCCCGACGAACTCCTCACATCTGATCGAATGGAGCGGATTGACGAGGCGTTGGAGCATGTTCGAGCGTTGAACACCGCAGCCGAGGCCAAGCAGTCCACACCGATGGATTTCGAGGCCCTCGAAGCCAAGCGGGCCGCTGCCGAAGCCGCGCGCGCCAAGTTCGTTGAGCAGTGGAAACAGGAGTGGGCCAACGGCTCTCGAGGTCCTAGCCTTCCGCCGATCGAGGCACGGATCGAGGTCGCCGAAGCGGGTCTGCAGAAGGCACGCGATCGGCAGCAGGCCAAGATCGATCGGCATGCGGTCAGTGGGCTGGGGCGTCCGCCGCTGCCGGTCGAGGAGACCAAGAAGGTTCGCGATGCCCACGATCGCCTGGCCCAAGCACGCGCGGACACGCGGGCCTGGCAGGCCCGGCGTGATGCCGAACGACACAAGCAACTGGAGTACAAACAGCGGATCTTGACCAATCGTGCGACGGGTAAACCGCATCGCGCCAACACCGACAACCTCGGCAACATCACCGACCCGCAGTCGCGGCCGATGCCGTTGCGGGGCGGCGGCTGGGTGCAAGGCTACAACTGCCAGGCCGTCACCACCGCTGATGGTTTGATCATCGCCACCAGCGTCGGCAACGGCCCGATCGATGCACCCGCGTTCATTCCGATGATGGGCAAGGCCGTCGAGGCAGCCGCGGTCCTGGCCGCGCACCGACCACCCGAGCACGAGGCCGGCCCCGATCAGATCGGGACGCTGCTCGCCGATGCCGGATACCTCTCCGAGGACAACCTCACCGCCGCCGGCCCCAAACGGTTGATCGCTACCGCGAAATCGCACAAGCTACCCCGCGACACCAGCGAGTTGACACCGCCCGCCGACGATGCCCCACCGATCGAGAAGATGACCTACGAATTGGCCACCACAGCGGGAAGAGCACTGTACTCACAGCGCAGTCACATCGCCGAAACACCGTTCGGGCAAGCCAAGCACAACCTGCGATTCCATTGATTCACCAGTCGCGGAATCGACCGGGCCGCATCAGAATTCGCCTTCCACGCCCTCGTCAACAACATCCTCAAAGCCATCACCGGAGGCCACCTGACCACCGCCTGAGAGGACACCGCAGGGCCAACCCCCAACCGCCCACCGAGCACTCACCCGGTCGGCGGAAGGAGATCGAACACCAATCCCGAAACTGCAACAGCCCGATATTGCCCGCGAAGGCCCGTGAGGACCCTGATCTTCGCAGCATGCCGGTGCGCTTCGACTGACCGGCCGGGTTTCGCCAGTACCGAACCACTGTTTAAGCTGGACATATGTCGAAAGTGCTGAGCTCGTTGCCGAAGGGAGAGCGCGTCGGAATCGCGTTCTCGGGTGGTCTGGATACTTCTGTCGCCGTTGCGTGGATGCGCGAGAACGGCGCTGTCCCTTGCACATACACCGCCGACCTCGGTCAGGCCGACGAGCCCGACATCGCGTCGGTCCCCGGCCGCGCCACGCAGTACGGCGCCGAGCTGTCGCGCCTCGTCGACTGCCGCGCGGCCCTCGTCGAAGAGGGTTTCGCCGCCCTGCAGTGCGGTGCCTTCCACATCCGCAGCTCCGGCAAGACCTACTTCAACACCACCCCGCTCGGGCGCGTGGTGACCGGCATGCTGCTGGTCCGCGCCATGAAGGAAGACGACGTCGACATCTGGGGCGACGGCTCCACCTACAAGGGCAACGACATCGAGCGGTTCTACCGCTACGGCCTGATGGCCAACCCGAACCTGCGGATCTACAAGCCGTGGCTCGACACCCAGTTCGTCGAGGAGCTCGGCGGCCGCCACGAGATGAGCCAGTGGCTCACCGAGCGCGAGCTGCCCTACCGCGACTCGCAGGAGAAGGCGTACTCCACCGACGCCAACATCTGGGGCGCCACGCACGAGGCCAAGACCCTCGAGCACCTCGACCACGGCCTGGACGTGGTGGAGCCGATCATGGGCGTGGCCGCCTGGCGCGACGACGTCGAGGTCGCGACCGAGGACGTCTCCATCCGCTTCGAGCAGGGTCGCCCGGTCGCCATCAACGGTGAGACCTTCGCCGATCCGGTCGCGCTGGTGCTCAAGGCCAACGAGATCGGCGGCCGTCACGGGCTCGGCGTCTCCGACCAGATCGAGAACCGCATCATCGAGGCCAAGTCGCGCGGCATCTACGAGGCGCCGGGCATGGCGCTGCTGCACATCGGCTACGAGCGCCTGGTGAACGCGATCCACAACGAGGACACCGTCGCCAACTACCACAACGAGGGTCGTCGTCTGGGCCGTCTGATGTACGAGGGCCGCTGGATGGACTCGCAGGCGCTGATGCTGCGCGAGGCCCTGGTCCGCTGGGTCGCCTCCGCCGTCACCGGCGAGGTCACCGTGCGTCTGCGTCGCGGCGACGACTACCACTTCCTCAACACCACCGGCCCCGGCCTGTCGTACCACCCGGACAAGCTGTCGATGGAGCGCGTCGGCGACGCGGCCTTCGGGCCCGCCGACCGCATCGGTCAGCTGACCATGCGCAACCTCGACATCGCCGACTCCCGGTCGCGCCTCGAGCAGTACGCGCAGATGGGGATCGTCGGCGGCGCGACCGCCGACCTGGTCGGCGAGCTGTCGGCGGGCGGCGCGCAGGCGATCGCCGGCGGGCAGCCGGAGGACGCGGCGTCCGAGGCGCTCGATCGCGCGGCTATCGAATTCGGCGTCGACTAGCAGTCAGCGCCAGAGTCGTGGAACACGATCCGCGCCGCGTTCCCCCACTCCGTGACGGGGTGGGGGAACGCGGCGTTCGGCGCTCATGACCGCCAGACGCATCGGGATCGTCGAGGATCACGAGTCGATGGTGCTCGGAGTCCGGGCGATGCTCGACGGCCACGTCGGCCTGTCGCTGACGGCGTCGTCGGACACGGTCGACGGGCTGCTCGCGCAGCGGGTCCGTCTGGATCTGGTGCTGTTGGACCTGCGGCTGGCAGACGGCTCGTCGCCGACGGCCAACATCGAGACCCTGCACGCCGCGGGTCTGCCGGTCCTGGTCTACACCGGTGCGGAGAACCCGTATCTCGTCCGGTTGGCGGCGAAGGCCGGAGTGCTGGGCATCGTGCGGAAGTCGGCGCCGGTGGAGCGGGTGGTCGAGGCGATCGCGGCCGCGGCCGACGGCAGTCCGGTCATCACGACCGAGTGGGCGGCGGCCGTCGACGGCGACCCCGACCTCGATGCCACCGGCCTGAGCCCCCGGCAGCAGGAGGTGCTCTCGCTCTACGCCTCGGGCGAGAAGGCCGACCGGGTCGGCAGGATGCTGGGGCTCTCGACCGAGACGGTCAACGACTACATCGGGCGCATTCGCGCCAAGTACGCGGCCGCCGGCCGGCCCGCGGGCACCAAGGTGGATCTGTATCAGCGCGCCGTGGAGGACGGACTGCTGCCGATTCCCGAGCGTGACCAGTGATCGGCCGCAATCGGTGACCGGGACCGTCCAGTCCGCCGCAGCGGAGCCGCGGCACGAGAGCCTGGACCGGATCAGACGGATGTTCGCGCTGTTCGCGGCAGTCGGATACGTCGGCTACCTGCTTCTGCTGCTGCCGGCGATCACGCAGCTGGCCCCGGCGATGAGCTCGTGGTGGACGCCGGCGATGTGCGTGATCGTCTTCCTGCCCGGCTTCACGATCGGACTCGCCGCGCTGGTCGGCGTGCAGCGGTGGATCCGGTCCGCGGCGACGGTGGCGGCGATCAGCTTCTTCGTCGCCGTCGCGACGTGGCCGGCCGCCTGGGACGGCACGATCCTGCCGGCCGGCGACGGGGTGTGGCTGGCGGCCTTCCCAGGACTGGCCAGCATCGCCGCCGTGCTCGCCTGGCCCGCCTGGGCGGCCTTCGCTCACATGGTGCTCGGCTGCGTCTGCGTTCAGCTGATCAACTTCGTCGCGCGCGGCTCCGTCGAACCCGGGCAGCTCGCGCCCGAGATCGCTTTCGCGATCATGTTCTGCAGCCTGTTCGTCGGCGCGTCCGTGATGGCGCTGCGGACCGGGCGCGTGCTGGACGAGACGACCGATCGGGCCCATGCGGCGGCCGCCACCGCCGCGGCGGAGCGGGCCCGGGACGTCGAACGCGAACGCTTCGATGCGCTGATCCACGACAGCGTGATGTCGACCCTGCTGACGGCGTCGCGAGGCGGTGCGCCGGAGCATGTGCCGCGGCTGGCCGCGGCCACACTGGCCGAACTCGACGAGATCAGGTCGGGGTTGCCCGCGGATCGACCGCTGCGCCCCGCGGCCGCCGTGGTGCATCTGCGCGCGACCGCCACCGAGGCTCACGCGGGGGCGGAGTTCACCGTCGTCGCGTCGGCCACCGAGGCCGCGGAACTGCCGAGCGAGGCGGTCCGTGCGGTGAGCGCGGCGCTGGCGGAGGCCTTGCGCAACAGTCGCCGACACGCCGGCGACGAGGTGCGGTGCACGGTGCGCGGGCGGGTGGACGCCGACTCGATCAGGATCGAGGCGGTCGACGACGGAGTCGGTTTCGACCCGGCCGCGGTGTCCACGCACCGGCTCGGCATCGCGGTCAGCATCCGCGCCCGGATGGACCGGATCCCGGGCGGTTCGGCGTCGGTCCAGTCCGCACCGGGCGCCGGGACCACGGTTCGTCTCGAATGGGCGCGCTGATGGAGGAATCGGGCGAACGACTGCCGAACGACGGTGACATCCGCGACCTGATGGGTTTGCGAACCCTCGCCGCGACGGTCCTGGTGGCGTTCTTCATCGGAACATTCGCCCTGGTGGGGGCGACGACTCGGCCGATCGGCAGCGGCACGGCCGGCGTCCTCGCGGAGGTCGGCGCCTGGCTGGTCACGAGCGTCGCGGCGATCGCCCTGATCCGAGCTCCGGGTGATCCGCTCGGACGGTGGGTGACGGCGGGTGTGGCGGCATCCGGTCCGCTGGCCACGGTGCTGGTCCTGCTGGTCGTCGACGACCCGTTCGTGCGAGTGCTGACCTTCTGGCCGCTGTCGGCGACCACCGCGCTGTGCACCTACCTGTGCGTGCGTGGCCGAACGTTGGTGGCATGGGCGTCGATGCTGGTGGCGATCCTGGTCGCCGGGGTGTGGGCGATCGGCGTCGGTCAGGGATTTGGGTACGGGATCTCGATCTCCCTGATCAACTTGGCGCCGCTGCTGATGTCGTCGTTCTTCGCGGTCACCATCCGCCCCGCGGCCCGCGAGATCTATCTGCTGCAGGGGGCCGGGACCGAGGCCGCGGCCGCGGAGGCGGCTCGCCGCGCCGCGCTCGAGGAGCGTGACCGACAGCTCGGCAGGCTCGACGATCGGGCCCGGCCGCTGCTGGAGCGACTCGTCGACGCGGCGCCCCTGTCCACGGGCGAACAGGATGAATGCGGCCTGGTCGAGGCGCGGCTGCGAGATTCGCTGCGGGCACCGACCTTCGACGTCCGCAGCGTCGCGGACGCAGCCCGGCAGGCCAGAAGCCGGGGCGTGGAGGTGATCCTCCTCGACGATCGCGGGCTCGCCGGGGCCGACGACGAGGTCCGAGACCGCGTGATCGGAGGCGCCGTCACCGCGCTCACCTCGGCTCGAACCGGCACGGTCACGATCCGGATCCTGCCGCCGCGCCGCCGCGTTCTGGCGACGGTTCTGCAGGTGACCGACGACGACGTCGTCCGCGAGGAGTACGACGACCGCGGCCTCTTGATCAGCGTCGACTGAATCTCGCTGTCGCCCGAACGGCCGTCGTCCGGTGGTGGGACGACGGAACTGGGGTCTTCCTCGTACGCCGTCACCGCACCTACCGTCCGAAGAGACGGCAGGTGCGGCGCACATCGGTGAGGAGGCGAGGAGATGGCAGGCTCTGGTGCAGTGGCGGGGCGGTCGGTCGGGGTGTGGAGTGGGAACTCGTGGGAGCGGGAGCTGCTCGCCGTGTGGATGTCCCGATTCGGATACCCGGTGGTCGCCGTCGAGACGGACGGCCTGGCGTCGACACCGCCGCCGGTGGTGGTGATCGGTGCCCGCGACCGCCACGCGCTCTACCTCTGCGGGCGACCGGTGACCGCGCGGATCGTCGTCGTCGGTGGACGGATCGAGAAGTCCGATCTGCGTGCGGGTGTGCATCATGTGGCCGACGGCGCCGATGTGGAGGAGCGTCTTGCTCTCCTGCTGACCAGAATCCTGGGGCCGACGTCCGGCCGCACGGCGCTGACGGCTCGGGAGCGGGAGATCCTGACCACGTATGTGCTGGGCGCGACCGTCGAGGAGACCGCCGCCCGACACTTCGTCGCGGCGAGCACCGTCCGCACGCACTACCGTCGCGTGTCGTCGCGCTACGAAGATGCGGGATGGCCGGTCGCGAACAAGGCTCAGCTGCTACTGCGAATGGTCGCCGACGGGTGGATCCGGCTCGACGGGGTGCTTCCGGAATCGGACGCGGGACAGACGCCGGAATCGACGGAGTGCCGGGCGGTCGGGGTGGCCTGAGCGGCGTCGAACACGGACGGCGATGAGGAGGGCGGCTGCCGGGGAGCAGCGGCCCTCCTGGCGTGCGCGACGGCGACTGTCGGCGCCGTCGAACAGCGACCCGACCCGACCCTCCCATCCGGCGATTCGCCGGGTTCGTCGTTTTGGATGAACTTGTGATCTGGGACGTTGCTTTTTGCGTAACTCAGCTTGGTTCGACGTGAGAGGCGTCGATAGCGTTCGGGCGGTTCAGGTCACGGAAAGGCACATCATGAACTCACGTCACTTGCTCATCACCGGTTCCCGATTTCGAAGGTTGTTCACCGCTTCGGCGGCCCTTCTGCTGCTCGCCGGCGCCGCGGAGCCGGCACCGGCGCGTGCCGCATCGATCGAGACCGTCGACTGGCTCAGCAGTCCGACGGCGAATGCGCTGACCGTCGACGGTAAGCAGCTGTGGGTGCAGGACGGCGACGGCGTCGGAGAACTCGTCGTCATGGACACCGCGACGAAGAAGAAGGTCGCGACGGTGCCGGGTGCGGACAGGGTCTCCGACATCCACTTCACACCGGATGGCCGATACGCCTACCTCATCGAGGCGAACGCCTTGGTCGTCCACGACGCGGTGACCCGGGTACGAGTGGGTGCCGTACCGCTGGATCTGAGCGTCCGGCCGATAGGTTTGGCGTTCTCGCCGGACAGCAGCCGCGTGTACGTGGTCGGGAAGGACGGGCCGATCAGTGTCCACGACACCGCGACCAGGGCCGAGATCGCCCAGTTCGACGCCGGTGTCGGCGGGAACCACGACATCGCGATGGCGCCGGACGGTCGTCGCGCGTACGTCGCGGGATTCAGCGGAGTCGCGGTGGTGGACACCGGAAGCAACGCGGTGATCAGAAAGCTCGACTACGCGGGCGGCGACCTCGTCGACGGAGCGAACACGCCTTCGGGCGCCGTCGTGGTCTCCCCCGACAGCAGCACGGTGTACGCCGCCGGCCACACCCTCACTCGGATCAACGCCGTCAGCGGTGCCGCGCTCGGCCAGGCTCGCCCTGCTGCGACGGCGTCACGTCTGCACATTTCGCCGGACGGGTCGTCGCTGTTCGCAGACGGCAGGCACGGCACCGGAGGCCTGGGACTGGCCTGGGGACCGTACACGGTGAAGACCGTCGACATGACGGTTCACTCTGTCTCCGGGCTGCCGGACAACATGACCCTGACGGCACAACGAAGTGCGTACGGCCGGACGATGTCGGTGAGCCGTGACGGCAAGACCGGCTACTTGAGCGGCGGCATCGTGTCGGAGCTGGTCGGCTCCGGGGTGGAGATGACCACGCGGCCGATACCGACCACTCTCGCGATCATCGACGTCAACGGGTCCGGCGGCGGGGAGCCGGGCAACGGTACTCCCGGCAGTGGCGACGACAAGGCCTTCAAGCCCGGAACCAAGCTCAGCGTCGTCTTCACCGAGCTCGCGAAGGCGCGAGAGTACCTGGTCAAGGGCGAGTCGACGCCGTTCTGCGTCGACGAGCGCGCCCGGACCGACGACGCGGGAACCCTGCGGTTCGACTGCACCCTGCCGTCCGATCTGGAACCGGGCCTCCATAACTTCAACGTCTACGACGGCACGAGCAAGGTCGCGTCCATCGAGTTCACCGTCTCGGCTCAGGGCCGGAACACCGCGACGGAGCTGCGTGGATCGGCCGGGTCGACGACCGCGCCGGGCACCGGCGGCGCCGGACCCGACAAGCCCGGCAGCCTGGACACCGGAAGCAGCGGAAGCTCGGACGGGAGCGGGAGCCTCGGCGGCCTCTTCGGTCGCTGAGCCGTGGCCGATCCGCGTTCTACCCGCTGACGCCCGACATCCGCGGGGCTCAGCGTGATCCGCTCTGGCACAGACACCGCGGACGTCAGTGAGCCTCGCGGATGCGTCGGTACCGGCTCAGGAGCCGGTACCGACGGCCCCCGTCGCTCCGTCGGTTCGGGCGCGCACCCTCGCCGCGATCAGCGGGAAGATCAACACCGACAGCAGGCCCGCACCGACGAGGACTGCGGCATCGGTGCCGGTGAGCACGTCCTGCTGCACGCCGATCTGCGAGACGACCACGATGATCGGCAGCCCGGTGGCGCCGAACAGTCCGACGGCGATCCGTTCGCGGGGACCTGCGCCCTCGGGTGCAGCCAGCATCGACGGCAGGCCGCGGATCAGTAGGAGGGCGACCATGACCGCCGGTATCCACGCGAAGGCGACGGGGTCGTCGAGCAGTGAGCGCAGGTCGAACTTGACTCCGGTGTAGACGAAGAAGAGCGGGACCAGGAAGCCGAAGGCGAGCGCGTCGATCTTGGTCTCGACCGACCGCTGGGTGTGTTCGTCGGCGTCGCGGATCAGCAGCTTCCACACGATGCCCGCGGTGAACGCGCCGAGCAGCATGTCGATGCCGAGCTCCAGGGTCAAGACCACCAGAAGGGTGAGAATGGCGAGGACGACGCGGACCGCGAACTGGGCGGAGGTGTGCAGCGTCGCCTCGACGTAGCGGTGCAGGCGACCGTGCGGGGTGCGACCCGCGTAGAACATCGCGGCCAGGGCGACGGCGCCGAACACCAGCAGGACGATGGTCGCGGCGCCCGGCGAGCGGCCGCCGAGGAACAGGGAGATCGCGACGATCGGGCCGAACTCCCCGGCGGCCCCGATCGCGCCGACCGCATTGCCGAACGGGGTGCCGAGATCACCGTTGTCGCGCAGGATCGGCAGCAGGGTGCCCAGGGCGGTGGAGGCCAGGCTGATGCCGATGATGATCGCGCCCAGTCCCGGCGAGACGACGAAGCCCGCCGCCACGCCGAGCGCGATGCTGATCAGCCAGCCGATCCACGCTCGTCGGGCGGTGCGACCACGAACGGCGGAGGCGGTGATCTCGGTTCCCGCGACGAAGAACAGCAGCGTGACCCCGAAGTCGGACAGCCGGGCCAGGAACTCGGTCTCGCCGACCCAGCCCAGCACGGTCGGACCGGCCGCGATTCCGAGTGCCAGTTCGAAGACGACGATGGGGATCTTGATCCAGCGCGACACCAGCCGCGTGCAGATCGGGGCGGCCAGAATGAGCAGCGGGACGACGAGCAGGGCCGTCGTGGTGGGGGTCACCCGCTGATTCTAAGGCGGAGCGGGCGATTCGGGCGCGCGAGTGTCCCGTACTATAGTGTCGCGGGTGCGCGTAGGGAAGATGCGCGCATGACCTCTGAGAATCACCGCTACTGCTGGCGAATCTTGTCCGGTCCGGACAACGAGTTTCACCCCTGCGACCAGCATAGATAACACGAACCGGCCAACGTCGATTGGTGAATTCTGGTGTGCCCGTTTACGTTTCCCCCGAAGCGGCAAATCGGTCGTTTCGTCATACTCGGGGATCGAGGGGGGACCTCATGACGCGACGCGTCACACTGCTCATCGCCACACTTGTTGCCGCACTCACCGCACTGGCCGGCCTGACTGCGGGTGTCAGCGATGCCCGCACCTATAAGACCCGCGAGGGGGTGGACATCACCCTGACGGCGTCGAAGCTTCGGGCGAAGAAGGTCCCCGCCCTTGATGGTTCGCCGCTCTCCGGTGAGGCGTTCCTGTCCTCGGATGTGCATGCCGCGCTGCGCGGGATCGACGGTAAGACTGTCCGCGCGACCGTCGAGGTCGGCTACAAGGTCGGCTATCCGGTCTCGGTTGCCCCGAACGGTGTGAAGGTCACCGCTCACACTCCAGAGCTGAAGCTCACCGGTGGCGTCAACGCCAAGATCGCCCCTGAGGTCACCATCTCAGGGTCAGGTGGAGGCGGCAGGCTCGGTGAGATCGGCGGCCAGCTCGGCGCCGAAGCGACCGTGATCCCGGCCGCGGACCTGCAGTTCGAGGTCGGCGCGGGCAAGATCACCACGGTCACCCTCGCCGAGATCGCCCTGACCAAGCCGGTCGCCGACATCGTCCTGTCCGGTATCGAACTCAACGTGACCAACGCGCTCGGTCAGATCTCGGTGCGGCCGTTCGCCAAGATCTCGGTCACCACCGACACCGGTGTCTACGTGTACTACGACCACGGCCCTGTGGCCCGCATCTGACAGGCCTCACCATGAATGACTGTCGCTCGCGATCCTTGCGATCGCAGCGAGCGGTGCCCTCTTGGTCGGGATCGGCATCGCGAACGCCGAGACGCCGGCTGAGCGATGCAAACGCGAAACCACCGCTTACAACAACGCGTGGAAGAACACCTGGGCACAAGCAAACCCCGGTAAAAGCCCCAGCGACGCACCGCCGCCTCCTGTGCCCTACAGATGCGGAGGTGGAAACGACGATCCACCACCGACATTGTCGCCCTCTGCGCCTGAGGATGAGGCTGGCACACCCAGTGCACCCTCGACTACTGCTCCCACATCCGAGGACCGGGGCCCGGGACCGAACCTGAATGCGCCCACAGAACGCCGTGACCTCGAGCATCCCGGCTCTGAACAGCCCACGATCGCTGAGAGCCGTGCGTCCTCGGCGTCAACCAGTCCACGCTCGGCTCCGACTTCGACTCCACGCACACCAACTCCGACGTCGGCTGCGAGTACGTCGAGGAGTCCTTCTTCCCAGCCGACCCCCAGCCGCGCCGCAATCGACGCCGCCGAGCCGCTCAAGAGGAACGCCTCAGAGGGCAACAACGATACGAGTGACAGTGCTTGTGTGAGGATCTGGGGAACGGAACAGCGAATCGGTTCCAACTGCCATCACTATCGCGACGAAGTGCGCCAGATAAGCGCCGATTTTCAACACCGATTACTCAATGCCCTTCGCCGCTTGTGGATACAACCCGGACACCGACCACCCCTGCACCCTGTCTACATCGCGATCAGTCGCAGTGACAGTCGGGTTTACAGGAGGGTTTAGCAACGAGTTCGTCAAGTCCGAACTATCAATCACAACCGCCGAGACAGTATCCATCACAATCGAATGCGGAGCGCCTCTTGATCCAAAAGCAAGTAAGGGTGTTTCCGCCTATCTGACAAGCTACACCCCCAAGTGTACGATTGACCGATACTACGTCAGCGGTGGCGGGCTTGCGGAGCGTTCAGCAGTTCAGGAAGGAAAAGAAGGGAGGGTTGTCCAGTGTCGTTCCATAGCTCGCGCTTGAATCTGCTCACTTTCACTATTGCGATCGTTTGCACTGCCCTGATCTCTGGGTGTTCCCAAAAAACCGAGGCGCCACCAGAAGTGAGCTCCGTGACACCAACTTCGAATTTCAAGGACCACTTGCCTGACCTTGAGGCAAAGGAATTGATTGGAATGACTGAAAATCAGATTCAGTCCAGGCTATACACTAAGAAGTATTCGAACACGAGCAGCGGCATGAACAGCATGAACGACTTTGGGCGCGTTCGATATCGTCATCAAATAGTTGATCTGACCCGCCTAGTCGCACCAGAGGAGGCGTCGAAATATCGTGACTATACGGCCGAGTTCACGGCGATCGCAGCTTGCGTACGCCACGATGAGCGCACAGACAGCTACTCGATCTTCGTCGGCGGTCTACCCAGCCCACTGATCACGCCAGCAATCCTGGCACAGGCGAAACATGGTGACTTCAACCAATATCTCACCGAATATAACGGTTGTAGAGCGCCCGGACCAAAAGTTCCAATATCGCTCGTGAGCTGATCAAGCCCGTCCACTCAAGACGGTGTTGGGGGTCACAGATTCGCACCAGGCCCCTTCACGGTGGAAACCATCACGGCCGCGGCTTCGGCGGCGTGCGCGCGGTCGGTCGAAGCGGTGCGTGCACCCTCTACACGTACTGGCACGACATTGAGAAATGTGGAGTGTCCGGCATCGATGTCACAGCAAGGATTATCGCTTCCGGCGGCGAGACTTCGACGCCTACCTGGAGTCATGTAGGAAAGGCCGTTCGATAACGTCGTATACAAGGCACCAGGAGTCGGGACGCAAACTACTGTCATCACTGGCGAGGAGTTCGAGCAGAAAGTGATTTTCTCCGGAATCGGCGCAGGCGTGAAGACCGTATGCCTACGTGGACACCTAGACAAATGGGGAAATTATAACACCGACCAAGGGCGTAATCTTGGGTAATTTGAACCTATCCAGAAACGAATACTCGGCGACATGGTCGGTTGCCGCGTGCGTGGCCGCAATCGTTTCTCTGATCGCTTCGGCATGGCCATTCGGAGTTGTCGTTCCCGCGTTGATTTTGGTGCTCTGGCTTGCCCCAGCGACGCGGCGGTCGGCACACCCAATCGTGCAGTGGATAGTGGGAGTGACACTAGTTTTCGGGATTATCCTCGGGATTATAGTCACGGTGTTCCTAGCTCCAGCCCATGACGAGGTGCATAACAACCCGGAAAACGGGTGCACATTAGAGCAAGTAGCCACCGACAGGTGCCCACGGTAGGGTGTGAACCTTGCGCGCTCAACGTTCGCAGCGCGGCGTCAGGCCTCCTTCGTTTCGGGGGAGTACTGAAACCTCGCGGGTGCGGGGAGGTACATGGAGCAGAGGCCTCATGAAGCGTCGCCCGCCCTCTCGTGTTGAGGGTGGGCGACGCTTTCGCTGTGTCCGGAGTCCGGGGCAGAGATCGCGCGGCCGGCGAGCGCTCGGGGGCTACGCCCGTCCGACTCGCTTGCGAACTTGTCGCGATAGTGTCGCCGTGCGTGCAGCTGCACGTGCGAGACTGCCGCCTCATCCTTGGTGGAAGCCCTTCCGGTTTCGCTTCCGTTCTTTCGGACCGGGTGGAGCGAGTCCTCATCGGCCGTGCTGTCGCGAGGGATACAGAGTGTCGTCAGGCGACCACCGGCATGACTGCCGAGGATCCGCGGCTGAGCGGCGGATTCCCGCGTGAGGATGACAGAGGAGGACTGTGCACGATCGCTCGGGTCGCGAGGATGACCACAAGGGCCGACCGGCCGGGGCCGATTCGTTCCGATGGGTGAGGCGACGGCAGGAGCCGGCATCGGACGGGTCGTCTCGGTCGCCGGAGGCGTCAGGCACGGTCAGACGTGACGCAGGTCCGGGAGATCGAGGGCGGCCGCCGGTGTGCGGGGCGGCCGGTGCGGTCGCCGGTCCCTCGATGGGGTACGCGGCCCTGGTGGCCGGCACCCGGCCGGGACAGCCGGGGTTCGGTTCTGCGTCGACGGTGCCGAGGTCGGCGACCTCGGTCTTGGCCTTGTGTCCGGTGATGTCCTGGTAGGGCACGGTGTCCTCGCATACTGGCGCCGTAGCCCGAGCACAGCGCAGATTCGAAAAATGTTCGAGTGAGTGGCTGGCGATGCTCGCTCTTACACCACCTGAGCCTGAGCGGGTCGGCTTCTCCGAGGGTTCAGTCGATTCTTGGGTACATGACTGCGGCGGCGAGGGGGGCTGCGGCCGTACCAAGGCAGAGCGGTCGGTACACCCTGTTATCTAACTGGATGAAGCGTGGTGAGGGGTCCTCCAGACCGAGAACCTTCGTGGCCGGCCAAGGAGATCCTCGCCACGGTTGCGGCCCTGCCCCTCCCGCCATCAACGCGGCTGCAGCCGCCGAGAGTCCGGCGATGGCGAAGCAGGCTCCCGAATCAGGCATGGTGTCGCTCCCCACCACAGCGTCGGCCAAGTCGGCCCGGCTGCGCATGGGCCATGCGGGTCGGGCGCAGCAGGGTGATGCCGGCACCGGCGAGCGTGGCTTCGAAGTCTTTGCCGTGGTAGCCCTTGTCAGCGATGACGGTCGGTGCGTGCGTCTGGATCTGTTCGGCCAGTCCTGGTGTGCCGGTGAGGATGTCGGTGAGGACCGCCCGTTCGTCGGCTTTGGCTCCGGTCAATGCCCACCCGACTGGCGCCCCGTGCAGAGTGGTCAGCAGGTGCAGCCGCAGGCCCCAGAAGTAGCGGGTGTGCGAGGCGCAGTATCCGTACTCGGCGAACCCTGCTGCCTCCGATCGCAGGGCTGTCTCGCGGGAGCGTCCGCATTCGACGGGGGTGGAGTCCACGACCCACACGTTGTCGTCTCCGATGGAGGTCTTCGCGGTCAGGATGCGGCCGAGCCAGACCATCGTCGTAGCCAGGGCCCGGACTCGTTTGTTGTAGCCGGACTGTCCAGGCAGTGTCGGGAACATCGTCGTCAGGTGGGTGTGGGCGAAGCGGATCCAGCGGCGTTCGCTGGTGTAGCCGAGCAGTGCCTGCATCACCGCCAAGGTGATGATCTCGGCGTCCGTGATTCGGGCGGTGAAGGTTCCCGGCCGTCGCGGTGCGACACGCTCGGGGTGCTCGGTCAGCAGATCATCGCAGGCCACGTAGAGTGCGGTAGCGAGGTCGTCCAGGTTGGTGTCCATGTCGACTCCCTGTCGATGTTGGGTTAGCAACATCAATCCTGGGCGGCCTCGCCACGTTCATCCCACGCGACACACCAGCAACATCACCGGGAATCGATCATCTAGAGATGCAGGCCCAGCAGGTGGTGGCGTCGTCGATAGACCACGCTGCTGATGAACGCCGCGAGGATGAAGACGACGCCGACCAGTCCGGTCACGATCTCCGGCACCGGCGTGCCGATGGAGTACAGCAGGATCAGTGCGAGCGCGCCGATGGCCCAGTGCGCGCCGTGCTCCAGGAAGACGTACTGCGACAGCGTCCCGTGGCGGACCAGGAAGACCGTCATCGATCGGACGAACATGGCGCCGATCAACCCGAGGCCGAGGGCGATGATGATCGGGTCGGCGGTGATCGCGAACGCGCCGATGACACCGTCGAACGAGAACGAGGCGTCGAGGACTTCGAGGTACAGGAACAGGAAGAAGCCCGCTTTGCCCGCGGCCTTCGCCAGGCCGGACGGGCCGCCACCCGCGCCGCGTCCGTCGCCGGTCTCCTCCGGCTCCACGTGGAAGAGTTCGCCGAGACCGTTGACGACGATGTACGTGATCATCCCGAGGGTGCCTGCGATCATCACCGAGGAGGTCTGGTCGTCGTCGGCGATGAACACCGCGGTGATCACGAGCAGGCCGGCGGCGATCACCACCGACATCTGCCGGATGCGGCCGAGTGCCATCAGCGGTCGTTCGATCCAAGCCAGCCACGGCAGTTCGCGTTGGTCGAAGACGAAGCCGAGGAACAGCATGAGCAGGAACATCCCGCCGAAGGCCGCGATCTGCGGGTGGGCGCCGGTGATGATGCTCTCGTACGTCGGTGAGCCGTCGGTCGGCGGGTTGAGGGCCAGCCGCAGGGCCTCGACGGGATCGAGTCCCGCGGCGATCCAGACGACCGCCAGCGGAAACGCCAGGCGCATGCCGAACACGGCGATGACCACACCGACGGTCAGGAACATCCGCTGCCAGAACTCGCTCATCCGCTGCAGGACGGTCGCGTTGATGACGGCGTTGTCGAACGAGAGCGACACCTCGAGTACGCCCAGGATGAGGGTCAGGATCAGCGCGGTGGTCCCGCCGTAGAGGAAGGCGGCGATCAGGGCGGCTGCGGAGACGACCAGCGACACTCCGAAGGTGCGGAGGATCACGGGCGTGTCCGGACGGTCATGGGAGACAAGCGTACCGGCGCGGTGGGGAACTGTCTGCGGCGCCGGTCGTCGTCGATCAGGTGCCGCTCGTGGTCGAGACCGCGAGGCGAAGTGCTCGGTCGCATCAGCCGATCACGAGGACCCGAACGACGACGCCCGCCCCGGATCGGCCGGGGCGGGCGTCGTCGTGATCAGCGCTGCAGACTACTCGGCGCCGATGATGAACGCTTCGAGCTGCTGACGCGCGATGTCGTCGGCGATCTGCTCCGGCGGGCTCTTCATCAGGTAGGCCGAGGCGGGCAGGATCGGGCCGCCGAGGCCGCGGTCGAGGGCGATCTTGGCGGCGCGGACGGCGTCGATGATGATGCCTGCCGAGTTGGGCGAGTCCCAGACCTCGAGCTTGTACTCCAGGTTCAGCGGCACGTCGCCGAAGGCGCGGCCTTCCAGGCGGACGTAGGCCCACTTGCGGTCGTCGAGCCACTGCACGTAATCGCTCGGGCCGATGTGGACGTTCTTGTCGTAGACCTTGCCCGCGAGGGGGCCGTCGAGGATCGAGGTGACGGCCTGGGTCTTGGAGACCTTCTTCGACTCCAGACGCTCACGCTCGAGCATGTTCTTGAAGTCCATGTTGCCGCCGACGTTCAGCTGGTAGGTGCGGTCCAGCTCGACGCCGCGGTCCTCGAACAGCTTCGCCATGACGCGGTGGGTGATGGTGGCACCGACCTGGCTCTTGATGTCGTCGCCGACGATCGGGACGCCGGCCGCGCGGAACTTCTCGGCCCATTCGGGGTCGGAGGCGATGAACACCGGCAGCGCGTTGACGAAGGCCACGCCCGCGTCGATGGCGCACTGGGCGTAGAACTTGTCGGCCTGCTCCGAGCCCACGGGCAGGTAGCTGACGAGGACGTCGACCTTGTTGTCCTTGAGGGTCTTGACGACGTCGACGCCGTCGCCGTCGGCCTCGACGATGGTCTCGCGGTAGTACTTGCCGAGGCCGTCGAGGGTGTGGCCGCGCTGAACGGGGACGTTCAGCGGCGGGACGTCAGCGATCTTGATGGTGTTGTTCTCGCTGTTGTTGATCGCCTCGGAGAGGTCGAAGCCGACCTTCTTGGCGTCGACGTCGAACGCGGCGACGAACTCGACGTCGCGCACGTGGTAGTCGCCGAACTTGACGTGCATCAGGCCGGGGACGTGAGCGCTCTCGTCCGCGTCGCGGTAGTAGTGGACGCCCTGGACCAAGGATGAGGCGCAGTTACCCACGCCGACGATGGCCACGCGCACTTTGTTGGTATCACCCATGGTCGGGATCTCCTTCGTGTTGCAGCGGTACGGCGGGTTGCTGTGCCGCCGAGTTCTTACTTACTTCGTCCCGCGCGGCCGTCTCCGGTTCCGCGGGGCGAGGATCTGGGGAGCCGATCGAGCCGGAGGCTTCGTCGGCGATCAATTTGTTCAGCCACTGGACCTCGCGTTCGGAGGTCTCCAGGCTGAGCTCGTGCATCTGCCGGGTGTAGTGGTCGCTGGACCGGGTGGTGCGGCCGAGCAGATCGCGCAGGCCCTCACGCCGTTCCTCCACCTGCCGGCGGCGGCCCTCGAGTATCCGCATCCGCGCGACGGCGGGAGTGCGGCTGAAGAACGCCAGGTGCACACCGAAGCCGTCGTCGGTGTAGTTCTGCGGGCCGGTGTCGGCGACGAGTTCGGAGAAGCGCTCCTCACCCGACGCGGTGAGCCGGTACACGCGGCGTGCGCGGCGGACCTTGGCGCCGGTGAACGTCTCCGGTTCGTCTTCGGCGATCAGACCGTCGGCCTGCATGCGCCGCAGCGTGGGGTACAGCGAGCCGTATGAGAAGGCGCGGAACGCGCCCAGGAGACCGGTGAGCCGCTTGCGCAGTTCGTAGCCGTGCATGGGTGACTCGAGGAGAAGGCCGAGGATCGCCATCTCGAGCATGCGGCGGCCCCCTCTCGTCCCGTTATCGCGCCTTGATGCAGCATCCAATGTATCGCATCGATATAACTTGATCGAAACTTGCGGGTAACGGCAGGGTTGATCTGCATCACACGGCGTGTCCTCAGGCGGCCCGTCTAGGCTGAGGGGCGTGCACCGGCAGATCGTGGACTACGCACTCGCGCGACGCGAGTGCCTGGCGCGCGTCCGGACCGGCCAGACCGCCCTGGCGCAGGTGTGCGATGCGGACACCTATCTCCTGCGCGCGGCCAAGTTCCACGGCCATGTCACCGACGAGGTGTGCCCGGTCTGCAGAAAAGAGCAGGTCACCAGGGTGTCCTGGGTTTTCGGCGAACATCTCGGGCGGGTGCACGGATCGGCACGATCGGCCACCGAGATCGAGAGCCTCGGCGGCCGCGTCGGCGAGTTCACCGTCCACGTCGTCGAAGTGTGCCGCACCTGTCGCTGGAACTATCTGGTGCAGTCGTACGTTGCCGGACTGCCCGAAGGCGTACGGCGTGGTCGTCGGCGGGTCGCCAAGTGACGCGTCAGGAGTTGGCGCGCTAACGGCCATGCGTCAGCATGGTGAATGAACATCAGTCCCGCGCGAGAGCGCAGAGAAGTGGGTGAGCGATGACCAGCAGTAAAGGTGCTGCGACGTCGGACAAGTCGACGACAGTGAAAGCCGTGGCATGG
This sequence comes from Gordonia aichiensis, assembly GCF_039946255.1. Lineage (GTDB taxonomy): Bacteria > Actinomycetota > Actinomycetes > Mycobacteriales > Mycobacteriaceae > Gordonia > Gordonia aichiensis_A. The sequence goes on along the minus strand of NZ_JBCDWL010000027.1, from coordinate 14,336 downwards.
GTGCTCGGCATTCTCGCTGGAGCAGTACCGCTGGTCGCCGTCTTCCTGGTCGTCGCGTTCCTGTTCACCTACCTGACTGTCGATGTCCCGGCTCCCGGCGACATCAAGCAGAACCAGGTGGCGACGATCACCGACAGCAAGGGCGGAACGATCGCCAAGATAGTGCCGCCGGAGGGCAACCGCACCGACGTCAAGTACGACGAGATTCCGAAGTCGATGATCGAGGCGGTCAAGGCCGCTGAAGACCGCGACTTCGACTCCAACGCTGGCTTCTCCACCTCGGGCTTCATGCGCGCGGTGCTCGGCAAGGCGTTCAACAGATCGGGTGCCGGCGGCGGTTCGACCATCACCCAGCAGTACGTCAAGAACGCGATCGTCGGCGACGAGGTCAGCTACCAGCGCAAGTTCAAGGAACTCGCGATCGCCACCAAGATGTCGCGGCAGTGGTCCAAAGAGGACATCATGGCCGCGTACCTCAACACGATCTACTTCGGCCGCGGTGCCTACGGCATCGACGCCGCGACGCGGGCGTACTTCAACAAGCCGCTCAAGAAGCTGACGGTCTCGGAGTCGGCGCTGCTCGCAGGCATCATCCGCGGTCCGTCGATCTACGATCCGGCGGTCAACCCCGACCTGGCGGTGAGTCGCTGGAACTACGTCCTCGACGGCATGGTGGCGACCGGCGCCCTGAGCCAGGCCGATCGTCAGGCCCAGACCTTCCCGAAGGTCGCCAAGGTCAAGGACGACTCCTCGACCGGCAATGAGGGCCCCAACGGTCTCATCAAGCGTCAGGTGCTCGCCGAACTCGACAAGCTCGGCATCACCGAGCAGCAGATCCAGACCTCCGGGCTCAAGATCACCACGGCGATCGACCCGCAGGTGCAGAAGTCGCTCGTGTCGGCCTCGCGCAACAAGCTCGAAGGCGAACCCAAGAACCTGCGGACCGCGTCGGTGTCGGTGGATCCGTCCACCGGCGGCGTCGTCGGCTACTACGGCGGCGAGGACGGCCAGGGGTGGGATTACGCCTCGGCGGGCTTGCAGACCGGCTCGATCTTCAAGGTGTTCGCGCTGGTCGCGGCGCTGGAGCAGGACATCCCGCTCTCGCAGCGGTACAGCTCGGCGCCCTACCAGGCGCCCGGCGGCCTGGTGGTCGAGAACTCCGACGGCGAGAGCTGCGGCACCTGCAACCTGGCGACCGCGCTGAAGATGTCGCTCAACACTGTGTTCTACCGGCTGATGATGGACCTCAACGGCCAGGCCGACGCCGTCGCCGACACCGCGCACCGGCTGGGCATCGCCGAGAGCTTCGGTGACATCTCCAAGACCCTGCAGGAGAAGAACGGACACTCCGAGGGCGGCGTGGTCCTGGGCCAGTACCCGTCGCGGGTGCTCGACATGGCCTCGGCGTACGCCACGCTCGCTGCGTCGGGCATCTACCGCGAGCCCTTCTTCGTTCAGAAGGTCGAGACCTCGACCGGCGACGTGCTCTACGAACGGCAGAAGAACAAGGGCAAGCGGGTCGTCTCGGCGGCGGTGGCCGACAACGTGACCGCCGCGATGGAGCCGATCGCCGCGTACTCCAACGGCAACTCGCTGTACGACTCGACTTACGGCCCGCGACCGTCGGCGGCCAAGACCGGCACCGCCCAGCTCGGCGACACCGGCTACAACAAGGACGCCTGGATGGCCGGCTACACGCCGCAGCTGTCGACCGCGACCTGGGTCGGCACCGACAAGGGCACTCCGCTGCGGAACTACTCCGGTGGTTCCATCTACGGCAGCGGCCTGCCCGCGCAGATCTGGAAGGCCGCGATGGACGGCGCGCTGGCGGGCGATCCGATCGAGCAGTTCCCGACACCCGAATCGGTCGGCGGCCAGGCCGGCGTCCCGTACGAGCCGCCGCCGGTGACCTACACCCCCACCGAGACCCAGACCTCCCGTGAGCGGCCGCGTCTGCCGCGTCTGCCCGGCCAGAACGAGAACGGCGACGTGGTGATCGCACCCGGCGTCACGATCCCGGTGCCCGGCGGAGGCGGCGGCGAGGGAACGACTCACACACCGTCGCCCGGTGAGGGCGGTACCGGAGGCGGCACCGGCAACGGGACCGGTACCGGACCGGGCACCGGCGGTGCGGGCACGGGCTTCGGAGGCAACGGACTGACCGGCAACCGCGGATACGACCCGGTCCCGGCCGGGTAGCGACGCTGCCGCAGTGACCCGACCAGGAGCGGGGACGCCGCCTCCGGAACCTCAGTCGATGGACTCCCCGGAGCCGCTGGCCGCCGACCTGCGAGTCGACGCCGACCGGATGCTGCCGGCGTGGAGCAGCCCGCAGATCGCCGCGGCCAGCGGCGTCATCGGCGGCCCCGCCGGACTGCACGCGGCGATCGGGCGCAGTCGACGGTGGACCCCGCTGCGCGTGGTGCTGCTGCTGGCCCTGGTCGGACTGTCGATCAGCTGGTTCGGCAAGGCCGGGTGCATTCAGCAGGCGCCGGTCGCCGACCAGCCCGGACAGGTGCGGCTGAACTGGGACAACCAACGCCAGTTCGTCGGGCTCTGCTACTCGGATCTGGTGGCGTCGTACGCCGAGAACAAGCTGACCCCCAGCGACCTCGCAGCCGGGGCCTTCCCCTACCGGACGTCCTGGACGCAGAAGAACGCCGACGGTTCCGAGAGCAAGGCCTACCTGGCCGAGCCCGTCCTGACCGGCATGTTCATGTACGTCTCCGCCCAGGCCGCGCGCGGATGGGCGTGGCTGGCCGACGCGGTGGGCCTGCCCCGCACGCTCGACGTCGTCAACTACTTCAACATCAGTGCGCTGCTGCTGTCGCTGTTCTGGCTGCTGGCGGTGTGGGCGACGACGATGACCGACCGCCGTCGCCGGTGGCTCGGCGCGCTGATGGCGCTGTCGCCGCTGCTGCTGTTCCACGCGTTCACGGCCACCGATGTCCTCGCCGTCGCCATGCTCGCGGTGGCGATGCTCTGCTGGTCGCGCGGCCGGGCGGGCTGGACGGGCGTGTTCGTCGGACTCGGCGCGTCGGCTGCGGTGTACCCGATCCTGCTGCTTCCCGCGATCGCCGTCCTGTGCGTCCGACGACGGCAGGGCAGACAGTTCGCTCGCGTCGTCGCGGGAGCCGTCGGCAGTTGGCTGATCGTGAACCTGCCCGTGCTGGTGCTCTACCCGTCGGGATGGTCGCAGGCCTATCGCGCCTGGCGCGACCGCGGCGTGGAACCGGACACCCTGTATCGGCTGATCTCGCTGGCCACCGGGTGGAATCCGACGTCGTCGCTGATCAACGGGCTGGTCCTGCTGCTCCTGATCGCGGTGATCGCCGCCGTCGTCTACATCGGCCTGCGGGCGGCCGCCGAGCCGACTCTCGCGCAGCTGGCCTTCCTGCTGGTCGCCGGCTTCCTGCTGTTCGGCAAGGAGTGGACGCCGCAGTCGTCGCTGTGGCTGGTGCCCCTCGCGGTGCTCGCCGTGCCGTATCCGCGCGCGGTGCTGGCGTGGATGACCTTCGACGCGCTCGTGTGGATCCCGCGGATGGGTCTGTTCCTCGACGCCGACCGCAAATGGCTGCCGCCGGAGTTCTTCTACGCGGTCAACACGGTCCGCGGCGCCGTGCTCGTCGGGCTGTGCGCGGTGGTGGTGTGGCAGTTGCTGCGCACCGACGACGACGAGCCCCGGTCGGCGCGACTCCTGCGCTCGCCGGCCGGCGACGACGGACTCGGCGCCGAGGTCGCGCCCGCCGACTGACGCCGCTCGTCGGCGGTCAGTCCGAAGCGGTGGCGGCGAGCCGGGTGTGCAGCCGTTCGCGCGATGCGGGCCAGTCGTCGTCGACGATCGCGAACTGCGCGGTGGTGCGCCATCCGCCGCGGAACCGGCGGTGCTTGCGCAGCTCTCCCTCTTCGACGGCCCCGAGCCGGCTGATGGCCGCGCGCGAGCGGGCGTTCTCGGAGTGGGTGTGCCACACCACGCGGACCGCGTCGCAGACGGTGAACGCGTACTCGCAGAGAAGCAGTTTCGCCGCTGGATTGATCGCCGTGCCCATGGCCGCCGGCGAGTAGTAGGTGTAGCCGATCGCCAGCGCGCGGTCAGCCCGGTCGACGTCGTAGAAGCTGGTCGTGCCCACCAGCTCGCCGTCGGCGTCGAGCACCGCGAATGCGATGCGATGCGGATCGAGCAGCGCTGTTCGGATCCAGTCGACGGCCGCCTCGGTGGTGCGGGGCACCGAGCTCGACCATCGGTACAGGTCCTCCGCGCCGGCGACCTGCGCCAGCGCGGCCGCATCGGCGAGCTGTAACGGACGCAGGGTGACGTGGGGATCGGTGAGGGTCGGTTCGCCGAGCCAGCGGCGCGCGTCCTCGGCGTCGGCGGCCGCGAGCCTGGTCAGGGGCCCGGCCGGGGGTGTCCCCGCCCTCAGGTACGAGGCCAGCGGCTCGCGCGGGCGGACGTTGACGAACACCACGATCAGCACCGCCAGGACGACCGCGTGCGCCCACACCCCGAAGTTCACTCCCGCCAGCACCCAGGCGCGCGTGGTGGCCGAGTAGTTCATCAGCAGGTGGAAGATCGTCAGGTCGAGGACCGAGTCGGCCACCAGGTACAGCGCGATCAGCCACCACCGGACCCGCAGCAGGACGAAGAAGGGCAGGATCCACAGCGTGTACTGCGGCGAGTGGACCTTGTGGAAGAGCATGAACCCGGCGAGCATCGCGGCGCTGACCCCGAGCCACGGGAAGGCGCCGTCGCGCCGGTAGGTGCGCCAGCCGAGGTAGCAGGCCAGCGCGAACGAGCCGGCGATCAGCAGCGGGGAGGCGATGTCGACGATGCTGGTGTACGTCGGCGTCTCACCGCCGGTCGCGAACCGCAGACCCCAGTACCAGATGGAGTTCGTGGAGAGGTTGGCCTCGCGTTTGGTCTGGAAGTCGATGGCCGCCTTCCAGCCCTCGTAGCCGGCGATCATGAACGGCACCTGCGTGACCGCGACCGTCACCACGGCCGACGCCGCCACGTACGCGGCGCCGAGCCAGTCGAGCCCGGGCCGTCGGCCGTCGGTCTTCTCCCCGCGGGTCAGGACGTACAGCATCAGCGGCAGCACGAACAGGCCCGGATAGATCTTGAGCGAGAAACCGATGCCGAGCGGGATCGCGGCGACGACGGCCGTCGTCCGCACCGACCACCGGCGCACCCCGGTCGTCGGATCGGCGCACGCGCCCCAGGCCATCACCCCGATGCCTGCGACCGCGGCGCACACCACCGGCAGCTCCCAGTTGTGCAGCGCGTACAGCATCAACGGCGGGGTCGCCGCCCACAGCAGCACCCACCAGCGCGTCATCAGGGCCAGCAGGATCGTCGTGACGAATGCGAAGGGCAGCAGGATCAGCAGGCTGTGCCAGAGGAATTCGCGGTCGGTGTCGGCGCCGAGCCCGCTGAGCCACATGATCAGCCCCGACAGCACCGGGTACTCGACGACGCCGCCGAACAACTGGCCGGAGGGCGTGATGCCGCCGTGGACGTACGGGAAGACGTGGTCGGCCAGGCCTCGGCCGTGCCACATGGTCATCAGGTCCGAGTAGCACGGGACGACGTCGAGGCGGCTACCGTACAGCCACTCGCGCTTGGCTCCGGGCGACGGCGTGGTGCACCGGACCTTGACGGCGTACGACGCCGCCGCCGACGCGACCGTGAAGAGCATCGCCGTCACGAGGATCAACGCGGTCTCACCGAAATGAAGCCGCTTGGCGGCGAAGGCATTGCGGGCCGAAGGCATGCGACGAGCCTAGTGGAGGCGGGTGAGGCGGTCGGTGACCGACCCGACAGTGATTTCCCTGGTCAGTGCGTACTCATGTATCTTGGACAGGTTGCCGACGCAGGCGACCCTCCTGCCGCGGACCGTCCGCGGCCGAAAGCCCATAGGAGGTGATGTGGTCTTATGCGTCATTACGAACTGATGGTGATCCTCGATCCGAGCCTGGACGAGCGCACCGTCGCCCCATCGCTGGATACCTTCCTCAACGTTGTTCGCAACGAAGGCGGCAAGGTGGACGACGTCGAGATCTGGGGCAAGCGCCGCTTGGCCTACGAGATCGCGAAGCACAACGAGGGCATCTACGCCGTCGTTCAGCTGAACGCGACGCCGGCGACCGTGAGCGAGCTCGACCGTCAGCTGAAGCTGAACGAGTCGGTGCTGCGCACCAAGGTCCTGCGCAAGTAATCCACTTCGCCCACGAGGTGCTGTGAATCGAGCACTGGGCCGATGTCGGAGGTTCACCCTAGGGTGGGTGTCGACATCACCAGGTGCGCACGCAGCGTTCCTCGACACGATTAGGGGAGTCTCATGACGGACACGGTCATCACGGTTGTCGGAAATCTGACTGCAGACCCGGAATTGCGGTTCACCGCATCGGGCGCGCCGGTCGCGAATTTCACGGTGGCCTCCACTCCGCGGACGTTCGATCGCCAGACCAACGAGTGGAAGGACGGCGAAGCGCTGTTCCTCCGCTGCAGCATCTGGCGCGATGCCGCAGAGAACGTGACCGAGTCCCTCACCAAGGGCACCCGTGTCGTGGTTCAGGGCAAGCTCAAGCAGCGGTCGTACGAAACCCGTGAAGGGGAGCGTCGCACCGTTGTGGAGCTCGAAGTGGATGAGATCGGTCCCTCGCTCCGTTACGCGACCGCGAAGGTCACCCGCACTCAGCGCGGTGGCGGCAACTTCGGCGGCGGTGGCGGCGGGTACAGCGGCAATCAGGGTGGCGGCAACGCCGGCGGTGGCTACGGCGCACCGCAGGGCGGACGTCCCCAGCAGGCCGCGAGCCAGCCGGCCGACGACCCGTGGGGCAGTGCGCCCGCTGCGGGCGGCGGCTTCGGCGGCGGGGACGACGAACCACCTTTCTGATTCCGGGCCGCCACCCGGAGACCATTGACTGGAGCAATACATGGCAAAGCAAAAGGGCCGCAAGCCCCGCGTGGAGAAGGTCACGAAGGCCAAGGCCTGCACCTTCTGCAAGGACACCAAGAAGAACAAGAAGGTCGAGATCGACTACAAGGACACCGCGCTGCTGCGTCGTTTCCTGTCCGATCGCGGCAAGATCCGTTCGCGTCGCGTCACCGGCAACTGCGTGCAGCATCAGCGCGACGTTGCGATCGCTGTGAAGAACTCGCGTGAGGTGGCTCTGCTGCCGTTCACGTCGACCGGACGCTGAGCGGGAAGGGCAGAATAGACATGAAGCTGATCCTGACCGCCGCAGTCGAGAACCTCGGCGAAGCCGGCGACACCGTTGAGGTGCGCGATGGCTACGGCCGCAACTACCTGCTTCCCCGCGGACTGGCCATCGTCGCCACCCGCGGTGCCCTGAAGCAGGTCGACGGCATCCGCCGTGCGCAGGAGGCTCGCGCCGTGCGCGACCTCGACCACGCCAACGAGATCAAGCAGGCCCTCGAGGGCCTGGAAGCCGTCTCGCTGACCGTCAAGACCCAGAGCTCGGGCAAGCTGTTCGGCTCGGTCTCGGCCTCGGACGTCGCGGGCGCCATCCGCGCCGCCGGCGGCCCGGCCGTCGACAAGCGCAACGTGGAGCTGCCGAAGGGCCACATCAAGGCCCTGGGCGAGTACCCCGTCGTCGTCAAGCTGCACCCGAAGGTCGAGGCCAAGCTGAGCCTCACCGTCGTCAGCTGACGTAGCACCACCACGGTTCAGGCCGGTCACCCCGCGAGGGGTGACCGGCCTGAATTCGTTGGGCGGATCCATCCGTGGCGTCCGCAGTCGGAGATCGACGTGTAGAAGATCGACGTGCAGGAGATCGACGTGCAGGAGATTCGACAGGGAAGGAACAGGCCCTCAGCCGCGCGCCTTCGGATTCCCGTCGTGGGCGCGGTCGCCGCGCGGGTACAGGAACCAGTGGCTCGCGCGGCTGACGCGGAACCCGCGGTTCCAGTTGCGGCACGCGACGACGCCGGTCTGCGGCACGGCGCAGGTGACGTCGGCGACGGTGATGCGGGTACCGGCGGGGAGGACGGGAGCGCGGAATCGGCTGACCGGCCCGAGCTGGAACGTGGTTCCCGGGCGCACCCAGTACGGGCCCTGCTGCTCGCCGGCCAGGGCCACACCGATCACCCCGGGCGGCGCCGTGGCCGGCTTGCCGCGACAGGCGGCCGCCCCGGGCTGCGGGCCGATCTGGCAGAGCCAGCCGCCCGAGACGAAGTAGTGTCTGCCTCGATCGACGTAGGCCGAGGAACGGTACGGCTCGGCGTTGACGGCGCGGTAGCGCGAGAAGTCCAGGTCCCCGCCGCGCGGCTGTGCCTGCGCGAGGGCAGGCAGCAGTGCCGTTGCGAGCGCAGCCACGATGACGATGGTCGTCCAGATGCCCTCCCGCTGCGGGATCGATTCACGCACGTCGCCATTGGACCATGACAGGGTCGGCCTTTACCACGAGTTCGCTCAGACTGATGTGATGCGGGTCGCTTCGGGCTGCGATCCGCATCACCTGAAGTAGTGCTGGACAGTCGTACCGGCGCGCCGCAACCTGACACGCCGGACGATATCCCGAGATCTGCTGTGGATATCGTCAACAGCCTATGACCTGCGCATATGTGGAGGAATCCACTGGGATTCCCCAACTCGTCCCCATGGTTGTCCACATTTTTTCCTGGGCAGTCCCAAACCATCCACACGTTGTCCCCAGTGTTGTCCACAGGGGGTGTTTGGCGGTGGCGGGCACAGAGCCCTAACCTTTCTGATGGGTTCGGTTTCCGCGGTGGAAACCTTGTTTGCCGTGGATGACGTCGCCGGATGAAGGGGGTGGGTGAGTGGCTGTTGAGGCCGATCTCGGGCCTGAGCCGGATCTCCCACCGGAGCCCCCCACCGAGGAGTACGGACGACAACCACCGCAGGATCAGCAGGCCGAGCAGTCGGTGCTCGGCGGCATGATGCTGTCGAAGGACGCGATCGCCGACGTGCTCGAGCGGATCCGTCCCGGTGACTTCTACAAGCCGGCGCATCAGGCGGTGTACGACGCGATCCTGGAGCTGTACGGGCGAGGTGAACCCGCCGACGCCGTCACCGTCGCCGCGGAGCTCGAACGCAAGGGGGAGTTGCGCAAGGTCGGCGGTGCGCCGTACCTGCACACCCTGATCTCGACGGTCCCGACCGCCGCCAACGCCGGTTACTACGCGGAGATCGTCGGCGAGAAGTCGATCCTGCGTCGTCTCGTGGAGGCGGGCACCCGCATCGTGCAGTACGGCTACGCCGGCGCCGACGGTCAAGACGTGGCCGAGGTGGTCGACCGCGCGCAGGCCGAGATCTACGAGGTCACCGAACGTCGGACCACCGAGGACTACGTCGCGCTCGAGGAACTGCTGCAGCCGACGCTCGACGAGCTCGACTCGATCGCCTCCCGCGGCGGCCTGTCGTTGGGCGTGCCCACCGGGTTCGCCGACCTCGACAAGCTCACCAACGGCCTGCACCCGGGTCAGATGATCATCGTCGCCGCCCGCCCCGGCGTCGGCAAGGCCCTCGCGCTCGACACCCCGCTGCCCACGCCCACCGGCTGGACCACGATGGGCCGCGTCGCGAAGGGCGATCGGCTGTTGGGCCCCGACGGGCGCCCGACCACTGTCGTCGCGGCCACCGAGGTGATGACGCGCCGTCCCTGCTACGAGGTGGAGTTCGACGACGGCAGCGTGGTCGTCGCCGACGAGCAGCACGAGTGGGCGGTCGAGGTCGACGGCGAGGTCCGGCTGCTGACGACCGATCAGCTGCAGTTGTACGGCGGTCGGGCCAACATCAAGAACACGGCGCCGCTGCAATTGCGGTACCGGTCGCTCGCCTACGGGCCGTACACGGTCGGCGCGCTGGCCGGCATGGCGTACGACGACCCGGAGATCGGCGCCCGCATCGAGGCCGAGGGCCCCGTCGACGTGATGACGCTGATGACCGACCTCGGCGGACGTATCCCGCACGAGTACCTGCGCGGCTCGGCGCCCCAGCGGCGTGCCCTGCTCGCGGGCATCCTGGACTCTCGGGCGCGCGTCGACGACGACGGTTGGATCACCGTTCCCGCGGCCACCAACCACATGTCGTCGGTGGTCGGCGACCTCGCGGCGGGGCTGGGCTACAGCTTCCGTCGTGCGAGCAGCGGCTGGGTCCGCCTCAACGCCCCCGACGACGTCTTCACCGTCTTCGACAAGGCGCAGCGGCACAAGGAACTGCGTGGCAGCGTCCGGGCGCGACGCGTCGTGTCGGTGCGCGCGGTCCCGAGCGTGCCGGTCCGCTGCGTCGAGGTCGACAACATCAGCCACCTGTACCTCGCCGGCGAGGCGATGGTCCCGACGCACAACTCCACCCTCGCGATGGACTGGCTGCGGTCGGCGTCGATCCACCACGGGCTCACCTCGGCGATGTTCTCGCTGGAGATGAGCAAGACGGAGATCGTCATGCGTCTGCTGTCGGCCGAGGCCAAGGTGAAGCTCGGCGACATGCGCTCGGGCAACATGAGCGACGACGACTGGAGTCGACTCGCGCGCCGCATGGGCGAGATCACCGATGCGCCGCTGTTCATCGACGACTCGCCGAACCTGACGATGATGGAGATCCGCGCCAAGGCGCGTCGGCTGAAGCAGAAGCACGACCTCAAGCTCGTCGTCATCGACTACATGCAGCTGATGACATCGGGCAAGAAGGTCGAGTCGCGTCAGCAGGAGGTCTCGGAGTTCTCGCGGTCGATCAAGCTGCTCGCCAAGGAGCTCGAAGTTCCGGTGGTCGCGATCAGCCAGCTGAACCGTGGTCCCGAACAGCGTACCGACAAGCGCCCGCAGGTCTCCGACCTGCGTGAATCGGGATCGTTGGAGCAGGACGCCGACATGGTCATCCTGCTTCACCGCCCCGATTCGATCGAGCGTGACGACCCCCGAGCGGGCGAGGCCGACATCATCGTCGGCAAGCACCGCAACGGCCCGACGGCGACGATCACCGTCGCACATCAATTGCACCTGTCTCGGTTCGTCGACATGGCGCGGGGCTGACGGTCGGCTGTCGATTCGCACGCTAGATTGCACTTTCGCACGCTAGTTTGCATGGGTTTGCACTATGTCCTAGGGATTATCGTGTTGTTTGCACTTGTGCAGACTCCACTGAGGTTTGTCCGATTCCAGGTTCGGTGTTGTAGATTCCGCTGAGGTTTGTCTGTTTCCAACGTTCGCGTCAGCGGATTTGGCAGGAGGTGGGCCATATTCCGGGGTAGATGTCAGTAGGCCTGTGCAGACTCCAGCCATGCTGGAGGATTCCAGTCTGGCTGTCAGCTCTCATCTCATCTCGGGCATTCCGCTTGTTAGGCAATATTCTGGACTCCATGTCAATTCGCAACACGGACATTCCGCTAGTGGTGATGATTTCCGCTCTCGGTGGCAGTCTGCGCCAAGTCGGGGCTGACGCCTTTGTGTATTGAGCGGGCGGCACAGGCCCGTCTCCTAGAAGCGAGTCTTGGGCTGTTCCGAGAGAGTCGTACCTGCGCTTGCGAATCGAAGCTGTCGTGTCTGCACGGGAATTCGTGTCTCGTTGGGCGGCGATATTCCAGAACTCTCGATGCGTGAGCGGACCCGTTCGGCAACCGGGGTGAGGTGCGACGCGTTCGGCCGTCGGCGCGCCCCCGTGGTCGACGGAGGGAAGGCGGAGTAGGCGTTCGACGGATTGCAGGGTTGAAGTGCAGGGAGGTCGGTGTTCAAGTCCCCTTCGAACTACTAGGAGCGGTTCAGACCGAACCGCTGAAGAGGTCAGGATGCAGAAATGTGTCCTGACCTCTTCTGTTGTTGATCCGTCTGATTGGTCTGCCTGTGGTCGTCGGTTTCGGGGACTCGTGTCTCTTGCTCCCGTCCCGGGGGTTAAAGGCCAAAATGTGTGTTCGGCGCGGGCGTGGCGTCGGGGCCGTATATCGGTTTCGGCCGCCCCAGCCGTGACTTCGGCCTTGTTGTGGGTGGCCGTAGTTATCCATCACGAGGCGCAACTCTGAACCGTCCTGGGTCTGGTGGAGACCGTGAACGCACCAGGAGAATGCGATCATGGCAGCACCACGAAAGTTCGATCAGGAGACCCGCGAGCGGGCCGTCCGGATGTACCACGACCGGCTGAAGGAGAACGACGGCGAGTCCAAGTCGGGTGCCCGTCGGCATGTCGGCGCCCTCCTCGGCATCAATCCCGCCACTCTGCGCAACTGGATCGACGCTGACGAAGCAGCAGGGGCGTCGGGCGATGCAGAATCGGGCTCGAATGTCTCGGCTGAGTTGAAGGCCCTCCGTAAGGAGAATGCTGAATTGCGAAGGACCAACGAGATTTTGAAGACTGCGTCAGCGTTTTTCGCAGCGGCGGAGGTCGACCGCCGACTGCGGTGATCGTCGACTACATCGACGCTCACCGGCACCTGTTCTCCGGTCGTCCCGATCTGCCGCGTGCTCACCGAGCACGGCATGGCGATCGCCCCGTCAACCTATTACGCACGCAAGAAGGCCGGCGCGGTCTCCGAGGCCGTCCTGGCCGAGGCCGACGCCGCCAACGCGGTCTTTCAGGTCTACGAGCGGAACCGCCGCGTCTACGGGATCCGGAAGCTCTGGCACGCGATGTTGCACCCCGGTCATGCGATGGGCCGCGATCAAGTGGCCCGACTGATGGCGGTGTGCGGAATCTCCGGCGCCGTTCGCGGCGCGCATCGCACCGTCACCACCCACCGCGATGATCGGGCACCGAGATTCCCCGATCATGTTGAGCGGCAATGGAACCGACCGGCTGCGCCGGATCAGTTGTGGGTGGCCGACTTCACCTACGTGTGGACGCTCGCCGGCTTCGTCTACGTCGCGTTTCTCGTTGACGTCTTCTCTCGCCGGATCCTGGGGTGGCGGGTCATGTCGAGCAAGCACACCCCGTTGGTGACCAGTGTCGTCGAGCAAGCCCTCTTAACTCGCCGGCGGGGCGAATTCACTTTCACTCCAACAGGTTTGGTGCATCACAGCGATGCGGGCAGTCACTACACGTCGATTGCGTTCTCCAAGGAGCTCCGCGAGGCCGGGATCACCGGGTCGATCGGTTCCGTGGGTGATGCGCTCGACAATGCGCTGATGGAGTCGACGATCGGCTTGTACAAGACCGAGCTGATCGACGTCGAACGGTCCCGGTCGTGGACCGGGCGGGCCGAGGTGGAGCGGGAGACCGCGGCCTGGGTGCACTGGTACAACACCGAGCGTCTGCACTCGTCGATCGGCTACACCTCGCCGACCGAGCATGAGGAGCGCTACCGTCAGAACGTCGCCTCGACACCCGAGGTGGCCTAAACAAAGGTCTCCGACCGGACCAGGACGGTTCAGCCCTTGATCATTGTCAACCCGCGCTTGATCACGCCCTGATCGGGCTCGTCCTTGACGATTTCGGCCAGGACAGTCTCGGTCTGCGCCCGGACCTCCGGCTCGTCCCCTCCAAGTCCGAAGGTGGCAAGCTCCGCAAGCAGATCAGTAAGGGCGCGAGCGAGCTCTTCATAACCAGGGGCAATCTGCTCGACACGGTCCTGAGATTGGGTTACGTCGCCGCCGTTGTTCCACGCGAGCTGCGCGTTGCCCCCGGTTACCGTGACGACTGGGCCGTGATAGTTGTTCACTGTCAGAGCGTTGGTCGCAGCGAGTCCGGACGAGTCAGCTTCGACCGGGATACGGACGGGGTTCTTCGCGAACTCACGTTCGAGTTCGCGCGTGAACTGCCGAATGCCTTGCTTATTGATCTTGAAGCCGCTGGCCACGGGCTGCTCCGTTCGTTGACTGTTGGAACTAGCGTCTCACGGCGCCCTGACAGCTCCGCGAATCTGATTGCTGGCGATCCTCGATCTGCAAGAGGCGTGGGAGCACTGTGACGCGGCCGGCCGCGAAGGCGTCAGCCGGAGCCGGCTCAGCCACGTAGCACCGATCGCGGAATGCTGCACGACCACCTGTCGCCAGCGCGAGTTCGTGCGCAGGCGCAGCAGGACAGCTTCGAGACGTCGGTGGTGAATGCCTTGGCGGCGATCCGGATGCTTTCGGTCATGGTCAGATAGGGCGCCCAGGCGTCGGCGACCTCGGTGACTGTCTTGCCGAGTACGTGGACGCCAGCGGCGGCGAGTTCGCCGGCGTCATTTGCGACCGCGGTCAGGCCGAGGATCTCGCCGGTGCCGGCGTGCGCGACGATCTTGATGAACCCCCGGATGTCGCGGTTCACCAAGGCACGGGGCACGTATTGCAGAGGCAGGACCCGGCACGTGCAGCGGATCCCGGCCGCGACTGCTTCCTTATCGGTCATCCCGACGGCACCGATCGCGGGACTGGTGAACGT
>NZ_JBCDWL010000026.1:0-60748 GCF_039946255.1 Gordonia aichiensis | reverse complement strand
GAACACGAGAGGGAACAGGCCTACCAAACCTGGCTACACCACTACAATCATCACCGACCCCATACCGCGCTCGACGGCCTCACCCCGTCAACCCGCGTTCACAACGTATCGGGGAAGTACAGCTAGCGCCTCGGTCTACTCGACCAGCCTGGATTGCCCGTCTTCCACCCACCGGCCGATCCTGTTCTGTCGTCGTCCCCCTCAGGTTGGTCGAGTAGCCACCGAGCGCAGCGAGGCGGCGTATCGAGACCCCATGCCCCGCACTCGACTATTCAGCCCGACCGGCGAACATTCCCGCCGAGCCCAGCACGCGGGCGACATCCATCTCGATCACCACGCGGCGCGGGTTGGGCTTGGGCCGGCGGTAGCGGGCGGCGTAGCGATCTTCACCGTCGGCGACCGACTCGGCGTCGCGTCTGACCGTGATCGGCCCTTCGAAAGTCAGCCAGCGCGCCCCGTCGACGTGCGTCAGCGCACCGTACCCGCCGCGCTCGGCATTGCGGACCTTCTGCGATCCGTCGAACGTGATGACGCGCGCCTTCCCCGCCTGCGCGTCGAAGGTGAAGCCGACCGCCACCACGTGCGGGGTGCCGTCGGTTCGGGTGGTGGCGAGCGTGGCGAGGTGGTACTCGGTCAGCATCTGGAGGGCTTCGGGGGACAGGTCGTCGGTGGTGCGGCTCATGATCGACCACGATATCGTCCGCCCGATCGACCCACGCGCGGGCGACGGCCCCGTCCGGGCGATACTTCTTGGGTGGGAACGATCGTACTTTTCGGCGGACGCAGCGAGATCGGGGTGGCGACGGCGGCGCGCCTGGCCGCCGGCCACCGCGTCGTGTTGGCCGCACGCAGACCCGACGA
The DNA here is from genome assembly GCF_039946255.1 of Gordonia aichiensis. Lineage (GTDB taxonomy): Bacteria > Actinomycetota > Actinomycetes > Mycobacteriales > Mycobacteriaceae > Gordonia > Gordonia aichiensis_A. Next base: position 59,887 of record NZ_JBCDWL010000026.1, on the reverse strand, counting down.
CCTCGACGCGCAGACCAGGACGCTCCTCGACGCGGGGGCCGCCGACGTGCACGCGGTCGCCTTCGACGCCGACGACGTAGCCGCCCATCCGGCGCTCATCGACTCGCTCGTCGCCCAGCACGGACCGATCGAGGTCGCGATCATCGCGTTCGGGATCCTCGGCGACGCCGCCCGCGCCGAAACCGAGGTGGCGCACGCGCTGCAGATCGCCCACACCGACTACTACGCGCAGATCAGCGTGATGACCCCGCTGGCCGCAGCTCTGCGTGAACAGGGGTCCGGGACCATCATCGTGTTCTCGTCGGTCGCCGGGGTGCGCGTCCGCCGCGCCAACTACGTCTACGGCTCCACCAAGGCCGGACTCGACGGCTTCGCCAGCGGGCTCGCCGACGCCCTGCACGGGTCGGGCGTCCGCCTGCTCCTGGCGCGTCCCGGCTTCGTGATCGGGGAGATGACCCGCGAACTGATGGCGTCGGGCGTCAAGCCCGCGCCCTTCTCCCGGACCTCCGATCAGGTGGCCGACGCCGTCGCTGCGGCCTACCGGAAGGGCAGGGGAGAGGTCTGGATCCCGGGCGTCCTGCGCCCGCTGTTCTTCGGGATGCGGTTGCTGCCACGCGCAGTGTGGCGAAGGCTGCCCCGATGACCGGCCGCTTCGTACCCGCTGGCTTCGTTCCCGCCCGCTTTGTGATCGTCGGCATCGGCGCCGACGGCTGGGACGGCCTCGCGGGACGGGCGCGCACCGCGCTCCTGGAAGCCAATACCGTCTACGGATCGGCCCGACAACTGGCCCTCCTCGACGACGCCGTCACCGCCGACCGCATCGCGTGGCGGTCCCCGATGTCTGCGCATCTGCGCGAACTGCTGACCGACCATTCCCCGGCCGATGATTCCCCGACTGGCGAGGCCCCCACGATCCACGTCCTGGCCAGCGGCGACCCGATGTTCCACGGTGTCGGCTCGTCGATCGTCAAGGCCGTCGGCCGCGACCGGGTGACGGTGATCCCGGCGCCGTCGAGCATCTCGCTGGCCGCCGCCGAACTCGGCTGGGATCTGGCGGGTACGAGGATCGTCAGCGCCGTCACCGCGCCGCCCGAAGCGGTGGTTCCCGAACTCAGCGACGGCGTCCGCATCCTGGTGCTCTCCCGCGACGGCAGCACGCCCGCCGCATTGGCCCGCATCTGCCGCGACCACGGCTTCGGCTGGACGACGATCACCGTCCTGGCGAACCTCGGCGGCCCCGACCAGCATCTTCGCGACGGGTTGGCCCGTACCTGGGACGACGCGCCGTCGGCGCCGCTGAACGTCGTCGCCCTCGACTGTGTGGGACCGGCGAGGTCGTCGGCTCCGGGTCTGCCCGACGACGATTTCGAGAACGACGGGCAGCTGACGAAGGTCACGGTCCGCGCCCTCACCGTGTCCGCGCTTCGTCCGGCGCCGGGCCAGCTGATGTGGGACGTCGGCGCCGGCTCCGGCAGCGTCGGCATCGAATGGCTGCGCGCCTCACGCGAGGGCCGCGTCATCGCCTTCGAAGCCGACGCGGGCCGCGCCGCCGCGCTCGTCCGCAACGCCGACCGGCACGGCGTCGGGCACCGCCTCACGCTCGCCGGGCCCGTTCCGGCGTCGTTGGCTCAGGCGCCCGATCCCGACACCGTCTTCCTCGGCGGCGGCGTGGACGCCGACGTGCTCGACGCCGCCTGGGGCGCACTGCTCCCGGGCGGGCGCTTGGTCGGCAATGCCGTCGCCGTCGAGACTCAGGAACTGTTCGTCGCCGCGCACCGCAGGCTGGGCGGCACGCTGACCCGCCTCGCGCCCGAGCACCACGCGGCCCTGGGCCGCCTGCACGCCTGGCGGCCGGCATTGCCGATCATTCAATGGGTGGCGGTCAAACCCGCCGCCGCACAGGAGGATTCGTGACCGTCTACTTCATCGGCGCCGGCCCGGGCGCGCCCGACCTGATCACCGTGCGAGGCGCCGAGATCCTCGGGCGCTGCCAGGTGTGCCTGTACGCCGGATCGCTGGTGCCGACCCAACTGCTCGACCGTCTGCCCGACGGCGCCGAGATCGTCGACACCGCACGCATGCCGCTCACCGAGATCGTCAACCGGCTGGTCCGGGCGCACCAGGCCGGGCACGACATCGCCCGCCTGCACTCGGGCGACCTCGCCCTGTATTCGGCGCTGACCGAGCAGATGCGACATCTGCGCGAATTCGACATCCCGTACGAGCTGGTGCCCGGCGTCCCCGCCTTCGCCGCGGCGGCGGCCGCCCTGGACACCGAGCTGACCGTCCCGGGCGTGGGCCAGAGCCTGCTGGTGACCCGGGTGTCGACCCTCTCGACCGACATGCCGCCGGGGGAGGACCTGGCGACTCTGGCGGCGACCGGCGTCACCTTGGCGCTGCACCTGGCCGCCCACCGCACCGAGCAGATCGCCCTGGAACTGGCGCCGCACTACGGCGCCGACTGTCCGACGGCGACCGTCGCGTTCGCCTCCCGCGACGATCAGCAGATCGTCCGCTGCCCGCTGGAACGGCTGCCCGCGGCGCTCGCCGAGGCGGGCATCACCAAGACCGCGGTCATCTTCGTCGGCCGCGTCCTGGACGCCGACGCGCACCCGGGGGGCACCGACAGCTACCTGTACTCGCACGCCCGAATGACGAAGCTGCGCAGTGACGAAGCGGCGCCGGACGCAGCCGCATACCGGGAGGACTGCCATGGCTGAGCCGCGCATCCTGATTCTGGGCGGCACCGGGGAGGCCCGTGCGTTGGCGCGTCTGCTCGACGACGCCGGCATCGACGTCGTCAGCTCGCTGGCCGGCCGGGTCGCGAATCCGCGGCTGCCGGTCGGACCGGTGCGGATCGGCGGTTTCGGCGGGCGGGCCGGGTTGGCCGACTGGATCGGTGCCAACGCGATCACGGCCGTCGTCGACGCCACGCACCCGTTCGCCGCGCGCATCACCCCGAACGCGGTCGCGGCGGCCGACGCGGCCGGCGTCCCGTATCTGCGTCTGGCTCGCCCGGCGTGGTCGCCGTCGGCCGATGACGTCTGGCTTCGGGTGCCCGACATCGCTTCCGCCGCCACTGAACTCGAGCGGCGCGGCGGCCGCGTCTTCCTCACCACCGGTCGCCAGGACGTCTCGGCGTTCGCCGACGTCGACGCCTGGTTCCTGATCCGCGTCGTCGACGAACCCGACGGACCGCTCCCGGCCCGCCATCAGCTCCTGCGCTCGCGCGGCCCCTACGATCTCGACGGTGAACTGGCCCTGCTGCGCGAGCACCGGATCGACGTGCTGGTCACCAAGAACAGCGGCGGCGACATGACGGTCGCGAAACTTCACGCCGCGCGCGCCCTCGGCATCCCGGTGATCGTCGTCGACCGCCCGGCAGAACCAGCCGGCATCACGCGAGTGACGTCGCCGCAGGCCGCATTCGACGCCGTCACCGGCTGATATCGCACCACTTGCACTGATATCGCACCACGTGTGTTCTGCGCACCTCGTCGCGACCGGGTGCGCAGAACGAAAGCGGTGCGATATCGCCTACTCGTAGCGGCGCGGGGTGTACACCAGGTCGCCGGCGGGGCGCTCGACGCGCCGCGTCATCGACGAGCCGACGATCAGCAGGGTGCGCATGTCGACGGTGCCTGGATCGAAATCGGCGGCGGTCGTGACGGTGAGCCGCTGGCCCGGGCCGCCGACGTCGCGGCCCTGCACGACGACGCGGTCGGCGGGCACCAGCTCGACGAGCAGTTCCTTGAGCCGGTTGATCTGCTCGACGCGCTTGGGGGAGGCCGGGTTGTAGATCGCGACCACCAGGTCGGCGGCGATCGCGTGCCGCAGCCGGTCCTCGATCACCGACCCCGGCTTGAGCAGATCCGACAGCGAGATCACCGCGAAATCGTGGCCGATCGGGGCGCCGACCGCCGCGGCGACCGCGTGCGCGGCGCTCACGCCCGGCACCACGCGCACCGGGACCCGTGCCCACCGCGGTTCGGCGGCCACCTCGACGACGGCGCTGGCCATCGCGAAGACGCCGGGGTCGCCGGAGGAGATGACGGCCACCCGAGCGCCGCGGGAGGCGAGGTCGAGGGCGAACTCGGCGCGCTCGGACTCGACCCGGTTGTCGCTGGCGTGCACCCGCTGACCCGGCCGTGCGACGACGCGGTCCACGTAGGTCTTGTATCCGACGAAGTCGGTGGCGGCGGCCAGTTCGGCGGCCACCTGCGGGGTCGTCTGATCCACCGGGCCGGGGCCCAGTCCGACGACCACCACCTCGCCGAGCGGCCGCTCACCGCCCGCGGTGAGCGGATTGTTGCGGCGACCGGGCACGACGATGAGCGAGAAGTACGGCACCGACGCCGGATCGACGTCGGCGACCTTCTCGATTCGCTGCCGTCCGGTGGACGCGCGCTCGACGTACCAGGCCTCGTCGAGTCGGCCGGCCGCGGCGAGCGCGTCGCGCACCTTGACGAAGGTGCGCCCCAGCTTCATCACCGCCAGTGCCTCGCCGGACCGGAAGCCGGCGATCAACTCGCCCGCCTCGGCGGTGCCCGGCAGCACGGTCAGCGTCTCCTCGCCCTCGACCAGCGGGATCCCCAACGCCGCCGACGCGGCGCTGACCGAGGTGACGCCGGGGATGATCTCGGCCTCGAACCGGTCGACGAGGCGCTTGTGCATGTGCATGTACGAGCTGAAGAACAGCGGATCGCCCTCGGCCAGCAGCGCGACGGTCCGCCCGGCCGCCAGGTGCGCGGCCAGCAGTTCGGCGCTCTCGGTGTAGAAGTCGGCCATCGCCCCCGCGTACCCGCCGGGATGGTCGGTCGTCTCGACCGTCAGCGGATACATCAGCCGCTCTTCGATCTGCCCCGCGCGCAGGTAGGGCTCAGCGACCGAGCGCGCGATCGAGTTCCCGTGCCGCGCACAGTGATAGGCGATCACATCGGCTTCGCCGATGATGCGGGCGGCCTTGACCGTCACCAGTTCGGAATCACCCGGACCCAGTCCGACGCCCCACAGCTTGCCGTTCATGCCCGTTCCCGTCTCGCTCATGCTCGCGTTCACTCCGCGGTGCTCGCGAGTGCGTTGATCGCGGCGGCGGTGATCGCCGATCCGCCCCGCCGACCGGTCACCGTGATGAACTCCAGGTCGGTGCGCTGCGAGAGCGCTTCGCACGATTCGGCGGCCCCGACGAAACCGACGGGCGCACCGACGATGGCCGCCGGACGCGGCCAGCCCTCGTCGATCAGGTCGAGCAGCGCGAACAGCGCGGTCGGGGCGTTGCCGATCGCGACGACCGCGCGCGGCAGATCCTCGCGCCAGTAGTGCAGGGCGGCGGCGGTGCGGGTGTTGCCGATCCGCTCCGCGAGTTCGGCGATGCCGGGCTCGCGCAGGTGGCAGCGGACGTCGTTGTCGGCGGGCAGGCGCAGTCGGGTGATCCCGGAGGCGACCATGTTGGTGTCGCAGAGGATCGGCCCGCCCGCGGCCAGCGCGGCGCGGGCCGACGCGACCACTCCGGGCGTGGCGACGACGTCGTCGACCAGGTCGGTCTGTCCACTGGCGTGGATCATCCGCACCACCACCGACTCCAGGTCGGCGGGCAGACCCGACAGGTCGGCTTCATCGCGGATCATTGCAAAGGACTGACGGTAGATCTCCGCACCGTCGCGGACGTACTCGCTCATGATGGCCTCAGATTACGCACCGGTGCCGGGCGCCGGGTCACCGGATCGATCGGTCCGGTAGTCGCCGCCGGGCACGGCGACCTTCCGCACGTGAGCGCCCGACGGGGCCCCGCAGCCGCGGTCGCAGCCGACCCAGTGCTCGCGTTCGCCGGGCGCCGACGCGTCGAGGCTGCCGAGGTGCACCAGCAGGTCCTCGCGCACGTCCGCATGGGACTTGGCGCAGCCGGGCGCGCCGGTGCAGGCGCTGAACCGGGTCCACGGACTGTTCGCGTCGAACGAGAAGCCGAGGGGAGCCAGCACCCGGACCACGGTCTCGGCGACGCCCTCGGACAGATCGGGGAGCAGGATCTCGCGTTGCGGGGTGAACAGGACCGGGCTGCCGACCGCGGCTGCGAACTGCGCCTGCCGGGCGGTGAGGCGTCCGAACTCGGTGACCGCGCCGAGCAGGACGCGCCCGTCGCTCTGGGTGAACCAGCCGACGGTCGGGCCGGCCGGTTCGCTCAGGACGTCGGGCCGGGGTGCGGTCCCGGCCCGGCCGCGTCCGGCGACGGTCTCCCGGACCGCGGCCCGCTCTGGTTCGGACAGTTCGCGGATGCGCCACTGGTCGTCGCGGCGCCGGTGGAAGGCCTCCGCGACCGTGAGCATCGCCGCGGGCAGCTCCGCCAGCGACACCACGCGGCCGGTCGGTCGGCCCGCGATCACCAGTTCGGCCTCCTGCGGGCCGACCGCGACCGCCAGGACGTCGACGTCGCGCGCGGCGACGTCGCCGCGACCGTCGTCGAAGCCGAACCAGAATCGGCCCGACAGCTCGCCGGTCCAGTCATGTCGGGCCAGGCGATCCTCCAGGTCGGCGACCGCGGGCCACAGGTCGGCCCGTCCGCCGATCCGGCCGCTCAGCGGCGAGACGACGATGTTGCGGACCCGGTCGTGCGCCCGGCCCGCGACCAGCCCGGCGTCGACGATGCGGTCGGCGAAGGCGGCGACGTCGTCGGCGCCGATCCCGCGGACCTGCAGATTGGCTCGGACGGTGATCTCCACGTGCCCGTCGCCCAGCTCGTCCGCGGCCGACGCCAAGGCCTCCAGGGCGGCCGGTTCGATACGCCCGCCCGACAGTCGGATCCGCGCCAGATGCCCGTCCGCGGCGGGGTGGGTGCGGAAGACTCCGGGACAGCGGTCGGCGGGTTTGTTCACCCCTCCAGCGTATGGCCTACAGTGAGTCCGAGCCTGTCCGCACGGAAGCCGGTTCGACTCCGGCACGGTCGCGCCACTGTGTGAGACGCCGATTCCCGTCTCGAGTCAGACCCGTCCCGGCAGGTGAGGCGTCGGTCCGCCGGACCGACGTGACCGCACGACGACGCCGGGCGCGCATCCCCGGCCAGGAGTACCGCTGTGATCACCCTGCTCTCCACGTCCGACACCGACCTGCGCACCGCCGCCACCTGCGGCGGCGACTACCGGGTCGCCAACCCGGCACGCACACTGGTCGACGATCTGCCCGCACTGCTCGACGGCACCGACCTGGTGGTGGTCCGACTGCTCGGCGGCAAGCAGGCGTGGGAGGACGGGCTGGCCGCGGTCCTGGCCGGACCGGCGCCGGTGGTGGTGCTCTCGGGCGAGCACAACCCCGACCCCGACCTGATGGCGTTGTCGACGGTGCCCGCGGGCGTCGCCGCGCAGGCGCACGGCTACTTCGTCGCCGGTGGCCGCGAGAACCTGCTGTCGGTGCACAACTTCCTCTCCGACACCGTGCTGCTGACCGGTCTCGGCTTCGACGCCCCCGTCGAGACGCCCGGCTGGGGCCGGCTCGAGCGCACCGCCGCCGATCTGCCCGAGGACGCGCCGCGGATCGGCGTCCTCTACTACCGCGCCCAGCATCTGGCGGGCAACAACGACTACGTCGCCGCCCTGTGCGAGGCGATCGAAGCCGCGGGCAGCCACGCCACCGGCATCTTCTGCGCCTCCCTGCGCACCGCTCCCGACGAGCTGATCGAGCATTTCGGCACCTATGACGCGCTCGTGGTGACCGTGCTGGCCGCCGGCGGCTCCACCCCGGCGCTGGCCTCGGCCGGCGGCGACGACGAGTCGTGGAACGTCGAGCGCCTCGCCGCCCTCGACATCCCGATCCTGCAGGGCCTGTGCTCCACCAGCTCGCGTGCCGACTGGGCGGCGAACGACGACGGCATGACCCCGCTCGACGTCGCCAGCCAGGTCGCCGTCCCCGAGTTCGACGGCCGCATCATCACCGTCCCGTTCTCGTTCAAGGAGTTCGACGACGACGGCCTGCCGTACTACGCCGCCGACGCCGAACGCTGCGCACGGGTGGCGGGCATCGCAGTGGCGCACGCCCGCCTGCGCTACATCGAGGCGGCCGACAAGAAGGTGGCGCTGCTGCTGTCGGCGTACCCGACCAAGCACGCCCGCATCGGCAACGCCGTCGGCCTGGACACCCCGCGCAGCCTCGTGCACCTGCTGCGCGCCCTGCGCAAGGCCGGGTACGACGTCGGCCCGGTCGACGGCGAGGACGCCGTGCCGGGCCTGGGCGCCGATCCCGATGCCGACGACCCCGACACCCTGATGCACGCGCTGATCGACGCCGGGGGACAGGACGCCGACTGGCTCACCGAGGAGTCCCTGGCGGCGAACCCGATCCGCGTCAGCGCCGCCGATTACACCGCCTGGTTCAACACCCTGCCCGAAGGCCTGCGCGCCGACGTCGTCGAGCACTGGGGCCCGCCGCCCGGCGAACTGTTCGTCGACCGCACCCACAATCCGGACGGCGATCTGGTGATCGCCGCCATGACCTTCGGCAACGTCGTCCTGCTCGTGCAGCCGCCCCGCGGCTTCGGCGAGAACCCGGTCGCGATCTACCACGATCCCGACCTCCCGCCGACCCACCACTACCTGGCCAGCTACCGCTGGCTCGCCTCGCGCACCGACCGCGACGGCTGGGGGTTCGGCGCGGACGCCGTCGTGCACATCGGCAAGCACGGCAACCTCGAATGGCTGCCGGGCAAGATGGTCGCGATGTCGGCCGAGTGCGGCACCGACGCCGCGCTCGGCGACCTGCCGCTGATCTACCCGTTCCTGGTCAACGACCCGGGCGAGGGCACGCAGGCCAAGCGTCGCGCGCACGCGGTGCTCATCGACCACCTGATTCCGCCGATGGCGCGTGCCGAGAGCTACGGCGACATCAACCGTCTGGAGCAGCTGCTCGACGAGCACGCCAACATCTCCGCGCTCGACCCGGCCAAGCTCCCGGCCATCCGCCAGCAGATCTGGACGCTGCTGACCGCCGCCAAGATGGACCAGGATCTGGGCCTGGCGCAGCGCCCCGACGAAGAGATCTTCGACGACATGCTGCTCGACGTCGACGGCTGGCTGTGCGAGATCAAGGACGCAGCCATCCGCGACGGCCTCCACGTGCTCGGCCAGGCGCCCGACGGCGAGATGGAGGTCGACCTGGTCCTGGCGATGCTGCGTGCCCGCCAGCTGTGGGGCGGCGCGCAGACGCTGCCCGGGCTGCGCGAGGCCCTCGGTCTGGCCGAGAACGAGTCGGCACGCGCCGACGTCGACCGGGTCGAGACCCTGGCGCGCGAGCTGGTCAGCGCCTGCGCCGCGGGGGACTGGAGCGCCGAGGCCGTCGCCGCTGCGGCCGCCGGTCATCCCGCCGACGTCGCGAAGATCCTGACCTTCGCCGGCACCGAGGTGATTCCGCGGCTGCGCGCCACCACCTGCGAGATCGACCGCGTGCTGCACGCCCTCGCCGGCGGCTTCATCCCCGCCGGCCCGAGCGGTTCGCCGCTGCGCGGGCTGATCAACGTCCTGCCGACCGGCCGCAATTTCTACTCGGTCGATCCCAAGGCCGTCCCGTCGCAGCTGGCCGCCGAGACCGGTCGGGCGATGGCCGACTCGCTGATCGAGCGGTACCTGGCCGATCACGGCGAGTACCCGCGCTCGGTCGGCCTGTCGGTGTGGGGGACCAGCGCCATGCGCACCTCCGGCGACGACATCGGCGAGGTCTTCGCGCTGCTGGGCGTCACCCCGGTGTGGGACGAGGGCTCGCGCCGCGTCGTCGACCTGGAGCTGATTCCCCTCGAGGACCTCCGCCGGCCGCGCATCGACGTGACCGTCCGCATCTCGGGCTTCTTCCGCGACGCCTTCTCGCACGTGGTGGCGATGATGGACGACGCGGTGCAGTTGGCCGCGAACGCCGACGAGCCCGACGAGCAGAACTTCGTCGCCGCCCACGCCCGCGCGGCGCTCGCCGAGCACGGTGACGCCCGCCGCGCCACCACCCGCGTCTTCGGCTCCCGGCCGGGCACGTACGGCGCCGGCCTGCTGCAGTTGATCGACTCCAAGCAGTGGCGCACCGACGAGGATCTGGCCGCGGTGTACACCGAGTGGGGCGGCTACGCCTACGGGCGCGGCCTCGACGGGGTCGCCGCGGTCGACGACATGCGCGCCGCCTACCGGCGGATCGCGGTCGCGGCGAAGAACACCGACACCCGCGAACACGACATCGCCGACTCCGACGACTACTTCCAGTACCACGGCGGCATGGTCGCGACCGTCCGGGCGCTCACCGGTTCCTCGCCCGAGGCGTACATCGGCGACTCGACCCGGCCGGACTCGGTCCGCACCCGGACCCTCCACGAGGAGACCTCGCGGGTGTTCCGGGCACGCGTGGTGAACCCGCGCTGGCTGGCCGCGATGCGCAAGCACGGCTACAAGGGCGCTTTCGAGATGGCCGCGACGGTCGACTACCTGTTCGGCTACGACGCCACCACCGACGTCGTCGCCGACTGGATGTACGAGCAGCTCACCGAGCAGTACGTGCTCGACGACACCAACCGCGAGTTCCTCGACAACGCCAACCCGTGGGCCCTGCACGGCATCACCGAACGACTCCTGGAGGCCGTGGAGCGCAAGATGTGGCACGAGCCCCCGGCCGAACTGCTCGACGAGCTCAAGCGCGTCTACCTGGAGGCCGAAGGCGACATCGAGGCGCGGTCGGAGACCGAGTAGCCTCTCGAGATCTCGACACGCTCGCTCTCTCAGCCGGCGTCGCGCGCCCTCAGGCAGCACCTCCGCCTGCGGCGCTCGTCTCTCAGGTGGCTTCTCTGCCTGCGGCGCACGAGCCTCCCCGGGCAGCCTCTCTGCTTGCGGCGCGTGAGCCTTCCCCGGGCAGCCTCTGTCTGCGGCGCGTGAGCCTTCCCAGGCAGCCTCTCTGCCTGCGGCGCGTGAGCCTTCCCCAGGGTGGTCGAGTAGGCCGAGGCGCTAGCCGAGGCCGTATCGAGACCCCGCACCGAGATCTCGATACGCTCGCTCACTTCGTTCGCGGGCTACTCGATCAGCCTATGGGTCGGGCTCGTCTGAAGGTGGTGGCTCTGCCTGTGGTCGGGCTCGTCTCTCTGCCTGCGTCGCGTGAGCTTCCCCAGGGTGGTCGAGTAGGCCGAGGCGCTAGCCGAGGCCGTATCGAGACCCCGTACGAGGATCTCGATACACTCGCTCACTTCGTTCGCGGGCTACTCGATCAGCCTGGGTCGAGCTCGTCACCCGGTGGTGGCTCAGCCTGTGGCTCCCGCCCATCTACCCCGGGAGCAAAAACGGACGGTCGTTCGTTGGAACGGTAGACGCCCTGACCGATGCCTCGAGAGGACCTCCCATGCGCTACATCTTCGTCGGATACGTGGTCGCCGAGATCGCGGCCTTCTGGGCGATGGTGCACTTCCTCGGCTTCGCCTGGGCCTTCCTCATCACGATCCTGGCGGCCGGGGTCGGCTACGTCGTGCTGGCGAAACGGGCGCGCAGCCTCGGGACCGACATGCGCAAGGCCATGCGGCAGGAGATCGCCCCCGGTGAACCGCTGACCGACACGGCGCTGTTCGGCGTCGCCGCACTGCTGACGATCCTGCCGGGCGTCGTCTCGACCGTGGTCGGTCTGCTGATGCTGACCCGCCCGGCCCGCAAGGCGCTGCGGCCCGTGGTCGCGGCGACCGCCGCGCGGCGCGCGACGCTGATGTCGCAGCGGATGACCGTCATCGACCTGGGCGGGGGCCCGGCCGGTGGACGCGGCTTCGGATTCGGCGACCCCGGGTATGTCGACGGCACCGTGGACGGGACCGTCGTCGACTCCACCACGACCGTCGTCGACACCACCGTCCGCAACCCCGACGGGACGGTGCGCCTCGACATCCCGGAACTGCCACCGCACCGCGATCACTGACCGCGGGCTGAGGGACACATCACCCGGTGGCGGGCGGCGCCGCAGCCCGCAGGTCTGGGAGAATGGCCGACGTGACGACGCAGCTGCTCCTCGGAGGCATGGTCTACTCTTCACCGGCGGCGCCCGACGCCACGGCGATGGCGGTGACCGACGGAACGATCGTATGGGTGGGGTCCGACGATGTGGGCCGCGCCCTTCATCCCGACGCCGAGATCGTTGACCTGGGCGGCCGGTTCGTGAGTCCGGCGTTCGTCGACGCCCACGTCCATCTGACCGACACCGGTATCGCGCTCGGCGGGCTCAACCTGACCTCGGCGCGCACCCGCTCGGAGTGCCTGCGCCAGTTGGCCGACCATCTGGCCGAACACGACGACGACTTCGTCTGGGGCCTGGGGTGGGACTCGTCCGCCTGGCCCGCCGACAGCCCCGAGGGGTTGCCGCCGACGACCTCCGACATCGACCGGATCGCCGGGAACCGCCCGGTGTACCTGGCGCGCATCGACGAGCACTCGGCCGCGGCGTCGAGCGCCTTGCGCGACATGGTGCCCGGCCTGGCCTCCGCGCAGGGCTTCTCGGCGGAGGAGCCGCTGATCGCCGACGCCCACCACCGGGTGCGGACCACCGCCCGCGGGCTGATCAGTCCGGCGGCGCGGCGGCGCGCACAGCTCCGTGCGCTCGACCATGCGGCGTCGCGCGGCGTGGTCTCCGTGCACGAGAACGGCGGCCCCGAGATCAGCGGCCTGGACGACTTCCGCTCGATCGCAGACCTCGACCACGGGGTCGGCGTGCGCCGCTACTGGGGTGAGGCCGCCGCCTCGGTCGACGAGGTCCGGGCCATCCTGGACCGCACCGGTGCGCACGCCATCGGCGGCGACCTGTTCGTCGACGGCGCCTTGGGTTCGCACACCGCGTGGCTGCGCGAGCCGTACGCCGACGCGCCGGACGCGACCGGCGTGACCTACCTCAGCGAGCAGGTCATCCTCGACCATCTGCGAGCCACCACGACGGCCCGGGTGCAGGCGGGCTTCCACATGATCGGCGACGCCGCCGCCGATGCCGTCGCGCGGGCGATGACGATCCTGGCCGACGAGCTCGGCACCCCCGCACTCGCGCGCTGCGTCCACCGACTCGAACACGCCGAGATGGTCACCCCCGAGCAGGCGGAGATCTTCGCCCGGTGCGGCACCGTCGCCAGCATGCAGCCGCTGTTCGACGACGCCTGGGGTGGCCCGGACGACCTGTACGCGGCCCGCCTCGGCGAGCGGGGAGGCGGGCTCAACGACTTCGCCATGCTCGCCAAGGCCGGTGTCTCCCTGGCCTTCTCGAGCGATTCACCGGTGTGCGCCATCGACCCGTGGGCCACGGTGCGGGCCGCCGCGAACCACCGGACCGCCACCAGCTCGATCTCCCCGCGGGCGGCGTTCGCGGCCGCCACGCGCGGCGGCTGGCGGGCCGCCGGCGTCAACGACGGCCTCACCGGCACCCTGGTGCCCGGCGCCCCCGCGCACTACGCGGTCTGGGAGGTCGACGAGATGGTGGTCGCCGCGTCGTCGAAGGACGTGCAGCGCTGGTCGACCGATCCGCGGTCGCGCGTCCCCGCGCTGCCGGACCTGCGCCCGGGCGCCCGCCTCCCCGAATGCGTCCGCACGGTCGCCGACGGGCAGACGATCTTCGAGCGCCCGTGACGCTGACCGCGGAACGGACCGATCCGCCGACCACCGCCGTCCGGTGGTGGCATCGGGTGCTGGTGGCCGCGGTCGCCGGCGGGCTCATGTATGCGGCGTTCCCACCGCATCAGCACGTGTGGTGGTTGGCGCCGGTCTCGCTCGGTCTGCTGTATGCGACGCTGACCGTCGGTCGGCCGTCGGTCCGCAGCTGTGCCGGCACCGGGTTCGTCTTCGGGCTGGCGTTCTTCGTGCCGCTGCTCCCGTGGATCGGGGAGTACGTGGGACCGCTGCCGTGGCTCGCGTTGGCCGCCGTGATGGCGGCCTACCTCGCCCTGTTCGGCGCGGTCGCCGCGGTGACCATGCGCCTGCGGTGGCGGCCGCTGTGGTTCGCGTTGAGCTGGGTGAGCGTCGAGGCCCTCCGGTCCGCCTTCCCGTTCGGCGGATTCCCGTGGGGTCGCACCGCGTTCAGCCAGGTCCAGGGCTGGTACCTGCCGCTGACGTCGGTGATCGGGGTGCCCGGCGTGTCGTTCGTCATCGCGCTCAGCGGTGCCGCGGCCGCCTCCCTGATCGTCCGGGTCGTCGGCCGTCGAACCGTGACCCCGCGAACCGCGCCCCTGCGAACCGTGACCGTCGCGCTCGCAGCGACGGCGGTCGTGCTGCCGCTGGTCGGGGGCGCGCTCGTCTCGATCCTCGGCAGCCCGTTCACCACCGAGACCGGCCGCGTGGAGGTCGCCGCGATCCAGGGCAACGTGCCCCGTCTTGGCCTGGACTTCAACGCCCAGCGGCGAGCGGTCCTGGACAATCACGTCCGCGAGACGCTGCGGCTGGCCGAGCAGGTGAACGACCGCACCCGGCCCGCACCCGACCTGGTGCTGTGGCCCGAGAACGCCGCCGACGCCCCGCCGACCGTCTACCCCGATTCAGCGGCGAGCATCCGGGCCGCGGTGAGCGCCGTCGGCGCCCCGATCGCCTTCGGCACGTGGCTGCCGATCGAGGGCGGCGGCGCGACCAACACCGTTCTCCTGTGGGGTGAGCACGACGGCTTCGCCGATCCCGAACCGTCCGGACGGTACGACAAGCACATCATTCAACCGTTCGGCGAGTACCTCCCGTGGCGCAGCTTCTTCCGCCTCTTCTCCTCGTACGCCGACCGCGCCGGTGATTTCCGTCCCGGCACCGGGCCCGCCGTGCTGACCGCCGACACCCGGAACGGTCCGGTGACGATGGGCGTGGCGACCTGCTGGGAGGTCGCCTTCGACGAGGCCGCGCAGCAGTCGGTCCGCGAGGACGCCCAGTTCCTGTTCGTGCCCACCAACAACGCCACCTTCGGCAAGACCGACATGACCTACCAGCAGCTGGCGATGTCCCAGGTGCGGGCGGTGGAGACCGGTCGCAGCGTCGTCGTCGCCGCGACCAGCGGGGTCAGCGCCCTCGTGGCGCCGGACGGCTCGCTCATCGACGAGAGCCAGATCTTCACCCCGGACATCCTGCAGACCGCCCTGCAGCTGCGCTCGGGGCAGACCCCGGCGGTGCGCCTCGGGCCGTGGCCCCAGCGCCTGATCGTCCTGGCCACCGTGATCGGATTTTTGTACGCGCTGCGGGGACGCATTAGCCTCGATGTGTTAGCCGGTCGGAGGGAACCGGCCACGACGAAGGAGCACGATGGCAAGCAGGGACTCTGAATCGCGCACCGGCGACGTCGGAGGCGGCATCGTCGGAGGTGGCGGCGAGAACGCTCTCGTGGTGATCCCGACGTTCAACGAGCGCGAGAACCTGCCGATCATCGTCGGACGACTGCTGTCGGCGCAGCCCGGCATCCACGTGCTCATCGTCGACGACTCGAGCCCGGACGGCACCGGTGAGGTGGCCGACGGGTTGGCCGCCGACGACGCCGCGGGGCGCATCCACGTGATGCACCGGACCGTCAAGGACGGTCTCGGCAAGGCCTACCTCGCCGGTTTCGCCTGGGGGCTCGAGCGCGACTACGCGGTCATCGTCGAGATGGACGCGGACGGCAGCCACGCCCCCGAGCAGCTGCATCGGCTGCTCGAGGCCGTCAACGACGGGGCCGACCTGGTGATCGGCTCGCGGTACGTCCCCGGCGGGCGGCTGGTGAACTGGCCCAAGCGCCGCGAGTTCCTGTCGAAGGGCGCCAACACCTATGCGCGACTGGCGCTCGGCGCCAAGGTCAAGGACATCACCGCCGGATACCGCGCGTTCCGGCGAGAGGTACTGCAGAAGATCGGCCTCGACCAGGTCGAATCGGCGGGCTACTGCTTCCAGATCGACCTCGCGTGGCGCACGCTGCGCAACGGTTTCACCATCCGGGAGGTGCCCATCACCTTCACCGAACGCGAGATCGGGGAGTCGAAGATGGACGGGGGAGTGATCGCCGAATCCTTCCTCAACGTCGCGCGGTGGGGAGTCCAGGGACGCCTCGACCGGCTCCGCGGGCGCTGAGCAGGCGGGCGCGCAGGACTGAGGCTGCACAGACGGCGGCGGCCCCGGGATACGAGATCCCGGGGCCGCCGCCGTCTGCATCGGAGCGTCGGTCAGGAACCGCCGCCGCGACGACGCTGCTTGAGCAGGTCCAGGCGCTCGGCGAGGAGCACCTCCAACTCCTCTTCCGAACGACGTTCGAGCAGCATGTCCCAGTGCGTGCGCGGCGGCTTGCCCTTCTTCTCTTCGGGCGCCGCGCCCTCGAGGAGCTTGCCCTCCATGCCGTTCTTGCACGGCCAGGTGCCGGGGATCTCGGCGTCATCGGCGAACGGGATGTCGAAGATCTCGCCGTTGTCCGTGCGGTACTGGACGAGCCGACGCGGTGCGAGGTCGTGGTCGCGGTCGGTCTCGTAGCTCACCGCTCCGAGCCGGCTGCCACGCAGGACTCGATCTGCCATGAAGTCTTCCTCTCAAAGGGTCGGGTGATCGGTACCATTCTACGCGGTTCGGGCCGCCGCTCGCCCCGCGCGGTACCGTCGTGGGGTGTCTGAATCCCCGGTCACCGAACCTGATGCGCCGTCGGGCGCCGAACCACGGTCGCGCAGGCGGCCGTATGCCTGTGCCTGGTGCGGACGCCAGATGGTCGATTCGGAACGGGGACGCAGGCGCAAGTACTGCAAGCGATCGTGCCGCCAACGCGCCTACGAACAGAGAACGCTCGTGGAGGGCACCTCTATTCCCGCCGACGCGGTGATCCTCACCCCGGCGGAAGCCGAGGGCCTGGGCGATCGGATGTTCGCGCTGCGCTGCGCGGCCGAGGACCTGACCACGGCGTTGCAGGAGAAGGCCGACCACGACTGCCTGGCCGATCTCGCCGCCGAAGTGCTGCGACTGGCGCACGAGGCCGAACGGCTGCGCTGACCGGACTGCGGCGCCGAACGCCGACACCGCCAGTGCCCTACGATCGGTGAGGTGAACGACGAACGCCGCGATGAGGACGGACCCGGCGGCCCCCTGCAGCGCGCCGGTGAGCTCCTGGCCCGCACCGACGAGAGTTCCGCGGCGATGCGAGCCGCGCAGTTGGCACGGCGACTGGCCCCGGTGGGCGACCGATTCCCCGCCGCCGACCGGACCTCCGACCGGGTCGCGCGACTGTTCACCGAGGTTCGGCCCGACCGGCCCAGCGCCGTACGCGAGTTGGGGTTGGCGTCGGTCGCGGTGTGGCAGTCGCTCATCGAGCATCGTCGCGCCGAACCCGCGGGACCGGTGCCCGCGACCATCCTGTTCACCGATCTCGTCGGCTTCTCCTCGTGGGCGCTGCGCGCAGGCGACGACCAGGTGCTCGAACTCCTGGCCGCGGTGAACGAGGCGTGCGAGCAGGTGATCGCGGCGCACGGCGGAAAGGTCGTCAAGACGCTCGGCGACGGCACGATGGCGGTCTTCTTGGACGCGGGGGAGGCGATCGCCGCGGCGCACGAGGCGGTCGGGGCGGTGAGCGCCATCGTGATCGGCGAGTTCCGGCCGGCCCTGCGCGCCGGCCTGCACACGGGAATGCCCCGCGCGGTCGGTTCAGACTATCTCGGCGTCGACGTGAACATCGCGGCGCGGGTCTGCGACGGAGCCGGCGGCGGCGAGGTGTACGCGAGCGAAGCCGCTCTGGCCCAGGTCGATCTCGCGGACTACGTGATCCGTCGACGGCGCTTCAAGGCCAAGGGCGTGCCGCGGGAGCTGCAGGTGTTCCGCGTGCTGCCGCGCTACACCACGCCGGTGTGAGATGCCCTTCGACGACGACGAACTCGAGGAGTACTACCGGCGCATCGAGGCGGGGACGCGGGCGGCCGCCGCGAAACCGCGCCGACGACCGCGAGTCGTCCCCGTCGCCGGGTTGCGGTGTCCGACGCCGGAGAAGATCGCCTACCCGACATCGGCCGCCGTCGCCGGCGCGATCTTGGCGATCGCCCGCGATTCGAACGGCCGAACGACTCTGCGGTCGTACGAATGCTCCTGTGGTGCATGGCATCTGACCAGCGGCGTCCCCCGGCCACCGGCTCGCTGAAACACCGGCTCGCTGAAGCACTGGCCCCTGAAGCACTGGCCCCTGAAGCACCGACACCGCTGAAACAGCGAGGGACCCCGTCGGATCTCCGACGGGGTCCCTCGCTGTCTGCCTAACGGAGCGGTACTCAGGCGGCTCCGAGCACTGCGATCGGCGAGTTGCCGAGTTGCAGGCTCAGGCGCTCGTTGGCGCTCTGGTTCATTCGTGCGGCGATCCGGCGCGCGTAGTCACGGACGGCGGACACAAAGGTCGGGCTGGTGCGGTTACGCATAGTGGAACCCTCCTCAGTTCGTTGCGGTCCATATATTTGTAACCTTTCGGCAAGGTGAAGTCAAGCTCCATTAGATTCAAGTTAACTTTCCGTTCACCTTGTCCAGCCTGAGTTCACCTTCGGTCAGGACACGAGTGACGCGAGTCTCTCCACCTCGGCGACCGAGCCGGGCGAGACGAGCATGGTCGTCACGCCGGCGTTCTCCCACTCGGTGATCTTGCGGCGGACGTGCGCCTCGTCGCCGACGATGGCCGAGTCGTCGACCACGGCGTCCGGGATCACCCGGGCCGCCTCGTCCTTGCGTCCGGACCGGAACAGTTCGGTCACCTCGTCGACCAACTCGCCGTAGCCCATCCGGCGATAGACCTCGGCGTGGAAGTTGGTGTCCTCACTGCCCATGCCGCCCATGTAGAGGGCGAGGAAGGGCTTGATCGCCGCGTAGGCGGCCTCGGTGTCGTCGGTCAGGACGATCTGCGCGACCGCCGCGATCTCGAAGGTCTCCCGCGTGTGGCGGGCGCCGGGCCGAGCGAAGCCCTCGTCGAGCCAGCCGTTGTATTGATCGGCCATCCGCGGCGTGAAGAACAGGGGCAGCCAGCCGTCGGCGATCTCGGCGGCGAGCGCGATGTTCTTGGGGCCCTCGGCGCCGAGGAGGATCGGGATGTCGCGCCGCAGCGGATGGACGATCGGCTTGAGCGCCTTGCCCAGGCCGGTCGCGTCGGCGCCGTCGTACGGCAGCGGGTAGTGCGGACCGGCGCTGGTGACCGGAGCCTCTCGCGCCCAGACCTGACGCATGATGTCGATGTACTCGCGGGTGCGGGCGAGCGGCTTCGCGAAACGCTGACCGTACCAGCCCTCCACCACCTGCGGGCCCGAGACGCCGAGCCCCACGACGTGACGGCCGCCGGAGAGATGATCGAGGGTCAGGGCCGCCATCGCGCAGGCGGTGGGGGTGCGTGCGGACAGCTGCAGCACGGAGGTGCCGAGCTTCAGCCGCTCGGTCGACGAGCCGTACCACGACAGCGGCGTGTAGGCGTCCGAGCCCCAGGCCTCCGCGGTGTACACCGAGTCGAACCCCGAACGTTCGGCGGCGGCGACCAGTTCGCGATGACCGGCGGGCGGCTGTGCGCCCCAGTATCCGAGTTGCAGACCAAGTTTCATAGATCGAGGCTACCTGTGACCGAGCGCTCGTTCTCGGCGGTTGCGGCAGCCGGGCACGCCCCTCAGCGACTGCGGTCGACGTCGGAGTCGGCGCCGGGATCGGCGGCGCAGTCGGGGCAGAGGCCCCAGTAGATGACCTCCGCCTCGTCGATCCGATACCCGTGGTCCTCGGCGGCGGTGAGGCACGGCGCTGCGCCGACGGCGCAGTCGACGTCGCGAACCGCGCCGCACACCCGGCAGACGAGGTGGTGGTGGTTGTCGGCGACCCTCGTCTCGTACAGGGCCACGTGTCCCGAGGGCTGGATCCGCCGGATGAGCCCGGCGCCGGACAGCGCGTGCAGAACGTCGTAGACGGCCTGGCGGGAGACGCCCGGCAGCGTCTCGCGCACCGCCGCCAACACCGCGTCGGTCTCGGCGTGCGGCCGTGCGTCCAGGGCCGCCAGCACCGCGAGTCGCGGCCGAGTCACTCGCATCCCGGCGCGGCGAATCATCTCGGTGTAGTCGGCGGTCATGATCTGATCCTACCCTTTGTCTGTACTAACTCCAGATAGTTTGGCGATCGACTGCGGCGCCGTCTGCTCGTCCGCCGGCTCGGCCGCGCTCACCGGGGTGAGGAAGCGGCGGGGCGTGTGCCGCATCATCGCGGCGATCGTCGCCTCGTCGACTCCGGCCGCCCGCAGGTCGGGCAGCACCCGGCCGGTCACCTGCAGGTAGTTCCAGTCGGGAGCCACCTCCCGGCGCTTCTCGCGGTCGAACCAGTCGCTGAAGCAGAAGGCGTCGTGCGACAGCGCGATCCGGTCCGCGTATCCGCGTTCGATGAGCCGCAGCAGGGTGTGGAGGCGGTCGCCGTAGGGGAGGAGCACGTCGAGGCCGAACCGGTCGAGGCCGACGATCGACCCCGCGTCGGCGATTCGCATCAGATAGTCCAGGTCGGTGGTGTCGCCGCAGTGCGCGACCTGCACCCGAGTCAGGTCGACGCCCTCCTCGGCCAGCACCCGCTGCGCGACGAGACCGGACTGCGTGTGCGGATTGGTGTGAACGACCACTGGCGCACCGGTGGCGACCGCGGCCCGACCGACCGCGCGCATCACGCGCTCCACGCCGGCGCTGAGCCCCTCCGCCTCGATCGCGCAGAACAGGAAGCCCGCCTTGACGCCGGTGGTGCCGATGCCTTCGGTCAGATCCCGGATGAACCGCTCATCGAGCGGATCGGGTCCGTCGAAGCCGAGCGCCGGACCGGTGTAGTGGAACTGGAAGGGCAGGTCGTGGAAGGTGTACAGGCCGGTGGCCACCACGATGTTGAGCGAGACCTGGCGTGCCACCCGGACGACCCGCTCCACATTGCGTCCGAGTCCGGCCACCGACACGTCCAGAATCGTGTCGATCCCCGCCGCCTTCACCGCGCCGAGCTTGCCGACCGCGTGGTCGATCTCGGCCGACTCGTCCCAGTCGGCGAGGAAGTTGATGCGGTAGTCCTCGTTGAGGACGAAGATGTGTTCGTGCGAGAGCACCGTTCCGAGACGATCCGCGTCGATCGGACCCGTCGCAGTGTTGATAGCCTCCATGTCGCCTCTCGCCGTCACCCGCTGGAGTCACCGACGCCCGCCGGCACCGATGATCACTGACCCAAGGTAGTCGTCGGACGGTGCGCGCGACGCCGTAACCGGTGAAGACGCCCGGCCGTCCGGACCGCGTCGGGACGGTCGGCTCACAGCGTCCGCTAAGCGCCTCGCCCATAGTTTCGAGGCATGCCCGGAACCTCACCCCGCCACTCCGCAGTACCGCCGGCAGGACCGCCCGCGACCGCCGGAGCCTCGCCGGCCCACCCCTCGTCACCGCTGCTGCGGCCCACCGCCTCCACCGTCCGGGTGGGCATCGGGGTCGCACTTCTCGCGGTGACGGCGGTCCTGGCCGCGACGGTGTACGCCGCGCACGGACCGCTGTCGGTCGATCACTCCACCTGGTCGTTCCTGCTGGGGCACCGCTCCGGCGTCACCACCGCGGTCGCCGAGTTCGTCTCCACCGTCCTGAGTCCGGTCGGCACCGTCGTGCTGGCGGCCCTGGCCGCGGCCCTCCTGTGGCGCCGCGACTACCGAATCGACCGCGGTGCGAGCCTGTTGGCCACGGTCGTGGGTGCCGCCGCGGTCACCGAGGTGCTCAAGATCCTCGTCCATCGCACCCGGCCGCCGATGGCGTGGCAGTTGGAGGCCCACGAGGCCGCGGGTTCGTTCCCGTCCGGGCACACGACCGGAGCCGCCGCCCTCGCCTTCGGCCTGGCCGTGCTCGTCATTCCGCGCGTCGCCGCCGCCGCACGCGCGGCGCTGGTCCTGGTGGCGCTGTCGGTGGCCTCGGCGGCCGCGCTCTCACGCCTGTACCTCGGCATGCACTGGCTCACCGACGTCGTCGCGGCCATGCTGATCGGCCTCGCCGCCGCATTGATCGTGCCGACGCTCGTCGCCGCCGTGCTCCCGAGGCTGCCGTGGCTGCCGCGCGGCGCGGGCGACTGAACCTCGCTACAGCAGGTGCCAGGCCAGTGCCGCCCCCAGGGCGCCGGAGGCGTTGAGCGTCCAGTGCAGGACGATGGGCGCCAGCAGGTTGGCCGTGCGGAAACGGAGCCAGCCGAGGATCCAACCGGCCGCCGTCGTGGCGACCACGGCACCGACCACGCCGGCTACCGCCGCTCCCATCCCCGCTCCGATCGCCCCCGTCACGCCCGCATTGCCCGCCGACAGCCCGAGCGAGGACATGATGTGCCAGAGGCCGAACAGGCCGGCACCGACCAGCAGGGTGGCGCGCCTGCTCAGCGAGCGCCGCAGCGACCCCTGCAGCACACCGCGGAAGAGCAGTTCCTCCGGCAGGACCGTCTGCAACGGGATCCACACCACCGCGGCCAGCAGCGCATCGCGGGCCGACGAGTAGCGGTCGTTGAGGAAAAGCGTGCGGGTGGTCGGGATCGCCACGGCGACGGCGACCACCACCACGACGGCGACCAGGACGATCGCCGACCAGCGGAAGCCGTACTTGAGCTCGGAGACGCTGACGCCCATCTCCGACCACGCCAGCCCGCTGCGGTTGGCGGCCACGGCCAACCCCACCGCGCCCAGCGGCACCGCGAGCATCCCGACCCAGTGACCCCCGAAGTGGGCGAGCAGGTTGATGACGAGCAGGACGCCGACCACACCGCAGATCAACAGCGAGTTGCGGATCGGGTAGCCGTCGTGCGTACCCCGCCGCTCATCGATCCCGTCCGCGCCCACCCCGCCCCTGTCCACCGTGCCCCCGTCCACCCTGCCTCCGCTCTCGCGCACCCGGCGAATCATCGTCGCCACGAGGTGTTTCAGGGTCCATTGTGCCGTCCGCGCGGACGGTGCCCGCTCGCCGACTCCGCGGACGTCGTCGGCCCCGTGAGTGACAATGGTCGCCATGTCCTCGTCATCGCGTGACACCGCCCCCGCCGACAGCCACGACCTGATCCGCGTCCAGGGCGCCCGGGTCAACAACCTCAAGGACGTCAGCGTCGACCTGCCCAAGCGCCGCCTCACCGTGTTCACCGGGGTGTCCGGCTCCGGTAAGAGCTCACTTGTGTTCGGAACCGTCGCCGCCGAGTCCCAACGCCTCATCAACGAAACATACAGCGCCTTCGTGCAGGGATTCATGCCTTCGCTCGCCCGGCCCGACGTCGACGTCCTCGACGGCATCACGACGGCCATCATCGTCGACCAGGAACGGATCGGCGGCAACCCCCGATCGACCGTCGGCACCGTCACCGACGCCAACGCGATGCTGCGGATCCTGTTCAGCAAGATCGGTTCCCCGCAGATCGGCGGGCCCAATGCGTTCTCGTTCAACGTGCCGACGATCTCCGCGAGCGGGGCGGTGAAGGTCCAGCGCGGCACCGAGGTCAAGGCAGTCAAGCAGACCTTCGAGCGGGTCGGCGGCATGTGCCCGCGCTGCGAGGGCATGGGTGCGGTCTCCGACATCGATCTGACCGAGATCTACGACGCCGACAAGTCGCTGTCGGGCGGTGCCCTCAAGATCCCCGGGTACAGCATGGACGGCTGGTACGGGCGGATCTTCGGCGGCAGCGGTTACTTCGACATGGACAAGCCCGTCGGCCGGTTCACCGACCGCGAGCTGCACGACCTGCTGTACCGCGAGGCCACGAAGATCAAGGTCGAGGGCATCAACCTGACCTACGAGGGAGTCATTCCGCGGATCACCAAGTCGATGCTGTCGAAGGACCTCGACTCGGTGCAGCCGCACATCCGCGCCTTCATCGAGCGGGCGGTCACCGCCACCGCCTGCCCGGACTGCGACGGCACCCGCCTGGCCGAGCCGGCGCGGAACTGTCGGATCGGGCAGGTCAGCATCGCCGACGCGTGCCGCATGCAGATCACCGATCTGGCCCAGTGGGTCGACGGCCTCGACGAGCCGACCGTGGCGCCGCTGCTGGCGAAGCTGCACGCGCTGCTCGACTCGTTCGTCGAGATCGGCCTCGGCTACCTGTCGCTGGAGCGTCCGACCGGCACCCTGTCGGGCGGCGAGGCCCAGCGCGCCAAGATGATCCGGCATCTCGGATCGGCGTTGACCGACATCACCTATGTCTTCGACGAGCCCACGGTCGGCTTGCATCCGCACGACATCGCGCGGATGAACGCGCTGCTGCTACGCCTGCGCGACAAGGGGAACACCGTGCTCGTGGTGGAGCACAAGCCCGAGACGATCGCCATCGCCGACCACGTGGTCGACCTGGGGCCCCGAGCCGGCGCCCACGGCGGACAGATCTGCTTCGAGGGCTCGGTCGCGGGCTTGGCGTCGTCGGACACGCTCACCGGCCGCCACCTGCACGACCGCGCCCGGTTGAAGGACACCGTCCGCACCGCGACCGGGCGGTTGGAGATCCGCGGGGCCAGTGCCAACAACCTGTGCGACGTCGACGTCGACATTCCGCTGGGGGTGCTCGCCGTCGTCACGGGCGTCGCCGGTTCGGGCAAGAGCTCGCTGATCCACGGTTCGATGCCGAGCGGCGCCGACGTCGTCTCGATCGATCAGACCGCCATCCGCGGTTCACGCCGCAGCAATCCGGCGACGTACACCGGGCTGCTCGACCCGATCCGCAAGGCCTTCGCCAAGGCCAACGGCGTCAAACCCGCGTTGTTCAGCGCCAACTCCGAAGGCGCGTGCCCGGAGTGCAAGGGCGCCGGGGTCATCTACACCGACCTGGCGACGATGGCCGGGGTCGCCAGCCCCTGCGAGACCTGCGGGGGCAAACGGTTCGACACCGCGGTGCTGGAGTACCGGCTGGGCGGCCGCGACATCAGCGAGGTGCTCGCGATGTCGGTGGATGCGGCCGCCGAGTTCTTCGGCGCCGGCGAGTCGCGGGTGCCCGCCGCGCACAAGATCCTGCAGCGCCTCGCCGACGTCGGCCTGGGTTATCTGACGCTGGGGCAGCCGCTGACGACGCTGTCGGGCGGTGAACGCCAGCGGATCAAACTGGCGACCGCGATGGCGGACAAGGCGTCGATCTACGTGCTGGACGAGCCGACCACGGGACTGCACCTGGCCGACGTCGAGCAGCTGCTCGGCCTGCTCGACCGGCTCGTCGACGCCAGCCGGTCGGTCATCGTCATCGAGCACCATCAGGCGATGATGGCGCACGCCGACTGGATCATCGACATCGGTCCGGGTGCGGGCCAGGACGGCGGGCGCATCGTCTTCGAGGGCACGCCCGCCGCACTGGTCGCGGACCGGTCGACGCTGACCGGGCAGCATCTGGCCGACTATGTCGCGGCGTCGCCCGACTGATCGGGCCCGCCGACCATCGCCGGCCCCTGCTTCACGCGGAAGCCGGCCGCCGAGAGCGTGCCGGTGGCCTCGAAGGTGCGCGCGTAGCCGGTGGAGCTGATCTTCCAGCCGTCCGCCGTGCGCCGGTAGGTGTCGGTGTAGAACGCGGCACCGATGATCAGCACGTCGTACTCGGGGATCAGCAGCCGGTCCTGCAGATACCAGCTGCCGGTCGCAGTGTCGCCGTCGATCTCGATGATCGGATGATCGACCCGGTGCTCGGTCGACATCGTCGGCGTCATCACCTTGCGCAGGTAGGCGACCAGCGAATCCCGGTCGTCGAAGTCGAGGGCCTTGCCGCCGACCTTGGAACCGTAGGCGGCGTGGACGTCCTCGGTCAGGGTCTGCGCCAGCGCCTCCCAGTCCTTGGTGTCGACGGCGCGCATGTACCGATACTTCACCGTCTCGATCTGACGGAGGTCGTCGGCGTAGGGGTCGGCCAGTCGGCCGGCGGTGGGGGTGCTCATGAATGCGGTCCTATCGGTCGGGATGTCGGTCTCGGTCGGGTGCGGTCACAGGTCGGGGATCGGCACGACGACGTTGGCCGCGACGAGGCCGCCGTCGACCTCGAGGATCTTGCCGGTCAGGTACGACGAGGCGTCGCCCGCGAGGAAGACCGCGGCGGCGGCGATGTCGTCGGGCGCGCCGAGCCTGCGCATCGGGGTCTTGCTCTCGATCTGCGCGCGCATCCCGTCGTCGGCGGCGACGTACTCCAGCGACGGCGTGCGGATGGTGCCGGGTGCGATGCCGTTGACCCGGATCCGGGGCGAGAGGTCCTGGGCGGCCATCCGGGTGTAGTGGGCGAGTGCCGCCTTGACCGTTCCGTAGGCGAGGAAGCCGCGGCCGGGGTGCTGGGTGATCGACGAGGTGATGTTGATGATCGAGCCGCGTCCGTCGTTCTCGAGCATCTTCGGCACGGCGGCGAGGTTGAGCGCGTGAGCCGAGCCGACGTTGAAGGCGAACGCTCCGGCCAGGTCTTTGACGCTGGTCTCCAGGAAGGGCTTCGGCATCGCGCCGCCGACGTTGTTCACCACCACGTCCAGGCGTCCGTAGTCGGCGACGGCCGCCTCGACCAGCGCCGCCGGATCCTCTTTGAACAGGTTGATCGGGACGACGGTCGCGCGCCGACCGAGGTCGCGGATCTGCGCGGCGACCTCGGTCAACTGTTCCTCGTTGCGCGCCGCCAGCACCACGTCGGCTCCGGCCTCGGCGAAACCGAGGGCGATGCCCGCGCCGATGCCGCGGCCGGCGCCGGTGACGATGGCGACCCTCCCGTCGAGTGCCCTGTTGTCGACCATCTGCGCCGCCTTTCCTGAGACTTCCGCTTCGAATCGATTATTCGAGTCGATGTGATTGAATATCCGTCACAAAGTAGCGGCCGCCCGGTGGCGGCACAACCCCCATGTCCCAGAGAGCAGACACTCATGTCCGGATCGCCGCCCACGAGACGGGTCATCGACACCCTCGAGCTTCTCGCGAACGCCGACGAGCCGCGCACGATCGCGCAGATCGCCGACCGACTGTCGGTCTCGCGCGCCACCATGACGGCGATCCTCGCCGAGCTCGACGCGGCCGACTGGGCACAGCGCGACGCCGACCTGCGCTATCGGCTCGGACCGGCCGCCCACGCCTTCGCGGCCTCGGCCACGCCCCCTCCCGACACCGGCCCGGCAGGCCCCGAAGTCGAGGCGATCCTCGCCGAACTGGTGGACGCGACCGAGTGCGGCGTCACCCTGGCCCGCTTCACCGTCGATCGGATGACGGTGGTCGCGAAGCGGCACAGCACCGTCCGACCGGTGCCCGGACTCGGCGTCGGGCAGTCGCTGTCGATCGCGTATCCGGTGGGCGCGGCGGCCATGGCCTGGCGCGATGACGACCGAGACGCCTGGGCCGAGCGGGATGAGAGGGCCGACCGGGATGCGAGGACGGGGGAGCGTACCGCGCCGAACACCGCCCGCCGGCGACTGCTGGCATCCGTGCGCGCTCGAGGCGTGGCCGCGTATCGGCCCGACTCGTCGGATGTGATGCTGGTGGAGGTCCTCGCCGAGTTGCTCGGCGCGGTGGGTCCGCTGTTGATCGACCCGTCGCTGCGCCGAACCGCCACCCGCCGACTGGCTCAGCTCTCGTCCCGGGCGCTCACCGACGACGAACTCGACGCCGACGAGGACCAGCCGATCAGCTATCTCGCCGCTCCGGTGTTCCGTGACGGCCGCGCGGAGTTCGAGCTCCAGCTCGGCGTGCTGCGCTCGTCGGTGCCCCTCCAGGTGCGCCGCGAACTCACGGTCGCGCTCGTCGAGGCCGCCTCGCGGATCTCGGCGGTGATCACGCGGCCCGCTTCCTGAACCCGGCCGACTCTCCCGATCGAACCGGTCTGCGACTCGCCGCCGCGACCAGCGGATTCATCGATCGGTTTCATCCTCGCGCAAATCGCCGATCGAATTGCGATACGGTGAACTGGCGACCCGAGGGGGAATTGTTCTGAACGCCATATGGGATTTCATTTCAAGCCGCAAGTCACAGCTCGTGGTCGATTCCTACCTGCACGTGAGCGCAGTGATTCAATGCCTTCTACTGGCGACAGTCATCGGCGTCGGAGTCGGCATCGCGGTTTACCGGAGTCCGGCCGGTTCGGCGATCGCCACCGCATTGTCCAGCACCATCCTGACCATTCCGTCATTCGCCCTGCTCGGGCTGCTCATCCCCATTGTGGGGCTCGGTGTGCCACCGACGGTCATCGCGCTGACCATGTATTCGCTGCTCCCGATCGTTCGGAACACCATCGTCGGACTCGCCGCCGTCGATCCCGCCGTCACCGATGCCGCCAAGGGGATCGGGATGACCAGGATTCGCGTGTTGACGCAGGTCGAACTCGCGTTGGCCTGGCCGTCGATCCTCACCGGCATGCGCGTGGCCACCCAGATGGCGATGGGAATCCTCGCGATCGCGGCATACGCCAAAGGCCCCGGCCTGGGCAATCTCATCTTCTCCGGCCTCTCTCGCGTCGGCAGTCCGACGGCGATTCCACAGGCCCTGACAGGCACCGTTCTGATCGTCATCCTCGCGCTGATCCTCGACGGAATCTACGTCGTGATCGGCCGAATGACGACATCGAAAGGGATCCGATGACCACTGATGACAAAGCCGTGGACAACGCGGTATCCGGCGTCGAGATCGTTCTCGAACACGTCTCGAAAATCTATCCAGGACAGCGAATTCCCGCTGTCGACGATGTCTCACTGACCATTCCCGCCGGTGAGATCGTGGTCCTCGTCGGCCCCTCCGGAAGCGGGAAGACCACCACGATGCGCATGATCAACCGGCTGATCGAACCCTCCAGCGGACGAATCACGATCGACGGCCGCGACGCCCTCTCGATCGATGCCAACAAGCTTCGTCAGAACATCGGATACGCGATTCAGCAGGGCGGCCTGTTTCCCCACATGACCGTGGCGCAGAACATCGCGGTGGTCCCGAAACTGTTGAAATGGGATCGGCGGCGGATCAACGACCGAGTCGAGGAACTGCTCGATCTGGTGGGTCTGGATCCGGCGCAGTTCGGCGGTCGATATCCGCGTCAACTATCGGGCGGACAGCAGCAACGCGTCGGCGTCGCCCGAGCCCTCGCCGCCGACCCGCCGGTACTGCTGATGGACGAGCCCTTCGGCGCCGTCGACCCGATCACCCGGGGTCTGCTCCAGGACGAGTTGATGCAGCTGCAGGCCGAACTGCACAAGACGATCGTCTTCGTCACGCACGACTTCAACGAGGCGGTGAAACTCGGCGACAAGATCGCCGTCCTGGGCGAGCGGTCGAAGGTGCTGCAGTACGACTCGCCCGAGGCGATCCTCGCGAATCCCGCCAACGAGACGGTGGAGGGATTCGTCGGCTCGGGCGCCTCCCTGCAGCAGCTGAACCTGCTGCGGGTCCGCGACGTGGACATCGAGCAGCGCCCCACCGCCCACGAGGGGGACTCGGCGTCGGAGTTCGCGGCGAAGATCGACGACTGGGGCATCATCCTCGACGCCCGCGACCGACCGATCCGCTGGACCGACCGCAGGCATCTGCTCGGCGCGACGACGATCAGGAACGTCGGACTGCCGGTCGGGGAGCTGGTGTCGACCAGTTCCACCCTGCAGGACGCCCTCGAGGCGATCCTCGCCGAGCGGATGGCGTCGGCGGTGGTGACCGGCCCGCGCGGCCGGTACGTCGGCGTGGTGACCATCGAGACGCTGATCGACTCGATCCGGGCGCTTCGCGAACACCACGAGGGCAACCCGGCGATCGTCGACCCGCACGCGGACGAGGCAGCCACCTGGGCCGAGGCGAAAGACACCCCTGCGAGTTCAGAGCGATGACCTCAGCAACCGCGCCGCAAGAGGCCTCCGTCGGCTCGACGACGAACCTGCAGCTGTGGATCCAGCCGGTCATCGCGCTCGCCCTCGCCGTCGGCGTGCTGGCGTGGGCGTTCTCCCACGACCTGACCGCCACGCAGAAGGCGACGATCAATCCGTCGTACATCAGCGAGCTCGTCCTACAGCACCTGGCGCTGACCGCCGCGATCACCGCGATCGTCCTGCTGGTGGCGGTGCCGGTCGCGGTCCTCGTCACGCGCCCCCGCCTGCGGTGGCTGGCGCCGGCCTTCATCGGCGTCGCCAACATCGGGCAGGCCGCGCCCGCGATCGGTCTACTGGTGCTGTTCTTCCTCTGGACGGCGACCACCGGCTTCTGGATCGGGGTGCTTCCGATCGCCTTCTACTCACTCCTTCCCGTGCTGCGCAACAGCATGCTGGGCCTGCAGGAGGTCGACCCCGCGATCACCGACGCCGCGAAGGGACAGGGCATGTCGGAACTGCGAGTGCTCGCGAAAGTCGAGCTGCCGCTGGCGGTTCCGTTCATCCTGGCGGGCCTGCGCACCTCGCTCGTCCTGGCGGTCGGCACCGCGACGCTGTGCTTCCTCGTCGACGCGGGCGGTCTCGGGATCCTGGTCGA
Source organism: Gordonia aichiensis (assembly GCF_039946255.1). Lineage (GTDB taxonomy): Bacteria > Actinomycetota > Actinomycetes > Mycobacteriales > Mycobacteriaceae > Gordonia > Gordonia aichiensis_A. Next base: position 29,559 of record NZ_JBCDWL010000026.1, on the reverse strand, counting down.
CACCGGCTACAAGCTCCGCGACAACGTGACCCTCGTCGTGGGCGCCGTGCTCGCCGTCGCCCTGGCCCTGGTGGTGGACTGGCTCGGCGCACTCGCCGAGCGTTACCTCGGCCCGAAGGGACTTCGATGATCACCATGCGGGGAGACGGTCGGCGCCGATCCGGGCGCCTCGTCGTCGCACTGGCGGCCGTGCTCGCGATGACCTTCGGGGTCGCCGCGTGCGGCCTGCAGTCGGGCGGGGCCCTGCCGCTGCCGGTGAAGCCGGGCTCGATCACCGTCCAGCCCGATCTCGACGGGCAGACGATCACCGTCGGCTCCAAGGACTTCACCGAGCAGGTGATCCTGGGATACATCCTCGGCTTCTCGCTGTCCGCGGCAGGCGCCGACGTCCGAGACCTGACCAACATTCAGGGATCCAACAGCGCCCGCGACGCCATGGCCGCCGGCCAGGTGGACGTCACGATCGAGTACACCGGCACCGGCTGGATCAACTATCTCGGCAACGAACTCCCGATCCCGGACGCCACCAAGCAGTTCGATGCCGTGCGCGACGAGGATCTGGCGCGCAACGGCATCGTCTGGGTCAATCCGGCGCCGCTGGACAACACGTACGCGCTCGCGGTCAACCGCGCGAACGCCGCGAAGACGGGGGTCCGCACGCTGTCGGACTACGCGGCACTGGTCAAGCGCGATCCCGCCGCGGCCACCACCTGTCTGGAGACCGAGTTCCGCAGCCGACAGGACGGCTTTCCCGGCATGGCGGCCAAGTACGGTTTCGATCCCGCGCAGGCGCAGACCCAGATCCTGCAGACGGGGATCATCTATCAGGCCGTCGCCAACGGCAACTGCGTCTTCGGCGAGGTGTTCACCACCGACGGTCGGATCAAGGCCCTCGACCTGCAGCTCCTGGACGACGACAAGCAGTTCTTCCCGCACTACAACGCGGCGGTCACCATGCGCGAGGACGTCAGCAAGGAGTTCCCGTCGATCGCGAAGGTCACCGCCCCGGTGATGGCCGCGCTCACCTCCGCGGAGATGACCGAAATGAACCGTCAGGTCGACGTCGACGGCCGCGAACCGGCCGACGTCGCCCGCGACTGGTTGGTCGCCAAGGGCTTCGTCACGGTCTGACGTCGACCCGTCCCTCAAGTTACGACACCGTAAGTTACGGTACCGTAGCTTCATGGACGTCGATTTCGAGCACGCGACACAGGTCTACGACTTCTACCGGACGCACCGCCAGCCGCCGCTGAAGGCGAAGGCGATGTACGCGATCCTGGCCGCGCGGTACCGTCCCCGCGTCGCCTACGCCGTCGGTGCCCGGCGGGCCATGGCGCAGATCGTCGGACGCCGCGACGTGCCGCTGCTGATCGCCGCCAATCACGTCCGGCGCACGGACCCGTTCGTCCTCGCCGCGGCCGGATTCTGTTCGCCGCTGCGGCCGCGCATCGGGCGCCTGCGTGTGCTGGCGAAGGACGAACTGTTCGCCGAGCCGGCCCAGCGCCGCAAGATCGACGATCTCGGGGGCATCCCGGTGTTCCGGCAGAAGGACCACGGCCTGCGGGCCGCTGCGGCCGCGGGCAAGCAGATGATGGAGGTGTGCGTGGGGCGGATGTCCGACGGCGACTCGATCGCCATCTTCCCCGAGGGCACCTGCAATGAGGGGGATCCGCTGCGGCTGCAGAAGGTCAGCAGCGGGGTCGGCCACATCGCGTCGGGCGCGGTTCGCGCGGGGGCCGACCCGTGGCTGGTGTGCGCCGGGATCGTCTATCCCGACGGCGGCGGGCGCCCCACGGTGCTGTTCTCGGCGCCGATCGAGGTGGCCGCCGAAGGCGTCGACGGGGCGGCGCCGACCCCCGCGCAGCTCACCCGGCTGGTGACCGCCGAACTGCAGGAGGCAGTCACCGCCGCGACGCGCTGAGCCGCACCGGCACCTCAGCGGTGCTGGGACGTGTACTCCGGATTGGGGCGCATGTCGATGCCGCTGGCCACCCGGTTGGTCATGTTGAAGAACGCCGCGGTCGAGGCGACGTCGAAGATGTCGCGGTCGCAGAAGCCGACGTCGCGCAGTCCCTGCCGGTCGCTCTCCTCCATCTTCGACGGCTGCTCGGTGATCTTCTCGGCGAACAGCAGCATCGCCCGCTGACGGTCGGACAGATCGGCGGCGCGGAAGTTCATCACCAGCAGCTCACCCAGTTCGGGGTCGCCCGACAGTTCGCGCACGGCGGCGCCGTGGGCGGTCAGGCAGTAGTAGCACTTGTTGATCGACGAGACGACCACCGCGATCATCTCGCGTTCCAGCTTCGACAGACCCGAGTCGGCGAGCATCAGATCGTTGTACATGGTGGTGAACGCCCGCAGCTTCGCCTCGTCGAAGGTGTACGCCTGCAGCACGTTCGGAACCATTCCGAGCTTGTCGCGGCAGACGTCGAAGTACTTACGGGTGTCCTCGCTCAGTTCGCCTGCGGGCAGGTCCAGGGCGGTGATCTGGTCGGTCATACGATCGCGATCCTTCCATCGGGGGATTGGTCGGCGCAGCTCGCGCCGTCGTCGCGATCGTATGACGGTCGCGGCGCCGCGCCAGGACCTTTTCGCCCAGGGCGCACAGCGCCGCGGCTCAGCGAACGAACAACCGGGCCCGGGGGTCGGTGCGCGCCTGCCAGCCCTCGCGCTCCAACTCCGGGGTCATCTCCACCTGCTCCGGGTAGCCGATGCACAGGTAGGCGACGAATCGCCACTCCGCGGGCACGTCGAGCGCCCGGTGCACCGCCTCCGGTTCGACGATGGATATCCAGCCGACACCGACGCCACGCGCCCGCGCGGCCAGCCACAGGCTGCCGATGGCCGTGACCACCGAGTAGGCGAGGGTCTCCGGCATCGTCTGGCGACCCAGACCGTGTCCCTGGGCGGTCTCGTCCTCGCAGAACACCGCGAGGTGGACCGGCGCCTGGTCGAGACCGGCGAGCTTCAGCGACAGATACCGCTGGGCGCGTTCGCCTCGATATCCTTCGAGCGCGTCGGCGTTGCAGCGGGCGAAGGTCTCCTTGACGACCGCACGCGGCTCCGGCGACTGAACCTGCACCCAACGCCACGGCTGACTGTTGCCGACCGACGGCGACAGTTCCGCCGAAGCGATGATGTCGTCGACCAGACCGGGTGCGAGTTCGTCGGTCTTGAAGTGACGAACGTCGCGCCGCCAACGCAGCAACTCGTCGAACTTTCCGACGAACTCGTCGTCGAAGTATCCGTTGCTCTCGCCTGCGGCCTGCATCGACACCATGATCCTCTCCTCGCTGTGGCCGCACCATCCTATGGCACCGCAGACACCGCGCCCGCCGTGCCGGGAGCGGCGTCAGACGCCGAACGCGGCGAGGGCCCGCCTCCAGGGTGATCGAGTAAGCGACCGGAGCGTAGCGGAGGCCGCGCATCGAGATCCCGCCCCGCCGCCGTCGTCGTCTCGATGCGCTCAGTCGCTTCGCTCCTGGGCTTACTCGACAACCCTATGGAAGACGCCCCTGTAGAGCGGCAGCCCCGTGAGAGACAACCCTGTTGGCGACAACCCCTGGGAAGGCCCCATCCCCAGGGTGATCGAGTAAGCGACCGGAGCGAAGCGGAGGCCGCGCATCGAGATCGGCGTACGTCGCCTCGATACGGCTCGTCGCTAGCGCTCCTCACCTACTCGACAACCCTGTTGGCAACCCCTGGGAAGGCCCGCGCCGCTGTCGTCTCGATGCGCTCAGTCGCTTCGCTCCTGGGCTTACTCGACAACCCTATGGAAAACGCCTCTGTAGGGCGAGAGGCAACCCTGTGGCCACGACGCCTGGGAAGGGCCCGCCCCCAGGGTGATCGAGTAAGCGACCGGAGCGAAGCGGAGGCCGCGCATCGAGATCGGCGTCCCCGGAGAAGACCGCGGTCACTGCGGCGGGGGACCGGGGGCCATGACCGCCAGCAGTTCGTAGACGATGTGCGCCCCGGCGATGCCGGTGATCTCGGCGTGGTCGTAGGCCGGTGCGACCTCCACCAGGTCGGCGCCGACCAGCTCGGCGCCCGCCAGGGCGCGCAGCGTGCCGAGCAGTTCCCGAGACGTCAGACCGCCGGCCTCGGGCGTCCCGGTGCCGGGGGCGTGGGCGGGGTCGAGGACGTCCACGTCGACCGACACGTAGATCGGCCCGTCACCGAGCCGGCGACGCATGCTGTCGACGACGCCTGCGATGCCGCGAGTCTCGTAGTCGTCGGCGGCGATCACCGCGAACCCGAGGACGCTGTCGTCGCCGAGGTCGGCCGCCGAGTAGAGCGGGCCGCGGATGCCCACGTGCAGACTGCGGTGGAGGTCGATCAGCCCCTCCTCGGAGGCACGCCGGAAGGGCGTGCCGTGCGTGTACGGAGCACCGAAGTAGGTGTCCCACGTGTCCAGGTGAGCGTCGAAGTGCACCACGGCCACCGGACCGACGTCCCGGGCTACCGCACGCAGGATCGGCAGGGCGATCGTGTGGTCGCCGCCGAGCGTGATGACTCGAAGGCCCGCCGCCCGCAGGTCCGCGACGCCGGATTCGACGGCGGCGAGAGCCTCTGGAATGTCGAACGGATTCAGCGACAGATCGCCCGCGTCGACCACCTGCTGCACCGCGAACGGTGAAACGCCCAGCCGAGGATGGAAGGGACGCAACAGTTTCGAAGAGGCGCGCAGATGCCCGGGCCCGAAACGCGCCCCGGGCCGATAGGAGGTTCCGGCGTCGAAGGGCGCCCCGAGAACCGCGATGCCGCCCCGCAGGGCGTCCTCGTCGACCTCGTCGATGCGCGGAAGTCGGGCGAACGTGGACGGGCCGGCGAAACGCGGAATGCGCGTCGCATCGACCGGGCCGACGGGCTGATCGGGTGCGGGCATCGTGAAGACCTCCTGACCCGATTGTGCTCCGCCCGGCCCGATTGCGCTTCGCAACGATCGGGCCGGGTCGGGTTCGCCCGAAGTCGGTGCCGGACGCGTGGTCCCCGCGCCGAATCCTTCCGCCGCCACTTCGATTCTGGTGTGATGGATGAGGGGCCGCACCGACCCGCCACCGCACTGAAGCGAGGAGCAAATCGTGAATCTGAAGCCCCGAACCGCCCACCTCCGCCGACTGCCGCTGCGCGCCGTGACCGGCGCCTTCATCCTCAACTCCGGGATCGGCAAGCTCTCGCTCGACGCCGACTCCGCCGCCGGAATGCAGGGCATGGCGGCCAACGCGCTGCCGTCGGTGACCAAGTTCAGTCCGGGCACCTTCGGGAAGCTGTTGGCCGGCACCGAGATCGCGCTGGGCGCCGCGCTGCTGACCCCGCTGGTCCCGACCGCCGTCGTGGGGGCCGGGCTGGTCGCCTTCAGCAGCGGTCTGCTGACGATGTACGCGCGGACTCCCGGCATGCACGAGCCCGGGTCGCCGCGACCGACCCAGCAGGGCACCGCGATCGCGAAGGACTCCTGGATGCTCGGCATCGGCACCGCGCTCCTGATCGATGCGGCGACCGACCGCGGATGCTGCTCGCGCGGCACCGACGCCGCCGACACCGACGAGTAGCCGAGCCGACCCGGACCGGAGGCGATCATGCGGGTGGCGTTGCTGCAGGGACCCGCCGCCGACGACGTCGACGGCGCGCTGACCGAGGTGGCCGCCGGCGCGCACGCGGCCGCCGCGGCGGGGGCTCGGATCCTGGTGTGCGCCGAACTCACCTGCACGGGATACCGCGACGGGACCGGCCCCGAACTCGGACCGGACCGCGCCACGCCGGGACCGATCGCCCGCGCGATGTCGGCGGCTGCGCGAGACGCGGGCATCACCATCGCCTACGGGTACGCCGAGCGATCCGGCGCATCGACGGACGGTCCGACCTACAACGCGGTCGCCGTCGTCGATGCCGACGGCGCGGTACGCGCCCACTACCGCAAGACCCACCTGTACCGCCCGCCCGCCGACGACCCCGATGCACCCGACGACACCCGCTTCACCCCCGGCGACCGACTCGTCACCCAGTTCTCCCTCGGGGAGCTGACCTGCGGGATCCTCATCTGCTACGACGTCGAGTTCCCCGAGGCGGTCCGCGCGCACGCCCTCGCGGGTACCGACTGGCTGCTGGTCCCGACGGCATTGGCCGCCCCCGACGATCACGTCGCGACGACGCTGGTGCCGGCGCGGGCGATCGAAAGCCAGCTGTTCATCACCTACGTCAACCGGGTCGGACGCGAACCGGGCGGCAGACCGCGCACCTGGGTCACGTACTGCGGACGCAGCTGTGCGGTGGCACCGGACGGCACCGAGTTGGTTCGGGCCGGCGCCGCAGGAGCCGACCTGCTGGTCACCGACCTGGACCCCGCCCTGCTGGCCCGGTCACGACGCCGCAACCGGTATCTGCGCGACCGCCGGCCGGAGTTGTACCGCGCGCTCGGCGCCGACCTCGAGAGCCCGCGATGAGTGCTCCGGCCGCCGCCGGTCAGGGGCCGCCGCTGACGATGATCGGGCCGGACTTCCCGTTCCCGTACGACACCTTCCGGGCCCACCCCGCCGGCCTCGGCTGCGTCCCGGCCATTCATCACGGCACGGCGGTGGCGGTGATCGGCGCCGGGCTGGCCGGCACGGTCGTCGCCTACGAGTTGGCGCGGATGGGACTGCGACCGGTGGTCTACGAGGCCGAACAGATCGGCGGCCGGATGCGGTCGGCGTCGTTCGCCGGACACCCCGGTCCCGTCGCCGAGTTGGGCGCCATGCGCTTTCCGCCGTCGTCGACGACCCTGTTCGGCTACCTGGACGAGGTGGGTCTGACGACCGCGGCCTTCCCCAACCCGCTCGCCGAGGCCACCCCGGACACCGTCATCGACCTCAAGGGCGTCACCGTGCACGGACGGACCCTCGCCGACCTGCCCGCCGCCTTCGGCCGCGTCGCCCGCGGCTGGTCCGACGCCCTCGAGGACGGGGCCGGACTGTCGGCGCTGCAGGCGGCGATCCGGGCTCGGGACCCGAGCGGGATCGCCGCCCGCTGGCATCGGCTGGTGCGCCGCTACGACGACACCTCCTTCTACCGGTTCCTCGTCGACTCGGCGCACATGCGGTCGTTCGCCGACCGCGAGTTGTTCGGTCAGGTCGGCTTCGGCACCGGCGGCTGGGACACGGACTTCGGCAACTCGATCCTGGAGATCCTGCGCGTGGTCGCCACCGGGGCCGACGAGGAGCACCGGGGGATCGTCGGCGGCTCGCAGCAGCTCCCGCTGCGGCTGTGGGATCGCGAGCTCCCGGCGTCCGACCATTGGCCCGCGGGGACGTCGGTGGCCTCGCTGCACGAGAACCGCCGGCCGCGTCCGGCAGTGGTCGAACTCCGTCGCACGCACCCGCGCGGGCTCACCGTCACCGCCGCCGACGGCACCATCGCGACCTACCCGGCGGTGGTGCACACGGCACCGGTCTGGCTGCTGCTCAACACGATTCGCACCGACGAGTCACTGCTCGACGCCGACCACTGGAGCGCGGTCGAGCGCACGCACTACATGGGGTCGAGCAAGGTCTTCGTCCTCGTCGACCGCCCCTTCTGGCGCGACCGGGACCCGACGACCGGCCGACCGGCGATGAGCATGACGCTCACCGACCGGATGCCGCGCGGGGTGTACCTGTTCGACGGCCCGCTCGCCGGTGCGCCCGTCGATCCGCAGGCGGGAGACGAGGGCCCCGCGGTCATCTGCCTGTCGTACACGTGGACCGACGACTCGTTGAAACTGGTGCCGCTGACCGCGGCCGAACGGATGGACCTGATGCTCGACTCACTGGCCGCCATCTATCCCGACGTGGACGTCCGCAGTCACGTCATCGCCAGCCCGCTGACCGTCTCGTGGGAGGTCGAGCGCAACTTCATGGGCGCCTTCCGCGCCAACCTGCCCGGGCACTACCGCTATCAGGAGCGGCTGTTCACCCACTTCATGCAGGACCGATTCGCCGCCGCGCACCGCGGCCTGTTCCTGGCGGGCGACGACATCTCCTGGACGGCCGGGTGGGCCGAAGGCGCGGTGCAGACCGCACTCAACGCGGTGTGGGGCGTCATGCACCAGTTCGGCGGCCGGTGCCATCCGCAGAATCCGGGGCCGGGGGACCGGTTCGCCGACCTCGCGCCCCTCCGACTGCCGGACTCGACATGACAGCCGGGCCGGCCACTCGCGGCCGAAAGTCCCCCGGCCTGGTGGCTTTAGCCGCTCGCACACCGGTCGCCGTTCACCTACCGTTCAGACAGGCAGGCAGCCTCGTTCGCAGAAGCCGGAGACGCCATGACCGCTGATCTCGCCAACGGGTACATCCTGGTCGGCGTCGACGGCTCGCAGTCGGCACTGCGCGCCGTCCGCTGGGCAGCGCAGGATGCGCACCATCGTCGAGCACGGGTGCTGATCGCACACGTGGTCACGCCCCGGCAGATCGACTACGAATCGCCGCTGAGCGTCGACGATCAAGTCGAGATGCACGGCCACGACATCGTCGCCGCCGCGGAGTACCGGATCGAGAAGCACTTCCCGTCGGTCCGCAGTTCGGTGACCGTCGTCGCCGGCGATCCGACGCGATCGTTGATCGAGTTCAGTCGCGGAGCACTGCTCACCGCGGTCGGCGCCACCGGCCGCGGTCGGGTGCGCGCCGCGGTCTTCGGTTCCGTGGCGATGGCGATGATCTCCCGCGGTCACAGCCCCGTCGCCGTGATCCGGGTCCCCGAGTACTACGGGGCCGTGCAGACCGGTCCGGTCGTCGTCGGCGTCGGGGGCGACGACGACGGCGAGAGCGCCCTCGCGTGGGCCTTCGACGAGGCCTCACGGCGGCACACCTGCCTGGTCTCGGTCCACACGTGGGACACCCGCTCGACGCCGACCTCGCTGCTCGAGAGTTCGATGGCCGAGATGCAGGCGCGCAATGCGCGCGTCACCGAGGAGCGCGCGACCCTGGCCGAGCGGCTCGCCGGGTGGCAGGAGCAGTACCCGGACGTGCCCGTGACCCGCATCGTGAGGCAGGGACGTCCGGTCGACGAGCTGGTCGACATCGCCGAGCACGCGCAGTTGATCGTCGTCGGCTCCCGCGGCCACGGTGAGCGATCGGGAGTCCTGTTCGACTCGGTCACCCGAACGCTGATTCGTCGCGCGCCGTGCTCGGTGCTCGTCGCCCGCCCCGACTGTCGGCTCAACGCCGTCGACCCGGCCCGGTCGACCCCGGCCCGGCGGTGAGAGCCCGATGAGGACGGCGTGGCGCGTCGGCACCCCGTCGCCGATCGACGACGGCCCGCTCGAGATGGTGCGCGAGCCGGTGCCCGATCCCGGCCCCGGGCAGGTGCTGCTGCAGACGCTGGCGTGCGGGGTGTGCCGCACCGATCTGCACGTCACCGAGGGCGACCTGCCGGTCCATCGCCGCCGGGTGGTGCCCGGGCACGAGGTCGTCGGCCGGATCCTCGCACTCGGTCCCGATACCGAGACCGAGCACCGGGTGGGGGACACGGTCGGCATCCCGTGGCTCGCCCACACCTGCGGCCTCTGCCGCTACTGTCGGGCCGGACACGAGAACCTCTGTCCCGCATCGAAGTACACCGGATGGGACGCCGACGGCGGCTACGCCGATCGAGTCCTGGCGTCGGCGGACTACGTGCTGGCGCTGCCGGCCGGATACTCGTCCGAACAGCTCGCGCCGCTGCTGTGCGCGGGAATCATCGGCTACCGCGCCCTGCGGCGCGCCGACCTGCCCGTCGGCGGCACCCTCGGCATCTACGGTTTCGGCGGCAGCGCGCATCTGACGGCGCAGGTCGCCCTGGCTCAGGGGGCACGCCTGCACGTCATGACCCGCGACGGCGCCGCGCGCGACCTCGCGCTCGCCTTGGGCGCCGCCTCTGCACAGGGTGCCGACGATCCGCCGCCCGAGCCGCTCGACTCGGCGATCGTCTTCGCGCCCGTCGGGGACCTCGTACCGGTCGCACTCGCCGCGCTGCGCCCCGGCGGGACCGTCGCGCTGGCCGGGATCCACATGACCGACACGCCGCCGTTGAACTACCAGCGGCACCTGTTTCACGAGAAGACCCTGCGCAGCGTGGAATCGAACACCCGCGCGGACGCCCGGGAGTTCCTCGACTTCGCGGGCGCCCACCGGCTGACGGTCCAGACGACGCGGTACCGGCTCGACCAGGCCCCGCGGGCGCTCAGCGACCTCGCTCACGGCCGGTTCCCCGGGGCCGCTGTCCTCATTCCGTGAATCGGAGTAGCACTGAGGTCAGGGCATCGGGAATCGGCCCGGGAAGGGGAAGCAGGGACCGGGGAACCAGAGGATCGGGGGCAGAGAGGAGACCTGCGATGACCACCGTTCTCATCATCGTGGCCTGCGTCGTGATCATCGTCTTGGCGCTCGTCGCCGCGGCCGCGATCCGGATCGTCGCCGAATACGAGCGGGGCGTGATCCTGCGCTTCGGACGCTACATCGGTACCCGAGACCCGGGCATCCGGCTGATCATTCCGGTGGTCGACCGGATGATCAAGGTCTCCACGCGCGTGGTGACCATGCCGATCCAGTCCCAGGGGATCATCACCCAGGACAACGTCAGCGTCGACATCTCGGCGGTCGCGTACTACCGGGTCGTCGATCCGGTCAAGGCGGTGATCGCCATCGAGGACGTGTACGCGGCCGTCAACCAGATCGCGCAGACCACGCTGCGCAAGGTGGTGGGGCAGCACTCCCTCGACGATGCGCTCACCCGCACCGACGCCATCAATGACGACATCCGGCGCATCCTGGAGATGACGGTGCAGGAGTGGGGCGTGGAGATCCGGCTCGTCGAACTCAAGGACATCCAGCTGCCGGGCGGCATGCAGCGGGCGATGGCCCGGCAGGCCGAGGCGGAGCGGGAGAAGCGCGCCAAGATCATCGCCGCCGAAGGCGAGGCGGTGGCCGCCCACCAGCTGGCCGACGCGGCCGCGACCATGACCGATCAGCCGATCGCCCTCCAGCTGCGCAGCCTGCAGACATTGGTCGAGATCGGCGTCGAGAAGAACACGACCGTCGTCTTCCCGGCCCCGATCATGGCCTCGCTGGACAACCTGACACGGTTCCTGGAGCGCGAGGCGACAGGCGGCGACTCATTCGAACCGCACCGTCCGGTGCGATGAAAGGCAGTGACCGGAAATGGACTCCAATCGACCGATCATCGCGGCCGTCGACGGTTCCGACGAGAGCATGCAGGCCCTGCGCTGGGCCGCGCACGTCGCCGCTGGCAGCAACCGTGCCCTGCTGGTGGTGAGCGTCGTCGGGCTGGCGGTCTCGGGGCGTCCGACCACCTCGATCGATGCGCAGGCGCGGCTGCTGCTCGCGATGCGGACGGCCGCCGAGCGGGCCGTCGACCGGGGCGTTCGGATCGCCGCCGACACCGCCCCGGCCGTCCGGGTGACCGGCGAAGTGCTGGAGGGCTATCCGGCGCTCGCGCTGCGCGGCATCTCGGCCCGCGCGCACCTGATGGTGCTGGGTCGCCGCGGGCTCGGCGGCGTCAAGGGGCTGCTGTTGGGATCGGTGAGCACCGACGTGGCCGCGCACGCCGAATGCCCGGTCGTCCTGGTCTCCGGGCCGATGCCGAACGAGGGCGAGGTCGTCGTGGGCATCGACACCTCGCCGCTCGCGCGGGAGGCCGCCCGTCTCGGCTTCGCGATGGCCGACGCGCTGGGCGCGTCGGTGCGCGCGGTGCACGCGTACGGCACCGTCCCCGAGCGCGTCCTGGACGACTCCGGCACCTACGAGGAACTGCTCCGGACCCAGGCCGAAGAGTTGATCAGCGAGCAGTGCGCCGGGCTGCGCGCCGACTATCCCGACCTGACCTTCACTTCTCAGGTGGCCGCGCAGACTCCGTCGCGGCTGCTGGTCGACGCCGCCCGGGACGCCCGCCTCGTCGTCCTCGGCAGCCGGGGCCGCGGCGGATTCCGGGGACTGCTGCTCGGCTCCACCGGGCAGGCGGTGGCACAGGTCGCCCGGTGCCCGGTGATGATCGTGCACGGCTGACGGCGGCTCGCGCGGTCGCACCCGCGCGAGCCGCCCCGGGGATGAGTCGCTCCGCGGATCAGTTCCCGGCGAGCAGCTTGCGCAGCACGTACTGCAGGATGCCGTCGTTGAGGTAGTACGCGGCCTCGGCCGGCGTGTCGATGCGAACCTTCGCCTGGAACTGACGCGAATGCCCGTCGGACTCCACGGTCACCGTCACCTCGTCGGCCACGCCGTCGCCGGCGGCGATGCCGGTGATCGAGTAGGTCTCCTCACCGGTGAGCTGCAACGACTCGGCGGAGTCGCCGTCGTGGAACTGAAGCGGCAGCACGCCCATCCCGATCAGGTTGGACCGGTGGATCCGCTCGAACGACTCCGCGATCACCGCGTGCACGCCGAGCAGCCGGGTGCCCTTGGCCGCCCAGTCGCGCGACGAGCCCGATCCGTAGTCCTTGCCCGCGATCACCACCAGCGGAACACCGTCGCGCTGGTAGGTCATGGCCGCGTCGTAGATGCTCGTCTGCTCGCCGCCGGGCCAATGCCGGGTGAACCCGCCTTCGACGCCGGGCACCAACTGGTTGCGGAGCCGGACGTTGGCGAAGGTGCCGCGGATCATCACGTCGTGGTTGCCGCGGCGTGATCCGTACGAGTTGAAGTCCTTGCGTTCGATGCCCTTCTCGGTGAGGTAGCGGCCGGCCGGGCTGTCGAGCTTGATGGCGCCGGCGGGGGAGATGTGGTCGGTGGTCACCGAGTCGCCGAGCTTGGCCAGCACCCGGGCACCGACGATGTCGGGGACGGGTGCGGGTTCGTGGGTCATCCCCTCGAAGTACGGCGGACGCTGGATGTACGTCGAGGTGCCTTCCCAGTCGTAGACGTCGCCCTCGGGCACGTTCATGCCGCGCCAGTTCTCGTCGCCCGCGTAGACGTCGGAGTAGCCGTCGGTGAACATGTGGGCTTCGACGTTCTCGTCGACGGCCTGCTGGATCTCGGCGGCGGTCGGCCAGATGTCGCGCAGATACACCGGCTGTCCGTCGTCGTTGGTGTTGAGCGGTTCGGTGAGCAGGTCGGTGTGCAGACTCCCCGCCAGCGCGTACGCGATGACCAGGGGCGGGGAGGCGAGGAAGTTCATCTGCACCTCCGGATGGATGCGCCCCTCGAAGTTGCGGTTGCCCGACAGGACCGCCGAGACGTTCAGATCGTTGTCGCCGACGGCCTTGCTCACCTCGGGGATGAGCGGCCCGGAGTTGCCGATGCACGTGGTGCAGCCGTAGCCGACGAGGTTGAAGCCGAGTTGGTCGAGGTACGGCGTCAGGCCGGAGCGCTCGAAGTAGTCGGTCACCACGCGCGAACCGGGCGCCAGGGTGGTCTTGACCCACGGCCGGGTCCGCAGGCCGTGCTCGACCGCCTTCTTCGCCAGCAGCGCCGCGCCCAGCATGACCGCCGGGTTCGAGGTGTTGGTGCACGAGGTGATCGCGGCGATCACCACGTCGCCGTGGTCGACGATCGCCTGCCTGCCGTTGATGACGACTTCCGCCGGATCGCTGGGCCAGCCGAGCTTCTCGTTCGCCGTCAGCTCCTCGGCGGAGGTGTGTCGCGGCGGCCGGTCGTGCCCGGCGAGGGTTCCGGGTGCGATGGGGTCGCTCGCGGGGAACGACGCCGCCGAGGCGTCGTCGACGCCGTCGGCCGACCGCGCGGCCGTCCCGCCGAACAGCCCGAGCACCGTCCGCGGCGCGTCGCCGAGCGGGATGCGGTCCTGCGGGCGGGTCGGGCCGGCGATGGACGGTTCGACCGACGACAGGTCGAGATCGACGATGCGCGAGAAGTCCGGGACGCGGTCGGGGTCGTGCCACATGCCCTGCGTCTTGGCGTACTCCTCGACCAACCGCACTCGGTCGTCGTCGCGACCGGTCAGGCGCAGATAGTCGAGCGTGACCTCGTCGATCGGGAACATCGTTGCGGTGGAACCGTATTCGGGACTCATGTTGCCGATCGTCGCGCGCGTCGCGAGCGGAACGTTGGCCACACCCGGGCCGAAGAACTCTACGAACTTGCCGACCACGCCGATCCCGCGCAGTAGTTCGGCCACGGTGAGGACCAGATCGGTGGCGGTCGTGCCTTCGCGCAGTTCACCGCTGAGCCGGACGCCGACGACCTGGGGGACCAGCATGCTCACCGGTTGACCGAGCATGGCGGCCTCGGCCTCGATGCCGCCGACGCCCCAGCCGAGCACGCCGAGCCCGTTGACCATCGGCGTGTGCGAGTCGGTGCCCACGAGCGTGTCCGGGTAGGCCTGCGTGACGCCGTCGCGGTCGCGGGTGAAGACCACGCGCGAGAGATACTCCAGGTTGACCTGGTGACAGATGCCGGTGTCGGGCGGAACCACCAGGAAGTCGTCGAAGGCCTGCTGCCCCCAGCGCAGCAGCTGGTAGCGCTCCTTGTTGCGCTCGAACTCGAGCTCGGCGTTGATGCCGAACGCCGAGGCGCTGCCGAAGGTCTCGGCGATCACCGAGTGGTCGATGACGAGTTCGGCGGGGATCTGCGGGTTGATCTTCGACGGGTCGCCGCCCAGATCGGTCATCGCATCGCGCATCGCGACCAGGTCGACCACGCACGGGACGCCGGTGAAGTCCTGCATCAGCACGCGGGCGGGGGAGTACTGGATCTCCGGATTGTGCTCGGCGGTCGGCTCCCAGTCCCGGAGTGCTTCGATCTGTGCGCGCGTCACGATCGTGCCGTCCTCGTTGCGCAGCAGGTTCTCCAGCAGCACTTTGAGGCTGTAGGGCAGTCGCGCCGACCCTTCGATCCGGTCGATCCGGTGGATCTCGTACGACCGGCCGCCGACGTCGAGCCGGTCTCGGGTGCTGAAGCTGTTCGAAGTCATGCGATCTCCGCCTTCCGGTGTTGGAGGCGCGGCACCGAACTGGCTGAGAGTGCCGCGTCATAATCACGACTGCCTTCGACGCTACGCGGGATCACGCGAATCGGGTGCGGTACCGGCACAAACGCTCGTCGGCGCCCGGCCGCGCACCTGCGACGGCGCGGTCCGGGCACGCCGCAGGCATACACTCGCCGACAGAGCATCCGTCGGACCGGGAGGTGCGTTGCCATGGGAGTCATCGACGCGGACATGCGGGCGGTCGTCGAGCGCGCGAAGCTGGGCTTCGTGGCCACCGTGTGCGACGACGGGTCGCCGAACCTGTCGCCCAAGGGGACGTTGCGCGTCTACGACGACGACCACCTGGTGTTCTTGAATCAGGCCTCGCCCGGCACGGTCGCCAACCTCCGTCGCGATCCTCGCCTGGAGATCAACATCGTCGACTTCCTCGCCCGCCGCGGCTACCGCTTCAAGGGCACCGCCGAGTTCCACGAGCCCGGCAGCGCGGTCTTCGAGTGGATTCACGACTGGCTGATCGCCACGCAGGGGCCCGGCTATCCCGCGATCGAGGCGATCCTGGTCACCGTCGACCGCGTGCTGCCCGTCGACTCGGCCGCCTACACCTTCGGTCACGCCGACGAGGCGGCTCTGCGCGAGTCGTGGGCGCGCACCTACGGCGTTCAGACGGGGTCGTGACCTGCGATGGCTGAGATCCCGGAGACGATGGACGCAGCCTACGTCGACCGGCTGGGCTCGGCCGACGAGATCCGTTTCGGCCGGCTGCCGGTCCCGCAGACCGGCCCGACCGACGTGTTGGTCGCCGTCGAGGTGGTCACGGTGAATCCGGTCGACACGTTCGTCCGCTCGGGCGGCTACCGGACGTCGACGCCCTTCCCGTTCGTCATCGGGCGCGACCTGGTCGGGACGGTCGTCGCCGCCGGGCCCGGCGCCGCCGGGTTCTCGGTCGGTGACCGCGTGTGGTCGAACAGTCTGGGGCACGGCGGGCGGCAGGGCTCGTTCGCCCAGTACGCGGCGGTCCCGGCCGAGCGCCTCTATCACCTTCCCGACGGGGTGGATCCGGTGCAGGCGGTCGGTGTCGCGCACATGGCCGCGACGGCGTGGCTGGGGCTGTTCCGCCACGGCGGCGTACGGATGGGGCAGACGGTGTTCATCGGCGGCGGCGCGGGCAACGTCGGTCGGGCCGCGGTGAGCCTGGCCGTCGCCGCCGGTGCGCGCGTCATCGCCTCCGCGGGCGGCGCAGACCTCGACCGGGTCCGGGCCGCCGGCGCCGCGTTCGTCGTCGACTATCGCGATCCGGCGGCGACCGAGCAGCTCCGCGCCGCCGCGCCCGGCGGGGTCGACCTGCATTGGGACACCTCCGGCCATCACGACTTCGATGCCGCACTCGAGGTGCTGGCGGACGGGGGTCGGTTGCTGTTGACGGCGGCCGGACCGCAGACCCGCGTCCCGCTGCCGGTGAGCGCCGCGTACACCCGCGACGTGTAGCTGGTCGGCTTCGCGATCAGCAATGCCGCCGTCACCGATCTCGCCGACGCCGCCGTCGCGCTCAATCAGCGGCTGGCCGACGGGACCCTGACCGCGCGGATCGCCGACACCATGCCCCTGTCGCAGGCGGCCGACGCGCACCGACGCCTCGGGGCCGGCGGGGTGGCCGGCCGCCTCATCCTCACGCCCTGATCAGGTCCCGCAGAAGGTGCGGAATCCGCTGCTGAACGACTCGGGCGCCGGCGCCTCGAGATCACTCGAGTCGGCTCGTCGCCGAAACGGGTGCGTGACGGCGTCCAGGAGTCGTTCCAGCGGAGCGAGATCGCCGTCGGTGGCTGCGCGCAGCGCCGCGTCGACCAGGTGGTTGCGGGGGACGTAGACGGGGTTCACCCGGTCCATCGCGTCGGCGATCTGCGGCTCGGCTCCACCGCCGGTGGCCAGAGCCTGCCGCCAGCGCGCCAGCCAGGGCGCGCCGGCTTCGCGCGGCAGCAGGCCGTCCAGCGGCGCCGGGTCGCCGCGCAGTTCGTCGGCCAGGGCTCGGAAGGTGCCGGTCCAGTCGGCACGGTGTGCTCGCATCAGTGCCAGGAGATCGTCGACGAGAGTGCGGTCGACGGCGGCGTCGGCCAGGCCCAGCTTGCCTGCCATCCCGGCGACGAAGTGCCGGTCGTAGTGCTCGTCGAAGGCGGCCAGCGCCGTCGTGGCCGCGGTGATCGCCTCGTCGGGCGTCGGGGACAGCAGCGGCAGGAGCGTCTCGGCGAACCGGGCGAGGTTCCATTTCAGGACTGCGGGCTGGTTGCCGAATCGGTAGCGGCCGCCGTGGTCGATGGAGCTGAACACCGTGTCCGGGTCGTAGACGTCGATGAAGGCGCAGGGGCCGTAGTCGATCGTCTCCCCGGAGATGGTGGTGTTGTCGGTGTTCATCACGCCGTGCACGAAGCCGACGTGCATCCACTGCGCGACAAGCGCCGCCTGCCGTTCGACGACGGCCGCCAGGAAGCCCAGGTATCGGTTCTCGTCGCCGCTCTCCGGCAACTCGGAGAGTCCGGGGTAGTGGCGCTCGATCGCGTAGTCGGCCAGCGGCGCGAGCAGATCGGTCTGGCGCGCGGCGAGCTCGAAGGTTCCCACCCGCAGGTGGCTGGACGCCACGCGAGCGAGTACAGCGCCCGGTTCGGCGCCGTTGCGGTGGACGTCGCGGCCGGTCGCCACAACCGACAGTGACCGCGTGGTGGGGATGCCCAACGCATGCATGGCCTCGCTGACGAGGTACTCGCGCAGCATCGGGCCGACCACCGCGAAGCCGTCGCCGCCGCGCGAGAACGGCGTCGGGCCCGATCCCTTCAGCTGCAGATCGACGCGCCGCTCGTCCGCGTCGATCAGTTCGCCGAGCAGCAGCGCACGGCCGTCGCCCAGGAGCGGGGCGTATCCGCCGAACTGGTGACCGGCGTAGGCGGTCGCCACCGGATTCGCGTCGGCGGGGCGCACGGCACCGGAGAGGATCGCGACCCCGTCGTCGCCGCGCAGCGCCGCCACGCCCAGGCCCAGCGATTGCGCCAAGGACTCGTTGAGGACCAGCAGCGTCGGGTCCGGCGCCTCGGCCGCCTGCCACGGCACGGTCAACGGATCCAGGGCGTCCGCGAAGGTGCTCTCGAGAGGGCCGATGGCCGTGGAGACCGGTGCCGTGGAGGTCGGTGCGGGGGAGTTCGCTGCGGTGGACACGAGTCCCAGCGTAGCCAGATCGCCGCGGGGCCGGATCGGTCAGGAGCCGAGCAGTTCGCGTCCCGGGTGGGCCGTTCTCCAGGCGCTCATCGCCGCGTCCCACTGCGGCCCGTCGAGGGTCGTCAACGACGCCGGGAACAGCGAATCCTCTTCCTTGGCGATGTGTGCGTACAGGTCGAAGACCTCGTGCCGGAAACGTTGTTCGTCGGCCGGCGTGGCCAGGTCCATCGTGCACAGGAACTCGTCGAGCAGGCGATGTTCGGCGATCAACGGGTCGATGTAGGCCGCGAACTCATCACCGCCGGCGAGCAGCTGGGCGAAGAGCCCGTCCTCCTCGCCGCGCCAGTGCGATCGCAATTGCTGTGCGAGCTCGGTCGCCAGCTCCGTCGCGCGAGCGGTGTCACCGGCGTCGAGAGCCCGCACCGCGTCGTCGGCGAGATTCACCGCAGATTCGTGCTCGGCCGTGTAATCGCGCAACAACGGCATGTCGCGGCATCCGCAGTACTGGCACATGCGAGCCCTTTCTCTGGCGCAATGCGGCACACCGAGATTCGATCTCGGTAGATGCTTCACGTGCACTGCCAAGCCTAGCCGCGCCGTCGAGGGCCGCACTCCTCGAACGCTGGATCGGAAAGGGTGACCTTGAGGATGCGCGGGACTGTACCGCCGTGTCGGATCTTCGGCCTCAGCGACCTGTCGCGGTCGCAGTGGCCATGGACTCTGCCGCGACGGGCCATCAAAGGGCAAGTTTCGTACGATCGTGCGATATTAGTACGAGCGTGCTACTTTGGTTCCGTGAAAGTACCCCCTCCGGTCACTCGACGAGGCCAGCCGAATCAGTCAGGGTCGGCGCGCCGTGCGCAGATCATCGACTGTGCGGTCGATGCGCTGTGTGAGCTCGGGTTCGCCGGCGCGTCGGTGGGTGAGATCGCGCGCCGCGCGGGCGTGAGCAAAGGAGTGGTGACCTATCACTTTCCCGACAAGAATGCGCTGCTGACCACGATCGTCACCGACCTGTACACAACGGCAGGCGAACGAATCGCCCGACGCATCGAGGCGAGTGACAACTCAGCGGAAGCACTTCGCGGCTACCTAGAAGCGAATCTCGGCTTCATTGCCGACCACCCGCGCCAAGTGCGAGCCTCGATGGAGGTGATGGCAGGCCTACGTCCGAACCGGGACGACCCGGCGCCCGCCGATCCAGTAACCGACCACCTTGCAGACCTGCTGCGCACCGGTCAGAGAGACGGCGAGTTCGGCGACTTCGATGCCCACAGCGTGGCTCTCGTCCTGCGTGCCGCCATCGATTCTGCTGCACGCCTCGTAGTAGCCGACCCTGCGTTTGACTTCGCCACCTACAGACGCGAACTCATCGCCCTGGCCCAACGTGCGACCACCCATCAGAACAAGGGAAGGAGCCGATCGTGACAGCGCAACCCGCACCTCACGCCGAGGGGCCCCACGTACGCGATGACATTTCGGAATCGAACCGCGCGAGGGAATCACCTGAACCCAAGCAGTTTCTGCTCCAGATCATCCTCGACATAGCGTTGCCTTTGGTTGTGTTCTACGGTCTGCGCGCCGTCGGCGTTGGTCAGTGGTGGGCCCTCATTCTCGGCGGCGCCATCCCGATCATCCGCCTTGCCCTCGGTCTGATTCGACGCCGCCGTGTCGAACTGACCGGAGCCTTCACTCTCAGCATGCTCGTCGCGGGCACCCTGATCGGCCTGCTCACGGGGGATCCGCGCATCCTCGCGGCCCGCGAGAGCTACCTCACCGCCGTCGCCGGACTCTGGATCCTCGGGACGCTGTTCGTCGCCCGACCGTTCCTGTTCACGATCACGCTGCCACTCCTTCCGCGGGAGACGGCGCAGGCCTGGCACCGAGGCTGGGCCGACGACGCGGCTTTTCGACGAGCAATGCGTCTCATGACCTTTGGGTGGGGGATGGCGTTCATCATCGATTCCGCAGTACGTGTGGTCCTCGCCTACACGATTCCTCTGGACCTGGTCCCAGTGCTCGGCATCGCTCTCATGGTCACCATGCTCGTCGCCGTCACTCAAGGCACCAAAGCCTGGGCCAAACGTCACGTTCAGCTCGGGGCCTGAATTTGCGGCACGCAGGACGATGACCAGATGAGGAACGCGGCGGCGGATCGACTTGCAACCGAGCGATCCCTGCGCATCCATGGGCGAAAGCACCACCGGCACCTATTCGTCACAGTGACGATTCGAGTCCTGCGAGGAAATGCGCATAGGAGGAAATGCGCATAGAACGCCGAGGCGTACCGTGCGAGAGAGCCGTCAGTCGGCCCCACGGCTCGCTGCGACGATTTCCGCAGTCAACGTTCACGGCCTTCAGTTAGCGCGACACTCAAAGTTTCAACAGTCGCCAACTTGATGGGAATCCGGGCATCCGCGGATGACAACTCGCCAAATGCGATGGCAGTTCACAACGACGGCGGTGGTGAAGGTGTCAACTGATCACCTGCGCTAACAGTACTGGTAACCACTCGTATCACTTTGTCTCGAGTCCAAACCAGCTGAGGCAGGCTCCGAAACCTGCCCTCAGGACGAAAGGGCAGGGACCGGTTTCGTGTAGCCGTCATCGCTGGCAGTTGGTTTGGGCGGGGCGCTGACCGATCGGCGGTGTCCCACGGCGGTGAGGATCACGCCACCGACGATCCACCCGGCGAGTACCAGCCACGATGACGTCGTGTCGGCCTGGGGGAAGTACGACAGTTCACGGACCAGCGTCGCCGATGCACCGGGTGGGAACCACTGTCCGATTTCGCCCCATGCTCCGGGGAGGAACTGTGACGGCAACGCGCTTCCCGAGATGGGGTTGGCGAACAGCATCATCACGACCGGGCCGATTGCAGTACCAGCGCGGCCGATCAGCGCAACGCAGCCGATCATCGGTGCGGCGATAGCGGCGATGGCCACGGCGAAGGCGCCGACGTTGAGTAAGTAGTTGCCCTGGATCGACCCGAACCAGAGTTGCAGGATGCTGGCGAGGACGATTCCGCCGACGATGGCGTACGTCGTCACTGCGAGGATGCGTCGCCTCGCTCCGACGATGACAGTCGAGATGAGGACGCCGCCGATGATGCCGCCGAAGAGCATCGGGAAGAACGCCGAGTTCAGCAGCGCGCCATTGGGGTCTTCGTCGGAGAACGGTGCAACGTCGGTGAGGGTCACTGTGGGTTCACCGCCCGGTGGGACCCCAGACTGTTGAGCGAGCGCCGACTCCAATGGGGTCGCCAGTTGCGCGACAACCTCATTGACCGCACCATTGGCCGATGCGGTGAGCACCTCGGGCTGCGCACCGAGGACGATCCCGCCCATGTAGTCGCGAGATTCGATGCCGGCCACCACGGCGTCTCGATCATCGACGACGGTGACGTCGTAGATCTCACCACTCGAGGACTGAATCGTCCCGGGTTTGATGGAGACAGGTTTGACCGGAAGGGACACTTGTTTCATGCCTCGCCCATCGAAGTACTCGAAGGAATTGCGGGACCGTGCCACGCGCATGGCCATCGACGCCCGTAAGGACCCCGAGACCGCGCCAGGAGCGTTGGCGCGGATCGCCAAACAACTCGACATCAACCCTGAAACCCTGCGCAACTGGGTTCGCCGCGTCGAGGAAGGACAGGCCGCGGCACCGGGTGTGGAGACGGTCTCGGATATCGAACGGATCCGCCAGTTGGAGAAGGAAGTCTCCGAGTTGCGGCGGGCGAACGAGATATTGAAGACCGCGTCAGCTTTCTTCGCCGCCGAGCTCGACCGGCCACACCGCTGATCGTCGACTTCATCGACCAGCACCGTCATCGATGGCCAGTCGAGGCGATCACCGCCGCCCTCACCGAGGCAGGATGCGCGATCGCGCCATCGACCTACTACGCCGCCCGCGGCCGCGCCCCGTCGGCTCGAGCGGTCCGCGACGAGTATCTGAAAGAGCAGATCATGGACGTCTACGAAGACTCCGGCGGCATCTACGGCCGCCGCAAGATCCGCGCCGCCCTCGCCCGCCGAGGGATCACCGTCGCCAAGTGCACAGTCGAACGACTGTGCCGTGACCTGGGGATACGTGGCGTCGTGCGAGGTAAGTTCCCGCGTACCACGAAACCGGCACCCGAGACCGAACGCCCTGCTGATCTAGTCGACCGCGCGTTCTGCGCGACTGCGCCGAATCAGCTATGGGTTGCCGACATCACCTACGTTCGAACCGAGGTCGGTTGGGTCTACGTCGCGTTCGTGTTGGACGTGTTCTCGCGGATGATCGTCGGCTGGCAGACCTCGACCCGCATGTTCGCCGACCTGGCGATCGACGCATTGGCGATGGGCCTGTGGCTGCGTCGCCGGGCCGGCCAGGACATCACCGGCTTGATTCACCATTCCGACCGGGGCGTCCAGTACCGGGCGATCCGCTACACCCAGGCCCTTGCCGAGGCCGGCGCCGTCGCCTCGGTCGGCTCGCGCGGCGACTCGTATGACAACGCGATGGCCGAAGCCTTGAACTCACTGTACAAGCACGAGTTGATCTACCGGAAGGGCCCGTGGGCGTCGACGAACGCCGTCGAGATCGCGACTGCCGAGTGGGTCCACTGGTACAACACCACGCGCCTGCACGGCGAACTCGATCACCGGCCGCCGGCCGAGGTCGAAGACCACTACTGGCAGCAGCACGCCGCTGCTGCTGAGACAGAACCTGCACTACAGAACAAATGATCGGTCTCCAACAAACCCGGGTCTTGACAGACCCTGCAGGAGGAATGGGCCTACGCCCGTCCCTACCTCAGTGAAACCGAACGCGTCGCGGCCTTCCCCGAGTTCCTTCGCATCTACAATCACGAACGCGGCCACACCGCACTCCGAGGCAACTCACCCGCCGACCGCGTACCCAACCTGTCGGGTCAGTACAGCTAGTCGGCCTGAAAGAATCTGGTGATGAGGTCTGCTGTGGCGCCCCAGTCTCCGTGACGAAGAAAATGACTCAAGTCGACCTTTACGAAGACCGCTTCTGCGGCGAAATAGGTTGTGTCGCCGACAGTACCGTTGGCTTCGATGAAGAGCGCGCGGTCGGTTTCGTCGACGAGGGAGGCGGTGATGTGCACGGGGGTGTGCAGTGGGACCGGGCGTCGATACTCCACGGTGAGGGTTCGGGTGACTGCGGGTGTCTCGGCGATCCACAGGGTGAAACCCATGATGTCATCGCATGCCGCTGAGATGGCTCCGCCGTGGGCGAGTCCCGGGGCTCCTGAGTGGCGCTCGTCGAATTGCAGGTCGGCGTAGACGTGGTCGCCGTGCAGGTGTACCTCGAGGTGCAGGCCATTGGGGTTGTCTTCGCCGCATCCCATGCACCATGGTGCGTGTGCTGGTAGTGGTTTGTCGCCCCTCATAAGTGACCTTTCTGAGCCTTCAATCGGTACCGCCACTGGCAGTTTCGCTCTGTTACCGACGGTATTGTTGTGCAGTCAGGGGTTCGTGATTTTGGCTATATAGGGAGTGGCCAGGTGGAAACCATCGATTCCGACGATGTTGACCCGAGGCGGGTTCGGTCGCGTCAGCGTTTGTTGGATGCTGCGGTGACCTTGCTGAACAGTGGCGGGGTCGAAGCCGTTACCGTGGAGGCGGTCACTCGACTGTCTCGTGTTGCTCGCACCACCTTGTATCGTCACTTCGAGAGCTCCACAGATCTGGTGGCGGCTGCCTTCGAGCGATTGTTGCCTCAGGCCGAGACCCCCGAGACGACGACGTCGATCCGTGATGACCTGCTGAAGCTGATGCAGCGGCAGGCTGAGCTTATTGAGCAGGCACCGCTGCAGTTGACGACGCTGGCATGGTTGGCAATGCTTCCCGAGCAGCCCCGGCAATCCGGGCAATCCGACGGGGATCAGAACGCGCTCGCGCCACTGCGTCGTCGAGTCGTCGAGCAGTATCGAGAACCATTCGATCGAGTTTTGACGAGTGACGTGGCCACGGCGGAGCTCGGCGACCTCGATTTGACCATGGCAGTCACTCAACTGGCGGGCCCCCTTGTCTTTGCCAAGCTCACGGGCATTCGGTCGATGACCGTTGGCGATCTCGAACAGCTTGTCGACGATTTCCTCATGGCCCACCGGCGACACCAAACCTCCTGACCTCCTCCCCCATCTATGGTACTGCTAGTACCGTAACGATACCGTCGGTTTCGTAGACGGGCTGGGTCGAGGGTGAGGTGCTGCGTATGGTGGTCCAACGTCCAAGTGGTGGGCGCTTGGCGGCGCGCCGGTTGGCGGAACGCAGCGAGTACAGCACGACATTGGGGCGGTTGGCACGGTTCACCTTGGCGCACAGATTCCTCGTCATCGGGGCGTGGGTGGCTGTGGGTATCGTCTTGGCGATACTGTTTCCCCAGCTGGAGACGGTGGTGCGGCAGCAGTCTGTTGATCCGATCCCTGCTGGGGTTCCATCGTTTCAAGCACTCGATCAGATGGGTGGTGCGTTCGGTGAGAAGGGCGCCAAGACCACTGTTTTCGTGACCATGGAGAACCCGAACGGGTTCACCGACGTGGCGCGGGAACGCTACGACATGCTCGTTCTGCAGTTGCGCGAAAATTTCGACGATGTGCAGTCAGTGCGGGATTTGCTCTCCGATCCGACGACGGCCGGCCAGGCCTTGAGTGAGGACGGGCAAGCCTGGTACTTGCCTGTCGGGGTCACCGGAACTTTGGGAGGGCCAACGGCCACGCATGCTGTGGAGACCGTGCGCCAAACCGCGCAGCGCGTGTTTGACGGTACGGACACCACTGTCCATGTCACCGGGCCGACGGCCACTTTCAGTGACCAGATCGTCAGTGCTGAAAGCGATTTAGTCGTGATCACTGTGGCGACGGTGGCGCTTATCGCGATCATTCTGTTGATCGTTTACCGATCGCTGTTCACCGCGCTGGTGCCGTTGTTGGTGATCGGTGTCAGCCTCGGCGTGGGCCGCGGGGTCTTGTCCGCACTCGGCGAACTCGGTATGCCGGTATCGCAGTTCACCGTCGCGTTCATGACCGTCATCCTGCTCGGAGCCGGGGTCGACTACTCAGTCTTTTTCATCAGTCGCTATCACGAACGGCTACGCCAGGACGCTACCACTGAGGTTGCGCTCGTGGACGCGACAGCAACTATCGGACGGGTCATCCTGGCTTCAGCTGCCACGGTGGCGCTGGCCTTTTTGGCGATGGTGTTTGGTCAGCTGAGCGTGTTCTCCACCTTGGGTCCGGCATGCGCGATCGCCATCCTCATCGGATTCCTCGCCACGGTCACCCTGCTACCACCGGTGTTGCTGTGGGCGGCGCGATTCGGCTGGGGCGCACCCAGACGAGATCTGACCCGAAAGTACTGGAATCGCGTCGCCGTGCTCGTCGTGCGGCGTCCTGTGCCTCTGCTGGCACTAACCCTGGTCGGGCTAATCGTGCTTAGCGTCTTCGCGATGGGCATCCAGATCACCTTCGACGATCGTGAGGGGCAGCCCGCGACAACCGACAGCAACGAAGGCTACGCGTTGCTCGACCGTCATTTCCCTCAAGACGTCACTATCACTGAGTTCCTCGTTGTAGATGCACCGATCGATCTCCGTACTGCCAGCGGGCTGGCCGATCTTGAGCAAATGGCCTCACGTGTATCCCAGATCCCCGGAGTGACTCGAGTCATCGGTGTTACCCGTCCCACCGGGGACAAGCTCGAGCAAGCCGAGCTGTCCTGGCAGAACGGTCAGATCGGGGACCGGCTGGCGGGTGCGGTCGACGATGGCCAGAACCGCCGAGGTGACCTCGAACAGCTCCGTACCGGCGCATTCCAACTCGCCGACGGGCTTACTCAGCTCGACACCCAGGTACGCACCAACTTGGCCCCCCTGGCCGGCATCCTCGATCAGGCAAGCACAGCAGGGCAGCAAATTCAGCAGTACCAGCCGATACTCCGCCAACTCGCCGCATCTGCACCAGCGCTCGATCGCGCTTCTCAGAATGCCCCACAGCTGGCCGCGCTCACCCGCCAAACATCTGCAGCCCTGGCAACAGTGACCTCGATCCTGCCCATCCTCGATAATGCGCCCTGGTGCACCCAAGTCCCGCAGTGCGCAGCTCTGCGCGCGCAGACCCGCAATCTCGACGCCCTACTGAGCAACGGGACCCTCGACCAGATCGCCACGCTGTCAACACAACTCGCGCAGCTGGATACACCGATCTCAACAGTCACCGACCAACTCACTTCCACCGTCAACTCACTGGGCTCCACGCTGGGAAGCATCAGCAGCCAAGACCTTCCCGGCAAGCTCACCCAACTGCAAACAGGTATCAGTCAACTCGCGGCGGGATCACGCCAACTCGCCGCCGGTGTATCCGCGCTGATCGACAGCAACCTTCAACAACTCGCCGGGATGGCCGCGCTAGCCACACAACTACAAACCTCCGCCCGCGAGACCGCCGGAACAAACTCAGCAACCGGCTTCTACCTCCCACCTCAGGCCAACGCAGACCGCCGTTTCGTCGACGTCGCTCGCCAGTTCGTCTCGCCCGACGGCCATACCGTGCGCTACGCAATACAAACCAGCTTCGACCCCTACAGCACCGAGGCCATGCAACTGGCCGACACAATCACCGATGTCGCACTCGCCGCCAGACCGAACACAACCCTGCAGGACTCCAACATCGCGATAGCCGGGTTCCCCGCCATCAACGCCGATCTGCAACGTCTACTCACCGAAGACTTCCGACTCCTAGCGTTGGCCACCCTCACCATCGTCGGCCTGATCCTGATACTCCTACTCCGAGCACTCATCGCGCCGCTATACCTTCTGGGCACCGTCATACTCAACTACACCGCGGCACTGGGTATCGGTGTCCTGATCTTTCAACACATCCTCAAAACCGATATCGCCTGGCCCGTACCACTACTGGCCTTCATAGTCCTCGTCGCGGTCGGCGCCGACTACAACATGCTTCTTATCTCTCGCCTACGCGAAGAATCCCAAAACAACATCCGCATCGGCGTCCTGAGAACCGTCACCAACACCGGATCAGTCATCACCTCGGCCGGCCTCATCTTCGCTGCCAGCATGTTCGGACTCATGGCCGGATCCATCTCGATCATGACCCAGGTCGGACTCATCATCGGCATCGGCCTGCTGCTCGACACCTTCATCGTCCGCACCATCGTTGTGCCGACCATCGCCACACTTGTCGGCAGAGCAAGCTGGTGGCCGAGTACCCGAACCGACACGCATCCAGTGTCCCGCTAGTACGCACGCACGTGCCGAGATCTGACCGGCCCCGCCAGTCATCCAGCCATCGCGCCCACCTCATCGACTGACACCCGCTCGACGGTCGGCCGCGGCAACCACACCCTACCGTCGCGGATCAGTGCCCAGACCACGTCAACCAGACGTCTAGCGAGAGCGATGAGAGCGTGGACGTGGGAACGCTTCTCGCGTCGTTTGCGCTGGTAGAACTCGCGGGACGGGCCGTCGCGTTGCGAGCTGTTGAGTGCGGCCATGTAGAACACCTTGCGAAGTCCTCTGTGGTAACGCTGGGGTCTACGCAAGGCTCCCCGGCGGTTACCGGAGTCGTGCGGTACCGGAGCAAGGCCGGCGTAGGCGGCGAGTCTGGCGGGCGAGCCGAACGAAGTGAGGTCGCCGCCGGTGATCGCGACGAGCTCAGCGCCGCTTCGGGTGCCGATGCCTGGCACGGATTCGAGAATCCGTGCGTGACGGTGGCGGCGGAACACCTCGGTGATCTGCTTATCCAGGTCGGCGATCTGACGGGTCAGCATGACCAACGAGGTAGCCGCGTGTTGCACCAGTAGGGCTGTGGTCGCCTCGCCAGGCAGGGTGACGGTCTGCGCGGCCGCCGCGGCACGGGCTTTGTCGATCATCTTCGGGATCGTGGGTCGGCGGACGCCGTGACTGCGCAGGTGGTCGTAGATCTCGTCGTCAGAGACCGCAGCGATCGCAGATGGCGTGGCGAAGCGGGTGAGGAACGTTAGACCGGTCAGTGTCGAGTAGTCGAAACACCGTTCTAGTGCAGGGAAGATGCGGGTCAGCAGGCCGCGCAGGCGGTTGATGCCTCGCGTACGTTCAGCGACGAGGTCGTTGCGATGTCCGGTCAGCAGGTCGAGTTCGATCGCGACGTCGTCGGGCGCCGAGACGGTGGCGAGATCGCCACGTAGGCGGGCTGTCTGGGCGATCACGACCGCATCGCGGGCATCGGTCTTGCCCTCACCCGCGAACGCACCGGTCATGCTGTGCACGACCCGGCCGGGCACGTAGCGGATCTGCTGGCGCCGCGCAGCCAGCACACCCCTCAGCAGCGCCGATTCCGGTGCGGTCATGTCGATCGCCCACACCACGAATTTCATGTCGGCGACCCGGTCCATGAGCGCTTCGATCGCCGGTTGATCGTTGGGAAGCCGCCGAGACCACAGCACCGTTCCCGCCTCATCGACCGCGGCGGCGTGATGCGCATGCCGACCGACATCAATTCCTACCCAGATCTTTTCGTCCATACTGTCCTTCCGTGTGCGGTTGGCTCGTCAGGGTGGGTTTCGCCGGCACACCTTTACACAGCGACAAGTTCGCGAACACATCTCAATCAGCGGCCGAAACGACCCGTCACGGTCCGGGGTGACCTTCCACGCCAAGCCACCAGCGACAACAGGTGATTGTCGAGCCACGCCCCGAACCGCGGACGAACGTCCGAGGCGACCGCCCCGGACGTACTCCAACGTAAAGGTGATTGTGGCGGTGGGCACCACGCTCTACGGCGTGGGTGAGGCCGCGTCGGTGCGGGTCAATCAGGAGTCGGTGACGTTGAAACGGCTGCCCGCCGAGTTCGACGGTCTACGCGTGGCCGTCGTCAGCGATTTGCACCTGGGACCCGCCCGCGGGGAGGCGTTCACACGCACGATCGTCGACATGGTCAACGCCGAGCGCCCCGACCTCATCGCGATCGTCGGTGACCTGTCAGACGAAACCATCGAGCATGTCGGATCAGACCTGCAGCCACTCGCTGATCTGCGAGCGCCGTTGGGTGTCTTCGGTGTCTCAGGCAACCACGAACAGATCTCCGACGACGTCGGCGCCTGGATGGACGAGTGGCGTTCGCTGGGTATCACCACCATCAACAACTCAAGCGTGGAGATCCGACGCGGGGCAGCCACCATCGATGTCGCTGGAGTGCATGACCTCAGCAATTCCGCCCCGTACGAACCCGACCTTGACGCCGCGGTCGCCGGTCGACCCGACGATCGATTCACCCTGCTACTGGCGCATCAACCCAACCACGTCCGGGAGGCAGCAGCCCACGACGTCGATCGGGCCTTCCCCCTGGATGTTGGACACGCTGATTCCAGCCTGATGCTGGGGAAGCGAGATGATGTAGTCCATGGCCAGGAAGCACTACGACGAGGAGTTCCGGCGTAACGCGGTCGACTTGTACGA
>NZ_JBCDWL010000025.1:0-61128 GCF_039946255.1 Gordonia aichiensis | reverse complement strand
CGGCCACGACCGGCATCCCTGGTTCCGGCCACCGGCCGACACGTCGCGTCCGGTGGGTTCGCGGGAACCGATCCGCTCCAACGCACGCCGCACGATGACCACCGCACCCACCGCCGCCGCATGAGCGGCAGACGCGTGGACGCCGCAGTCGAGGTCGGCACCCCTCGAGGCCGACCTCGACTCCAAAACGACGACCCCGACCGCTGGGTCGGGCCGCCATCCGGCAATGCCTCGCGGTCAACGAGAGTCAGTGCCCGGCAGCACGACTCACTTCAGGTCAGCGCTGTTCTTACCCAGCACCTTGCGGGCGATGATCAGCTGCTGAATCTGCTGAGTGCCTTCGAAGATGTCGAGGATCTTCGAGTCGCGAGCCCACTTCTCCAGCAGTCGAGTCTCGGAGAAGCCTGCGGTGGCGCCGATCTCGACGGCCTTATTCGTCAGTTCGGTGACCGTGCGACCCGCCTTGGCCTTCGACATCGACGCCTCAGCGGAGTTCGGCTCGGCGTTGTCGGCCATCCACGCCGCACGCAGAGTCAGCATCCACGACGACTCCCAGTCCGATTCGAGACGGATGAAGTCAGCGACGGCGGCGTGCTGCACCGCGACCGGACGGTCGTAGTCGATCTCGTGACCGGCTTCTTCGAGCATGCGGCGCAGTTCCTCGAGGGCGGCACGACCGAGACCGACCGCCATGGCCGCAACCACCGGTCGGGTGTTGTCGAAGGTCTGCATCACCCCACCGAAGCCCTTCTTGACCTCGATGTCGGGGGAGCCGAGCAGGTTCTGCGCCGGAACACGGACGTCTTCGAAACGAACCACGGCGGTGTCGGACGATTTGATGCCCAGCTTGTGTTCCAGGCGCGCCACCGTCACGCCGTCGGAGTTCATCGGAACCACGAAGCTCTTGATCGCGGCACGGCCGACCGACTTGTCGAGCGTGGCCCATACGACGACGTGGTCCGCACGCGAGCCCGCCGTGACGAAGATCTTCTCGCCGTTGATGACGTAGTCGTCGCCGTCGAGCACGGCCGTCGTCGAGACCGCGGCTGAGTCGGAGCCGAAACTCGGTTCGGTGATCGCCATCGCGGCCCAGACATCGCCGAAACGCTCCAGCTGCTCGTCGTTCGCGACCGCGGCGATCGCCGCATTGCCGAGTCCCTGATAGGGGATCGAGAGCATCAGGCCGACGTCGCCCCAGCTCAGTTCACGAGCACTGAGGACCGACCGGAGGTTGGCGCCGTTCACGGTCTCCTCAGCCGACTCGGCGCCCTTACCGACGGACTTGTCCGCATCCTTCTCGCCGCTGCGAGCCTTCTTCGCAAGCTTGCCGAGATCGTCGAGTTCGACCGGATACTCGTGCTCGGCCTTGTCGTACTTGCGTGAGATCGGGCGGAAGATGTGCTCGGCCGCCAGTCGGGCGCGCTCGACCGTGGAGTTCAGCTTCTCCGGGAGCTCAAGGTTGATTGCCATATCGCAACCTTACTACTGAGTAAGATTGCTGCCAAGGGGTAACGCTCTGAGAATCAGGCATGATCGTGCAATGCGGTCATTCGCGATCAATCCCTTTCAGGCACTTGCGGGTACCGATCCGGGCCGGGCGAGGTTGATCAAGGCGAGCAGCGTTTCGGCGGCGGTCCTGGCTAGCACCTGCACGGCCTGGCTGATCATCCGTCTGACGCACAGCGACGCGGGATTCCTCGCCGCGGGAGCCGTCATAGCTTTGATGACCGGCATGAGTGTGAAGGATGCGACGGGCCGCGATCGCGTGATCACCACCGCCTTCCTCACCCTTCCCGCGGCGGCCGGCGTCAGCGTCGCTGTCCTGCTCAGCCACTACCGGTTGGTCGAGATCGGCGTCTTCGTCCTCGTTGCCGGCGGTGCGACGTGGCTGCGCAAGTTCGGCAGTCGGTGGTCCGCGATCGGCATGCTCGGCTTCTTCTCGTACTTCTTCGGCCTGATCCTCAAACCCACGGTCGATCAGTTGCCCGTCGTCATCGCGATCGCTGTGATCGCGGTCCTGGCCGCGCTGCTGAGCATGGCGTTGACACTGCGAACCAGTCCGACCCGAACGCTGAACCTGCTGATCCGTCAGTTCGCCGGCGCGTGCGCCACCGCCCTGGCCGCAGCCTCCCAGCCCGCGCCCGACCGTCGGCAACTACTGAAGTGCCTGGACCGGACGGGCGACGTGGCCGGCGCCATCGCCGACTGGCAGACCCAGAACGACACCGCGGCGCAGATCGGGGTCGGCGCGGAGGAACTGCAGAGGCTGGTCTTCGACGCCCGCACCGACCTCGTTCAGGCCTGTCTGGCAGTGGCCCGTACCTCATCGACGGTCGACCGGAGTTCGACAGACCCGCTGGTGGAGGCGCTCGCGAAGACCCTGACGGCGTGGCCCGCACCGGATGCGACGCAGGTCGCACAGGAGCAGCTCGACGAGGGCACCGCGGCCGGTGTGCTCCCTGCCCTGCTGGCCCGAGCCGTCCAGTCGCAGTCGGCGTTGCGCGAGGCGATGAACGGTGATCCAGGCTCCGCGGTGCCCGCAGAACCCGAACCGAGTCCGGCCCCGCCCGCGCCCGACGACGTCGCACCCGAGTCCTCCTCGCGGCGGTCGTGGCGCGACTGGGCTCCGACCTCGCGAATGGCCGTCCAGGTGATGCCGGCCGCCGCACTCGCGGCGGTCGCGGGCGAAGCGATCTCGGCCTCGCGCTGGTATTGGGCGGTCCTCACCGCCTTCCTGGTCTTCGTCGGAACCACCACCCGCGCCGCCATCCTGACCCGCGCCTACCGCCGCATCCTCGGGACCGTCGCGGGCACGGTGGTCGGCGTCGCCTTGATGCTCCTTGCCGACCACAGCCAGGGGGCACTCATCGCGATCAGCGTGATCGCCGTGTTCTGCATGGTCTACTTCGGCCCGCTGACCTACACGGCGAGGTCGTTCTTCGTCACGGTCATGCTGGCCGCCCTGTTCGGCCTCCTGGGCGTGCTGAACCGGCAACTCCTCGAATGGCGCATCGAGGAGACGGTGACCGGTGCGGTGATCGGCGTCCTCTGCGCGTTTCTGATCGTCTCCACCAGCTCCCGGCCCGACCTCGTCGGGCGCCTGCAAAGCTATTTCGACTCCCTCGACGACGCCCTCGCCGCGGGCGGGAGCGCCCTGACCGGATCTGCGGGCAGCGGGCCGGTGCTGGCGACGATTCACCGCCTCGACGCCGACCACACCGAGCTCCAGACGTTCAGCGACGCAATGCGGGTGTCGTTCCCGCTCAGCAGTCAACGCGATCTGCGGCGACCGACGACCGATCTGTTGCAGGCGGCGACGATTCACGCCGACCGCTTCGCACAGGAGGCGATCACGATCGCCGATGCGCCCCACCGCGCTCGACTGGCCGCCGGGAGCACCGAAACCGTCGTTCGGCAGATCCGTGACCAAGCCGAGGAGACTGCACGCGCCCTGCTCCACCGCACCCCCGGAGCGCGTGACACCGCAGCCCACGCCGTCGACGCCATCGACCGAGCCGGAGCGCACCCGCACACCCCCGAGTTCCGCGCGATGATCGCGCTGGCCGAGATCAGTGCGGTGCTGGCTCACCTGGCCCGACTGCGCGACGACCGCTGAGGACCGGTGAACGGCTCGGCGCCGCTGGGCTATCGTCGGGTCTGATGAACACCGTGGTCTTTCCTCCCGCCGCCACCGCTCCGCCCGAGTCCCTGGTGACCGCCGGTCGCTACAACTTCGGCACCTACGACGCGCCGATCGCCGAGGTCAACCCGCTCGACGCCGCGGGACGGGGACCGCTGGCCCCGGCTCGTCGACAGCTCCGCAACACCGGCCTCAAGGAGTGGGAGGCCTTCCAACTCGGCGACGACGACTGGTTCGTCCTCGGTGCCGTGTACAACGCGAAAACCCTTGGGCTGCTGCAGGTTCTGGTCGTCGACAAGAAAGCGGCGACGATTCGCCGCTGGGAGACCAAACTGCCGGCGCCGCTGCTGCACGTGGCTCGCGGTCTCGACGACACCGTCTCCGAAGGGGAGTTCGCCGGGCTCAAAGTGGAGATCGGCAACAATCTGCCCGACGGCGTCCTCACCGTCGACGCCGTCCACGCGGGCACCGCGCTGAAGCCGAAGCTGGGGCTGCACGTGACCGGCGACTGCTCCGCCGACCGCGCCGGGCACCTGGTGATCGTGCACCCCTTCGCCGACAACGACGCCCTGTACTCGCACAAGGCGATGATGCCCGCCACGGGTTCGCTGGTGATCGGCGACGAGCACGTCGGCCTGGCCGACGACCGCGGCTTCCTGATCCTCGACGATCACCACGGTGATTACCCGCGACCGATGAAGTACGACTGGGTCACCGCGATTCGCCGCAACGCCGCGGGAGTGGTGGAGGGGTTCAACCTCACCGACAATCAGATCCGCAATCCCGGCGTCTACAACGAGAACGCCGTGTGGATCGGCGATCGGGTGCACCGGCTGCCCGCCGTCACCGTGTCCCGGCCCGACGGGCCGTGGGGCCGCTGGTACATCCGCGACGCGGACGGCGCCGTCGACGTGACCTTCACGCCCACCGTCCGATCGACGATGCACGTCGGCCCCCGCAAGGTGCTCGCCGAGTACTACGCCCCGTACGGCTGGTACGAGGGCACGATTCACGCCCAGCACGCCACCCTCACCGTCGACGGCATGTTCGGTGTGGGGGAGCAGAAGCGGATCAGCGTCTAGTGTCCTAACTCCGCACCGGCGTCGGAGAGAGCAGACGAGGCTGTCATCCGGCGCGCCTGTCGGCAGCACCGAATGACAGCCTCCTGTCGTCGAGCCGGGGGTCCTACGGGACCACGTTCACCATCTTGCCCGGGACGAAGATGACCTTGCGCGGCTCACCGTCGAGCAGCGCGGCGATCTTCTCGTCGGCCAGCGCCGCGGCGACGACGGTCGCCTCGTCGGCGTCGGCCGCCACCTGGATGCGGCTGCGGACCTTGCCCTTGACCTGCACCGGGATCTCGATGGTGTCCTCCACCAGCCAGCGCTCGTCGACCTCGGGGAACGGACCGCGAGCCAGGGAGGCGTCGTGTCCGAGTCGGCTCCACAGCTCCTCGGCGATGTGCGGTGCCAGCGGGGCGAGCATCAGGAGCAGCGCCTCGACGGTGGCGCGGGGCGCGCCCCCCGGGTAGTTCTTGGTCAAGAAGTTGGTCAGCTCGATCAGCTTCGCGCCCGCGGTGTTGGTCCGCAGGTTCGCGAAGTCGTCGCGCACACCCTCGATCGTCTTGTGCAGCACCTTGTTGGCGTCGTCGGACGGCACGTCGTCGGTGACGCGGACACCGCCCGTCTCCTCGTCGACGACCAGGCGCCACACGCGCTGCAGGAAGCGCTGCGCACCGACGACGTCCTTGGTCGCCCAGGGGCGAGACTGATCCAGCGGACCCATCGACATCTCGTAGACACGCAGGGTGTCGGCGCCGTAGTCGCGGCAGATGTCGTCCGGGGCGACGGAGTTCTTGAGCGACTTGCCCATCTTTCCGTACTCCTGGTGGACCTCCTCGTCGCCCAGGAAGAACTTGCCGTCCTTCTCGACCACCTCGTCGGCCGCGACGTAGACCCCGCGCGAGTCGGTGTAGGCGAAGGCCTGAATCATGCCCTGATTGAACAGGCGGCGGTACGGCTCGCGGCTGGTGACGTAGCCGAGGTCGAAGAGCACCTTGTGCCAGAACCGCGAGTACAGCAGGTGGAGCACGGCGTGCTCGACGCCGCCGATGTACAGGTCGAGGCCGCCCGGATCGTTCTCACCGTGCTGCCCGGGCCGCGGCCCCATCCAGTACGCCTCGTTCTCCTTGGCGCACAGCGTCTCCTGATTGGTCGGGTCGATGTAGCGGAGCTGGTACCAGGAGCTGCCCGCCCACTGCGGCATCACGTTGGTGTCGCGGGTGTAGGTCTGCAGCCCGTTGCCCAGGTCCAGCTCGACGCTCACCCAGTCGGTGGCCTTGGCCAGCGGGGGAGACGGTTCACTGTCGGCGTCGTCGGGGTCGAAGGCCACCGGCTGGTAATCGGCCACCTCGGGCAGTTCGACCGGGAGCATCGACTCGGGCAGCGCGTGCGGCGCGCCGTCGGCGTCGTAGACCACGGGGAACGGTTCCCCCCAGTAGCGCTGGCGGGCGAACAGCCAGTCGCGCAGCTTGTACTGGACGGTCCCGGTTCCGGTGCCCTCGCTCTCCAGCCGCTCGATCATCGCCGCCTTGGCCTCGTCGACGGACAGGCCGTCGAGGAAACCGGAGTTGATCAGCGGGCCGTCGCCGGTGAACGCGGCCTCGGCGATTCCCTCCGCCGAACCGATGACCTCGAGCAGCGGCAGCCCGAAGGCCGTCGCGAACTCGTAGTCGCGGGTGTCGTGCGCGGGAACGGCCATGATGGCGCCGGTGCCGTAGCCGATCAGGACGTAGTCGGCGATGAACACCGGAACGGGCCGACCGTCGACCGGATTGGTGGCGTAGGCGCCGGTGAAGACGCCGGTCTTCTCCTTGTTCTCCTGCCGCTCCAGATCGCTCTTCGCGGCGATCGACGCCCGGTAGGCGGCGACGGCCTCCGCCGGGTTCGACGCACCACCGGTCCACCGCTCGTCGACGCCCTCGGGCCACTGGTCGGCGACGATCACGTCGACCAGCTCGTGTTCGGGCGCGAGCACCATGTAGCTGGCCCCGAACAGGGTGTCGGGGCGGGTGGTGAAGACCTCGATGACGGCGGCGCCGCCGTCGGCGGCCTGCGCGCCGGGAACGGGGAACTGGACCTGCGCACCGCGCGAGCGGCCGATCCAGTTGCGCTGCATGGTCTTGACCTTCTCCGGCCAGTCGAGCAGATCGAGATCGTCGAGCAGTCGGTCGGAGTAGGCGGTGATCCGCATCATCCACTGGCGCAGGTTCTTGCGGAAGACCGGGAAGTTGCCGCGCTCGCTGCGGCCGTCGGCGGTGACCTCCTCGTTGGCCAGCACGGTGCCCAGCCCGGGGCACCAGTTGACCAGCGAATTGCTGAGGTAGACCAGGCGGTACTCGTCGAGCACCTCGCGGCGCTCGGCAGCACTGAGCGCCACCCAGTCGCGACCGTCCTCGAGTTCGCGCGAACCGTCCTCGAACTCCTCGATGAGCTCGTCGATCGGCCGAGCCCGGCGCTGTTCGGCGTCGAACCAGGAGTTGTAGATCTGCAGGAAGATCCACTGGGTCCAGCGGTAGAAGTCCAAGTCGGTGGTCGCGACGCGGCGCCGCTCGTCGTGCCCGAGGCCGAGGCGACGGATCTGCTGCAGGTACCGCTCGATGTTGGCTTCGGTGGTGGTCCGCGGGTGGGTGCCCGTCTGGACCGCGTACTGCTCGGCGGGCAGACCGAAGGAGTCGAAGCCCATCGTGTGCAGGACGTTCTTGCCGGTCATCCGCTGGTAGCGGGCGAAGACGTCGCTGGCGATGAATCCGAGCGGGTGACCGACGTGCAGGCCGGCGCCCGACGGGTACGGGAACATGTCCTGGACGAAGAGCTTGTCGTCGGCGTCGGCCTGCGGACCGGCGAATCCGGTGAAGTCGCCGGCGAGCGGTCCGACCGGGTTCGGCGCGGCGAAAGTCTGGTTCCGAGTCCAGAACTCCTGCCAGCGAGCCTCGATGTCGCCGGCGCTCTGAGCGGTGTAACGATGGCCTGCGGCGTCGGCCGGGCGATTCGTCGGATCAGCAGAAGTCACCCGACCAGCGTAAATCCTCACGTCGCGGCACTCAAAAGCGCCTCAGCGCGGTGCGGGCCGAGCATCGACTTTTCGCGCATCACCGCGGCCGTCGTAGAGTTGGCTCATGTCTATCGTCTCCACCGTCGTCGCAGTTCTCGCTCTGGTGCTTGCGGTCGGCTGGCTCGGAATCGGAATCGCCGCCCTGACCGGGTCGCTTCACCGCAATCGTTGGGCGGGTGTCCGAGCGCCGCAGACCCTGCGATCGGAGGAGACCTTCGCCGTCGCCAACAAGGTCGCCGCCCCCGGTTACCTCGGTGCGGGCGCCATCCTCGCGGTGACCGGCGGCCTCGGGCTGGCCTTCGGCGCCTGGGGCTGGCTGTTCGCCCTGTTCGGCATCGTCGTCGCCGTCCTGGTGATTTCGGCGGTCGGCGGCATGGCGATCCAGGCGGCCGAGAGCGTGCCGGTGGCGGACGAGGGCGGCTGCGGCTGCTGCTCGGGGTCGGCCGATACCCCCTCGTCCTGTTCCGACAGCACCTCGCCGAGCGATGACGACCCGGCCGCGGACTGCGGCGAGTCCAGTTGCGGCTCCTGCGCGCTGAGCAGCATGTGCCTGGCCGAGGACAATCCGCACAACTACACCGTCTAACCGTCGATGCGCCGACTTCTCGATCGGTCGCCGATCGATGGCTTCGTCCTGTCGATTCTGCTCGCCGTCGTCGTCGCTGCGATCCTGCCCGCCGAGGGTGCGTTCGCCGGCGTGATGGACTGGGTCGTCACGATCCTGATCGCGCTGCTGTTCTTCCTCTACGGTGCGCGCCTGCATCCGCGTGAAGCGCTCGAGGGCCTCACGCACTGGCGACTGCACCTGATGATCCTGACCTTCACGTTCATCGCCTTCCCCCTCGTGGGACTCGTTCTGAAGCCGGCCCTCGCACCGATCATCGGCGACGAACTCGCTCAGGGGATGCTCTATCTGACGCTCGTTCCGTCGACGGTCCAGTCGTCGATCGCCTTCACCTCGATCGCCCGCGGCAACGTCCCCGGCGCGATCGTCAGCGCATCGGCGTCGAACCTCATCGGCGTCTTCTTGACCCCGCTGCTGGTGGTCGTTCTGATGGGTTCGGGAGCCGGCGTGCAGATCACCGGTTCGTCGGTGACCAAGATCCTGCTCGAGATCCTGGTGCCCTTCCTCGTCGGCCAACTTTGCCGCCCGCTGATCGCCGGCTTCCTCGGCAAGTACGCCGCACCCACCAAGTACGTCGACCGGTCCTCGATCGTCGTGGTGGTGTACGTGGCGTTCAGCGAGGGCGTGGTGTCGGGCATGTGGTCGATCGTCAGCGCCTGGGACGTGGTGATCGTCACGGCCGTCTCGACCGTCTTCGTGATCGGGATGCTGCTGTTGACCCGCTGGGTCCCGACCCGGATGGGCTTCGACCGCGGCGACACGATCGCGGTCCAGTTCTGCGGCAGCAAGAAGTCGCTGGCCACCGGGCTGCCACTGGCGTCGGTGATGTTCCTCGGCGGCTCCGTCGGTTACATCGTGCTGCCGCTGATGATCTTCCACCAGGTGCAGTTGATCCTGTGCTCGATGCTGGCCAGCCGGTACGAGAAGCAGGCGCTGGCCGCCGACGGCTCCTGACACCGGATCGGTCGGCGCCCGGCGTGTCGGGGAACCGACCCTCGCGCCGGTGCGTCTAATCGGTATGGAGCCCGTCATCGAGTACTACTTCGGCACCGGCGACGGCACCCTGACGCATTGGCGGACCGTCGCCGGAATCGACTTCGACGGCGACGGAGTGCCCGACGCCGTGGCACTCGACTTCGACGGCGACGGCCGCTTCGACGACCTGATGTGGGACGCCGACGGCGACGGCGTGGCCGACCTCGTTCTGCTCGACCTCGACGACGACGGCGTGCCCGAGGCCCGCTACGCCGACTCCGGTCGCGGATTGTGGGACCGTCCCGCCGGGCAGCCGGGCGGTCGCCCCGAATCCGTGCTCGACACCGACGACGACGGGGTCGACGACCTCGTACTGATCGACGCCGACGGCGACGGATACGCGGACTCGTACCGCGACATCCCCTAACGCGACATCGGGACCGGAACCGCCACCTCGGCGAGCGGTGGGCCCTCCACCCGCTGACGACTGCGCCAGACGCCGACCGCCGCCGCCAGGTACAGGCAGGCACCCACCACCACGAGCGGGATGCTGAAGCCGTCGGCCGGGATCGCCAGCGCGGCGATGAAGATCGCCCCGACGAAAGCCGTGTTGAACAGGGCGTCCTGCACGGCGAAGACCTGCCCGCGGTACGAGTCGTCGATGTCCAGTTGCATCGCGACGTCACCGCACAGCTTGATCGTCTGACCCGCCAACCCGATCAGGGCCGCCGCGATCAGGACCGGCACCGGTCGAGCCGTCACGAGCATCAGCTCCGCGATCACCCCCAAGACCAGCGCCGAGGTGATGGTGCCTCGCCGGCCGGCCATCCGAACCGACACCGGGGTGGTACCGGCGGCCACCAGTGCGCCGGCGGCCACCGAGCCGCCGATCAACGACAGCGCCCGGACGTTGGCCCCCAGCGCGTCGCCCAGTTCGGTGTGCCGCACCAGCATGAGGAACATCAGCGTGTTGAAGCCGAAGATCACCCGGTGCACTCCGATCGCGCTCAGCACGATGGCGACCGACGGCATCGCGACCACCGCGCGCAGACCGTGCGAGAGTCCGCGGACCACGGAGTACACGGCGGTGTGGCCGATGCCGTCGGGCCGATCCGGCCCCAGCTGCCGATGAGTGAATCTGATCGCCAGCAGCGCCGCGCAGACGGCGAAGACCGCCCCCGACAGCAGGGTGGCGCCCGAGCCGCCGTTGTCGGCCCCGAAGACGGCCCGCAGCACGCCGGACACGCCCGCACCGACGGCGAGCATTCCCGCACCGACGGTGGTGAACACGGCGTTCGTCTCCACGATCAACCGCGGCGGCGCCACGTGCGGCAGGCTCGCCGAGAGGCCGGAGGCCACGAGGCGGCTGCACCCGGTCACCAACAGCGCTCCCAGCAGCACCACCGTGTCGGGTGTGCTGGTGCTCATGGTGATCGCGACCAGCACGATCGCGACCGCTCGCAGCAGGTTGACCCACAGCAGGACGCGGCGACGATCCCAGTGGTCGAGCACCGCGCCGGCGAACGGTCCCAGCAGCGAATAGGGCAGCAGGAGGACGGCGAAGCCGCCGGCGATCGCCATCGGATCGGTGTGCCGATCGGGATTGAACAGGATCGAGAACGCCAGGGCGGCCTGAAACGCGCCGTCGCTGAGCTGGCTCAGCAGACGCACGGCGAGCAGCCGGAACAAGCCCGGAGTGTGCATCACCGACCGCAAATACTTCACCTGTCGAGCTTACGGCCCAACTTGGGTCGGGTGAGGCCGCGGCGGGGCGTCGGGTGTCATGATTGAAGGGTGTCCGGCGCCGACTATCTGACCAACCAGCCCGAGGTGAGTGCGGGCAGTCTGCTCATCGCGTCCACCGCACTCTCCGGCCCCACCTTTGCGCGCACCGTGATCTACGTGATCGAACACGATGAGCAGGGCACGCTCGGGGTCGTGTTGAACCGGATGTCCGACGCCGCCGTCTACAACGTCCTGCCCGCCTGGGCCGAACTGGCGGCCAGTCCGCGGGCGGTGTTCGTCGGCGGGCCGGTCGCGACCTCGTCGGCGCTGTGCCTGGGCGTGGCGAAGACCGGCGTCGACGTCAGCAAGCAGCCTCGTCTGCACCAGGTGCTCGGCCCGGTCGCGATGGTCGACCTCGACGCCGACCCGGAGGAGCTCGCACAGGTGCTCACCGGGGTGCGCATCTTCGCCGGCTACGCGGGCTGGGACGCCGGCCAACTCGGCGACGAGCTGGCCGAGGGCAGTTGGATCGTCGCCCCCGGACTTCCCACCGATCTGCTGGCCGCCCCGTCAGTCGACGTGTGGCAACGCGTGCTGCAGCGTCAGCCGTGGCCCCTGCCGCTGCTGTCGACGTATCCGATGCACCCCGAGGAGAACTGAGCCGGGTAACCGCTCAGGTCGGACGGCGACGCCGGACTCGACGCCGTCGCACCAGCATCGCGATGAGGACGCCGACGCCGACACAGACGCCGATGATCAACGCGACCTCGCCGCCCAGCGTGGCGCCGACGCCCCAGGACACCAGCAGGATGGTGGCCGTCCATGAGACGCCGCCGAGAGCGGTGGCGAACAGGTAGCGGTGGAAGGGCATTCGGCGAGTGCCTGCGATCAGCGGCGTGATGCTGCGGACGTATCCCACCCAGCGCGCCGAGGCGATCGTCGCGAGCGCCGCCCCGGCTCTCGGCGGTTCGTACCCGGATGCGACGGTGCGGCGCACCAGCGCCCGGCCCGCGCGCGTCCGCGCCAGTCGGGGACCGGCCAGCCGGCCGATCAGATAGCCGGTCGAATCACCGGCCACGGCGGCCACCGCGCACCCGGCGACCAGGACGCCGATCTGGGGTCGGCCGATGGCCGCGACCACTCCCGCGGCGACGAGGACCGCTTCGCTGGGGGCGACCAGTCCGACGACGGCGATCGCCGTCTCCGCGTAGACCACTCCGCAGGCGATCACGTAGACCATCCACGCCGGCGCCGAGTCGACCAGATCGGTCAGGTGGTCAGTCAACGAATGCATGTCCGTATTCTCCGGTAGGCGCGATGATTCGGTGACCGCGGCTCACCCGGCGTCGTCGGCCGCAGCCGACGAGCCGCCCTCGGGCAGCAGTCCGGTGATGGCGGCCCGCAGTTCCTCGGGGGTCGGGACCGGCAGTCCCTCGTGGCCGTGGATGAAGCCGATTCCCGCGTACACCAGAAGGCCGGCGAGCAGCCGCGCCCGGGTGTCGCCGATCTCCAACTCCCGCAGGGAGTCGTGCACGACGTTGAAGACCTCGCCGTCGATCATCCGTACCGTCTGCGCCACCTTCTCGTTGGTGCGGGCCCAGTCACGGATCGCCGTCTCGACCGTGAGGTTGCGGTCGCTCATGAGCATGGTCGCCAACTCCACCAACCGACCTTGCGGCGGCAGGTTCGACAGCTCGTGCAGTTCGGCCAGCCGGCTGCCGTTCGTTTCGCGCCACCGCTCGGCCATCGCCTCCCAGAGGGCGTCGATGTCCTGGAAATGCCAGTAGAAGCTGCCCTTGGTGACCTCGAGCCGACTGCACAGGCGCGCGATCTTGACTGCGGACATCCCCTCGGTCGCGATCAGGTCGAGCGCCGCGTCGACCCAATCGGTGGCCGACAGGCGGCTGGTACGACGCGACTGTGCCATCGGTGTCTCTCCTCCTCGTGTGCCGGGGTCGATCGATCCGGTTCGGGATCGCTCGGCCCGTCCATACCATAGGGTATGGTACGGTCCCGGTGTGATGCAGCTCTCGCCATTGTGGTCCGACGACGGCCCCCGTGCGAGCCGCGTCCCGGACGAATCGAAGGAGTCGGCATGAGCATCGACCAGCAGACACAGCCCGGATCGATCGAAGCGGAGGCGACGCCCGTCAGGCGCCCCGCCCCGACCGCCTTCCCGTACCGCGAAGCCATGTCGCGACCGATGATCCGCCGAGCCCGCAAGCTCGCCAAACGCCTGACCGGCAAGGATCTGTTCCCGACCGCCGAGCAGATCGAGGCCTTCCACGGCGACATGTACCACGCCGATCCGATAGCCGAACGGTTCGTCGACGAGGTCTTCTACGGCGAGATCGGTCAGGAGCGCGGCCGGGAGATCCTCAAGCAGGCCCTGGCGCACGGCATCGAGAGCATCGAGGATCCGCCCGAATCGATGGTCGCGCTGTTCCGCGAGTTCGAGGAGGTCCCCGAGTGGGTGGATCCCGCGCTCGTCGAGGCCGGCGCCCAGATCTGGCGCCGGTGGGGCACCTTCCTGTTCAGCGTCGCAGGCGGCGAGACGCTGGAGATGTACACCGAAGCGGCCGTCGCGACACCCCTGTCATTGGCCGGCGGCTATGCGGGAGACAACGCGCTGCGTCGGTTTCTGGAGACCTCCCGCTTCTGGATCGACGTCTCCGAACCGGGTGCCCTGTTGACGCCGGGCAGTAAGGGACGGGCGACCGCGATGCTGGTGCGGGTGATGCACGTCTCGGTCCGGCGCCGCGTCGCCGACCATCCCGAGTGGCACATCGACCGGTGGGGCATCCCGATCAGTCAGGCATACATGCTGTTGACCCTGTCGGGCGGCAGCGTCGTCCCGGCCCTGGCCCTGTGGCTGGTCGGGGTGCAGACCACCCGCCGGGAGATCTACGCACTGATCCACTTCCAGCGGTACATGGGACACATCGTCGGCGTCCGCAACACCTGGTACCCGGAGACCATCGCCGACACGCTGCGGCTCCTGGCACTGGTCTCCACCGCCCGCAGTCATGACTCGGGCGAGCACGGCGCCGAGCTCATCGAGTCCTTCCCGAAGGCCTTCGCCCCGCGCGGCGGGCACACCGGGCTCCAGCGACTCCGCGAGGAGTACAACGGCCGAATCTACGCGGCCTACTCGCGCCTGTTCATGATGCCGTGGACGTACGCGAAGTACCGCATGCCCAACGCGTGGCCCGGCCTCG
The DNA here is from genome assembly GCF_039946255.1 of Gordonia aichiensis. Taxonomy (GTDB): domain Bacteria; phylum Actinomycetota; class Actinomycetes; order Mycobacteriales; family Mycobacteriaceae; genus Gordonia; species Gordonia aichiensis_A. Next base: position 46,832 of record NZ_JBCDWL010000025.1, on the reverse strand, counting down.
CCTGGATCGCACTGCGGTTCCCGCTGCTGGCAGCGGTCGAGACGGCACGGCGGATTCCGCCGATCGGCCGACTGCACGAGGCCGTGATGGTGGCGCACCGGGAGAGCTGGTACCGCGCGCAGATGTCCGGCCGCGAAGCGGAGTTCGACGCCTCTGGCGCCCTGCGCCGCTGAATCTCCTGCGTCGCTGAACCCCCTGCGCCGCTGAGCCCGCAGCCGTCCACCACTCGAGGAGACCCCCACCATGACCGTTGACGTCGTCGAAGCCTGGAACGGCCCCGGCCGCCACGATGGCACCCTCACCACCGTCAGCCCGTCGCACAACGCCCGCCGGGCAGGCCCCGAAGCGAACGCCTTCGAGCACTGGTACTTCGACGCGCACCTCGACAACGGGTACACGGTCGTCGGTTTCCTGGTGAGGCGTCGGCCGGAGGATCCGCCACTGTCTCGGCCGTGGGTGGAGATCATCGTCTACCACCCCGACGGGTCGCGCAGGCAGCTGGCGCAGCGCTATCCGAACCGGGCCGCCCACTTCGCCGCCGACGAGGTCGACGTCCGTATCGGCCCCAACTCCGCGCGGGTCGTCTTCGACGGCGAACTGCCCCGCTACCTGGTGGTCTTCGACGAGGACGATGTCCGACTCGAGCTGGAGTTCACGAATCTGCTGGCGCCGTGGATGCCCGGCCGCGGCGAGACCCGCTTCGGTGACGGCGGCGTCTTCGGCTGGTGCGTCGGGGCGCCGCGGGCGGCGGTCCGCGGGCGCATGGCGATCGGTACACGGGAATGGGAGGTCACCGGCACCGGCTACGCCGATCACAACTGGGGTCGAGGAGCCATGCCGCGCATCATCGACCAGTGGCATTGGGGACGGTTGTACACCGAGGACTTCACGCTCCTGTACGCCGTCGTCGCCACCCAGGAAAAGTATGGAAACCTGCAGATCATGCCGGTGATGCTCGCCGAGGGCGACCGGGTGATCCTGAGCACCGGGGAGGTCGACTTCACCGAAGGCCCCGCCGTGTACGACGAGACCACCGGGCGAACCCATCCGACGAGCCTGTCGCTGAACTGCCCCGGCAAGTTCTCCCTGGAGATGACCGTGACGCAGGTGCTGCACGCGCAAGCCCTGCTGGAGCAGGTCCCGCTCCTGGGCAGCCGGTTCCTCCGACCGCTGACCGACCGGCTCATCGGTCGGCCCGGCTACTTCCGCTTCCGGTCCGACTTCACCCTGTCGGTGACCCGAGACGACGGCAGCACGGAGACCGTCGACGGCTCCACCCTGCACGAGCTCGTCGCCCTGCGCTGAACCTTCGGGGTCAGTACCCCCGGGTCAGTACCCCATGGTGCGGATGGCGCCGGCCAGCTGGTCGAGCTGCTCGGTCCGCACGTCGAGGTGTGGACTCACCCGGAGCACCGAGTCCTCGCCGGCGAGCGGAGCCCGCCACGAGTCGGCCGCCGTCACCAACAGCCCGACCTCTCGCAGTCGGTCACGGGCGGCGAGCACGTCGGCCGGGCGCCACCCGGGCGGCGGCGCGAGGGTGACCAGGGCCGACGGCTCGTCGAGCGGTTCGACGACCTCCCAGCTGGCGATGCCGTGCAGTCGCTCACGGGTGGTCCGACCGATCGCCGCCAGCTCACGGAAGACGCGCTGCTGTCCGACCTCCAGGAGTTCGGCGACGGCCGTCGACAACGCCAGTTGGCCGGCGATGAAGGCGTCCGACGGCGGCACCTGCACCGCGATCAGCGAATCGGGTCGCACGGCGACGAAACCGACCCCGCGCGGCCCGGCCAGCCACTTGCGCGAGGTGCCGTACACGATGTCGGCGCCGGTGACGGTCGGGACGTGGCCGACGGCCTGCGCCATGTCGACGATCACCGGCACCCCGGCGTTGTGCGCGACCTCGACGATGCCCCGCACCGGCTGCACGATGCCGCTCGCCGACCCGATCTGGCACACGTGGATGAAGTCCGGCTGCTCGAACTGCAGCATGTTCTCGAGGGAGTCGACGTCGACGTGCCCGTAGACGTCGTTCTCGGGCATGGTCCGGACGGCGAAGTCGCGGCGCTCGAACTCGTCGAGGTTGGGACCGAACTCGTTCTTGGCCACCCACACGGTGGGTGAGAGCGGCAGGGCGATCCCGTTGAGCAGGGCGCGGAAGGCCGCGCGGGCGCTGTCGCGGAACGACACCTCCTCGGCTCGGTGACCGATCAGCGAACCGAGCGCCCGACGCCCGACCGCCAAGACCTCGGCCTGCTCGTCGGCGGCCACGTACGAACCGGTGCGCGCCTCGCGGATCAAGTGCTCATGCAACGTCTCGATCACCGCATTCGACGACCGCCCGGCCGACGCCGAGTCCAGGTGTCCGATCGACGGCTCGACCCTTGCTGCATGCCACTGTTCACCGAGATCGCTGCAGTACATGCCTCGAATCTACCCTTGCCGCCGGCGACGTCCGGCTCACGCACCGCCTTCGCGGGCCCGCCACCACGCCTGCAGCGCCGCCTCGGCGTCCTCCCGACTCATCGGGCCGACGTCGAGCCGAAGCTCCTTGAGGTACTTCCAGGCCTCACCGACCACCGGGCCCGGCGGCAGTCCGAGCAGCTCCATGATCGCGTTGCCGTCCAGGTCGGGCCGGACCCGATCCAGGTCCTCGGCCGCCTTGAGCACGGCGATCCGCTCCTCGAGGGAGTCGTAGGTCTCCTGCAGGCGACGCGCCCGCCGCTTGTTGCGCGTGGTGCAGTCGGCCCGCACCAGCTTGTGCAGCCGCTCCAGCAGCGGCCCGGCGTCGGTCACATAGCGCCGCACGGCCGAATCGGTCCACATCCCGTCGCCGTATCCGTGGAACCGCAGGTGCAGGAAGACCAGCTGCGAGACGTCGTCGACGACCGCCTTCGGGTACTTGAGTGCGCGCATCCGTTTGCGCACCAGCTTCGCGCCGACCACCTCGTGGTGGTGGAAGCTGACCCCGCCCCCGGCCTCGTGCCTGCGCGTGGCGGGCTTGCCGATGTCGTGCAGGAGGGCAGCCCACCGCAGCACCGGGTCGGGATCGCCCGTCTCGAGGTCGATGGCCTGCTTCAGCACGGTCAACGAATGCTGGTAGACGTCCTTGTGCTGGTGGTGTTCGTCGATCGTCAGCTTCATCCCCGGCACCTCGGGGATCACGCGGTCGGCCAGGCCGGTGTCCACGAGCAGGTCGATCGCCTCGAGGGGATGCTCGCCGCAGATCATCTTGTCCAGCTCCACGCGGATGCGTTCGGCGGTGATCCGGTCGATCTGTTCCGCCATCTCGCGCGTCGCCACGACGACCCGGTCGGCCAGGCGGAAACCGAGCTGGGAGACGAAACGCACACCCCGCAGCATGCGCAGCGGGTCGTCGTTGAACGACGACTCGGGTGCCGCGGGGGTGTCGATGACACCGACCAGCAGGTCGTGCATGCCGTCGAGGGGATCGCAGAACTGCTGCTCTCCGCCGGGCAGCAGCTTGACCGCCATCGCATTGATCCGGAAGTCCCGTCGGATCAGATCGTCTTCGAGCGTGTCGCCGAAGGTCACGACGGGATTGCGGGACTGCTGGTCGTAGAGGTCCGACCGGAAGGTCGTGATCTCGACGGTCGCGTCGTCCTTGGTGGCGCTGACGGTCCCGAACTCGATGCCGGTGTCCCAGACCGCGTCGCCCCAACCGGCGAGGATCTGCGCGATGACCTCGGGCCGCGCATCGGTGGTGAAGTCCAGATCGTTGCCGAGCCTGCCCAGCACTGCGTCGCGGACCGAGCCGCCTACCAGGTACAACTCGTGACCGCGGTCGGCGAATCGGTCGGCGAGCGGGGTGAGGACGTCACCGAGCGATTGCAGCGTCACTGCCGCCGACGCGAGCAGCCGCATCCGACGCTCGGCGCGCTCGACGTCGCGCGTCTGTCCTCCGGGCGCAGTGTCTGTCATGTGATGAGAGACTACCGACTCCCGACCCGCTCAACCTGTTCGGCTAACGCGCGGTTACAAGCGGCTAGCATCGGGGTGTGTCCGCTGAACCCTCACTGCAGCGCCCGGACGTCGGTGTCGACGCTCCGGCGGTCAAGGGTGCCTCCGGCCGCAACGATTCCACCACTAAGAATAATGCCCACCAGCCGAGCGACGGAAGCGGCCAGGCCGGACGTTCCCGACACGCCCGTCGCGGTCGACGACGAAGGGGACGCAGGTCGGGACGCGGCGGCGGTCAGCAGCAGGCCCAGCAGACGGCCCCGGAGGCGGGGTCGGGCCGCAGCGCGGACGCGCAGCCGTCGCCCACCGCAGGCGAAGGTCAGGGAACCGCGAAGCCCTCGAACTCGAGGAGCGGCGGACCGCGGGGCGCCGCGGGCAAGAACGGCGCCAAGGGCGGCCCGAAGAACTCCGCGACCAGAAACGGCTCGAACCGGGGCCAGGCGGGCAAGAACGGCGGCAAGTCCGGCGCCGGGAAGAACATTCTGCCCGGCACGGACGGCAGAGCCGCCGAGATCGAGAGCCCGACGCCCGAGGGCACCGGTCCGGCACCCTCCGGCGCGAACACGCCGGCCTCGATGCCGCGCACCCGGCGACGGACGGCGCGTCGAGCCGAGGGGGAGACCGCGCCGCGGCTGCACACCGTGCGCGAGACGTCGGCCGGCGGCTTGGTGCTCTCCGACATCGATGCGCCGTTCGACGAACTGTCGGCCGCACTGATCGGTCGGATCGACCGTCGCGGCCGGATGATGTGGTCGCTGCCCAAGGGGCACATCGAGACCGGCGAGACCGCCGAACAGACCGCGATGCGCGAGGTCGCCGAGGAGACGGGGATCTCCGGGACCATCGTCGCTCCGCTCGGCAAGATCGACTACTGGTTCGTCAGCGAGGGCAAGCGGATCCACAAGACCGTGCACCACTACCTGCTGCGTTTCACCGGCGGCGAGTTGTCGGACGCGGACTACGAGGTCAGCGCCGTCGCCTGGGTCCCGTTGACGGAACTGCCGCGGCGTCTCACGTACTCTGACGAGCGACGTCTGGCGCGGATGGCCGAGTCGGTGATCGCCGATCTGCAGAGCGACCCTCACCGGTTGGCGCAGTCAGAGGCCAACTGTCTCCGCACCGAGCCGAACGACTATGAGAAAGCCGCAGCCGCACGCAATCAGCGACGCAATGAACCGCCTCCCGCGCCGAAACCTCGTCGACGCCGGCGGCGCCCGCGTCGCGCCGCCTCCGGTGAGAGCTGACCTCAGCGCGGCGCGGCGGCCGGTGTCGGTACCGGCGTTGTCGGCGGTCATCGCCCTGGTGGCACTCATGCTCGGGGTGGTCCCGGCCGCGGTCGCCGCACCCACCGCGCCGCGTACTTCGACACCCGGCTCCCATGCGGCGCCCAGCTCGTATGCGACGGTCGGCCTGACACAGGTCACGCCCAGCACCGTCACCGGCTCCACCGGGCACACCGTGACGGTCCGCGGCCGGATCGTCAACACGGCGGGCTACCCGATCAGCGACGTGGCGGTCCGGCTGCAGCGGGGCTCACGGGTGACCGAGTCCTACCAGCTGCGCAGCACGCTCACCGCTTCCGCCGCCGACTTCGGGGTGGTCGGACCGACGAAGTCGGTCACCGGATCACTCGGGGCCGGGCGATCGGTCGACTTCACCGTCACCGCCCCGATCTCCGCGGCCGGCGGGCTGGGGCTGGCCAGAGCCGGGGTCTATCCGCTGCTGGTGAACGTGACCGGCACCCCGCAGAACGCGAGCACCGCCACGATCGCCGACTCGCGGACGCTGCTCCCGGTGCTGTCGTTGCCCTCCGATCAGAATCGGGCGCGCGACTACGTGGCCCCCGGCGGCGACGTCCCGGGCGTCCCGCTCCTGGGCCGCGACGGATCGCTGGCGCCGAACACGTCGGCTCCCGCACCGTTCACGATGATGTGGCCGTTGGCGGCACCGCCGCAGGCCGCAGCGGGCACCCTCGGCGGTCGGACCGAACCGTTGCGCCTGACCAACGACTCGCTCGCGCACTCCCTGCAGGCCGACGGCCGACTCGGCAATTCGCTGCGTGCCCTGGAGAACCTGGTCGGCATCGACGGCCCACCGGTCGCCGACGATCCGGTGCGCGACTCAATCTGCCTGGCCGTCGACCCGGACCTGCTGCTCACCGTCGAACAGATGGCCGCCGGTTACGTCGTCACCAATGATCCGGCCGATCCCGACGCCGCCGATCACCCGGGTCAGGGCGCGCAGGCCGCCGCCGACTGGATGCGCAGACTCACCGCCGTGGCCGCCCGCATGTGCGTCACCGCCCTGCCCTTCGCGCAGGCCGGACTCGATTCGCTGCACACCGTCGGCGACACCGGCCTGTCCGAGCGGGCGATCCTCGATCCGTCGGCGATCGTCGACCGGCTCCTGGGCGTGCGATCGGTCCGCGGCCTCACGATCCCGGCCACCGGCACCATGACCGGCGACGGCCGGGCACTGCTCTCCGGGATCGGCATCCACGCCACAGCGATCGCCTCCTCGGCGCTGACACCGCTGTCGCCGACCGACCGCAGTCCCACGTCGGGAACCGCATCGGGTCGCTACACCGTCGACGCCATGGCGGTGCAGAGCTACGACGTCGCGATCAGTGCGGCGCTGGGCGGCGCCGGACTGACGCCGAGCGTTCCGGCGATCATGCCGAACTGGCAGCAGCCGAACCTGTCGAACGAGTCGGCCGTCAGCCGCAGGCAGGCCGCCGCCGCCGCGCTCGCCTTCCCGATGCTGAACGCACCGGCGCCCACCGCCGCAGATTCCTCGGGCACAGACTCCTCGGGCGCAGACAGTTCGTCAGGCGCAAGCGACCTGCCGACGACCGGTCGCTCGGCGTTCATCATGCCGCCCACCTACTGGTCGCCGACCGTGGACGACGCACGCATGCTCCGCGACACCGCCGCCCTGATGCTGTCCAGCGGCACCGCCCGCGCGGTACCGTTGTCGACGCTGGTCGGCGAGCTGCCGGCTGCCGACGCCCCGGTGCGGCTGACCGTCCCCGGCGACGTCCAACCCGACGTCGCCGCGGGCTTTCCGATCACCCAGCACAACGCCGAGACCGTTCGTCAGCGCCTCGATCTCATCGGGCACATGCAGTCCGCGCTGGTCGGCAACGCCGATACCGTCACCACGCCCGCCGAGTACGTCCAACCGCTGCGCGATGATCTGATCCGCGCCGTCTCCAGCATCTCGACCACCGGCGACGAGGCCGACCGCCCTCAGCGCGACCAGCGGCTCACCGCCGTCGGCAAGGCACTCACCGGGATGCAGCAGGCGGTGTCGCTGCTCGACCCGAGCGGCCGCTACACCCTGGCCTCCGAACGCAGTCCGCTGCTGTTGGTGGTGCGCAACGAGTTGGCCCTGCCGATTCGGGTCCGGCTCGACATCGATGCGCCCGCCACCCTGGAGATCGGTGACCTCGGCACCTTCGAGATCCCCGCGATCGGCACCCGCCAACTGCAGATCCCGACCCACGCCACCAGTTCCGAACCGGCGTCCGTCCACATCGGGCTGGTGACCGTCAACGATCTCCCGCTCAGCACCCCGATCGAACTGTCGGTGTATGCGAACGCGTACGGGAAGCCGCTGTTCTGGATCACCGTGGCCGCGGCCGTCATCCTCGTCCTGCTGACCGCCCGACGCCTGTGGCACCGTTTCCGCGGCGAGCCCGATCCGGCCGACGAGGATCGTCCGGAGCCCGACGAGGAACACTTGGAGCAGGCCACCCTGGGCTATCAGGACCGGCTGAGCTACCAGGATCGGCTGGCCGCAGGCCGCGCGGCCGAACCCGGCCGGGCCGAACCCGACAGGCCGGATCCCGACAGGGCAGATCCCGACATGACAGACCGCGACATGACAGAGACCGGCCGGACAGGAACCGACAGCGAACACACGCAGCCACCGAGCCGGGGAACCACCGAGCCAGGGAACCACGGGGAGGGTTCATGACTGATCGGCACGAGCAGGACGCGGAACCGACGACCCGATCGGACGCCGCCGCGACGACCGGCACCAGCAACGACTCCGCTACCAGCAACGACTCCGATGCGAGCATCATGCGCACCGGCGGATCCATCGCCTTCGCCACCCTGATCAGCCGCATCACCGGCTTCGTCCGGACGGTCCTGGTCCTGGCGATGCTGGGCGGCGCCGTCGCCTCCGCATTCCAGGCCGCGTACGTGCTGCCGAGCATGATCGCCGAGGTGGTGCTGGGTGCGGTGCTCACCGCGATCGTCATCCCGGTGCTGGTGCGCGCCGAGAACGAGGACGACGACGGCGGCGCCGGCTTCATCAACCGGATCTTCACCCTCACCGTGCTGCTACTGGGCACGGCGAGCGTGGTGGCGATCGTCGCCGCACCCCTGCTGACCATGCTCAACGTGGGCGACGGCCAGGTCAACCGACCGCTGACCACCGCGCTGGCGTACCTGTTGCTGCCCGAGATCCTGTTCTACGGCCTGTCCGCGCTGTTCATCGCCATCCTGAACATGAAGGGCCTGTTCAAACCCGGTGCGTGGGCGCCGGTGCTCAACAACATCGTCCAGATCACGACGCTGGTGCTGTACTGGGCGATGCCCGGCGAGATGACGCTCAATCCGGTCCGGATGTCGGAGCCGAAGATCCTGGTGCTCGGCATCGGCACCACCCTCGGCGTGGTGATGCAGGCGGCGATTCTGCTTCCCTTCCTACGCAAGGTCGGCATCAACCTCAGACTCGAGTGGGGCATCGACGCGCGCCTGCGCCAGTTCGGCGGCATGGCGGTGGCGATCGTCGCCTACGTGCTGGTCCTGCAGGTCGGCATGGTCATCACCTACCGGATCGCCGCGCACGCGACCGCGTCGGGCATCTCGGTGTACGCCACCCACTGGCAGCTGCTGCAACTGCCGTACGGCGTCCTCGGCGTGACCATCCTGACGGCCATCATGCCGCGGCTGTCGCGCAATGCCGCAGCCGACGACACCTCCGCCGTCATCGACGACATGTCGCTGGCCACCCGATTGACGATGATCGCGCTGGTCCCGACCGTCGCGTTCATGACCTTCTTCGGTCCGTCGATCGGCATCGCGATCTTCAACTTCGGCAAGTTCGACGCCGATACCGCCTCGCAATTGGGATCGGTCCTGTCGTGGGGCGCCTTCACCCTGATCCCGTATGCGATGACCCTCGTGCAGCTGCGGGTGTTCTATGCGCGCGAGGACGCCTGGACACCCACCCTGATGGTCGTCGGGATCACCGCCGTCAAGGTGGCGTCGTCGTACCTCGGGCCGGTCATCTTCAGCGATCAGGAGCTGGTGGTGCGCTGGCTGTCGCTGTCGAACGGACTCGGCTATCTGGTGGGTGCGATCGTCGGTCAGATCCTGCTGCACAAACGCCTCGGCGTCTCCCGAATGTCCGATGTCGCCCGAACCACCTACGTCACGATCGGGGTGTCGGTCGTCGTGGCGGCGGCCGTCTGGCTGGTGTCCGATCTGACCGGGTTGGCCGCCATGTCGACGCAAGCGGGCAAGATCGGTTCCGTCGTCTACCTGGCACTGACCGCGCTGGTGGTGCTCGGCGTCGTATACCTGCTGCTCACCGCGCTGGAGATCCCGGAGATGGTGACCATCAGCAGTTCGGTGATGCGACTGCTGGGCCGGTTCATCCCGGCCCTGGCGCCGGCGCCGACAACCGGCTCCGATGATCGCGATTCGCGCACCATGACCGTCCAGATTCCGCGGATCACTTCCGACGATTCGGTCCCGTACGCTGGTCAAGTAGACGTTCGTCGCCGATTCGACCGGGGCACGGCGACGTGGCAGCAGTATTCGGTGATGTCCGGCGGAGCCGTGGGCGAGACCATGGTGATTCCGGTGGTCGGGTATCCGCCGCGTCCGCCCCGACCGAATCGGCCGTCACCTCGACGAGGAGTTGGACCGATGGGTCAGCAGGGCAACGACAGCGGCAGACCGCTCGGCCCCGTCGCGCCCACTCCGGACAGCGGGCCGGGCCCGTCCCGTGATCAGACACGGGTGATGGGTCCGCCGCGCGGACCGCGGCTGGTCCCCGGTGCGGGCATCGTCGGCGGCCGATATCGACTGCTCGAGCGCGAAGGCGGCGCCCGCGGCCTCGAGTTCTGGCGCGCCAAGGACACCGGTCTCGACCGCGAGGTGGGCCTGACCTTCGTCGATCCCGAGCAGAAGGCGCCGCCGATCCAACCCGGTCAGGCGGTGCCCGACGACGGGCCGCAGGCCATCCTGAACCACACGCGCAGGCTCGGCCAGCTCCATTCGGCGGGCGTCGCGCGGGTTCTCGATGTGGTTCGCAGTGCCTCCGGCGGTGTCATCGTCACCGAATGGGTTCACGGGTCCTCCCTCAAGGAGGTGGCCGCCACCGCGCCGTCGGCGATGGGTGCCGCGCGGGCGGTGCGTGCGCTCGCCGCGGGCGCCGAGGCCGCGCACCGGACCGGCACCACCCTGTCCATCGACCATCCCGACCGGATCAGGGTCAGCTCCGACGGCGACGCGGTGCTGGCGTTCCCGGCCGTGATGCCGGGCGACGACCGGGCGGGCGATGTGCGCGGGTTGGGCGCGGTGCTCTACTCGCTGCTGCTGAACCGGTGGCCGCTCGACGCCGCGACCGGCGGGCATCTGGTGACCTCAGGCGACCCGATCGGCGGAATACGGCCGGCCGAACCCGACCCGAAGAACCCCGATCGGCCGATTCCGCCGCGCGAGGTGAAGCCCGACATCCCGTTCGAGATCTCCGCGGTCGCCTCGCGCGCGCTGGAGGGCGACCGCGGCATCCGCACCGCCGCCACCGTGCAGCACGTGCTCGACCAGGCCACCGTCGTCGATCTCAAGACCGACATGCTGCCGCGCGTCGAATCGCGACAGGCGCCGCTGTCGGTCGCACCGATCTCGCGGACCCGCAAGGAACGCCTGATGGGCGAGGGGGAGAAGGGCAAACGCAATGTCGCCCTGTTGGCCGGCGGTGGGCTGTTCGTCGTCTTCCTGATCATTGCGATCCTGGTCGCACTGACGAACGTCTTCGGCGGTTCGGGCAACACCGACTCCGACATCAACTCGTTCCTCCCGAAGGACACGAATTCGTCGTCGGCCGCCGCGCCACCGACCCGGTCGGCGCCGACGGGGTCGGTGAGCCTGCGGTCGGTGAACCTGCTCGACGTGTCGGGCCAGCCCGCCGAGTCGTCACCGAATCTGGCGAATCTGATCACCGGCGCCGCCCCTGCGTGGCGCACGGACGCCTACCGCGGCAGCCCGCAGTTCGGCGGTCTCAAGTCGGGGCTGGGCCTCATCTTCGCCACCGGCGGCGACAAGACGGTGCACTCGGTGACGATCGCGACCTCGACTCCCGACTTCCAGGTGGAGCTGCGCACCAGCACCGAGCCGACTCCGACCGACCTCGAGCAGACCACGCGCGTCGGATCCGGCGTCGTCGACTCGCGGTCGACGACGCTGAAGGTCGAGAATCCGGCGTCGGCGCCCTACTTCATCGTCTGGCTGACCTCGCTGCCGGTGGGCCCGAGCGGCGACTACCAGGCCGTGATCTCCAAGATCAGCGTCTCCTGATCAGCTGTGCTGCGGCCGCACGTCGGTCGTGGTCGCGGCGGGTGCCGGGGTCCAACCGGGCGGCCCGAAGACGTAGCCGAGCTTGGCCCGCAGCGTCGGCGCCGACCGCACATCGCGGCCCATCGCGACGTACTCGTGAGTCTGCAGCTTCCAGATGTTGTACGTTCCAACGGGTTTCGTCAGCCCGTAGCGGGGGCGCGAGACCTCCGGCTGAAACGAGCCGAAGAGGCGATCCCAGACGATGAACGTGCCGCCGTAGTTGCGATCGAGGTACTCGGCGTCACTGCCGTGGTGGACCCGGTGATGCGACGGGGTGTTCATGACGAACTCGATCGGCCGCCACATGGTGCCGACCCGTTCGGTGTGGATCCAGAACTGATAGACGAGGTTGAGCGAGTACACGGCGAAGACCACCGCGGGCGGAACGCCGAGCAGGGGGAGCGGCGCCCACATGATCATGCTCATGCTGTTGTTCCACTTCTGCCGCAGCGCCGTCGCGAAGTTGAAGTATTCGCTGGAGTGATGCGCCTGGTGGGTCGCCCACACGAGGCGGACGCGGTGAGCGATCCGGTGCTCCCAGTAGAAGAGGAAGTCGAGGGCGACGAAGCCGATCACCCACGTGTACCAGGCGTTCTCGGGCAGCTGCCAGGGCGCGACGTAGGCGAACAGCGCGCTGTAGCCGAACAGCGCCAGAAACTTCCAGAATGCCGACGTGCCGATCGAGATCAGCCCCATCGTGATCGACGAACGGGCGTCGGCGAACTCGTAGGCGCCCTTCGCCGGCCGCTCGTCGGTCTCGTCGACGCGCTCGAGCTTCCATGCCGCGAAGATCTCGAGCAGCAGCATCGTCAGGAAGAACGGGATCGCGACGACGGTCGGATCCCGCATCGGCTCGGGCAGAAAGTCCAGCATGCTTCACTCTCTCGGGCGGACGGACGCAGCAGTAGTTCGCGACCATTAACTGACATCGTATCGTGTCAGATAATCGATGCCAAGGGGCATCGCCGATTCCGGCCACGTAGGATCGGCCATGATGACGACGAAGAGTGGTGGGCGCACATACGGGGGTGTCTCCGCTACGCAACGGCAGCAGCAACGGCGCGCTGCGCTGATCGCGGCGGGGCTGGAATTGTTCGGCACGCAGGGCTATCTCAACGTGTCGGTGAAGAAGATCTGCGACGAGGCGGGGCTGACTCAGCGATACTTCTACGAGTCCTTCCCCGACCGGATCAACCTCCTGGCGGCCACATACGAGCACTGCGTGGAGATCGCGCGCAACGCCTCCATCCTGGCCGCGGCCCAGGTGCTGGAACGCAATGGCGTCGGCGAGGGCCCGGTCCCGGCGGCGGTGATCCCGTCCCTCGCCCAGGAGGCGCTCGGCGGATTCATCCAGTCACTGGTCGACGATCCGCGCCGCGCCCGGGTGATCCTGATCGAAGTGGTGGGGGTGGCCCCGGAGATCGAGAAGCTTCGCCTGGCGGCCATTCACGACTGGGCCGACCTGATCGCCGGCTTCGCGAGCAACGGCCAACCGACCACGCCGCGGCAGAAGATCGCGGCGATCGGCCTCGTCGGCGCCATCACCCAGTTGCTCGTCGACTGGCAGATGGCCATCAGCGACCCGATCAGCGACAGTGCGGGCCCGGATCTGTTTCGGGTGGAGGCCGTCCACGAGGTCGTCACCGAGATGTTCGTGGCGACCTACGACCGGTTGTTCAAGCTGACCTGATCGAATGGGCTCAGCGGCCCAGTCGCTCCCGGATCCGGGTCGTCGCGTCGGCGAGGTCGGTCATGACGAACAGCCCTTCCGAGCCGTCGCCCAGGGTCAGGCACAGCCGCTCCCGTTTGCCGCCGGAGAAGAACTTCCCGGTCCCCGGCGCGCTGCCGACGGCCGCCACGAAGGTCAACGCCACCGAGAACCGCGTCCCGGCGGCACGCTTCGACTTCGGCTCGAACACCACGTGCGTGCGAGTGAGGGCGAGTTCCCCCGGTACGGCCAGCTTTCCCATCGATCGGGCGGCCGGCCACGTCGCCAGCGGCTTGTCGTCGCTCATGGCAGTCAGCATAGTGCGCCCCCGAAGTCCGAATCTCACGGCGCCCGTGGGGGATCTCGCCTCCGGTGGATCGGCGGCGACACTCGTTTCCAGTCGTTCACGCATACGCCAGTGTGCATAAGAATTCTTCTGTCGACGGATTCATCCACAGGTTGATGGATTCCATCCACAACTTGCCGAAAAGCTCGAAACCGGCAGGTACTCCGCCTTAGTCTCATCCGCATGACTCGGGGGATCATCGATCAGACCAGTGATGTCGACCTGCTCAACGCGCACATCGCCGGCGACGGAAACGCCTTTCGCGAACTGTATGAGCGGCACAGACACCGGATGTGGGCCATCGCGCTGCGCACCACCGGCAACCAGGACGACGCCGCCGACGCCCTGCAGGATGCATGGATATCCATTCACCGCACGGCACGCTCGTACCGCGCAGACGCGTCCGTGTCGAGCTGGTTGTACAAGATCGTCGTGAACTCCTGTCTGGACCGGCTCCGCCGCATCCGATGCCACGAGACCGTGCCGCTCATCGAGCTCGAGAGCTCGGTTCTGGCCGACGAACACGATTACACCGACGACATCGACGTCTCCCTGTCGATCGGCCGGGCGTTGGACGTGCTGCCACCCGACCAACGGGACGCCGTCGTGTTGGTCGATCTGCACGGCTACTCGATCCGAGACGCCGCGGCCGCGCTCGACATCGCCTGCGGAACCGTCAAGAGTCGGTGTTCGCGCGGTCGGGAGAAGCTCGCACTGGTGCTCGCGTACATGCGTCACGACGATTAGGAGGGTGTCGGCGCCCCGCCCCCCGATCCCGACGCCCCGGATCCCGACTCGCCCGGAATGCGATCGGCGGAACCGTATCCCCGACCGCTGCGTCTAAGTACTGTGGGAAACGGCGACCGACACCGGAAGGGCGACGAACACATCATGGCTGCTTCAGCGAGGAACGACCCGGACTTCGCACTGCCTGAACCACCGTATTCGACGACCCTCCTGGCCGATCTGCACGCCCAGGCGCTCGATCCCGTCATCGCAGAACATGTCCGCAGCCGGTTGGCGGCCGACCCCCGCGCCGCACAGGTCCTGTCCGCGCTCGATCGCGTTCAATCCGATCTGCGCGACTACGGGCAGCTCGCACCGCCCTTGCCCGACCACGTCGCCACCCGACTCGATGCGCTGATCGACGATCTCACCCGGCGGTAGGGGCGGCGCCGCTCCAGCCTCCGCACGACACGATCATCGACGGGGGAACATCGGGCCATATCCTGGTGTTGACTGATTCGTCTGCACCGACACCACCGGCCGATGCGGTGGTGCCTGCAGTTGATGCGATAACGGAGGATTGATGAGCGACACCGAGAACCAGATCCACGACGTGATCATCGTCGGGTCCGGCCCTGCAGGCTATACGGCCGCGATCTACGCCGCGCGCGCCGAACTGTCGCCCATCGTCTTCGAGGGCATGTCCTTCGGCGGCGCCCTCATGACCACCACCGAGGTGGAGAACTTCCCCGGCTTCCAGAAGGGCATCCAGGGCCCGGACCTGATGGATGAGATGCGCGAACAGGCGATCCGCTTCGGCGCCGACTTGCGCATGGAGGACGTCGACGCGATGCGCCTGGAAGGCGACATCAAGGAGGTCGAGGTCGCCGGGCAGGTCTACCGCGCCCGCGCGGTGATCCTGGCGATGGGTGCTGCGGCCCGCTACCTCAACGTTCCGGGCGAGCAGGAACTGCTGGGCCGCGGCGTCTCCGCGTGCGCCACCTGCGACGGCTTCTTCTTCAAGGACCAGGACATCGTCGTCATCGGCGGCGGCGACTCCGCGATGGAGGAGGCGACCTTCCTGACCAAGTTCGCCAAGTCGGTCACGCTGATCCATCGCCGCGAGGAGTTCCGCGCCTCGAAGATCATGCTCGAACGCGCCCGCGCCAACGAGAAGATCAAGTTCGTCACCAATGCGACCGTATCCGCGGTCAAGGGGGAGAACTCGGTGACCGAACTCGAACTCACCGACACCCGCACCGGTGCGACCAGCACGCTCGAGGCGACCGGCATGTTCGTGGCCATCGGACACGACCCGCGCAGCGACCTCGTCAAGGGCCAGGTCGCCCTGGACAGCGAAGGATACGTCCAGGTCACCGGTCGCACCACCTACACCAACCTGCCCGGCGTCTTCGCCTGCGGCGACCTAGTCGACCACACCTACCGCCAGGCCATCACCGCTGCGGGGAGCGGCTGTTCGGCAGCCATCGACGCCGAACGCTGGCTCGCCGACCAGGCCGACGCCTGACCCAGCCCGAAGCGGGCCGTCCGTGCCCGCCCACCACAGGAGGAACTTCATGTCCGAGAACACCGTCGCCGTCACCGACGCCACCTTCAACAGCGCGGTCATCGAATCGTCGTCGACCAAGCCGGTCCTCGTCGACTTCTGGGCCACCTGGTGCGGCCCCTGCAAGATGGTCGCCCCCGTCCTGGAGGAGATCGCCCGCGACAACGCCGACAAGATCACCGTCGCCAAAGTCGACGTGGACCAGAACCCGAACGTCGCCCGCGAGTACCAGATCATGAGCATTCCGACCATGATGGTGTTCTCCGGCGGCAAGCCCGTGAAGACCATCATGGGCGCCAAGCCGAAGGCCGCACTGCTGCGCGAGCTGTCCGACGTCCTCGCATAGCCTGTCGTTCACCGACCCGCGTCCGATTCTCCGGGCGTGGGTCGATGGTCACAGATCCCGCGCGTCATTTGTCGGCACCGCCGCTGCCTGAGAGAATGGTGCAAGCCGCGGGGCCGGGTTCGTGCCCACGATCCGGGCCGGCCGTGTCGAGAAGGTGGGATGTACGTATGCAGGTGTTGCGTCTGGGGGACCACGGATCCGCAGTAGCCGAGATCAGGGCCATCCTGGTCAATCGCGGCCTACTGCCGGGACCGGCGCAGACACCCCCCAGCACTCCTCAGACTCCCTGGTCACCGCCCGAAGCGGTCTTCGACCTCGCGTGCGACCGGGCCGTCCGTGCGTTTCAGCAGGAGCGCGGCCTGATCGTCGACGGACTCGTCGGCCGCGCCACCTACACCGCCCTGCGCGAGGCCTCGTATCGGCTCGGCGCCCGCGTCCTGCTGTATCGGCTGTCGGCACCGATGACCGGCGACGATGTCGCCACCCTGCAGGCCCGCCTGCAGAATCTCGGCTTCTACCACGGTCTGGTCGACGGCGTCTTCAGCGAAGTCACCCACAACGCGGTCTGCCTGTACCAGACCGAGTACGGGCTCTCGCCCGACGGCATTTGCGGACCTGCCACGCTGCGCTCGCTGGAACGACTCGGCACCCGCGTGACCGGCGGCTCGCCACACGCCATCCGCGAGGAGGAGCACGTCCGCAAGTCGGGCCCGCAGCTCACCGGCAAGCGGATCCTGATCGACCCGGGCGCCGACGACCCCGTCGGCGCCGAGAACGCGGTGCTGTGGGACCTCGCCGCGCGTCTGGAGGGGCGGATGTCGGCGGCGGGGATGGAGACCTTCCTGTCGCACGACCCGAAGAACAAGCCCACCGACGACGACCGCGTCCGAGTGGCCAACCTCGCCGACGTCGATCTCATGATCTCACTGCGGACCGGCCACTACCCGAACCAGAAGGCCAACGGCCTCGCGTCGTTCTACTTCGGTAACACGCACGGCTCGTACTCGACCATCGGACGGAACCTGGCCGGCTACATCCAGCGCGAGATCGTCGCGCGGACCGAACTGCGAGACTGCCGCACCCACGCCCGCACCTGGAACATTCTGCGGTCGACCCGGATGCCGGTGGTGGTGATCGAAGCCGGCTACATCACCAACGACGGCGACGCCGCCGAGTTGGATCGGCCGGAGGTTCGCGACACCATCGCCGAGGCGATCCTCGTCGCGGTCAAGCGGCTGTATCTGCTCGGCGAGAACGATCGGCCGACCGGCACCTATACTTTCGCCGAACTGCTTGCGGCAGAACAGGTCACGGGCTGAGCGACGGCCCCCGACAGGGCCTTCGCGGAGAGCGGTTCGACCAGTTTGCGAAGCGCCCGCTCCACCTGACTCTTCCAGCCGAGGCCCTCATCCAATTCCAGCCGCAACCGGGGCAGGTACGGATCTTGAGCCACCACCTCGAAACCGAGGTCGGTCAGCATCTCGGTGGGCAGAATGCAGCGACCGCAGACGTCGGCCGCCAGTCCGCTGCCCAGCAACAGGGTCACCAGATCCATCGCCAGCGAATCGTCGTCGCCGCTGAAGCCGAAGGCCTCCACCGCTCGCACACCACGACGCACCAGATCGGAGATGACGGCGTCGATCACGGTCTCGATCTCCGTCTCGAAGCCGGGTTCCATCTGCACCGTCGTCAGGAGCACCGCATCGGCACCGACCGGCGCGGTGGGGAAGCGGTGAGCCCGCGGCACACGACCGGGCGGTGAGTAGAAGGCGGCGCCGACGACCCGGCTCGTCGTCGGTTCGACGGCGACCTGACAGCACACACCCCACTCCAGCAGCACTCCCGACAGCCAGGCCTCCTTGTCGAACTCGCTCTCCGGTCCGGTGGTCTCACCGGCCGACGACTGTGCCTTTCCGACGATCACAGTGTCGATCGCGGGCGAGCTGCCGGCACGGTCGACTTCCCAGAAAACGCAGCGACGCGCATGCAGCGGCAGCGTCTCGAAGTCCTCGAGATCCAGTGGCACCACAGATACAGCCATCGCTGTCGTCTCCTCCTTCTCGCGTCCCACTCACCCGATCCGAACCGTTAAACGGTCCGCACCGTCGAACCGTTCGACGACCGCTGTCCGACCCGCCCTTCGACCCGAAGTCACAGTGACGAATCGACCGGGTGTCCTTCGATCAGCGTTCCACGACTACTTCTGGGTGTTCTCGGCGATCACATTCACGATTCGCTCCAGGTCGTCGACCGATCCGAACTCGATCAGCACCTTGCCCTTCCGCTTACCGAGACTCACGGTCACTTTCGTGTCGAGCCGATCCGACAAGCGGTCGGCGACGTCTTGAAGTCCCGGCATCTGAATCGGTTGCCGATTCTTCGGCTGCGGCTTGTCGTCGACGCCGTCATGGTTGGCCAGGGTGACCGCTTCCTCGGTCGCTCGAACCGACAGCCCTTCGCGCACCACCCGTGCGGCGAGCGCCTCCTGCGCCTCTTGACCGGCTTCCAGAGCCAGCAGTGCCCGAGCGTGTCCGGCCGACAGCACTCCGGCGGCCACCCTCCGCTGGACCGGAATCGGCAGCTTGAGCAGTCGGATCATATTCGTGATCACCGGGCGTGATCGTCCCAGTCGATTGGCCAGTTCCTCGTGGGTGACGTCGAACTCTTCGAGCAGCTGCTGATAGGCGGCCGCCTCTTCGAGCGGGTTCAACTGTGCGCGATGGATGTTTTCCAGCAGTGCGTCGCGGAGCATGTCGCCGTCGGGCGTCTCCCGAACGATCGCCGGAATCGTCTCCAACCCGACGTTGCCGCTCGCCCGCCAACGACGCTCACCCATGATGAGCTGATACCGCGCACCGCCGGGAGCGGGGGAGGGGAGCTCACGGACGACGATCGGCTGCATCAAGCCGAACTCGCGAATCGAATGCTCCAGCTCGGCCAGTGCCTCTTCGTCGAACACCGAACGCGGTTGCTTCGGGTTCGGCTCGATCTCCGACGGCGCGATCTCGCGGTAGACCGCACCGATCTCCTCGGCGGAGGGCTGCGCCTCCGTCCCCACCGTGGGGGAGAGCAGATCGGTCGACGGCTTCCGAGCGCCCGCGGGAGGTCGGGTGGCGACACCGCCGCCGATGACGACGTCTGCGGCCGCCGCACCCATCCGGGTCGTGTTCACACCGTGATCGTCGTCGGAGGGACCCGTCGGAATCAGCGCCGCCAGGCCTCGACCGAGACCGCCTCGTCGCTGAGTATCGCGTTGGCTCATTCAGCTCTCCTTCCAGCTGCTCCGCGCTCGGCGAGTTCCCGAGCTGCATCCAAGTAACTCATGGATCCACGTGAACCCGGGTCATACTCGATGATCGTCATTCCGTACCCGGGAGCCTCGGAGACCTTCACGCTGCGCGGAATGATGGTCGAGAGAACCTTGCCGGCGAAATGCTTGCGGACCTCCACGGCCACCTGATCCGCCAACTTTGTGCGTCCGTCGTACATCGTCAACAGAATCGTCGACACATGCAGATCAGGATTCAGGTGAGCCTGCACGAGCTCAATATTCCGGAGCAGCTGACCGACACCCTCCAGTGCGTAGTACTCGCACTGGATCGGGATCAGCACCTCGCGCGCAGCGACCATCGCGTTGACGGTGAGCAACCCCAGCGATGGCGGACAGTCGATCAACACGTAGTCGATCTTGAACTCCGCGAGCACCTCGGGGTCGAGCGCATTGCGCAATCGGCTCTCTCGAGCGACGATCGAGACCAGCTCGATCTCGGCTCCCGCAAGATCCAGGGTGGAGGGTACGCAGTACAGATTGTCGTTCGCCGGCGACTGCTGAATCGCTTCGCGCAGACCGACCCCGTCCAAAAGCATCTCGTACACCGAAGAGATGCCCGGCTTGCGATGATCGATCCCAAGGGCCGTGCTCGCATTGCCCTGCGGATCGAGGTCGATGACGAGGACGCCCAGTCCATGGAGAGCCAGGCCTGCGGCCAGGTTGACGGCGGTCGTCGTCTTTCCGACACCGCCCTTCTGATTCGCGATCGTCATGATGCGAGGACGAGGCGGGCGGGGGAGAGTGCCGGTGCCGCCGGGGGTCAAGACTTGGCTCGCACGTGCCGCCGCGGTGGCGATGGGGGTGTCGTCGTAGTTGTGCATCGAAGTAGTTGTGGCCGTTTCACGTGAAACGATGTGCTCGTGGTTGGGCACCCCGGAACTCCTTTGGTCTGTGATTCCATTCTGCGCCCTCCGGCGAAATGACACCAATTGTCAAACCTTCCCGTCAGTTCCGCCGGTCCGAATTCCGCGACGCGCGCGAATCCCGGGCCGACTCGTTGCGTCGGCCCACGATGAGCGTGGTCGGAGTCTCCAACATTGTTCCGCATTGTTCGACCGTCAGGTCTCGGATGCCCAGCCTCATGACCTTCTCCCAATCCCGCGCGATCTCATCCGCGGCCGACTTGCCTTTGAGTGCGACGAGGCGCCCGCCGCCGCGGATCAGGGGAGCCGACCACTTGGCGAGCCGCTCCAACGGCGCGACCGCACGCGAGGTGACGACATCCGCTCGTTCGACCGCTTTCAACACGGCGCGTTCCTCTGCGCGACCGCGAACAACGGTGACGTTGGGGAGGGGGAGGGCAGCCACCACTTCTTCAAGGAACGTCGTCCGACGCAGCAGCGGTTCGATCAGCGTGATGCGGAGGTCCGGCCGCGCAATCGCGAGGGGGATGCCGGGTAGGCCCGCACCGGAACCGATGTCGATGACCGTCACGTCCGGGCCGATCGCCTCCGAAAGAACACCACAGTTCAACAGGTGGCGCGTCCACAACTGGGGGAGTTCCCGCGGGCCGATCAGTCCGCGAAGAACACCCTCGTCCGTGAGCATCCGAGCGTAATGCTCAGCGAGCGGCAACCGCGGCCCGAAGACCTCCACGGCGATCGCCGGCGTCGGTTCACTGGCTCCCGGGTTGTCATCCATCAATCTTGCTACCTCCGCTGTTTCACGTGGAACAACTCATTCGAGTCACCATCTGGGTTCCACGTGAAACACCAGTGTCGAATCAACATCCATCTCCCCGAGGCCGAATCGCTTCTGCACTCGACCTCACCCCGGAAGAGTCACGGGGAGCACGTCACCCGACGACAGTCGGTCCAAGACGCATCCGCGACGCTGGGTGAAGCTCCTTTAGTTTAGTCCGTGCGCTGCCGCTGCGACCCGGCGGTAGCGAGTCACTACAAGGAGTCTGACGTCGTCATCTTCCGACGACTAGCGGGGGCAAATCGCCCCTCCAGACACGCCACTCGGCCGTCGAGGTTTCACGGGAAACGGTGGGTGCGAGAGGACCCCTACCCAGCTACAGGAAGCATCCCGGTGTAGCGACTCGGGACCTGTGCGAGCGGAGCACGACAAGCGGTCGACAACGAGACATCGCACGCCGCTCCGCCCCACCCGAGATCCGTCGGACTGCCGCGCGAGGTCATCTCCTCGCGATCATCAATCCTCGGTCACCCCGTCGCTGCACCCGGTCCACGCGAACGACGCGGCTCCCGACCGAGCACGCGGCAGGGGAGGTGACGGACACCGAACCTCGGGGACGGTAGTTCACATTAGAGCGTCACGGCGAAATAGCGCGCGGTCCATCGCGAGAACTGTTGGTCCGTAGAACCGAGCCAGGCACCTTCGGATCATCCGCATCGCGACGAAGCTCCGCCGGCATGTTTCACGTGAATCATCTCCACACTCCCGCACACCTGATCCGGATCGGGATCGAACTGCGAGCTGTTCAGAATCTCGAGACTCCGATGCTTCGGTGTCGCGGATCCATGTTTCACGTGGAACCCCGGCCGCAGATCGCATGTCGATTCCGGGTAGTCCTGCCACAGACACACACGCGCAGCGGGCTTGCAGGCTTGCGGGCTTGCGGGCTTGCGGGCTTGCGGGCTTGCGGGCTTGCGGGCAAACCGTAGACCACCACTCGCCACAGCAGCAATGGCGGGTCACTCCGGCCCGATGGAGTCGGGGGAGGGCAGCGAGCAAGCACTTCACGAATGGGGTCCGCCACCGCGTATCGGGAGAGCCGACCAACGACCGCACGGCCACATCGCCAGTGGTTCGCCACCCACTCAACCGACACCCCGAGTCGCCGATCCCCAATGAGGCAAGTGAGTGGCGCGGCCCGCGACGGACAGAAGAGTGACAGCGGGTGTTTCACGTGATCGCTCGGAACGGCAGTACAGCCCATTGTCGTCGTGATGCGGCGGGGGGACGTGGACGATGGGTGTCCCTGCGATTCTCGTACCAGGGGCAGTGCGGCGAGGCAGACGGCGTCGCCGCACCCACGACCGCGAGTCCGGCGGAAAGGGCGGAGCCCAACGCAGCGCTCGTGCGGCGAGGTGCGGCCGCACGCGTTGTCGACGGTCGACAGCCGACGCCCACATGACCACTGTTGCTGTTTCACGCGGAACCACAGCGCCGAATGGAATGCACGCCCATTGCCGTTATCCGACTGCCGAGTTCAGTTCGCGCATCGCTCGCGAGCTCACTCCGACCATCTCGGACAACCGTTTCCGGGCGATGGTTCCCGACGATAATCGTCAGTAGCCGACCGCCATCCCAGACTCTTTGATCGTCACAGTTCGGCGGCGGAACGACGAGCACGTGTCGGTCACGCACCGAAGTCGCCGCTGCCAAGGCAGCGACCACGAATGCATCAAGATCGCATCAGCGGAAGACAACACCTCGGCGGCGACGGACTCGGAATGCAACGTCCGGAAGTGCAGCCCCCGAGGGACGACGCCATCCGGGGTCCACGAGATCGGGAGACTACGAGATCGGGAGACTACGAGATCGGGAGACTACGAGATCGGGAGACTGCGAGACCCGAGGGTCTCGCCCCCTCGAAGTCCGACACCCGAGTAGCGCGACAGGGCGCAACAGTGAGCCTGAGGCGACCCACAGTCGAACGGAATCAGTCCGCGCATCAGCACACGCCGATGTGATGGCCGGCCGACCCAGCCGGAGACGACGAGCATCTCGATCTGAGTTTCACGTGAAACCGCTCGATCGCCGGATCAAGTGGACCCGCCATCAGGGGAGTAGAGGCAACCTCCATCGCACTCCACTGATTCAGGTGACCCCGACTCCATCCGCCGACACCCACTCCCACGGGGTCGCGGCGTCACAGTGTCACGGGGGTTTCCACGCGGTCGTGCCGCGTCACAAGACGAGCATCAGAGAAGGCGCTGCCCGGAGTTCACCTCGCTGATCATCGCCTCTGCCGCCGAGTGGTCTCCGGCATCGTCTGGTCTCCGGCCTCGTCTGGTCTTCGACCTCGTCTAGTCTCCGGCCTCATCGCGGCGACGCCAACGCGTCTCGCAGTCGTCGCTTCCGTCCCTCCGAATCCGCCGTCCACGACCGGGCCGGATGCTCGGGCTCACCGTCCACTCGCGTGCGAGGTGCACGATCATGAACCGGCTGTCGCACGATCCGCGGGCCGACGGGTGCCCAGTGTGATGGTCGGAGGGGTCGTCCGCGCACCGCAGATCTGCTTCACCGTGACCCATTCACCGTGACCGTCTTCGGCGGCGCTCCTGTCCCGTGCACCAACTCGGTTTGTCCCAGTCGGTTGGTCTCGGTCGATCGATAAACTTCGCTCGCTGCTCATTGAAGCGGCACGTCCAGTCCACGCGTGGGGGAGGGGAGGCGCCGACTACACAGGTTCGGCCTTGGAATACAGGCAGGCAACCGAGCCGACGGCGCACGCTGGAGGTCTGCTCGTTCACACTCAATCAACCGGAATCGCACGACGGTCCACGTTCCGATGACGGCTGGACGGTCAGTACATTCGTGAGCTTCCGCTCGACGTCACCAGCTCGGTCGGCGTCGCCGACATCTTCCACGAAGGGCCCGACTCTGCGCTCCTTCAACTTCGATGCGCCTTTGTCTCCCAAGCATCTTCGCCTCCAGGCAGCTTCACCTCCCGCGCACCTTCCTGGCTCCTTGCAGGACAGACGCGAGAAGCGGCCCGTGAACGGATCGTCGAAGCCACGCTGGCCGCCCTCCGACTGCGCATCATCAGCCGCCGAGCACGGCCCGCTGATGTCGCCCACGGTCTTCTCACTCGGTCGGTGAAAGTCTCACGGCTCGAACCAGGAGATGCCTACTGTCTGCAGACTGACGTTCAATGAGACAGACAGCCGGGGGTTCCTCATGGTTGAAACCTTGAGATGCCGTTGACAACGAGACGAGGTGTGGGGGTCTCGATGCGCTTGCTCGCTGCGCTCGCAGGCTTACTCGACCGGCCTGAGGGTGGTGCCCCATAGAGTGGTGTAACTCGGTGACCAGGACGGTCGCCGGCAGCGTGTCGTTGCCGGGGACGGGAGCGGTCACCGTGTGATCCTTCGAGTCAACCTTCCACAGAATCCTCGAACGGAGTCATCACGATGACCGCACCCCATATTGTCGACCCTGCTGGCCTGCTGAGCCAAGCCCTCGCCGATGCATCACCGGATCTGATGCGCGAGCTGTTGCAGACGATGATCAACGCCCTGTTATCGGCCGATGCCGACGCCGTCTGCGGCGCCGAATGGGGCCGCCGCTCCGAAGACCGCACCAACCACCGCAACGGCTACCGGCACCGCCCCCTCGACACTCGCGTCGGCACGATCGACGTCGCTGTGCCGAAGCTGCGCTCGGGCACCTACTTCCCCGAGTGGTTGCTCGAACGCCGCAAACGCGCCGAAGCCGCACTGATCACTGTCGTGGCGGACTGCTACCTGGCCGGAGTCTCGACCCGCCGGATGGACAAGTTGGTCAAGACCTTGGGCATTGATTCGTTGTCGAAGTCGCAGGTCTCCCGGATGGCCGAAGATCTTGATGAACAGGTCGCTGCGTTTCGTCATCGCCGTCTCGACGAGGCTGGCCCGTTCACGTTCGTCACCGCCGATGCGTTGACGATCAAGGTCCGCGAGAACAAGCAGGTCGTCAAAGCCGTCGTACTGTTAGCCACCGGCGTCAACGGTGACGGCCACCGCGAAGTCCTCGGTATGCAGGTGGCCACCAGCGAGAGCAAAGCCTCGTGGCACACGTTCTTCGCCGACCTGGTGGCCCGCGGCCTCGGCGGAGTCCGGCTGGTGACCTCCGACGCGCACGCCGGCCTCATCGAAGCGATCGCAGCGAACTTGCCGGGAGCGGCGTGGCAGCGCTGCCGCACCCACTACGCCGCGAACCTGATGGCCGTGTGCCCCAAGTCGATGTGGCCAGCGGTGAAGGCGATGCTGCACAGCGTGTATGACCAGCCCACCGCAGGGGCCGTCAACGCCCAGTTCGACCGGCTCATCGAGTACACCGAAGGACGGCTCCCCGATGTGGCCGAGCACCTCGGCGATGCTCGCGAGGACCTACTGGCGTTCACCGCGTTTCCTGACGACGTGTGGCGACAGATCTGGTCCAACAACCCCACCGAGCGACTCAACCGCGAGATCCGCCGCCGCACCGACGTCGTAGGCATCTTCCCCAACAGAGACGCCATCATCCGGCTCATCGGCGCCGTCCTGGCCGAACAGACCGACGAATGGGCCGAAGGACGCCGATACCTCGGCCTGGAAGTCCTGGGCCGATGCCGACTAACCCTGACCACCGACACCGACACCGACCCGAAGACGGAGGTGAGTACCGACCCGCTGATAGAACTACCCGCCTGAACACCAACGAAGGATCACAAACCAGTTACACCACTACCCGGGACTTGACCGGCCTGAGCGGAGCCTCCTAGGGTGGTCGAGTAGGCCGAGGCCTACGGTCGATGCGAATGTTCGGCGCATGTTTCACGTGAATCATCGCCATCCCGAACAGCTTGAGGAGTCGCTCCGACCCCGGTCCCGACGACGGTTCAAGTCGAGGCGACCGATCGACCTGCGTCCACTGCGGATCCTCGGATGCTTGCACATCTCTGTTCCTGGTACCTCGGCCGCAATCGATCGGACAGTGGGCCCATCTTCCGAAGGAGGGGAGACACCGGCGACTGAGTCTGAGCGATGCTCCGGGGCATCGGATGAAGTACGCAAGTCGCGCGTGCGGAAACACCACCCGTTGTCGCCTCTGAGCGCCGCCAATCGCGCCGGTGGGTATCCAGTGGGTCTGGGGCATCGGTCTCTGGGCAGCGGCTTCTTCACGAATGTCCTTCGCTCCGGTCGTGATCCAGTTTCCAGTGGGCTGGTGTCGCCAGGAACACGGTGCGGGCGGCGCTGCGGTCAGAGGAACCGCCGACGTAGGCGGACGACGAGGGACCGACGCTCGACGTGGTCGAATGTGCGATCCGGCCGCAATCGATGCTGGATGCGCGAACGCCGGCGACGGTGATCGCCGACCGGTCACGGGCAGGCAGCCATCTTGCCGGTGCTGGTGATGACGCGCTGACGTTCTCGAAGCTCCTGTCCGCGACGATGATCGCGTCACGGCAGACCGGAGGCATCCGCATCGGCATGCGGCAACTGGTCGCCGTAGTCGGCAAAGTCTCGAAAACTCTTGTGTGGGACCGCGAGTCGGCAATCGGTGGGCGAGGAAAGCAAACCTGATCCGGCCACGTTTCTCGCGAACAGCCTCGGCACGAGGATCGTCCTGGCGCCACTGCGAGACCGGTGAGTTCAAGGGGGATGGCCTGACGCGGCCAAGCTACTGCGAGACCTCGTTCCTGCCGGTTCGTGAGTTCGCCTCGCCGGCGGACTTCACCGAGCAGCTGGGCCCGTGGCTGCCGAAGGCGAACAGTCGGACGGCGCGATCATTAGACGGTCGGCCGGTCGATTTCCTCGAGCCGGATCTGGCGGCGATTACCGTCTTGCAGCCGAGTGCCGTCGGTCGTCGGGTTCACCGGTCGTTGACAGGGGATGAATTGACGCTGACCATTGCCAGTTCACGATGGACCTGGTTCCAGTCCGGTTGCGCCCTGATGCTCAACACCTGGAAGGGATGAGAGGTTCCGATGACACGCGAAGGGATCTGCGGTGCCACCGAAGCAGCAGCGGACATCAACCGCCTCGTGGACCACTACCGGAACCAGGCCGCCGTCGCCACCATCAGCAGCGCTCGTACCGGAAACGATTCCGTCGAGAGTCAGCGCAGACGATGAATTCGCCGATGGTCGTCTTGAGGGTCGCGGGGTCGTCCGGTGACCGGCGACGTCGGCGGGGCGTCGGCAGGGGGCCGGTGAGGATGCAGAGACCGCATGATCGGTCTGCCCGCGGCCTCCCGGTGGTCCACGACGCTGTAGCTCGTCGCCGCATCGTTGAACCCCGAGGTAGGCGAAAAAGCAGCACGCCGAGGGCCACACCGAGCAACCAGGCCATTAAGTCACTGTGTCGAAAGTGAATCTCCGGTGAGATCCCACCGATCTCAACCCGCGAGTGACTCCGATGCCGACACCCACCGAAGAGCAGAGAACCCCGACCGCGACGGTCGGGGTTCTCTTGGCAGGGGAGTGCTGCGTCATTCCTTGATGACGACCACACGCCTGTTGGGCTCGGCGCCCTCGCTCTCGCTGTAGACGCCGGCGACAGCAGCGACCGCGTCGTGAACGATCTTCCGCTCGAAGGGGGTCATCGGATCAAGCGACTCGCGCTCGCCCGAATCGCGCACCCGCTCGGCGACCTCGGTGCCGACACGAGCAAGTCGATCACGCCGATCCGCACGCCACCGCGCGACGTCGAGCATGAGTCGGCTGCGATCGCCGGTCGCCTGCTGGACGGCCAGGCGGGTCAGTTCCTGAAGCGCGTCCAGGATCTCACCGTTACGCCCGACGAGCTTGTTGAGATCCTTGCCGCCGTCGATGCTGACGATCGCACGATCGCCATCGACGTCGAGGTCGATGTCACCGTCGAAGTCGAGAATGTCGAGCAACTGCTCCAAGTAGTCGCCGGCGATCTCGCCTTCCTCGACGAGCTGATCCTCTTCGTCGACGTCATCCTCATCGACGAGTTCGGTATCGGGCTCGGCGGGCGCTACCGGCTCGACCTTCTCGTCGTCCGCGGCCGACACAGTCTGGTCAGTCATGTTCTACCTCACTTTAGGGAAACGTCTCGTAGGTCGCGGCGCCGTCATCGGCCGCCGGGCCGACCCTTCTTCTTGTTGCGCTTGCTGCCCGACTGCCGCGCACCGCCGGGCCTGGCCGGCTTCTGTCCGGGGGCGGGCTTGTTGCGCTGAGGCTTGGCCGGCGCGGAGTTCGCCGACCCGGTGCCCGCGGCAGTCTTGCCGCCGGCCTTCTCAGCCGCGTCGTCGGCGGGTGCCGAATCGTCCGCATCGTCGGCGTCGGACTTGGTGAGCGTGGCCGACGCCTGACGTTTGGTCTTGTCCGGGCGCGCTCCGGGCTTGGGCGCCGCAGCTCGCAGCCGCTCCTCCTTGGCGAGCTTGGCCTCTTCCTCTTCCTTCGCGATCTTGCCGAAGACGATGTGCTGCTGGCCGTAGGTCCACGCGTTGTTCGACACCCAGTAGAGCAGGATGGCGACGGGGAAGAAGGCGCCCGTGACCAAGATGCCGAGCGGGAAGACGTACAGCGCGAGCTTGTTCATGATCCGCGTCTGCGGGTTCTCCTCAGCGGCCGCACTCTGACGCGCCACCGAAGCGCGCGAGTTCATGTGCGTGGCGAACGAGGCGATGATCATCAGCGGCACCACGACGAGTGCGATCTGCCAGCGGGTGAAGTCGACGTCGGCGAGGTTGCCCGACGGCACGAACGCCCGCCACTGCTCCATCGGCTGGGTGATGAACGACGAGAGCGGAACACCGAACAGACGGGCGTCGAGGAAGTTCTGCACCTGCTCCGGGCTGAACGCGTAGTTCCCGACGTGCCGGTTGACTTCCAGCCCCAAGTTGGCGCCGGTGTGGGGCAGGCCGAAGCCGCCGCCGCCTTCGGGGACGTACCGGTTGAACGAGCGCAGCACATGGAACAGGCCGATGAACACCGGGATCTGCATGAACATCGGCAGGCAGCCGAGGAGGGGATTGAAGCCGTGCTCCTTCTGGAGCTTCTGCATCTCCTCGGTCATCTTGACCCGGTCATTGGCGTACTTCTTGCGAATCGCCTGCATCTGCGGGTTGATTTCCTGCATCTGCTTCGTCGTGCGGATCTGCTTGACGAAGGGCTTGTACAGAATGGCGCGCAGCGAGGCGACCAGGAAGACCACGGACAGTGCCCATGCCAGACCCGACCAGCCGGGGGTGTTCGGCAGAATACTGTCGAACAGCCAGTGCCAGACCCACATGATCCAGGACACCGGGTAGTAGATGAAGTTGAGCACGGCTCACTTACCCCTATCTGAAGTTGGTGCGGTGGCACCACTGTTTGAAGTCTTGCTGCGCAGCCACTGCACCGGCCCCATCTCGGGGACCGGATCGTACCCGGGCTTGTGCCACGGTCCGCACTTCAGAAGGCGCCAGGTGGCGAGCACCGACCCCCAGACGAAGCCGTGCTTGTCGAGTGCTTCGACGGCGTAGCCGCTGCAGGTCGGCTCGAACCGACACGTAGGCATGCGCATCGGTGAGATCCAGGTTCGGTACAGCTCGATGAGGAAGATCAGACTCAGCCGCGGCAGGCGGTAGAGCCAACGCACGAACGACATCAGGCCTCCCCGCCGGAACCGTCGATCACGGTTCGATGAGCAGCGTTCGCCAAGTCCGTCGCGGCGAGCACCTTGCGATGGCTGAACGCCTTCTGCAAGATCTCGGTCAGCTCGGTACTCGTGAACTCGACGATGCCCGGGTGCGCGCGAAGCACCACGTAGCTCTCGGCGGGCAGAGCAGGCGCCGCGGCGGCGAAGGCATGACGAAGGCGCCGAGCCGTCCGATGACGGATCACCGCGTTGCCGACCTTCTTCGAGATGATCAGGCCGAGCCACGGCCCGCCGGTCAAGGCGACGTCGGGCCGCAGTTCGCGCTCGTCAGGCCAGTAGCCACCGACCGGCGCGACGTGTACTGTCAGTCCACGTGCCGAAACCCGCACACCCTTGGAGAGTGTGCGGGTGAAATCGGACTTCCGCGAAATCCGCGCCGCGTCGGCCGACACCGATTACCCGGGCCGGATTCGCGACTCAGGCGGTCAGCTGGGCGCGGCCCTTGGAACGACGTGCGTTCACGATGGCGCGTCCGGCGCGGGTCCGCATACGCAGACGGAAGCCGTGCACGCGAGCGCGACGACGGTTGTTCGGCTGGAAGGTGCGCTTTCCCTTGGCCACTGGAACTCCTTGTGTTGGTACTGCAGGCGGTCTTTCGGCCCCTCATGGATCGGCCGGGGCCGGCTCGTGACGAGCGCGCGTTACCGCAGTCCATGTACAGGCGACCTTTCGAGGGTACTGGGACCGGGAAGCCAAATCAAACGAGGGGTTACCAGCGCATATGTCCCCACAGCGAACTACACCTGTGGAATTCACTCACAGATCCATCCACAGGTGTGGACAACTTTGTGGACAACTCGCGCCGAGGCGCCCCTTCGTGGCACTCTCATTCACGGAAGCCAACCGATTCGATACCCAAGGGGGAGCTAGTGGCCGGGGACCGGGAGTCGTTCAGCGACATCTGGAGTGCTGTTGTCGCCGATCTGTCCAGCGGCGCGGGCCCCGCCGAGGCCGAGCCGCTCACGCGGCAGCAAAAGGCCTGGTTGTCGCTGGTTCGACCGCTGACCATGACCGAGGGTTTCGCGCTGCTGGCGGTGCCGTCGGCGCTCGTGCAGGAGCAGATCGAACGCAATCTGCGCGACGCGGTGCGCCTGACTCTCAGCCGTCATCTCGGCCAGAGTGTGGATATCGCGGTGCGCGTCGACGAACCCGAGGAGACTCCACAGGCAGGGGCCGAGTCGGGGTCGTCGTTTGGGGATGCACATCCACACTCAGGTGCCACGGGTGCAACAAGTGTCACACCCGGCACCCCTGTCACGGGCTCCCCGTACGACCCCGTGACGGTCGGTTCGGGCGGGATTCCCACCCCGACATACCCGGCGAGTCCGGCGATTCCCTCCGACGAGGAGCTCGCGGCGCTGAACTATCAGCAGTCACAGCGCACTCGACCGGTCGAACCGCGCGAGTGGACCACCTACTTCGAGCAGCGCGAGACCACCGCACCGGACAACAGCACCACGTCGTTGCATCCCAAGTACACGTTCGACACCTTCGTCATCGGTGCGTCGAACCGGTTCGCTCACGCCTCAGCGGTCGCCGTCGCCGAGAACCCGGCGCGCGCCTACAACCCGATGTTCATCTGGGGCGAGTCGGGGCTGGGCAAGACGCACCTGCTGCACGCCGCCGGCCACTACTCGCAGCGGCTCTTCCCCGGGATGCGCGTCAAGTACGTGTCCACCGAAGAGTTCACCAACGACTTCATCAACTCGCTGCGCGACGACCGACGGGTGGCCTTCAAGCGCCGCTACCGCGACATCGACATGCTGCTCATCGACGACATCCAGTTCCTCGAAGGCAAGGAAGGCATCCAGGAGGAGTTCTTCCATACCTTCAACACGCTGCACAACGCGAACAAGCAGATCGTCGTCTCGTCAGACCGTCCGCCCAAGCAGCTCGCGACCCTGGAGGACCGGCTCCGCACCCGGTTCGAGTGGGGTCTGATCACCGACGTCCAGCCGCCCGACCTCGAAACGCGCATCGCGATCCTTCGCAAGAAGGCGCAGATGGACAAGATGGCCGCGCCGGACGACGTGCTCGAGCTGATCGCGTCGAAGATCGAACGCAACATCCGCGAGCTCGAGGGCGCGCTCATCCGCGTCACCGCGTTCGCGTCGCTGAACAACACCGAACTCGACACCGGGCTCGCCGAGGTGGTGCTCAAGGCGCTGATTCCCGACTCCGGGCCGATGGACATCAGTGCCGCCAGCATCGTCGCGCAGACTGCGGAGTTCTACGACCTGTCCGTCGATGACCTGTGCGGACCGAGCAAGGTCCGCGCGTTGACACTGCCTCGACAGATCTCTATGTACCTGTGCCGCGAGCTCACCGACCTGTCGCTGCCGAAGATCGGTGAGACCTTCGACCGCGATCACACGACGGTGATGCACGCGGACAAGAAGATCCGCAAGCAGATGCACGAGAACCGCAACATCTACGACCAGGTTCAGGAGTTGACCGCGCGGATCAAGCAGCGCGCCAACCGCTGACCGGGCGCCTCGCACCAACGGCCGCACTCCGCCTCGCGGGTGCGGCCGTTTTCCTGTTTTCGACCCGGTAGGGGACCTCGCGGCTGCTGCGCGGAGGCGGCAGCGTCGAACCTGTGGACTTCCTGGTGACAACAGGGGTGTTTTCTGTGGACAGCGGGCGCTTTTCGGTGGATCAGATTTTTCCATCCACAGCGGACCCGATTCATCCACCGTCCTGCTCCACCGCCCCTCCACACCCGGATTCTCGCGGTGACCACCGAAGACGCGTGAGAATCCACAGTTTTCACAGTGCCTATCACTACTACTGGATCATCTTTTAAGAACATCTTTTAAAAGAAGCTGTGTGCATGCACAGCCGATCGACACCCCCCGCACCCAGCGCTGCCCGGCCGCCTTCGCGGCCGGGGCGAGTTCGGCATCCGGTTCCGCAAACCGGTCCGAAGCGCTCTACAGTGGGACTCGGCGAGCAACCATCGCCGGACCCGCTGCACCCTGCGGGACACCGGCACGTCGAGAAGGGGTTACACCACCGATGAAGTTCCGTGTCGTGCGCGACGAATTCGCCGATGCAGTCGCGTGGGTTGCCCGCAGCCTGCCCTCGCGCCCACCGGTGCCTGTCCTCGGCTGCGTCGTCCTGACCGCCAATGACACCGGACTGCAGGTCGCAGGCTTCGACTACGAGGTCTCGGCCACCCAGACGATCTCCGCCGAGGTGATGGAACCGGGCAAGGCACTGGTCTCCGGCCGGCTGCTCGCCGACATCACCAAGGCACTGCCCAACAAGCCCGTCGATGTGACCATCGACGGCTCGCGCGTCGCCATCAGCTGCGGCAGCGCCAAGTTCTCGCTGCCCACGATGCCGGTGGAGGACTATCCCGAGCTTCCCGAGGTCCCGCAGAACACCGGCGCCATCCCGGCCGATCTGTTCGCCGAAGCAGTCGCGCAGGTCGCGATCGCCGCAGGCAAGGACGACACCCTGCCGATGCTGACCGGTGTCCGAGTCGAGATCGAGGGCGACAAGGTCGTCCTCGCCGCGACCGACCGATTCCGGCTCGCGGTCCGCGAACTCCACTGGCTGCCCGCAGACGCCGGCGCCTCCGGAGCCGCCCTCGTGCCGGCCAAGACCCTCTCCGACGCCGCCAAATCGGCGGGCTCCGACGCGACCGGCAACGTGGAGCTGG
This sequence comes from Gordonia aichiensis, assembly GCF_039946255.1. Classification (GTDB taxonomy): domain Bacteria; phylum Actinomycetota; class Actinomycetes; order Mycobacteriales; family Mycobacteriaceae; genus Gordonia; species Gordonia aichiensis_A. Next base: position 13,201 of record NZ_JBCDWL010000025.1, on the reverse strand, counting down.
CCTTCGGCTCGGTCCACGCGATCGGTTCGGATGGGATGCTGGGCATCACCAACAACGCCAAGAAGACCACCACTCGGCTGCTCGACGCCGAGTTCCCCAAGTTCCGGCAGCTGTTCCCGGCCACGCACTCCTCGGTCGCCGTGATCGAGAGCGCACCGCTGATCGAATCGATCAAGCGCGTCTCGCTGGTCGCCGAACGCGGCGCCCAGGTCCGGCTCGACTTCACCAGCTCATCGGTGCTGCTCACCGCCGGCGGCGACGAGGCCGGAAAGGCCGAAGAGGTCCTGCCCGTCGACTTCTACGGCGAGCCGATCATCATCGCCTTCAACCCGCACTACCTGCTCGACGGTCTGGCTGCGATCGGCACCGAGTCGGTCGAGTTCGGTTTCACCAATCCCGAGCCCGACGGCTCCGGACAGCCGCGCGCGGCGATCCGACCCGCGGTCCTGCGGCCGTCGGTCGGTGAAGAGCCCGTCGCCGACGAGTCCGGTGCGTACCCGGCTGCCGCGAGCGAGTTCAGCTACCTGCTGATGCCGGTCCGTCTGCCGGGTTGACCCAGACGGGGGTCCCGGGTCTGTGACCTGGGCGTTCGTGAGTGAGACCGGCGACTGACGAAAGGGTGCAGCGATGATTCTGGGATCGATGAACGGTGCCGACACGACCCTGGCGCCGTCGTCATCGAGGTGAGACGGATTGTTCGTTCGAGAACTCGCATTGCACGACTTCCGGTCGTGGCCGCGAGCCGAGTTCACCTTGACTCCCGGCACCACGATCTTCGTCGGCCGCAACGGCTTCGGTAAGACCAACCTGCTGGAATCGCTGTTCTACGTGGCGACGCTGCGGTCGCACCGGGTGTCGTCCGACAGACCGCTGGTCCGCACCGGAACCGATGCCGCCCGCGTGCGTGCCACGGTCGAGAACGACGGGCGCGAGCTGACCGTCGACCTGACCATTCCCGCGCAGGGAGCCAACAAGGCCACGATCAACACCCGGCCGGTGCGGCGCACCCGCGAGGTGCTGGGCATTCTTCGCGCGGTGCTGTTCGCGCCCGAGGACCTGGCCCTGGTCCGCGGTGAACCCGGCGACCGTCGCCGGTTCCTCGACGAGTTGGTCGCGCAGCTCCGGCCGGTCGCCGCCGGCGCGAAAGCCGACTACGACCGGGTGCTGCGGCAGCGGTCGGCGCTGCTCAAGAGCGCGGGAGCCGCGCTGCGCCGAGGAGGCGGTCAGGCCGACTCGATCCTGAGCACCCTGGATGCGTGGGACCTGCAGTTGGCCGACCTCGGAGCACAGGTGACGGCCTCCCGGCTCGCGGTGGTCGCCCAGCTGGCTCCGTTCGTGACCGACGCCTACGCGTCGATCGCCCCGCACTCGCGTCCGGCCCGGATCGCATACCGATCGGCCACCGGACCCGAGGTCGACTCCGATCCGGGAGGTGAGAGCAGCGTGGAGCAGATCCGCGAGGTCCTCGCCGCCCGACTCGTCGAGCTGCGGAGCAAGGAGATCGACCGCGGGATGTGTCTGGTCGGCCCCCATCGAGACGACCTGCTGCTCACTCTCGGCGACGAGCCGGCCAAGGGATTCGCCAGTCACGGTGAGAGCTGGTCGTTCGCCCTGGCCCTGCGGTTGGGCAGCGTCGAGTTGTTGCGCGCCGACGGCGTTGAACCGGTGATCATGCTCGACGACGTCTTCGCCGAACTCGACGTCAAGCGCAGGCAACTGCTCGCGGAGTCCACCGCCGACGCCGATCAACTGCTGATCACCGCGGCCGTCGCCGAGGACATCCCCGCCTCGGTCGTGGGCCGCAGGATCGGTGTCGGAGTCTTGGAGCAAGATGACCTCAGGCATTCGGTGGTGACCGCCGACGAGGCGATCGGGGCCGAGACCGGTGACCCCGCGGCGACGGGATCTCCCGAACCGGAATCGGCTGAGCTCGGACTCCCGGCACGCGAATCGCCCGAACAGGAGGTTGACGATGACTGAACCGCATCCGACCCCGTCGACCGGCGACGCTGACGGCGCTCCCACACCACTTGCGGGCCTGTCCGGCTACGACCTGGCACGCGCGGCCCTCGAGGAGGCCCGCGCCGATGCCCGGGCCCAGGGCAAACCGGTCGGCATGGGACGAGCAGCGCCGCTGCGCGGTACCCGCCGCAGCGGCGACCGCTCGCGGAGGCGATGGTCGGGCGCCGGTCCCGACACCCGCGATCCGCAGTCCTTCGGCAGCATGATCGGCAGCGTCGCCAAACAGCACGGCTGGGAACCGCGGATCTCCGAGGGCGCCCTGTTCGGGATGTGGCCGCAGATCGTGGGGGAGGACATCGCCTCGCACGCCGAGCCGAAGCGCCTGGACGGCACGGTCCTGCACGTGAGCGCGGAGTCGACGGCGTGGGCGACCCAGCTGCGGTACATGCAGAGTCAGATCCTGGCCAAGATCGCCAAGGTGATCGGCCACGGCATGGTCACCAGTCTGCGGATCACCGGACCGCAGGCGCCGTCATGGCGCAAGGGGCCGCGGCACATCTCCGGACGCGGACCGCGCGACACGTACGGGTAGGCCCGACCCACCCCTCGATTTCGGCGCCAGAGGCCTGAAACGCGTCAGAGGCATGATCGGCCCCGTCTGTGGCGAAGATCGTCGTTCTCCGTCGCAGTCAGGGCGTGGTAAGCGTCGCTCTGCGTTCATTACCCAGTACACTGGGCGGTAACTGTCCCCAAGACGAACGGGAGCTGACCCTCCGTGGCAGACACCAGCGGCAACGCATCAAAGAAGTCAGGAAAGTCGACGTCGAGCGAGTACGGTGCCGACTCGATCAGCATCCTCGAGGGTCTGGAAGCGGTCCGCAAGCGTCCCGGCATGTACATCGGCTCCACCGGTGAGCGCGGCCTGCACCACCTGATCTGGGAAGTCGTCGACAACTCCGTCGACGAGGCGATGGCCGGATACGCGTCCCGCGTCGATGTCACCCTGCTGGCCGACGGTGGCATCGAAGTGGTCGACGACGGCCGCGGCATGCCGGTCGGCATGCACGCCACCGGTGTTCCCGCGGTCGAGGTCATCATGACCCAGCTGCACGCCGGCGGTAAGTTCGACTCCGATTCGTACGCGGTCTCCGGCGGTCTGCACGGCGTCGGCATCTCGGTGGTCAACGCGTTGTCGACCAAGGTCGAGCTCGAGATCAAGCGCAACGGCTCGCACTGGGCGCAGACCTACACCCATGCCGAACCGGGGCCCCTGGCCGAGGGCGCACCGACGGACGCCACCGGCACCACCGTCCGCTTCTGGGCGGATCCGCAGATCTTCGAGACCGTCGAGTACAACATCGAGACGATCGCCCGCCGCCTGCAGGAGATGGCCTTCCTCAACAAGGGACTGACCATCACCCTGACCGACGAGCGGGTCCACGAGTCGGTGCTCGAGGCCGAGGCCGACGAGTCCGACGACGGTGACGCGAGCATCAAGACCGAGGAGGAGAAGGCCTCGGCCATCGCCAAGGTCAAGACGCGGACCTACCACTACCCGGACGGTCTCGTCGACTACATCAAGCACCTCAACAGCCGCACCAAGGCTCCGATCCACAAGACGGTCATCGGGTTCACCGCCAAGGGCACCGGCCACGAGGTCGAGATCGCGATGCAGTGGAACGAGGGTTACGCCGAATCGGTGCACACCTTCGCCAACACCATCAACACCGCCGAGGGCGGCACGCACGAAGAGGGTTTCCGTGCGGCGCTGACCAGCACCGTCAACCGTTACGCCACCGATAAGAAGCTGGTCAAGGAGAAGGACGGGAAGCTCTCCGGCGACGACATCCGCGAGGGGCTGGCCGCGGTCATCTCCGTCAAGGTCGCCGACCCGCAGTTCGAAGGTCAGACCAAGACGAAACTCGGCAACACCGAGGTCAAGAGCTTCGTCCAGAAGGCCTGCAACGAGCATCTGGCCATGTGGTTCGACGCCAACCCGGCCGAGGCCAAGACCATCATCCGCAAGGCGTCCGACTCCCAGCAGGCGCGCCTGGCGGCGCGTCGCGCCCGCGAGCTGGTCCGTCGCAAGACGGCCACCGACATCGGCGGTCTGCCCGGCAAGCTGGCCGACTGCCGCTCCAATGACCCCACCAAGTGCGAGGTCTACATCGTGGAGGGCGACTCGGCAGGCGGCTCGGCCAAGTCGGGACGCGACTCGATGTACCAGGCGATCCTGCCGCTGCGCGGCAAGATCATCAACGTCGAGAAGGCCCGCATCGACCGCGTCCTGAAGAACGCCGAAGTGCAGTCGATCATCACGGCCTTCGGCACCGGCATCCACGACGAGTTCGACATCAGCAAGCTGCGGTACCACAAGATCGTGCTCATGGCCGACGCCGACGTCGACGGTCAGCACATCGCGACGCTGCTGCTCACGCTGCTGTTCCGCTTCATGCGGCCGCTGATCGAGCAGGGGCACGTGTACCTGGCCATGCCGCCGCTGTACAAGCTCAAGTGGCAGAAGGGCGCCGAGCCGGAGTTCGCTTACAACGACCGCGAGCGCGACGCGCTGCTCGAGGCGGGCAAGGCAGCCGGCAAGAAGATCAACACCGAAGACGGCATCCAGCGCTACAAGGGTCTGGGCGAGATGAACGCCAGCGAGCTGTGGGAGACCACGATGGATCCGGCAGTCCGCGTGCTCAAGCAGGTCACGCTCGACGACGCCGCCGCGGCCGACGAGCTCTTCTCGATCCTGATGGGCGAGGACGTCGCCGCGCGCCGCACCTTCATCGCGCGAAATGCCAAGGACGTCCGCTTCCTGGACGTCTGATCGCCACCGACCGACTTCGAAACCGCGGGGCCGACGATGCGCCCGGCTCCGCACCGATGCCAGCTGAGCGGCACGCGCCGCAGGAAAGTGATTCATGAGCGACGAAACTGATCTGCCCGACAACAACGGCGGCGATCGCATCGAGCCCGTCGACCTCGGGCAGGAGATGCAGAACAGCTACATCGACTACGCCATGAGCGTCATCGTCGGTCGTGCCCTGCCGGAGGTCCGCGACGGCCTCAAGCCGGTGCACCGCCGCCTGCTGTACGCGTCGTTCGACGCGGGGTTCCGCCCCGAGCGCGGCTATGTGAAGTCGGCGCGCCCGGTGTCGGAGACGATGGGCAACTACCACCCGCACGGTGACAGCTCGATCTACGACGCGCTGGTCCGACTGGCTCAGCCGTGGTCGATGCGGTATCCGCTGATCGACGGTCAGGGCAACTTCGGTTCGCGCGGCAACGACGGCGCCGCCGCCATGCGTTACACCGAGGCCCGGCTGACGCCGCTGGCCATGGAGATGCTGCGCGACATCACCGAGGAGACCGTCGACTTCGTCCCGAACTACGACGGCAAGACGCAGGAGCCGACGGTCCTGCCCTCGCGCATCCCGAACCTGCTGATCAACGGCTCGGGCGGCATCGCGGTCGGCATGGCCACCAACATCCCGCCGCACAACCTGACCGAGGTCGCCGAGGCGGTCTTCTGGGCGCTGGAGAACCCCGACGCCGACGAGGAGAGCACCCTCGCCGCGTGCATGGACGCGGTCAAGGGGCCGGACTTCCCGACCGCCGCGCTCATCGTCGGCAGCCAGGGCATCCGCGACGCGTACATGACCGGGCGCGGCAGCATCCGGATGCGGTCGGTCGTCGACATCGAAGAGGTCAAGGGCACCACCCAGCTGGTCGTCACCGAGCTGCCGTACCAGGTGAACCCCGACAACCTCATCAGCTCGATCGCCGAGCAGGTCAACGACGGCAAGCTCAAGGGCATCAGCAAGATCGAGGACCAGTCGTCCGACCGCGCCGGCCTGCGGATCGTCATCACGCTGCGCCGCGACGGCGTCGCCCGCGTGGTGCTGAACAACCTGTACAAGCACTCGCAGCTGCAGACCAACTTCGGCGCCAACATGCTCTCGATCGTCGACGGCGTGCCGCGCACACTGCGCTTGGATCAGATGATCCGGCACTATGTGGCGCACCAGATCGAGGTCATCGTCCGACGCACCCGGTACCGGCTGCGCAAGGCCGAGGAACGCGCCCACATCCTGCGCGGTCTGGTCAAGGCGCTCGACGCGCTCGACGAGGTCATCGCGCTGATCCGCGCGTCGGCGACCGTCGACATCGCCCGCAGCGGCCTGATGGATCTGCTCGACGTCGACGAGGTCCAGGCCGACGCGATCCTGGCGATGCAGCTGCGTCGCCTGGCCGCGCTGGAACGTCAGAAGATCATCGACGAACTCGAAGAGATCGAACGTCAGATCGCCGACTACAAGGACATCCTGGATCGTCCGGAGCGGCAGCGGGCCATCGTCCGCGACGAGCTCAAGGAGGTCGTCGACAAGTACGGCGACGAGCGTCGGACCAAGATCATCCCCGCCGAGGGCGATGTGACCGACGAGGATCTGATCGCCCGCGAGGACGTCGTCGTCACGATCACCGAGACCGGCTACGCCAAGCGCACCAAGACCGACCTGTACCGCAGCCAGAAGCGCGGCGGCAAGGGCGTGCAGGGAGCCGGCCTGAAGCAGGACGACATCGTCGCCCACTTCTTCGTCTCCAGCACGCACGACTGGCTGCTGTTCTTCACCACCAAGGGGCGCGTCTACCGCGCCAAGGCGTACGAGTTGCCCGAGGCCAACCGCACCGCGCGCGGTCAGCACGTGGCGAACCTGCTGGCCTTCCAGCCGGAGGAGCGGATCGCCCAGGTGATCCGGATCTCCGGCTACGAGGACGCGCCGTACCTGGTGCTGGCGACCCGCAACGGTCTGGTGAAGAAGTCGCGCCTGGACGCCTTCGACTCCAACCGGTCCGGCGGCATCGCTGCGATCAACCTGCGCGGCGACGACGAGCTGGTCGGTGCGCGCCTGTGCAGCGCCGACGACGATCTGCTGCTGGTGTCGAAGAAGGGCCAGTCGATCCGCTTCACCGCCGACGACGAGACGCTGCGGCCGATGGGGCGGCAGACCTCCGGCGTGCAGGGCATGCGGTTCAACGACGACGACGAGCTGCTCAGCCTCACCGTCGTCCGACCCGACACCTTCCTGCTGGTCGCGACGTCGGGTGGCTACGCCAAGCGCACCGACATCGAGGAGTACTCGGCGCAGGGTCGTGGCGGCAAGGGCGTGCTGACGATTCAGCACGATCCCAAGCGCGGCGACCTGGTCGGCGCCCTGGTGGTCGACATCGACAGCGAGATCTACGCGATCACCTCCGGCGGCGGCGTCATCCGCACCAAGGCCAAGCAGGTCCGCAAGGCCGGCCGACAGACCAAGGGCGTGCGTCTGATGAACCTGTCGGACGGCGACACGCTGATCGCGATCGCCCGCAACGCCGATGAGCCCGACGAGGACGAGGGCGCGGCAGACGAGAACTGACCCGTTCAGCGGTTAGTGTTGGGTAGCACCTGTTCAGTGAGGAATCGCCCTGTGAGGATTGGCCTGTGAGCACACCGAGTCAGCCGGACGACAGCAACGTCGAACGCGGGGCGGTGCCCCCGCCGTGGAAGCGCGCCGAGAACGCCGCCGCGACCGGGCTGACGGCGGGGGAGATGGCCAAGGCCGCCGGCGCGTTGAAGGGTCAACGCGCCGGCGGGCCGCCCCCGCGCGGAGTGGTCTCGGGGTCGACGCCGCGACCGGAGACCGATCCGGGCGAACAGGCCGCACCGAAGTCGGCAACGGGTCCGGCGTCCGGGCCGATCCCGGTGAGCAAGCCCGCATCGGGACCGATGCCGGCAGCGAATCCGCAGTCCGGCCCGAATCCGCAGTCTGGGCAGAAGCCGCCGACGGGTCCGAATCCTGCGACCGGGCCGAATCCAGTGGCTGCTCCCCGGCCTGCGTCGAGTCCGGCGTCCGGGCCGATGCCGGTGGCCAAGCCGTCGGCCTCGGATTCGTCGGGCAGGCCGGCGCCGACCCCGCCCGGTTCCGGCCAGCGGGGACCGGCTGGGCAGGGGCCCGGCCAACCCGGACCGGCGAAACCGAACCCGGCCGCGCCGGGTGCATCGGCGCCGTCGGCCGGACCGGCACCCTTCGTGGAGTCGGCGACCCGCAACATTCCGCGGGAGGATCTGGCGCCGAAGGACGAGCTGCCCGACCTCGACTCCATCCACCACGCAGAGCACGCGAAGGAGGAGGCGATCGCGCGGGCGTCGAGCCAGACGATCCCGGCCCGTGCGGTCGGGGTTCCGTTGCGTGCATCGGTTCAGGTCCGCCGCGTGGACCCGTGGTCGGTGTTCAAGGTCGCCGGCGTGCTGTCGGTCACGGGCTTCCTGATCTGGATGATCGCGGTGGCGATCCTGTACGGCGTGCTCGGCGGAATGGGCATCTGGGATCAGATCAACAGCTCGTTCGGCACCATCGTCAACGGCGATGGAAGCACCAGCGGTCAGGACTTGATCAGCGGTGGCCAAGTGTTCATGTTCAGCGCACTCTTCGGCGTCGTCTCCGCGGTCCTCGTGACGGCGCTCACGACCATCTCGGCGTACATCTACAACGTTTTCGCCGACATGGTCGGTGGCGTCGAGGTCACGCTCGCCGATCTGGATTGAGTCTCTGACCAGCCGTTTTGGAGAACTATCCGAGTTCGGGTAATCTTCAGTCTCGGTCAAGGGCCTATAGCTCAGGCGGTTAGAGCGCTTCGCTGATAACGAAGAGGTCGGAGGTTCAAGTCCTCCTAGGCCCACCACAATTTCACCGACCGGACACCCGGTTCGGGGCCTTAGCTCAGTTGGTAGAGCGCTGCCTTTGCAAGGCAGATGTCAGGAGTTCGAATCTCCTAGGCTCCACAAATGAAGACAGAGGTCAGGCCCGGTACGAGAGACGTTCTCATGCCGGGCCTGATTCATTCGTGGCAACATTCCGGCAACAACGGCCGGTGATGCACAGTCACGTAGAGGGCATCAGCAGGGTGTTCAAGGTGCTGGTGATCGCCTCGACGTCGGCCGGGTAGAGGTGTCCGTACCGGTCCAGCGTGATCGACGCCCGAGCGTGCCCAAGCATCGCCTGAACGGCCTTTACGTTCGCCCCTGCGGCGATTGCCAGCGATGCCGCGGTATGCCGCAGCTCATGGGGATGCAGCTCGAGGCCGACCCTCTTGACGGCTGGGTCGAACACGCGCCGCCGCCAGTTGTTGTGACGGATCAGCCCGCCGGTTGGGGACGGGAACACCGGCGACTCTCCTATCCCGGCCGGTAGTTGTTCGGCGACGAACGACGGCAGTGGTACGGCTCGACGCTTTCCGTTCTTCGGCGGGCCGACTGTCAGCTTTGAGTTGACGATGGTCACCGATCGCACGATGTGCAGGACGCCGGCGGACCTGTCCACGTCCTGGTGCTGCAGGCCGACGAGTTCACCCATGCGCAGCCCGCACACTCCGAGCGTCCAAATGGTGGCCTGATCCGGTCCTGCCGCCTCGGCGAGCGCCCGCAGCTGCTCAAGGTCTAGGAACCGCATTTCTGTGGCAACGATCGGCGGTAGACGCAGCCCCTCGGCCGGATTGACTGCGAGACGACCATCTTCGACAGCGAGCGCCAGAATGCGGCGCAGGACACCTACCGTCTTGTGGATGGTCTCGGCCGGGGTGCGGTCGTCGACGAGCTCGGCGACGTACGAGCGCAGTAGCGGTCTGGTGACCTTGGACAGGGGGAGATGACCGAACTTCTCGGTGAGCTGGTCGCCGATGTGCCTGTAGCGAGCGGTCGTCGACGGCGCAAGGTGATGCTGTGATCCGGCCCAGTCGGCGGCGACGTCGCTGAACAGTCGTCGACCAGCTGCTGGTGCGACGTACGCGCCCGTCATTATGTCGACTGTGTTCTTCGCCGACCACTGTTCGGCGTCCCGTTTCGTTGTGAAGCCGCGCTTGCTGGTCTGCTTCCCGTCTGGCCGCCGGTAGATCACCCGGTAGCGGCGACCGGCTTTGGTGTCGTACGGCTCAATCGTCGCCACTGGGGTCGTCCTGATCGTCGAAATTCCGCGTGACGTTCTCAACGAGTTCGCGCAGCTCCGCCTTGAGCTCGCGGCTGATGCGGCCTCGTTTCTGGGCGTTGGCCCCGTCACCTGCGAGTTGGTCCCGGCGTGCGCTGAGGGATTGCCCCCAAAGGAGTGTTGAATATCCGGCCATCTCATCGCTGGTGAGCCCGAGTTCGCGCGCCGTACGCATTTCTGCTTCGCCAGCTGCCTGGCGAACTGCTGTGAGCACGGACAAATCGACGATCGGCCCCGTGTATGAAGGTGCTTCCTCCCATCCCATGACGTCGGCATTCGTCAGGGCGAACCCCTTGCCGTCGAACGCCTCGGTGATTCGTTCGGCCCGTACAGCGACGAAACCCAGCGACACCCAGCCCGTGGCATCGAGAAGTTCAGCGACCATTACCGGCCTGCGAAGGAGTGTTCCGAGAGCCTGGGTAAGGATGAAGAGTGTTGGGATGGTAGGGGATACGCGACCTTTCTCAAGGTCTGAAACGCGCGCGGAGTTCCACTTCCCGAACCGTCTTAGCTCTCGAGCAAGTGCGTCGCCGGTGTGTCCTCCGCCGGTCCGTAGCTGCCTTACGTTCTCGCCAACGATCACCGAGATCGTCTCGCCTTCGTCCATGCCAAAGAACGGTACTCGATTTTCCGAGGCTTGACGAGATGAGTAGTGATGTGCTGTCATTCTTCTCAAGCCTCGGAAATCCGAGGAAGTCTTGAATGGAGACGAGAAATGACCAACCTCGCTACACCGAAGGAAGTCGCAGAAGCGATGCACACCACCACGAGTGCGCTCGCACAGGACCGGTACCTCGGCCGCGGCATCCCGTACATCAAGCACGGCCGCAAAGTCCTCTACCGCTGGTCCGACGTCGACGCCTACATCACGGCGAACACTGTCGTCCCTGGCGGCGCAGCATGACCGACCTCGACATGAAAAAGGAGCTGGTGCACTCCGCCAAGAACGCCACCAGCTCCACCACTTCCACCACACAGAAGGAGACAGAAGATATGCCTGATCTTACCCTGATCGACCGCTGCGGAGTCGACATGATCGACTCGATTCACGGCTACTACTGGGACGACTTGTTCGGCGAGTACATGGTCAAGGTCGACCTGATCGACTCCAAAGGTCAGATCCACCGCGGGTGCATCGCCGCCGCCGATCTGATGATCGCCCCCGCCGAAGCCGACGACGAGGAGGACGACGAGCCGGTCGTCCTCCACCGCTTCAAGATCGGCGACGTCGCCTTCTCCCGCCAGACCGGCACCCCGATCCCCGCCGCCTGCAGTGAATGGCTCGTCTCGAACGCCCTCGCCAGCATCGCAGTCAAGCTGGGACTGAAACCGGCCCTCCACTGCAAGCCCTGCAGGAACCGGCGGTAGCCAGTGACCTACGCGGTCAACTGGGACGCGGTGCACCCGTACGTGCGCCGCGTCCTCCGGGGCCAGTACGGAAACCTCCCCATCCTCGGCACCCAGGAATGGCAAGACCTCGAAGACAGTGATCCGGCCAAGGTCGCCGCCATCCTCGTCGCCGGTGACCGATGGGCACTCGAACAAGACCTTCTACAGCGTCAGCAGGCCAGAGAAGCACTGAAAGAAGCAGCTGTCATCGCCTCGCAGGAAATCGACTGGAAGCGAGTCTCAAAGGTCATCGCAGACCGAGACGCCTTCTACCGCGAGCACCCCGACCTACGAAGGAAAGCATCTTGACCGACTCACACACGGGTCGTCGGCTCCGGGTAACCCTCGGTGCAGCCGTACAGCCCAAGCGCATCGAATGGTGGGAACCGTTCTGGATCGCCCTCGGAGCACTGACACTCCTCGCTGGACGAGAAGGCCTCGGCAAGTCCACGATCGCAGTGCACTGGGCCGCACGAGAGACCCGCGCCGGCCGATACGTCATCTACTTCCATTCCGAAGACTCCCGCGAGCACACGGTCGTCCCGCGACTCCTCGCAGCCGGTGCCGACCTGGACTACGTGATCTTCGTCGACGTCGAGACTGAGTACACCGACAACGGCACCGTGATCTTGCCGTACGACCTGGAAGCCCTCGAAGAACTCATCGTTGACTACCAGGTCACGTTCATCGTTCTGGACGCGGCGACAAGCGCCATGTCCTCGAACCTCTCGGGCAAGGATGACCGCCAGGTTCGCCAGTACCTTGAACCGCTGTCCCAACTCGCTGCGCGGCACAACATTGTGATTCTCGGGCTCGTCCACTTCGGCAAGCGAGACGGAGCCGACAGCGGCAAGTTGATCCTCGGCAGCATCGCCTGGTCCCAGGTCGCACGCTCGGTCCTGTCCGTCGCCGCCGACCCCGATACCGGCAACTTGGTCGTGACCAACACGAAGGGCAACCTCGCTCCTCGTACCCGATCAGTCGAGGCGCACATCGTCTCCAAGGCGGTCATGATCGACGGCGAGCAGACCGAGATCGGTGCACTCGAATGGTTGGGAGAGACGACCTCGGATGCCCGAGACTTCCTCTCAGGTGAAGACGGTCAGTCGAACCGGGACGTCGACGACTGGCTCGCGGACTACCTCAAGCTCGAACGGCGCAAGGCCACCGACGTCTTCCAGGCCGCCGACGCCAACGGCTTCTCCAAGGATCAGGTGAAGCGAGCCAAGAAGCGCGTCGGAGTCCAGGCGGTCAAGGAAGGCCCCAGCTGGTTCTGGCAGCTCCCCACCATCGTCGACGGCGAAGTCGAGGAAGAGAGCAAGGGTGCACCCCATGCGCGCTCCCTTGCTCCCTTGCTCCCTTCCAGGTCAGAGGGTGTATCCGAGGTGCTCCCTTCCCCAAGGGAGCAAGGGAGCACGTGTACCCCCTTCCCCGCTCCCTTGCGTCCAAAGGTCTGCCGTGACTGCAATATCGCCCTTCCGGCGACCGCTACCAACGACCAGTGCGACGAGTGCGCCGACCCAGCAACCCAGTTCCTGCAGCACCCCGAAGCCGACCGGCCCCGGCCCGTCGTCGTCCACAACGGGGCCATCGAACGCCAGGACTCTCGCCCGGTCGGAGTCTGGCGAGGCAGCGGCCAACCCGTCACATCGAACACAGAGGAGATCGCCTGATGGTTCGCAAACGTCCGACCAAATACTGCATCGACTGCAACCGAACGACGAAGTCCATCACGCGCTACTGCAACGACTGCAGACCAGCAGAAGCACACCCATTCGTCCACAAGGTTCCCGGAGGCATCAGCTTCGCCGGCCACACCTACA
>NZ_JBCDWL010000024.1:2203-75133 GCF_039946255.1 Gordonia aichiensis | reverse complement strand
AAGACACCCAAAATGGCCCGCCGCGCCGTCATGCGCTACGTCACCCGAGACATCTACCGCTACCTCGAAGACAACAGCCCACAACCAGCCCCCACCGCTTGACAAAATCGATAAGAGCGTCGAGACCTCTGCCCGCGAATCGAGGCTCGCCCACGGCGCCCGCGGCCCGCTCGATCAACCAGGCGAGTCGGATGATCAGGACCGAAAACGGCCCTGTCCGCAGGGCCCGGCGGGAAATCGGCCATAATCAGTAGGTTCTGCGAGCGTGCGCTCCCTGTTCGGCCCGGCGACTCCGCGCGGTCGACGGAGTGCGGCGCCGCACCCGACGACAAGAGAGGTCCCATGCGAGCCCGAACGCTGCGCCCCCGACTGCTGCTCGCGGTCGCGGCCGTCCTGGCGGCGATCCCGCTGCTGGCCGGGTGCGTCGTCGACGAGTCGGCGCTGGACACCAAACCGCTGAAGGTGAAGGTCGCCGAGCAGCCCGAGATCGCCGCGATGGTGCCCGCCGCCATCCGCGACACCGGCCGCCTGCGGGTCGGGACCAATCCGCCGTACCAGCCGAACGAGTTCAAGGACCGCAACGGCAACATCATCGGCTTCGACGTCGACCTCGTCGACGCGATCGCCGGCGTCCTCGGGCTGCGCGCCGAGTACAACGAGGCCGACTTCGACAAGATCATCCCCGCCTTGCAGGCGGGCAGCTTCGACCTCGGGATGTCGTCGTTCACCGACTCCCTGGAACGCGAGAAGGAGGTCGACTTCGTCGACTACTTCAGCGCGGGCATCCAGTGGGCGCAGAAGGTCGGGCGCGACATCGACCCGAACAACGCGTGCGGGCTGCGCGTCGGCGTGCAGACGACCACGGTCGAGGACACCGACGAGGTCCCCGCCAAGAGCGCGGCGTGCGTCAAGGCGGGTAGGGACCCGATCATCAAGGTCAAGTTCGACACCCAGGACCAGGCGGTGAACGCGGTGCTGATGGGACAGGTCGACGCTTTCTCGGCCGACTCGCCGGTCACCGCCTACGCGGTGAAGAAGACCGACGGGCAGCTCGAGGAGGTCGGCCCGACCTATGACGCCGCGCCCTACGGGCTGCCGGTGGCGAAGGGCTCCCCGCTGGGACCGGCGGTGCTGGCGGCCGTCCAGTACCTCATCGACAACGGACAGTACGAGCAGATTGCGAGACATTGGGGCGTGGAAGCCGGGATGATCAAGCGAGCCGAGATCAACGGGGCGAAGGAGTGAACCGGATGACTCCGGAACAGACACCCGACGGCAGCGCCGTCCCTCAGGACCACACCGAGCCCGATCCGATCAAGGCGGTGCCGCTGCGACATCCGGGTCAGTGGATCGCGGGCATCGTGATCGTGGTGGCAGCGGTCCTGTTCATCTACGGCGCGGCCACCAACGAGGCGTATCGCTGGGACACGTACGGCAAGTACCTGTTCGAGGAGCGGATCCTGTCCGGCGTCGGATACACGCTGGCGCTGACGGTCCTGGCCATGATCATCGGCGTCGTGCTCGGCGTCATCGTCGCAGTGATGCGGATGTCGCCGAACAAGGTCCTCAGCGTGACGGCGTGGGTGTACCTGTGGGTCTTCCGCGGCACCCCGGTGTTCGTGCAGTTGGTGCTGTGGGGACTCGTCGGGTCGCTGTACAAGGTGATCAACATCGGTGTCCCGTTCGGGCCGACGTTCGTGCAGATCGACATCCAGGCACTGAGTCTGAAGTACGTGTTCTTCCTCGCGGTGATCGGACTGGCGCTGAACGAGGCCGCCTACATGGCCGAGATCGTGCGTGCGGGCATCTCGTCGGTGGGCGAGGGGCAGACCGAGGCGTCGGTGGCGCTCGGCCTGTCGTGGTGGCAGACCATGCGTCGGACCGTTCTGCCGCAGGCGATGCGCGTGATCATCCCGCCGACCGGCAACGAGGTCATCAGCATGCTGAAGACGACCAGCCTCGTGCTCGCGGTGCCCTTCAGCCTGGAGCTGTACGGCCGCTCGCGGGACATCTCGGGCGTGAACTTCCAGCCGATCCCGATGCTGCTGGTCGCCTCGACCTGGTACCTGGTGGTGACGTCGATCCTGATGGTCGGACAGCACTACCTGGAGAAGCACTACCGCAAGGGCGCCTCGCGCCAGCTGAGCGACGGGCAGCTCGAGGCGCTCGCCGCCGCCAACCGGACCGTCGTGGAGGAGGGCAAGTGAGCGCCGCACAGTCGTCGGGCGCGTCGACGCCGATGGTCATGGCCGACCGCGTCTGCAAGAGCTTCGGCGCACTGCAGGTGCTGAAGGGGGTGTCGCTGGAGGTCCAGCGCGGCGAGGTCGCCTGCCTCATCGGCCCGTCGGGGTCGGGCAAGTCGACCTTCCTGCGCTGCGTCAACCATCTCGAGAAGGTCAACGCCGGTCGGCTGGTGGTCGACGGCGACCTCATCGGCTACCGCGAACGCGCAGGCAAGCTGTACGAGCTCAGTCCGCGCGATGCGGCCAAGCAGCGCCGCGACATCGGCATGGTGTTCCAGCACTTCAACCTGTTCCCGCACCGGACGGCGCTGGAGAACATCATCGAGGCGCCGATCCTGGTGGGCGGCAAGTCGAAGAGCGAGGCGACCGAGCGCGCGCTCGACCTGCTCGATCAGGTGGGACTGCGCGCCAAGGCCGACGCCTATCCGGCGCAGTTGTCGGGTGGACAGCAGCAGCGGGTGGCGATCGCCCGAGCCCTGGCGATGGACCCCAAGCTGATGCTCTTCGACGAGCCGACCTCGGCGCTCGACCCCGAACTGGTCGGCGACGTGCTCGCCGTCATGCGCAACCTGGCGGCCGAGGGCATGACGATGCTCGTCGTCACGCACGAGATGGGCTTCGCCCGCGAAGTGGCCGATCAACTGGTCTTCATGGACGGCGGCGTCGTCGTGGAGCGCGGAGATCCGCGCGAAGTGTTGAGCAACCCGCAGCAGGCGCGCACGCAGGCGTTCTTGTCGAAGCTGCTGTAGGCACCGGACCCGGAGCGAGTGTGAAGCCGGGACGGCTGGTGCTCAGTGCGCGTGGTGCTCGGCCATCCGCGCGCGGACCTCGGGGCGACGCAGCGGCGGGACGGTCTTCGGCGGCTGCCTGCGCGCCGGGAGCTCGGTGAGCAGTTCCCGGGTCGCGGCCGCCACTGCGGCGACGGCCCGGTCGACGGCCGCCTGGTTGGTCGGCGAGGGCCGTCGGATCCCGGACACCTTACGCACGTATTGAAGTGCAGCGGCGTCGATCTCTTCGTCGGTGGCGGCCGGCTCGAGGCCGCGCAGTTCGGTGATGTTGCGGCACATGCCCCCACGCTACGCCGGTCGGCGCGGCGCTTCTCGCGCTCGACGCCGATTCGCGGCTGTGCCGCTGCCGGGTGCGAGGGAGCGCACGTCACCGGCCCCGTCTCGATACACCGCCTCGCTGCGCTCGGTGGTTACTCGACAACCCTGCTGGGCGGTTTCTCGACGAACCTGCTGGGCGGTTACTCGACAACCCTGCTGGGCGCAGGCGTGGTCTCAGTCCGGCGCGCACGGTGTCACGCCGGTTTGCGGCAGCAGAAGATGGCGGTGCCGGGGAAGTACGAGCCGCGCAGCGGCGACCACTGGCCCCACTCGTCCTCCAGATCGTCGGGCCACTCGGGTTCGACGATGTCCTCCAGGATCAGGCCCGCGGCGACGATCTCGCGCACCCGGTCGCCGATGGTGCGGTGGTGCTCGACGTAGGTCACCGTGCCGTCGGCGTCGGTCTCCGAGTAGGGGGTGCGGGAGAAGTACGACATCTGGACGACCAGCCCGTCCGGCCCGGGATCGTCGAGGAACATCCATCGCATCGGGTGATTGGTCGCGAACACCCAGCGCCCGCCCGGCCGCAGAACCCGGGCCGCCTCGCGCATCAACCGGGCCGAGTCGGCGACGAAGGGGACGGCGCCGAACGAGGAGCAGACGATGTCGAACGAGGCGTCGGCGAAGGGCAGATGCTCGGCTCCGGCCTGCACCAGCGGCACCGGTTCGGTGTCGAGCCGCATCGCCTGCAGGCCGTGGCGGAGCATCCCGATCGACAGGTCGAGTCCGATCACGTTGGCACCGCGGGCCTTCAACCAGCGGGAACAGGGCGCCGAACCGCACCCGACCTCGAGCACGTCGCGACCCGCGACCTCGCCGAGCAGCGCGGCGTCGGCCTCCCGATACCGTTCCGGGCCCCAGACGAACTCGCCGCCCGGCGTGTCGCCACCGAGGAAACGGCCGTGCTCGGCGTGGTAGTCGTCGGCTTCGTCGTCCCACCAGCGGCGGTTGGCGTGTTCGCTCTCGTCGGAGCCGATCGCGCCGAGCAGTCGGGGCGGTCGGGGAGTCGCGGTCACAGGGCTGTCCTTTCGTCGGACGTGGTCTCAGAGGTCTCAGCAGGCACGGTGGTCTCAGCAGGCACGGCCGGCGGTCACGTGCTCGGTCTTGGCATCGCCGTCCCAACGGCGCAACGACGTCGCCCGGCCGGCGATCGTCGGCCACGCCAGGATCTGCAGCGCGGTGACGAGCTGCTCGGCGGTCAGGCGCCGCGCCAGGGTCACGTGCGGCGTCCAGTCGCCGACACCGCAGTGGGCGGCGAGGTCGGTCACCTGCGGGCCGGCCAGACGCAGTGCCGTCGCATGCACCGACAGCAGTTCCGCCGACGGAATCACCGCGCGGACCAGCGTGAATCGGCGTCCGGCGGGGAAGACGAGCGCGCCGCCCAGCGTGAGGGCGAACGGCAGGCGCTGGGCGAGCACGCCCAGCGCGGGGTCGGCGGCCCCGGCGATGGACGTTCCCGCCAGCAGTGTGCAGTGCGGTCGATTGGTGCCGCTGCGGACGCGTCCGGCGCTGGGCAAGTCGGCCGCCTCGAGGGTGTGCCATTGCTCACGTATTGCTGCATCGGTGTCGGAATCGAGCAGGATCTCGATCGAATGCGCCATCGTCGGCACCTCCTCGGGCTGCGCCCCGCAGGTAATGTTTGTGCAGGTCGGCTGGGGGTAGTACGCTGTGGGACGTGTGTGCGCGAAGCACACACTCTGCACCGACCGGGACGGTCTCGTCAAGGCGGTGCGCCACAACTCAAGGAAAACGGGTCCAGCCTGCGAAGACTGCCCGTTTACCGTACCTACTAGATACCTGTCCGGAGCAACTCAACATATGTCGTCCCCCACGATTTCCTCGCCGCAAGTAGCCGTCAACGACATCGGCACTGCCGAGGACTTCCTCGCCGCCATCGATGCCACGATCAAGTACTTCAACGATGGCGACATCGTCGAAGGCACCATCGTCAAGGTCGACCGTGACGAGGTTCTGCTCGACATCGGCTACAAGACCGAGGGCGTCATCCCCTCGCGCGAGCTGTCGATCAAGCATGACGTCGACCCCAACGAAGTCGTCTCCGTCGGCGACGAGGTCGAGGCTCTCGTTCTCACCAAGGAGGACAAGGAAGGCCGCCTGATCCTGTCGAAGAAGCGGGCTCAGTACGAGCGCGCCTGGGGCACGATCGAGGAGCTCAAGGAGAAGGACGAGGCCGTCAAGGGCACCGTCATCGAGGTCGTCAAGGGCGGCCTGATCCTCGACATCGGCCTGCGCGGCTTCCTCCCCGCCTCGCTGGTGGAGATGCGCCGCGTCCGCGACCTCCAGCCGTACATCGGCAAGGAGGTCGAGGCCAAGATCATCGAGCTCGACAAGAACCGCAACAACGTGGTCCTGTCGCGTCGCGCCTGGCTCGAGCAGACCCAGTCCGAGGTCCGCAGCGAGTTCCTCAACCAGCTGCAGAAGGGCCAGGTCCGCAAGGGCGTCGTGTCCTCGATCGTCAACTTCGGCGCCTTCGTCGATCTCGGCGGCGTCGACGGCCTGGTGCACGTCTCCGAGCTGTCTTGGAAGCACATCGATCACCCGTCCGAGGTCGTCACCGTCGGCGACGAGGTCACCGTCGAGGTCCTCGACGTCGACATGGACCGCGAGCGCGTGTCGCTGTCGCTCAAGGCGACCCAGGAAGACCCGTGGCGTCAGTTCGCCCGCACCCACGCGATCGGCCAGATCGTCCCGGGCAAGGTCACCAAGCTGGTGCCGTTCGGTGCGTTCGTCCGCGTCGAAGAGGGCATCGAGGGTCTGGTCCACATCTCCGAGCTGGCCGAGCGCCACGTCGAGGTCCCGGACCAGGTCGTCTCCGTCGGCGACGACGCGATGGTCAAGGTCATCGACATCGACCTGGATCGTCGCCGCATCTCGCTGTCGCTGAAGCAGGCCAACGAGGACTACACCGAGGAGTTCGACCCCTCGAAGTACGGCATGGCCGACAGCTACGACGACCAGGGGAACTACATCTTCCCCGAGGGCTTCGACGCCGAGACCAACGAGTGGCTCGAAGGCTACGAGAAGCAGCAGCAGGAGTGGGAGGCCCGGTACGCCGAGGCCGAGCGTCGCCACAAGCTGCACACCGCCCAGATCGAGAAGTTCGCGGCGGCTGCGGCCGAGGCCGAGAACGCTCCGAGCGACTACTCGTCCTCGAGCAGCTCGTCGGCGTCGTCCTCGTCGACCAGCGGACCGGCTCAGTCGGGTGGCTCGCTGGCCAGCGATGAGCAGCTCGCTGCTCTGCGCGAGAAGCTGTCGGGCAACGCCTGATAGATTCCTCGCATCGAGCGATTCCGGAACCCCCGGGAACCATTCGGTTCCCGGGGGTTCCGGCGTTCGGCGACAGGCCGGGTGCGCGGCGGCGCGGAGCACGGCCATTGACGTCACTGCCGACAGGCGATGGAAGGATTCGGTGTGGGGAACGAGCGGCTGTCGGCCGCGCTGGCGATCGGGATGGGAGTGCTCATCGGAGCGCTCGTGTTCGTTCCGTTCGTCGCGGTGAGTTACCGTCGGCGGGGACGGCTGACGATCGGTCGGACGGCCCTGTGGTCCGGCGCGCTGGTCTACTTCTTCGCGATCTGGACGTACACGCTCTTTCCGCTGCCGGACCCGGACACGCTGGTGTGCGCCGGCACCAACACAGATCTGTGGCAGGCGGTCCGCGACCTCGAGGACGCGGCGGCGCGTGGACTGTCGCTGACCGATCCGATGGTCGCGCAGCTGGTGCTGAACGTGGCGCTCTTCGTTCCGCTGGGGTTCTTCGTCCGGGTGCTCGGGGGACGCGGATGGCCGACGGCGCTGATCGCGGGGCTCGCGACGTCGGTCTTCGTCGAGACCACCCAGTACACCGGCCTGTGGGGTCTCTACGACTGCGGTTACCGGGTCTTCGACGTCGACGACATGGTGACGAACACGGCCGGCGCCATCGTGGGATCGCTGCTGGCACTGGCGATCCCGGCGCGGCGGCGCGGTCTGCGTGCGCTGCCGGACGCGGACCTCCCGCGCCCGGTCACGAAACGGCGCAGGCTGTTGGGCGCGATGTGCGATCTGCTCGGTGCGCTGGTGTTGGGCGCGGTGGTGAGCGTGATCGTGCAACTCTGGCTCGAGTACGTGCGCGACGACCACGAGGCGGTGGTGCGCGGCACCGTCGCGGCGGTGGCCGGCACCGTCGTCCCGTTCGCGGTCTGGGCGGCCGCGGTGCTGGTCACCGGCCGGACGATCGGCGACCTGGCGGTCGAACTGGAGTACCGGGGCGGCAGCGCGCCGGAGCCGCTCGCGCGGGTGGCACGGCTGCTCGGTGGCGTCGGCGGCTTCCTGCTCCTGAACGCGCTGCCCGGCGAGTGGAAGGCGCTGTCGTTCGTGTTCGCGGTGCTCGCCGCGGCGCTGATCGCGACGACCCGCCAGGGCCGAGGGCTGCCGGGGGTGCTCACCGGACGGCAGCTGTGCGATGCGCGCGCCGACCGTCGCACGACCGTCGCCGTCAGCGACTGACTTCTCGACCGAGCCGTTCGGCGATCAGACGCAGATGCGCGGCCAGCGCCTCACCGGACGGGCTGAGCGCCCGGTCGGCGGCCACCGTCAGGCCCACGCTGTGGCCGATCGCGGTCAGGTCCACCGGCAGCGCCCGCATGCCCGGGTCGTCGCGGCCGATGAGGCTGGGCAGCACGGCGAGCGTGTCCGTCTTGTGCAGGAGCTCACGGACGGTGAGGAAACTCGTCGCCTCCACCCGGTTCTCGGGCAGCGCCACGCCGGCCCGCGCGAACAGCTTCTCCAACTCGCCGCGCAACGCCGTCTCGCTGCCGGGCAGGATCCACGGATAGTCGGCCGTGGCGGCCAGGTCGAGCGCGGCGGCGTCGGCCAGGGGGTGCCCGCTGCCGCCGAAGACCTCGACCGACTCCTCATACAGCGGGATGCGTTGGACGAGCTCGGTGCTGGGCGAGGTCAGCCGGCCGACGATGATGTCGACGCGGCCGGCCTCCAACTCGGTGAGCAGGGTCTCCGGCGAGCCCTCGCGGACGACGACGGTGAGCAACGGATGCTTCGCCTTCATCCGGGCGATCGCTTGCGGGAGCAGCACATTCGACCCGGCGAGGTGGGTGCCGACCACCACCGTGCCGCGATCGGCGTCGGCGAGCTCGCGGACGTGCCTGCCCGCCTGGTTGAGCTGGGCGAGCACGGCGCGCGCGTGTTCGGTGAAGGCCGTGCCGAAGATCGTCGGCGTGATCCCACGCGGTCCGCGCTCGTACAGCTCCACACCCAGAATCGTCTCGACATCCCGCAGGCTGCGGGTGGCGACCGGTTGGGTGACGTGGAGCTCCGAGGCGGCGCCGATGACGCTGCCCTGCCGGGAGAGCGCGTCGATGAGCACCAGGTGTCGGATCTTCAAGCGGCCGTCGAGCAGTTTCGGCAGGTCGATCGACGGCCGCTTCGGCGAGGTCATGTCAGTCGTCCACCGAGATGGTGATCAGCAGATCACCGTTCTCCACCTGGGCGACGCCGGGCACCGCGATCCGGCTGACGGTACCGCCGACCGGGGTGGTGATCGCGGCCTCCATCTTCATGGCCTCGATGTGCGCGATGGTGTCGCCTGCGGCGACCGCGTCGCCGACCGCGACCTCCAATGTGACCACGCCGGCGAACGGGGCGGGCACCTGTCCGGGCACCGTCGGATCGGCCTTCTCCGCGCGGGGACGGGCGTCCTCGATCGACCGATCGCGGACCCGGACCGGACGCAGCTGACCGTTGATCCAGAACATCACCGTGCGCATGCCGCGCTCGTCGGCCTCGGAGATCGATTCGAGCGCAAGCAGCAGCGTCACGCCGGGAGCGAGCCGTACGCTGTGCTCGACGCCGGAGGTCAGACCGTACAGGAACTCGCGGGTGCCGATGACCGAGGTGTCGCCGAAGGCGTCCCGGTGATCGACGAAGTCGCGTGCCGGCGCGGGGAACAGCAGCCGCGACAGCGTGCTGCGCCGCTGCGCGGAGTCGCCGGCCAGGCCGTCGCGATCGTCGTCGGTGAGTTCGGTCAGCGGGGGCACGGTCGCCGGCTTGCCGCCGAGGGCCCGCGACCGCAGCGGCTCGGGCCAGCCGCCCGCGGGGGTGCCGAGCTCGCCGCGGAAGAAGCCGGTCACCGACTCGGGCAGGTCGACGACGGTCGGGTCGGCCGCGAACTGCTCGGCGGTGATCCCGGCGCCGACCAGCGCCAGGGCGAGGTCGCCGACGACCTTCGACGAGGGCGTCACCTTGATCAGGCGACCGAACGCCCGGTCCACGCCCGCGTAGGCGTGTTCGATGTCCTCGAAGCGGTCGGCCAGGCCCAGCGCGGTGGCCTGCGCGCGCAGGTTGGACAGCTGGCCGCCGGGGATCTCGTGCGTGTACACGCGTCCGGTGGGCGCCGGGATGCCCGCCTCGAACGGGCGGTACAGGCCGCGCATCGACTCCCAGTACGGCTCCAACTCGCAGACGGCGTCCAAGCTCAGCCCGGTGTCGTGCTCGGTGTACGCCGTCGCGGCGACCACTGCCGACATCGACGGCTGGCTGGTGCCGCCCGACAACGGTCCGGCGGCGACGTCGACGGCGTCCGCGCCGGCGTTCCAGGCGGCCAGGTACGTCGCCAGCTGGCCGCCGGCCGTGTCGTGGGTGTGCACGTGGACCGGCAGGTCGAACCGCGACCGCAACGCTGAGACGAGCTTCGCGGCCGCGGGCGCGCGCATGAGCCCGGCCATGTCCTTGATGGCCAGCACGTGGGCGCCGGCGTCCACGACCTGCTCGGCGAGCTTGAGGTAGTAGTCCAGCGTGTACAGGTCCTCCGCCGGATTCGTCAGGTCGCCGGTGTAGCACAGGGCCACCTCGGCCACG
Source organism: Gordonia aichiensis (assembly GCF_039946255.1). Classification (GTDB taxonomy): domain Bacteria; phylum Actinomycetota; class Actinomycetes; order Mycobacteriales; family Mycobacteriaceae; genus Gordonia; species Gordonia aichiensis_A. The sequence goes on along the minus strand of NZ_JBCDWL010000024.1, from coordinate 64,908 downwards.
GACGTGCCGGTCGCGCGGACCGCGTCGATCGCCGGCCGCATCTGATCGACGTCGTTGAGCGCGTCGAAGATCCGGAAGATGTCGACGCCGGTGGCGGCGGCCTCGGCGACGAACGAGTCGGTCACCTCCGTCGGGTACGGCGTGTAGCCGACGGTGTTGCGTCCGCGCAGCAGCATCTGCAGGCAGATGTTCGGGATCGCCTCGCGCAGCTGCGCCAGCCGCTCCCACGGATCCTCGTGCAGGAACCGCAGCGCGACGTCGTAGGTCGCGCCGCCCCACGCCTCGATGGACAGCAGTTCGGGGAGACTGCTCGCGACGTGCCCGGCGACCGCGGTCAGGTCCTTCGTGCGTACCCGCGTGGCCAGCAGCGACTGGTGCGCGTCGCGGAACGTGGTGTCGGTGATCGCGAGCGCCCGCTGGGCGCGCAGGTCGGCGGCGAAGCGCTCGGGCCCGAGTGCGAGCAGTCGTTGGCGGGACCCGTCGGGGACGGTCGCCTTCGCCGGCCGCTGGGGAAGCTTCGTGACCGGGTCGACGCCGCCGGGCGCCTGGCCGTTGGGCCGGTTCACGGTGACGTCGGCGAGGTAGTTGAGCAGGCGGGTCCCGCGGTCGGCGGGCGCGTGGTGGTGCAGGAGCTCGGGATGCTCGGCGATGAAGCCGGTGTCGACCGCGCCTGCGCGGAAGGTCGGGTCGTCGAGCACGGCCTGCAGGAACGGGATGTTGGTGGTGACGCCGCGGATGCGGAACTCCATGAGCGCGCGGCGGGCGCGGGCGAGCGCCGCGTCACGGTCGGCGCCGCGGCAGGTGAGCTTGACCAGCATCGAGTCGAAGTAGGCGCCGACCTCGGCGCCCACGGTGGTACCGCCGTCGAGGCGGATGCCTGCGCCGCCGGGCGAGCGGTAGGCGGTGATGCGTCCGGTGTCCGGGCGGAAGCCGTTGGCCGGATCCTCGGTGGTGATGCGGTACTGCATCGCCGCACCGTGCAGGGTGACGGCGTCCTGCGTCAGCCCCAGATCCGCCAGCGTGGCACCCGCGGCGACCTCCAGCTGAGTCTGGACGAGGTCGACGTCGGTGACCTCCTCGGTGACGGTGTGCTCGACCTGGATGCGCGGATTCATCTCGATGAACACGTACTCGCCGCTGCGGTCGAGCAGGAATTCGACGGTGCCCGCGCAGGTGTACCCGATGTGGCGGCCGTAGGCGACGGCGTCGGCGCACATCCGCGCGCGCAGTTCGGCGGGCAGGTCGGGCGCGGGTGCCTGCTCGATGACCTTCTGGTGTCGACGCTGCACCGAGCAATCGCGTTCGTACAGGTGGATCACCTCGCCGGCGGCGTCGCCGAAGATCTGGACCTCGATGTGGCGCGGGGCGGTCACCGCCTGCTCGATGTAGACGGCGCCGTCGCCGAACGCCGATTCGGCCTCGCGCGCGGCTTCCTCCAGCGCGGCGCGCAGCAGCGCCGGATCATCCACCCGCCGCATGCCGCGGCCGCCGCCGCCGGAGACGGCCTTCACGAACACCGGGAAGGTCATCGCGGCGCCGGCCTCGAGCAGTGCGGTCACGTCGGTCGACGGCTCGGTGGACGCCAGGACCGGCAGTCCCGCGGCCTTCGCCTCGGCGATCGCACGCGACTTGTTGCCGGTCAGTTGCAGGACCTCGGCCGACGGCCCGACGAAGGTGATGCCGGCCGCTTCGCAGGCGCGGGCCAGCTCCGGGTTCTCGGACAGGAACCCGTAACCGGGGTAGACGGCGTCCGCGCCGGACTCGCGCGCGACCCGGATGATCTCGTCGACGTCGAGGTAGGCGCGCACCGGATGGCCCGGCTCGCCGATCTGGTAGGCCTCGTCCGCCTTGAAGCGGTGCGCGGAGTTCCGATCCTCGTAGGGGTAGACGGCGACGGTGGCGATGCCGAGTTCGACGGCGGCGCGCAGTGCGCGGATGGCGATTTCGCCGCGGTTGGCGACCAGGATCTTACGGAACATCGTGGGGGACCTCATTCTCCGTCGGGGGATGGTCGTTAGCCGGTGCGGTGACCGGTGATGTCGGCTCGGGGGACGCTGCGGTGGCGTCGATCATGCTGCGCAGTGCCCTCGAGAGTTCGGTGGATGGATCGGCCAGGTCGAGGAAGACGTCGAAGTGGTCGCGGCCGGCGACCGTGATCAGCGGGGGACCGTCGGCGCCGCACCACCGGCCGTGCAGCTCCCGACTCTGCCGGTGGAACCCGGGGGCCTCTCGTTCGGCCACCGCGATCACCGCGGACCGCGGATCGAGCGGCGGCTGCGCGAGCGCGGGACTGAGTTCGGCGGCGGTCTCGTCGGTGAGGAAGAGCCATTCGTTGGGGCGGGCGCGGACCAGCGGCCGCAGATCGAACAGGCCGCTGAGCAGCAGTCCGCCGCGGGCCGCGTCGGCCGGGATCCCCGCCGCGGCCTGCCAGCCGTCGACCATCGTCATCGCGGCCAGGTGCGCGCCGGCCGAGCTGCCTCCGACGACGATGCGGTTCACGTCCAGACCGTGCTCACCGCCGTGCCGATGGACCCAGGCGAGGGCGGCCCGGACCTGCCGCACGATCTCGTCGAGGGAGGTCGCCGGCGCCAGGCCGTAGTCGACGGCGACGGTCGCGATGCCCGCGTCGGCCAGGGCGCGCGCCATGAACGCCGTGTCCGATCGAGACAGCATGCGCCAGTAGCCGCCGTGGATGACGAAGAACACCGGCCGCGGGCGGTCACCGGTTCCCCAGATGTCGAGTCGTTCGCCGCTGTGCTCGTCGTAGACGATGCCCGCGGTTCCGGGGAGGTCTCGGGTGCTCTCGTCGGACCGGGACCGGTACCGGCGCATCGTCTCGTCGAACTCCTCGGGCGTCACCGTGCCGCGGGCGTCGTAGGCGGCCGTGATCGCCGGGTCGATCGTCATCGGGGTCCTTTCCGTCGCTGGTCCGCTGTGCGGAGGATCGCAGTCAAGTTTTCGGCGCGTGATCTATGCCCGTCAAATGCCCAAAAGGCACTGTGCCATGACTCGGCTGGCATGGCAGCCGAATCAACTCCGCAAGGGTATGTCATTTCAGGCATGGATAAGTGCTCATTAGGCATTTGATCCACATGGCGACATACATCACAGTGGAATCATGACCGCACAGCCTTCACAGTGGATCCGCAACTACGTCGACGGCGCCTTCGTCGACCCCGTGCCGACCAGCGCGTTCGACGCGGTCGACCCCGCGACCGGCGCGGTGTACGCGCGAGTCCACGAGGCCGACGAGCAGATCGTCGACCGCGCCGTCTCCTCGGCGCGGCGGGCGCTCGCGAACGGGTGGGCCGATCGTTCGGTCGCCGACCGGGTCGCGATCCTGCGCCGGGCCGCCGATCTCATCGAGGAGCGGTTCGACGACTTCATCGCCGCCGAACTCGCCGACACCGGCAAGCCGGTCACGCAGGCCCGCGCGCTCGATGTGGCGCGAGCGCCGATGAACTTCCGCGCCTATGCGGACATCGTGTCCGCCACCGGCCAGGAGTCGTATGTCACCGAGCTCGCCGACGGCCGCCGCGCGCTCAACTACGCGATCCGCAAGCCGCTGGGCGTCGTCGCGATCATCGTTCCCTGGAATCTGCCGCTGCTGCTGCTCACCTGGAAGGTCGCGCCGGCGCTGGCCTGCGGCAACGCCGTCGTCGTCAAGCCCAGCGAGGACACCCCGGGCACCGCGTCGTTGCTGGCCGAGGTCCTCGAGCAGGCCGGGCTGCCGCGCGGGGTGTACAACGTGGTCCACGGCTTCGGCGCCGACTCGGCGGGGCAGTTCCTCACCGAGCACCCGGGCATCGACGGCGTCACCTTCACCGGATCGTCGGCGACCGGCACCCACGTCATGAAGACCGTCGCGCCGCGGGTGCGCCCGGTCTCCCTGGAACTCGGCGGCAAGAACGCCGCCGTGGTCTTCGACGATGTCGACGTCGAGGAGGTCGTCGCCGGCCTGAGCCGATCGATCTTCACCAACACCGGTCAGGTGTGCCTGTGCACCGAACGGGTCTACATCCAGCGGCCCGTCTTCGACGACGTCGTCGCCGGTCTCGTCGAGAACGCGGCCAAGCTCCGGCTCGGCGCGCCGATGGACGAGGCGACGACCACCGGTCCGCTGATCTCCGACAAGCACCGGCAGAAGGTGCTCGGCTACCTGGATCTGGCGGTGCAGGAGGGTGCCGAGGTGCTCTGCGGCGGCGGAATCCCCGACGTCGGCATGGACCTCAACGGCGGCTCGTGGATCGAGCCGACCCTGTGGACCGGCGTCGACAACACCGACCGGGTGATGCGCGAGGAGATCTTCGGCCCCGTCGCGGGCCTGGTGCCCTTCGACACCGAGGAGGAGGCGATCGCGCTGGCCAACGACACCGACTACGGATTGGCGTCCGCGGTGTGGACCAAGGACCTGCAGCGCGGGCACCGGGTCGGCGCGAAGATGAACGTGGGCCTGTCGTGGGTCAACACCTGGTACCTGCGCGACCTGCGCGCCCCGTTCGGCGGCGTCGGGCTCTCGGGCATCGGCCGCGAAGGCGGGCAGTCCTCCCTGCACTTCTACAGCGAACCGACCAACCTCTGCATCCAGCTCTGATCAGCCGCACCGCGCACCCTCCCATCGAACCGAAAGGGCCGTCCATGACCGACAGCTCCGCGACCCAGACGACCGACCTCGACGTCGACCTGCTCGCCGCCCGACTCGACGCCGCACAGACCGAGCGGACCGAGACCCCCAGCATCGAGCGCGACGACGCCGTCGAGGTCGCCTTCGACGTCGACCTCGCCTACCGGGTGCAGGAGGCCCTCGTCGCCCGCCGCGAAGCGCGCGGGGAGACGGTCGTCGGCGTCAAGCTCGGCTTCACCAGCAAGGCGAAGATGGCGCAGATGGGCGTCTCCGACGTGATCGTCGGCCGCCTCACCGATGCGATGACGGTCGGCGACGGCGCCGCCGCCGACCTGTCGAGCTTCATCCACCCGAAGGTCGAGCCCGAGGTCGCCTACCTGCTCTCGCGCGATGTGGATCTCGACGACCCCGACGAGGACATCGTCGACGCGGTCTCGGCGATCGCGCCGGCCGTGGAGATCATCGACTCGCGCTATCTCGACTTCAAGTTCACCTACGCCGACGTCGTCGCCGACAACACCTCGGCCGCCGGCTACGCGATCGGCGCGTGGTCGCCGATGCGCGATGCGCCCGACGCCGCCGTCACCATGCGGGTCGGCGACGAGGAGGTGACCGGCACCACCGCCGCGATCCTCGGCGATCCGAAGGAGGCGCTGTCGGCGCTGCTCGACATGTGCCGCCGCCGACGCATCCCGCTCAAGGCCGGATACGTCGTGCTGGCCGGCGCGGCGACCGCCGCGCTGCCACTGACCGAGACGACCGTCGTCTGTGACGTCGACGGCCTGGGAACCGTGCGCTTCACCGGCGTGCGAGGAGGAGAAGAATCGTGACCACCACCGGTACCGGCGGCTCGGCCGCCACGGGTTCGACCGTCATCGAGGGCAAGGCCAAGCCTCGCGGCCGATTCCCGCACGTCAAGGTCGTCGGCGACCTGATCTTCGTCTCCGGAACCAGCTCGCGTCGCCCGGACAACAGCTTCGCCGGGGTCGAGGTGGACGAGATGGGGACCACCGACCTCGACATCGAGGCGCAGACCCGCGCGGTCATCGAGAACATCCGCGACATCCTCGCCGAAGTCGGCGCCGGACTCGAGGACGTCTGCCAGGTGACCTCGTACCTGGTGTCGATGAACGACTTCGGCCGCTACAACAAGGTCTACGCCGAGTACTTCGACGAATCGGGCCCCACGCGCACCACCGTCGCGGTGCACCAGCTCCCGCATCCGCACCTGCTCATCGAGATCCAGGCGATCGCGCACCGCCGGCAGGCCTGACCCCCGACCCTTCCATTCCAGGAGCTTCCCATGACGACACTTCCCCCGGTCATCGACTTCCAAGGCTGGATCCGTGAGCACCGGCACCTGCTGAAGCCGCCGGTCAACAACCAGATGATGGCGCTCGGCGACGACTTCATCGTGCAGATCGTCGGCGGCCCCAACGAGCGCTACGACTACCACTACGAGCCGTACGAGGAGTGGTTCTACCAGATCACCGGCGACATCCACGTCAACGTGATGACCGACGAGGGGCCGCGGCGCGTCGACATCCGAGAGGGCGAGACCTGGTTGATGCCGGCGAACATCCCGCACTCGCCGCAGCGGCCCGACCCGAACTCGGTCGGTCTGGTCATCGAGCGCGTCCGTCACGAGGGCACGCTGGAGAAGTTCCAGTGGTACTGCCTCGAATGCGATGCGAAGGTTCACGAGGTGGAGCTGCAGGTCCGCGACCTCGTCGAGGACATGCCGCCGGTGTTCGCCGAGTTCCACGCGAACGAGGAGGCCCGTACCTGCAAGAACTGCGGCGCACTGCATCCCGGGAAGGGCTGAGATGAGCGAGATCATCGACGTCCACACCCACTACGTGCCGAAGGGCTGGCCCGATCTGCAGGATGTGGCCGGCCCGGAGGCGCCCTGGCTGCGGGTGGAGTCCGAGCGCGAGGCGATGATGATGACCGGAACCACCGAGTTCCGGCGCATCCAGTCCGACGCCTGGGATCCCGAGGTCCGGCTGGCCGACATGGACTCCGACGGTGTGCGCACCCAGGTGGTGTCGCCGACCCCGGTCTTCTTCAACTACGCCCGCTCGGGTGAGCAGGCGGCCAAGATCGCCGCGGTGTTCAACGATCTGGCGCTCGACATCGTCGAACCGGCCGGGGACCGGATGATCCCGTTCTGCCAGGTCCCGCTCCAGGACCCCGATCTGGCGTGCGCCGAGCTCGACCGCTGCATCGCCAACGGGCATCGGGGCGTGGAGATCGGCAACCACGTGGGCGACCGCGACCTCGACGACGAGGGAGTGATCACCTTCCTGCAGCACTGCGCCGACAAAGACGTGCCCGTCTTCGTGCACCCGTGGGACATGGCCGGCTCGCCCCGCCTGGACCGCTGGATGGCGCGCTGGCTGGTCGGGATGCCCGCCGAATCGCATCTGTCGATCCTCGCGATGATCCTCGGCGGCACCTTCGACCGCGTCGACGAACGCCTCAAGATCGCCTTCGCCCACGGCGGCGGCTCGTTCGCGTTCTGGCTGGGCCGGATGGAGAACGCCTGGCATCGACGCAACGACATCATCGGCACGTCCGAGTACCCGCCGTCGCACTACCTGGGCCGGTTCTACGTCGACTCGGTCGTCTTCGACGAGCGCGCTCTGCGGCTGCTCGTGGACACGATCGGCCGTGAGCGCGTGCTGGTCGGCAGCGACTACCCGTATCCGCTGGGGGAGCGGCCGGTGGGCGAGGTGGTCCGCAAGAGCGAGTTCCTCGACGCGCAGACGCGCGCGCTCATCACGCACGGCAACGCCGAGCGGTATCTCGGGCTCTGACCCCGGGGCGTCGGCCGAGTGAGCCGGCGCCATCAGACGACAACTGAACACCCACGGGGCGCACTGCCGCGTCCGGAATCCCAGATCGGGTTCCGGACGCGGCAGTGCGTCTTTGTCTGAACTGTCGGAACCCGAGGAGTGATATGTCGGTCCGGGCATGATCGTGTCGTTGCTGATGATGGGCATCGCCTCGACGATCATCGGCCTGATCCCGAACTACGCGACGATCGGCGTGTGGGCTCCGATCCTGCTGGTGCTGCTCCGCGTGGTGCAGGGCTTCGGGCTCGGCGGTGAGGGCGCAGGCGCCACGCTGATGTCGATGGAGCACGCACCCGCAGACAAGCGGAACCTGTATGCGGGCTTCCCGCAGATGGGCACGCCCGCCGGGCTCGTGCTGGCGAACATCGTCTTCCTGACGACCAACGCCTTCATGCCGACCGGGGCGTTCGACGCCTGGGGCTGGCGTATCCCGTTCCTGCTCAGCGCCGTTCTCGTCGCCGTCGGACTGGCGATCCGGCTGCACATCGAGGAGTCGCCGTCGTTCAGCCGCGTCGTCAGCCACAGCAAGGTGGAGTCCTTCCCGCTGCGCGAGGCGATGCGTGTGGGCTTCGGCCGGATGGGCCTGACGCTGGGCCTGATGGTCGCCAACTCGGCCGTCGCCTACGTGTTCATGGTCTTCACCCTCTCGTACGGCACCAAACAGCTCGACTACAACCGTTCGTTCCTGATCACCTGTGTGTCGGTGGCCGCGGTGGTCTGGTTCGCGACCATCCCCTTCTGGACGGGGGTGGCCGATCGCAGCGGCCGGCGCAACATGTTCGTCGGCGGATCCGTCGCACTGCTCATCTGGTGCGTGGTCTTCCTCCCGATGCTCAACACCGGCAACGAGCTCGTCGCCGTGATCGCCTTCGTGGTGATGGGCCTGATCATCCCGATCACGCACAGTGTGCAGGGGGCGATCATCGCCGACACCTTCCCGGCCGCGGTCCGCTACTCGGGCACGTCGGCGGTCCTCCAGGTCGGCGCCATCCTCGGCGGCGGACTGGCCCCGATCATCTCGTCCGCGCTGGTCGGCGAGGCGGGCGGATCGGCCGGCGTCACCGTGTACATGGTCGTGATCTGCGCGATCAGCGTGGTCAGCGCCGTCGCCCTGTTCCGGATGGCGCCCGACCAGGACCCGAGCTCGGTGCCGTCCTCGTCGGCGACGCCGGATGTGGTCGCGGGCTAGTCGCCACGGTTTGAAGAGATGGGGACCCGATGCCGGCCGGCATCGGGTCCCTTCGCTTCCGGCGGCGTCCTCCTCAGTCCTCGAGGTCCGGGCCTGCGTCGAGCGGATAGTCGGCCCGACCCGCGTAGATGGCGTCGGCGCGGTCGATCCGGGTCAGCAGATCCTTCGCCAGGTCGATCTGCGCCTGGAAGTACCGCGACGACCACTCAAGGCTCATCACCGTGTACGCCCACGCGCGGTCGAGCTGGGCCGGACCGCTGCGCGCGATGCTCTTGTCGCGGAGCTTCTCCAGGTCCGCGATGTGCGCGTGCACCAACTGCTTGAGGTGTTCGGGGTCGTTGAGATGCCCCATCCAGAGGCGCAGCATCACGCCGTGCTTGAGTACCGGCTGTTCCACCGGCGCGTCGCGGGACCAGTTGCGCACCGCATGGGTGCCTGCTTCGGTGATCCGGTAGACGCGACGACCCCGCTCGCCCGGTTCCGAGACGATCTCCGAGCTGGCGAAGCCGGCCTTCTCGAGTTTCTTCAGTTCCGCGTAGATCTGGCTCACCGACGGACTCCAGTAGAAGTAGCCGATGCTCCAGTCGGCCCACTTCTTCAGGTCGTAGCCGGTGAGCGCCTCACCGTGGGTGAGCATGCCGAGAACCGCCCAGCTGGTCGCGGGCAGCGACGGATACGTCTCCGCCCCGTCATCGGACTCGACTTCATTGACGGACATGTCCGCAACATTAACAACTCGGCCGGACCGGACCCCGGTGTAACGGGGAGTCGGCGGGCTGGGGATTCGGCGGGCTGGGGATTCGGTGGGCGGGATTCGACGGGCCGGGGGATTCGGCCCGGTGCACGGTCAGCGCAGGGCGCGGTGGGTCAGCGCAGCGCCCGGCGGCGATCGAGCGTCGAGGCGATCCCGGTCGCGGCGGCCCGCACCGCGTCGACGTGGGATTCGGGGCGGTACCGCGTCAGGGGACCGGTCACGCTGATCGCTGCGACCACCGAGTTGTCCCCGACGTCGAGGATCGGGGCGGCGACGCAGCCGATGCCGGGTGCGGACTCCTCGTACTCGAACGCGATCCCGGTCTCCCGGATGGCGTCGAGCTGGCGGGCCAGCAGGCCGGGGGCGACGATCGTGCGCGGCGTCAGGCGCGCAAGGGGCCGGCTCAACACCTCGCGCTGCAGGCGCCGGTCGCTGTGAGCGAGCAGCGCCTTGCCGATCCCGGTGCAGTGCAGCGGCATCCGGCCGCCCGTGCGGGAGGGGGCGGTGGCCTGGCGGTGCCCGCCGATCTTCGCGACGTACACGATCTCGTGACCGTCGACGACCCCGAGATGCACGGTCTCGTGGGTGCGGGCGTAGAGATCCTGCAGGAAGGGCATCGCGATCTCCAGCAGGCTGCGCTCCACCGAGGCGAGCATCCCGAGCTCGAACAGGCCCCCGGACAGCCGGTAGCCCACCTCGGTGCGATCCAGCAGGCGCACGCCCACCAGTTCGCCCGCCAGCCGGTGGACGGTGGCCTTGTGCAGTCCGGTCCGGCGCACCAGCTCGGCCAGGGTGAGCTCGTTGTCGTCGACGGTGAAGGCACGCAGGATCGTGACGACCTTGCCGACCACGGTGTCGCGGTCGACGACCGCGCCGGACTCGTCGTGGCGCGCGCGGGGACGGGCTGAACTGGGCACACGGCCAGTCTAAGCGGCACCGTCTCGCTCAGCGAGACGGTGGGCTTCTCACTTCGCACGGCAGCGGTGAGCATGGTCACCATGACCGAAACCACTGAGCGCGACGTCGCCGAGGACCAGGCGGCCCAGCGGCTTCTCACCGCACTGCAGACCCGCCAGGCGTGCACGCCGGTCCGGGACCTCATCGGCCCCACCGACCTGCCCGCCGCCTACCGCATCCAGGAACGGCTCACCGCCGGTCGAGTGGCCGGCGGCGCCCGCATCGTCGGCCGCAAGATCGGCCTCACCTCGGCCGCCGTGCAGGAACAGATGGGCGTCGACCAGCCCGACTTCGGGGTCCTGTTCGACGACATGGCCTTCAGCGGCGACGAGGTGGTCCCGATGGACCGCCTGCTGCAGCCGAAGGCCGAGGCCGAGGTCGGGTTCGTGCTCAAGAAGGATCTCGCCGACGGCCCGCTCGACGTCGAGCAGATCCGCGACGCGATCGACTACGGCGTCGCCGCCCTCGAGGTCTGCGACAGCCGCATCGCCGGCTGGGACATCGCCTTCGCCGACACGGTCGCCGACAACGCGTCCGCCGGCGTCTACGTGCTCGGCACCGACCGCAAGACCCTCGACGAGTTCTCGCCGGTCGAGGTCGGCATGCGGATGCTCATCAACGGCGAGGAGGTCTCGACCGGCGACGGTGCGGCCTGCCTCGGCGACCCGCTCAACGCGGTCGTCTGGCTGGCCAAGGCGGCCCGCGAGTTCGGCGAGCCGCTCCGCGCGGGACAGGTGATCCTGTCCGGCGCCCTCGGTCCCATGCGGCCGATCGAATCCGGTGACGAGGTGACCGTGGAGATCACCGGTCTCGGCACGGTCGTCGCGAAGTTCAGTGAAGGAAACGCACATGAGTAATAAGACGAAGGTCGCCATCATCGGTTCCGGCAACATCGGCACCGACCTGATGATCAAGGTGTTGCGCACCGCCAAGCACCTCGAGATGGGTGCGATGGTCGGCATCGACCCCGAGTCCGACGGCCTGGCCCGCGCCGAGCGTCTCGGCGTCCCGACCACCGCCGAGGGTGTCGAAGGGCTGGTGAAGATGCCGAACTTCGACGAGATCGAGATCATCTTCGACGCCACCTCGGCCAAGGCCCACGAGTACAACGCGTCGATCCTGCAGCCCCTCGGCAAGCGGCTGATCGACCTCACCCCGGCCGCCATCGGCCCGTACGTCGTCCCGGCGGTCAACATCGACGACCACCTCGACGCCGAGAACGTCAACATGGTCACCTGCGGCGGACAGGCGACCATCCCGATCGTCGCCGCCGTCTCGCGTGTCGCGCCGGTCGCCTACGCCGAGATCGTCGCCTCCATCGCCTCCAAGTCGGCAGGCCCCGGCACCCGCGCCAACATCGACGAGTTCACCGAGACCACCTCGGCGGCGATCGAGCAGGTCGGCGGCGCCCGCAACGGCAAGGCCATCATCATCCTGAACCCGGCCGAGCCGCCGCTGATCATGCGCGACACCGTGTACGCGCTGGTCGACGCCCCCGACCTGGACACCCAGGAACAGATCCGCAACTCGGTCGAGAAGATGGTCGCCGACGTCTCCGCCTACGTGCCCGGCTACCGCCTCAAGCAGAAGGTGCAGATCAACGAGATCGCCGAAGGCTCCCCGGTCAACACCCTGATGAAGCAGGACCCGGAGTCGGCCCCGACCCACCAGGTGTCGGTGTTCCTCGAAGTGGAGGGCGCCGCCCACTACCTGCCGGCCTACGCCGGAAACCTCGACATCATGACCTCCGCCGGGCTGCAGTACGCCGAGCGGATCGCCGCAGTGAAGGCCGACCAAGGAGCGAACGCATGACCGGCACCCCCATCTTCGTCCAGGACGTCACCCTGCGTGACGGCATGCACGCCCTCCGCCACCAGATCAGCACCGACGACGTCAAGCGGATCGTCTCCGCCCTCGACGACGCCGGCGTCGACGCCATCGAGGTCGCACACGGCGACGGTCTGGCCGGCGGCTCGGTCAACTACGGCCCGGGCTCCAACACCGACTGGGAGTGGATCGAAGCCGCCGCGAGCGTTCTGAAGAACGCCCGCCTCACCACGCTGCTGCTGCCCGGCGTCGGCACCGTCGAAGAGCTCAAGCACGCCTGGGACCTGGGCGTCCGCTCGGTCCGCATCGCCACGCACTGCACCGAGGCCGATGTCTCGGCGCAGCACATCGCGGCGGCCCGCGAGATCGGCATGGACGTCTCGGGCTTCCTGATGCTCTCGCACATGTCGACCCCGGAGAAGCTGGCCCAGCAGGCCAAGCTGATGGAGAGCTACGGCGCGCACTGCGTCTACATCACCGACTCGGGCGGCCGCCTGACCATGAACGACGTCGTCGCCCGCGTCAAGGCCTACCGCGAGGTGCTGGATCCGCAGACCCAGATCGGCATCCACGCCCACGAGAACCTGTCGCTGTCGGTGGCGAACTCGGTGGTCGCCGTCGAGAACGGCGTGTACCGCGTCGACGCCTCGCTCGCCGGCCACGGCGCCGGTGCGGGCAACTGCCCGATCGAGCCCTTCGTGGCCGTGGCGAACCTGTCGGGCTTCGAGCACCGCTGCGACCTGAACAAGCTCGAGGACGCCGCCGACGACATCGTCCGCCCGCTGCAGGACCGGCCGGTCCGCGTCGACCGCGAGACCCTGACCCTCGGTTACGCCGGCGTCTACTCGTCGTTCCTGCGTCACGCCGAGACCGCGGCCAAGCGCTACGACCTCGACGTCCGCGACATCCTCACCGTCTGCGGCGAGCGTCGCCTCGTCGGCGGCCAGGAGGACATGATCGTCGACATCGCGCTCACCCTCGTCGCCGAACGGGACGGCGAGGTCGCGTAGCGACGTATCCGCGTAACACAACGGAGCCCGCGTAGTTCAGAACTACGCGGGCTCCGTTGTGTTACGCGGATGGTCGTGTGGAGGAATCGTCAGGCGGGGCGCACGTGCACGCGCACGGCGCGGCCCGGGTCGGCGCTGCCGTGCAACCGCTCGCCGGTGCGGCGCTCGGCGAGCGGGAAGCCGCCCGCCGCGAGCGTGCCCGCGAGGGCGTCGGCCGCGTCGAGGTCGGCGACCCGGACGTCGATGTCGATGACGCCGTCGGCACTCTGACCGGGCACGGAGGTCGGGCCGACGTGGCTGATCGCCGACGCGTTCGCCCCGGCCAGCGCCCACAGGCGGCCGACGAGCCGACGGCCCAGCACCTCCCACTGCGGGTCGTAGTCGCGGACCTGCGTCGGCAGGCTCACGCAGGTCCCGGCGGCCACGTTGTCCCGCAGCGGAATCAGGCGTTCGTTCCACACCCGCAGCGCCTGCGCGGCGAGTTCGTCCGGCGTTCCGGAATTGTCGAGCCAGATGTCGGCGACCTCGCGACGCTGCTCGTCGGTGGCCTGCGCGGCGATCCGGGCGCGGGCGTCGTCGGCGTCCATGCCGCGCAGCCGGACCAGTCGGTCGAGCCGCACGTCGGCGTCGGTGTGCACCACCGCGACCAGGTGATAGAAGGGTGCCATGTGGCCCTCCACCAGCAGCGGAACGTCGTGCAGGATGATCGCGTCGGCCGGGGCGGCGTCGGTGAGCTCCTGCGTGCGCGCGCCGATCAACGGGTGCGTGATGGAGTTGAGCAGCTTGCGGTGCTCGTCGTCGACGAAGGCGCGGGCCGCCAGCGCGGGTCGGTCGAGCGCGCCGTCGGCGCCGACGATCTCCGGCCCGAACGCCTCGGCGAGCTGCGCCAGCCCCGGCGTGCCCGGCTCGACGACCTCGCGGGCGATCTGGTCGGCGTCCACGTGATAGGCGCCGTGCTCGATGAAAGTCCGGGCCACGGTCGACTTGCCCGCCCCGATGCCTCCGGTCAACCCCAGTCTGATCACCGGTCCAGTCTGTCAGACACCGGCCGTGCCGCCGTCGCCCGACCGGGCGCGTCGCAAGGTCCCGATTCGGGGGCGCCCCGCCCGACCACGCCCGCGACCGTTGCCGACAGTGCTTGGATGGAGACATGCGTGAGACGAATTACTTTCCGGCCGTGGCGTGGGTGCTGATCATTCTGATGCTGGCCGCCGGGGTGGTCGTGCTCTGGCCGGGCGCCTCCTGACCGGCCGAGCAGACCGAGGTGCCGAGGGCGGCACGGCCTTCACCCCCGTGATCGGCACGCCACACGGGTGAGGTCGAGGACGGCCGCTGCGGCCGAGCCCGGTGTCGCCGGCTACGCGTCGTAGAACGACTGCGGGTCCAACGCCGTGAGCGGCGTCCAGCGCTCGATGACGTCGCCGTCGTCTGCCGGACCGTCGAGAGCATCGTGGAAGCCGCGCAGAGTCAGCGCCGTGCGCGGATCCTCGTCGACGCGGCGCACCGTCTCGTACAGCAGCGCCAGCACGTGAACGCAGCGAGGGGTGCGTGCCCGGCAGGAGCAGTCGACGACGGCGAGTTCGGGCGACGAGTCGGCGACACGGGAGTGGACGTCGTCGGTCAAGGCGGCCGGACCGGGGGCGGATCCGACGACGTCGGCGACGGCCCGCGCCGACTGCCTGCTCATCGGCGCGAATTCCAGGTAGGCCACCGACGCCTCGCCGCCGCGCACCACGGTGCCGCGGATCAGGCGGCCGTCGACCTGCACGTCGGTCATCGCGTTGCGGGCCAGCGAGCGGGCGCGGGGGAGCAGCGGTTCGGGGCGGGTGACGTCGGTGGGTTCGGCGATGCGCAGGAAGTCGCGCCCCCAGCGGGTGTACCCGAACTCGGCGGTCGGATCGGTCATGCGGTCTCCATTCCCGAGGCGGACTCGGATCGGCTGCGGCGCAGAACCGCGAGCAATCGTTCGTCGGACAGTTCGGTCAGCACCGCGAGGGCGCCGGCGTCGGCGTCGAGGTCGAGCGCCGACTTGCGTGCGTGCATGGCCGCGATGTGCTCTTCGAGCGTCCCGGCGGAGGTCAGGGTGGTCACCGTCACGACGCGGTCCTGCCCGATCCGGTGCACGCGGTCGGTGGCCTGCGACTCCACCGCCGGATTCCACCAGCGGTCGAAATGGATCACGTCGGCCGCGCGGGTCAAGGTGAGCCCGGTGCCCGCCGCCTTCAGGCTCGCGATCAGCACGCCGCTGCCGCGGCCGCCCTGATAGTCGTCGACGATGCGGTCGCGTTCGGCGCGCGAGAGCCCGCCGTGCAGGAAGGGCACCGGTTCGCCGATCGTCGCGGCGAAGTGCGCGGCCAGGAGGTCACCGGTCTGTCGGTACTGGGTGAAGACGACGGTGGGACTGCCCGCGGCGAGATTGGTCTCGACCATGTCGGTGCAGACGTCGAGCTTTCCGGACCGGCCCGACAACGTGCCCGCGCCGCGTCGGGCGCCGGCCAGAGCCGGGTGATTGCAGATCTGCTTGAGGCGAGTGAGTGCGGTGAGGATCGCCCCGCGACGGGCCATGCCGGTGCCGAATCCCTCGGCGTCGGCCGCGTCGAGCACCGCGTCATAGAGGCGGGCCTGTTCCTCGGTGAGGTCGCACTCCACGTCGACGGCGATCTTGGGGCCGAGGCCTGCGGCGACGTCGGCCTTGGTCCGCCGCAGCACGTGCCCGGAGATCGCATCGCGCATGCGTGATCTCGCCTCCGCCGAACCGCTCTGCACCGGAGCGGCGTAGCGCCTGCGGAACAGTGCCCGATTGCCGAACGCGGCGGGTGCGACGAGGTTGAGCAGCGCCCACAACTCGTCGAGATTGTTCTCCACCGGGGTGCCGGTGAGGGCGATCCGGGCGTCGGCGGCCAATGCCCGGGCCGCCCGCGAGACCTGTGTCCGACTGTTCTTCAACGCCTGTGCCTCGTCGAAGACGACGGTGGCCCAAGACTTCTCGGTCAGCGCGGCCGTGTGGCCCCGCAACGTCGGGTAGCCGGTGACGACGACGGAGGTGCCATCGGGAAGCTCGGGGAGCGTGCCGCCGCGGTAGTCGACGGCGGGCAGGTTCGGCGCCCATCGGCCGATCTCTCGCAGCCAGTTCGTCACCAGACCGGTCGGGCAGACGACCAGTGCCGGCCCGCGGTCGGCGTGGACGAGGTGGGCGATGGTCTGCAGGGTCTTGCCCAGGCCCATCTCGTCGGCCAGGACGCCGCCGCCCTCGGCGCAGACCTCATCGAGCCAAGTCACCCCGCGCAGCTGGTAGTCGCGCAGCTCGGCGTGCAGCTCGGCCGCCGCGCGGGCCGTGCGGGCGAAGACGTCGAGGGAGTGAGCGCTCGAGACCACCGCGTCGCCCGCCTCGTTCAGCACCGCGTGCGCTGCGGCCGGCAGCGCGACGGCGGCGGTCGGATCGTCGATCAGCGATCGCCACGCTCGCAGCGACGGGGAGTCGCCGGCCGGGAGTTCGGCGGGCGCGACGATCCGGCAGACCACGTCGGCGGCACGCAGTGACTTGCGGCGTCCGTAGCCGGTCGGCAGCGGAATGCGGAGCGTGGGCGACCCGGCGGGTGCAGGGGCGTCGGGTGCAGGGGCGTCGGGCGCGGGGTGGTCGGCTCGCCACAGCGCGAAGGCGTGGCGGTCGGTCAGATAGGTGGCCTGCAAGGCGGTCGGTGAAGTGGTCAGCGGGTCCTTCGAAGGATGAGTCAACTGATACCGTACGATGTACGGAACTAACACCGTACACGTTACGGAGAGGAGTGTCGAGAATGGTGCAGACGCCCGATGACGTTCGGCGGATTGCCCAGCTGCTCTGGCATGGCGGCGGGGACGACGGTGCGTCGCGGCGCGGTCCGCGTCAGCGCACCAGCGTCGCGGCGGTGGTGCAGGCCGCGATCGCGCTGGCCGACGAGCATGGACTGGCCCAGCTCAGCATGCGAACCCTCGCCGCCCAGGTCGGGCTCAAGCCGATGGGCTTGTACACCTATGTGCCCAACCGGGAGGCGCTGATCGCCTTGATGGTCGACGCCGCGGCCGCCGAGGACGACGACCTCCTCGCCGCCGACGGCTCCGGCCCGGAGCTCGCCGAGGCGCTGCGTTCGATCGCCGATCAGTACCGCGACGAGCTGCTCCGGCATCCGTGGCTGCTCGACGTGCCCGCCTGGCGGCCGATTCCCGGGCCGGGATCGTCACGGCGCTACGAGCAGCAGTTGGCGGTGCTGTCGACGGCCGCCGAGCGGTCGGGGCCGGCCTTCGACGACATCGGCCTCGACGCCGTCATCGCATCGCTGAGAGCCTTCGCCACCGGCAACGCGCGCTCTCGCATCGACCAGGTCGCCACTCGTGCGGACTCGGGGATGACCGACGCGCAGTGGTGGGAGATCGCCGGGCCGCTGCTGGCCGAGGCCATGTCGGCCGACGTGTATCCGGTGTCGATGAGGGTCGGTGCGACGGTCGGCGAGGCCTTCGCTGGACCCGGTAACGCCGACCACGCTTACGAGTACGGGTTGGCCCGGCTGATCGACGGGATCGTCGCCGACCGGCGCTGAGTGCTGGGCGGACTCCTCAGGGCCGCGCACGCCGTCTCACGTGCGGTCCAGCCACCTCATCGGCTCGCCGATCTGCGCGTCGAGCCACTCCTGAACGCCGCCGACGCGGGCCGCGCCCGTCATCGTCGCGGTCGCGATCTGCACGGCGTCCTCGGCGTCGGCGGTGCTGAGCAGACCGGCGGCGTGCGCGGCGAACACCTCGTCGATGTCGATCAGCTCCAGCGGCTCGCCGCGCCGGTCGACGAGGTCGAGATACCAGTCCACCGCGTGCCACCGGCCGTCGCCGTCCGGACCCGAGAACTCACCGATGTCCAAGTACAGCCGCTGCCCCTCGCGGTACCCCTCCACGAAGTGGAAGATGTTGGCGCGCAACCCCAGTGAGGGCAGCAGCCAGCTCTCCAAGTGGGTGAAATGGGCGTGGTCGGCGGTACGTGACATGTACAGGCCGTAGTCGGTGACGCGGTACTCGGCGACTGGCCGGACGAACCCCTTGTTGTCGGTGTTCGTCATCGCCGGGACGTCGAACACCTCCCGCTTGGGCGGGTGCAGATCTGCGGACATGGGGCCAGCTTGTCATGACGGCTCCGTCCGCGGGTGGAGCGACGACGAAGAAGTCGCACTCCAGCGGCTCGGTTCCTTCGCTCACCGATAGATCGGCGATGCTGCACCGCGCACCAGGTCGCGTCGATGAAGCAGTCACCGGTCACCTCGAAGGTGCGGCGAGCAGGACCGAGGCCGCGTCGCGAAGGCGCCTCGGGCGGTGGCGACCACGCGGGCCACATCGTCGCTGTTGCGCAGATCGCCGGTCAACAGGGACACGAGAGAGGCTCCCAGGTGAGGGGTGGGAAGGGACAGGTCAGCGGGCCGGAGCGAGGACCAGCGGTCCCAGGAACTCGCACGCGTTCAGGGCCAGCGCGAGGTCGAGCCGACTGCGTTCGGTGCGCAGCATCGACAACGCCTTGTCAATCCGGTACTTGACGGTGTTGCGATGCATGTTCAACCGCTCGGCGGTCCGCACATGACTGTCGGCGGTGTCGAGGAAGACAGCCAGGGTCTCCCTCAACGGAGCGACCGCGGCGTTGTCCTCGGCGAGACCGCCCAGGATCTCCCGAACCCACGAGCGGGTCGCGGCCACGTCCTGGGCCAGCATGGACGCGATGGCGATGCCGCGGTCGCCGTAGTCGACGACGGGCCCGGTGGGACTGTCCGGGACGGTCGCGACCCGGAACGCGGCCCGCGCCTGCTCGTGCGTGCGGCAGAAGCCGTGGGCGCCCCAACCCGCTGATCCGAGGGCGGCGCGGGCACCGTCGGGCAGCCCTGCCGACCGCAGCGCAGTCGCTGGGTCGGCGTGAGATCCGTGGCCTGCGAACGGGATCCAGACCCACAGGGTGGAGCCGTCCATCGGCGCCAGCAGCGGGGTGCCGTCCGATCCCAGGATCGCCGCGAGCCGACGGGCCTCGCGGTCCAGGTCGGCCAGCTCGGCCCCGGTCTGCTCGTCGAGCCAGATGATCAGCGCCCGATGGTCGCGGTCCAGTCGATAGCCCGTCTCGCGTTCGAAGGTCGCGCGCGCCGTGTCGGGGGCGGCCAGCAGATTGTGCACCGTCGACGACAGGACGGTGCCCTGCGTTCCGATCCACCGGCGGCGTTCGTCCTCGTACGCCGCGAACACCTTCGCGGTGATCCAGTCGATGTACGAGTACAGCACCTCGGAGATGTAGGCGGTCAACTCCACGGTCTCCGCCGCGGTCAGCGCCATCCGGGCGACGATCTCGTAACAGCGCTGCAGGGCCACGTTCTGACCCATGTGATAAGCGCGGACCAGCGCGTTCGACGGGATGTCGCGTTGGGCCAGACGCAGCGCGTACTCGACCGCCGCAGTCGGCGGCTGCAGATGGGCGATCGGTATGTCGTTGGCCAACACGTGCACGATGTTCGCGACATTGCCCTCGACGCTTGCTCCGAGCATCTCGACGAGAGCAGGGTCGCCGTTCAACGAAGAGATGCCGCGTGCCAGCGTCGTCGAGACCTCCGCCGAGAGTTGGAGTTGATCGGCGCCCAGTTCTCGACCGACGGTCGACGCCCGCGAACGAATCAGGTCGGTCATCGGCGCGCGCTCCGTCGGCGGCCGTTCCGGCGACGACGTTGCAACGCCGACTCGGCGGCGTGCATGCCGCACAGGCCGTGTACTCCGGGCCCGGGCGGGGCCGACTGCGAGCACAGGAAGACGCCGTCGACGCCGGTGAAGTACGGGTCGATCGCCGTGCGCGGGCGCAGCAGCATCTGCAGCCCGTCGTTGGCGCCGCCGAGGATGTCGCCTGCGGCGTAGTTGAGGTTGTACTGCGCCATCTGTGGGACCGTCGTCGTCTTGACCCCGACGATCGTGTCGCGGAAGCCGGGGGCGAACCGCTCGATCTGCGCGATCACCGACTCGGTGGCGTCGCCGGTGTACCCGGCCGGGACGTGCGCGTACGACCAGACCGGGTTGATTCCGCCCGCACTGCGGGACGGGTCGGCCACATACTGCTGCCCGACGAGGACGAAGGGCCGCTCCGGCATCGTTCCGCGGTCCCGCAGGTGCTCGGCCCGACGGATCTCCTCGAAGGAACCGCCCACGTGAACGGTCCCCGCGCGGGCACAGTCGGGATCGCGCCAGGGGATGTCCCCGTGGATCGCGAAGTCGACCTTGAACGCCGCCGAGCCGACCCGATAGCGGGCGTACCCGCGGCGGATCCGGGCCGGCATCAGGTCCCCGTACAGCGCGAGCACCTGGGCAGGCGACAGATCCAGGATCACGATGTCGGCGTCGGGGATCTGGCGGCGCGATGTGATCGCGACGCCGGTGTCGATCTTGCCGCCGTGATCGAGCAGGGCCGCGGCGGCGGCCTGCGTGATGGCGCCGGAGCCGCCTTCGGCGACCGGCCAGCCGTAGCGATGACCGCTCGCGGTGATCATCAGACCCAGGGAGGCGGTGAGCGGACGGCCGAAGCTCGTGTACACGTGGGCGGCGATCCCGCCGTACAGCGCCCGGCCGGTGGGGGTGCGGAAGGCCTTGGCCGCCAGGGCGACCGGCAGCAGGGCCCGCGGACCGAAGGCGGCGAGTTCGAGCGGATGGGAGGGCACGTTCGCGATGGGACGCAGCAGGTCCTGACCGAGGGCGTCGAAGTTGCGCGTGAGATCACCGAACATCGCCCGCCACCGACGGCCGTCGGCGCCCAGACCGGCGACGGTCTCTTCGATCGATCGGTACAGCAGGCCGGTCGGGCCGTCGTCGAGCGGGTGGGCGCAGTCGATCTCCGGCCACCGCCACCGCAGACCGTACCGGGCCAGATCCACCTCGGCCCAGAACGGGGAGCCGACGCCCATCGGGTGAAACGCCGAGCACATGTCGTGGATGACTCCGGGTGCCAGCAGCTCGGCGGAGCGGGCGCCACCGCCGACGGTGTCAGCGGCCTCGAGGACCTGCACGTCGACGCCGTTACGGGCCAGATGCAGGCCGGCGGCGAGCCCGTTGGGTCCGCCACCGACCACGACGGCGGTCGTCATCCGAGGCTCCCGAGACGCGATTCGGAATCGGTGGAGGAGATCACGGAACCAGCCTGGTCGACGGTGGTGTAGGCGTCAATGCCCGTGGCCGAACCGCCGAAGTCTCGGCGCCAGGTGACGGTCACCGGAATCGGACCGTTCGGCAGCCAGGGCTGCTCCTCGACCGCGTCCTCGACCCGCCAGCTGCCGCGCTCGACGACGCCCAGCGCTGCATCCATGATCAGGTAGTCCTGCGTGCCGCGGTGGATGGGCTGCGACTCGACCCAGACGACGGTGAACTCGCCGGGGGCGAACTGGCAGCGTCGCTGCAGCGCCTCGATCATCTTCACATCGTGCAGATGACCGTCACCGAAGTTGAAGGCGACCAGGGAGTTGCACGCGAACTCGGCTTCACGGAGGGTGTACGAGTTCAACCGGTCCTCGCCCAGATGGCGCAGCTGCACCGAGAACAGGCCGCGGCCCTGGCTGTGCATCGATCGCCAGGCCATCATCTGGTGCATCACCACGTCGGCGACGTCCTCGGGGAAGGCGGCCATCAGCTGGGTCTTGGTGTTCTGAGAGGCCCGCACCACGTGCTGGTTCAGCTTCTCCTCGGCGCCCGGCGCGAACGCCCACGACGCCGACGCCCAGTTGCCCGCGTACTGCCTCATCGACGGCAGGAACGACACCAGGTCGGGTCGCAGATTGCCCAGGACGGGGAAGAACGCCAGCGCGGCCACGATCAGCGCCGGCAGCCATGGCGATGAGAAGTCGGTGACGGCGAAGCCCTGCTCGGCGGGAAAGCCCCAGAACAGGAAGACCGTGGTGTAGCCGAACAGGATGTTCCACTCCAGCGGCACCGCGAGCGGGAACGTGGAGAAGATGAACAGATGGAAGGCCACCATCAAGATCACGGCCAGCAGGGTCACGGTGCGGTTGGTGGAGAACAGCAGGATCAGCGGGGTGACGATCTCGACGAGCGTGCCCAGGACGTGGCCGATCAGTCCGGCCATCCGAGACGGGCGCATGTCGTCGGGGAACGAACGGTAGTGCATCCGCTTGATCGCCTTCACTCCCAGCCAGGGCGTGTTGGAGAGCATCGGCGGAATGACGTTGGTGAAATGACGACCCATCTTCGACACTCCGGCGCCGACCCAGACGATCACGATCAGCAGCTTCAGCGCGACGATCATGTCGACGAAGGGCAGGAAGGCGAAGAACACGACCGCAGGCAGGTACTGCTCGGAGCGGGCCGCGATGAACGGGACCTTGTCGCGCAGGCCGAGGACCACCATCAACGCGAGATAGGAGTACAGCACCGTCGGATTCACCAGGCCGTGGTTGCCGGCGACCAGTTGGTCGAGAGCAGCGGTGTGCACGGTCGGAAACACCAGCGCGACGACCAGATTGACGAGGATCGCCGTGTACACCGCGACGTCGAACAGGGTCCGAGAATCACCCTTGGTGAAGGGGACCCGACCCGGCCACGGAGGCAGCCGGATGGTCTCCGGACGCAGCCAGAACAGTGCGCCGCCGGTCATCGGCTTGAAGTGCCCCGCCAACGGCCCCCAGGACCCGCCGATGCCGAGGGTCTCCAGCAGGAGCGTCCAGAGCACCAGCTTCTGGTACATCACCGGCTGGTTCCACCACTCCGACACGTGCAGCGGGTTGAGGCCGGAGGTCAGTGCCGCGACGCTCACGCCGGCGCCGATGTACAGGACCAGCACCTTGACCAGGTAGATGACGTGCACCATCTTCTGGGTGCCGAAGCCGTACTCGGCCCAGTGGGCGCCGAGGACGCGCAGTCGTTCCAGGAAGGGCTTGTCCATGAAGGTCGTAGGGTCGACCGGCGGGAAGTCCGGTTGGGTGAGTCCCATGATGAATCTCCAATCGTGCAGGGGAGGCCCGGCTTCGAGAGGCCGATCCGGGCA
This sequence comes from Gordonia aichiensis, assembly GCF_039946255.1. Classification (GTDB taxonomy): domain Bacteria; phylum Actinomycetota; class Actinomycetes; order Mycobacteriales; family Mycobacteriaceae; genus Gordonia; species Gordonia aichiensis_A. Next base: position 41,662 of record NZ_JBCDWL010000024.1, on the reverse strand, counting down.
AGGGAGTACCGTCGCCGCGACCCGAGCGGGTCGTGCGAGGTGGGGGATGAGGGTGTCGTCGGGGTGTCGACCCGGGATCAGCCGGCGACGAACTCCCGTCGTAGTGCAGGTTTGTCGATCTTGCCGACGGGGTTGCGAGGCAACTCGTCCAGGAGGTGGACCGTGCGGGGCAGTTTCACTCGGGCCAGCCGGGTCCGGAGGTGCTCGGTGAGATCGTCGGAGTCGGCGGTCGCCCCGGGATGCCTGACGACGTAGGCGACCGGGACTTCGCCGTACAGGTCGTCGGGGGCGCCGACCACCGCGCATTCGAGGACTGCGGGATGAGTCGCGAGCGCGGCCTCGATCTCTTTGGGATAGATGTTCTCGCCGCCCCGGATGATCATGTCCTTGATCCGATCCACGAGCGTCAGGTAGCCGTCCTCGTCGAGCACACCCACATCACCGGTGTGCAGGCGACCGTCGACGACCGTCGCGGCGGTGGCTTCGGGACGGTTCAGGTACCCGCGCATCACCGATGCACCGCTGATCACCACTTCTCCCGGCCGGCCGGGGGCCAGTTCGTGTCCCTCGGAGTCGACGATGGTGATCTGTTGGCCGGGCAGCGCCGGGCCGACGGTACCCAGCTTGCGGGGCCCGTCCAGCGGATTGCACGCCGATGCGCACGTGCCTTCGGTGAGTCCATATCCCTCGAGGACGGGGAACGGGAACCGCTCCTGCACCAGCGCGAGGAGCTCCCGCGAGATGGGAGCGGCACCGCAGATGGCGGCACGCACCGACGACAGGTCGGCGTCGACCGCCTGCGGCGATGAGACGAGGAGCGCGTAGATCGTCGGAACCGCAGAGAAGTAGGTGGGTCGCAGGGCGGCGACGTCGTCGAAGAACCTGCCGACCGAGAACTTGCCGGTGACACTCACCTGGCCGCCGGCCAGGAAGGGGGCCAGGACGCTGACACAGATCGCGTTGACGTGGAACAGCGGCAGGATCAGCAGCGCATGGTCGGCGGAGGTGAGCTTCAGGACCTGGACCATCGAAGCCGCCATGAAGTGCAGGTTCGCGTGGGTCAGCTGCACTCCCTTGGGTCGCCCCGTGGATCCGGAGGTGTAGATCAGGAGCGCGACGTCGTCGGCCGCCGGCGGGGTCGGCGGAGCCCATGAAGGGCTCGCATGCTCGGCCAGGTCGGCGACGTCCACGACGAGGCGCCCGGCGATCGGGCGGTCGGAGACGACGACGCGGACCCCCGCGTCGTCGAGTTGATAGGCCGCCTCCTCGTCGGTGAATGCCGGATTCACCGGGGTCGCGATTGCACCGAGCCGCCAGGCCGAGGCGATCACCAGGATGAGTTCGGCGCGGTTCGGCAGCACGGTGGCCACGACGTCCCCGGATCCGACGCCCGCGGCGGCTAACTGCTCTGCGACGCCGTCCACCCGATCGGCGAACTCCGCGTACGAGAACCCACCGCGATCGTCTCGAATGCATCGGGCATCGCCCCGGTCGGCGTTGTCCCATGGGAAGTACGACGGGCTTGAAGTCACTGGGGTCACCTTTCATGAGTGCTGTGATGGACAACACTACGAAGGTGTTCGGCGTGCGGCTACGGTCCGCGGAGCCAGACTTGGCGGCAGCCGTTGTGCCCGGAGCACAACAGCCGCTCGACCGTCAGGCGCGCACGATGTTGGGGCCGTCGACCCGGACCGCGACCTCGGTCAGCGGCCGGTCGGCGGGGCCGTTGGCGACGCTTCCGTCGAGGTGGAACTTGCTCCCGTGACACGGGCAGTCGATGGTGCCCTTGCGGACCGCGGTCAGGGCGCAGCCGGCGTGCGTGCACTTGGCCGTGAACGCTTCGAAATGACCGGCCGTCGGCTGAGTGATCACCACTTCGCCGGCGATCGCTCCGCCGCCGACCGGGATGTCCGACGCCGCGGCCAAGGTCCCCGCCGGGGCGCCGGAGGGCGGGGTGAGCGTCGCCTGCTGCGGCTCGGTGCCGCACGCGGTCAACGTCGCGCCGAGGGCGGTGGCACCGATCACCGCGCCGGCCCCGGCCACGAATCCGCGGCGCGAGACGGGACGAGGCGGTGTCGGCGAGTCGTCGGCGGCGGAGTGCTCGGAGGTCGGGCTGGACGAGGTCATCGGCGGGTCCTCATTCCTTGATCGGATTCGGTGTCGGCGTGCGTCCCCATGATGGCGCAACTCGCCGGGAATCTGCTGAGAGCCGCGCCGCGGCGGAACCTCAGACGCCGCGCACGGTCCCGTCGGGGTCCACCTGGAAGGCCGGATTGAAGACGAAGTCCCACCGGAATCCGTCCGGGTCGGCGACACAGGCGCTGGTACCGCCCCAGGACTGGGCCGTAGGGGGATTGATCGACGTCGCTCCCGCGGCCACCGCGACGTCGTACATCCGTTGAACGGTCGCAGCGTCGGCGACATTGTGACCCAGCGACATCGGGGGCGCCAGGGAGCCGTGTCCCACGGCGCCGTACTCGCTCGGCATCGACGCGACGTTCCACAGCGCGAGCATCAAGCCCGGACCCGCCTGCACGAAGGTGATCTCGCCGGGAACCGCGTGGATGAGACCGAACCCCAGGCCGGTGCAGTAGAAGTCGGTGGACGCGGCGACGTCCCGGACTCCGAGGGTGATCGCCGTGATCGGTGGGGGAGGTGTGGGCTCGGGCATCGATCGTCCGTCCGTCAGGGGTCGGCCCGTCGGACGCGGTGCGCTCGGCCGGGCGGGGCGTTCTGGCGGCCAGTCTAGTGCGGGAGGTTTCGCGGCCGCGGTCGTTTCCGGGGTGGCGACACCGTCCGGGGCGGTCGCGGCGTCGGCGACGGCGGGAGACTGTCGTACCTCGCGTCTACCCTGGGGGCATGGCATTTCCAGCGGAGAAACCGGTCGTCGCGCACTCGGAGTTCCGGCCGATCGGCGAGATCGAACGCACCGATGCGAAATTCGAGGTCGTCAGCGAGTACGAGCCCGCGGGTGACCAGCCGACCGCCATCGCCGACCTCGAGCGGCGGCTGAACCGAGGCGAGCGCGACATCGTCCTGCTCGGTGCCACGGGCACCGGCAAGTCCGCGACCACAGCGTGGCTGATCGAACGGATGCAACGGCCCACCCTCGTGATGGCGCCGAATAAGACGCTGGCCGCCCAGCTCGCGAACGAGCTTCGAGAGATGTTGCCGCACAACGCCGTCGAGTACTTCGTCTCGTACTACGACTACTACCAGCCGGAAGCGTACATCGCGCAGACCGACACCTACATCGAGAAGGACAGCTCGATCAACGACGACGTCGAGCGGCTGCGTCACTCGGCGACATCGAGCCTGCTGTCGCGGCGCGACGTCGTGGTGGTCGCGTCGGTCTCGTGCATCTACGGCCTGGGAACTCCGCAGTCGTACCTCGATCGATCGGTGGAGTTGTCGATCGGTGACACCATCGACCGTGACGCGCTGCTGCGGTTGCTGGTGGACGTCCAGTACACGCGCAACGACATGTCGTTCACGCGCGGCAGCTTCCGGGTCCGCGGCGACACCGTCGAGATCATCCCGTCCTACGAGGAGCTCGCGGTCCGGATCGAGTTCTTCGGCGACGAGGTCGACGCCCTCTACTACCTGCATCCCCTCACCGGTGATGTGGTGCGCAAGGTCGATTCGCTGCGGATCTTCCCCGCCACGCACTACGTCGCCGGGCCGGAACGGATGGCGAAGGCGATGGAGGGGATCGAGACCGAACTCGAAGAACGCCTCGCCGACCTGGAGGCCAAGGGCAAACTGCTCGAAGCGCAGCGCCTTCGGATGCGCACCTCGTACGACCTGGAGATGATGAGGCAGGTCGGCTTCTGCTCGGGCATCGAGAACTACTCGCGGCACATCGACGGCCGAGGCCCGGGAACCGCGCCCGCCACGCTGCTCGACTACTTCCCCGACGACTTCCTGCTCGTCATCGACGAGTCGCACGTGACCGTCCCCCAGATCGGCGCCATGTACGAGGGCGACATGTCGCGCAAGCGGAACCTCGTCGAGTACGGCTTCCGGCTGCCGTCGGCCGTCGACAACCGGCCGCTGACCTGGGATGAGTTCGTCGACCGCGTCGGGCAGACCGTGTACCTGTCCGCGACCCCCGGCGCGTACGAGCTCGGTCAGTCCGACGGAGAGTTCGTCGAACAGGTGATTCGACCGACCGGCCTGCTCGACCCGAAGATCGTCGTCAAGCCCACCAAGGGACAGATCGACGACCTGGTCCACGAGATCCGCGACCGCACCGAACGCGACGAACGCGTGCTCGTCACCACGCTCACCAAGAAGATGTCGGAGGACCTCACCGACTATCTGCTCGAGCTCGGGATCCGGGTGCGCTATCTGCATTCGGAGGTCGACACGCTCCGGCGCGTCGAATTGCTGCGGCAACTGCGCACCGGCGAGTACGACGTCCTGGTCGGCATCAACCTGCTGCGCGAGGGCCTCGACCTGCCGGAGGTGTCGCTCGTCGCGATCCTCGATGCCGACAAGGAGGGCTTCCTCCGCAGCACCACGTCGCTGATCCAGACGATCGGTCGCGCCGCCCGCAACGTGTCCGGCGAAGTGCACATGTACGCCGACCGGATCACCGATTCGATGGCGAATGCCATCGAAGAGACCGACCGCCGACGCGCCAAGCAGATCGCCTACAACACGGAGATGGGCGTCGACCCGCAGCCGCTGCGCAAGAAGATCGCCGACATCCTCGACAAGGTGTACGCCGAAGCGGAGGACGCCGTCGAGGTCGGCGGTTCGGGCCGGAATGCGAGCCGGGGGCGTCGAGCGCAGGGAGAAGTGTCCAAGGTCGCATCGTCCGGGGTGTTCGAGAACCGCGACACATCGGGGATGCCACGCGCCGAATTGGCCGATCTCGTACAACAACTCACTGATCAGATGATGAATGCGGCGCGCGACCTGCAGTTCGAGCTGGCGGGCAGACTGCGCGATGAGATCGCGGATTTGAAGAAGGAACTGCGCGGAATGGACGCTGCGGGTATCAAGTAACGCAGACCTGCACGGTCGTCGGGGTATGTTCATGTCGAGAAGGGCATACCCACTTCACATCTGGAGGGAAACACAAGCATGAGCGGTTACACCACGGTTGTGGTCGGCACGGACGGATCCGAGTCGTCGATGAAGGCCGTTGAGCGTGCCGGTGCCATCGCGAAGGACGCCACCGTCGTCATCGCCTGCGCCTACTTCCCGAATGACGGCCGCAGCGCCAGCGCCGCGTCGGACTCACTGGGCGACGAGGCCTACCAGGTGATGGGATCCTCGCCCACCGAAGAGATCCTCCGCACCGCCAAGGAGCGCGCGATCGCCGCCGGAGCGACCAAGGTGGTGCAGCGTGCGGTGCAGGGGGCACCCGTCGACGCGCTGCTGCAGTTGGTCGTCGACGTGCAGGCCGACCTGCTGGTCGTCGGCAACAAGGGCCTCAACTCCATCGCCGGCCGCCTGCTCGGCTCGGTGCCCGCGGACGTCGCCCGCAAGGCCGCCTGCGACGTGCTGATCGTTCACACCACGTAGGAGGGTTGCGCCGCGCTTCTTCAGGATGGTCGAGTAGCCCGCGAACGGAGTGAGCGAGTGTATCGAGACCCGGGTGTCTCGATACGCGGCCTCGCTGTGCTGGGTCGCTACTCGACCGGCCCGTGGGGTCTTGTGCTTGGCTTCGGGCGAGCTTCTTCAGGGTGGTCGAGTAGCCCGCGAACGGAGTGAGCGAGTGTATCGAGACTCGGGGGTCTCGATACGTGGCCTCGCTTCGCTCGGTCGCTACTCGACCAGCCTGTGGGGTCTGGTGCTTGGCTTCGGGCGAGTTTCCTCAGGGTGGTCGAGTAGCCCGCGAACGGAGTGAGCGAGTGTATCGAGACTCGGGGGTCTCGATACGCGGCCTCGCTTCGCTCGGTCGCTACTCGACCAGCCTGTGGGGTCTGGTGCTTGGCTTCGGGTGAGCTTCTTCAGGGTGGTCGAGTAGCCCGCGAACGGAGTGAGCGAGTGTATCGAGACTCGGGGGTCTCGATACGTGGCCTCGCTTCGCTCGGTCGCTACTCGACCAGCCTGGGGAGTCCTCGCTTCGCTTGGTCGCTACTCGACCGGCCTGGGGGGCGAGGGTATCGAGACCCGGGGGACCGTCAGCGGCCTGTCGGAAGATCTTTCAGATCCTCCGGCAGGCCGTTCTCGTGGACGACCACGACGCGTTGCGTCGCTCGCGTCAAGGCGACGTACAGGTCCGACAGTCCGCGCGGCGACTCGTCGATGAGATCGCGCGGTTCCAGCACGATCACGTTGTCGAACTCGAGTCCCTTCGACGCGGTGATCGCATGCACCGACAGGCCCGGGGCCACATCGGCCGCCGCGGCGCGGGCGTCGGCCGCATGGGCGTCGGCGACGATGATCGTCGTGAGCCCCTCCCATCCGGACTCCACTGCCAGCCGGGCGGCGACGACGGCACCCCCGCCCGTCGGTGCGTGGACCGCATACGGCTCGATGCCGTTGCTGCGCAACGATGTCGGCGGACGCTGATCGGGGCTGATGCGGGGCAGCAGGCGGTTGGCGTATCGAGTGATCTCGGACGGGGTGCGGTAGTTGACCGTCAGCTCCGCCAGCTGCCATCGCTTCGCGACGTACGGGGTGAAGACCTCCGACCACGAGGTGCTGCCCGCGGCGTCCCCGGTCTGCGCGGTGTCGCCGATGACCGTCATCCAACGGTTCGGAATCCGCCGCATGACCATTCGCCAGGCCATCGACGACAGTTCCTGCGCCTCGTCGACGATCACGTGCCCGAACGTCCAGGTCCGATCCGTGTACGCCCGCTCGGCAGTGGTGCGGTAGTGCGTGTGCTCCTGCCGCTGGGCGAGCTGCTCGGCGTCGATGAGGTCGTAGGCCATCAGGATCTCGGGGTCCAGGTCGTCCTCCAGGTCCTGCGGAGCCGACCCGGTCAGGATGTCGAGGGCGTCCTGGGCCTCCGACAACTGCTGGCGCCAGCGGGCGCGCTCGGCACGATCGGCCTCGTCGGTCCGATAGCCGAGCAACTCGGCCAGTTCGTCGAGCAGGGGGACGTCGCCCGGGGACAGATCGGCGTCGGCGGGCAGTGCAGCGCCGACCCGATGCAGTTCGGCTCGTTCGTCGTCCGTCCAACCCCGGGTCGAACGCCGCAGATAGGCGGGGTCCGCGTACAGGTCGCGCAGCAGGCCCTGCGGGGTCAGCTGCGGCCAGTACGCGGTGACGGCCGCGACGACGGCGTCGTCCAGTTCCAGCTCATGCCGGATGTCCTCCAGGTCGGCGCGCGTCAGCAGCTGCGAGCCGTCGAGCTGACTGGATCCGATCCGCCGGGCGTGCTGGGCGGCGAGCTCGTCGAGCGCGACGCGCACGAAGGTGCGCTGCGCCAGATTGTGGGCCTTGCGCGTCGATCGCGCTGCGGCTCGTGCCGCCTTGATCACGTCGTTGGAGATGTGGAGTTCGTAGCCGTCGAACCGGATCCGGACGTCGTTGCCGGGCAGCGACTGCCGTCCCCGCACCGCCGCGCGCAGCACGGCGAGCATCCGCTGATCGCCCTTGAGCGAGGCCGCGGCGCGCGTGTCGACGCCGGCGGCGTGGATGTCGGGGAACAGGTCGCCGATCGTCGACAGCAGCACCCCGGTCTCGCCGAGCGAGGGGAGCACCTGGCCGATGTACCGGAGGAAGTCGTCGTTGGGGCCGATGATCAGCACGCCGCTGCGCGAGAGGATCTCCCGGTGCGTGTACAGCAGGTATGCCGCGCGGTGCAGGGCGACGGCCGTCTTCCCGGTGCCGGGTCCGCCCTGCACGACCAGCACGCCGCGGTGGGTCGACCTGATGATCTGGTCCTGCTCACGCTGGATGGTCTCGACGATGTCGGTCATCTCGCCGGTGCGTGCCGCGTTGAGCGCGTCCACCAGCGCCGACTCGTTGACGACGTTCGTCTCCGCGCGGTCGCCGTCGATCCGGCCCGACTGCAGATACTCGTCGGACACGCTGCGGACCATGCGCGAGCGGGTGCGGATGTGCCTGCGGCGGTCGACACCCTCCGGTGCGGTCGGGGTCGCCAGGTAGAAGGGGCGGGCGAGCGGAGCTCGCCAGTCCAGCAGCAGCGTGGTGTCGTGATCGTCGTCGTCGAGGATGCCGATGCGGCCGATCCGTCGGATTCGTTCGGCGGGGTCGACGCCATCTGCATCCGTGGCGAGATCTGCATCCGCAGCGAGGTCGAGCCGCCCGAAGTACAGATTGTGTTCGGCCGCATCGAACTTCGCGAGGTCCTCGTTGTACATGCGCTCGTACGACTCGCGCTCCGAGAGCGCCTGCGGGGTGCCCGCCGACTCGCGCAGCGTCTCACCGAGGCGGCGTCGCGTGGTGGCGCGCATCCGGTCCAGCCGCGCGTACACGGCGTCGAGGTGGGCTTGCTCCGGTGCGATTCGTGCATCGGGAGCGGGCGCGGCGGTCGAAGAATGGGGGTCTGACGCTGTCACAGTCGTTCCATGTTACCGACGAAACCGGGCGTTGCGCCGCATCGTGAGCGGCGCAACGCCCGTCGGATCAATACGTCAGCTGCTTGCGCCAGCGCCGAGCCTGGGCGACCGACTCCTCGCCCGCCTTGACTGCGAGATCGCGGGCCTCCGCGGCGACCGCCGGAGCGCGGTCGGCGATGTCGGCGGCCGTCTCCTGCACGTGCTGGCGGACGTTCTCGACGACGCCGGGAGCGGCTTCGACGGCCTCGCTCGCACGCGCTCGCGCGGCGTCGGCCAGGTCGGCGGCGCGGCTCTTGAGTTCGGCGGTGGGGATCCGGTCGACGATCTCGTGCATGCGCTGTGCGTCACCCCGATGCTTGGCGACCGCTGCGACGACCGATTCCTCGGCGTCGACGAGATGCTCGGCGCGGTCGAGCTTGCGTCGAGCACGCCAGCCCAGCGAGGGCTTGCCCTCGGTGTCGGCCGAGGAGATCAGCACGCCGCCGAACAGGCCGAGGTTCTTGACGAACGACGACTGCTTCATCGTGCGCAGCGCCGGATCGCTCTCGTTCCAGAAGTCGCTCGCGAAGAACGTGGTCGGGACCAGCGTGCCGGCGAGCACCGCCGACGCGACCCGCGGGGCCTTGCCGGCGGCCAGCGCCAGGCCGGCGCCGATCTGCACGGCTCCCGCCACCTGGATGGCGGTCTGCGAGGTCGCCGGAAGCGGCGTGGCCGAGGCTCCAGCGCCGGCCGACGGGCCGCCGGGCGAACGGACGGCTTCGGCGCCCGATGCGACGAATGCGGCGCCGAGCATGGGTCGTGCGATCTTGCGTAACAGCATGGTGCAGTGCCTTCCAGTGGGGGATCAGATGGATGTGGTGGTCTGTCGTGCAGCGGGCCGAGGCCCCCTTCTCGCAGACGGTACCGAACGGTCTAATCGGGCGTCTGGGGTCCGGGACATCGATGCGGCCTCACCAGCCGCGCGCCCGCCATTCCGACAGCTTCGGCCGTTCGTCGCCCAGCGTGGTGTCGACCCCGTGCCCCGGGTACACGGCGGTGTCGTCGCCGAACCGGTCGAAGACCTTGGCGATGACGCCGTCGAGGAGGATCTCGAAGTCGCCGGGCTGCCATGTCTTGCCGACGCCGCCGGGGAACAGGGAGTCGCCGGAGAACAGGTGTACTCGGCCGGACTTCTCGCGCAGCGCGAGCATCACCGAACCCTCGGTGTGACCGCGGATCCCGATGACGTCGAGCACGAGGTCGCCGACGGTGACCGTGTCGCCGTCGACGAGCGTGCGGTCCGGATCCAGGGGGAGCTCTTCGGCGTCGGCCGCGCCGACCGCCGTCGGCACCTGCAGGACGCGATGCACCTCCTCGAGGCCCTGCCAGTGGTCGAAGTGGCCGTGGGTCGTGAGGATCTGCTCGACCGACCCCGGCAGCTGGTCGATCAGCGAGAGGATCGTTTCGGGGTCGTTGGCCGCGTCGATCAGCAGGCCGGCGCCGGTCGCGGTGTCGGTCACCACGTACACGTTGTTGTCCATCGGTCCGACCGACATCTTGACGATGGTCGCGTTGTCGAGGACCCGCCGCTGCGCGTGCGCGCCGTGATGGTCGGGATCGGGGGAGACGTTGCCGGTGTAGTCGTCGGTCAGCTCAACCTGGATGCTCATGCCCCCAGGGTAGCCAGATGCACGCGACGCCCAGCCGGAATTGTCGGTGGGTCCGCGTACTGTGGCAGCGGATAATTCTGCGAGGAGAACGTGAGGAACTTCTGTGGTTGATCGCCTGATCGTCCGGGGCGCGCGTGAGCACAATCTGCGCGGCATCGATGTCGACTTGCCGCGGGATTCGCTGATCGTCTTCACCGGGCTGTCCGGCTCGGGCAAATCCTCGCTGGCCTTCGACACGATCTTCGCCGAGGGTCAACGCCGGTACGTCGAGTCGCTGTCGGCGTACGCGCGCCAGTTCCTGGGGCAGATGGACAAGCCCGACGTCGACTTCATCGAAGGCCTCTCGCCCGCGGTGTCGATCGACCAGAAGTCCACCAACCGCAACCCGCGCTCCACCGTCGGCACCATCACGGAGGTGTACGACTACCTGCGTCTGCTGTACGCCCGCGCGGGCACCGCCCACTGCCCGGTGTGCGGCGCCAAGATCGAACGGCAGACGCCGCAGCAGATCGTCGACCAGGTCCTGGCGATGGACGAAGGCGTCCGCTTCCAGGTGCTCGCGCCCGTGGTCCGCAGTCGCAAGGGCGAGTTCGTCGACCTGTTCGCCGAACTGCAGGTGCAGGGTTTCGCTCGCGCGATGGTCGACGGCCAGGTGCACCAGCTCGCCGAGCCGCCGAAGCTGAAGAAGCAGGAGAAGCACGACATCGACGTCGTCGTCGACCGTCTCGTGGTGAAACCGTCGGCGCGGCAACGACTCACCGACTCGGTCGAGACGGCGCTGCGGTTGGCCGACGGGATCGTCGTCCTGGACTTCGTCGACGTCGACGAGGCCGACCCGGACCGGCAGCGGCGATTCTCCGAGAAGATGGCCTGCCCGAACGCGCACCCGATAGCCATCGACGATCTCGAGCCGCGGTCGTTCTCGTTCAACTCGCCGTTCGGGGCGTGCCCCGAGTGCGACGGCCTGGGCGTCCGCAAGGAGGTCGACGAGTCGCTGGTGGTGCCCGATCCCGAACTGACCCTGCGCGAGGGCGCGATCGCGCCGTGGTCGACCGGCCACAACGCCGACTACTTCCTGCGGCTCATCGAGGGTCTCGGCGACCAGATGGGCTTCGATCTGGACACCGCGTGGGAGTCGCTGCCGAAGAACGCCCGCAAGGCGCTGCTGACCGGCTCCGACCATCAGGTGCATGTCCGCTTCCGCAACCGTTACGGCCGGACCCGCTCGTACTACACCGAGTTCGAGGGCGTGATGGCGTTCCTGACGCGCCGCGCCGACACCACCGAGTCCGAGCAGATGAAGGACCGGTACGAGGGGTACATGCGTGATGTCCCCTGCCCGGCGTGCCACGGTGCGCGACTGCGCCCGGAGATCTTGTCGGTGACCCTCGACCACCCGATCCACGGTGCCAAGTCGATCGCCGACGTCACCTCGCTGTCGGTGGCCGAGTGCGCCGAGTACCTGGACGGTCTGGTCCTCGGCGAGCGAGAGGCGGCGATCGCGGGTCGCGTCCTCAAGGAGGTGCAGGCGCGCATCACCTTCCTGCTCGACGTCGGCCTGGAGTACCTGTCGCTGTCGCGGGCGGCGGGCTCGCTGTCCGGTGGTGAGGCCCAGCGCATCCGGCTGGCGACGCAGATCGGTGCCGGGCTGGCGGGGGTCCTGTACGTCCTCGACGAGCCGTCGATCGGCCTGCATCAGCGGGACAACCGCCGGCTCATCGACACCCTGGTCCGACTGCGCGACCTGGGGAACACGCTGATCGTCGTCGAACACGACGAGGACACCATCCGGGCCGCCGACTGGATCGTCGACATCGGGCCGCGCGCGGGGGAGCACGGCGGCCGCGTCGTGCACAGCGGCAGCTATCAGGGGCTGCTCGACAACCCGGAATCGATCACCGGCGCCTACCTGTCCGGTCGTGAGGTGCTGCCGGTCCCCGAGATTCGCCGACCGGTCGACAAGAAGCGTCAAGTGACCGTCGTCGGTGCCACCGAGAACAACCTCAAGGGCATCGACGTGTCGTTCCCCCTCGGCGTCCTGACCGCGGTCACCGGCGTCTCCGGGTCGGGTAAGTCGACCCTCGTCAACGACATTCTGGCGACGGTGCTGGCGAACAAGCTCAACGGCGCGCGACAGGTGCCCGGCCACCACAAGCGGATCAAGGGACTCGAACACCTCGACAAGCTGGTCCAGGTCGACCAGTCGCCGATCGGTCGCACCCCGCGCTCGAACCCGGCCACCTACACCGGCGTCTTCGACAAGATCCGCACCCTGTTCGCGGCCACCACCGAGGCCAAGGTGCGGGGTTACCAGCCCGGCCGCTTCTCCTTCAACGTCAAGGGCGGGCGCTGTGAGGCCTGCACGGGCGAGGGCACCATCAAGATCGAGATGAACTTCCTGCCCGACGTGTACGTGCCGTGCGAGGTGTGCCACGGGGCCCGTTACAACCGCGAGACGCTCGAGGTGCATTACAAGGGCAAGACGATCGCCGAGGTGCTCGACATGCCTATCGACGAGGCCGCCGAGTTCTTCGAGCCGGTCACCTCGATTCACCGGTACCTCAAGACGCTCGTCGACGTCGGTCTCGGCTACGTCCGACTCGGACAGCCGGCGCCGACCCTGTCGGGCGGTGAGGCGCAGCGCGTGAAGCTGGCGGCCGAACTGCAGAAGCGCTCCACCGGACGCACCGTCTACATCCTCGACGAGCCCACGACCGGTCTGCACTTCGAGGACATCCGCAAGCTGCTGCTGGTGATCAACGGACTCGTCGACAAGGGCAACACGGTCATCGTCATCGAGCACAACCTCGACGTCATCAAGACCGCCGACTGGATCATCGACATGGGACCCGAAGGTGGCAGCGGGGGTGGAACCGTGATCGCGCAGGGCACCCCGGAGCAGGTCGCGGCGGTCGCCGACAGCCACACCGGCGGCTTCTTGAAGGAGCTGCTGCCGCAGTAGGGGAAGCGGGGGCGGTGAACGTCGGGGGAGCACTCCGGCGGCGTCGTCCATCCGAGATGCTGTCGCCCTGCTCACCGCAGACGGACTCGTTCTTCGCTGAACCGCCGGTCGCTGCACCGCAATCGGACGGCACGCCCCGACCTCGACGAAGCGACGGTCGGCAGTGAAAGAGGTGGAAAAAGACCTAAATCTAGACTAGATTGTGCCCATTTTGCGGGTAGAATTTACGCATGACGACAGTACCGCTCGGAGAAGCCAAGGCTCGCCTGTCGGCACTCGTCGACAGTGCTGAACAGACACACGACCGGATCACCATCACCAAACACGGCAAGCCTGCCGCCGTCCTCATCTCCGTCGACGACCTCGAAGAGCTCACCGAGACGATTCACTGGTTGTCCCGTCCTGGCGTTCGGGAGACCATCGCGGCCGGCGACCGCGAGTACGCGGCCGGCAACACCACGTCGTTGGCCGACCTCCGGGCCGAGCTGGGGCTTGCCGAGTGACAGACGGCCCCTACCGGGTCGAGTTCGCCTCAGCGGCTAAACGTGCGCTCACCCGACTGTCCGGGCGCATGGTCCATGCCGTTGTCGAGTTCATCGCCGGCCCGCTCGCAGAGAACCCGCACCGCCTCAGCAAACCGCTCCGCGACGAGCTCGACGGTCTCCGCAGCGCCCGACGCGGGTACTACCGCGTGCTCCTTCGGATCGACGAGCCTCAACACACCATCGTCGTCCTCGACATCGGACACCGCTCACATATCTACCGCACATGACCGAACTGAAACAGGTGGCGAACCGATCACCCGGCTGAAGTTCAACCGCCTACAGCCCCATCGACTTCCGGATCTCGGCCAGCTTGTTCTTCGCCGCCTCGTCGCGTTTGGCCATCGCCTCGTCGACGGCCGCGGCCTCCGGCGAGGACTCGGCGAGCTCCTCGCTGCCGATCGCGGTGGCCGTCCGCTTCTCGATCTTCTCGCGCACATGGTCGAAGGTCGGGACACCGCGTTCGGTGTACCCGGTCACGTCCTCGAACGACGGTGCCCGCACCGACGGGGCGGCTTCGGGTGCGGGCACGATCTCGGCGTCGAAGGTCTCGTCGGGGTCAGACGAGAAACCAGGGGCGCCGGACGGGAAGCCAGGAGTGGTCATGGCTCCACGGTAACGCGGTCGGGGCGCGGTGTGTTCGGTCCCCGACCGGTTTCAGGCCTTGACCGGGCCGGTGAACTGCTCGCCCGGCCCCTGACCCGGTTCGTCGGGATATGCGGAGGCCTCGCGGAAGGCCAACTGGAGTGCGCGAAGGCCGTCCTGCAGCGGCTTGCGGTGCATCCCCAGATCTCCGAGCGAGGCGACGACCAGGCCGGCGAGTGCGCTGATCAGCGCCCGGGCCTCGGGCAGATCGATGGTGTCGGGGTCGGCGCCCTCGGCGAGGCCGAGCTTCTCTGCGGCCGAGCTCATGAGCATGACCGCCGACCGGGTGATGACCTCGATCGCGGGAATGTCGACGAGATCGCGGACGTTGTCCTCAGCAGCCGGTCCGGGCGCGACGTGCGCGTTGTCGTCCGACGGGGACTGATCGGGGGAATAGGAGTTAGGGCTCACGCCTGATAGAGTGTCACAGTATGACCGCCTCGGCTCACGCCGGGGTAGCAAGAGGATTCTTCGAGTCCCACCGTGCGGCGCCGTCTCTGACGAGCAGTTTCACGGTTCCGGTCACACCGTCGCCAGTCGATGAACCAGAGGATTCTGGGTCTCGGCGGGCGCAATGGTGTTCTCGGCCTCGAAACCTCCTCTCGCTTGCCAGTCCATGGTCGGCCACATGAGAAAACATTGATCGAGGAGGCCACATCAGCACTGATACCCGCATCAACGAGCGCATCCGCGTCCCCGAGGTCCGTCTGGTCGGACCCGGCGGCGAGCAGGTGGGCATTGTGCGTGTTGAAGATGCGCTTCGCCTGGCTTACGAAGCCGACTTGGACCTGGTAGAGGTCGCGCCCGACGCGCGCCCGCCGGTGTGCAAGATCATGGACTACGGCAAGTTCAAGTACGAGGCAGCGCAGAAGCAGCGCGAGTCCCGCCGTAATCAGCAGATGACCGTCGTCAAGGAGCAGAAGCTCCGCCCGAAGATCGACGACCACGACTACGAGACCAAGAAGGGTCACGTCGTCCGGTTCCTCGAAGCGGGATCGAAGGTGAAGGTCACGATCATGTTCCGCGGCCGCGAGCAGTCCCGCCCCGAGCTGGGCTTCCGCTTGCTGCAGCGCCTGGGCAACGACGTCGCCGAGTACGGCTTCATCGAGACCTCGGCCAAGCAGGACGGTCGCAACATGACGATGGTCCTCGCCCCGCACAAGGGTGCGAAGACCCGCGCCAAGGCGCAGCAGCCGCAGCAGGACTCCTGACCGCCGGCGCAGTCGAACCAACACACGACAAGTAGTAGTGGGCCTGGACCCGACCGAAGCGATTCGGCCGGGACTCAGGTTCGCCCGAATGAAGGAAACCCATGCCGAAGAGCAAGACCCACAAGGGCACCGCGAAGCGTTTCAAGGTGACCGGTAGCGGCAAGATCGTCCGCGAGAAGGCCGGCAAGCGCCACCTCCTGGAGCACAAGTCCTCGCGCGTCACCCGTCGCCTCAGTGGCACGACCGTGGTGAGCGACAACGACGCTCCGCGCATCAAGCGCCTGCTGAACCGCTGATTTTTCCGCTTTAAGACTTTTAGAAGGACACTGACTAATGGCACGTGTGAAAAGGGCTGTCAACGCCCAGAAGAAGCGCCGCTCCATCCTGGAGGCGTCGAAGGGCTACCGCGGACAGCGCTCGCGCCTCTACCGCAAGGCCAAGGAGCAGCAGCTCCACTCGATGACCTACGCCTACCGCGACCGCAAGGCGCGCAAGGGCGACTTCCGCAAGCTGTGGATCACCCGCATCAATGCGGCCGCGCGTGCGAACGACATGACCTACAACCGGCTGATCCAGGGCCTCAAGCTCGCCGGCGTCGAGGTCGACCGCAAGGTGCTCGCCGACATCGCCGTCACCGACCCCGCGGCCTTCACCGGCCTGGTCGAGGTCGCTCGCGCCGCACTGCCGGCCGACGTCAACGCGCCTGTCGCCTGATCTGATTCAGATCGCACGTGACGCGTAACCGACCCGCGACGGATGTTCTCACCGAACGTTCGTCGCGGGTCGTCTCGTTGGCGAAGCTGCATCGGGCCTCGGTCCGACGCACCGAACGCCGATTCCTGGCGGAGGGTTTCAACTCCGTCGACGCCGCCCTCACCACCGGTCGGGCTCGGCAGCTGCTGGTTCGCGAAGACGACGCCGCCCGCCACGACGACCTCGTCGACAGGGCCCTGGCCGCGGGGATCGACGTCCACCGGCTCGATCGGCGCGCGGCGGCCAAGCTCGCCGAGACCTCGACGACGCCGGGTGTGTTCGCGGTCTGCGAACTGCTGACCGTTCCGCTGGCCGAGGTGCTCGCCGCCGGGCCCCGACTGCTCGTGATCGCCGTCGAACCCCGCGAGCCGGGCAACCTGGGGACCTTGACTCGTTGTGCCGACGCGATGGGCGCCGACGCGGTGATCCTGCTGGGCGACTCCGTGGACCCGCACAACGGAAAGAGCGTGCGGGCCAGCGCAGGCAGCGTCTTCCACGTGCCGATCGTGCGCGACGCCGACGTCGCCGGGGGACTGGCGGCGGTCGCGGCGACCGGCATCGACACCCTGGCCACCACGATGACCGGCGAACTCAGCCTCGACGAGGCCGACTCGGTGCTCGAACGTCCGCACGCCTGGCTGTTCGGCAACGAGGCGCACGGCCTGCCCGACGACGTGCTCGCGCAGGCCGCCCACCGAGTGCGGATTCCGCTGCGCGGGCGCGCCGAGAGCCTCAATCTCGCGGCGGCGAGCGCCGTCTGCCTGTACGCCAGTGCGCGCGTGCAGAACTCCTGAACCGCCTGCGCAGTAAGATCTCGCCGTGCACATTCTGTTCAGCTACGGCACCCTGATGGACCCCGCGGTGCAGGAGGGCGTCTTCGGGCGGCCGATGCCCACCGCGCCCGACTCGCTGCCCGGCTTCCGGGTCGAGACGGTCCGCATCACCGACCCCGAGGTCGTGGCGCTGAGCGGACTCGGCGTGCATCTGCTGCTCCGTGCGGGCCGGCCCGAGGAGCGCGTCGCCGGCGCCCGCCTGGAACTCGACGACGCCGGCCTCGCCGCAGCCGACGACTACGAGGTCGACGACTATCGACGCGTCGAGGTGACCTTGACGTCCGGGTGCCGTGCCTGGGTGTACCTCGCGGCCGATGAAGCCCCGGCCGTCGGGTAGATAGGGCAGCATTACTTAAGTTAGGTAACGCTACTATCGTCTGGTGGGAATGATTGAGTCCGACCGAAGGGTACGCGCGTGACGGCTTCTACGCAGACAGAGGAACTGACCGAGAACGGGGCGGGGGCGACGGCCGCCCGACTCCGGGCCGAGGCGCTGACCGTCGGCTACGACGGCACGACCATCATCGATGGACTCGAGGTGGCGATCCCGACCGGTCGGGTCACGACCATCGTCGGACCCAACGGGTGCGGGAAGTCGACCCTGCTGCGAACCCTGTCGAGGCTGCTCAAGCCGAGCGCAGGCAAGATCCTGCTCGACGGCGCCGACATCGACGGACTCCGACCGAAGCAGGTCGCCCGCACCCTCGGGCTGCTGCCCCAGAACCCGGTCGCGCCCGACGGATTGACCGTCGTCGACCTGGTCTCGCGCGGTCGGCACCCGCATCAGTCGTGGTACCGGCAGTGGTCGCGGGACGACGAGGCGGCGGTCGCCGAGGCGATGGCGCTGACGTCGACGACCGACCTGGCCGACCGCGCCGTCGACTCCCTGTCGGGCGGGCAGCGCCAACGCGTGTGGATCGCGATGACCCTCGCCCAGCAGACCGATCTGATCCTGCTCGACGAGCCGACGACCTATCTCGACCTGGCGCATGCCGTCGACGTTCTGGATCTGGTCGACGAACTCCGCACCGATTACGGCAAGACCGTGGTGATGGTGCTGCACGATCTGAATCTGGCCGCCCGCTACAGTGATTCGCTCATCGTGATGCGCGACGGCGCCATCCTGGCGACCGGATCGCCGACCGAGGTCCTCACCCCCGAACTGCTCGGGCGGGCCTTCGGGCTGAAGTCGTCGATCATGACCGACCCGGTCGGCGGCACCCCGATGGTGGTGCCGATCGGCCGACGCGGTGCCCGCGTGCATTGATGCACCCGGGCCGGTGCCGCGGGAGCGATGCCGCAGCAGGGGATCCGGGAGCCGCCTCTCACGCGGCGGGCAGGGTGACCTCGACGGGCGTGGTCACCTGCTCGTCGGTACGCCCCGGGTCGGCCAGTTGGCCCGACTTGTTGAGGCCCCAGCAGTAGCGACGATCCACGGTCACCGCACAGGTCACGCTGTAGGAGGTGACGACCTGGCGGACGTCGGTGACGCCCCGGACCGGTTGCGGGGTGAACCGCTGGTCCGTACCGCCGTCGCCGACCTGCCCGAAGCGATTGTTGCCCCAGCACTGTGCCTGGGCGTCGGCGACCGCGCAGAAGGTCCCGATATCGACCGAGACGTCGCTCGCGCCGGTGAGCCCGTCGACCTTCAGCGGCGTGTTCTTCGTCTTGTCCGCGTCGCGCGCGAGCTGCTGCTTGAGGTTGCTGCCCCAGCAGTACACCGAGCCGTCGGCGACGGCGCAGGTGTTCCAGAACGGGGTGTCGGCGAGATTGCCGCCGCCGATCGACACCGCGGTCACCGCCTTGAGCGAGGTGACCCTGGTGGGCGTCTTGACATCGTCGAGGGTCCCGGTGCCCAGCTGTCCCGACCAGTTCCGGCCCCAGCAGTACAGCTCGGCTGCCGCGATGGCGCAGACCGAGCCGGCGCGCGACGACACGGCGGTCACGTCGGTGAGACCCGGCACCCGGGTCGGCGTCTTCAGGCTGTCGGTGCCACCGTTGCCGAGCTGGCCGCCCGAATAGAAGCCCCAGCAGTACAGGGCGCCGTCGGAGACCGCACACGTCGACGAGTGCGAAGTCGCGACGGCGGTCACCTTGCCCAGGCCCGGCACCCGGAACGGACTGGTCTTCTCCTGCAGGGTCCCGGCGTCGCCGGTCTGCCAGAACAGATTGTCGCCCCAGCAGTACAGGTCTTCGGCGGCCACCGCGCACGTCGTCGCGCGCGATCGCGAGGTCGACGCGGAGTCGTAGGAGCCCATCGCCACCGCCGTCACCGATTCGAGTCCGGGGACCTTGGCCGGGAGCGATCGCGCCGTCATGGAACCGTCGCCGAGCTGGCCGTGGCTGTTGTCGCCCCAGCAGTACAGCGAGCCCGCGTCGATCATGCACTCGCTGCCCGCCGCGCCCGCGATCTGCGCGGTCGCGAAGGGTGGGACATTCGCCGCACTGTCGTCGCCGGGCCACCACAGCGGGATGGTGCCCGCGACGGCGAGCACCACGACCAACACGATCGCGCCCGCGATCCACGGTCCCCGACGCCTCCGCTTCGGTGGCGTCTGCGGCGGTGCACCCACGGCCCCGTACGGCGCCGACCACTGCGGTCCGGCGGGCAGTCCGGCAGACGGCGGTCCGGCCGGCGACGGGTACGGCGTCGTCGACTGGGGGAACGCGGGCGCCGGCTGCTGCGGGTGCGGCGCAGGCATCGGGTACGGGCGCGCGGCCGGCGCGGGGAACGGCTGCGGCCCGGAGTGGTCGCGGACCTCGGCGGGCATGACGGGCGCGACCATCGTGTGCCTGCCTGCCGCGGTGTGCGCCAGCGCGTCGACGAGTGCGGCGGCGAAGCTGCGGCAGTCGGGGAAGCGCGAGGACGGATTCTTGGCCATCGCACGCAGCAGGACCGGCGTCAGCGGATCGAGGTCCGGCCGAACAGAGCCCAGCGCCGGAGCGGGCTGCTGGACGTGCGCCATCATCAGCGCGGCGGAGGTCGGTGCCGAGAACGGAGGTCGGCCGGTCAAGACCTCGAATGCGGTGCAGGCCAACGAGTACTGGTCGGCCGCCGACCCGGCGTCGGCGCCGCCGATCACCTCGGGCGCGGTGTACGCGACCGAGCCGATCAGCGAATCGGCGGCGGTCAGGTGCGGCGAGTCGGCCAGTTTCGCGATCCCGAAGTCGAGCAGGACGGCGCGGCGCAGCGACCCGTCCGACTCCCGGGTGACCACGATGTTGGCCGGTTTGATGTCCCGATGGACCACCGACCGCGAGTGGGCGTAGTCGAGAGCGTCGGCGACCTGCGTGATCGCGGTGACCGCGTCGGCCGGCGTGAGCTGTGCCACCGACAGATTCGGCCCGTCGACGTAGGTCATCGTGAACCACGGTTCGCCCGCGTCGATCCCGTAATTGTGGATCGTGATGATGCTCGGGTGATCCAGCGCCGCCATCGTGCGGGCCTCGTTGTCGAACCGCTGCTGGAAATCGGAGTTGGCGACGCTGCCGACCGAGATTACCTTCATCGCCTCGCGACGGTGCAGTTGCTCGTTCTGGACGATGTACACCTCACCCATCCCGCCGGAGCCGAGAATCTCCACCACTCGATAGCCCGCAATGATGGTTCCGGGGGATTTGGACACTCGGTTCCTCTCGTCGGTCAGCGAAGGTCGGGGCAGATCTTACGGCTCCGCCGGGCCGCGTGGACGGCGGCCCGGTTCAGAAGGCGACCTGCAGCGGCCGCGTCTGCTTCTCGGAGGCGGCGTCGGCATTGCCGATCTGACCGGCGAAGGCCGCGCCCCAGCAGTACACGGCGGAGCTCGCGGTCTCGCCGGAGTCGGCGGCGGCTGCGGGCAGGCCGCCGATGGCGCAGGTGCTGCTCGAGCCGGTCGAGACCGCCGTGACATCGGAGACGCCGGTCACCTTCACCGGGGCGGGCACGTCGCTGGTCGAGCCGTTGCCGACCTGACCGTAGGTGTTGTTGCCCCAGCACGACAGCTCCGATCCGGAGATCGTGCAGACGGTGCCGACGTTGATCGAGACGGCCGTGGCGTCACGGACGCCCGGGACCTCGACCGGCACGGTGCGACGACTGCTTCGATCGCCGACCTGGGCGCCCCAGCAGTAGGCCTTGCCCGCGCTGACGGCGCAGGTGCTGACGTAGATCACGCCATCGCTGTTGTAACTGGTGCCGAGCGAGACGGAGGTGACGCCGGTGACGCCCGGCACCTTGACGGGCGTGTTCCGGGCGGTGGTGGTGCCGTCGCCGAGCTGTCCCGAGTAGTTCTGTCCCCAGCAGTAGAGGTCGCCCTCGCCGGTGACCGCGCAGACCGTGCCGCCGGCCGCCTTCACCGTCCGGATGTCCGACAGGCCCGGCACCTTGGCGGGAGGGGCGGTACGGGCGGTGTTGCCCGTCCCGAGCTGGCCGTCCTCGCCCGAACCCCAGCAGTACACCTCGCGGTCTTCGCTGATCGCGCAGGCCGTGCCGTAGCTGGTCGCGATACCCGTCATCGGCGGGAGTCCGGGAATCTTCGACGGCGCGTACCGCCGCGTCGTCGCCCCGTCGCCGGTCTGGCTGTAGGTGTTGGAGCCCCAGCAGTAGGCGTCGCCCTCGGCGACCGCGCAGGCGGTGGTCGGATACGTCTTGTCTCTGCTCCGGTAGGTGCCGACCGAGACGGCGCTGACGTTCGTCAGCCCGGGAACTCGGATCGGGGTGCGACGGCTGGTCGTCGTCCCGTCGCCGAGCTGGCCGGTGCTGTTGTCGCCCCAGCAGTACAGCTCCCCGTTCTGGACGGCGCAACTGGTTCCCGAATTGGTGACCACCTGCATGTCCGGGTGGGTCGGTCCGGGAACGGTTTCACTCGACGGCCACCACAGCGGAGCGGTGCCTGCGACGGCCAGCAGCGCGACGACCGCCACCGTCAACGAGATCCAGAGCCCCTTGCGGCTCTTCTTCGGCGGCGCGGCGCCAGCCATCGCACCCCATCCGGGCGGCGGCATCCCGAACGGCGGCATCCCGGGGCCGGGCGGCGGATACGGTCCGATCCCGGGCGGCGGCGGGGCTCCGGGCCGACCGCCGTTCACCGGGTACCCGAAGTCCGCTGGATGAGGGGGCCCGCCGTAGGGCGCGGCCGCGTACGGTGCGCCCGCGTAGGGCGCGGCCGGCGGGGCCATCGCAGGACCGGAGGCGGGGCCGGGCATCGGGTTCGGCACGGGCGGGTCCGCGGCGATCGCGGTCGCGGTGCCCGCCTGCGTCTGGGTCAGCGCGCGGCCGAGTTCGGCCGCGAACGCCCGGCAGTCGGGGAATCGCGCTGCGGGATCCTTGGCCATCGCCCGCTGCAGGACCGGGTCGAGCGCGGCCAGGTCCGGTCGGAGCTGTGCCAGCGCCGGGGGCGGCTGCTGCACGTGCGCCATCATCACCGCCGCGGTGGTGTCGGCGTCGAACGGAGCCGTGCCCGTCAGTAGCCGGTAGGTCGTGCAGGCCAGTGAGTACTGATCCGACCGCGGCGATGCGGGCCGACCGCCGATGATCTCCGGGGCCGTGTATGCGGCGGTGCCCACGACCGAACCGGCAGAGGTCAGCGCGGGGGAGTCGGCGAGTTTGGCGATGCCGAAGTCGAGCACCACGGCACGATCCACGCCGCCCCGATCGGTACGGGTGACCACGATGTTGGCGGGCTTGATGTCGCGGTGCACGATCGAGCGCGAATGCGCGTAATCGAGTGCGTCCGCCACCTGACCGATCACGACGACCACGTCGGCGGGGCTCAGCCGTGTCGAGGCGAGATCGGGGCCGGGCACGTGGCTCATCGTGAACCAGGGGAGTCCCGCGGCGACACCGAAGCTGTGCACGGTGATGATGCTCGGATGATCCAGCGATGCCGCGGTCCGGGCCTCGTTGGCGAACCGCTGCTGAAAATCGGTGTCGGCGGCGCCTGCCACCGAGATCACCTTCATGGCTTCGCGTCGGTGCAACTGCTCGTTCTCGACGAGGTACACCTCGCCCATTCCGCCGGAGCCGAGTGTCTCGACGACTCGGTACCCGGCGATGCGGCTTCCCGGTGCAGCAGCCATGATTCCCCCTGTCGGCCGCGTCTGTGCTGTCGGCCGTGTCGGCGCCCGGTACGCCCGATACCGGGGTCATTGTCCCGATGACGGTAGCGCAGATGTCCGACACGCCGGCAGGGCGTCCGTCGAATGAACGAGTGACGATCGGGTGCGAACCTCGGCGCGGCGCCGCTCGGCGGCGGGCTGGCAGGAAGCTCACCCGCGGTTTCGACTAATCTTGTCGGCAGTTCTTCCCGTTCCGATGCGCATAGGAGATGCGAGCCCGGTGGCTGACGACCCTGCTGTCAATGAATTCCCGACCAGCGCCGAATTGGATGCCGCCGTAGCCGATGCGGTCAAGGCCTTCGACGACGCCGCCGATCTCGAGGCGCTGGCCAAGGCCAAGGCGGCGTTCTTCGGGGATCGGTCGCCCATCGCGCTGGCCCGCCGTGCGCTCGGGAGCCTGCCGAAGGATCAGCGGTCTGGCGCGGGCAAGCTCGTCAACGAGGTGCGGGGCAGGGTGCAGGCGGCGCTGGACGCCCGCACCGAGGTGCTCACCGCCGAGCGCGACGCCGCAGTGCTGGTCGCGGAATCGATCGACGTGACGGTCCCGTCGGCCCGGCGCGCACGCGGTGCCCGCCATCCGATCACCGTCATCG
This sequence comes from Gordonia aichiensis, assembly GCF_039946255.1. Taxonomy (GTDB): domain Bacteria; phylum Actinomycetota; class Actinomycetes; order Mycobacteriales; family Mycobacteriaceae; genus Gordonia; species Gordonia aichiensis_A. The sequence continues at coordinate 17,889 of NZ_JBCDWL010000024.1, read as the reverse complement.
GCGAGCAGGTCGCCGACGTCTTCGTCGGGATGGGCTGGGAGATCGCCGAGGGACCCGAGGTCGAGACCGAGCACCACAACTTCGACGCGCTGAACTTCCTGCCCGATCACCCCGCGCGGTCGATGCAGGACACCTTCTACATCGCGCCCGAGGGCTCGCGCCAGGTGCTGCGCACCCACACCTCTCCGGTGCAGGTGCGCACGATGCTCGACCGCGAGGTGCCTATCTACGTCGCCTGCCCCGGCCGAGTGTTCCGGACCGACGAGCTCGACGCCACCCACACCCCGGTGTTCCACCAGATCGAGGGTCTGGCCGTCGACAAGGGACTCACCCTCGCGAATCTGCGCGGCACGCTCGAGGTGCTCGCGAAGGCGCTGTTCGGCCCCGACACGACCACCCGCATGCGGGCGAGTTACTTCCCCTTCACCGAGCCCTCGGCCGAGGTGGACGTGTGGTTCCCGGGCAAGAAGGGCGGCGCGGGCTGGGTCGAGTGGGGCGGCTGCGGCATGGTGAACCCCAACGTCCTGCGGTCCAGCGGGATCGACCCGGACGTCTACACCGGCTTTGCGTTCGGCATGGGCCTGGAACGCACGCTGCAGTTCCGCAACGACCTGCCCGACATGCGCGACATGGTCGAAGGCGATGTCCGCTTCTCCCTGCCCTTCGGTCCCGCACTCTGATCGAGTCGGCGACCCGGCCCGTGCGGCGGGCCGATCGAACCGGCGGCGGCAGCCGCCCAGAAACTTCCGGCGACGGTGACCAGACAAGGATCCGACGGCGGCGAATACACGAAAGTAGTTGGTGAACAAGTGCGTCTCCCACAGTCCTGGCTGACCGAGGTCCTGCGCGCAGGCACCCCGGACTGGACCGCGTCGACCGAGGAGATCGACGCGGGCTTCGTCCGCGTCGGTTTCGAGATCGAGGACGTCGAACCCTTTCCGGAGATCACCGGGCCCCTGGTGATCGGTCGCGTCGCGGCCATCGAAGAGCTCACCGAGTTCAAGAAGCCGATCCGCTTCTGCCAGGTCGACGTCGGCGAGGACGCGCCGCGCGACATCGTGTGCGGTGCGCGGAACTTCGCCGTCGGCGACCTCGTCGTCGTCGCACTGCCCGGCTCGGTGCTGCCCGGCGACTTCGCGATCGCCACCCGCAAGACCTACGGCAAGACCTCCGACGGCATGATCTGCTCGGTCACCGAGCTGGGGATCGGCAACGACCACTCGGGCATCCTCGTCCTGCCCGCGGGGACCGCCGCACCCGGCGCCCCGGCGCGCGAGGTCCTCAGTCTGGTCGACACCGCGATCGAGGTCAACGTGACGCCCGACCGCGGGTACGCCTTCTCGATGCGCGGGCTCGGACGCGAGCTGGCGAGCGCCTTCGAGGTCCCGTTCGTCGACTTCGGCCTGGCCGGGCAGCCGCTCGCGGCGCAGACCCCGCGTGATCGGTGGCCGGTGGCCCTCGACGAGGACGGGCGGGCCACCCGCTACACGGCCCGTCTCATCACCGGCGTCGACGCGACCGCGGCGTCGCCGTGGTGGATGGCCAAGCGGCTGATGGTCGCGGGCATTCGCCCGATCTCGGCGATCGTCGACATCACCAACTACGTGATGATCGAACTCGGCCAGCCCCTGCACGCCTTCGACGCGGACAAGATCACCGGCACCGTGCGGGTCCGCGCGGCGCGGACCGGCGAGACGCTGGAGACCCTCGACGGCGTGACCCGCACGCTCGATCCCGAGGACGTCGTGATCGCCGACGATTCGGGCCCGATCGCGCTCGCCGGGGTGATGGGCGGCGCGGCGACAGAGGTCACCGACGACACCACGACGATCCTGCTCGAATCGGCGAACTTCGATCAGGTCCGCGTCTTCCGGACCGGGAAGCGGCACAAGCTCTCCTCGGAGGCGGCCAAGCGCTTCGAGCGCATGGTCGATCCGGCGATCACCGCGGTGGCCTCCGACCGGGCGGCCGCGCTCATCGCGGAGATCGCGGGCGGCCGGGTCGCCGGCGAGTTGGCCGACGTCCGCGCCGAGGTCGCGCCCGCGCCGGTCATCGAGATCGATCCGGGGCTGCCCGACGCCATCGCCGGAATCGGTTACCCGGTCGGCACCACCGCGGCGCGTCTGCGGGAGGTCGGCTGCACCGTCGAGGGCTCGGCGCCGCTGCAGGTGACCCCGCCGTCCTGGCGACCGGATCTGCGCGAACGCGCCGACCTGGTGGAGGAGGTGCTGCGCCTGGAAGGGCTCGAGGGCATCCCGGCCGTCGTGCCCCGCGCCCCCGGCGGCACCGGTCTGACCGCGCCGCAGCGCCGCCGCCGCGCCATCGGCGTGGGACTGGCGACCGACGGTTTCGTCGAGGTGCTGCCGTACCCGTTCCTGCCGACCGACGTCTTCGACGCCTGGGGTCTGCCCGCCGACGACCCGCGCCGCAATGCGGTCACCGTGCTCAATCCGCTCGAGGCGCACCGGCCGGCGCTGAACACCACGCTGCTGCCGGGACTGATGGAGATGGCGGCGCGCAACATCTCCCGCGGCCGTCGCGATCTGGCGCTGTACACGATCGGGCAGGTCGTCCTCGGCGGCTCGCAGGGGCCGACGGTGCCCGCGCTCGACGTCACCCGCCGCCCGACCGCCGACGAGCAGGCCGCGCTCGACGCCTCGCTGCCCGCACAGCCGCTGCACGTCGCAGTGCTGCTCACCGGCCTGCGCGAGCCGGCCGGTCCGCTCGGCGCCGGTCGTGCCGCCGACGCCTACGACGCCTTCGAAGCGGCCCGGCAGATCGGTCGAGCCGCCGACGTCGAGGTGAGCCTCGTCGCGGCGGATCACCTGCCGTGGCATCCGGGTCGCTGCGCGCGGGTGGAGGTCGACGGCGTGGTCGTCGGACATGCGGGCGAACTGCATCCGGCGGTGCTCGAGCGGATGGGCCTGCCCGCCCGCCTCTGCGCGGTCGAGATCGACGTCGACGCGCTGCCGCTGCGTCAGAACCTGCCGTCGCCGAAGGTCTCGCCCTTCCCGGCCGTGCTGCAGGACGTGAACGTGGTGGTCGCCGAGACGGTGTCCGCGCAGGCCGTGCAGGACGCGCTGGTCGCGGGCGCGGGCGACCTGCTGGAGTCGATCTCGTTGTTCGACGTCTTCGTCGGCGATCAGGTCGGTGCGGGCAACAAGTCGCTGACCTTCGCGCTCACCTTCCGCGCCGCCGACCGAACGCTCACCGAGGACGACGGCTCCGCGGCCAAGATGGCGGCCGTCGCGCACGCGGGTGACGTGGTCGGCGCTCGATTGCGTTGATCCGACTCCTCGTCACCGCCGTCGTCGGCGTCCTTGTCGTGACCTGGCTGTACCGCCGTCTGGTCCGTCTGCCGGGGGTGCGCGGCCGATGGGCGGTCGCCGCGCTCGCGGCGCTGGTCGCTCTCACCGCGTGTGCGGTGGGGGCGTTCCAGGTCGGTGGCGCGCTCGACCCGGCGTGGGCTCGGCCGATCGGCGTCATCGGCTTCACCTGGGGTGCGGTCGTCTACTACCTGTTTCTCGGAACGGTGGCGATCGCACTGGTGAGGCTGGCGCTGCGCCTCATCGCACGACTGCGGGGCCGCGACGGCGGACCGCACTTCGGTGCGCGTCCCACCGCGATCGCGACCGCCGCCGTCGTCGTCGCGGCCGTGGGCGCGGTCGGTTACGGACTGGTCGAGGCGTCCTCGCCGCGCATCGTCGCCGAGCGCGTGAGCATCGCCGATCTGCCCGCCCCGTTCGACGGGCTGCGCGTGGCGCTGGTGACCGACGTGCACGCCGGTCCGGCCCGTGGCGCCGACTTCGTGCGCAAGGTCGTCGAGCAGGTGAACGCGCAGCGCCCGGACGTGGTGCTGCTCGGCGGCGACCTGACCGACGGCACGGTCGCGCACGTGGGACCGGATCTGCTTCCGCTGCGGGACCTGCGGGCACCGCTGGGCGTCTTCGCCGTCAGCGGCAATCACGAGTACTACGTCGACGACGGCGGTTCGTGGCTCGACCACTGGGAGACGCTGGGCGTGCGGACGCTGCGCAACGAGCGCGTCGAACTGCGCCGTGACGGCGCGGTGATCGATCTGGCCGGGGTCTACGACAAGACCGCGCCCGACCCGTACCGGCCCGATTACGCCGCGGCGCTGGCCGGGCGAGACGACGGCCGCCCGGTGATCCTGCTCGCTCATCAGCCCAGCCAAGCGGTCCCCGCCGCGCGGTACGGGGTGGATCTGCAACTGTCCGGGCACACCCATGACGGGCAGATGTGGCCCAACACGTACCTGGTCGCGCTGTCGGAGCCGGTGACCGCCGGGTGGGGGCGGGTCGACGGGACCGACGTCTACGTGACCCGGGGAGCCGGGGCGTGGGGGCCGCCGGTGCGCGTGCTGGCGCCACCGGAGATCACCGTCCTCACCCTTCGGGGGTCGGCTCGGGCCTGAGGGGTGCGGGGACGTCCGCACCGCTCGCCGCATAACCACGTGCATTAATTTTCGCTGTGATGCATAATCATCTGTATGACTATCAAGGTGGCGGTAGCCGGTGCGAGCGGCTACGCGGGCGGCGAGATCCTGCGACTCCTGTGCGGGCATCCGCGACTGCTCTCCGGTGAACTGACGATCGGGTCGCTGACCGCCGGCGCCAGCGCGGGCACCCGGCTCGGCGAGCACCACCGCCACCTGTTCCCGCTGGCCGACCGAGTGCTCGAGGCGACCACGCCCGAGGTCCTCGCCGGGCACGACGTCGTCTTCCTCGGTCTGCCGCACGGGCAGTCGGCGGCCATCGCCGACGCGCTGCCGCCCAGCACCCTGATCGTCGACTGCGGCGCCGACTTCCGGCTCGAGGACGCCGGTGAATGGACGACGTACTACGGTGGCGATCACGCGGGCACCTGGCCGTACGGCATGCCGGAGTTGCCCGGCAACCGGGACAAGCTCGCGGGTGCCACCCGGATCGCGGTGCCCGGCTGCTATCCGACCGTCTCGATTCTGACCCTGCTGCCCGCGCTCGCCGCCGGCCTGGTCGAGCCGACCGTCACCATCGTGGCGATGTCGGGAGCCTCCGGTGCCGGACGTTCGCCCAAGGTCAGCCTGCTCGCGGCCGAGGTCCTCGGCTCGGTGCGGGCCTACGGCGTCGGCGGCGTGCACCGGCACACCCCGGAGATCACGCAGGCCCTGTCGTCGGCGGCCCAGCTGCCGGTCGCGGTGTCGTTCACCCCCGTTCTGGTGCCCACCACCCGCGGCATCCTGGCGACGTGCACCGCGCGCACCACGGCGTCGATCGACGACTTCCGGGCGGTGTACGAGAAGGCCTATGCCGATGAGGCCTTCGTGCACCTGCTCCCGCAGGGCGAGTTCCCCGAGACCGGTTCGGTGGTCGGCACCAACCTGGTCTCGATCGGCCTGTCGGTCGACGAGCGGTCCGGGACCTTCGTGGCCGTCGGCGCGGTCGACAACCTGACCAAGGGCACCGGCGGGGCCGCCGTCCAGTCGATGAACCTCGCCCTCGGCTGGGGCGAGGGCGAGGGGCTGGCGACCGTGGGTCTGGCTCCGTGAACCTCGCCCGGACCACGGCCCGCCTCACCGCCCGCCGCACCGCCGCTCACCGCATGACCGCCGACGCGCCGCCGACCCACGGCCCCGCGAACCATCTCCCCGCGAAGGACAGACTGTGACCGACTGCGATCCCACCCCCGCTCCGGGCGACGAACTCGACCTGTTGGTCGGCTCGCGCATGACCCGTCGGCAGGGCGTCACCGCGCCGCTCGGCTTCCGCGCCGCGGGCATCGCCGCCGGGATCAAGGCCAGCGGCAACCCCGACCTGGCGCTCGTGCTCAACGAGGGGCCCGATCTGGCGGCATCGGCCGTCTTCACCCGCAACCAGGTCAAGGCGGCGCCGGTCCTGTGGACCCAGCAGGTGATCTCAAGCCGGTCGTTGCGCGCAGTGATCCTGAACTCCGGCGGCGCGAACGCGTGCACCGGCCCGGCGGGCTTCCAGGACACCCATGCGACCGCTGAGGCCGTCGCCTCGGCCCTGTCGAACTGGGGGACCGAGACCGGAGCCGTCGAGGTCGCCGTCTGCTCGACCGGCCTCATCGGCGAGCGGCTGCCGATGGACAAGGTGCTGGCGGGCGTCACCGAGATCGTTCACGAGATGGCGGGCGGCATCGAGGGCGGCACCGATGCCGCGCACGCGATCATGACCACCGACACCATCCCCAAGCAGGTCGCCCTGCACCACACCGGCGGCTGGAACGTCGGCGGCATGGCCAAGGGGGCGGGCATGCTCGCGCCGTCGCTCGCGACGATGCTGGTCGTGCTCACCACCGACGCCAAGGTCAGCGCCGAGGCGGTCGATCTGGCCCTGCGCCGGGCCACCGCCCGCACCTTCGATCGCCTCGACGTCGACGGCTCCATCTCCACCAACGACACGGTCCTGCTGCTGTCCTCGGGTGCGAGCCAGATCGAGGTCTCGCAGGCCGAGCTCGACGCCGCCGTCTTCGCCGTCTGCGACGACCTCGCCGGCCAGCTGCAGAACGACGCCGAAGGCGTCACCAAGCGCATCGCGATCACCATCACCGGCGCGGTCACCGAGGACGACGCACTCGTCGTCGCCCGGACCGTCGCCCGCGACTCCCTGGTCAAGACCGCGCTATTCGGCTCCGACCCGAACTGGGGCCGCGTGCTGGCCGCCATCGGCGCCTCCCCGGTCACCATCGACCCGGATCGGATCACGGTGTCCTTCAACGGATCTCCCATCTGTGAGAACGGAACCGGCGTGCCCGGCGCCCGCGAAGTGGATCTGTCGGGCGACCGCATCGAAGTGGTCGCCGACCTCGGGCTCGGCGACGCGCACGCCACCATCCGCACCACCGACCTGTCGCACGCCTACGTGGAAGAGAACTCGGCCTACTCGTCATGACGGACAACACCATCAGCCAAGAAGGCACCGCACTGGACCCGCTGCAGAAGGCCGGGGTCATCGCCGAATCGCTGCCGGCGCTCCAGGCGCTGCACGGCAAACGCGTCGTGATCAAGTACGGCGGCAACGCCATGGTCGACGACGAGCTCAAGAAGGCCTTCGCCGCCGACATGGCGCTGCTGCGCGCCTGCGGCATCCACCCGGTCGTCGTGCACGGCGGCGGCCCGCAGATCTCGGCGATGCTCGGCCGACTCGGCCTGGAAGGGGAGTTCCGCGGCGGCTTCCGCGTCACCACCCCCGAGGTGATGGACGTGGTCCGCATGGTGCTGTTCGGCCAGGTCGGCCGCGAGCTCGTCGGTCTGATCAACGCCCACGGTCCGTACGCGGTCGGCATCACCGGCGAAGACGCCCACCTCCTGACGGCCACCCGCCGCACCGTGCTCGTCGACGGGGAGCCCACCGACATCGGCCTGGTCGGCGACATCTCCACCGTCAACACCTCGGCCATCGACGACCTCATCGCCGCCGGTCGGATCCCGGTGGTCTCGACCATCGCGCCCGACGCCGCGGGCCAGGTCCACAACATCAACGCCGACACCGCCGCGGGCGCCATCGCCGGCGCGCTCGGCGCCGAGCACCTGGTGATGCTCACCGACGTCGAGGGCCTGTACACCGACTGGCCCGACCGGTCGTCGCTCACCTCGAGCATCACCGCCGACGAGGTCGAGGCGCTGCTGCCGCGCCTGGACGCCGGCATGGTGCCCAAGATGGAGGCCTGCATGCGCGCCGTGCGGGACGGCATCGGCGCCGCTCACGTCATCGACGGCCGCCGACCGCATTCGGTGCTCGCGGCCCTGCTCACCGCGTCGAGGGCCGGAACCACGGTCGTCGCCGCCGAATCCGAGGGAGATCGGTCATGACTGCACCCCTGCAGCAGCGGTGGTCCGCTGCGCTGATGAACAACTACGGCACCCCGCCGATCGCACTGGTGCGCGGCCAGGGGGCGGTCGTCTACGACGCGGACGGCCGCGAGTACCTCGACCTGCTCGGCGGCATCGCCGTCAACGCGCTCGGGCACGCCAACCCGGTGATCGTCGAAGCCGTGACCAAGCAGCTCCAGACGCTCGGGCACGTGTCGAACCTGTATATCTCGACGCCGGTCGTCGAACTCGCCGAGCGGCTCGCCGCCGCTTTCGACGCCGACAGCCGCGTGTTCCTGTGCAACTCGGGCACCGAGGCCAACGAGGCGGCGTTCAAGCTCGCCCGGCGCACCGGCCGACCGCAGATCATCGCCGCCGAGGGCGGCTTCCACGGGCGCACCATGGGAGCGTTGGCGATGACCGGACAGCCGGGCAAGCGCGAACCCTTCGAGCCGATGCCCGCCGGCGTCGACTACGTCCCCTACGGCGACGTCGCCGCGCTGGAGGCCGCGGTCTCCGACCAGACCGCGGCGGTCATCCTCGAACCGATCCAGGGGGAGAAGGGGGTCGTCGTCCCGCCGCCGGACTACCTCGCCGAGGCCCGGCGGATCACCGCCGCCAACGGCGCCCTCCTCATGCTCGACGAGGTGCAGACGGGCATCGGCCGCACCGGCTGGATGTTCGCCCACCAGCGGGCGGGCATCGTCCCGGACGTCATCACCCTCGCGAAGGGACTCGGCGGCGGGATGCCGATCGGCGCCTGCCTCGCCACGGGCCGCGCCGCGAGCCTGTTCGGGCCCGGTCAGCACGGCACCACCTTCGGCGGGAATCCGGCGTGCGCCGCCGCCGCTCTCGCCGTCCTCCAGTACATCGACGACCACGATCTGCTCGCCCACGTCGACCGCGTCGGCAAAGCCCTCGCCGACGGGATCGAAGACCTCGGGCACCCGCAGGTCGCCGGCGTGCGCGGCGAGGGGCTGCTGCTCGGCGTCGTCTTGAACTCCGAGATCGCCGGGGCGGCCGAGCAGGCCGCGCGAGCCGCCGGATACCTGATCAACGCGCCCGCCGCCGACGTCCTGCGGCTGGCGCCACCGCTCATCCTGACCGACGAGCAGGCCGCTGCGTTCGTGGCCGACCTGCCCGCGATCCTCGACGCCGCGACCGCGACCCAGCCCGGAAAGGCCTGAACCATGACCGACTCCACCACCCGGCCGGCCGGCGTGCGGCACTTCCTGCGCGACGACGACTTGACTCCGGCCGAGCAGGCCGAGGTGCTCGACCTCGCCGCGCAGATGAAGCGCGACCGCTTCGGTTTCCGACCGCTCGAGGGCCCGCGTGCCGTCGGCGTGATCTTCGACAAGAACTCGACCCGGACCCGCTTCTCGTTCGAGGTCGGCATCAGTCAGCTCGGCGGGCATGCGGTGGTCGTCGACGGCGCGAACACCCAGATGGGCCGGGACGAGTCGTTCGCCGACACCGGGCGCGTGCTGTCGCGGTTCGTCGACGCGATCGTCTGGCGCACGTTCGGGCAGAACCGGTTGGAGGCGATCGCCGAGTACGCGACGGTGCCGGTCGTCAACGCGCTGTCCGACACCTTCCATCCCTGCCAGGTGCTCGCCGACCTGCAGACCATCATCGAACGCAAGGGCACGGCCGCGGGCCTGACCATGACCTACTTCGGCGACGCGGCCAACAACATGGCGCACTCGCTGATGCTGGGCGGGGTCACGGCGGGCATGCACGTGCGGATCAGCGGACCGTCGGCCTTCCAGCCCGAACCGGCGGTCGTGGCCGACGCCCGGCGGCGCGCACAGGAGACCGGCGGCAGCGTGGAGCTCATCTCCGATCCCGTCGCCGCCGCGACCGGCACCGACGTCCTGGTGACCGACACCTGGGTGTCGATGGGGCAGGAACAGGACGGCCTCGATCGCATCGGCCCGTTCCGCCCGTACCAGATCAACGGTGAGCTGCTCGGGTACGCGAACCCGGGCGCGATCGTTCTGCACTGCCTGCCCGCCCACCGCGGCGAGGAGATCACCGACGAGGTGATCGACGGTCCGGCGAGCGTCGTCTTCGACGAGGCCGAGAACCGCCTGCACGCGCAGAAGGCGCTGCTGGCGTGGCTGCTGGACCGACGGTGAGCACTCCGGGTTCCGACCGCGCCGAATCGGCGCGGCTGGCGGCCACCCGCGCCGGCCGGCACTCGCGGATCGTGGAGATTCTGGCGGCCGAGCAGATCCGCAGCCAGGGCGAACTGCAGCAGCGCCTGGCCGAGGTCGGTGTCGAGGCCACGCAGGCGACCATCTCGCGCGACCTGGAAGAGCTCGGCGCGGTGAAGCTGCGGGCCGCCGACGGCGGCGTCGGCGTGTACGTGGTGCCGGAGGACGGCAGCCCGGTCCGGGGCGTCTCCGGCGGCACCGACCGCGTCTCCCGCCTGGTCTCCGACCTGTTGGTGTCGACCGATTCGTCGGGCGACATGGCGGTCCTGCGGACCCCGCCGGGGGCCGCAGGATATCTGGCCAGCGCGCTCGACCGGGCGCGACTGCCGGGCGTCGTCGGCACCATCGCCGGCGACGACACCGTCTTCGTGCTGGCCCGCAGGCCGCTGTCCGGCGCCGATCTCGCAGCGCGCATCGAGGGTCTGGTCTGACCCGACCACCCGGCCCGGACCGTGCCCGGGGCCGGGCACAATGGCGGCCGGGCACAATGATCGATACCGAACCATCCCGAACCACCACGAGGAGCACCTGCCACCATGGCGACCGCCGACAACAACTCCGCCCTACGCAGTGACGACCAGCACGAGGGCACCAACGAGGGTGCGCTCTGGGGCGGACGGTTCGCCGACGGTCCCGCGGCCGCGATGGCCGCATTGAGCAAGTCCACCCACTTCGACTGGGCGCTGGCACCGTACGACATCGAGGCCTCGAAGGCGCACGCCCGAGTGCTGAGCAAGGCGGGCCTGCTGACCGAGTCCGACGCCGAGTCGATGCAGGCCGGTCTCGACCGGCTGGCCGCCGACGTCGCCGACGGCACCTTCGGGCCCGCAGAGTCCGACGAGGACGTCCACGGCGCGCTCGAACGCGGTCTGATCGAACGGGTCGGGCCGGAGCTGGGCGGCCGACTGCGCGCGGGCCGCTCACGCAACGACCAGGTGGCGACGCTGTTCCGCATGTGGCTGCGCGCGGCGATGCGCCGAGTCGGCTCCGGCGTCCTCGAACTGGCGGCCGCGCTGGTCGATCAGGCGGCGGCCAACCCCGGCGTCGTGATGCCCGGAAAGACGCACCTGCAGGCCGCGCAGCCGGTCCTGCTCGGCCACACCCTCCTGGCCCACGCGCAGCCCCTGCTGCGCGATGTGGCCCGGCTGGTCGACGCCGACCGGCGCGTGGCGGTCTCGCCGTACGGCTCCGGTGCCCTGGCCGGCTCCTCGCTCGGTCTCGACCCGGCCGCGATCGCCGCCGACCTCGGCTTCGACCGTGCCGCCGACAACTCCATCGACGCCACGTCCTCGCGCGATTTCGCAGCTGAGGCGGCCTTCGTCTTCGCGATGATCGCCGTCGACATGTCGCGCCTGGGCGAAGACGTGATCCTGTGGAGCACACCGGAGTTCGGCTACGTCACCCTGGCGGACGCCTGGTCGACGGGCAGCTCCATCATGCCGCAGAAGAAGAACCCCGACGTCGCCGAACTCGCGCGCGGCAAGGCGGGGCGACTGATCGGCAACCTGACCGGTCTGCTCGCGACCCTGAAGGCCCAGCCGCTGGCGTACAACCGGGATCTGCAGGAGGACAAGGAACCGGTCTTCGACTCGGTCGCGCAGCTCGAGATGCTGCTGCCTGCGATGACGGGCCTGGTCGGCACCCTCGTCTTCCATCCCGAGCGGATGGCCGAGTTGGCGCCCGCCGGCTTCACCCTCGCCACCGACATCGCCGAATGGCTGGTGCGGGAAGGGGTTCCGTTCCGCGTGGCGCACGAGGTGGCCGGCGCCTGCGTGCGCGAGGCGGAGAGTCGCGGCGTCGGCCTGGCCGACCTCGACGACGCGACGATGGCCGCCATCAACCCGGCGCTGACGCCGCAGGTGCGCGAGGTGCTCACCGTCACCGGGTCCATCGAATCGCGCAATGCGCTCGGCGGGACGGCGTCGCCCCAGGTGGCCCGACAGATCGAGGTGGCGACCGCGACGATCGCCGAACTGCGCGCCGCGCTGGCGTAGGACGACGCCGGCCCCGCGCAGGGGCCGGTCGCCGACGAGACCCGAATAACAGTCGGTGGCGGCGGTGAGAGGGAGCGCTGCTAGTAAACTCAGCGTGCTCGCACCGGCCGCACCGGCCGCGTGAGGTCGAGCAGCAGCGAGGGCGAGGGGAGTTTTCCGCGGTGAAGGGTCTGCCAGACGTGGGAGGTGCGGTCGGACGGATTGTCGCGACCGCTCAGAACGGGCTCGAAGTGATCCGGATGGGCGGCCTGGACACGGGCACCGAACCCACGCCGTACAAGGTGGTCGAGACCGAGAAGATGTTCCGGCTGCGCCGGTACTTCCCCGACGATCCCGGCGACGGCTACGCCCACATCATCCTGATTCCGCCGATGATGGTCTCGGCCAACGTCTACGACGTCACCCAGGAGAACGGTGCGGTGTCGGTGCTGTACCGGCACAAGGTGATCCCGTGGGTCGTCGACTTCGGTTCGCCCGACCACGAGGAGGGCGGCATGGAACGCACCCTCACCGACCACGTGGTGGCGATCAGCCGGGTCATCGACCTGGTGCGGCGGGTGACCGGCCGCGACGTGCATCTCGGCGGCTACTCCCAGGGCGGCATGTTCGCGTATCAGACCGCCGCCTACCGTCGGTCGGCCGGACTGGCCAGCGTCGTCACCTTCGGCAGCCCGGTCGACGTGCTCGCCGCGCTTCCGCTCGGCCTGCCCGCACAGGTGGCGGTCCCCGGGGCGGAGTTCGTCGCCGACAACGTCTTCAATCGACTGTGGATTCCGAGTTGGTTGGCGCGCACCGGCTTTCAGCTCGCCGACCCGGTCAAGACCGCGCGCAGCCGCATCGACTTCCTCCGCAAGCTCCACGATCGCGACGCGCTGCTGCCCCGTGAGGATCAGCGACGCTTCATCGAGCAGGAGGGCTGGGTCGCGTGGTCGGGCCCGGCGGTGGCCGAGCTGCTGCGACAGTTCGTCGTCCACAACCGGATGATGTCGGGCGGCTTCGTCATCGACGGCGACGTCGTGTCGATGACCGAGATCACCTGCCCGGTCCTCGCCTTCGTCGGCGAGACCGACGACATCGGTCAGCCGCTGGCGGTCCGCGGAATCCTGCGGGCCGCACCGGCCGCGGAGGTCTACGAGACCGCCGCGCCCGTCGGACACTTCGGCCTCGTCGTCGGCTCGAACGCCGGCCGCCTCACCTGGCCGACCGTCGGCGAGTGGATCCAGTGGCGTGAGGGCAACGGCGACAAGCCCGAGGCGGTGACGCCGATGCAGCCGATGAGCCGCGACTCGGGCGGCAGCGGCATCAGTTGGAGCAATCGGCTCACCTACGGTGTCGGTCAGGTGGCCGGCGCCGGGACGGCGGTGTCCAAGGAGCTTCTCGAGGCCGTCAACTCGTTGCAGCGGACCACCCTGGCCGTGGCGACCGAATCGGTGCGCACCGTGCCCCGCCTGTTCCGGTTGGGGCAGATCCAGCCGTCCACCCGGGTCTCGCTCGGCAAGCTGATGAGCGAGAACGCCAAGCGCACGCCGCACGACGAGGTCTTCCTCTTCCAGGACCGCGTGCTGACCCATTCGCAGGTCAACACGCGTATCAACAACGTCGTCGCGGGCCTCATCGAATGCGGTGTCCGGCCGGGCGTGCACGTCGGCCTCATGATGGACCCCCGGCCCTCGGCGCTGGTCACGGTGGCCGCACTGTCGCGGCTGGGGGCGGTCGCCGTCCTGCTGTCGTCCAGCGACGACCTCCCCGAGATGCTCAAGCTGGCCGAGACCAGGGTCATCGTGGCCGACCCGGACCACCTCGACCGGGCCGCGGCGGCCTGCGATCGGGTGCTGGTCCTCGGCGGTGGCGGCAGCGAGGCGCGCGCCATCGAGCAGGCCGATGGTGAGCACATCGTCGACATGGAGCAGATCGATCCCGACCGGGTCCGGCTGCCCGTCTGGTACCGCCCCGATCCGGGGTTGGCGGGCGATCTCGCCTTCATCCTGTTCACCGAGACGCAGGGCCGGCTCAACCGGTGGTCGGTGACCAACCATCGGTTCGCCATGTCCGCCTTCGGTGCGGCCGCGGCGGCCGGCCTGTCGAACCGGGACACCGTCTACTGCCTGCCGCCGCTGCACCACGCGTCGGGGCTGCTCACCACCCTCGGCGCGACCGCCGCGGGCCGCTCCCGGATCGCGCTCTCCACCGGGGTCGACCCCGAGCGGTTCGCTCGCGAGGTGCGACGGTACGGCGTCACCGTCGTCTCCTACACCTGGAACATGCTCTCCGACATCCTCGACGCACCCGACTTCGATCCCGCCAAACTGGGCACCGTCCGGCTGTTCATGGGTTCCGGACTCACCTCGGGTCAGTGGACCCGGCTGCGCCGGGAACTGCCTGCGGCGCGCGTGCTCGAGTTCTTCGCGACTGCGGACGGTTCGGCGATCCTGGCGAACGTCGACGACGGCAAGATCGGTTCGATGGGGCGGGCGCTTCCGGAGACCAACCCCGTGCGCATCGCCGCCTACGACCCGGTCGCCGAACGGATGGAGGTCGACAAGGACTCCGGGTTCGTCCGCGAGGCCGGGCCGCGCGAGGTCGGCATGCTCGTCGCGCACGCCGGTCAGCGATTCGAGACGGCCGGTCTGGTGCTGCGCGACGTCTTCCGCCCGCACGATCGATGGGAGGTCGGCGGCAGCCTGTTCCGCGCCGACGCCGACGGCGATCTCTGGTACATGGGCTCGGCGCAGTCGGTGATCCGCAGCGCCGCCGGACCGATCTATCCCGTCCCCGCCCAGCAGGCCCTGTCGATGATCTCCGGCGTCAAGCTCGCCGCCGTCTACGCGGCGGGGGAGCCGGGCACGCAGGTCGCCGTCGCCGTCGTCACGCTGGAGTCGGGCGTCTCGTCGCTGACCCCGACCCAGATCCGCGTCGGCCTGGGCGAGCTCCCCGCCGATCAACGCCCCCACCTGGTCTGGATCGCCGACTCGATTCCGCTGTCGGAGTCGTTCCGGCCGCTGATCGGCAAGTTCGTCGAACGCGGCATCCCGAAGCCGGGCGCTAAGGTCTGGTACCGGGACGCCGAAGGCCGCTACCGCCGCTACACCGCGTCGGCCGCCGCCGGCATCGACTGGACCGCCGGCCCCGACGAGACCCAGGAAGTCGCCGAGTAGCTCCGCGCGGTGCCTCGATACGCGGCCTCGCTTGGAAGGCTTGCGCGTCCGTGGCCGCCAGGCTGGTCGAGTAGCCCGCGAACGTAGTGAGCGAGCGTATCGAGACTTGGCTCGCGTTATGCGGCCTCGCCTGGAAGGGCTCGCGCGTCGGCGCCGGCGTCTGCGGTGCGCTGGCGTTACCCAGGGTGGTCGAGTAGCCCGCGAACGTAGTGAGCGAGCGTATCGAGACCTTGTGGTGTCTGCGGGGGTCTCGATGCGCGTTCTGCGCTTCGCTTCGGTCGCTTACTCGACCAGCCTATTTTTTGGGGGTCTCGATGCGCGGCCTTGCTTGGAAGGGCTTGGCTGCGCTCCGCTTTCCCAGGGTGGTCGAGTAGCCCGCGAACGTAGTGAGCGAGCGTATCGAGACCTTGTGGTGTCTGCGGGGGTCTCGATGCGCGTTCTGCGCTTCGCTTCGGTCGCTTACTCGACCAGCCTATTTTTTGGG
>NZ_JBCDWL010000024.1:0-2106 GCF_039946255.1 Gordonia aichiensis | reverse complement strand
GGGGGTCTCGATGCGCGGCCTTGCTTGGAAGGGCTTGGCTGCGCTCCGCTTTCCCAGGGTGGTCGAGTAGCCCGCGAACGTAGTGAGCGAGCGTATCGAGACCCGCGCACTCACCCCGTCGGACAGGCAGAGGAGCCGCCGGTCAAACCTGGACGGCCGCTCGACCGACGCTCCCGAGTAACCTGAATCCGGCAGGTGCCGCCGCCGGTACGGGCGAGCGGCCTGATCGACGAGACGAAGTGGGAGCTGATGGCAACACGCGCCGAGGGCATCGATCCGGTGGTTCGAGACCGACTGGTGTGCCCCCAGGATCTGGGCGAACTGATCAATGCGGGAGATGAGCTCTATAACCCGCGCCTGCGGGTCGCCTATGCCATCGATGAGCACGGCATCCCGAACATGTTGATCGACG
Organism: Gordonia aichiensis; assembly: GCF_039946255.1. GTDB lineage: Bacteria > Actinomycetota > Actinomycetes > Mycobacteriales > Mycobacteriaceae > Gordonia > Gordonia aichiensis_A. The sequence goes on along the minus strand of NZ_JBCDWL010000024.1, from coordinate 1,694 downwards.
ACGCGCGCTCGGTGACCGACGAGGAGCACCGGCGCTTCACTGCAAAGGACGCGTGAGCACCACCGTGGAACAGAACATCCTGGACGACCTGATCTGGCGGGGCCTGATCGGACAGACCACCGACCTGGACGCACTCCGCGCGGCGCTGGAACAGCCGATCTCGCTGTACGCCGGTTTCGACCCGACTGCCGCGAGCCTGCACGCCGGACACCTCGTGCCGCTGCTGACGTTGCGGCGGTTCCAGCTCGCGGGCCATCGTCCCGTCGTCCTGTCCGGCGGAGCGACCGGACTCATCGGTGACCCGCGCGATGTGGGCGAGCGGACGATGAACCCGGCCGACACGGTCGCAGACTGGGCGGACAAGATCGTCGGCCAGCTCCAACGCTTCGTTACGATCGACGACTCCGCCCACGGCGCAGTGCTGGTCAACAATTACGAGTGGACCGGACCGATGACCACCATCGAGTTCCTCCGCGACGTCGGCAAGCACTTCTCGGTCAATGTGATGCTGGCCCGAGACACGGTGAAGCGACGCTTGGAGTCCGACGGCATCAGCTACACCGAGTTCAGCTACCTGCTCCTGCAGTCCAACGACTACCTCCAGCTGTTCCGCCGGTACGGCTGTGTCCTGCAGATCGGCGGATCCGACCAGTGGGGCAACATCGTCGGCGGTGTGGACCTGATCCGCAAGGTCGATGCCGGCGCCGCGCACGCGCTCACCGTTCCGCTGGTGACTTCCGCCGACGGCAAGAAATTCGGCAAGTCGACCGGAGGCGGCAGTGTCTGGCTCGACCCCGAACTCACCAGCCCGTACTCCTGGTACCAGTACTTCGTGAACACGGCCGACGCTGACGTCGTCAAGTTCCTCAAGTGGTTCACCTTCCTGAGCCGTGACGAGATCGAGGAGCTCGAACAGCTCACCGCCGAGAAGCCGCACCTGCGGACGGCGCAGAAGCGACTGGCCCAAGAACTGACCACCCTCATCCACGGCGCCGATCAGACGGCCGCCGCGGAGCTCGCGAGCCAGGCACTGTTCGGTCGTGCGGAGCTGTCCGGTCTGGATGAGGCGACCCTCGCGGCCGCGCTCGGGGAGACCGGCGTCGCGCAGTTCGACGCGGGCAGCACTCCCACCATCGTCGAACTGCTCGTCGAGTCCGGACTGGCCACGGGCAACAAGGCGGCCCGCCGCGCGATCGACGAGGGTGGCGCGTACGTGAACAACACCAAGGTCACCGATGCGGACTGGACGCCGGCCGGCGACGACCTGCTCTTCGGGAAGTGGTTGGTGCTGCGTCGAGGAAAGAAGACCTTCGCCGGTGCCAAGATCGGCTCCTGATCCGGCTTAGTCGCGCTGACCTGGCGATTTGTCCTCGCCGCCGCGGTGTGTGTACATTCTTTCAGGTCAGCGCGACAAGCGCTGGCAAGCGAAATTCCTTCCGGTCAGCGGGTTTGCTCCTGCGGATCGGGTCGGGGTAGAGTAGCGGTCCTGCGCCTGGTGGCAGTCTTGAAAACTTCTTGGAAGGTTCGAGACGCTGCGAGTTGCGGAGGAAGTTCCGGCCTGGTAGGTTGGGAAGGTCGCCTCGGAGACGGGGTGGTGAATGAAAATTTCAGATGTCTGCTGGAGTTCGGCCTGGTTGTTGCTGGGTTGGTGCTGGTGGGTGTGTGTTCTTTGAGAACTCGATAGTGTGTTTTGG
>NZ_JBCDWL010000023.1:0-76157 GCF_039946255.1 Gordonia aichiensis | reverse complement strand
TTCGTCCCACGCGGCAAGTCGAGGTACTCCTCAACAAGCAACTCGATCTCCGCGACCGACAAGTTCGGCTTAGCACTCATCACGTTCCTTCCTGGAACCGACTCACACACAGCTTGGCACGCATTGATCGGCGATTCTCGCCGAGTTCGCCTCGCGGAGGGGATTCATTTACGGAGCACCGTCTCAGACCACGGTGAGCGGCAGCGGTCTGGACGGTCCGCGGTCGGCGAAGCTGAACGACGCCCCGGCCGAGAACCGCACGATCGCGACCTCGTCGGACTCCGGTTGTGGCTCGCCGCGGACGATCGAGACCACCAGATCGTCGCCCGCCACCGTGCTGTCGCCGACCACCCACGTGTCGTCGACCCCGCGCGCAGCGGACTGCACGGCCCCCAGCCGCCCCTGCGACAGCAGCCGCATCCACGCGCCGTCCTCCACGGCCGCCGACCGGCGCGGGATCCGCACTCGCACCGCGTCGCCGGCCGGTTCGGCGACGACGCCGGTGTACTGCACGGGCCCGAACACCGGATGCACGTTCAGCACGGCGGCCAGCGTCGCGGCATCGCGCCGACCGTCGAACAAGCTCGCCGCCAATCGTTCGGCGGTGATGCCTGCGATCCCGATCAGCTGCTTGTCGAGGATGTCGTCGGCGCTGCCGGAATCGACCCCGTCAGAATCAACATCGCCGGGGCCGGTCCGTCGCAGCACCGACAGCAGGAAGCCGACGGCGAGGAGCTGATGCTGCAGAGCCGTCTCCTCCGCGATCCGCACCAGCGCCGACGACGAGAACTCGCTGAACACCAGATCGTGCACCAGCGGGCCGCGATAGTCGGCGCGACCGTCGCCGACCGCCGGGTCGATCGCGCTCAGCTCGATCGACGCCGCCCGGGTCGCCAGCACCGGTTCGGTGACCTTCGGCAAGGGCAGCTCCTCGCGGTCGGGTTCGATGGTGACCGTCCACTCGCAGTGCGGCGTCCGATCGGCGGGGACCCGCGGCGGTCGGTGCACCGGCCGGATCCGAGCCCGCCGATTGGTCGCGATGGCGGTGGCGTCGAAGGTCGGATCCTCGATGGTGTGGCACATCGCGGTCACGTACTCCTCGCCCATCGGCTCCACGTCGAGCAGCGCGCCGCAGTGATCGAGGACGAAGGACCCGTGATACCGGTCGGTGATCCGGTAGCGGAAGTCCATGAACTGCGGCGGCGCACCGATGTCGAGCTGCAGGCATTTGAACATGTCCTCGACACCGTCGCCGTCGATCCCCAGCGCCGCCCGCATCCGCCCGGTGTACACCGGGCTGGCGGCCATCCACTCCTCGATCGCCACCTGCGTCATGCCCTCGCGACCGAAGGCCGCGATCAGATGCGCCATGCCGGAGCGGTCGATCAACTGCCCAGACAGCAGCGACTCCGGAACCAGCCGCGCCAACTGCTCGTGGGTGAGGGACGCAGGCGTCACGGCATCTCCCACAGGCCGACCGGCGCCGTCCCGCGCGGGTACCAGCCCGGCAGGTTCCCGGGCGCCGACTTCTCGATCCGCTTGAGCATCCCGTCGCTGCACGCCTGGTCCGTCAGCATCTCCAAGAACAGCGCCGAGACGTTCCCGAAGTCGAAGAAGTCGCGCTGCCAGCCGAACTGGAAGTCGCCCGCGTACTTGAACCAGCTGCCGCCGATGCCGTGAACGGCGTACTGGGAACCGTCCGAGCGCACGCCCTCGTTGATCTGCCGCCACAGCCCGATCATGTCGCCGGTCCGCTCGTCGATCACCCACGCCTGATACGGGTACTCCCAGCCCTGCAGACCCTCCATCTCCTGACCGAGCGCGATGTCGCGGATCTCCTCGCGCCCGACGGCCATGAAGTCCTTCTCCGGGCCGTAGTTCCACCCGTAGGTCGCGTCCTCGGTGTAGAAGTCGGCGAGCGGACGCCAGTCCCCGGCCTTCTCCGCTTCGACGTTGGCCGCCAGCCAACGCGCCTTCATCTCCTCCAGTTCAGAACGGGAAAAGGCCATGTCAATCCTCCACAATTCTCAAAGCCTGCGTCGGGCAGTAACGAACGGCCGCTTCGACGGCGGCACGCTGGGATTCATCGGGTTCGGGATTCAGGATGGTGACGTGATCGCGGGCGGCCTCGAAGACGTCGGGCGCCTCCAACTCGCACATGCCGTGCCCCTGGCACAGGTCGAGGTCCACCTCGACGCGCATCACGCACGCTCCCGGCGCCGGTACGTCAGCCGGCACGGCTGCTGCAACTGCACCACCATCTTGGAGTGATCGTTCCGGTAACTGCCCGGATCCTGGGCGAGCGCGAACTCGTAGTTGCGCAGCAGCACCGAGAAGATCGCCTTGAGCTGCATCATCGCGAACTGCGCGCCGACACATCGGTGCCGGCCGGCGCCGAACGGAATCCACGTCCACCGGTTGACCAGATCCTCCTGCCGGGGCTGCTCGTAACGCTGCGGTTCGAAGTCGTCCGGGTTCGGGAAGTCCTCCGGCAGGCGGTTCGAGACAGCAGGCGAGACCGCGATCGACTGTCCCTTGCGGACGGTGACGCCGCCGACCTCGAAATCCTCCTGGACCAGGCGCATCAGAATGATCAGCGGCGGATGCAGCCGCAACGCCTCCTTGATCGCCCCCTCCAGCTTCGGGATCTGCCGCATCGCCGCGAAACTGTAGGCGGTGCCGTCTCGGTAGATCGCGTCGAGCTCGGCCGTCACCGCGGCCAGGTGATCGGGATGCTTGAGCAGTTCGATGAGCGTCCACGCCGCCGTCCCAGAGGTGGTGTGGTGCCCGGCGAACATCATCGAGATGAAGATCCCGGTCACGGTGTCGGCACTGAACATCTGGGTGCCGTCGTCGTTGCGGAGCGAGACGAGGACGTCGAGCAGGTCGCGGTCGTCTTTCTCCGCCGGCGGATTCGCGATGCGGCGCTCGAGCACACCGCCGATGAACTCGACCAGCTCGGCGCGCGCGGCGTCGCGGCGGCGGAAGCTCTCGATGTCGGCGTGCATGTCCACGTAGGCGATCGGATCGGTGCCCCGCTCCAGCTCGTGGTACAGGTGCGCGATGTGACCAGAGAGCTCCTGCCGGAACTTGCGACCGATCAGGCACGACGACGACGTGTAGAGCGTGAGCTCGGCGAAGAAGTCGAGCAGATCGATCTCGCCCTCCTCACCCCAGTCGGCGATCATCGCCTCCACCTCGGCGGGGATGGTGACGGCGTGCTGCTTCATGTGCGCGCCCTTGAGCGCCTGATTGTGCAGCATCTCGCTGCGCCGCTCGGGGCTGGTGTCGAAGACGACGCCCTCGCCGAAGATCGGCGTCATGAACGGATACGCGGCACCCTGGTCGAGGACCTCGTCGGGGGCGCGGAAGAACTCCTCGTTGGCCGCCGCGCCGCTGACCAGGATCACCTCGCGGTCGGCGAGCTGGAACATGCCGACATCGCCGTGCTCGTCCCGGACCCGCTGGAACAGGCCGATCGGGTCGGTCGCCAACTCGTCGAGGTGACCGTGTTCGCCGTCGCCGCCGGACACGCGGATCGACGTGGCGGTCTCGGATCGGGTCGGGTTCATCGCAGAGCTCCTTCCGTCGTCGGTGCGGCCGTCGTTGGGGCGGGCGGGGTCGGGGCGGGCGGGGTGAGCTTGCCTTCGGCTTCGACGTCGACCGCGCGCATCTGCGCGCCGGGCGGCAGCGAGACCATCGCCATCACGGCCGAGGCCAGATTCTCGGGCCGCAGGAAGTTGCCGTGCCGGGCCAGACCGAAGGCGATCCAGTCGTTGAGCATGGCTTCGGTCTGCTGCTGATCCAGGTTCATGCCCATCCCGGTCAGCGTCTGACCGGGCCGGACCAACCCGGCGCGCACGCCGGTGCCCTCCAGTTCCATCTGCAGGGTGGCGACCAGACCCTCGACGCCGCACTTGGCGGCCACATACGCCGACGACCACGGGCGCGGATGCGCGACGACGTCGGAGCTGATGAAGACGATGTCGCCGCGACGGCGCTCGATCATCGCAGGCGCCGTCGCCCGGTAGACGCGGTAGGCGCCCACCAGGTGCACGTCTATCTGGGCGGCCCACTCGTCGACCGGCATCTCGTGAGCGCGGCCGATCTGCAGATCGCCCGCCCCGGTCACCACCACCTCGAGGGGACCGAGTGCCGCTTCGGCGGCGGCGACCGCCGCGCGCACCGAATCGTCGTCGGTCACATCGAGTGCGACGGCGACCGCCTCGCCGCCCGCGGCGACGATCTGCTCGGCGATCTCGGCGCATCTGTCGGCCCGGCGGGCACCGAGCGCGACCGGGAAGCCGGCCGCCCCGAGCATCCGCGCGGTGGCCTCGCCGATGCCCGACGAGGCGCCCGCGATCAGGACCGGACGACGATCGGGATGGGGCTGGAACTTCATCGGGCCTGCACTTTCATCGGGAGGGCGGCGAAGCCGCGGACATTGACCGAGTGGACGCGTTCGGCGGCGTCGACGTCGACCTCGTAGGAGCGCACGGTCCGCACGATCTCGGCCAACCCCAGCTCGGTCTCCAAGCGGGCCAGGTGCGCGCCGAGGCAGAAGTGGGTGCCGAGTCCGAACGACAGGATGGTGCGGCTGCTGTCGCGGCCGATGCGGTACTGGTCGGCGTCCGCGCCGAAGACCTCCTCGTCGCGGTTGGCCGAGCCGATCAGCAGCAGGACGCGGTCGCCGGCCGGGATCGTGTGGCCGCCGTACTCGACGTCCTCGACGACGCGGCGCACCAGCATCTGCGTCGAGGTGTCGTAGCGGAGCGTCTCCTGCACCCAGTCGCGCACCGATCCGACGGGGTCCTCGCCCCGGCCGACGCCGTCGAGGATCTCCGACACCTGTCCCCCGCCGCCCTCGCCGGCGCTGCCCCAGCTGCCGCTGCGGTGTCCCCAGTACACGGAGTTGCCCAGCAGCTTGGTGGTGGTCTCGTTGCCTGCGACCACCATCAGCATCATGAAGCCGATGATCTCCTCTCGGCTCATGACGGTGCGCTCGCCGTCGTCGCCGATCACCTCGGCTCCGATCAGCGCGGAGACCAGGTCGTCGCCGGGGTTCTTGCGGCGCTGCGCGAGCAGGTCGGTGTAATACCGATGCAGGTCCAGGTACGCCGCGACGGCCGCCGGCGGCACGTCGGTGACGCCCTCTTCGCGGTGGATCAGCAGGTCGGACTGGGTGCGCAGATGCGCCCGGTCGGACTGCCCGACGCCGAGCAGTTCGGAGACGACGTCCATCGGGAGCAGTCCGGCGAAGTCGTGGACGAAGTCGAACTCCCCCATCTCCAGGCAGCGTGCCCAGTGCTGCCGCGTGAGCTCCCGGATGCGCGGAGCCAGTTCGCTGACCCGGCGCGGGGTGAAGCCCTTGGAGACCAGCTTGCGCAGCCGCAGATGCCGGGGGTCGTCCATGGCCAGAAAGCTCATGGAGTACTCGGCGTTCTCGTTGTAGGCGGTCGGGTCCATCGACACACCCCAGCTGTTCGACAGCCGGACGTTGTCGCGGAAGGCGTCGGCGACGTCCTCGTGCCGGGCCAGCGCCCAGAAGTCGCCGTCGGTGTTTCGGTACACCGGCGCCTCGCGACGCAGCCGGGCGTAGGTGGGATACGGATCCTCGTGGAAGTCGTAGTCGTAGGGGTCGAACGGGATCGACGCCTGCATTCCGGCGGTGGTGACGGTCAATGGCTCATCCCATCAGTAGTGCGGCGGCCGCGACCAGCCGCTCAGAGGTCGCTTCGTAGGTCAGGTGCCCCATGCCCGCGGTCACCAGACCGCCGGCGTAGAGCATCTCGAGGGTGTCCACCACCCGGTCGGCGTCGGGCGTCTCGGCGCCGACGGCGGCGGCCAGTCGTTCGTGGATGAACCGGCCGATCCGCAGCCGCAGATGCTGGGAGTCGGGATCGTCGCCGAGCAGTGCGACGGTGACGGCCCCGCCCAACTGCCCTTCGCCCGCGACCACCATCGACACCCCGCGCAGCACCTGCGCGACCCGATCGGCGGCGGGCAGAGACGGATCCGGCTCCGGCACCCCGGCGGCCAGCCGACGCCAGAAGACCTCGGCGACCAGGTGACTCTTGGAACTGAAATAGGTGTAGGCGGTCGCCGGCGCGACGCCCGCACGCCTGGCCACCTCCCGCACCGACAGCGCGTCGAAGCCGTCGGCGACGAGGATCTCGACGGCGGCGTCGACCATCTTGCCGATCTTCTCGGCCTGCTGCGGCCGCAGTCTACGGCGGGTCGCTTCGACCTCGACGGGGGTGGACATGTGAGGCACGTTACTCTACGGTTGAAACGAAGTCTAGACACCTGTCCAGAGGGAGTTCTGAATATGGCTCAAGCCACCCCGACGCTCCGACCCGACACCGCCTCCGACCTGCTGATCGACGGGGAGCTCGTTCCGGGCTCCGGCGGCACCTTCGACGTCGTCGACCCCGCGACCGAAGAGGTGATCGGACAGGCCGCGCAGGCCGACGCCGCCGACATGGACGCCGCGATCGACGCCGCCCGCCGCGCCTTCGACCACACCGACTGGTCCCGCGATCACGCCTTCCGCGCCCACTGCCTGCGGCAACTGCGCGACGCACTGCTCGCCCACACCGACGAACTGCGCGAGCTGACCGTCGCCGAGGTCGGCTGCCCGGTCTTCCTCACCCACGGTCCGCAGTTGGTCGGGCCGATCACCGACCTCGGCTACTTCGCCGACCTCGCCGAGAACTACGCGTGGACCACCGATCTCGGTGAGGCCAGCCCGCTGGGGATCAAGAACCACCGTGAACTGCGCGCGGAGGCCGTCGGCGTCGTCGGCGCCATCACCCCGTGGAACTTCCCGCACCAGATCAACTTCGCCAAGATCGGGCCGGCGCTCGCCGCCGGCTGCACCGTGATCCTCAAGGCCGCCCCCGACACCCCGTGGTGCGCGGCGCTGGTCGGTCGGGTGATCGCCGAGGAGACGGACTTTCCGCCCGGCGTCGTGAACATCGTGACGTCCACCGATCACGGGCTCGGCGAGCAACTGTGCACCGACCCGCGCGTCGACCTGATCTCGTTCACCGGCTCCACCGACACCGGCCGCAAAGTGATGGCCGCGGGCGCACCGACCCTGAAGAAGGTGTTCCTGGAACTCGGCGGGAAGTCGGCGTTCATCGTGCTCGACGACGCCGACCTCGCCACCGCCTGCTCGATGGCCGCCGTCAACGTGCTCACGCACGCCGGCCAGGGCTGCGCGATCACCACGCGCCTGCTGGTTCCGCGCTCGCGGCTCGACGAAGCCATCGCCACCACCAAGAGCACCCTGGAAACCCTCGGCGCCGGCGACCCGAACGAGCCCGGCACCATGTGCGGACCGTTGATCTCCGAGCGGCAACGCGACCGTGTCGAGGACTACCTGCGGCTGGCCCGCGAGGAGGGCGGCGTCATCGAGACCGGCGGCCGCCGCCCCGCGGGCCGCGACAGGGGGTTCTTCATCGAGCCGACCCTGATCTCCGGCCTCGACAACTCCTCCCGCGTGGCCCGCGAGGAGATCTTCGGCCCGGTCCTGGTGGTGATTCCGCACGACGGCGACCAGGACGCCATCGACCTCGCCAACGACTCCCCCTACGGTCTGTCCGGCGCCGTCTGGGGCACCGATCCGGACCGTCTCAATGCCGTCGTCAACGGTGTCCGCACCGGCACGATGGGCGTCAACGGCGGCATCTGGTACTCCGCCGACGTCCCCTTCGGCGGCTACAAGCAGAGCGGCATCGGCCGCGAGATGGGTGAGGCCGGTTTCGCCGAGTATCTCGAGATCAAGGCAGTCGCTACGCCCGTCTGAGCGAGATCGCCCGCCGGGGTGGGCGAGACACCCCACCCACCGACTGCACTCCCACCCCCCAGGCTTGTCGAGTAGCCCGCTAACGAAGCCCCCAGGCTTGTCGAGTAGCCCGCGAACGAAGTGAGCGAGCGTATCGAGACGACCACCCCCACCGCACAGCCCCAGACCCACCCCCCAGCAGCACACCCCCACCCAGGCTTGTCGAGTAGCCCGCGAACGAAGTGAGCGAGCGTATCGAGACCACCCCCCGACGGCACAGCCCCAGACCCACCACCTGGCAAAACCCCCAGGGTTGTCGAGTAGCCCGCGAACGTAGTGAGCGAGCGTATCGAGACGACCGACCCCGCCCGAACCCCAGAAGGAACCACACATGACACGATTCACCGACAAGACGGCCATCGTCACCGGCGCGGCGGGCGGGATCGGCGAGGCGTACGCCCGCGCCCTCGCCGCCGAAGGCGCCTACGTGGTGATCGCCGACGTCAACGACGCTGCCGGACAGGCGGTCGCCGACTCGATCGGCGGCCGGTACGTGCACACCGACGTCGCCGACCCGGAGTCCGCCGCGGCTCTGGCCCAGGCCGTGGTCGACGAGCGGGGCGGCATCGACCTCCTGGTCAACAACGCCGCGATCTACGGCGGCATGAAACTCGACTTCCTGATCACCGTCCCGTGGGACTACTACAAGAAGTTCATGAGCGTGAACCTCGACGGCGCGCTGAACGTGACGCGCGCGGTGTACCCGCACATGAAGGGCGGCGCGATCGTCAACCAGTCGTCGACGGCCGCCTGGCTCTACAGCGGCTTCTACGGGTTGGCGAAGGTCGGGATCAACGGTCTCACCCAGCAACTCGCGGTGGAGCTGGGCGGGATGAACATCCGCGTCAACGCCATCGCCCCGGGCCCCATCGACACCGAGGCCACCCGCACGACCACGCCGAAGGAGATCGTCGACGACATCGTCGCCCGGCTGCCGCTGAAGCGTTTCGGCACCCCGGACGATCTGGTCGGCATGTGCCTGTTCCTGCTGTCCGACGAGGCTTCGTGGGTCACCGGCCAGATCTTCAACGTCGACGGCGGACAGGTCATCCGCTCGTGAGCGGCGAGGACGCCGCGAGTGCGGTGCGACTCGGCTACGTCGGTCTCGGCAACATCGGCAGACCGATGGCCGCCCGGTTGGCGGCGGCCGCCCCGCTGACGGTCTTCGACGTCTCGGCCGACGCGGTGGCCGCGCTGGTCGACGCCGGGGCGACGGCCGCGGGCAGTCTCGCCGATCTGGCAGCGAGCAGCGATCTGGTGTGCCTGTGCGTACGCGACGACGCGCAGGTCACCGACGTCGTCGCCGAACTGGTCCCGCACCTGCGGCCGGGCTCGCTGATCGCGGTGCATTCGACGATCTCGCCCGAGACGGCGGCCGGGCAGGCAGCGGTCTGCGCGCAGCGGGACATCACCCTGCTCGACGCCCCGATCTCCGGCGGCGCGATGGGTGCTCAGGAGGGCAGGCTGGCGATCATGATCGGCGGCGACCACGCCGCCTACCCGCGGGTGAAGGCCGCGCTGGCACCGGTGGGCGACCTGATCGTGCACGCCGGTCCGACCGCCGGCGACGGCACCCGGATGAAGCTGGCTCGCAACCTGCTGCACTTCATCTCGTTCACCGCCAGCACCGAAGCCGCGCGCCTGGCGCAGGCCGCGGGCATCGACGTCGCCGAACTCGGCAGGGTGGTGCGACACACCGATGCGGTCACCGGCGGCGCCGGCGCGATCATGCTGCGCGATACGACGGCGCCGATCGAGCCCGACGACTTCTGGTACGGCGTCTTCACCCATGTCCGCGACCTCGGGGAGAAGGACCTAACGCTCGCCCTGAGCCTGGCCGAGAGCCTCGGCGTCGACCTCCCGCTGGGCCGGCTGGCCCTCACCGACCTGGCCGCCGGACTCGGCGTCCCTCACCGCACCGAAGGAGAATCATGACCGAGCACACCGAGTCCGGCAACACCGAGCCTGGCAACACGGAGTCTGGGCACGCCATGACCGAGCAGCGCCGCAAGGGGTTGGCGAAGATGTCGGAGGTGTACGGCTGGGAGATGGCCGACGGCCCCGGCGACTTCTTCGCCCATACCGCCGACCAGGTCTTCGGCGAGGTGTGGAGCCGCGAGGGCCTCACGCACCGCGATCGCAGGCTGCTGCTGCTCGGCGCGCTCGCGGCCACCGGTCAGTCCGATGTCGCCGAGATCCAGGCCGGTGCCGCGCTCGGGAACGGCGAGCTGACGCCCGAGGAGCTGAACGAGATCGGCCTGTTCCTCTGCTATTACGTCGGCTGGCCGCTGGGCACCAAGATGACCATGATGTTCGGCGAGGTCATCAAGAAGAACCGGCCCACCAAGTGAGCGCTCGCTTGCCAAAGCGACGTCGGACAGCATAAGAGAAGAAGTATGGATTTCCGTCTCGAAGACATCGGCGCCGACGAGGTCGAGCGTCGGCTCGCCGTTGTCGAGCCCCTCACCGACTCGGTCCGCGACCTCATCGACGCGGTCATCCGCAGCGAAGTCGACGACGCCGACCTGCACGCCGCACGCGAACAGATCGACGCCGTCGTCGCCGCCCTGCGGACTCGACAGAAGGACGGCTCGTACGGCGTCCCGTTCACCCGCGACCTCACCGGGATGCCGTGGGGCAATGCCGCAGTCGGCGCGCGGAACGCCGTCGCACCCCCGATGAAGGTGATCCACGCCGACGACGCCGCCGTCGCCGAGGTGGAGCTCGGCGCAGCGTACGAGGGGCCCGGCGGCCGGGTGCACGGCGGCGTGGCGGCGCTGCTCCTGGACCAGCTGGTCGGCGAGGCCGCGAGCATGCAGACGCACATGCCCTGCTTCACCGGCACGCTCACCGTCAAGTACCTGCGACCGACCCCGCTGGGGACCGTGTATCTGCGCGGCGAGGTCTACCGGGTGGACGGCCGCAAGAAGTTCGTCCGTGCCACCCTCGCCGACGCCGACGGGGTCACCGTGGAGGCCGAGGCGATCATGATCGCCCCGAAGGATCTCCCGTCGGCCGAGCAGATCGCCGAACTCCAGGCGCGATTGACCGACTGAGCTTCCGGGCACTCCCCCGACCCCCGGCCGAGTAAGCACTCGTTCAGGCCTTCCGCCACCGGGCCGGGCGGAGTCCGATAGCGTCGGGGCCATGTGTGAAGACCGTGACGTGTCCCCCTTCTCCGCCGCCGAGGCCGACGAGGTGCGCGGGATCTGGCAGGGGCTGGGCCTGCCCGGAATGATCGACGTGCACACCCATTTCATGCCGGCTCCGGTGATGGACAAGGTTTGGGCGTACTTCGATTCGGCCGGTCCGCTGATCGGCCGCGAATGGCCGATCACGTATCGGGCCGACGAGGAGCGCCGAGTCCAGGTGCTCCGCGACTTCGGCGTCCGCGCCTTCTCGTCGATGATCTACCCGCACAAGCCGGCGATGGCGCAGTGGCTCAACGGATGGGGCATCGAGTTCGCGGCCGAGCACCCCGATTGCCTGCAGACCGCCACCTTCTACCCGGAGGAGGGTGCCGCGGCGTACGTCTCCGATGCGATCGCCGCCGGCGCGAAGGTGTTCAAGTCGCACATCCAGGTCGGCGCGTACTCGCCGATCGACCCGCTGCTCGACGAGGTGTGGGGACAGATCGACGACGCGCAGGTGCCGGTGGTCATCCACTGCGGTTCCGGTCCGGCGCCCGGCGAGTTCACCGGACCCGAACCGATCGTGACGCTGTTGAAGCGCTTCCCCACGCTCCCGCTGATCATCGCGCACATGGGCACGCCCGAGTACCTCGAGTTCCTCACGCTCGCCGAGGAGTACCCGAACGTCTACCTCGACACGACCATGTCGTTCACCGACTTCTCCGAGAAGGACGCGCCGTATCCCCCGCAGGCGCTCGCCCGGCTGCGCGACCTGCCGGGCAAGGTCCTGTTCGGCAGCGACTTCCCGAACATCCCGTACGGTTACGCCCACGCCCTGACCGCGTGCGCCCGCCTCGACCTCGGCGACGACTGGCTGCGCGGCGTCTTCCACGACAACGCCGCGGCCCTGTTCGACCTCGGCTGAGATGCTCGGCTGAGATGCTCGTCGACACGACGATCGTCTGCCCGCTGGACCGGATGGGCGCGGCGGCCGCCGACGCCGAGGCCGCCGGATACGACGGGATCTGGACCTTCGAGGGCGCGCACGACCCGTTCCTGCCCCTGCTGCTGGCCGCCGAGCACACCGAGCGCGTGCAACTCGGCACCTCCATCGCCGTCGCCTTCGCACGCAATCCGATGCTGCTGGCGACGATCGGCTGGGACCTGCAGGCCTATTCCGAGGGGCGCTTCGTCCTCGGACTCGGCACGCAGATCAAGCCGCACATCGTGCGCCGCTACGGCATGCCCTGGAGCAGGCCCGCCGAGCGGATGCGTGACATGATCGGCGCCATCCACGACATCTGGGACAGCTGGGCCACCGGTGGCCGGCTCGACCACCGCGGCGAGTTCTATCAGCACACGCTGATGCCGCCGCTGTTCCGTCCCGACCCGTCGCAGGTCGAGGGGTTCGGCCCGCCGCCGATCTGGTTGGCGGGCGTCGGGCCGGCGCTCACGCGCATCGCCGGTGAATGCGCCGACGGCTTCCTCTCCCATCCGCTGTGCCCACCGGAGTTCTTGCGCGGGACGACGATCCCCGCGCTCGCGGCCGGCGCGGCGGCGACGGGCCGACCGCGGCCCGCCGTTCATCACTCGGCGATGGTGATCGTCGGCGCCGACGACACCCAGCGCGCGCAGGCCCGCGAGGCGGTCCGACGGCAGATCGCGTTCTACGGCTCCACACCCGCGTACCGTCGGGTGCTCGACGCCGTCGACCACGGAGACCTGGGGCCTCGCCTGCACGAGCTGTCACGGTCGGGCGACTGGGACGGCATGGCGAAGGCCGTCGACGACCGACTGGTCGACCTGATCGCGGTCACCGTCGACGATCCGGACGCCGGCGCCGCCGAACTCGTGGCGCGGTACGGGACGACGGTGGACCGGATCGGACTGAACACCCCGTACCAAGCCGACCCGCAGATGCTGGCACAGGTGTCCGCCGCCATCCGTCGCCGCACCTGACACGGGCGCCAACGGGACCGGCGGAGCGACGCCAGACGGCCCTGTAGGTGGTCGGCCGATTGCCGCACCGTGGCAACCGGCAACGGAATCAGCCCGAGCAGCGGTGCTTCCAGGACGATGGCGTAGTGGGAAGTCTTCGAATGCCCACGCAAAGACGATCTCGCTTCGATGAGTTGACACCGCCAAGATCATCGAAAGGGTTTTGCGAGTTCAGTTGAATCGATCACCGCAGATCGTGATCCGATGACTTCTGCGCGTGGGCCATGCCTCGAGGGAACGACTGACGATGATCTCATCGGAGCGCGCCGAGTCCGCACCGATGTACGTAGAGTCCAGATCGAAGTTTGAACACACATACCAACTTCGATCGATGGGCCACCACATGTTGGGACGGATACCTTCGAGGGTTTGCGATGCGCGCCCCACATCGCCCGCTGTGAGATAGTAGTTGAATCGACCAATACTCGCCTTCGGAAACTCTGACGTTATTTCATCAAACGCCGTATTCCCTTCCCAGAAGGCGAACACGCAACGAGGATTGGAATCGCCGCCCAACAGGTGGGCGATTTCGTCGGTGACCTCCGGTTGAAGGAAATCAATTCGGTGAGGCCCTTCATTCCACAACCCCCTGTCCAGGTCAGGGTATTTCTCTGAGATCCTTGTCCATTGCATCTCAGCGTGAGCGATCTTGCCGTTTATGCGCGCCACATCAGCCCATTGAAAACTCTCGAATACCACATCATCAGCAGTCTTCTCCGCGGGGTGCAGCACGCGCAGATACCTCTCGTACCCGTCCGGGACAAGTGATCCGACGGTACCGGAGTTCGCGGCCGACAGAAGCGGATCAACCCATTCCGCCAATCGAGCATCCCGGAGAACTTCTTCTCGCTTCCACTCCGACGTCATCGGGATCTCCCTGCTCTTCGATCTCTGACTTGGTGAAGATTGG
Organism: Gordonia aichiensis; assembly: GCF_039946255.1. Taxonomy (GTDB): domain Bacteria; phylum Actinomycetota; class Actinomycetes; order Mycobacteriales; family Mycobacteriaceae; genus Gordonia; species Gordonia aichiensis_A. The sequence continues at coordinate 62,269 of NZ_JBCDWL010000023.1, read as the reverse complement.
AGCTCGCACCGAACGCCGCCACCGCGACATCGCTCAGCATCGAAGGTAGCCCCGCGTCAGGCCGTTGAGAACTCGTCTGGTCGGCTGACGTCAGTTCCGATAGATCTGCTGCAATCGCGCGACGACCGGCTTGGGACTGTAGTCGTAGCGGTACAGACCGAAGTTGAAGTCGGCCTGCGAGGGATCGGTCTTCCAGTCCTTGCTCGTGAACAGGAACATCGGCCCCATCCGCGGCTGGCGGCGGACGTAGGCCATGCTGAGCACGATGACGTCGGCCTGTCGCTCTTCACTGACCGCGATCGGGCTGGTCCCGGTCGGCTGGCCCCACTCGGTGATCCAGATCCGCTTCCCCGCATCACCGGCCGCATCCATGATCGCGCGGATCGCGGCGACCGTCGGATCGAATCCGGTCGCCCCCAACACCTGCGGGAAGGTATACGGATGCAGGCCGACGGCGTCGAACGAGCCGCGTGCACCCGCCACGTACAGTCCCGTGAGGAACGGCCCGACGGGGATGCCGGACACGTCCGGTGAGGTGCCGCCGGCCACCACGAGCGCATTGCGGTCGGCGGCTTTGATGCGCGGATAGCTCGCTTTGAGCAGTTGCGCGTAGGCGGCCGGATCCGGGTTGATCCAGTAACCGCGCAGGTTCGGCTCGTTCCACAGCTCCCACGCCGCCACGCGCCCGCGGTACCGACTCGCCAGCGCCGCCGAGAACGACGCGTAGTCCGCCGCCGACCGCGGCGGCGACCCCTGGACGTCGGGATAGATCGCCGCCCAGGCGGGGGCGGGCCCGGCGACGAGCCCGAGGACGCGCAGGCCACGACTGCGCGCGGCGTCGACGGCGCGATCGAGTCGCTCCCACTTGTAGTAGCCCGGGCCGGTCTCGGTCTCGTTCCAATTCATCACGATCCGAATCCACGTGCCGCCGACCGCCCGGATCGCGTCGGCCTCCCGCTCGTAGCCCGCGGTCGTCCGATCGGCGAGCGTGGCGATGCTGGCGACGCCGAACTCCTGCGTGAAGGCGGCGAGCGCCGGCGACGTCGGGCGCTCGCTCATCGCGGGCACGATGGCCAGCAGGGCGATCAGCGCCGCTGCCGCGGCGACTCCTCGTCTCATCGATCGCCCGCCCTTCTCCGTCGATGCCTGTTGGTCGGCACGTTCGTATTCAACCCGACCGCCGGCAGCCTGTCCGTGGTATCGGCGTCCCCGCCGGGCGCAGTCCCGTCATCTGAGCCGGGGACATCTGAGTCGGGGACATCGGGCGCGGGGACATCCGGGGAGTCGGGGCCGACGACTTCGGGATCGGGATCCGGTCCGCCGTCGTCGCCCGCCGAGCCGCGGCGTCGTTGCAGGGCCAAGGCGAGGAGGACGCCCACCACGCCGCCGCCGATCGCGCCGGCCCCGGCGAGCACCGGATCGATGAGCGCGTCGCGGACCGCGCCCCGCGTGCTGGGATCGACGATCTGCAAGCGCAACGCTCCCGGTCCGCCCGCGTGCGGCGCCTCGAGCTTGTCGACCAGGCCGGTCAGGTCCTGCGCGACCGCCAGCGCCAGCTTCGCCGAGTCGTCGGGCGACGCGGTCCGCACCGTGATGTCCATGACCACCGTCTGCGGCGGGACGCTGACGGACATGTCGGCCAACAGCCGGTCGACGGTGATCGGCACGCGCGCAGCTTCGATCGCACGGCTCGCGACCGACGGATCGGTCGCGAGCGTCGCGAAGCTCCGGACGCTGTTCTGCGCGGCCATGGTGCCCTGATACGCCTCGAGGAGGTCGGCGGTGCCCGACACCACGTACAGCCGCACGGTCGCGGCGTAATCGTGCGGCTTCACCAGCGAGTAGCCCGCACCGACGGCGAGACCGAGAAGCACACACGCCACGATCACCGTCCATCGGCGCGCCACCGTCGACACGATTCTCACACTGACTCCTTGGGGTGCTCTGCTGCCGAGCGCTCGGCAGGCATCCGGTAGACCAGGAAGGGCAGGATCGCGGCGAAGGGCGCGATCCCGAGGAAGTAGGGAACGAAGACGGCCTCGAGCGAGGAGATGCTCAGGATGGTCGCGAAGTAGGCGACCAGCCAGGGCCGCTCGGCCGGTCCGACCGATCGGGACTTGATCACCGCAGCGGCCACGACGACCACCGCGCCCCAGAGACCGGTCGAGACGACGATCTCGAACCAGCCGTTGTGCGGCGAGTAGTTGGCGACGAACAGCGTCGAGCGACCCGAGTCCACCCAGTACGCGGGGTCGTGACCGAACACGAGCTGGTCGGGGATCAGCGCGCGCGCCTGGTTCCACAGGTATCCGCGCAGGCTGAAGTCGGTCTCGGCGTACCCGACGTAGAGCGGCAGGAACGACAGCACCGCGGCTCCGGTGAACAGCCCGCCGAGGGCGACTGCCCGCGGCCGCGAACGCGGCGCCGCCGACAGCAGCAGCGAGCCGACGGCGGCCACCCCGATCCCGATGAACGCGGTGCGGCTGCCGGCCAGGAGCCCGACCGCCGCGACCCCGAGGACGGCCGCGACCACGCGGGCGGGAGCGGCCCGGTACGCCGCCAACGGCAACAGCACCGTGACCATGATTCCGGCCAGGTTGCCGTTGCCCGCGAAGGGCGAGGTGAGCGCGGCCCCGAGTTCGGTGCACTTGTCTGCGCGACAGTCGCCGAGGATCTCCGCCGGGTTCACCAGGACCGCCGCCAGCAGCGCGACGACGGCCCCGACCAGCACGATCCGCGCCGCGTCGCCGATGGCGGCGAGCGAGATGGACCGCGCGCGCAGCACCAGGCCGGCGTACATGGCCGCCGCGACGACGAGGTTCACCAGTTTGCCGGAGCCGTCGATCAGCATGGCGGCGCCCGCGCTGACGAACAGCGAGGCGAGCACCGCCGCCGCCGGATCGACGACGATCCGCTGCCGCATGAGGGCTCGGCCCGCCTGGACCAGGCCATATCCGACCGCCGGCGTGTACAGCAGGACGGTGAACAGCGATCCGGCAGCCGACGCGTCCGACCAGAGGAGCGGCGCGACCACGTAGATCGCCACGATCGGCCAGCCGGCGACCGCCGCGACCCATCCGCCGACGACCGGGTCGAGCCGCGCGAGCAGCGAACGATCCCAGCATCCGGCGACCAGCAGGAGCACCGCCGCGGCGAGGACGGCCGTCGCACCCATCAGGACATCCAGACTTCGGTGAGGCCGGCCGGCGTCAGCCCGGGAACCGACTCGTACAGTTCCCAGGTCGCGACGGCGCCGCGGGTGTCGACGATCCGGTGGTCGGTCACGACGGCGGCCGTGCCGTCGGGCAGGACGATCGTCGCGGTGGCACCGGACACCTCGACCTCGAAACGGGCGGCCGTCCGGTCGATCGCCGACCGGTACCGGCCCTGCGCCAGGACGATCTGGGCCCGGCCGCCCGCCGGCCACACCCCGTAGCTCCACCGGTCGGCGTCGGCGACGAAGTGCACGGACGCCGCGGGAGCAGCGCCGCCCGCAGCGGCGGGGACCGGAGCCGAGGTGACGAGCAGCGCCACCGACCCGGCGTCGGCGGCCGGGAAGACTGCGGTGGCGCCGATCCGGGTCACCGAGCCGCGCGGCGGTCGCGCCCACAGGTAGGCGGCCGACTCGGGCGCGGTCGGGGCGGCGTGCGTGAGGACGCCGGCGCGGACGACGAAGCCCGGCCGGGCGCTGCGGCCGCGGTCGACGGTCGCGAAGTCCGGTGGCGGGCCGTCGACGAACCTGTGGTGGACGGCGGCGCCGGCCGGTGAGGCGGGCGTGTGCGCGCGCACCTGCGTGCTCGACGGCGCCGCCACCTGGTCGGGGGCGCACGCCGAAGCCATCAGCACGACCGCCGCCGCGGCCGTCGAGCGGTACCGGATGCTCAAATGTCGGCCACCTTCCGAACCGGGGTGAAGTAGCCCTCCCGATGCCACCACTTGCAGTCCGGCAGGTCCTTGCGCCAGCGTGCCGGGGACCCCGCGTACAGGCCGGCAGGCAGTTCCCGGCCGGGCTCGGAGGCGGTCACCGTGGAGCCTGCCGCCACGATCGAGTAGCCGGGGACCTGCGCGTCTTTGAGGACCAGGCAGCCGGTTGCGAGCATCGCGTTCTCGCCGATGCGGATGACGCCGACCGTGGTCTCGTCGGCGACGAGGTCGATCTCGTGCGATTGGAAGATGCTCCGGATCCCGCCGACCGCCGCGCGCCGGGCGAGTTCGATCCGCCCGGACGCATCGAAGTAGTGGCGGTTGGTGATGATCGCTTCGGGACCGACGATCAGGGCTCCGCAGCGGGCGCTGAACGCCTGGTACGCGGGTGCCGCGGTGAACTGATTGAACCGGCCGATGAAGGCGCCGTCGCCCAGTTCGACCCGCGCCACTCCCCGGAACACGTTGAACGGGGACAGGACGGCGTCCTCGCCGATGATGAAGACGCCGCAGCCGAGCACGAGGTTCGGGCGAAGGCGCGCGGTCGAGGCCACGGTGTGGCCCAGCCGGCGCAGGCAGAACACCTTGAGCGGCGAATGCGGCATCAGCCAGATCACCGATCCGAGCAGCGACAGTATCCGGGTCATGATCGATCTCCTGTGATTGTGGCCGTCGTTCGGGTGCGGCCGGTGCGGGCGGACGGGCGGGTGCCGGACTCGGCCGGTGCGCGGGAGCGCCGTGCCCCGTATCCGACGGCGGCGACCGCGGTCGCCGCGGCGATCGACGCCAGCACGATCGTCCGGAGCGTCGAGTGCGGGAACGCCGGGTGCGCCGGCGGGGCGGCGAGCACTTCGACGGTGATCGGCGTCGGTCGTTCCAGTTCGGGGATGACGAGCGCGAACTCGTCGGCGATGGCCGTCGCCGCCCGACGCGCGGTGACCGGGTTGTCGGAGCGCACGTCGAAGTCGACGATCGTGGTGCCGCGGGGTGAGGAGACCACGGTGGCCGCGCGCAGTTCGGCGGTCGTCATGGGCAGCTGCCTGCGGTCGATGACGCGGCGCAGAAAGGTCTCGCTCTCGACCAGCACGGCGTAGGAGTCGATCGCGATCGCGAACATCGCCGGGACGCCGGGTGCGTATCCGGGATTGGGCATCCCCGGCGGTGGCGACGCGACCAGGACCGCCCGCGCCCGCGCCTGGTGGACGTCGTGCTGAGCGATGACGGTCGCCGCGCCGCCCGCGGCCACCAGCGCCGCCGCGACGATCGCGAGCAGCACTCCCGCCCGCCTGGTCATCGCGTGCACCGTCCGCCGGCGGCCGCGCTCTCCAGCACCGGGGTCATCCCGTCGGCGATCATCCGGTGGCCCAGGTCGGTGGGATGCTGACCGTCGGCGCCGAGGACGGTCGCGCCGGTCCCGCGGGCGAACCAGGCGCGGGCCTCGGAGTCGACGAACCGCGCGCCGACCGCGGCGGCGGCCTCTTGCAGGAGTCCGCGGGACGCCGCGGCGCCCGGCGGCCGGTTCACTCCGGGCAGACGCAGCGGCGAGACGATCACCGCGGACACGCCGGGGGCGACGGCGCGTGCGGCGCCGACGGTCCGCTCCACCAGCGCCCGGTACTGGGCGGGCGATCTGCGTGCGGCGGCGGCGTCGTTGTTGCCCGCCATCAGGACCAGCACCGACACGTCGGGGGTCATCAGGCGATCCACCTCCGCCGGAAACGTCGTCCCGCGCTTGCCGGGCGTCGCGAATCCCGACCCGCCGCGTCCGGACACGCGCAGCAGGACCGGGCACGCCGCGGGCGAATGTCGGGCCAGGCGCGACTGGACCAGCGCGGTCCAGTTGGCGTCGCCGCGGCCGCCGACGGCCGACCCCTCGACCATCGAGTCGCCGACCAGGAGCACCCGGACCGCGGGCGGGTCGGTGAGCACGTCGACCGGCGACGAGCCGGCCGCTGCGGTTCCGCCGGCCGGTGACGAGAAGGCGCCGACCGCCAGCACCGTCCCGGCGGCGACGGCCGCGACCGCCAGGGCGACGGCGTCGGCGCGCGCCGCGAGCCGTGCCGTCAACGGTCGGTCGCGCAGACCGTCGAGCAGGATCGCCAGCACCGTCGCCTGTCCGACCACCGGCGCGGCCCACACCAGGTCGACGGCCCCGGTGTAGGCGCACAGCACCAGCAGCACGAGGGTGAGCGAGCCGCCGGCGACGATCGCGCCGGTCACCCGGCCCGGCCGTCCGCGTGCGAGGAAGGCCGAGCTCACCGACTGCGAGACCGAGGACAGGCCGGCGGCCACGACGAGCCCGGCGAGCATCCATCGCGCCGGGGCGTACTTCTCGCCCACCACTTCGATCACCAGCCAGGCGCCCGGGATCGCGCCGAGGACGACGACGGCCAGATAGATTCCGGTCGCCCCCAGGTAGCGGCGGAAGATCCGGTCGAACTCGGGCGGGTCGCCGATGCGCCGGGCCAGTTCGGGGATGAGCACCGTCGACGCCGCAGCCGCGAACAGGGTCAGCGGGCCGGTGACGCGGGTGGCGAGCGCGAACCAACCGACTGCGGTCGCCGACGCGAACAGCGCGAAGGCGGGCACCTGCAGCTGTGCCAGGACGCCGGAGATCGACAGCAGCCAGAATCCGCGGCCCCGCTCTCCTCCCGCCGGCTGCCCGGTCCGCTTCGCGCCGGGCTCGACGACCCGGCCTCGTCGGCGTCCGGCGACCGCCGACCGGACCGGGCTCGCCACCCCCAGTACCGCGGTCGTCAGGAAGGCGATCAGCAGGGCGTTCTCGACGGCGACGTGCCAGGCGAGCGCGGCCGCGACGGCGGTGAGCGGCACCGCCCGCTGCACCATCCCGAGGGCGCTGGCGCCGCCGTGCGCGCCGAGTCCGGCCAGGTGCGCCTGGGCGTAGTTCTGCACCGCGTCGCTGTAGGCGAAGACCGCGCCGGCGAGCACGACGGTCGAGAACCCGAAACCCACGACTGCCGCCGCCGCGATCCCGGCGGCGGCGAGGGCGGCGACGGCCAGAGTGGCGACGGTGTGCACGACGAACAGCCGCGCGGCGGCCGCCTGCGGATCGTCGAGCGCGTTGACGCGCAGCGCCCGCATCGGCATTCCGAGCCCGGCGACCAGACTCACCGCCATGCCGACCGTGTAGACGAGGATGAAGCGGCCGAAGTCGTCGACCGTCATCGCTTTCGCCAGGATCAGGAGGGTGCCGCCGAGCATGAGTGAACCGGCCGCGCGGGCGCCGATGCGCAGGGCGGCGTCCCGGGCGACCCCGCGGGCGGTGCCGTCAGCCATGGTCGGCCCGCCCCGCACGTCCGCTTCGGCTGACCGCACGCCGCAGTCGCCGGTAACCGGCGGTCTGCCGCAGCCCGAACACCACGACCGAGGCGGCCTGCTCGCCGGTGCCGATCCAGCCGAGGGCGCGCTGCCGGGCGGTGGCCGCGTTCCCCATCCGCAGTCGATGGGCTTCGGTGAGGAAGGTCCGCCACAGAGTCCCGGTCTTACTCGCGTCGTGCAGGCGCAGCGCGCCGATCCTGACGGGCACGGCCGCCTGGCGCGGCCGGGCGCGGGCGATCCGGTACTGCAGTTCGTAGTCCATCGTGCAGTTCAGCGCGGTGTCGAAGCCCCCGAGGTCGCGGAGGAAGTCGGTACGGGCGACCACCGACCCAGAGAACGACGCGCACGTCGACCGCCGCAGCAGGGTGTCGAGTTCGATGGGCCGCCCGTCGAAGTCGTCGATCACCTCGCCGTCGGCGCGCAGCAGACGGTGATCGCCCGTGAGGACCTGCAGGTCGGGTCGATCGGCGAGCGCGGCGCGGACGCCGGCGAGCGCGCCGGCGCACAGGACGTCGTCGGCGTTGAGCCAGATCGTCCACGTGCCGCTCGCCCGGCTCAGCGCGCGATTCAACGCGTCGGACTGGCCGTCGTCGGCGGCGAACACCGGCCGGAGCCGCGAGTCCGTCGCCGCCAGCCGGCGCAGCAGTTCCTGGCTGCCGTCGGTCGAGCACGCGTCCTGCACCAGGATCTCGTCGTGCGGGCCCAACTGGTCCAGGGCCGACGACATCGCCTCGGCGAGGTAGCGGCCCGGGTTGAACGAGGGCACCAGGATCGAGAAGGTGGTCGGGGTCGTGGTCATGGTCTGCCTCTCTCACCTGCGTGCGCTCGGCCCGCATAGCTGTCCGCCAACTGCCGCGCGACCGCGTCGGCGCTCCAGTGCTCCTGCACCGCGGCCCGCGCGCGGTCGCCGCATCGGCGTGCCGCGTCCGGGTCGTCGAGCATCGCCGCGATCGCCGCCGACAGGGATTCGACGGTGTCGTCGACGACGGCTCCGGCACCGGCGGCGGCGATCCGGTCGGCGATCCCGCAGGTGTCGGTCACGACGACCGGCAGACCCACCGACATCGCCTCCAGCACGGAGACGCCAAGCGGCTCGTGCACCGCGGGCAGCACGTACACGTCGGCCCGCGCCAACCGGTCCAGCACGTCATCGGGTGCGACCGCGGGTTCGCGCGCGACGACGCCGCGGCGGTGCACCCCGTCGGCCCGCGCCGCGGCGAGCAGTCGGTCGATCGCCGCCCCTTGTCCCTCGTCGGGACCGACGACGGTGAACCGCACCGCATGGTCGACGGCCAGCTGCAGCGCGGCGGTCACGAAGGTCACCGGGCGTTTCCGTTCGTGCAGCCGCGCCAGGAACAGCACTTCGGCGGCACCGGCGGTCCTCGGCGGTCGAGGTGCGGCGGTCGGCACGCCGTTGGTCAGCAGTCCGATCGCCGACCGGTCGGCGCCGACCGCGCGGATCCCGGTCCGTTCGCGCTCGTCGAGGCAGTAGACGGTGCCGGCTCGGCGCAGGACGGGTCGCATCAGGAGCGCGTCGAACACCCGGTGCGCCGGCGAGGTGCGCGGTGCCACCATGCCGTGCGTCTGCACATGCGTCGGGATCCGGCCGACCAGCAGTCGCGCGGCGGGTGCCGTGACCAGATCGCGTCCCAGGTGGACGTGGGCGACGTCGAAGTCGCCGGCATGTCCGGCCAGCCAGCGCAGCATCGTCGGCGACCCGATCCGGGTGAACGAGCATCCGGGTCCGACCGTGTGGACGGCGAAGGTCTGCACGTCGACGCCGGGTACCGGGGCGGGTCGGTATCGGCCGCGGACCCCTGCGACCAGCGTCACCCGGTGGCCGCGGGCGGCCAGCGCCCGCGCCTGTCCGAGCGCGACCGTCGCCGGCCCGCCGTACTCGCCGCCCGGGGTGAGCAGTGCGACGACCTGCAGGATCCTCATGTCCGCTCCGCCTTCCGGGCCGTTGCCGAGTCCGTCTCGGCCACGGTCGGCGCCCCGCCGGGAATCAACACGGTCGGCGCCCCGCCGGGAATCACGACGGTCGGCGCCCCGCCGGGAATCAACACGGCGCCGTCCGGGACGACGGCGGCGTCGGCGAGCCGGACGCCTTTCAGCACCATCGCGTCGGCGCCGATCACGCAGCGGTCCCCGATCCGGATCGGTTCGCTGGTGCGGTCGAAGGTCGGCGAACGGTGGTCGTGGCCGCCGGAGCAGACGATCACGCCGGGGCCGATCTCGCAGTCGCCGCCGATGTGCACCGGTTCGGGGTCGATGATCCACACGTGCGCGCCGATCTCGGTCCGCGCGCCGATCGTCAGCTTCCACGGGAAGTGCACGCGGAACGACCGGTCGATCGTGGCCGAGGCGGCGACCGACGCGCCGAACCAGCCCAGGACGCGGGCGCGCCACCGGGGGCCGCCGACACCGGTGCGCATCAGCGCGGCGACCGCGATCCAGGCGATCAGCCAGGCGCGGTTGCGTCCCCGGTCGCGCTTGTCGACCACGTAGTCGGCCAGGCGTCGGGCGTCCGGGAGTGCGGTGGGCGCGGCGGGACGACGCGCGGCGGCGAGGTCGTCGAGCCAGGCGCCGAACCGGTCTGTCGCCGCGGCCGCGGAGAGTTCGACGATCGCGTAGCGCCGACCCGCCTCCCCCAGGGTCGCGGCCCGCTGCGCGTCGGCCGCCACCTCGACCACGGCCGTCACCAGCGCTTCGGGGTCACCGGAGGCGACGATCACCCCGGCGCCGGCGCGCGTGATCTCGGCCGCGGTGATGCCGTCCGGGTCGACCGCGGCCACGACCGGCAGTCCGGTGCCGAAGTAAGTGGTGAGCTTGGACGGGATGCTCATCTCGGCCACTCCCGGCTTCTCGTTGACCAGCAGCACGTCCGCAGCCGAGAGCAGGTCGTGGAACTGCTCGTCGGGCAGGGGGTCGACGAAGGTGAGGTGCGTGCAGCCCTGCGCGGCCGCTTCCAGCGCCGTCCGGCGGTTGCCGTCGCCGACCAGGTAGAAGTGCAGGTCGAGGTCGAGATCGGCGGCCACGCGCGCGGCGGCCACGACGTTCTCCAGCCCCTGCTTCATCCCCATGTTCCCGGCGTGCACCGCGATCACCGATCCGGCGGGCAGACCCGCGCGGTTCCGCGCACCCGCGCGGTCGGATCGGGGTCGCGGCCCCACCTGGTTCCAGTTGCGCATCGCGATCACCCGGTCGCGATCGACGCCGTGGGTGTCCCGGACTATCTCCCCGAACCGCCCGTGCGCCACCGCCACCGAATCGGCGCCGCGCAGAACCGCCGTCTCGAGTCGGCGCACCGCGCGTGCGGTGCGGCCCCGCCGGTCCGCGGCCTCGACGATCGCCTGCGAGTACAGGTCCTGGACCCACAGGCCGACCGGCGGGCGTCGTCTACCGCGTCGGCTCAGCGCCGCGAGCACCACTGCCGCCGCGACCAGCGGCGGACTCACCAGGACCACCACGGCGTCCTCGCGCAGTCCCAGCCGGACCACTCCGACGCCGAACTCGAGTTCCATGCGGGCGCGCCCGAGGATGCTCGCCGACGCCGGCACGCTGTGTCGCAGCCGGCGGATCGCGACTCCCGCGTCGGCTGCGCTCTCGACGTCGACGTCGGCCGCCCGCCACTGCGGGTAGTGCGGGTGACCGGTGAGCACGCGCACATCCCACCCGGCGGCGGCGAGCCGGCGGGCGAGATCGGCGACGTACGGGCCGATCCCCGTCACCTCGGGCGCGTAGTTGATCGCGACGAGATCGACCCTCCGGCCCGGTGACCGCTGGTCCGGTTCGCGATATCCTCGGACGCGTGAGGAACTATTCATCGCTGCTGTGGCCTCCGGTGTCCCGGCTCGCGGCGATGACCTTCGTGCCGGGCCGCGTCCGGGTGGGCGTGCTGCGGCTCTTCGGCGCCGACATCGGCCGCGGCGTGCTGATCCGGCCGCGCGTGCGGATCCGGGCGCCCCGGCGGTTGTCGGTCGGCACCGATTCGTGGATCGGCGAAGCGGTGGAGCTGGACTGTCGGCGCGCGCCCATCGTCATCGGATCCGACGTGGTCCTGTCGCAGGCGGCGCGGCTGATCGCCGCGCAGCCGGGGCCGCTGATCGTCGACGACGGCGCGTGGATCGCCTTGCGCGCCACGGTCACCGGATCGGTGCGCGTCGGTCGGCGGGCGGTCGTCGGTGCGGGCGCGAGGATCGACCGGGAGGTGGCGCCGCACGCCCTCGTCCGCAGTCCGGCCGCGATCGCCGCACCTTCACTCACGCAGCGCCCCTGAGTTCGCCCGATACCATTCGACGACTCGGCCGACGCCCTCGCGCAGCCCGATCTGCGGCTCCCAGCCGTATGAGCGCAGGACCGAGACGTCCAGGACCTTCCGCGGGGTGCCGTCCGGCCGGCCGGTGTCCCATTCGACGGCCCCCGAGTAGCCGACGCTGTCGGCGACGATCTCGGCGATCTCGGCGATCGAGTGGTCCTCGCCCGTCCCGACGTTGACGTGCAGGTCGCCGTCGTACCGGTCGAGCAGGGTCAGGCAGGCCGCGGCCATGTCGTCCACGTGCAGCAGTTCGCGCCGCGGGGTGCCGCTGCCCCAGTTGGTGACCGTCCCGAGGCCGCAGCGGACCGCGTCGTCGTAGCGCCGGATCAGCGCGGGCAGCAGGTGGCCCGCGTCGATCGCGAAGTTGTCACCGGGTCCGTACAGGTTGGTCGGCATCGCCGAGATCCACGCCAACCCGTGCTGGCGGCGCACCGATTGCACGCCGACGATCCCGGCGATCTTGGCCACCGCGTAGGCCTCGTTGGTCGGCTCGAGATGACCGGTCATCAGCGATTCCTCGCCGATCGGCTGCGGCGCGTACTTGGGGTAGATGCACGACGAGCCGAGGAACAGCAGCCGCGGCACCCGCAGGTGCGCGGCGGCGTCGAGGACATTGGTCTGGATCCGCAGGTTGTCGGACAGGAAGTCGAGCGGGTACGTCGCATTGGCGAGGATGCCGCCGACGCGGGCCGCGGCCAGGACGATCACGTCCGGCCGGATCCGGCGGAGGTAGTCGAAGGTCGCCTCGCGATCGCGCAGGTCGAGCTCGGCGCGGGTGGCGCCGACGATGTCGGTGCACCCGCGCGCCCGCAGTGCCCGCACGAGGGCCGAGCCGACCAGGCCGCGGTGGCCGGCGACGTAGATCCGCGCCGTCTTCAGCGATTCCATCTGCCGCTCCACTCAGCTGCTCCACACCGGCAGCGCGGGACTGTCGATCCACCGACGCCCCTCGCAGGCCAGCGCCGCCACGTCGGCGTCGACCATGATCCGGGCGAGCTCGGGGGCGTGCACGGTCGCGGTCCAGTCCAGGTGTTCGCGGGCGAGCGCGGCGTCGCCGATCAGGCTGTCGACCTCGGTGGGCCGCAGATAGCGTTCGTCGAATTCGACGTGCGCCCGCCAGTCCAGACCGACGTGCTCGAAGGCCGCGTCGAGGAAGTCCCGGACCGAGTACGCGCGGCCGGTGGCGAGCACGTAGTCGCGGGGTTCGTCGGCCTGCAGCATCCGCCACATGCCCTCCACGTATTCGGGTGCGTAGCCCCAGTCCCGGACGGCGTCGAGGTTCCCCATGAACAGTCGGTCCTCGACGCCCGCGCTGATCCGCGCGGCCGCCCGGGTGATCTTCCGCGTCACGAAGGTCTCGCCGCGGCGCGGCGACTCGTGGTTGAACAGGATCCCGTTGACCGCGAACATCCCGTACGCCTCGCGGTAGTTGCGGGTGACCCAGTACGAGTAGACCTTGGCGGCGCCGTAGGGGGACCGCGGATAGAACAGCGTCGACTCGTTCTGAGGCGGCGGTGAGGCGCCGAACATCTCCGAGCTGGAGGCCTGGTAGTAGCGGCAGTCGATGCGAGCCTGCCGCACCGCCTCCAGGAGCCGGATCGATCCCATGCCGGTCGTGTCGCCGGTGTGCTCGGGTTCGTCGAAGCTCACCCGCACATGCGACTGGGCGGCCAGGTTGTACACCTCGTCCGGGTCGATCGCCGACATCAGCGTCGCCAGTCGCGCACCGTCGCTCAGGTCGCCGTAGTGCAGGAACAGGCGCGCCTCGGGGTCGTGCGGATCCTGGTACAGATGGTCGATGCGTCCGGTGTTGAAGGTCGACGCGCGGCGGGTGAGCCCGTGGACCTCGTAGCCCTTGGCCAGCAGCAGCTCGGCCAGATACGAGCCGTCCTGCCCGGTGATACCGGTGATGAGCGCCTTCTTCATACGAGCCTTTCGTCAGCGCTGGTGCGCGGCGGGCGCCGCATCAGTAGGCGCCCTTCTTCGACAGCACCGCATGAACCGTGCGGCGCAGGATGATCAGGTCTCCGGTCAGGGACCAGTTCTCGACGTACGACAGATCGAGCTGGGTGGACTCCTCCCACGACAGGTCGCTGCGGCCGGACACCTGCCACAGCCCGGTGATGCCCGGGCGGACGAGCTGCCTGCGCACCGTCATCCGGTCGTAGGTCTCGACCTCGCCGCGCAGGGGCGGCCGCGGCCCCACCAGGCTCATCGTTCCGGCCATGACGTTGAACAGTTGCGGCAGCTCGTCGAGGCTGTGCCTGCGGAGGAATCGTCCGACGCGGGTCACCCGCGGGTCGTCGTGCAGTTTGAACAGGACGCCGTTGCCGTCGTCGGCATCGGCGAGGTCGCGGACCATGGCGTCCGCACCGTCGACCATCGTCCGGAACTTCCACATGGAGAACGGGACGTTGTCGGCGCCGATCCGTTCGCCGAGGTAGAAGACCGGCCCGCGGTCGCTCACCTTGATCGCGATGGCGCAGGCGAGCATCACCGGCGCGAAGACCAGGAGCGCGCAGACGCTGACCACCTTGTCGAAGGCGACCTTCATGATCCGGTTGGCCGCATGATGGCGGGGCCGCGCCACGTGCAGCAGGGGCAGCCCGGGCTGCGCGCGGACGGTGATCCGCGGTGCCGCGATGCCGCCGAGCCCCGGCGCCACCAGCAGTTCGATGTCCTGGTCGTCGAGTTCCCACGCCAGCTCGCGCAGTCCCCCGTCACCGAGGACCTCGGCATCGGTGACGGCCGCTACCGTCGCGCCGCTCTGCGCGAGCACGCGATGGATCTCGTCGTAGCCGGGGTAGACCGCGACGCCGGCCGACGAGATCCGGCTGTCGGCGCGGGTCCGACCGGCCGCCTCGCACGAGGCGACGCAGATGCCGACCACCTCGTAGCCCAGAGCCGGATCGCAGGTGAGGCGGTTGGTCAGTTCGGCCGCCGCGACCGGCTCGCCGATCACCAGCACCGACTGCATGTACCGGCCGCGGGTCCGGCCGCGCGCGATCCGACGGCGCCACGACCAGCGCGACACCAGCAGCAACAGGGTGCCGAGTGGGAAGACGACGGCGATGAACCCGCGCGCGATCGACAGGTTGAAGATCAGGTCGGTGATCGCGAGCGCCCCGAACAGGCCGAAGCTCGCGGTGATGACCCGGTTGTACTCGGTCGCACCGCTGCACAGGACGCGCCGATCGCGGGTGTGGGCGACGCCGAGCGCGATCATCCAGCCGATGATCAGGACCGCTTCGGGCCACACCACCGGGAGGCCGAGGGCGCCGACGGGCTCCACCTGCCGCACGTCGGCGCCGAACCGGATCAGGTGCCCGGCGACGACCGCGGCGGTGACGGCCGCGAAGTCCGAGACCCGCAGCCGTCTGCCGAGGACGCGGAGCCACGGCTGTGATCGCGCGATCCGAGGCGCGGAGTCCGCGCGCGAATCGCCCCACATCCGATCGGTGCCGTATTGCACGCTCATCGTTCCTCGATCACCTCCCGGACGCGCTGCCGGATCGGGCCCGCCGTCTGCCGGTCGGGCTTCACGATGAGGATCGACGATGAGTCAGATCACGTTACGAAGGGTTACAGGGCGGTCCGGGGCGCCGAGGACGGTGGAATCCAGACAATCGCACCGCCGCGCGCCGCGCGCCGGACCGTAAAGGGAGAGTCAAACCTGCAGCGTGATTGCGCATTTTCCGTCGCCCCCGAAGCAACGTGGGCGGCAAACCCGACCGCCCGTCGAATCATCGCTGATAACAGCACTTATTCACGTGAACGATCGACCGGTCGAGAGGCCTCGGCAAACCGCAGGCACACCCCCGATTCGGCCCTCCTACGACGACACGCGAACCACTGCCTTCCCGCGCACTCGCCCCTCGGCGAGGTCGGTGAGGGCCTGCGGCAGCTGGTCCAACCGGTAAACGTGGTTCACCGGCGGCCGCATGCCCTGCCCCACCAGTTCGAGGATCTTCTCGTGCAGCACGCCGGGCACCTCCGGGTGGGTGCGGATGTACTCGCCCCACGCCGCGCCGACCACCGCGATGTTCCGGAACAGCACCCGGTTGAGCTTCACCGTCGGGATGCCGCCGGCCGCGAAGCCGATGACCACGAACCGACCGTCGGGCGCGACCGCCCGCAGCGCCTCGTCGAACACCTCGCCGCCGACCGGGTCGATCATCACGTCGACGCCGCCGCCGGTCAGCTCCAGCACCCGATCCTTCCATCCGTCGGTCAGCGCCACCACCTCGTCGGCGCCGAGCCCGCGCAGCATCTCCTCGTTGCCGGTGCGGTGCACCACGGCCACCACTCGCGCCCCGAGCGCCTTGGCGACGATGATCGAGGCGACGCCGATTCCGCCCGCCGAGCCGAGGACGCCGACGGTCTCCCCGGGCTGCAGGTGCGCCCGCATGGTCAGCGCGAACAGCGCGGTCTGGAAGTTGATGCCGAGAGCGGCGCCCTCGTCGAAGGTCAACTCGTCGGGCAGCGGGAACAGCTGCTGCTCGACGACCGCGACCTGCTCGCCGAAGCCCCCCAGCATGGACGCGACGACGACGCGGTCCCCGACCGCGAACCGCCCGCCTTCGGGGGCCGCGCTCACCACGCCGGCGACCTCGGTTCCCGGCGTGAACGGCGTCGGCGGCCGCAGCTGATACTCGCCGCGGCTCATCAGCAGGTCGGGGAAGCAGACGCCGCACGAGCGGACGTCGATCAGATACTGCCCGGGATGGCGTTCGGGAGCCGGAAGGTCTTGCAACTGCAGGCCGTCCGGCCCGGTCTCACTGACGATCACCTGTGCTTTCATGCGTCTCACGGTAGCCGCCGGACAGGTGTCTATACGATCGTTCCATGTCATCGACCTCCCCCTCGCCAGGACTGTCCGACGCGCGGCTGCGCGTCGCCGACGAGGCCCCCGGCTTCATGCCCGCCGACGAAGCGCGAGCCCTCCACGACACCGCGGTCGCCTACCTGTCGCAACCGGAGGCGGTGGGCGTCGGCGTCGAGATCGGCACCTACTGCGGCAAGTCGACCGTCTACCTCGGCGCCGCCGCCGAACCGCTCGGCGCGCTGATCGTCACGGTCGACCATCACCGCGGATCCGAAGAGCATCAGCCCGGCTGGGAGTACCACGACACCGCCCTCGTCGACGGCCACAGCGGACTGCTCGACACGGCGGCCCGGTTCCGGCGCACCATGTTCGACGCCGAGTTGGAGTCGACGGTGCTCGGCCTGCTGGCGCCGTCGACCGCCGCCGCCCGGATCTGGGGGCGCGAGGTCGATTTCGTCTTCATCGACGGCGGTCATTCAATGGAGGCCGCGCAGAACGACTACGACGGCTGGGCCCGCTGGGTGCGTCCCGGCGGCGCACTCCTGATTCACGACGTCTTCCCCGACCCCGCCGACGGGGGCCGACCGCCGTACGAGATCTACCGGCAGGCCCTCGACTCCGGCCGGTTCACCGAGTCGGCGGTGCACGGCTCGCTCCGCGTGCTGACCCGATCGATCACCTGACCATCCTCCGATGGGGACATGCGAGACCATCGCCTGTCAACCCTGGTGCGTTTCGAAAATGCACGCTCAGAGGCATGCAAAGTTGTGCGTTTCGCCACAAACGTGGATCAGACGCGTTATCTTTCGGAAATGGCTGCATCGGCGACCCGACGGCAGCCGGTTCGTGCATCTCCTCCAACGACGGAGGCGACACGGCTCACCGAAGGGATATTCGTGGACACCTCCTCACGACTCAGGCGCCCGCTCCGCGCGGCAGGCGCCATCCTGGCCGCCTCCGTCATGCTTGCGGGCGGACTCACCGCCTGCGCCTCCGACAATTCGACGACGGGTTCGACCGGCCCCACCGTCGAACTGTCGGCCAACCCGGCGACCGGTTCGGCGATCAAGGTCGGCTTCATCTCCCCCGAGGGCGGCGCGATCAGCCTTCCCGAGGTCCGCAAGGCGGGCGAGGCCGCGACCCGGTACCTGAACGAGAACGGCGGCGGCATCGCCGGGCACAAGATCGACCTGGTGGTCTGCAACGAGCACGAGGAGCCGGCATCGGCCACCAAGTGCGCCAACCAGATGGTCGAGCAGAAGGTCTCGGCCGTCGTGTCGCCGTTCGGTTCGATGGGCGCGGTGATGCTGCCGATCATCTCCGGCGCGGGCATCCCCTACATCGCGCAGGCTCCGGTGTCGCAGGCCGAGATGGTCTCGCCCGATGCCTTCATGATCGCCGGCGGCGTCGTGAGCGTGCTGTCGGCCCAGGCCACCCAGGCCGCGAAGGAGGGCGTCAAGAAGTTCGCCGTCATCCTCGGCGACTCCGGTGACGCCGCATCCTCGGTCAAGGCGCTCGGCGATCCGATGTTCGCCAAGGCCGGCGTCGACTTCCGCGTCATCACCGTCCCTGCCTCGATCGCCGATCCGACGCCCAACATCACCGCCGCGCTGGCCTCCGACAAGCCCGACGCGGTGACCATCATGGGTGACACCCGTCAGTGCACCACCACCATCAAGGCGCTGCAGACCGTGGCCCCGGACATCAAGAAGTTCATGATCTCCACCTGCATCGACAAGCCGGTCACCGACGCCGTCGGCGCCGAGGCCGTCGCCGGATCGAAGGCGTTCACCACCGTCAACCTGACCGATCAGAACGATGAATCGGTCAAGCTGTTCCGCAGTGTGATGGCGAAGTACGCCTCCGACGTCGACACCAGCGGCATCTCCTACCTCGGCTACCAGATCGTCATGTCGCTCGCCGGCGTCGGCGGCTCGCTGCCGAAGACCGACACGGTGGGCCCGAAGGACGTCATGACCGCCTTCCGCACCGCGCAGAACGTCCCGATCCCGGCCGCCCCGGGCCTGCACTTCACGTGCAACGGCAAGGCCGTCCCCATGCTGCCGAGCATCTGCAGCAGCGGCATCCTCGTCAGCACCATCTCGCCCGATCTGAAGCTCGTCGACACCGAGGTCGTCAACCAGCACTGATCGACATCACCTGAAGACGTGCCGGGGGTCGTCGCTCGACGACCCCCGGCACGCTTCCCGACTCCTACTCGTGCAGCTGCCCCCACCCGCCCGCAGTGCACCGGGTGACCTGTCTCGACTTCCGAGGACCTGATGACCTCCGTTTTCGCATACCTCCTCCTGGGCCTGGGCAACGGCGCCGTCTACGCGGCGCTCGGCCTCGCCCTGGTCATGACCTACAAGAGCTCCGGCGTGGTCAACTTCGCCACCGGAGCCGTCGCCCTCTACGCGGCGTACACGTTCGCCTTCCTCCGCCACGGCCAACTGCTGATCCCCATCCCCGGGGTCCAGTCGACGGTCGACGTCGGCGGGCCGTGGGGCGTGCTCCCAGCGCTGGTGGTCTCGGTCCTGCTCGCCGCGATCCTCGGCGTGATCGCCGAACTGGTCGTCTTCCGGCCGATGCGCAACGCCCCGGTGCTCGCCAAGGCCGTCGCCGCGATCGGCGTGATGCTGGTGCTGCAGGCGCTCATCGCCCTGCAGGTCGGCACCGACACCCCGACCGTCGGCCCGATCTTCGCCCAGCGCAACCTGCACCTGGGCGACGCCGTCATCCCGACCGACCGACTCTGGCTGGCCGCGGTCATCGTCGGACTGGCCGTCTGCGCGGGCCTGGTGCTGCGGTACACCCGCTTCGGCATGGCGACCGAGGCCGCCGCGGAGTCGGAGAAGGGCGCGCTGCTGACGGGTCTGTCGCCCGACCGGATCGCCCTGGCCAACTGGGCGCTCTCCTCGGGCACCGCGGCCGTCGGCGGCATCGTGATCGCACCGATCGTTCCGCTCAACCCGGTCGCCTACACCATGTTCATCGTGCCCGCGCTGGCCGCGGCGCTGGTCGGCGACTTCGCGGGCATCGGCATCACCGTCACCGCGGGCCTGGTCATCGGCATGCTCCAGTCCGAGGCCACCTACCTGCAGTCGGTGTGGGACGCACTGCCCCAGGCCGGTCTGGCCGAAGCGGTCCCGCTGATCCTGATCCTCGGTTTCCTGCTGATCCGCGGGCGTCCGCTCCCGGGCCGCGGCGCGGTCTCGACCAACGATCTGGGCCGCTCGCCCCGACCGCGCCGCATTCTGGTGCCCACCGCGGGGTGGGTCGCGGTCGCGGTGGTCGCGCTGATCACCACCTCCGGCAGCCTCCGGCTGGCGGTCATCGCGTCGATGATCTTCGGCATGATCGCCCTCTCCCAGCTGGTCGTGACCGGCTACACCGGACAGGTCTCCCTCGCGCAGTTGACGCTCGCGGGCACCGGGGCCTTCGCGTTGAGCCGGTTCACCGTCAACCTGGAGCTGCCCTTCCCGATCGCCCCGCTGCTCGCGGCACTGGTCGCCACCGTGATCGGCGTGATCGTCGGACTGCCCGCGCTGCGGGTGCGCGGACTGCCGCTGATGGTCGCGACGCTGGCGCTCGCGGTGTTCGCCGAAGCCTTCTGGTTCCGCAATCCGAGCTTCAACGGCGGGCTCGACGGTGCGCCGATCGGCTCACCGTCGCTGTTCGGGATCGACCTGGGCATCGGCGCGGGCGACGGCTATCCGAGGATCTCCTTCGGCGTGATGTGCCTGGTGATCTTGACGATCACCGCCCTGGCGGTCGCCGCCCTGCGACGCAGCCGGCTGGGCGCGTCGATGCTGGCGGTCCGCGCGAACGAGCGGTCGGCGGCGTCGGCCGGCATCGACGTCGGCGCCACCAAGTTGGCCGCGTTCGCGATCGCCTCCTTCATCGCCGGCCTGGGCGGCTCGCTGCTGGCCTATCAGCAGACGCTGGCCACGGCGACGTCGTACACGGTGTTCAGCGGCATCGCGCTGTTCGCGGTGATCTACATCGCCGGCGTCACCTCCATCACCGGCTCGCTGATCGCCGGTGTCATCGCGCCCGGCGCGCTGATGTACTTCGCGATGGACAAGTACCTCAACTTCGGTGACTACTACATGCTGGCCAGCGGCGCCCTGCTGATCGTCGGTGTGGTGACCAGCCCGGACGGCATCGCCGGCAGGCTGACCGCCATCCGCCCGCCCAAGCGGGCGGCCACCGCGGACCTCTCGCGCGGCGCCGACACCGCCGCGCCGGGGGCGGAGACCGGAACGACGCCGACGCGCGCCGTCGGCGACGTCGTCCTGCGCGCCGATCACGTCGGCGTCAAGTACGGGCAGGTGGTCGCCGTCGACGACGTGTCGTTCGAGCTCCGGGCCGGTGAGATCGTCGGCCTCATCGGCCCCAACGGTGCAGGCAAGACCACCCTGGTCGATGCGATCTGCGGTTTCGTGCCCGCCACCGGCGAGGTGACGACGGGCGGACGCCGCATCGACAGGCTGGCGCCGCACAAACGCACCCGCGCCGGGTTGGGCCGCACCTTCCAGGACATCGAGCTGTACGACGACCTGTCGGTGATCGAGAACTTGAAGGTCGCGGCCGGGCGCAGCCCGGAGGGCGCGGTCGACAAGGCCCTCGATCTGCTGGGGATCACCGATCTGGCCGACGTGCCCGCCGCCGAACTCTCCCAGGGCCAGCGGCAGCTGGTGTCGGTGGCGCGCGTGCTGGCGGGTGAACCACGGGTGGCCCTGCTCGACGAGCCGGCGGCGGGTCTGGACACCGACGAGAGCCAGTGGCTCGGCGCGCGTCTGCGGGCCGCGCAGATGTCGGGGACGGCGATGCTGCTGATCGATCACGACATGGATCTGGTTCTGGGGGTGTGCGATCGAGTGATCGTGCTCGACCTGGGCTCGGTCATCGCCACCGGCACCCCGGACGAGATCCGATCGTCCGACGCCGTCATCAAGGCCTACCTCGGGTCACCGCTGGCCGCCGAGATGGCGGGCCCGGACGACGTCCCGGACGACACCGGTCCCGCAGCCGGCGACGCCGCGGCGGCGCAGGCGGCGACACGGGTGGCAGGCACGACCGCGGAGGAGCAGAAGTGAACGTACTCGAATGCGCCGGGTTGTCGGCCGCCCGGATCCGGAACAGCCCGTGCGTGCACGAGGTGGATCTGAGTATCGGCAAGGGCGAGGTGGTGGCCCTGCTGGGTCCGAACGGCGCCGGTAAGACGACGCTGCTCGAGACCCTCGCCGGGCTGCTGCCCCGTGAGGCGGGCACGGTCACCGTCTCCGGGACCGAGTTGCCTTCGGGGAATCCGCGGGCGGCCGTGCGCAACGGGCTGGTCCTGGTGCCCGACGATCGCGCGCTCTTCCGGAAGTTGACCACCGAGCAGAACATGCGGCTCGCGGCGCGAGCACGGGGCCGCAAGGCGGCGGCGCAGGAGATCGAGGTGGCGCTCGGCTACTTCCCGGCCCTGCGCAAGCGACTCCCGGTGGCTGCGGGGCAGCTCTCGGGCGGCGAGCAGCAGATGCTCGCCCTCGCTCGGGCGCTGTTGCAGAAGCCCGATGTCCTGCTGATCGACGAACTCAGCATGGGTCTGGCGCCGGTGATCGTGGAGGCCATCCTGCCGGTGCTGCGCCAGGTGGCCGCGGAGCAGGGCACCTCGGTGGTCCTGGTGGAACAGCACGTGCACCTCGCGCTGGGCGTCGCCGACCGCGCCGTCGTCCTGGTGCGCGGCCGCATCCACCTCGAGGACAACGCCGCCGCCCTGACCGCCGACCTCGGCCGATTGGAGGCGGCGTACATGGCGGGCTGAGGGGTATCGAGCCCTCCGGAGGCCCCACCGCACGCTGGTCGAGGCCTCCGGAGCCGACACCCACCCGCAGGTCTCGATGCGCGGCCTCCGCTACGCTCCGGACGCTTACTCGACCACCCTAAAAACCGCCCCACCCCAGGCCGGTCGAGACGCCCCCAGGCTGGTCGAGTAGCCCGCGAACGAAGAGAGCGAGCGTATCGAGACCCCCGCATCCCCGGGCACCCAGCGCCACACTCCCGCAAACAGGACGCTCAGCAGCCACCTCCGGAACATTGCCGGCGGCGGCCCGTGAGCGTACTGCTTGCGGCGATACCCGCCCAGCCTCGCACCACCACCCCAGGCTGGTCGAGTAGCCCGCGAACGAAGAGAGCGAGCGTATCGAGACCCCCACACCCGCAGGTCTCGATGCGCGGCCTCCGCTGCGCTCCGGTCGCTTACTCGACCACCCTAAAACCGCCCCACCCCAGGCCGGGCGAGACGCCCCCAGGCCGGGCGAGACGCCCCCAGGCCGGTCGAGTAGCCCGCGAACGAAGAGAGCGAGCGTATCGAGACCCCCACACCCGCAGGTCTCGATGCGCGGCCTCCGCTACGCTCCGGTCGCTTACTCGACCACCCTGAAGCCGCGCCCCCAGGCCGGTCGAGTAGCCCGCGAACGAAGAGAGCGAGCGTATCGAGACCCCCGCACCCTGGGCTCGATGCGCGACCACCCTAGAAGACAGGCGAGCGCGCGGTCAGGCGGCGAGCTTGGCCGCCAGCTTCGTCAGGTAGGCGCGCGCGGTGTCGAGGTCCTTGTCGGGCAGGCCGTAGAGCACGCGGGTCACGCCGATCTCCTCCCACCGCGCCAAGCGCTCGGCGTCGGGCCTGATGTCGAGCGCGACGATCTGCGGCCGCCCTTCCCTGCCTGCATCGGACCACACCTTGTTCAGCAGGGCCACCGAGTCGTCGATCTCGGTCTCACCGGGGGTGGTGATCCAGCCGTCGGCGCTGCGCGCGATCCATTTGAAGTTCTTCTCCGTGCCCGCGGCGCCGACGTTGACGGCGATCGTCCGCTCCGGCTTGGGCCACGCCCAGCTGGGGCCGAAGTCGACGAACTCGCCGTGGTACTCCGCCTCCTCCTGCGTCCACAGGGCGCGCATGGCCTCCAGGTATTCGCGCAGCATCGTGCGGCGGCGACCGGCCGGTACGTGGTGGTCGGCCAACTCGTCGAGGTTCCAGCCGAAGCCGACGCCGAGACTCAGACGTCCCTGCGAGAGGTGATCGAGGGTGGCGATGGTCTTGGCCAGGGTCAGCGGATCGGACTGCACCGGCAGCGCGACCGCCGTCGACAGTTCGATCCGCGAGGTGACCGCGGCCGCGGCCGCCAGCGACGTCCATGGATCCAGGGTGCGGGTATACCGTTCGTCGGGCAGGCTCGCGTCACCGGTCCGCGGATGCGCCGCCTCCCGCTTGGTCGGGATGTGGCTGTGCTCCGGCACGTAGTAGGCGGCGAAGCCCGCCTCCTCGATCAGCGGCGCCAGCTCTTGGGGACGCAGTCCGCGATCGCTGGTGAACTGCACGATTCCGAAATCCACGTGACCCTCCGAATCCGCGGCGCCCCGAATGGACACCAGACTGGACACAAGTCTAACTAAGAGTCGAGGGCGGGAACAGGCACCGAGCCGAGTTCGGCGAAGACACCGCCGGCGGGCGTGGCACGGCTGATCGCGTCGGCCGCCAGGATCACCGCCGCCGACGTCCAGCAACTGCGTTCCACCGGCCAGCGCTTGCCGTCGGCGAAGACGAGCCCGGTCCAGTACGAGCCATCGGGATCCCGCAGATGCTGGATCGATTCGACCATCTGCGCGGCCCGATCGACGTCGCCGACCGATTCCAGCGCCAACGCCAGTTCACTGGTCTCGGCGCCGGTCACCCAGGGTCGATGATCGACGCATCGCGCGCCGAGCCCGGGCACGACGAACCGATCCCAGTGCTCGTCGAGCAGCGCCCGGCCCGCCGCGCCGCGGATCGGTCCACCAAGCACCGGGTAGTACCAGTCCATCGAGTGGTCGCTGGGTGGCAGAAAGGTCTCGGTCGGCCTGGTGAAGGCGGCGGCGAGGTCGGCCAGCGCCCGATCCCACTCCGGCACCGGCACCTCGACAGCGGCCGCGATGCGACTCGCACAGCACAGCGACGAGTAGATGCTCGCGTTCCCGGTGATCAGCGCGTCGTCGAACATCTCGCCGGTCCGATAGTCCGCCGCCCAGCGGAACGCGCCGTCGGCCCGCTGAAACATCAGCACCCGGTCGATCGCGGCGCGCACCGTCGGCCACATGCTCCACAGGAAGGCCTCGTCCGCCGAAGCCCGATAGTGGTGCCACACGCCGACCGCGATGTACGCGCAGAAGTTGGAGTCGACACCGGCGTCCACCACGCGCCCCACCCGCAGCTCCCGCGGCCAGGAGCCGTCGGCGCGCTGGGTGTGCGCCGACCATTCGTAGGCCGCTCGCGCCTGCGCGTGAAAGCCGCTGGCGGTCAGCGCCATCGCCGACTCGACGTGATCCCACGGGTCGGTCTTTCCGCCCGGGAACCACGGCAGCGCACCGTCGGGTTCCTGCATCTCGACGATCGCCGCGCCCGTGGCCCGCACCTGTGCGCGGGTCAGCACGCCCGAGATCCACGGCAGGCTCATCGTCAGGCGGCCGGCTCGGCGGACTCGACACTCTCGGCCGGTTTACGCAGGTAGATCGCCACCGACTTGCCGACCACCGGATTCAGCAGTTGCTCTCCCACCCGGGTCAGCCACGGCTTGCTCATCATGTCCCAGACCAGGAGCTGGTGATAACCGCGGACCAGCGGGTGGCGGTCGTTGTCGACGCCGACGGCGCATTTGAGCCACCAGTACGGCGCATGCAGCGCGTGCGCGTGACCGGAACCGGTCACCTCCAGCCCGGCCGCAGCCAGCTTGCCCGCCAGTTCGGACTCCCGGTAGATGCGAACGTGTCCGCCCTCCACCTCGTGGTAGGCGTCCGAGAGCGCCCAGCAGATCTTCTCCGGCCAGTACCGCGGCACCGTCACCGCGGCGAGCCCGCCCGGCTTCAAGATCCGGACCATCTCGGCGATCGCCGACTCGTCGTCGGGGATGTGCTCGAGGATCTCCGACATCAGCACGACGTCGAAGCTCGCGTCGTCGTACGGCAGCGCGAGGGCGTCGCCCACCTGCGTGCGCGCGACCCCGGACTCGGGGACCTCGCCCGCGGCGGCGAGCGCCCCGAACATCTCGGCGACGTCGGCCATGTCCCGCTCGTTCTGGTCGAAGGCCGTCACGTCGGCGCCGCGGCGCAGCATCTCGTACGAATGCCTGCCCTGACCGGCGCCGATGTCGATAGCGCGGACGCCGGGCCCCACGTCGAGCCGGTCGAAATCCACAGTGAGCAAGGTCAGCGTCCTTCCGTAGCGGCGTCGATGGCGGCCTGGTAGCGCTCGGCGGTGGCCCGGGCGACGGCCGACCAGCTGTACCGCTCGGTTGCCCGGGCCCGACCGCCGGCGCCGAGCCGGGCGGCGAGCGCGGGATCGTCGAGCAGTCGCAGCACGGCCTGCGCGAGGGCGCCGGCATCCCGCGGCGGCACCAGGACGGCTGCCTCCTCATCGTCTCCGACGACCTCCGGGATCGCTCCGGCGCGGGTGGCCACCAGCGGCGTACCGCAGCTCATGGCCTCCACCGCGGGCAGTGAGAAGCCCTCGTAGAGCGACGGCACGCACGCCACCTCCGCACTGGCCAGCAGTTCGGCGAGTTCGGTGTCGTCGAGCCCGGAGACCACCGAGACGCGATCGCCGATCGCGAGCTCGTCGATCAACCGCGCCGACGGCCCCTCCGGATCGAGTTTGGAGACCAGGGTCAGGTGCACGTCCTTCTCCACGGCCGCCTTCGCGACCGCCTCCAGCAGGTACGAGACGCCCTTGAGGGGTGCATCTGCACTGGCCACGCACACGATCCGGCCCGGGACGCGCGGCCCGCGGGGTGCATAGAGGTCGACGTCGACGCCGAGCGGGATCGTCGCCAGCGCCCCCGGCTCCACGTGGAAGGCCTCGCGGATGTCCTGCTCGCTGCTGTTCGAGACGGTCAGCAGCGACGGGATCCGCCGGGCCACCCGCCCCTGCATGGCCAGGAACGAATGCCACCGCCAGGCGCTGATCTTCTTCCATCCCACCGCGGCCTTGACCGCCAGGGCGCGGTCGCGGGTGATCGGGTGGTGGATCGTCGCGACCAGCGGGAATCCCTGCTTCTTGATCGACAGCAATCCGTAGCCGAGGCACTGATTGTCGTGCACGACGTCGAAGTCGTCGCGCCGGCCCCGCAGCACCCGCGCCATCCGAAGGCTGAAGGTCAGCGGCTCCCCGAAGGCGGCGGTCCACATCGCCGCCACTTCGAGCCCGTCGATCCAGTCGCGGTACTCGCGCAGCCGCGGCGTCCGGAAGGGCTCCGGCTCGCCGTACAGGTCCAGGCTCGGCACCTCGGTCAGCCCGACCCCCTCGTCGAGTTGGGGGTAGGGCTGACCGGAGAAGACCTCCACCTCGTGCCCGAGCGCGACCAGTTCGCGCGAGAGATGCCGGACGTAGACGCCCTGTCCGCCGCAATGGGGCTTGCTGCGGTACGACAGCAACGCGATCCGCACTAGGCTTCGCCCATCGGCTCGGCCGCGCCCGCGATGTTCTTCATCTCGTCGATCGACACGAACTTCACCCTACGGCGCCCCGCCGCCGATCCGGCCTCACGTTCGGCGGCGTCGATGCGCTTCCATCCCGCCAGGTCGACGCGGTGGGCACCGCGCGAGGCCACCAGGTCGGGCACGTCGGACCGATCGGCGGTCGGTGCGACCAGCGCTCCGCCGGCGAAGTCGGCCAGGATCGACGCGGCCGCCTGTTCGCCGCAGAGCCGGTTGCGGCCGATGCCGCCGGTGGGGCCGCGCTTGATCCAGCCCGCGACGAAGACGCCGGTGAGCGGCTCGCCGTCGGGGCCGTCGAGCACGCGACTGTCGGCGTTCGGGACGACGCTGCGGCGGTCGTCGAAGGGCAGGTCCTTGATCGGTTCGCAACGATAGCCGATGGATCGGACAGCGAAGCCGGTCGTCAGTTCGGTCTTCTGATCGGTCTGCTCGATCCTCCCGTCGCCGATGTACCGGTTGCGCACCAGCGTCACCGCGTTCACGGCCTCGGTGCCGCCGAACTCGACCGGCGACGACAGGAACTTGAACACGATCCGCCGGTTGCCGTCGGTCTGCGGCGTGGCCGCGAACTCGCGGGCGAGCCGCACCTTGGTGGCGATCACCGAATCGAGGGTGTCGGCGGCGAGCGCTTCGGCGGCTTCGTCGGACAGCGTCAGTTCGGCGTCGTCGATCACGATGTCGACGCCCTCGAGATCGGCCAGGGAGACGAACTCGCCGTTGGTGAAGGCGCCGTGCTCGATTCCGCGCCGACCCACGACCACCACCTCGCGCACCTGCGAGGCGCGCAGCGCCGCGAGCGCATGGTCGGCGATGTCGGTGCCCGCCAGCTCCTCAGGGTCGGTCACCAGGATCCGGGCGACGTCGATCGCAACGTTGCCGTTTCCGATCACCACCGCGCGCTCTCCCGACAGATCGAACTCGTGGTGCGCGTAGTCGGGATGGCCGTTGTACCAGGCGACGAAGTCGGTGGCCGCCACCGATCCGGGCAGGTCCTCGCCCCGGATGTCCAGGCGTCGGTCGTGCGGGGCGCCGACGGCGTACAGCACGGCTCCGTAGCGTTCCCGCAGTTCGTCGTGCGTGATGTGGGTGCCGACCTCGACGCCGAGGTGGTAGGTGAAGTTGCGCTTGCGCTCCACCGCGGCGAAGGTGTCCTCCACGCCCTTGGTCTGCGCGTGGTCGGGCGCGACGCCTGCGCGCACCAGTCCGTAGGGGGTCGGCAGACGGTCGAACATGTCGACGGTGATCTGCGCCTTCTTGACCAGCTCCTGCGCGGCGTAGAAGGCGGCCGGACCGGCGCCGACGATCGCCACGCGCAGCTCGTCCGCAGGCAGCTGCGGCGGCTTCGGATGCCGCACCAGGCCGCCTTCGACGTCGTGGTCCTTGTAGTAGTCGGCGTTGATCTGCAGGAAGGGCTCCTCCTGCGCGGGCAGTTGATCGTCCGGGTAGATCGCACTCACCGGGCACTCGTCGACGCACGCACCGCAGTCGATGCACGTCTCCGGGTCGATGTACAGCATCTCCGCGGTGAGGAACTCCGGCTCGTCCCGCGTGGGGTGGATGCAGTTGACCGGGCACACGTCGACGCAGGAGGCGTCGTTACAGCAGGCCCGAGTAATAATGTGCGTCATCGCAGACATCCCTTTCGAACATCAAGGGTGAACGTGTTCTAGTTTCTATGAGAGTACCGTATCTTCGGTCACATCCGGACCCCCAGTGAGACCGGATGGAGGAACCATCTCAGGAAGGTCCGTACCGATGACCGCAGCACCGGACTATCGCCCGCTCAGCGACCGGAAGGTCGGTGCCGAGTTCTACACCGCGCCCTATCGCGTGCGGACCGGCGACATCGATCAGGACATGCGCGTCCGCCTGGACGGCGTCGCCCGCTACCTGCAGGACGTCGCGAACGACAACATCGCCGCCGTGCCCTTCGCCGACACCGATCCGTTCTGGATCATCCGCCGCACCGTCATCGACGTCCTGGTTCCGATCACCTGGCCGTCGGACTTCACGACCGAACGCTGGTGCGGCGCCCTGTCGACCAGGTGGACCAACATGCGCGTACGGATCCGCGCCGACGGCGGCACCAACCGCTTCAATCCGGAGCCGCGGCCCGACGGCCTCATCGAGACCGAGGCGTTCTGGATCAACATGACCGAGAGCGGGCTGCCCGCCCGGATCAGCGACCTGGCGATGCAGACCCTGAGGCCGATGACCGACGAGCATCGGCTCCGATGGAAGGCGATGAACCCCGCCCTCGCCCCCGACCCGGCCGGACTCGCCGTCCCCGACCGCGAACACGTCTTGCGGGTCACCGACTTCGATCCGTTCAAGCACCTCAACAACGCCGCGTACTTCGAGGCGGTCGAGGACGAACTGGTCGACCATCCCGATCTGCTCGCGGCGCCGCATCGCGCCGTCATCGAGTACCTGCGGCCCATCCGGCCGGGTGCGCGGGTGACCGTTCGTCGCCACCGGCTTCCCGACGCGCTGCTGATGTGGATCATGACTCCCGACGACGACGGGGCTCTCGCCGTGGCCGCGTCGGTCTCGGTGGCCCGGATCCCCTGACCGCGGCCGCCGGTCCGACCGCCGCCGGTCCGATCGTCAGTACGCGCTCGTCAGAATCAGCTCCATCAGCTTGGTGGGCGCAATGCACGGATCGCCGGCCTGACCGCCTTCGGGTTCCACCCACCAGGTGAACACTCCGCCCGCCGTCGCCTTGGCGGTGACCCCGCAGACGTGCGGCCGCTTCGGGTCGCGCTGCGTGAAGGCCGATTGACTCTGGATCGCGATGTTCTCGGTCGTGAAGCCGAGACGTTGCGCGGTCTCCTTCTCGAGGTTGTAGTCGCCCCACTCGAACCAGTTGAAGGTGACGTCGACCTGCTGGGGCATCACCACCCAGCGGCAGTTCGCGCCGAAGAAGTTCGGCGACGCCGTGGTTCCGCCGATGACCTGGGCGATCTTCGCGGCGGGCAGCACCTCGCATTCGGCGAGCAGCTTCTCGAAGCGATCGGTGTCGACGTGCCCGGTGTCGGTGCCGACCGACCGGCCCTCGCGGACCGCCGTCCCGTCGACCGTGCACGCCGTCAGCGTGAGGACCGCGGCGAGCACCGTCGCCGCGGCACGACCGACGGATCGTCTGCTTCGACCGGTCACGACGCCCCCTTCACAACCTTCTCGGTGATCCGCTTGGCCGAGGCGCACAGTCGATCCAATTCGATGGTCGGGCCGGCGACGGCGCTGCTCGGCGAGGCGAGCGAGATCTCGACGAAGTCCGCGTCCCAGGCGATCGCCGTCTCGCAGATCCCGGGCGTCGAGGCGATGAATCCGGGGTGGCCGTCGATCGAGTAGTCACGCGTGCTGTCCCGGCTGAGCTGCTCGGTCCCACGCTCTCGCCCGATCGGCGACCCGCGGTACCAGTTGAACGACACCGAGCCGTTGCGCTGCACGTCGGCCCGCCATTCGCAGGTCGACGGGTTGTCGATGGCGAGTCGGAGCCCGGGCATCCCCGAGAGGTCGACGACCTCGTCTGTGGTCAGTCCGCCGCACCGGGCGAACTGCGGCCCGTCGCCCGCCCGCGGGGTCTGTTCGGCGGGCGCGTCGGCGCCCTCGCTCGACGAACATCCGGTGACCAGCATCGCCAGCGCGACCAGTCCCGCCAGCAGCGGGCCGACCATCGCCGGGCCGGCGCGGAACCGGTCGAGTTGCCTGCGCTCGCGCTTGGTCGGGCGCCCGGCCCCGCGGTCACGGTGCGGGATGGAGGCCAGCACCTCGCGCGGCGGAGGCGGCGGACTGTGGTCGATGAAGCACTCGGCCGCCGCCGGCGCCGACACCCGCTTGCTGATGAGCTTGGTCGCCTCGACGATCCGCTCTCGCCCGCCCAGGCGGACCGTGACGCGATCGCCGACCGACACCGGCGCGGCAGGCTTCGCGGCGACCCCGTTGAGCTGCACATGTCCGGCCCGACAGGCGGCCCCCGCCGCCGATCTGGTCTTGGTCAGCCGGATCGCCCAGATCCAGCTGTCGATGCGCGTGGCCATCGCTCCCCTTCCCTGCCCGAGGCGTCGGTCGAACCGGCTGCGTCCCACAGTAACCGTCATCTCGGCGCACCCCGCAGACGCCGATGCCCGGAACCCGCGTGGCGGATTCCGGGCATCGGACGGGTCGGGGCGCCGTCAGCCGGCGAGGGCCTTCGCCTTGAGGGTCTCGTACTCGGCCTGGGTGATGGTCCCCGCGTCGAGCAGGCTCTTCGCGGTCGCGATGTCGGCGGCCGGTGAGCTCTTGCCCGCCGCGTGCCGGATGTACTCCTGGTTGGCCTTCTCGGCCGCCACCGCGGCCGCCTGGCTGCGCTCGCTCATGCCGCGACCGCGCGCGATCACGTAGACGAAAGCGGTCAGATACGGCAGCAGGATCAAGAAGATGATCCAGACGATCTTCCAGACCGCAGACAGCTTGTGGTCGCGGAACAGGTCGGTGAGGACCATGAAGAGGACCATCAGGTAGGCGATGAAGGCGAACACCAGCACCGTGTACCAAAGGACGTTCCAGAACGAGCTCCAGTCCATTGCGGACCTACTTTCTCACGAGGGGATTCGATGGTAACCAGGTGTGTTCGTCGCCATACTCGTCAGGTGGGCGGTTCGGGACCATAGTCCCACTTCCGTCGATGATCCCGTATGCGCCGCGATTCGCATCGTCGCTGGTCGACGCCGCGATAGAGTCATCGACATGCTCATTCGTCGCATTGCGGCCGTCGCCGTCGGCATCGTCGCCGCCCCCGTCCTGGCCTCCTGCTCGTTCTCGATCGGCGGTGACTCCATCGACATGGACAAACTGACCTCGGCGATCACCGACGAGTTCAACTCCACGCTGGCCCCGTTCGGCTACCGGGTGCAGGACGTCACGTGCGACGACCCCGGCAAGGATCCGGGCGACGGCACCGAGTTCAACTGCGTCGCCACCGCCGACGGCACCGCCTTCAACGTCACCGCGACCGTCGCCCAGCCCGACGTCAACTTCAAGTCCGTCGAGCGCGCCTACGACATGAAGACGACCTCGAAGAAGCTGGCGCCCGCGGTCAGCGAGAAGATCGGCCGGCCCATCACCGTCGACTGCGGCAGCGGGCTGAAGGCGGTGGCGCCGCAGCAGAGCTTCACCTGTTCGGTCGCCGATTCCGCGGGCAATACCGGAACCCTGACCTACCACGTCACCGAAGCGGCGGAACAGGACCGCTGGGAGGTCGAGTGAGGTCGCCGGACCTGCGCCCGATCCGAGACCAAAGCCCCTGGTCGGGGATTCGACTGAGCGAATTGGTTACGCTACCGTAATCGTCGTCGCCGACCCCGAACTCAGGAGATTCACGACCATGGCAGCTGTCATCCTCTACGGCACCGAGACCGGCACCGGCGAGCTCGTCGCCGATGCGATCGCTGACGTATTGGCGGCTGAGCACGATCCGTCGGTCTACGACATGGCGGAGTTCGCCGCCGAGGACCTGAGCACCGACGACTTCCTGGTGGTCGTCTGCTCCACGTACGGCGAAGGCGAACTGCCCTCGAGCGCGTTGCCCTTCGCCGACGAGCTCGACGAGGAGAAGCCCGACCTGACGGGTCTGCGCTTCGCCGTCTTCGGCATGGGCGACACCGTCTACGGCGACACCTACAACCGGGGCGGCGAGATCATGGCCGCCAAGCTGACCGAACTCGGCGCCGTCCAGGTCGGCGAGCACTTCCGTCACGACGCCTCGTCCACCGTGAAGCCGGTCAAGGCCGCCGAGGAGTGGGCGCAGGCGCTGCCCGCGCTCATCGAGCAGGGCTGATCAGCCCAGCCTCACCCGCTCCTCACGCATCGCGCGCCGCTCCTGACCGCTGGCCGCGCTGTCCTGGGCCAGCTTGACCACGGCGACGGCCGCGACCACCGCCACGACGCACAGGAACACCGCGGTCGGCGCATTGACGTAGATGTTCTCGCCCAGCAGGGCGACGCCGAGCACCATCGCCACGAGCGGCTCCATCACGTTCATCGCCGGGAACGACGTCTGCAGCTCACCCGCGCCGAAACCGCGCTGCTGTGCGGCTATCGCCAACAGCACCACGACCACCAGCAGGTACATCTCGGCGTGCACGAACACCGACACCGGGTCGTAGTACAACCGGATCGCGACCGCCTTGATCAGCAGCGCGGAGACGCCGAACAGGGCGCCCGCGGCCAGTCCGTAGCAGAGGGCGCAGAAGTGCGGGCTGCGGCATCGCTCCGCGTTGATCACGATGGCGACGATTCCGAGCATCAGGGCGCCGACCGTGATGACCATGACCAGCATGTTCGGACGGCGGTCGGTGGAGACCGGCCGCGCCAGGACCAGGAACGACACCACGCACGCGACCAGGATCAGCCCCCAGAGCCATTCGCTGCGCTCCATGCGGCGCTTGTCGATCCAGGACTCCATCGGCAGCGCGAACAGCACAGCCAACACCACCAGCGGCTGCACCACCAGGATCGACCCGAGGCCGAGGGCGGTCGCCTGCAGGCCGAAGCCCGCCAAGGCGACCGCCGCCCCCAGCCACCAGCCGGCCGTGATCGCCCCGTTGGACGCCGACGCCCGCTGCCGCAGCACGGTGCCGGCGGCGATCAGTATCGCCGCCACGACCGCCAGCAGCATCGGAGCCCAGGTATGCACCTGATCAAGGTTAATGCCCCCGCGCCCGGTCGCGGACCCTACCGTCTCGGTGTTGCTCAGCGAGCGACGCGCAACCGCGTCTCCACCGGGGTCGGATTGGTCGTCAGATCCTGCACGGGGCAGTGCCGCTCAACGGTCTCCTGGAGGAGGCGGTAGTCCTCGTCGGAGGCCGGCCCGGAGATGTCGACCACCACGCGGACCGCGGTGAATCCCGGACGCACCTGCGAGTCGAGGCCGAAGAAGCCGCGGACGTCGAGGTCGCCCTCCGCGGACAGCTTGAGGTCGTCGAAGGCGATGCCGAGGCGCTCGGCCCAGAACCGGTAGGTGACGACCTGGCACGACAGCAGCGCGGCGAGGTAGTACTCGACGGGGTTCGGTGCGGCATCGGCTCCGCCCAGGGTCGGCGGCTCGTCGACGCTGACGCTGAACGATCGCAGCGACACCTCGCTGGCGACGCCCTCCGTCGCGGTCGCGGTGGCCCCGAAGACCACCTGCGCATTGCTCGCCTTCGCCGCGACCGCGGACGCCGTGGCCGCCGCGATCGTGTTGAGCGGGGTCTGTGTGTCGGGGATGTCGATGAGCTGTGTTGTCGTCATGGCGATGACCGTACGGAGCCGTCGGCGGCCCGGACAGCGTTGTCCTCACCGCGGTTTTTACCCGGTTCGGGGTCGAATCCGTCTTCGCGACGCCCGCGGTGTCGGCCGCCGAGATCACTCGTCCGCGCGGCGCGCGCCTGCCCGATTCTGTCGGTGGCGGGCACTACCGTGAGGGCATGACTTATCGCAGGGACCTCGAGCGGATGACGACGCTGTCGTCGCGGGAGATCGACGACGCCTGCGGCGGCGTCCGGATCCCGGAGCTGATCACGCATTGCGTCGATGAGCTGCTGGAGCTGACCGAGTTGGCCGATGAGGCGCTCGGTGATGAGCGGATCGACGAGCACGTCCTGCTGGTGCAGGAGGTGTCGGCGTGGCGCGAGACCGCTCAACTGCTGCGTCTCATGGCGGACGACGCCGACGTGCGCGCGCTCCGCCTCGGCGGCATCAGCGGTGCGGCATGACCGCTCCCCGCACCCTGATCCTCATGCGGCACGGCAAGTCGGCCTACCCGGACGGCGTCTACGACCACGAACGTCCGCTCAACGAGCGCGGCATGCGGCAGGCCGCTCTCGCCGGCCGGTGGATGGCCGACGACCGCATCGTCGTCGACCAGGTGCTGTGCTCCACGTCCACTCGGACGCGGATGACGCTCGCCCAGACCGGGATCGCCGCTCCCGTCGAATACGTGTCCGACCTGTACGGCGGCACCCCCGCGGAGATCTTCGAGACCGTCCGCATCCACGTGCCCGCCGACGCCTCGACCGTCCTCGTCGTCGGGCACTTCCCCGGCATGCCCGAGGCGGCACTGTCGCTCGATCCGGCAGGCGCCATCGACCGGTTCCCGACCTCGGCCTACGCCGTGGTGCAAGTGGGCGTCGCCTGGGACCGGCTCGGTCTCGAACTGGATCGTGACGCCCGACTCATCGCCTTCCGGGTGCCGCGCTGATCAGTCGCGCCGCCGGGTAACGTCGCAGCCATGGCCCCTTTGATCACACCCCCGACTGATGTGGACCTGCTTCACCTGCGCCGCTGCGTGACCCTGGCACGCGAGGCACTCGAGGAGGGTGATGAACCCTTCGGCTCGCTGGTCGTCGACGCGGCGGGCGACATCCGATTCGCCGACCGCAACCGCGTCAGCGGCGGAGACCACACCCGCCATCCGGAGTTCGCCATCGCCCGCTGGGCCGTGGAGAACCTGACCGAGGCCCAGCGCGCGGCCGCCACCGTCTACACCTCCGGCGAGCACTGCCCGATGTGTTCGGCCGCCCACGCGTGGGTCGGGCTGGGCCGGATCGTCTACGCCGCCAGCTCCGACCAGCTGGCCGTGTGGCGCGCGGCATGGGGGCTGCCCGACGCACCGGTGGCGTCGCTGCCGATCAACAAGGTGGCGCCCGACGTCCCCGTTTCGGGACCGGCGCCCGACCTCGAAGACGAGATCCGCGAACTGCACGCCCGCGCCGCCGGCATCACCGTCTGACGGTCGAGGGCTCGGCGCCGGGCGGGTCGAGCAGTTCCAGCCGGACCGCCATCAGCCGTACCGGCCGGTCCACCGCGAACGCCTCGAGCAGCTCTTCGACGACGGTCGCGAGCGCTTCGAACTCGACGCTCGGCGCCGCCAGTTTGCGCACCTTCGTCCGGGTGTGAAACGACCTCGTCCGGACTGTGAGACCGACCCGGAACGGCACCCGCCCCTCGGCGACGACCTGGTCGAGCACCTCGCGCACGAGCCTGCGGACCGCCACCCGCAGATCCGCCGCATCGGTCAGGTCGGAGTCGAAGGTGCGGGCCCGCGAGTGTGATCTGGCGATCGGCGGCTCGTCGGCGATCGCGTCGTCTCCGCCGCCGCGGCACAGGACGTACAGCCAGTTCCCCTGATGCGGACCGAACATCTCGACCAGCTCGTCGCGCCCGGTGCCGACCAGTTGGGCGACGGTGTCGATCCCCGCCGCGGCCAGCTTCGTCGCGGTTCGCGGGCCGACGCTCCACAGGTCGCGGCACGGTCGCTGATCCATCAGCACCGACCAGTTGGCGTCGTCGAGCACGAAGACGCGGTCGCGCGGTCCGGAGTCGTCCGCGCCGATGGCGTGCTTGGCGAATCCGGTCGCAGCCTTCGCGCGCTGCTTGTTGTCCGAGACGCCGACGCAACTGGCCAGCCCGCTCCCCACTCGAACCGCCTCGCGGACGGCGTGCGCCGTCGCGACGACGCCGGCGGTGTCCAGCCGCGCCGGACCGTCGCGCGGCTCCACGCCCAGGTATGCCTCGTCCCACCCCCAGACTTCGAGGGCGTCGCCGAATCCGCGGAGCACGTCCATCACGCGCGCCGAGGCGTCCTCGTACGCCGGCATGTCGAGCGGCAGGAACACCGCCTCCGGCGCTCGCCGGCCCGCCGCACGCATCGGCATGCCCGCTCGGACACCCAATGCGCGGGCCTCGTAAGAGGCGCAGGTGACGACTTGCCGCGCACGCCCGGGGTCGCCGTCGCCGCCGACGATCACCGGCCGCCCGATCAGATCGCCGCGTCGCAGCCGCTCCACGGCGACCTGGAACTGGTCGAGGTCGATGTGCAGCAGCCACCGGTATCGGCGCGCCTCACCCATGCCTTCAGATCTTAAAGCGCACGACCCGGCCCGTCCGGAGGGACGAGCCGGGTCGTGCGCTGTCGAGGTGTGTCAGCCGACCGACACGAGGTCGGCCGGAGCGGCGTCGTCCGTCCCGGCCTCCGGTGCGGCCTCACCCGTGGCCGGTTCCGACGCGGAGTCGTCGCTCACCGAGGAATCGGCGGCGGGAGCGTCGGGAGCGGTTGCATCGGGCGCGGTTGCATCAGGAGCGGGGGCCTGATCCGAGGGGGTCTCGGTCGGCGAGGCTCCGTCGCCGTTGCCCGCATCCGGCCCGGCGATCTCGATCGGGCTCGGCGTGGGCGCGGGCTTCACCACGGTCGGCGCCAGATCCGTCGACGGGGCGTTGACCACCATCTCCGGCAGGGCGTCGGCATCGGCGGCGTCGGCCGGTGCGTCGGCGGCTCCCTTCTCGGCGGTCAGCTGCCCGACCAGGTCCTTGGCGGACTTCAAGTCGTCGACGATCGTGACACTCTTGATGTAGTTCCGAAGGGTGCCGACCGGGTCGAACGGATTGTCCAGGCTCAGGGTGCCGAGACCGAACGGGTTGTCCCACTGCACGAGGCTGATCTTGGGCAGCAGTCCGACGCGGGCGTCGTCGGCGATCTTCGTGATCTGCGGCAGCCCGATCAGGTTCGGACGCGTGCTGCCGTTGATCTCCACCGGCGGGAAGAACACGATCTGATGTCCCATCCACTGGATGGTGAGCGGATTGCGGAGCCCGTAATCGCTGGTCAGCCAATGCGCGGTGATCGTCTCGGTCTTGGTGACCGGGTTGCCGTCGGCGTCGAGCACGGGGTTGCCGTCGGCGTCGAGCACCGGGACGATCTTGGTCTGCACGTCCTTGGTGAACCGGACGAAGTCCTTGGCGAACTTGATCCGGTCGTCTTCGGAGGTGAGGGCTTTGAGCATGCCTGCGATGAACGGGCTGTCCATCAGGCTGTCGGTGTCTCCGCCCAGCGCCGGGCCGAGCTGCTTGAGCAGCGCGTCGTTGCCGAACAGCAACGACGTGGCATCGGTCAGCCCCCACTGCTCCTGGCGATGACTGCCGTCGGTCGCGGGCCGCAGATCCTTGTAGTGGTCGAAGGTGCCGAGGATATTGGTGCAGGAGCCGAGTCCCTCGGCGGTGGCCTGAGCGTGCACGCCGAAGCACGCGACCTCCTTGAGGCCGGGCACGTTGCCGTTCAGTCCTTCGAGCATGTCGAGCATCTCACCGGCTTCGGCACCGGCCTCGCCCGCGAGCGGCGAGTCGAGCAGGCCTGCGGCACGGAGCTTGCTGAAGTCGATCTCCTGGCCGAACCAGGTGAACTTGATGTCGCTGGTGTCCATGTTGAGCGCCGAGGCGAAACCGAACAGCGAGCTCGCCGTCGACGTGCGTCCGTTGTCGGCGCCGGCCAGCGCCAGGGCGAGAGAGTTGCGCGTCTGGGCCAGCGCGGTGCCGCCGCGCATCGACAGCGCGACGTTGATGCCGTCGCCGACGATGGTCGAGGAGCCGATCGGCTTGGCCGGGGACGGCAGTTCCTGCGGCGTGCTGTAGTCGTACTTGTGGCCGGTGAGGTACTCGGCCATCTTCAGCGCCTCGGTGCGCTTGCCGAGATTCAGGTCCTGGCCCTTGCTGACCTTCGTGCCGCCGACGAACGTGCAGCCCTTCAGGAAGTCGAAGTTCTTGATGCTGCCGTCGGACTGGAGGCAGCCGTCCTTGCTCGCCGGGTTGATCGGCAGCGCCGCATCGCGCTGAATCGCCTCGTAGGTCTTGTACTTGTCGAAGGCTCCCGGGTCGACGCGAACGCCGACGACACCGTTCGCGAGGCTCTTGATCGTGTCGCTGCCGAGGACGACGCCGCCCAGCACCTCGAACAGGTTCCGCTCACCCATGCGGTACTTGACGAGCAGGAGGTTGATGTCGTCGCCGAGATCGAGCGTCATGTTCTCGGCGGCCTGCCCGACCTCGAGGCTGTCGGGAAGCACCAGGGCGATGCCCGTGCCGTTCGACTTGGAGCAGTCGGCGATCGCCGCCGGCGGATTCGCCGGATCGAACTCGGTGCTCTTCGAGGCGTCCGGCCCCGTGGCCAGACCACCGGTGCGGCACATCTCGATGAACTGGGACACCAGTGGGTCGTCGAGCATCCCCAGCATCGCACCGAGGTCCGCGCCGCCGAGTGCGGCGCTGCTCGGCGCTGGTGTCGCGGCGAAGGCCTGTCCGGCCGGCGCCATCACCGTGCCGGTGCCGAGCGCGGCGACCGCGCTCACGGCCACCAGGCCGTGCTTCAGACGCTGTCGGCGCTGGCCCGTCGACCGTGCGACGGCCCGCCGCTGGGCCCTGTTCATCTGTTCGGTCACTGCATCTCCTTGAATGACTCGGAAATCACACCACCAGATCTGTCGTTCCCGGTGACCGTTTCATTACGCCTGCGCCTTTACCGCCGTATCGCACCGCTTTCGTTCTGCGCTCCCTGTCGCGACCAAGTGCGCAGAACGAAAGCGGTGCGATAGCGGCGAGCTATCGTTTCGGACACGGCGCCTGCGCGCAATGCCCGGCTCGGCGCCGCTGATCGTACGGTGACCGCATGACCCGACCGAGCAGACAATGCACGCAGACCTCACGCGAGATCGGCCGAAGCGGGCACAGACCCGGCCGTCATCGCCGTCGGCTGCGCATCCCGGCACTGGTCCTCTTGGCCCTCACCTGGCTCGCCGCGGCGCCGACCGCCGGCGCGGCACCGCTCCAGGCGGGCACCGTCTCGCTGGGCCCCACCGTCAGCGTCCTGTCGACCTATTCGCCGTCGATGCACCGGTGGGTTCGCAGTCATGTCCTGCATCCGCCGGGAACGCCCGCCGGGCTGCCGACGTTCTACCTGCTGCCCGGCGCAGGCGGCGCCGAGGACGGGATCTCCTGGTTCAACAACACCGACGTCCGACGATTCTTTGCGAACAAGCGGGTGAACGTGGTGCTGCCGATCGGTGGCAGGTTCTCGATGATGACCGATTGGGCGGCCGACGACCCGGCGCTGGGGCGGAACCGGTGGCAGACCTTCGTCACCCGTGAGCTGCCGCGCGCGGTCGACCGCGTGTTCCGCACCAGCGGCGTGAACGCCCTGTCCGGGGTGTCGATGTCGGGCGGCCCGGCACTCGATCTGGTCACCCACGCGCCCGGTCGGTTCCGGGCGGTCGCCTCCTACAGCGGCTGTCCGGGCACCACCGACCCGCTCGGCATGTTGGCCACGACCGCGGTCGTCGCGCGCGGCGGCGGCAACGTCGTCAACATGTGGGGACCGCCCGGCAGCCCCGCCTGGTTCCGGCACGATCCGATCGTGAACGCCGCGAAGCTGCGCGGTAAGGCCGTCTACCTGTCGGCCGGTTCGGGGCTGCCCGGCCCGGTCGACGGCCCACTGCTGCGCAACGGCGGCGGCCTGGTCGGCGGCAACGTCATCGAGGCCGTCAGCCTGCAGTGCACGACGAACATGTCCAATCGCCTGCGCGGCCTGGGCATCGCGCACCGCTTCGTCCACCGCCCCGACGGCGTGCACACCTGGGGGCTGTTCTACGCCGATCTGGTCGAGTCCTGGCCGCTGATCGCCCGCGCGATCGGCGCCTGATCGCACCATCTGTCGCCGTATCGCACCGCTTTCGTTCTGCGCACCGTGTCGCGACCGGGTGCGCAGAACGAAAGGGGTGCGATACCGGCTCAGACGAGTCCCGCGGCCTCCAGCCGCGGACCGACGCGGGCGACGACGCCGCGCCGCTCCAGCACCGACCAGTCCCACCGGACGACGTCGAACCCCATGTCGCGGAGCCGGTTCTCGCGTTCCTTCTCGCGAAGCACCGCGTCGGCCACACTCTCCCCGAGCCGACGATGCGACAGGTACTTGCCCTCCCCGTCGAACTCCCCGATGAGCCGACGCGCCCACTCGAAGTCGCTGTAGTAGCGATGCCCCTCCACGTCGACGGCCTGCTGCAGCAACGGGATCGGCAGACCCGCCTGAATCATCTGTGCCCGACTCCACGACTCCCCCGGGTTCGCCGCCCCCGCCTCCGCCAGCCGCAGCGCCTGACGGGCTCGGACACTGCCACGACGCTGCCGCGAGTTCAACGCCTCCTCGAGCGACGCGCGCGGCACCCCCATCCGCAGAGCCGAGTCGAAGACCGCCAGTGCCCCGGCGAAATCGGAGGTCACCGCCACCTCCACGGCGGCGCACTCGATCCGGGTCACCGCGATCCCCGCCAGGTCGACGACGTCGCGCTCATCGAGGCCGGGGTGGATGTGCCGCGTCGCTCGACACTTACCGCTCGAATCCCGCGCCACGCCGACGTGCACCCGCGTCAAGTCCGGCTTGAGCATCTCCAGCCCGTGCAGCGCCGCCGCCGACTGATGACTGAGCGGGGCCGCACCACCATCACGGCGGCCCGCCGCCGCATCATCATCACGGCGGCCCGCCGCCAGGCAGCGACGACGGTAGAGCTCCTGGGCGCGCCGCCACCCCTCCTCCGGCAACGACGACGTCGGCGCGTACAGGCCCCGACACGCGGAGATCAGCTCCCCGCACCGCAGCGCCTGCTTGATGTCGGCGTCGGTGAGACCCCGCTCGAGGGCATCAGCTCGTCGGACCAGGCCGTTGACGTCCACGTTCCACATGCACCTGAGCCAACCCGTCCCCGGCCGGAATGCCCAGCCCGCCATCCACAGCCCGGTATCGCACCGCTTTCGTTCTGCGCACCTGGTCGCGACCGGGTGCGCAGAACGAAAGCGGTGCGATACCCCGAGACGACGAAAGGCCCGCCTCCACGAGGGAGACGGGCCTTGCGCGGTTCAGGTCAGCGGAAGTCGCCGCCGAAACCGTAGTCGTCCAGCGGAACGGCGGCACCGCTCGGAGCGCCGAAGGGGCTGTCCGGGCTGTAGTAGGTGTCGTCGTAGGTCGGCAGGGCGTACGCCGCTGCGCGGGCCTCCTCGGTCGGCTGCACCTCGATGTTGCGGTAGCGGTTGATACCGGTACCGGCCGGGATGAGCTTACCGATGATCACGTTCTCCTTGAGGCCGACGAGCTTGTCGCTGCGGCTGTTGATGGCCGCATCGGTCAGCACGCGAGTGGTCTCCTGGAACGACGCCGCCGACAGCCACGAGTCGGTCGCCAGCGACGCCTTCGTGATGCCCATGAGGACCGGACGGCCGGCCGCGGGCTCGCTGCCCTCGGCGACCGCAGCGCGGTTGGCGGCCTCGAACTCGGCGCGCTCGGTGAGCGAACCGGGCAGGAACTCGGTGGCGCCGGAGTCGATGATCGTCACGCGACGAAGCATCTGGCGGACGATCGTCTCGACGTGCTTGTCGTGGATCGACACACCCTGGCTCCGGTACACCTCCTGGACCTCGTTGACCAGGTGGATCTGCACCTGGCGCGGGCCCATCACGCGGAGCACCTCGTGCGGGTCGGCAGCGCCCTCGAGGAGCTGCTGGCCCACCTCGACGTGGTCGCCGTCGGCGAGCAGACGCTCGCTGCCGTCCTCGTGCTTGAACACGCGCAGACGCTGACGCTTCGACAGCTTGTCGTACACGACCTCGTCGCTCCCGTCGTCCGGGATGATCGTGATCTTGTAGAAGCGATCGTCGTCCTCCATGCGCACGCGGCCGGAGACCTCGGCGATCGGAGCCTTGCCCTTGGGGACACGCGCCTCGAACAGCTCGGTGACTCGCGGCAGACCGCCGGTGATGTCGTCACCGACACCACCCTGGTGGAACGTACGCATCGTCAGCTGGGTGCCGGGCTCACCGATCGACTGGGCGGCGATGATGCCGACGGCCTCGCCGATGTCGACCAGCTTGCCGGTGGCCATCGAGCGGCCGTAGCACATGGCGCAGACGCCGGTGCCGGTGGCACAGGTCAGCACCGAACGCACCTTGACCTCGGCGATGCCCGCGGCGAGGAGGGCCTCGATCGCCGGATCACCCAGGTCGTGGCCGCGCTCGACGACGACGTTCCCATCGGCGTCGACGGCGTCGGACGCCAGCGTCCGCGCGTACGCCGAGGTC
The DNA here is from genome assembly GCF_039946255.1 of Gordonia aichiensis. Classification (GTDB taxonomy): domain Bacteria; phylum Actinomycetota; class Actinomycetes; order Mycobacteriales; family Mycobacteriaceae; genus Gordonia; species Gordonia aichiensis_A. Next base: position 19,430 of record NZ_JBCDWL010000023.1, on the reverse strand, counting down.
TCGACGTGCGCATCGCGGATGATGCTGCCGTCGGGCTGACGCTCGCCCAGCGGGACGACGATGCCGCGTTCGGTGCCGCAGTCGGTCTCGCGGACGATGACGTCCTGCGAGACGTCAACCAGACGACGGGTCAGGTAACCCGAGTCGGCGGTACGAAGGGCGGTGTCGGCCAGACCCTTACGCGCACCGTGCGTGTTGATGAAGTACTCGGCGACGGTCAGGCCCTCGCGGAACGAGGACTTGATCGGGCGCGGGATGAACTCGCCCTTCGGGTTCGTCACCAGACCCTTCATGCCCGACAGGTTGCGGACCTGGGTCATGTTGCCCGTGGCGCCCGACTTCGGGATCATCGTGATCGGGTTGTCGTCGGGGTAGTAGGCCTCGAGCGCGGCACCGACTTCCTCGGTCGCCTGCTTCCAGATCTCCACCAGCGCATCGCGACGCTCGTCCGGGGTCAGACCACCGCGCTGGAACTTGCGCTCCAGTCCGTCGGCCCGCTCCTCGTAGCGTTCCAGGATCTCCGCCTTGGCGGGCGGCACCAGCACGTCGGACATCGACACCGTGACACCCGAGCGGGTGGCCCAGTAGAAGCCCACGTCCTTGAGCTTGTCGACGGTCTGTGCGACGACGATCATCGGGTAGCGCTCGGCGAGATCGTTGATGATCACGGCCTGACGCTTCTTCGGCATCTGCTCGTCGACGAACGGGTAGTCGCGCGGAAGCAGTTCGTTGAACAGCACCCGGCCCAGCGTGGTGACGATCTCCCACGCCTGGCCACGACGCCAGCCCTCGGGGAACTCCGCCGCCTCGACGTCGGCGGGCGGACGCTGCTGCGTCAGCCGCACCTTGATCTTCGACTGGATGGTCAGCGCACCGCGGTCGACGGCCATGATGGCCTCGGCCGGGCTCGAGTAGACGCCGCGCTCGATGTCGTCGGCGGTCGCCGGGGTGTACTCGCCCGCCAGCCCGTCCTTCTGGGTGGTCAGGTAGTACAGGCCGGTCACCATGTCCAGACGCGGCATGGCCAGCGGTCGGCCCGACGCCGGCGACAGGATGTTGTTGCTCGACAGCATCAGGATGCGGGCCTCGGCCTGCGCCTCCGCGCTCAGCGGCAGGTGCACGGCCATCTGGTCACCGTCGAAGTCGGCGTTGAACGCTTCACAGACCAGCGGGTGCAGCTGGATGGCCTTGCCTTCCACCAGCTGCGGCTCGAAGGCCTGGATGCCGAGGCGGTGCAGCGTCGGTGCACGGTTGAGCATCACCGGGTGCTCGGCGATGACCTCTTCGAGGACGTCCCACACGGCGGGGCGCTGACGCTCGACCATGCGCTTGGCCGACTTGATGTTCTGCGCCTGGTTCAGGTCGACCAGACGCTTCATCACGAAGGGCTTGAACAGCTCGAGAGCCATCAGCTTCGGCAGACCGCACTGGTGCAGCTGCAGCTGCGGGCCGACGACGATGACCGAACGGCCCGAGTAGTCGACGCGCTTGCCGAGCAGGTTCTGACGGAAACGACCCTGCTTGCCCTTGAGCAGATCGCTCAGCGACTTCAGCGGACGGTTGCCCGGTCCGGTGACCGGGCGGCCGCGACGACCGTTGTCGAACAGGGCGTCGACGGACTCCTGCAGCATCCGCTTCTCGTTGTTGACGATGATCTCGGGGGCACCGAGGTCGATCAGTCGCTTGAGGCGGTTGTTGCGGTTGATGACGCGGCGGTACAGGTCGTTCAGGTCGGAGGTCGCGAAGCGGCCACCGTCGAGCTGAACCATCGGACGCAGCTCCGGCGGGATCACCGGCACGGCGTCGAGCACCATCGCCATCGGCGAGTTGCCGGACTGCTGGAACGCCGCGACGACCTTCAGTCGCTTCAGCGCACGCAGCTTCTTCTGGCCCTTGCCCGAGCGGATGGTCTCGCGCAGCGACTCGGCCTCGGCCTCGATGTCGAAGGTCTCCAGGAGCTTCTTGATCGCCTCGGCGCCCATCGAGCCGGTGAAGTACTCGCCGAAGCGGTCCTCGAGCTCGCGGTACAGGCGCTCGTCGATGATCAGCTCGCCGACCGACAGCTTGGTGAACTTGTCCCAGATCTCGTCGAGTGCCTCGACCTCGCGGTTCGCGTGATCGCGCATCCGCTTGAGCTCGCGCTCGGCGGCGTCGCGGACCTTGCGCTTGGCGTCGGCCTTGGCGCCCTCGGCCTCCAGCTCGGCCAGGTCGGCTTCGAGCTTCTGCTGACGCTCGGCCAGTGCGGCCTCGAGGTCGTCGAGGATCGCCTTGCGCTCGACGCCGATCTCGGCCTCGCGGGTCGACAGCTCGGCGTGACGCAGTTCGTCGTCGACGGCGGTGATCACGTAGGCGGCGAAGTAGATGATCTTCTCGAGATCCTTCGGCGCCAGGTCGAGCAGGTAGCCCAGCCGGCTCGGCACACCCTTGAAGTACCAGATGTGCGTGACCGGTGCGGCCAGCTCGATGTGGCCCATGCGCTCGCGGCGCACCTTGGCCTTGGTCACCTCGACGCCGCAGCGCTCACAGATGATGCCCTTGAAGCGCACGCGCTTGTACTTGCCGCAGTAGCACTCCCAGTCGCGAGTGGGTCCGAAGATCTTCTCGCAGAACAGGCCGTCCTTCTCGGGCTTGAGGGTGCGGTAGTTGATGGTCTCCGGCTTCTTGACCTCACCGTACGACCAGTTGTGGATGTCGTCGGCCGTGGCGAGGCCGATCTTCAGTTCGTCGAAAAAGTTGACGTCGAGCACGTGTTACCTTTCAGAGCTCTCTGGGTCCGCCGAGGCGGACCCCGTCGTAGGTGGGGAGAATCAGTTGGCCAGGTCGTCGACCGTCGCGGACTCGTTGCGCGAGAGGTTGATGCCGAGGTTGGCAGCAGCGCGCTCGAGGTCCTCGTCGTCGGTGTCGCTCATCTCGATCGCGGTGCCCTCGCTGGAGAGGACCTCCACGTTCAGGCACAGCGACTGCAGCTCCTTGAGGAGCACCTTGAACGACTCCGGGATACCCGGCTCGGGGATGTTCTCGCCCTTGACGATGGCCTCGTACACCTTCACGCGGCCGACCACGTCGTCCGACTTGATGGTCAGCAGTTCCTGCAGCGTGTACGCGGCGCCGTACGCCTGCATCGCCCAGCACTCCATCTCACCGAAGCGCTGGCCACCGAACTGCGCCTTACCGCCCAGCGGCTGCTGGGTGATCATCGAGTACGGGCCGGTGGAACGCGCGTGGATCTTGTCGTCCACCAGGTGGTGCAGCTTGATGATGTACATGTAGCCGACGGCCACCGGGTACGGGAAGGGCTCACCGGAACGACCGTCGAACAGGGTCGCCTTGCCGTCCGGACCCACCATGACCTCGCCGTCGCGGTTCGGCAGAGTGGAGCCGAGCAGACCGGCCAGCTCGTCGTCCTTCGCACCGTCGAAGACCGGGGTCGCGGTGTTGGTGTTCGGCGGCGCCGAGTGCATGGCCTCGGGCAGACGCTTGGCCCACTCCTGCTCCAGCTTCACGGTGTCGATGTTCCAGCCGGCCTTCGACACCCAGCCCAGGTGGGTCTCGAGGATCTGACCGATGTTCATACGGCGCGGCACACCGTGGGTGTTCAGGATGATGTCGACCGGGGTCCCGTCGGGCAGGAAGGGCATGTCCTCCTGGGGGAGGATCTTGCCGATGACGCCCTTGTTGCCGTGACGACCGGCGAGCTTGTCGCCGTCCTGGATCTTGCGCTTCTGCGCGACGTACACGCGGACGAGCTCGTTGACGCCGGGCGCCAGGTCGTCGTCCTCGTCACGGCTGAACGTGCGGACGCCGATGACCTTGCCGGTCTCGCCATGCGGCACCTTCAGCGACGTGTCGCGCACCTCGCGCGCCTTCTCACCGAAGATCGCGCGGAGCAGGCGCTCTTCCGGAGTCAGCTCGGTCTCGCCCTTCGGGGTGACCTTGCCGACCAGGATGTCGCCGTCGCGGACCTCGGCGCCGATGCGGACGATGCCGCGCTCGTCGAGATCGGCCAGGACCTCGTCGGAGACGTTCGGGATGTCCCGGGTGATCTCCTCGGCGCCCAGCTTGGTGTCGCGTGCGTCGATCTCGTGCTCCTCGATGTGAATCGAGGTGAGGACGTCCTCTTCGACGAGGCGCTGGCTCAGGATGATCGCGTCCTCGTAGTTGTGGCCCTCCCACGGCATGATCGCCACGAGCAGGTTCTTGCCGAGCGCCATCTCGCCCTGGTCGGTGCACGGGCCGTCGGCCAGGACCTGGCCGGCCTCGACGCGCTGACCCTCGTCGACGATCGGGACCTGGTTGGCGCAGGTGCCGTGGTTGCTCCGCTCGAACTTGCGCAGGCGGAAGCTGTCGCGGGTGCCGTCGTCGGCCATGATCGTGATGAAGTCGGCCGAGACCTCCTCCACCACGCCGGTCTTGCCGGTGACGATGACGTCGCCGGCGTCGACCGCGGCGCGCAGCTCCATGCCGGTGCCGACCAGCGGCGACTCGCTGCGAACCAGCGGCACCGCCTGACGCTGCATGTTGGCGCCCATCAGCGCGCGGTTGGCGTCGTCGTGCTCGAGGAACGGAATCATCGCGGTCGCGACCGACACCATCTGACGCGGTGAGACGTCGAGGTATTCGACCGACTTGGCGGGCACGAACTCGACCTCGGCGCCCTTGATGCGGACCAGCACGCGCTCGTCGGTGATGGTGCCGTCGGCGTCGTAGTTGGTGTTGGCCTGGCCGATGAGGAAGCGATCCTCTTCGTCGGCGGTCATGTACTGGATCTCGTCGGTCAGCACGCCGTCGACGACCTTGCGGTACGGCGTCTCGATGAAGCCGAACGGGTTGACGCGCGCGTACACCGACAGCGAACCGATCAGGCCGATGTTCGGGCCTTCCGGGGTCTCGATCGGGCACATGCGACCGTAGTGCGACGGGTGCACGTCGCGGACCTCGAGGCCGGCGCGCTCACGCGACAGACCGCCCGGGCCCAGCGCCGACAGGCGACGCTTGTGCGTCAGGCCCGACAGCGGGTTGTTCTGGTCCATGAACTGCGAGAGCTGGCTGGTGCCGAAGAACTCCTTGATCGCCGCCACGACGGGACGGATGTTGATCAGGGTCTGCGGGGTGATCGCCTCGGCGTCCTGGGTGGTCATGCGCTCGCGCACGACGCGCTCCATGCGCGAGAGGCCGACGCGGATCTGATTCTGGATCAGCTCGCCGACGGTGCGCAGGCGACGGTTGCCGAAGTGGTCGATGTCGTCGACCTCGACCGGCACCTCGACGCCGCCCGGGACGGTCATCATGGTGGTCAGGTTGGGATCGGCCTCGTGCAGGCGGACCAGGTACTCGACCGTGGCGACAATGTCCTCGGTGGTCAGCGTCGACTCGCCGAACATCGGGGTCGCGGTCAGACCGAGCTTCTTGTTGATCTTGTAGCGGCCGACGCGCGCGAGATCGTAACGCTTGTCCTTGAAGAACAGGTTCTCCAGCAGGCTCTCGGCCGACTCCTTGGTCGGCGGCTCGCCCGGGCGCAGCTTGCGGTAGACCTCGAGCAGGGCCTCGTCCTGGTTGGTGGTCGAGTCCTTCTCCAGGGTCGACATCATGATCTCGGAGAAGCCGAAGCGCTCGGCGATCTCCTCGTTCGACATGCCGAGGGCCTTGAGCAGGATGGTCACCGGCTGACGACGCTTGCGATCGATGCGGACACCGACGGTGTCGCGCTTGTCGACGTCGAACTCCAGCCAGGCGCCGCGGCCCGGGATGACCTTGACCGAGTGGAGGGTCTTCTCCGTGGTCTTGTCGATGCTGGAGTCGAAGTACACGCCGGGGCTGCGGACCAGCTGGCTCACCACGACACGCTCGGTGCCGTTGATGATGAAGCTGCCCTTGTCGGTCATGATCGGGAAGTCACCCATGAACACCGTCTGCGACTTGATCTCGCCGGTGTTGTTGTTGATGAACTCGGCCGTCACGAACAGCGGTGCCGCGTAGGTGATGTCCTTGTCCTTGCACTCCTCGATGGAGGCCTTGACCTCGTCGAAGTGCGGGTCAGAGAAGGACAGGGACATCGACGACGAGAAGTCCTCGATGGGTGACAGTTCGCGGAGGACTTCCTCAAGTCCGCCGACCGGGTTCTCCTCACCCCGTGCAATCGCCTTGGCGCGCCATTCCGGCGTGCCCACGAGCCATTCGAACGAGTCCAGCTGCAGATCCAGCAGACCCGGAACCTCGAGCGGCTCGTCGATCTTGGCGAACGAAGCGCGATGCGGTGCGCCCGGGATGGTTCCCGCTGTGGTTGAGGTGGACTGGCGGTCGAGTGCCAAGATGCGTCCTTCCAACACGAAGTTTCTCGGTGCGTGGCCGTATGGCCCTGCGGTGGTCGTGCAGCCTGCACGACCATCGCATCCGAGAGCCGACCCCGAGGGGCGGGCTGGAAGGATGAGCAATCAGCGGACAGGAGGCAGCCAGCGCAACGTCCAACTGTATCAGATTCCAAAGGAATTGTGTATACCCGGTCCGGGAGAGATTGTCTACGGCTGCCTACCTGTGACAATCGACTTGAGACAGATTGACGCGCCGACGCCCCTCGCGTCAAGCCGAACGCGCGGAAATCCTCGACGAATCACCGATCGGACACCGATTCGACGCCGCCGATGCACCCCGGATCGGGCGAACGGAGCTGACACCGTCCACCGGTAATGTCTCTGGGAGGGACACGCCGACCCCACGGGGACCACACCGCGCCGACGCGTCCGGCGAGCCCGCGCCGAACCGCAGTCCACTAGAAGTCGTGGACCTCGGCGACCTTCCACCGGTCGTCTTCGAACCGCATCACGAACTCGACGTGCGGAGCGTCGCTGGCCGCGATCATGCCGTTCTGCGTGGTGCTCACCAGGAGCTGAGTCACGACCACGGCGTCGTCACCGGACAGATTCGACACGCCCAGCGCCTCCACCTGGCAGTCCTGCGCGGCCTTGGCCTGGGTGGTGATGTCGCGGTTCGTCTTCTCGGTCTTGCGGAACTCGGTCAGCGCCGAGCCGGTGAGACTGTCGCTGATGGTCGCGAACCAGTTGTCGATCGTCTTGTAGTCGAACCGGAAGGGGGCGCAGACCGCGTTGGCCGCCTCCGAGAGCAGACGGTCGGTCGCCGGCTTGTCGACGAAGGCCTGGTTGCCGGTCACCCCGGCACCGGGGTGGAACGCGAGGACCGCGGCGACGGCCCCGATCACCACCGCTGCGGCGCCGGTCTTGCGTGCCAGGCTCAGCGTCGCCGAGGTGTCCCGGACGGCCGGGCCGGCCTCGCGGATCTTCTTGACCCGTCGCCGCCGGTCCTTCGCCTCCTGCGCAGCGAGGCGCTTGCGTTCGACACCGGAACCGGCGGCATCGCTCGGAGTCGGTGCGGCATCGGACTCGACGGGTGCCGTCTCGTCGACGTTCTCCGCCGGCTTGGAGACCGCGACGCGCGGGGCGTTGCGACCGGCGACCTTCGGGGTGCGCTTGGGCGACGAGCTCGGGTTGCGTGGGCGTCCGGCGGCCATCAGTTGCCACCCCCCTGCTGGTTGTTCTGGGTGACGCCGGACTGGGCGTCGCTGTACTCGAGGGTCTGCAGGGCGACGACCTTCTCCGCCTTGCGGGTGCCGTCGACGTCGACCATGGTCAGCAGGAAGCCCATCTGCTGCTGGGCGACCGGCTGGTTCGGAACGGTGGACTTGACGTTCGCGTAGACGAGCACCGTCGCCCGGTCCTCGGACCGATCGACCTCGGTCGCGGCGCTGCGCGCGATCCGGGACTCGATCTTGCCCGCCTTACCGCCGCTGGCCTGGACCTGCTTCTCGATGTCGGCGACGACCGAGGCGTTGACCTGCTTGAGGGCCTCACCGGTCAGCGATGACTCCAGCCGCTTCTTCCACCCCGCGGCGTCGGTCGGGTCCACCGAGGTGATGTTCAGGACCGCCTGCTCGGCGGCGTCGACCGATTCGGTCCGCAGCGTCTCGGTGGCGGCGTCGACGGTGTATGCCTTGATGCCGGTGTATCCGAAGTAGCCGAGGCAGACGACGGCGGCGATCAGCGCGGCGACGGCCGCGGCCAACGCCATCGACGACAGCGGCGACCGTCCGGACGGCTCGTCCGGGGCTGCTGCGTCGGCGGTGGCGGTGGCATCGTCGGGGGCGGCTGCCGGTTCGTCGGTCGCCGCAGCGGCGTCCCCGGCCTCCTCTGCGGCCTCGTCCGTCGGGGCCTTCGTCAGATCGACCGGCCGCGTGGCGGTGGCGTCACCGTCGGTCGGTTCCGCGGGAGTCCCCGCACCGTCCGCCGGTTCCCCGGTCGGCTTGCTGCTGTCGTCGTCAGTCATCGAGCGCAACTGTAGTCATCGCGTGGCGCGCCTCGCCAATCTGCCGCGGCGCCTGTCGGCTGCGGCAGATCGGCTGGGCGATCACCGGCGATGAACACCCATCAGTGCTGCGAGCTGGGTCGCGAGGGGGTTCAGATTCAACTTGTCCGGATCCTTCTTCGGCGTGTTGTCCCACGGCTGCGAGATGTACGGGTTGGCCAGCGCCGCGCGGTTGGCACCGCGGACCGACGTCGGGTTGCCGACCGGCACGTCACAGTTGGCCTTGGTGTTGAACGGGAAGTCGTCGTAGTTGATGTCGAAGTTCGGGTTGCGCTTCTTCATCTCCGCGATGATCGCGTCGGTGCTCTCGTAGCCGCGCGTGCAGCTGACCGGGTTGCCCGTCTCCAGCACGATGCCGAAGTGGATCTGTCCGTCGCCGGGCGCCGGGCTGTGCGAGCCCGCCGACAGCGCCGAGAGCATCGCGAAGGTCGCGCCGGTCGCGAACGACGCGGGTGCCGCGGTGTGCATGGTAGTCCCGAGTTGGTGCACCAACTTGGACGCATCGGCGCCGTTGTCCTGCAGGAACTGCGTCAGGGCGGTCGCCGCGGGCGGTGCATTCGTCAGAATGCGACGCACCGCCGGATCCGAGCCCGCCAGCTTCGCGGTCACCAGATTGAGGTTCTTCGACCAGGCGAGGATCTCGTCGGACTGCTCGGCCTGGGTGCCCAGGACGGTGTTCGAGTTGCGGATCAGCTCGGTGATCGGGCCGATGTTGTCGACGCCGTCCTTCGAGATCTTGTCGAGCGACTCGACCAGGCGAGTGAGATCCTCGCCCTTCCCGTTGAACGCCTTGCCGAGTTCTTTGATCACCGAGCTCAGCTGGTCGACCGGCACCGTCTTGGTGAGCGTGATGGTGTCGGCGATGACGTCCTGGAGCTTCGGCGGCGTCTCGGCGCCGTCGATCTTCGACCCGTTCGTCAGGTAGGGGCCGGCACTGCTCGGCGGCTGCAGGTCGATGAACTGCTCACCGATCGCCGACCGGTTCGCCAGCACCGCCTTCGACGATGCAGGCACCTTCGGGGCGCCGGAGTTCATGTTCAGCGTCACATCGACCCCGCCGGGCACCATCTTCATGTCGCCGACCAGGCCGACGGGAACCCCGCGGTAGGTCACCTCGGCGTTGGTGAAGACGCCGCTCGCATCGGGCATGTGCAGGGTGACGTGATAGGTCGACAAGCCGGCAAGCTTGTCGAGCCGGGCATACTTGGCGCCGACGTAGACGATCGCCAGCACACCGATCACCGCGAAGACGATCAGCTGCACCTTGACCAGTCTGGTGGTCACTGGCCATCACCTCCAAGCATCGCGAGGGTGCCGTCGAGGAAGTTCTCGCTGCTCGACGGCATCGTCGAGTACTGGTTCTTCTTCGAGCTCGGCTTCTTGCCCGTCGCCGGCGGATTCATCGGATAGGTGCCTCCCGAGGGCGGCGTGTTGGGTCCGGGACGCGAGTTCCCGGACGGCGGCAACAGCGAGATCGTCGGCCATCCGCGACGCGGACCGTTCCCGTTGATGTACGGGTTGTTCGGATCGATGTTGGGCGGGCGGACCTTCGGCGCCTGGTACTTCGGCGTCCCCTGCCCAACACCGAGCGCTTCGAGCTGATTGAGCAGCCGGAAGTCGAGGGTCATGAACAGGTTCGTCGAGTCGCCGTGCACGCCGGGCAGCAGATCGTCCGGGAACGGGTGGGTCAGCATCAGCGGGAGCGCCGTGACGGCGTCCTGCGCCGACTTGGCGAGCTCCGACAGGATCGGCCGCAGGGCCTTGAGGTCGGTGATGATCTCGTCGTGCGCCTTGCCGAGGATGTCGGTGCCGACCTGTCCCAGCGAGTCGAGCTTGGTGAGCAGGTCGACGAACTGCGGTCGCTGATCCTCCAGCACCTTGACGCCCGCGGGCAGTTGGTCGAGGATCCGCTCGATCTGTGCGGTCTGCTGGTTGGCGCGCGCCGACAGCTTGCTGACCCCGTCGATGGCGCGGACGATGTCGTCGCGCTGCCGATTGAGGCTGGCGATCAATGTCTCGGACTGCCGCAGCAGCGACCGCACCGTGTTCGGCCGGTCACCCAACGCCTGGTTGAGCGAGGTGATGATCGGTTCCAGCTGGTTGATCCCGCCGCCGTTGAGCAGCATCGACAGGGCGCCGAGCAGCTGCTCGATGTCGGTGACGGTGCGCGTGCGGTCGGTCTTGATCGGCTGCGCGGACGGCTGCCGCGGCGTCGCCGCGGAGACGCCCTGCGGTTCGCTCAGCGCCACGAACTTCTCGCCGAGCAGGTTCGTCTGCTGGACGGCGGCCGAAGCCTCGTCGGACAGGTTCACCGAATTCTTCACCTTGATGGTGACCAGGGCGTTCCAGGCGCCCTTCGGCACCTCGACCTTGGTCACCTGGCCGACGGGGATGCCGTCCATCTTCACCATGGACTGCGGGACCAGGTCCAAGATGTCGTCGAACTGCACCTTATAGGTGCGGGGATTGTCTCCCACGTCGACGCCGCCGGGCAGCGGGACCGACTGGATTCCGGCGCAGCCGGTGGTCACCGTCAGGACGGTGGCGAGGGCGGCGCCGACACCGGCGACGCGGGCTCGCGTCGAGCGTTTCGCCGTCATCGCTGGCCTCCAGGCAGTTTCGGATCGGGGTTGCCGGGGACGGTGCCCGGCGCCGGGCTCTTCTGCTCCTTGTTGCCGCTCAGGATGCCGAACGGCAGGATCGGGAGAGTCGGTTCCAGGACGCCGTCGGTGATCTGCTTGGCGACGCCCTTGCAGTTGTTCACCAGCGGCGCCATCTTGCGGGAGAAGTCGACGGCCATCGGGTTGCCCGGCAGCAGCTGTCCCAGATCCAGGAACTTGCAGCCTGCGCCGAGCGGATCCTGCAGGTCGGTGATGTTCAGGCGCATGGCCACGGTTCCCGACTCCGCGTCGTAGGCGTTGATCAGGTTGCTGATCGTCACCGGCAGCACCGTCAAGATCTCGAGCAGGTGGTCCTTGTTGTCCAGGAGCGCCTGTCCGGTCGGCTGCAGGCCGCGGATCGCATCGCCGATCTTCTGGTTGTTGTCGGAGATGAAGGTCGCGACATCGCCCAGGGCGTACGACAAGGTGTCCAGCGCCGTGCCGAGCTGCTGACGCTCGCCGGCCAGGAAGGTGTTGAACGAGGCCATCTGCGTGTTGAACTGACGCACCTGCGCGTCGTTCTCCTTCAGCGCACCGACGAAGACGTTGAGGTTCTTGATGGTGCTCACCAGGTCGCCGCTGCCGTCGGACAGGGTGCCCGCGGCCTTCGACAGGTTGGTGATCGCCTCGCCGAGCTTGGCGCCGTTGCCGTCGAGGTTCTTCGAGAAGACGTCGACGAAGTCGGTGACGGCACCGTTCTTGTTGGCACCGTCCGGTCCGAGCGACTTCGACAGCTTCTGCAGGTTGGCGTAGATCGAGTCGATCTCGACGGGCACGCGGGTCTGCTTGGTCGTCAGCTCGATGTCGCTGCCGGCCTGCGGTCCCCCGCTGTAGGCGGGCATGAGCTGGACGTAGCGGTCCGCGACGATCGACGGGATGATCTGGACGGCCTTGACGTCGGCGGGCAGCTTGACACCGCGATTGACCCTCAGGTCGACGTCGACGACGTCGCCGCGCGGAGTCACCTTCGTGACCTTGCCGACGTCGACGCCGAGGATCCGCACATTGCTGCCCTCGTAGATGCCGACCGCGCTGGTGAAGGTCGCGTGGACCTTGGTGGTCCCGATGAGCGTCGACGCCCACCAGCCGCCCGCTGCGATGATGAGCAGCAGGACCGCGCCCAGCGCGCCGTAGACGACGTTGCGTTTGCTGAACAGCCCAGAGGCCTGGTCAGACCCGGTCATCAGCCGACCCCCGTTCCGCCGTTGGTGAGATTCTTAGTCATGTTCGGCGGCCGCGTCGTGTTCTGCTGCGGCAGCGCGGGCGGCAGCAGGTTCGTCACGGTCGACTCGAACCAGCGGCCGTTGCCGAGGACGTTCGCGTACAGCCGGTAGAACGGCGCCATGTAGGTGATGGTGTCGCGCACGTTCTGGTTCTGCCGGGTCAGCATGTCGGTGACGCCGCGCAGCGAGTCGAGCGCCGGGCCCAGCTGGGCCTCGTTGTCGCGCACGATCCCGGTCAGCGCCTTGCTGAGGGTGGTCGTGCTCGCAAGCAGCGCCGAGATGTTCTTCTGCCGGGTGTTCAGCTCCTTGAGCAGCACCCCCGCGCCCGCGATGAGCTTGGTGAACTCCTCATTGCGGTCGGCGAGGATCTTGCTCGAGTCCTTGGTGGCCTTCAGCAGGCGCTGCACTTCCTGGTCGCGGCTGGCGATGGTGTTCGACAGCCGGGAGATGCCGGTGAGCGAGGCGTTGATGTCCTCGCCGCTGGTGCCGGAGAAGGCCGTCGACAGGGTGCGCAGCGACTTCGCGAGCTGGTCGGTGTCGATGTTCTCGATCTGATCGGCCGCGTCGCCGAAGGCCTCGATGACGTCGTAGGGCGCCACCGTGTCGGTCAGCGTGACGTCCGGGTCGGCGAGCTTGCTGCCACGCGGATTGAGTGCCAGGTACTTCTGCCCCAAGACCGTCTTGATCTGGATGGACGCCTGTGTCTGGTCGCCGATCCAGGTGTTGTTGGCCCGGAACGAGACGTCGACCTTGTCGCCGTTGAGCTTGACGTCGGTCACCTGACCGACCTTGACGCCGGCCACCCGCACCTCGTTGCCCGCCTTCAGGCCGGCGGCCTCGGAGAACTGTGCGGTGTAGCGGGCGCCCGCGCCCAGCAGCGGCAGATCCTTCAGGTAGAAGGAGGAGACCGCGGCCATGATCAGGATCAGCAGACCCATCGCGCCGATGCTGACCGGGCTTCGCCGGCCAGCGAAACGCCTGCTCTTCTTCGGTGTCGTCGGAACCGCCGAGGACTCCGGATCCGGGGTGTTCTGGTGCTCGCTCATGGTCACCCCCCAGCCTTTCCGTCGCGCCAGCATCGCGTGGCGGCGCTGGTGTAGAGCACATGATTGATGTTCGGCAGCGGGACCACCGGCTGCGTCAGCAGGGTCGACTTGCCGTTGCCCGCGACGACGTCGATGCCGCACAGGTAGAACTGGAACCACGATCCGAAGGTCGCCGCTCGGCCGATCTTCTGAAGCTTGATCGGGAGGTTCGTCAACGCCTTCTCGATGTCGTCGGTGCGCGAGTTCAGCTGATCCGACAGCGACTTGATGCCCGCGATGTCGCCCTGGATGGCCGGCCGGGTCTTGCTCAGGATCGATCCGGTGACGGTCGTCAGGTTCGACACCGAGGCGATCGCCGAGCCCACCGAGTCACGCTGTGCGGCCAGGCCGGTGATCAGCTTCTCGGTGTTCACGAGCAGGCTGGTGAACTGGTCGTCGTTGCGGTTGACCGTGTCGAGCACTTTGGTCAGGTTGGTGATCATCTCGCCGATCACCTTGTCCTTGTCCGCCAGCGCATTGGTCAGGCCTGCGGTATCGCTGATCAGGTTGCCGATCGTGGTGTCCATGTCGCCCTGGAAGACCTTGATCATGGTCTCGGCCAGCTTGTTCATGTCTTCGGGCGTGATCTGCTTGAACAGCGGCCGGAAGCCGTTGAACAGTTCGGTCAGGTTCACCGCGTCGTGCGTGCTGGTGTGCGTGGGCGTGTTCTGGAACGTGTAGCCCTTGTCGACGGTGTCGCCCGCCGGACCCGGTCCCTTCTCCAGCGCCATGTACCGCAGGCCGGTGAGGTTCCGGTAGCGGATGTACAGCTGGGTGCCCTTCGGCAGCTGATCGCGGTCGACGCTGAATCCGACGAGCGCCTTATTGCGGTCGGTGATCTGGACGCTCTCGATCTGTCCGACACGCACACCCGCGATGCGGACGTCGTCGCCGGGGTTGAGCATCGCGGCGTCGTTGAAGACGCCCTTGAAGCTGGCCTTGCCGCCGGCGCCGGCGTTGGCGATGGTCAGACCGAGCATCGCGGTGGCGAAGACGGTGATCACCGCGAAGACGATCAGCTTCACCAGGGGTGCGACGATCCCTCTCATTTGATGTTCACCTGCGCTCCCTGCAGCGATCCCGCGCCGATGTAGGTGACCCACAGCGGAACGTCTTCGGGGTTCTGGCCGGACGAGGCGCCGTAAACGACCTGCATCTGCTTCTGGTAATCGGTCTCGGAGACGGTTCCGCTCGGCGTGGCGCTGAACTGCGGCTGCGGCAGATCCGGCCAGGTCGACGGTCCGGCGTTACGTGACGGCGGCTGGTAGGAGCCGTCCGGCACACCGCCGCCGGGGTACTGCGGGAAGGGCCGTCCGTTGGTGGCCGGCTCGTAGCAGCGGGCAGGCGGATCCACCCAGAGCATGCGCGGCTCGTCCTGGTTGGGCAGGTAGCGTCCGCGCGGGTTGACGAACTGCAGGTTCACGCGCACACCGGGGTTGGGGGTGTCCTTGCCGACGATCGCACCGACCTTCGGGACGATGGTGGCGAAGTTGTGGAACATGCAGCCGAAGGTCGGCGACTGACGCGCGGTGGCCCGCAGGAAGGGCTCCGAGTCGATGAACAAGTTCAGCAGGTCCTTCTTGTTCTTCTTCAGGAACGCGGTGGTGTCGACGGCGGCCACGCTCAACGTCGAGATGGTCGATCGCAGATCGCCCTGGCGTTCCACCAGCGTGTTGCCGGTGATGCGCAGGTTGTCGAGGGCGTCGATGATGTCGGGGACCGCCTCGGAGTAGGTCTGCGAGAAGGTCGCCAGCCCGCGGATGGTGCCCTGCAGGTCGGTCATGTTCGCGTTGACTCGCGTGAAGATGGTATTGAGACGGTCGACGATCTGGCCGATCTCCTGTCCCTTGCCGCCGATCGCCTGCGAGATGGCACTGAGCGTCACGTTGAGATCTTGCGGGGGGATCGCCTTGATCACCGGCAGCAGCGCGTCGAAGAGATCCTCGACCTCGGCCGAATTGCCCCGCGGGTCGGTAGTGATGACCGAGCCGTTGGTCAGGGTGCCGTCGCCGGTCTTCTCCGGCAGTTGCAGCGCGATGTAGCGCTCACCGAACAACGTCTTGGGCAGCACCCGCGCAGTGGTGCCGACCGGCAGGTTGTGGAGCTGGTCGGGGGTGATCCCGAGTTCCACCGAGACCTTGCCGCCGGGTTCGACGTTCACCGACCGGACCGAGCCGACGACGACGCCGTTGGCCTTCACGTCGGCGTTCTTGACCAGCGCGTTGCCCGCGTTGTCGGTCCGCAGCGTGACCATCGAGTAGTCGTCGAACGTGCCGCGGAACTTGAGCACCGACAGGGCCAGCAGTCCGATGACGACGACGAAGAACAACAGGCCCAACAGCCTGCGCTTGAGTGTCCCCACGGTTTTCCTAACCTCCCACTCGGATCGACGTGGTCGTACCCCAGATCGCCAGGCCCAGGAAGAAGTCCATCACCGCGATCAGCACCAGTGCCGTGCGGACGGCGTGACCGACGGCCACGCCCACCCCGGCCGGACCGCCGCTGGCGTAGTAGCCGTAGTAGCAGTGGATCAGGATGATGACGAATGCGAATATCAGCACCTTGCCGAACGACCAGAGAACGTCGGCCGGTGGCAGGAACAGATTGAAGTAGTGGTCGTACGAACCGGTGGACTGACCGTTGAACACGGTGTTGATGGTTCGAGACGCGAGATAGGCGGCCATCAGGCCCAGCACGTACAGCGGGATGACGGCGATGAAGCCTGCGATGACGCGCGAGGACACCAGGAACGGGATCGACGGGACCGCCATCACCTCGAGGGCGTCGATCTCCTCGGAGATCCGCATGGCGCCGAGCTGCGCGGTGAAGCCGCAACCGACCGTCGCCGACAGCGCCAGGCCGGCCACCAGGGGCGCGACCTCACGGGTGTTGACGTACGCGGACAGGAAGCCGGTGAGGGCCTGCGAACCGATCTGGTCGAGGGCCGCGTAGCCCTGCATGCCGACGACGACGCCGGTGAAGCCCGACATCAGGACCATCACGCCGACGGTGCCGCCGATGACGGCCAGGCCACCCGAGCCGAAGGCCACCTCGGCCAGCAGGCGCATCACTTCGCGCGTGTAGTGCACCAGCGTCTTCGGGATCCACGCCAGGGTGCGCGCGTAGAACGACATCTGCTCGCCTGCGCCGTCGAGCAGCTTGAGCGGCCGTCCGAGCTGCTTGCGCGCCTCGTACAGGAGGTACTCGGGCCTGCTCTTGGAGATCGTCACACCACGAGTCATCGCTAACCTACTTTCGGCGGAACGATCTGAAGGAACACTGCGGTGATGATCAGGTTCGCGAAGAACAGGAGCAGGAAGGTCACCACGACGCTCTGGTTGACCGCGTCACCCACACCCTTCGGACCGCCCTTGGGGTTGAGACCCTTGTAGGCGGCCACGACACCGGCGATGACACCGAAGATCACGGCCTTGAGCGTCGAGATGTACAGGTCCGGCAGCTGCGCGAGCGCGCCGAACGAGGCGAGGTAGGCACCGGGCGTGCCGCCCTGGATGACCACGTTGAAGAAGTAGCCGCCGCCGATGCCGACGACCGCGACCAGACCGTTGAGCAGGACGGCCACCAGGACCATCGCCAACACTCGCGGCACCACCAGTCGCTGGACCGGGTTGATGCCGAGCACCTCCATGGCGTCGATCTCCTCACGAATGGTCCGTGAGCCGAGATCCGCCGCAACCGCCGAGCCGGCCGCACCCGCCACGAGCAGCGAGGTCACCAACGGCGAGCCCTGCTGCACGACGACCAGGACCGAGGCCGCACCCGTGTACGACTCGGCGCCGAGCTGCTTGATCAGCGAGCCGGTCTGCAGCGAGACGATGGCGCCGAACGGGATCGCGATGAGCGCGGTCGGCAGAATCGTGACGCTGGCGATGAACCAGGCCTGCTGGATGAACTCGCGCAACTGGAACGGTCGCACGAAGAGCTGGCGGGCGACGTCGACGAACAACTGGACGATGTTGCCGGTTTGGGCGAGCGCGCCCTCCCCGGCTTTCGCCAGTTTGTCGACGCCACGCGAGGTGGCACTCGTCATGCCTCGGTACTCCCCTGTCCCTTGGACTGGTTGACGGCGGTCTCGATGGCGGCGGTGTCGATGGGCTGGGTCTGCGCATCGTCGCCCGTGGCATAGACCTCGGTGGGACGTTCGATCACCTGGGTGTGAGCGTTGTCCTGGGCCGCCTGAACGGCAGCCGGGTCGGAGAAGTCGGTGTTCGCCAGGGCCACCAGCGTCGCGACGGACTCCGGCGCCTCAGCGGCGCGCGCATCCTCCTCGGCGATCGAGGCACGGATCGCGGCCTGCGCGTTGGCCGGCAGCGACGGCAGCATCTCGAGCACGTTGGCGCGGTGGCGGATGGCGGCCTTGCGGACCGGGACGCCCGGGTTGGGCTGCACCTGGGCGATGATCTCGGAGAAGTCGTCCTTGGTGCCACCGCCGGAGATGCCCGCGGCCATCATTGCGGCCTCGGCTGCGGCGATCGCCTCGTCCTTCTCCTCCGACATGCCGATGGGGCCGAACCGGTCACCGGACAGGAACTGCTTGACGACCGGCTGATCGGAGGTCAGCAGCTGCTCGCGCGGACCGAACATGACCAGTTCCTTGCGGAACAGCATGCCGATGTTGTCGGGGATGGTGCGGGCGATGTTGATGTTGTGCGTGACGATCAGGATCGTCGCGTCGATCTCGGCGTTGATGTCGATCAGGAGCTGCGAGATGTAGGCGGTGCGGACCGGGTCCAGGCCGGAGTCCGGCTCGTCGCACAGGATGATCTCGGGGTCGAGGACCAGCGCGCGGGCGAGGCCTGCTCGCTTGCGCATGCCGCCGGAGATCTCGCCGGGCAGCTTGCCCTCGGCGCCGGCCAGACCGACCAGCTCCACCTTCTCCATCACGATGCGGCGGATCTCGTCTTCCTTCTTCTTCGTGTGCTCACGAAGCGGGAAGGCGATGTTGTCGTAGAGGGTCATCGAGCCGAACAGCGCGCCGTCCTGGAACAGGACGCCGAAGAGCTTGCGGATCTCGTAGAGTTCCTTGGCCGAGCACTCGGTGATGTCGGTGCCGTCGATGATCACCGAGCCCTGTTCGGGGTGCAGCAGGCCGATCAACGTCTTCAGGAACACCGACTTACCGGTACCCGACGGGCCCAGCAGCGCGTTCACCTCGCCCGCAGGCAGGGTCAGCGATACGTCGCGCCAGATGTTCTGTGAGCCGAACGACTTCGTCAGTCCCTCGACCTTGACCTCAACACCCACAGTGTCCCTCCAGACCTTTCATGTCTACCGAGTACGAGGTGCGAGGCGCCGCTCCCCCTACAGAGTTGTTTCGCCGCCACCGGCCCGAGACCCCTGTGGCTGCGGTCACTCTAACGCACCAGCAGCTGTTGTCACACTTCCGGCCGGGACGTTCGACCCCCACCCGATTACCTGTACCCGCTAGTAACATTTCAGTGGCCTGAGAATACCCAAAGAACGGGTCGTGGTCCAAAGCGATTCGACGCCGGGGCCGAGATACACGTCACAATCACCGCCGCAACATTGCTAAAGAAGACAATCACCCCTCGAGGTGGGTCCGTTCGTACGACACGGTGATCGAGTACCCGCGACGCCTCCTCCCCAGGCTGGTCGAGTAGCCCGCGAAGAAGTGAGCGAGCGTATCGAGACCCCGCACCCGGTCTCGATACGCGTCCTACGCTGCGCTCCGGTCGCTACTCGACCACCCTGAAACACCGCGCCCCAACCACGAACCACACACCGGCCGGTCGAGTAGCCCGCGAACGAAGAGAGCGAGCGTATCGAGACCCCGCACCAGGGCCTCGATACGCGTCCTCCGCTGCGCTCCGGTCGCTACTCGACCACCCTGAAACACCGCGCCCCAGCCACGAACCAAGACCCCCAGGCTGGTCGAGTAGCCCGCGAACGAAGAGAGCGAGCGTATCGAGGCCCCGCACCCGGTCTCGACGCTCTTATCGATTTTGTCAAGCGGTGGGGGCTGGTTGTGGGCTGTTGTCTTCGAGGTAGCGGTAGATGTCTCGGGTGACGTAGCGCATGACGGCGCGGCGGGCCATTTTGGGTGTCTT
>NZ_JBCDWL010000022.1:0-78118 GCF_039946255.1 Gordonia aichiensis | reverse complement strand
GAACCCGGAAGCTAAGCCTGCCTGCGCCGATGGTACTGCACTGTAATGGGTGTGGGAGAGTAGGTCACTGCCGAACACATTTTTGTTGAGCCCCCAACCGGGAACGGTTGGGGGCTCAACCCATTTCTACCGCCTTGCGGGGTCTCGATATGCGGCCTCGCTGCGCTCGGTCGCTACTCGACCACCCTAAGAACGGGCCGTGAGTGTCGCAGGGTCTCGATACGCGGCCTCGCTTCGCTCGGTCGCTACTCGACCACCCTAAAGGGGAGCGTCGTCTTCCCAGGGTGGTCGAGTAGCCCGCGAACGCAGTGAGCGAGCGTATCGAGACCCGGGCGTCCGGTCTCGATGCGCGTCCTGCGCTTCGCTCCGGTCGCTACTCGACCACCCTGAAAAGGGAGCCGGCTCTCTTACGGGGCCGTGAGTATCGCGCGGGGTCTCGATACGCGTCCTCGCTGCGCTCCGGTCGCTACTCGACCAACCTAAAAGGGAGCGTCGTCTTCCCAGGGTGGTCGAGTAGCCCGCGAACGCAGTGAGCGAGCGTATCGAGACCCGGGCGTCCGGTCTCGATACGCGTCCTACGCTTCGCTCCGGTCGTTACTCGACCACCCTGAAAAGGGAGCCGGCTCTGTCACGGGGCCTACGTGACGCGGGGTCTCGATACGCGTCCTCGCTCCGCTCGGTCGCTACTCGACCAACCTAAAGGGGAGCGGCGTCTTCCCAGGGTGGTCGAGTAGCCCGCGAACGCAGTGAGCGAGCGTATCGAGACCGGGTGCGTGACGCGGGGTCTCGATACGCGGCCTCGCTTCGCTCGGTCGCTACTCGACCAGCCTAAGAACGGGGCCGGCTTTGCCACAGGTCGCGAGCACTCCGGTCGCTACTCGACCAACCAGGCAGGGAGCGGCGACCATCGAGACTGTGAGGCGTCAGCCATTCGGGCGATTCGCGTAACGCTTCTGGCGCTGGTCCCGACAAGGTAGGTAAGGATCGAGAGCCCGGGGGGCTCGGAGGGGAAGGCAGCGAGATGTCGAGCAGTCGTGAACGGCGCAGGTCATCGCGCACGGTGATCGCGCGCGTCTTCGGAACTCTGCGCCATGTGCCCAACGAACTGTCGGAGCAGAGGGAACGGCTCGTTACGCAGCAGGAACTCAACCAGCTGCGACTCGCACGCTGACGCCTCCGAGCTCGACGACGTCGCCGATCTCGAGCTGACGTCCACGGCGGACCTCGACGTCGCCGTTCACAGTTACCATGCCGTCGGCGATGACGGCCTTAGCGTCAGCGCCGGATTCGATCAGGTTGGCGAGCTTCAGGAACTGGCCCAGCCGGATGCTCCGGTCACGGATCTCAACGTCGTCCACCCCCTCATTGTGCCGCCCGGTCGCGCACCGGTCCCGCTCGGCCTCCGATAGTTTGTTGTAATGACACAGTTGGAGTCGGTCGGGCAGGCGGGACCGCCGGCGACGACCCGCGAAGCGAACCGGCATGCTGCGGCGAATCGTCGGTCGTCGGCCACCATCAAGAGGATCGCTCACCCCAGCGGGATCGGCCGCCGGGTACCGCGGATCGCGGGAACGATCGTCGGACTGCTCGCAACCGTCTCGCTGCTGTCGGCACTGATCCCACCCTTCCGGCACCTCATCCGGGTGCCGCGAACGTTCGTCGACGACTTCCTGTTTCCGATGCCGAGCACCAGCTTGGCGTGGACGGTGGTGCTGGGGCTGCTCGCGGTGTCGCTGTCCCTGCGCAAACGAGTCGCGTGGTGGGTGACCGTCGGCTATCTGTCGGTCTACACCGCGCTGAACCTGCTCGTGGTCCTGGTCGCCGCGTCCGATCCGAGTTGGGTGGACGAGTGGCGGGAATCGGTGATCGGTCTGGCTGTGAACATCGCTGTGCTGGCAGTGCTCATCGTCAGCTATCGGCAGTTCAACACCCGGGTGCGACGCGGCGCGCTGCTGGCCTCCGCGGCGGTCCTGGTCAGTGGACTGGTCGCCGGCACGCTCGCCGGTTGGGCGCTGGTGACGGTGGCGCACGGTTCCCTGCAGCCGCACGAACGACTGCCGTATGCGTTCAATCACGTCGTCGCCTTCGCCACGATCGACGTGAAGTCATTCGCCTCGCATCACGCACCGTGGATGGTGAACTGGCTGCTCGGCCTGTTCGGCGCCCTCGCCTTGATCGCGGCTGCGATCGTTCTGTTCCGTTCGCAGCGGCTCGCGTCGTTGATGACCGTCGAGGACGAGCGCCTCGTCCGAGGTCTGCTGGACGCCTACGGCGAGGACGATTCGCTCGGCTACTTCTCCACCCGTCGCGACAAGGCCGTCGTGTTCTCGGCAGACGGTCGGGCGGCGATCACCTACCGCGTCGAGATGTCGACGGCGGTCGCAGGCGGCGATCCGATCGGTGACCCGGACTCGTGGACCGAGGCGATCGCCGAGTTCGTCGCTCGCTGTGAGACATACGGCTGGCATCCGGCGGTGCTCGGCGCGAGTACTAGGGGCGCCGAGGTCCTGGATGCGGCCGGCTTCAACGCGATCAACCTCGGTGACGAGGCGATCCTCGACGCCGCCGACTACAGCCTTTCCGGAGCGAGCATGAAAGGCGTCCGCGGGTCGGTGTCCCGCGTCAAACGACTCGGCGTCAGCGTGCGCATGCGGCGGATGAGCGAGCTGTCCTGGGAGGAAGTGGAGGGCGTCGTCCGCCGCGCCGACGACTGGCGCGACACCAAAGAGGAACGCGGATTCGCGATGGCCTTGGGCCGGGTGGGTGATCCGTCCGACGGCGCCTGCCTGCTCGTGGAGGCGGTGGAGAACGAGGGGGCCGACGACGAGCGGGTCATCGGCATGCTGTCCTTCGTCCCGTGGGGCCGCAGCGGCGTCTCCCTCGACCTGATGCGTCGGGACCGCAAGGGACCCAACGGTGTCGTGGAGACGATGGTCTCCGAACTGGCGCGCAACGCCGAAAGCGTCGGCGTCACCCGGATCTCCTTGAACTTCGCCACTTTCCGCGACGTCTTCGAACAGGGGCCGCAGGTGGGCGCGCGGCCGGTGATGCGGCTGGTCTACTCGGTGCTGAAGTTCTTCTCGAAGTTCTTCCAGATGGAGTCGCTCTACAAGTCGAACGCCAAGTACCAGCCGCTGTGGAAGCCGCGGTACATCTGCTACGAGGACAGCAAGGTGATTCCGCGCGTCGCGCTCGCCGCGATGATCGCCGAAGGCTTCGTCCAACTGCCCGGCAAGCGGTGGCGCGCCAAGCACTACCGCGGCGGGACGTCGTCGATCCCGGAGGGAGTCGACGTCGACGCCCTGCTGGCCGAACTCGAACGCGAAGCGCACAGCCGGGCGGTGCATCAGGTTCGGCGCCCTGACCAGGTCAAGGTTCGGATCGCGAAACTGGACCGGCTGATCGCCGTCGGCGTCGACCCCTATCCGGTCGCGCATCCGCCGACGCACACCGTCGCCGAAGCGGTCGCGTCGCCGTACGGAACGGCGGTCCGCCTCGCCGGCCGAGTGACCCGCAAACGGGACTTCGGCAAGGTCGTCTTCGTCGACCTGCACGATCAGAGCGCACAGATCCAGGTGCTGGTGGAGACCGCGTCGGTCCTCGATCAGCCGCTCGATTTCGCCGCGACGATCGACCTCGGCGATCTCGTCGAGGTCTCCGGCACCATCGGGACCAGCCGGTCCGGTGAGCTGTCGGTGCTGGCCACGGGCTGGCGGCTCAACGGCAAGTGCCTGCATCCGCTGCCCGACAAGTGGAGCGGCCTGACCGATCCGGAGGCGCGGGTCAGGCAACGCTACGTCGACCTCGCCGTGAACGCCGACAGCCGTGCCCTCCTCGTCACCCGCAGCGCCGTCGTCAAAGCCTTGCGCGACCACCTCTCCGACCAGGGCTTCCTCGAGGTCGAGACGCCCATCCTGCAGCAGGTGCACGGCGGCGCGAATGCGACGCCCTTCCGCACCCACATCAACGCCTACGACCTCGATCTGTATCTGCGGATCGCGCCGGAGCTGTACCTGAAGCGACTGTGCGTCGGCGGGATCGAGAAGGTCTTCGAGATGGGCCGGAACTTCCGCAACGAAGGCGTCGACTTCTCGCACAACCCGGAGTTCACCAGCCTCGAGGCGTATGCGGCGCACCACGACTACGAATCGATGATGACGCTGACGCGCGAGATGATCGTCGCCGCGGCGACCGCAGCCAACGGTCGGGCGGTGATCGAGCGGCCCGGCGACGACGGGGCCGTGGAACTCGTGGACGTCTCCGGGCCGTGGCCGGTGCGATCGGTGCACGAGGCGGTCGCCGAGGCGGCCGGCGCCGACATCACGCCCGACTCCGATGTCGAGGAACTGCGGGAGGTGTGCCGCGGGCTCGGCATCGCGTACCGACCCGACTGGGACGCCGGGCACCTGGTCCTGGAACTGTATGAGCACCTCGTCGAGGAGCGGACCACGTTCCCGACCTTCTACAAGGACTTCCCGACCTCGACCTCGCCGCTGACGCGCGCTCACCGGACCATCGACGGGGTGGCCGAGCGCTGGGATCTGGTGGCCTGGGGCGTCGAGTTGGGGACTGCGTACACCGAGCTCACCGACCCGGTCGAGCAGCGCAGAAGGCTCACCGAGCAGTCGATCCTGGCGGCCGGCGGCGACTCGGAGGCGATGGAGTTGGACGAGGACTTCCTGACCGCCCTCGAGTACGCCATGCCGCCGACCGGGGGCCTCGGCCTCGGCGTCGATCGGATCGTCATGCTGATCACCGGACAGTCGATCCGCGAGTCGTTGCCCTTCCCGCTGGCCAAGCCGCAGCAGCCGGGCGTGTGAGCCGTTGTCGGCACCGGTGTCAAGGTGGCAGATCTGCCAATGGCTGCCGACCGGCGACTCCGATGAACTGTGAGGCACCTCATATTCACTGAAGGAGTTGCCATGCGGATCGACGAATACACGAAGTACGACGCAACCGGACTGGCCGAGTTGATCGCAACCGGACAGGTCAGTGCGGCCGATGTCCAGGCGGTCGCCGCCGAGGCGATCACGAAGGTCGACGAGAAGCTCAACGCCGTGGTGGCCGGCCCGTTCGACGTCGCACTCGATCACGCGTCCGACGGCCCGTTCGCCGGAGTGCCTTTCGCAATCAAGGACCTGGTCTGTCATGCTGCCGGTGTGCGGACCCGGATGGGCACTCGACTGACCGGACCGGAGGGCGTCGTCTTCGACGAGGACACCGAGTTGATGTCGCGCTTTCGTCGGCTCGGTCTGGCGACGATGGCGACGACGGCGACGCCGGAGCTCGGCTACAACGCGAACACCGAACCGCTCGTCGGCGGCTCCACCCGCAATCCATGGAACCTGAACCGGTCGGCAGGGGGTTCCAGCGGCGGCTCGGCTGCGCTCGTCGCCGCGGGGGCGGTGCCGATGGCGCACGCGAACGACGGCGGCGGATCGACTCGGATCCCGGCCGCGTACAACGGTCTCATCGGATTCAAGCCGAGTCGCGGACAGGTGAGTCTTGCGCCGAGCATGCAGGAGGCGCTGTACGGATGTGCGGCCGAATCGCTCGTCGCGCGGTCGGTTCGTGATGTGGGGACGGCATTCGACGGAATCTGCGGCGCGGTCCCCGGCGACAAGTACGCCTGGTCGGGTGGCGACTACGGTTTCGCGGCAGCCACCCGTCGGGATCCGCGGCCGCTGCGAATCGCACTGCACACTCGGTCATGGGCCGGAACCGACGTTGACGAAGACGTCGTTGCCGCCACGGAGAAGGTCGCCGCGGTCCTCCGGGACCTCGGACACCATGTCGATGAGGCGAGCCCGGCCTTCGACTGGGACCAGTTCATGGAGGCGCACTACCGGTACTGGGGAGGATTCGTCGCCGAGTCGATCGCCGGCATCAGCGCCGTATCGGGCCTGGCGCCCGGTCCGGACACCCTCGAAAGCACGATTCTCAAGGCGTGGGAGTACGGCAGCACGATGACGGTTCTCGACCTCGCGGCAGGATCGGCCATCGTCAACGAGATCACGCGTTCGGTCGCCGCGTTCTATCAGGATTTCGATGTGCTTCTCACACCGACGACCAACACCGTCGCACCGGTGCTCGGTCATCTCGACTCGGACGATCCCCAGCTCAGCCACGAACAGTGGACGCGGCGGATCTTCGACACGGCCAGCTTCACCCCGCTGCAGAACCTCACCGGGACTCCAGCTGTCAGCGTGCCGGCCGGGTTGAGTTCGGCGGGGCTGCCGATCGGTGTGCAGCTCGCCGGCCGGCTCAACGAGGACGTTCTGCTCATGCAGCTGGCTGGACAATACGAGCGTGCCGTCGACTGGACGGGGACGGCGCCCGAGGTGCACGCCGCGCGCTTCGCCTGAACCGCTGCGCATTCGCGCCGGGCGCGAGATGCTCGACACGGTGAAGGTGACGGGAGGCGGCGGATGAGGATCGACGACACCTCGCTCGGTTTCGAGTTGGCGCGAGTCCTCGCCACCGACTCCGCCGACCGCGCCCATCATGTTCTCGGACTGCTCATGAACGTGACGGGCGCGGTCGCCGGGCTCCTCTCGACTCCCACCTCCGGTGCGCCCGGCGGTGGTGTCCTCGCCGTCCGCGAGTACACCGAACCGTTGGTGGAAGCCATCACCGGGGATTTCTTGACTGAACCGGTCTACCAGTACCTGGTCGCCGATCGCGCCCGGCCGCTGCGCAGTTGGCGGGAAGCCGAGATCGACTTCGCGGCGACGCCGTTCGCCCGAGGCCTGCTGATTCCCGCAGGATATCGCGGCGGGGTCTCCATGCGGATCAGCGATGACGATGGCGGGTACATCGGCGACCTGCATCTGAGTACTCCGAGCTCGGAGTGGCCGAACGACGCCGGCATGGTCGCCTTGGAACGGAGCCGGTCGATCCTCGTCGGCCTGTGTCGCAGCGAACTCGGTCGTGCCGGATGGTCATCGGATCGGCCGGCTCTCGCTCGGATCCGAGTCACCCGAGGGCCTCGGACCGAGCTGCTGTCGGTCCCCGGCGGTACCTTGATCGCGGGAACGGAGGAACTCGCCGTCCGTCTGTCGCAGATCGCCGGCCGACGCGACCTCACCTGCCGATGGCGGGCACCCGACGGGCGAGTTCTCGAGGTGACTGCGGAGTTCTCGTCGGACGGTGCGCTCGTCACCGTGCGGGACTCGCCGCTGCCGTACGGGCTGACGCAGCGTGAGGTCGATGTGCTCGCCTACGTGTGGGCCGGGATGTCGAACTACTCGATCTCGCGGCGTACCGGAGTCCGTGAGCGAACGATCGCCGCGCACGTCGGCGCGATTCTGGCGAAGACGGGCGCGGCCTCGCGGGCCCGTGCCGCCGTCGTCGCTGAACGCGAGGGGCTGGTTTCCGCGTCGCTGCTGCTGGCCGGCGAAGGCCTGTGACGTAACCGGGCGTTACAGATAAGGGTGTGCGGCCTAGACTTGACTGCCATGAGCACGCTGAACTTCACCCCCACCGCTGATCTCGTCGATGAGATCGGCGCCGACGTCCGCAGTTGCGACACCCAGTTCACCCAGTACGGCGGCAACCGCGAGTTCGTCGGCACGGTCACCACGGTCCGCTGCTTCCAGGACAACGCGTTGCTCAAGTCGATCCTGTCCGAGCCCAATCCGGGCGGCGTCCTGGTGATCGACGGGGGCGCGTCGGTGCACACGGCGCTCGTCGGCGATCTCATCGCCGAACTCGGCCGCTCGAACGGCTGGGTCGGGATCATCGCCAACGGTGCGATCCGCGACTCGAAGGTGATCGGCGGGATGGCGATCGGCGTCAAGGCCCTCGGCACCAACCCGCGCAAGTCCACCAAGACCGGCGCCGGAGAGCGCGACGTGCCCGTCGAACTCGGCGGCGTCACCTTCAACCCCGGCGACCTCGCCTACTCCGACGACGACGGCATCGTCCTCGTCGCCCCGCAAGCCTGACCGGCTGACCCGAAACCGTCTGTCGGACCACCGCTAGGAGCAATCATGCCGAAGCCCGCACCCTCATACTTCCAGCGGCTGGCCGCGCTGGCCGCGATCGACGACGTCGCCGACCGGCCCACCCGCCCCGTTCTGGAGGCTTACAGCGGCGCCGAGATGGCCACCATTCCGGTCGCCACCGCCGAGGACCTCGAGCTGGCGGTCGCGCGCGCCCGCGCGGCCCAGACGGCGTGGGGCGATCGCAGCGCCGCCGACCGAGCCAAGGTGCTGGGCCGCTTCTCCGAGCTGGTCCACGCCAACGCGGAGCAGTTGATGGACATCGCGCAGGCCGAGACCGGGAAGGCGCGCATCTACGCGCAGGAAGAGGTCATCGACGTCGCCCTGACCGCGCGGTTCTATGCCCAGCACGGGCCCAAGATGCTCGCTGATCGCAAGGTGGCGGGCATGCTCCCGGGCGCCACCGACGTCCGGGTCCGCTACCAGCCGAAGGGCGTCGTCGGCGTCATCAGCCCGTGGAACTACCCGCTGACGCTCGCAGTGTCGGACGCCGTCGCCGCGCTGATCGCGGGCAACGCGGTCGTCATCAAACCCGACAGCAACACGCCGTACTGCTGCCTGGCGCTGGCCGAGCTGCTCTATCAGGCGGGCCTGCCGCGCGAACTGTACGGCGTGGTGCCCGGTCCCGGCTCGGTGGTCGGACAGGCGATCGTCGAACAGACCGACTACGTCATGTTCACCGGCTCGTCGGCCACCGGATCGACGCTGGCCGCGCAGGCGGGCAAGCGTCTCATCGGCTTCTCCGCCGAGCTCGGCGGCAAGAACCCGATGATCATCACCGCGGACGCCGACATCGACCGTGCGGTCGCCGGCGCGGCACGCGGCTGCTACTCCAACTCCGGTCAGCTGTGCATCTCGATCGAGCGGATCTACGTGCACCAGGCGATCGCCGACGAGTTCACCGAGAAGTTCGCCGCGCACGTCAAGAACATGACGCTGGCCGGCACCTACGACTTCAACGCCGACATGGGGTCGCTGGCTTCGGCGCAGCAGGTCGAGGCGATGGACGCCCACGTCACCGACGCCGTCGCCAAGGGCGCCAAGGTGCTGGCCGGCGGCCGCAAGCGCGCCGACCTGGGGCCCTTCTTCTACGAGCCGACCGTGCTGTCGGGCGTCACCGACCAGATGTCGTGCTACGCCGACGAGACCTTCGGGCCGCTGGTGTCGATCTACCCGGTCGACTCGACCGACGAGGCCGTCAAGCTCGCCAACGACACCGACTACGGGCTCAACGCCAGTGTCTTCGCAGGCAGCGACGCCGAAGCGCAGAAGATCGCCGAGCAGATCCACGCGGGCACCGTCAACATCAACGAGGGCTACGCCGCGGCCTGGGGATCGACCGCGGCGCCGATGGGCGGCATGGGGATCTCCGGCGTCGGACGTCGGCACGGTGAGGAGGGGATCCTCAAGTACACCGAGCCGCAGACCATCGCCACGCAGCGGTTCATCGGCCTCGACGGGATCCGCGGCATCCCGCAGAGCCTTTACCTGAAGCTGACGCCGCAGCTGATCAAGTCGCTGAAGTACCTGCCGGGGCGGTAGTACCGGCCGAAGCATGAACCGGCGGCGCGATGCCGGTCTGCAACGTCACGGACCGTCGGTGGATCACCGATGGTCCGTGACGTCTCCGTCGGAGGCGATCTCGGAGCGGGTCGTCCCCGCGCTCGAACGCACGAGTACCGATGCCGCGATCGGACGGTCGGGGGCAGACACTCGGACGACGACGTCTCCGTCGAGCGCGTGGTCGAGTGCGTCGGTCGCAGTCTGCTGGAGCACCGAGAGCACCGGAGGGCTCAGGTCTTCGGAGACGGACCGATCGCGGCCGGTCCGCGTGTCGTCGATCAACAGCACATCCACACCGCGCGTCCGGGCGTGATAGGCGGAGACGTCCAGGCCGAGCTGAGCCAGCAGCGGCGCCCGGATCTGGTCGCGCAGATGCGCCTCGAGCATGGCGCACGAGCGTCGCTCGTCATCGGTCAGGTCGCCGCCGACCGCGATGCGCTGCAGCATCGGTCGGGCCAAGGCGTTGAGGCGGTGGGCTTGCCGCCCGCGTTCTTCGGTGGCCGCGACCTCCGCGGAGGCGGAGGCGACGTGATCGAGCGTGCGTCGCCGTAGCGCGAACACTCGGCGGGCCGCCGGGCGCAGCGTCAGCGCGAACAACAGCGACATGATGATCGGAGCCGCATCGACTCCCACCAGCAGGCCCGCGGTCATCGGCGACAGGTTCCGCAGGTGCGCCCAGACCGCGGCGACGACGACCATCGCCGCCAGCCCCACCCAGGGCGCGATCAGACGTCCCCGAACGTTGAGGAAGCAGTACACCACGGTGCCGGCGCCGTGAATCCACGTGAACAGCAACGATGCCGACGGGATCGCCGGCGTTCCGGCCAGGACCAGTGCGCATCCGAGCGGTCCCGCGGCTGTCAACAGCAGGGTCGTTCCGTGGGGGAGCGGGTCGCCGTCGATCAGGACCACCCCCAGGGCGGCGGCGATGAACACGAGCAGTCCGCCGAACAGCAGGACCGGGTCGGTGACGACGTGGATCTGGCTGACCGCGACCACGATCATCGAGAGCAGATAGGCCCCGACCACCGGCAGGGACCGTGGTGCCCGCATGCCGAGGAGGTCGCGAACGTCTTCGCGGGGGGACGGCGGCGCGAGCCCGGATCGCGGTGTCGAATCGCTCATCCGACCCATCGCAACTCGATTCGGGTTCCTGCAGCGGGCGCCGAGACGATCGTGCACTCGCCGCCGTCGAGTCGGTGCATGCGGCCTCGGATGCTGATCGCGATGCCGAAGCGGGTCGGTGGAACCGCAGTCGGGTCGAACCCGACCCCGTCGTCGGCGATGACGACGGTGAGTCGCCGGGCCTCGGCCCGGATCTGCACCCGGATCGACGCGCCGGGGCCGGCATGGCGGGTGCTGTTCCGCACGGCTTCCGCGGTGGCAGCGGTGAAGGTCCCGATCACCTGCCCCGGATACGCGCCGGCGCCGGGACCGACGTCGGTCCCGGCGATGACGTCCGGGTTGGCCGTCGACGCCGCGGCGCAGATCTGCGCGACGGCCGACGGCAGGTCGAGGGTGGTTTCGGGTTCGCCGGTCTGGGCGTGATCGATCGCCCGGACCGCGCCTTGCGCATGTCCGGCCAGCTCGGCGGAGGGGCCGTACCGGGATGCCATGAGAAGGGTCGCCATCACATTGTCATGGGTGAGTGCGTCGAACCGGGCTCGCTCCCGACCGCGGGCGGCGACGGCGGCGGCGCGGGCGCTGGCCGCGTACTCCTGCTCGCGGGACTCGTCGAGCACCTGCGCGGTGGCGGCCACCATCGCTCCGGCGGCGACGAAGACGAGTGAGAAGCCGATCGCCCACGCAGTGCCGGGAATGAATGCGTCACCGAGCTCGCGAGGGCGGATGGCGTGATTGATCGCGGTGCATCCGGTCGCGAACACCCCGAGCGTGACAAAGGCGTACCGTGCCCGGAAGGCGAGGGTGGATCCGAGCGCTGCGACGCCGAAGAACATCGAGAACCAGATTCCGGTCGTGGTTTTCACCTCCTCGCCGGACCAGGCGAACCACCAGGTGGACAGGGTGAGGGCGTAGCCGACGACGGCGCACAGGGCCAGCGTCCGGATGCGTCGGGCCGTACGGGCTCGAGCCCCCAGAATGCCGAGTCCGAATCCGGGCAGGAACACCGCCAGTGGTGCGGACACGCTCCACCACGGGGCCATCACCGTCGCGGATTCGATGATCGCGGGAAGCGCGACCAGGAAGTAGGCGGCGTATCCGGTGGTCACGAACACCGAGGCCAGCCGGAGCAGCGTCAACCCGGACGCGCCGTCGAGACGGGTGTCGGTCCTCAGGCCCGGCGTCGGCGCCGCGGTATCGGCAACCATCCGTCCTCGATTGCGCGCTTGTAGAGGTCGATCTTCGTCGGTGCAGCTCGGCCCGCGGAACGGTAGCGATCACGGATCCGGTTGACGTAGTCGGTGACCGTATCGCTGGAGATGCCGAGCTCGTGCGCGACGCGGATCTGCGACTCACCCGCGGCATACAGCTGCAGCACCCGCCGCTGCTGCGGTGACAGGTCCACGAACTGATGGTCGGAGTCGATCGCCGACGCCCAGTCGACGCCGGCGACGGTGTCTCCGGTGAGCGCGACGCGGATGGCGGCCAGCAGATCCGGTTCCCGGGCGTTCTTCCGGACCACGCCCAGGGTGCCTGCGGTCGCGGCCTCCCTGATCAGATACATCTCGTCTCCCGAGGTGTAGACGAGCGTCGGTATGCCCTTGTCGCTCAGCACTCCGATGTTGTCTCGGGGAGTGCTGTCGTCGTCGAGGCGCAGGTCGAGGAGGACCAGGCTCAGATCGGCCGTCGATGCGAGCAGGTCGGGGAGGGTGGCGGCGCCGCCGGCGAAGGTCATGTCCGGCTGTTCGACCAGCGTCGCTCGGAGTCCCCGGACGATCTGTTCATGGTCGTCGACCACCCCGATTCGTGCCCCCGAGTGAGCCATGGTCATGGCTCGAATCATCCACGATGACACGTTTGCGCAGGAAGGATTCCGTCGGACGAGGATCGGGTGCCGATCGAAAGGTGCTGCTCGGTGCTCATGCGGCCCGGATAGTGCGTGCGAACAGACGACGGGTTCGTGCTGCGGGGACCGACGGGATCAGCGCGCCGACCCGGGCACGATCTCGGTGCCGCGCAGATCGGTGTCGCGCAGATCGGTGTCGTCGAAGCGGTGACGGGACGATCGGCCGCGGGCGTTCCGGCGTCGTCCATTCGAGTGCCCCGAGAACTCGCGGCGCCGAATCGAGCGCCACGATGAAACGCGCTTTCGCCGGGTTCTGGCCGAATTCTATGGTCGGGGGGAATGTCGAATCACGGCATCGAACACAGCGAGAGCAGGGAGTTGACGATGAATGCATCCGATTCCGGAGGCCGCCCCCGCAGCGGACTGTTGATCGTCGAGCTGTGGACCGGGGCGGCCCGATTGCTGGCCCGAACCTGGCCGCTGCAGGCGGTCGCGTATCTCATCGCCCTGGTCAGTTCGGCGGTGGTCATCTTGATCTTCGGAGCGATGATCGGTGCAGTCGGCGAGTCGGTGGGGAGCACCGACGAGGGGATCGTTGTGCTGTTGGTCACCCTCCTGGTGATGTGGACGGCGGTGCACGCGGCCGCAGCGCCGTATCTCGGGGTGACGGCCGCGGTCACCGACGACATGACTCGGGGCAGGACCGTCTCCTGGTCGCGAGTGGTGGCCGACGTGCTGCCGAAGATCGGCGCGCTCGTGGTCTATCTGCTCGTCCAGGCCGTGGCCGTTGCTGCGCTCTCGTGGCTCATTCTGCTGATCGGCATCGCGGCAGGGACCGCGGAAACAGTGATCGTGGCGATGGTGGTGGGAGTGCCTGCCGGCGTGGTCATGGTGATCCTGTTCGACTTGGGGCCGTGGGTCATCGTCTGCGAGGGCCGCTCGGCGCCGAGGGCGATCAGACGCTCCTTCCAACTGGCCGGCAGGAGCTTCTGGCGGATCGTCGGACTGCACCTGGCCTGGATGGTCGTCGTCGGCCCGCTCCTGATCATCGGCGATTCGGTCGGCGGATTCGGTCAGTTCGTCCTGTTCGCCTTCTTGATCGCGGTGGTCGTACCCTTCTTCTTCTCGTTTCTCGGGGTCCTTTACGGCGATCTGCGTGCGCAGGAGGAGGGGAGCAGGCTCAGCATCGACTTCCCTCAGCCGGTGCTGAAGGCGACCGATGCAGCCGTCGCATTCGGTCGGACGACATCCTGAACGGGCTCGGGCCGGCTCACGCCGCCAACGCCGGCCGACTCGGTGCCAGCACCGTGGCGGTGACGCCGAGGTCCCGCAGGTCGCGCGGCAGCTCGCCTCGATCGGCGAGCGCCGCGCCGGCCCGCGCCAGCGCCGGCGCCATCTGGATCCCGTAGCCGCCCTGGCCTGCGAACCAGAACAGGCCGTCGACGGCCGGGTCCGGGCCGACCACCGGTGTCCGATCGGCGGTGAAACTGCGCAGTCCGGCCCACGATGTCGCGACGCTGCGCACCTGCAGGAGCGTCGCCTCATTGAGGCGGTCGATGGCCCGGGCGATCTCGAGGTCGTCGGGACGCGCGTCCGACGGCGGCTGCAGGGTCTCCTCGGCAGGCGAGCACAGGAAGCCCGCACCGTCGGGCTTGAAGTAGAAGTCCTCACTGGCCGACATCGTCATCGTCCGACGGGCCGTTGCGGAGCCGGCGGGCATGACGCTGGGGCCGGACACCATGAAAGCGGTGCGGCGCAGCGGCCGGATGCCGATCGGCGCGGCGCCGAACAGCCGTGCGACCTCGTCGCACCAGGCGCCGGCCGCGTTGACGACGGTGCGGGCGCGCACTTCATCGCCCCGGCGGTCGCGCAGGACCCACGCCGAACGGTCCCGGTGCGCCGCGACGATGCCGGCCGACTTCAACACGGCACCGCCGCGCCGACGCAGACCTCTCAGATAGCCCTGGTGGAGGCCGTGGACGTCGAGTTCGAGCGAACCGAAGTCGACCATCGCCAGGTCGGTGTAGCCGGGCCGCAGCAGGGGGTTGAGGGCCTCGGCGTCGGCGCCGTCGATCAGTTCGATCGTCGTGTCCGCGGCGGCGACCGGGCCGCTCCGGCCGCCGACCGTCCGGTAGAGATCTCGCAGGGTCGGCGCCTCGTCCTCGGTGGCGACGATCAGCAACGGCAGGTCGGAGACGAGCGGGGCGTCGACGAAGTCCGGCGGTGACACGAAGAAGCCGCGGCCGGCATGCGTGAGCGCACGGACGGTCGCGTTGCCGTAGCTCTCCAGGAAGGTCGCGGCCGAGCGGCCGGTGGTGTGGTAGGCGAGGGTCGACTCTCGTTCGACGACCGCGACCGAATGGTTCTCGGCCAACTCGTACGCGATCGAGACTCCGGCGATGCCGCCGCCGATGACGATGATGTCGTAGTCGGTGGTCGGTAGTGCAGCACTGTCCATGGGGTTTCCTTCGGCAGGACGCAACGGTGTGAGAACGCGGTCGGTGAGACGGCTCTCACATTCCAGGGTAGGGGCGTCAGGCGAGTCGGCGTCTTGGCGGAACCGACAATCGGACGACCGCCACTATGTGACGCAGGACAAACTGATCAGTCGGTCTCGCGGATGCCGGCGAGGCGGTCGATCAGCGGGAGCGTCCGATACGGGATGGCCTCGTGCATCACCACGGACACGGTGGTCCGCTCCACGCCGGGAACGGCCAGGATGTGGCCGGCGATGCGATAGAGGTCGTCGGCGTCGGCGGCGACGACCAACAGCTGCAGGTCGGCGATGCCTGAGATGCCGACCGCCTCCAGGACCTCGGGGATGCCGTCGAGGGCGCCGACCACCTGCTCGAGTCGGTGCTGGTCGACGACGACGGCGACGTACGCGCGAAGGGGATAGCCCAGGTCGCGGGGCTGGACGCGGCGATCGAACGGGGCGAGGACCTCCTCGGTGTCCCAGCGGCCCATCCGAGCCTGGACGGTGTTGCGCGCCATGTCGACCAGGCCGGCGAGTTGGACGCCGGTGGCGCGGGGGAACTCGCAGAGGGCGCGGAGGATGCGGGCGTCGGTGCGGTCGAGTCTGGACATACAGCACAGTATGCCGCGCATGAGACGCTCTTTGATGGGCAATGTGATCAAGTTCGGACGATGACCTTGTGCAGTCTGCGTTCTGTTGAGACGGTTGCCACAAGGGTAGAGGGCGTGCGATCCACGCCGACATCCGCAAAGGAGGCAGTCGTGTCCGACATCGACGAAATCGTCCAGCTCGTCACCATCACCGGCGAGCGCCACATTCACCCCGACTTCTCAACCTACGGCGACGACCTCGACCTGGCCGACATCCGGAGGCTGTACGAGGACATGGTCGTGGTCCGCCGCATCGACGCCGAGGCCACCGCGCTGCAGCGGCAGGGACAACTCGGCCTGTGGGCGCCGCTGCTGGGGCAGGAGGCCGCGCAGATCGGCTCGGCACGCGCCCTGGAGGCAGACGACTTCGTCTTCCCCAGCTACCGGGAGCACGGCGTCGCCTACTGCCGCGGCGTGGAGCTGGCCGAACTCATGCCCTTCTGGCGCGGCACGTCGCTGTCGGGCTGGGACCCGAACCGCTACAACATGGCCACCCCGGCGATCATCATCGGCGCCCAGACCCTGCACGCCGCCGGATACGGGATGGGCATCAACCTCGACGGCGGCAGCAGCGCGG
This sequence comes from Gordonia aichiensis, assembly GCF_039946255.1. Classification (GTDB taxonomy): domain Bacteria; phylum Actinomycetota; class Actinomycetes; order Mycobacteriales; family Mycobacteriaceae; genus Gordonia; species Gordonia aichiensis_A. The sequence continues at coordinate 61,881 of NZ_JBCDWL010000022.1, read as the reverse complement.
TCATCACCTACTTCGGCGACGGCGCCACCAGCCAGGGCGATGTGGCCGAGGCGATGGGCTTCGCCGCGAGCTTCGCCGCGCCGGTCGTCTTCTTCTGCCAGAACAACCAGTGGGCGATCTCCGAGCCCGTCACGCTGCAGACCAAGGCGCAGATCGCACACCGCGGACGCGGCTACGGCATGCCGACGGTCCGTGTCGACGGGAACGACGTCCTCGCGGTCCTCGCCGTGACCCGCGCCGCCCTGGAACTGGCGCGCGAGGGCGGTGGCCCCACCCTGATCGAAGCGGTCACCTACCGTCGCGGCCCGCACACCACGTCCGACGACCCGACCCGCTACCGCACCGCAGACGACGACGCGGAGTGGATCCGCCGCGATCCCATCGAACGGATCCGGCTCCTGCTCGAATCGGCGGGCGCACTGTCCGCCGAGGACGCGAAGGCGATCGGCGACCACGCGGATGCCGCGGCGGCCGAACTGCGTCGCGGGTGCTTGGCACTGGCCGATCCGCCCGCGCTGTCGCTGTTCGACAACGTCTATGCGGACCCGCACCCGCTGATCGAGAGCGAGCGCCGCGAATACGCCGCGTACCTCGAGACCCTGGCGAACTGATGAACGCCGGCCCGCTCGCCACCCCGGCGCAGCCTCGGGTTCCGCTGGGCAAAGCGGTCACCGCCGGCCTGCGGAAGGCAATGGCCGACGACCCGAAGGTGATCCTGATGGGCGAGGACATCGGCAAGCTCGGCGGTGTCTTCCGGATCACGGACGGCCTCCAGGCGGAGTTCGGCGCCGACCGCGTCATCGACACCCCGCTCGCCGAATCGGGGATCATCGGCTCCGCGGTCGGCCTGGCCTTCCGTGGCTATCGCCCGGTGTGCGAGATCCAGTTCGACGGCTTCATCTATCCGGCCTTCGACCAGATCGTCTCGCAGGTCGCGAAGCTGCACTACCGCACGGCCGGCAACGTGAAGATGCCGATCACGATCCGCGTTCCCTTCGGCGGCGGGATCGGCGCCGTCGAGCACCATTCGGAGTCGCCCGAGGGCTACTTCGCCGCGACCGCCGGACTGCGGGTGGTGACCTGCAGCAACTCGGCGGACGCGTACACCATGATCCAGCAGGCGATCGCATCGGACGATCCGGTGCTGTTCTTCGAGCCCAAGCGGCGGTACTGGGAGAAGGGCGAAGCGGACTATGCGGCGCTCGACGCCGCCGATCGCTATCCGTTGCACAAGGCGCGGGTCGTGCGCGAGGGAACAGACCTGACGTTGGTGGTCTACGGCCCGCTCGTCACCACCGGCTTGCAGGCGGCGAAGGTCGCGGCGGAGGAGGGAAGGTCGATCGAGGTGGTCGACCTGCGCTCCATCTCGCCGCTCGACATCGACACCGTCGCCGAGTCGGTGCGAAAGACGGGCCGGCTGGTGATCGCCCACGAGGCGCCGGTGTTCATGGGGGTGGGCGCCGAGGTCGCGGCGCGCGTGATGACCGAGTGCTTCTACCACCTCGAAGCGCCGATTCAGCGGGTCGGCGGCTTCGCGATGCCGTATCCGCCGGCGAAGCTCGAACAGCACTTCCTGCCCGACGTCGACCGGATCCTGGACGCCGTCGACCGCTCGATGCAGCCCTGAGCCGACCGGTGAACCCCGCGCCACCGGAGAAGGAGCAACCCGCAATGTCCGCCATCGCGACTTTCGCCCTCCCCGATCTGGGGGAGGGGCTCACCGACGCCGAACTGGTCCGATGGGAGGTGGCGGTCGGGGACGTCATCGAGTTGAACCAGGTGATCGCCGAAGTCGAGACCGCCAAGGCATCGGTGGAACTGCCGTCCCCGTACGCGGGCACGGTGGTGCGGCTGCACGCGGCGGAGGGCGACACCGTCGACGTCGGCAGCCCCTTCATCGACGTGGAAGTCGAGGTGGGTGCGAGCGACCAGCAGCCGCCCGAATCCGAGCCGGCGGCGGTGCGGACCCCGACCGAGGATCGGGCGGACACCGATTCCGGTCCGGACCAGGACGCCGCCGAGGGAAGCGGACGCACACCGGTCCTGGTCGGCTACGGCGTCGCCGAGGAGACGGTCAGTCGGCGTCGCAAGGTCGGCGCCGACGACTCCTCACCGCGGCGCGACGCCGCGGAGCAGGCGCCGGCGGGTCGGCCGCTGGCCTCGCCGCCGGTGCGGAAGGCGGCGCGTGAGGCCGACGTCGATCTCGCCGACGTACCCGCGACCGGGCTGCACGGCGAGGTGACACGCGCAGACCTCGAGCGGTTCCTCGTCGCCGACACCACTGAAACCGAAACGACCGCCGACGAGACCGCCGCCGACGAACCGTCGATCGCCGCCGGTGAGGTCCGCACTCCGATCCGCGGCGTCCGCAAGCACACCGCCGAGGCGATGGTGCGCAGCGCCTTCACCGCGCCGCACGTGACCGAGTTCGTCGACGTGGACGTCACGGCGACCATGGAGCTGGTGGCGCGCCTGGGCGCGCACCGGCAGTTCGACGGCGTCCGACTCACCCCGCTCGCCGTCGTCGCGAAGGCGCTGCTGGCCGCCCTGCGGACCAACCCGTCACTCAACTCGAGCTGGGACGAACAAGCGCAGGAGATCGTCACCAAGCACTACGTCAACCTGGGGATCGCGGCGGCCACCCCGCGCGGGCTGCTGGTGCCCAACATCAAGAATGCCCAGGCCATGAGCCTGCGCGATCTCGCGGTGGCGCTGGCCGACCTCACCGCCGTCGCCAAGGAGGGCAAGACCGCGCCTGCCGACCTGTTGGGCGGCACCATCAGCATCACCAACATCGGGGTCTTCGGCATCGACTCGGGGACCCCCATCATCAACCCCGACGAGGCCGCGATCCTCTGCTTCGGCGCGGTACGTCGCCGGCCGTGGGAATGGGAGGGCGAGATCGCTCTGCGCCAGGTCACCACGCTGAGCCTGTCGTTCGACCACCGCCTGGTCGACGGTGAGCAGGGGTCGACCTTCCTCGCGGCCGTCGCCGACATGCTCGCCGATCCGCTGTCGTTGATCGCACTCGGGTGAGCCGGCCTCAGAGTCTGCGCGCGACGAAGTCTGCGGCCTGGTCGGTCATGCCGTTGACCGAGTACAGCAGGTGCAGCGGGTTGGGTATGTCGATGGGTGCGCCGTTGCAGATGGTGTCGCCCGTGACGCAGTAGCGGACCGTCTTGCCCCGGTACGCCGCCTGCGCCTCGAGCGGCGGCACACCGGCCTGGCGAAGGAAGCGCGCCGACGGCGGCCCGAACTCGACGACCGCGGCCACGTGCGGAGCGATCTCGGCGGGCAGCGGGTCGGGCAGGTAGCGGCGGTACTGCTGGTACTTCTGCGGCAGGTCGTAGCCCGCGTTGATCGTGTACGCGATCAACGCGGCGCCCTGCGAGTAGCCGCCCAGCACGATCCGCGTGTCGGGGCAGTGCGCGGCGATGGACGTGACGCGCTGCTGGGCGGCGCGCATGCCCGCGACGAACGACTCGGCGAACGCGACGCGATGCTCGAAGTCGGCGCTGGCGGCATAGGCGACGGCCTCGACGCGGACCGACTGGCGGGGCAGCCGGTTGCGGACGGAGTTGCCGAAGGCGATACCGGTGATGCCGAGCGGAGGCGCCTGCTCGGCGGTGCCGCGGGCGAACAGGACGTGGACGTCCGCGCAGGCCGGTGCGGCCCCGGCCGGGGCCGGGGTCGTCGTCCCGCCGACGGCCAGGCCGGCGAGGGAGATCAGCAGGGCGGACGCGGCGGCGGCGATGCGGCGCATGGCCTCAGCCGGCCTGGACGGGATGGACGTTCAGTCGTGCCAGCAGATCGTTGTCGATCGCTGTCAGCTCGTTGTCGATGGCGCGCTGGGCGTTCTTCCGCTGCTGCGGGGGCATGGTGTCGGCGGCGTCGGCGGCGACCTGAAGGTTGTCCAGGCGGGTCGTCATCGCGGTGACGAAGGTCTGGCCCTCGGCAGAGGTCTCGAGTCCGCGGACCTCCTCTGCGGTGATCCGCGCGGCGGCGATCCGGGCGCGAAGCGGCGCGCTGGGGCCGCCGAACTGGGTCAGCAGCGCGGGCGAGACGCCGGCGCGGCGGGCCGCGAGCGCGGTGACCTGGCTGCGGGCGCCGACCGCGGCCCGGTAGGCGATCGGCACGACGACGGGTGCGGCCATCCGGGCGACGGCGAGGTAGCGCTTCATCTTGGCGGGGGTAAGGAAGGCGGCCGCGGCGTCGGCCTTGGCCTGCTCGGCGATCGTCTTGGCTTCGGCGGCGGCGACCTTCTGCTGCGCCTTCCCGGTGGCCTTGACGGTCTTGCGGTCCTGCTTCTGTGCGCGCTTGTGGAACTTGTGCTCATCCTTGAGCTGCTTCTTGGCCGCCTTGCGGCTGGCTCGAGATTCGGCCTCGGCCTGCACTTTCGCCCGAGTGCGGATCGCCTTCTCCTCGGCTTTGCGGATCTTGGCGTCGACCTTGCGCTGGGTCCGATTCGACCCCAGGGATGAGAGCAGTCCCATGACGACCTTCCCGTCGGATACCCGACTCCTTCGATCAGATGTCTCAAGCTTTGCATAGTCTCAGTGGGTAATGAACAACGCGGCCCCGTGGCCGTGTTGCCGTCGGAGAAGGAAAGTCGAGGCCGGTCATCGTGGGATCTGCGATTCTGGGAGCGCGGAACCTCACCGGGTGCGAGCACCGTCTGGCGCTCGACTTCGCACCGCGCGACCAAGTGGCCGGGGGACCGGAGACGGCCGAGGCCAACCGCCGGATCGAAGCGGCTCAGGCGCATCGCCGGGAGGTCCTCGAGCTGATCGGCCGCCTGCAGAGCGGCCGACCGGCGGGCACCGTGACGATGGTGGACGAGGCCGACCACCGCAGCCGCGTCGCCGCGACGACCGCTGCGATGGATGCGGGCGCGGAGTGGATCCTGCAGGCCACGCTGCCGACCGACGTCGAGCACGGCCGCCGCGGGCACGCCGAGGCGCTGGTTCGGGTCGGGAACGGCTACCTGCCGATCATCGTCGTCAATCACCGGGTCACCACGGCGGTCGCCGAACCCCGCGAGGGGCAGCCGCAGGTCCAGACGAGCCCGCTGTTCGGGTGGCATCCCGAGCCGGACCGGACCCGGGCGTGTCGCAGCCAGCGCCGAGACGTGATGCGCCTGTCGCAGCTGGCCGCCATGCTCGATGCACTCGGGCGCCTGCATGCACCGCGCGCGGAGTCGGTCGGCGGGCTCATCGGACTCGATGCGGACTGCATCGTCGCGGTGCCCCTCGGTGAGGTGGCCGACGAGTACGACGAGACGCTGGTCCGGCGGCGGGCGATCGCCGCAGGCGAGGTCGTCACCGAACCCCGGCGGGTCAGCGAATGTCGCAGCTGCCACTGGTGGCCGCGCTGCGAGGCCGAGCTGATCGCCAAGCGCGATGTGAGTCTGGTGGTCGGGGGAAATCAGGGGCAGGTGCTGCGCGAGATCGGCGTCACCAGCATCGATCAACTCGCCGAATACCGGGGAGCACCGCCCGCGGACTGGTCCGGTGCGGTTCGTTTCACCGACACGGTGGTCTCGGCGAAGTCCTGGGTGCGCGACATCCCGCTGGTCCGGCGTCGCGATCGGCCGCGGGTGCAGCGGGCCGACGTCGAGGTCGACGTCGACATGGAGAGCTTCTCCGAACGCGGCGCATACATGTGGGGGACGCTGCTGACCGACAACACCGACGCGACGCGGCCCGTGGTCTACCGGCCCTTCGTGACCTGGCAGCCGCTGCCCTCCCGCGACGAGGGTCGTTCGTTCGCCGCGTTCTGGGCCTGGCTCATGACCGAACGGAACGCTGCGCACGGCGCCGGAAAGTCGTTCGCGGCGTATTGCTATTCGCAGCACGCCGAGAACCGCTGGCTGCGCGGCAGTGCCGACCGGTTCGCCGATCTGCCGGGCATTCCGTCCCGGCGCGTGGTCGACACGTTCATCGCATCGGCGGAGTGGGTCGACGTCTTCGAGGCCGTCGGCGACAACTTCGTGTGCCCGAAAGGCAAGGGACTCAAGCGAATCGCACCGGTCGCCGGGTTCAATTGGCGCGACGACGAGGCGGGCGGCGAGGCGTCGATGGAATGGTATGCGGCCGCTGTCGGACTCGACGGCGCCCCGCGCGACGAGAGCCAACGCGAGCGTCTGCTCCAGTACAACGAGGACGACGTCCGCGCCACCAAGGTGCTGCGCGAGTGGATCTCGTCGGACGAGGTGCTGTCGCTGCCGCTGGCCGACGACCTGCTGGCCGAGAACGCGGTCGGAGTCTCGGAGACTGACTCGACCGGGATCGTCGCCCGCTAGCCGTTCACCGGTCGTGCCGTCGCCGGCGGGCTGCCGACCTCGCTGACGGCATGGCCGCTGCACGCGATCTTGGTTGCGCTCGCGCGGTCGATGCCGGAGATGCGAAACCACCGCATCGCGTCGCGCAGTCGGCACCATCCGACCAGATACCACCGGCCGCTCGCGGACGCGAACATCACCGGTTCGACGTCGCGCGTCGTCCGTTCCCCGGAGCCCGCGGTGTACCGGATTCGTACGACGCGTTGCTCGGCCATCGCTTCCTCCAGCGCCGACCTGATCGTGTGCGCGAGCGGAACGGGCGCGTCGACCCAGATGCGCCCGGCCAGTGCGTCGGCTCGGGCTCGGGTCTGCGGATCGAGGACGTCCATGATCTTCCGGACACCTGCCAGGGCGAGGTCGGCGTAGGGCGCATCCGCGGCCGCCGAGACCGCCGCGAGCAGCGCCACCGCCTGAACCGGAGACAGGCTGACCGGCGGGAGGGCGCCTCGGGCGACCATCCCGTAACCGCCTCCGGGCCCCGGGCGCGACCAGATCGGGGCGCCGCTGTGCTCGAGCGCGGTGAGATCTCTCTTGATCGTCCGGACGGACACGCCGAACTCTGCGGCGAGTCGTTCGGCGGTGGATCCGCGCGGCCCACTGCGTCGGAGCATCTCGGACAGGGCGAGGAGCCGTTCGGCTCGCCTCATAGCGCGCGCCCTGGGAAATTCATGTCAGAAATAGTGACACACCGTTGTCCGGGCGGCTTGGGAGGATCAGGCCGTGACGACGAATACGAAGAATCCGACCATCATCCTGATCGCGGGCTACTGGCTGGGGGCGTGGGCGTGGGACGAGGTGTGCGGGCACCTGACAGCCGCCGGCGGGCGAACCCTGCCGCTGACGTTGCCGGGCCTCGACGCGAGCGATCCGCGGCGCGCCTCCCGGACTCTCGACGATCAGGTCGCCGCCGTCGAACAGGCGATCGCCGAGGTCTCCGCGGCCGGCGCGGACTCGGTGGTGATCGTTGCCCACAGCGGAGCCAATGCGCCGGTGAGTCTCGTGCTCGATCGAGATCCCGGTCGCGTGAGCCGCATCGTGTGGGTCGACAGCGGACCGGTCACGTCCGGCACCGCCTTCGCTCCGGACGCGCCCGCCGAGCTGGTCGAGCTGCCGCTGCCGCCGTTCGACGAGCTCGCTGAGCATGCCTCGATCGACGGCTTGACCGCAGAGATGCTCGAGCGCTTCCGGGAGCGAGCCGTCCCGGAACCCGGCCCGGTGGTGCGTCAGCGCGTGGAACTCACCGACGAGGCGCGGTGGGCGGTTCCGACGACACTGGTGTGCACGTCCATCTCGAGCGCGCAGATCAGGGAACTGGCCGACGGGGGCCACCCGTTGTTCGCCGAGGTGGCGAATCTGTCAGATGTCGAGCTCATCGACCTTCCGACCGGGCATTGGCCGATGTGGAGCCGCCCCGACGCCCTGGCCGGGATCATCGCCGATGCGGCGTCGTCGTCGATGGAATGAGCCCGATCGGGCCGAGGAGGGCTGACCGCCGCGGGCCGGCCCTCCTCGGTTTCGGCGGCACGCTCCGGGGCGTGGCCGTCTCTCGTGATCGGCTACCGCGGCGCCATGCGGAGCGCGCCATCCATGCGGATGGTCTCGCCGTTGAGGTAGTCGTGCGAGACGATGAACGCCGCGAGATCGGCGTACTCGGTCGGTTCGCCCAGGCGCTGCGGGAAGGGGATGCCCGCCTCGAGGGTCTTCTTGAACTCGTCGGTGACGCCGGCGAGCATCGGCGTGTTGATGGTGCCGGGCGCGATGGTGCAGACGCGGACGCCTGCGCGAGCGAGGTCGCGGGCCGCCGAGATCGTCATCGCGTGGACGGCGCCCTTGGAGGCGGTGTAGGCGATCTGTCCGATCTGGCCTTCGAAGGCGGCGACCGACGCGGTGTTGATGATGACGCCGCGGGCGCCGTCGTCGGTGGCGGCCGACTCGTGCTGCATCCGGTTCGCGGCCAGGCGCATCACGTTGAAGGTGCCGACGAGGTTGATGTCGATGACCTTGCGGAACAGGTCGAGATCGTGCGGGCCCTCCTTGCCGAGGATGCGTGAGGCCCAGCCGACGCCCGCGCAGTTGACCGCCACGCGCAGCGGCAGGCCCGACTCCACGACGGTGTCGACGACGGCCTGGACCTCGTCTTCGCTGGTGACGTCGGCGGCGATCAGCTGCACGTTCGCGACGGCTTCGGCCTTCTCGATCGACTGCGGCAGATCGATGCCGAAGACGGTCGCGCCCTCGGCTGCGAAACGCTTGGCGGTGGCGGCGCCCAGGCCGGAGGCTGCGCCGGTGACAATGACGGCGGAACCGGTGACGTCCATATGCGAATTCCTTTCAAGCAGGTGCGGCCCGCGGGCGCACCACGATGCGGATCGATCGGATGGATCCCGAGCGTTCGCTCGGCAACGCTTCCGTAATAGTACCCGCAGCGCTCTCTCAGTACAGTTCGCGAAGTCGTTCCCGGTCGGCGTCGCCCGATGCCGCGGCCTGCTGCCGCTGCCTGCGCCGGTGGGTCGCCCGAATCCAGGCGGTTCCGCCCGCGGTGATCACCACCGCCGCCGCAACGGTGATCACCGACGTGCTGGGCGAGGCGCTCGACAAGCCCTCCACCAGCAGCCACGCCGCAAATCCGAAGAACAGCACCGCGGCACCCACCGCGATGCTGCGCTCAGGCAGATGCCTGCCCAGCACGCGGCCGACGGCGATGGCCAGCGCGTCGGCGGCGACCATGCCGATCGTCGAACCGATCCAGACGCCCACCCAGTTGTGGTTGGTCGACAGGGTGATGGTGGCGAGCATCGTCTTGTCGCCGAGCTCGGCGAGCATGAACGAACTCATGACCGCGAAGAACACCGACCGTCCCACGCGGCCGGCCCGGGCCGACTCGTCGTCGTCGAGTTCGTCGCCGCGCAGCGTCCACAGGCCGAAGACCAGCATGGAGAGCCCGGCGAGGATCGCCATCAGGTCGGTCGGAATCGACAGGCCGAGGAAGTGGCCGAAGAAGACCGAGGCGGCGTGAACCAGCGTGGTGGCGGCGAGGATCGCACTCAACACCACCCACCAGCGGTAGCGAAGTGCGTAGGTCATGGCCATGAGCTGCGACTTATCGCCCAGCTCGGCGACGAAGATGATGCCCGCACTCAGCATCAAAGCGGTGAACATATCGTCAGGTTAGGGCGGCCTTCTTCCCGCATGCAACAGCTCCAAGGCTCGGAAAATACCTGGTCGGAGGGCCAAACCGAGTACTTCGGACAGCCGAATCCGGCGGCGTCCGGGACCCGGCGGATCGGAGTGCGGACGGGCGACCGGGCACAATGGTCGGGTGGTCAGCAAAGCAATCGACGTCGCGCCGACGCCGACGGGACGCCTGCGGTCGCGCGAGATCGCGGCGATCGCGATCTTCAGCGGTCTGACGGTGGTCCCGGCCGTCATCGTCTCGGTGGTTCCGCTCGCGGCGGCACTCGGCTTCATGACGCCGGTGCCGATCGCGCTGCTCGCCGCACGCACCAGGCTGCGGGCGGTGGCCGCGGCGGTCGTCACGACCGTCGCCGTCACCTTCGTGGTCGCCGGCCTGGGCCCGGCGTTCGCGGTACTGGTCTCGGCGGTCATGGGCGGGCTGGTCGGCGAGGTGCACCGCCGCGGCGGGCGAGCCGTCGCGATGGTCGTGGCGTCGGTGCTGGCGGCGCCGGTCCTGGCCGGCGCCTCGGTGGCGCTGATGTGGGTGCTGGTGCCGCTGCGGAAGCTGGCCCTGGAAGTCCTCGACAACGTGCTCACCGGAATCGCCAAGACGGCGCGCGCGGTCAGACTCGACGCCGTCGCCGGCGCGATGGAGTCGCTGTCGCGCAATGTCGTCGACAACTGGTGGCTGTGGATGTGGATCCCCGGGATCGTCGGCACCCTCATCACCCTGCTGCTCGCGGGCTGGCTGCTGGGCAAGGTGCTCGACCGCCTCGACGAAGTCCCGCTGGAGGACACCCTCGAACTCGCCGGGATCGCCGACGGCGAGCGCCCGGTCGGGCCGCTGCCGCTGCGGATGGCCGGAGTCGGTTACACCTACCCGGGCACCGAACGCGAAGTGCTCCACGGCATCGACCTGACGTTGATCAGCGGCGAGTTCGTCGCGATCGTCGGCGCGAACGGCTCGGGCAAGTCGACCCTGTCGAAGCTGCTGTCGGGCGTCGATCCGACCATCGGCATCGTCGACCGACCGGGGGCGCCGGGATTGGGCAGGCAGGGCGGCACGGCGCTGGTGCTGCAACGACCCGAGGCCCAGATGCTCGGCGCGCGCGTGGCCGACGATCTGGTCTGGGGCCTGCCGGTCGGCAGCGAGGTCGACGTCGACGGGCTGCTCGCCGAGGTCGGGCTCGCCGGTCTCGGCGACCGCGAGACCACCGACCTGTCGGGCGGACAGCAGCAGCGGCTGGCGGTGGCCGCCGCCCTCGCGCGCGACCCGCAACTGCTCATCGCCGACGAGGTGACCTCGATGGTCGACCCGGCCGGCCGGGCCGAACTCATCGCGATCCTCGCCGAACTGCCGCGCAGGCGGGCCATCACCGTCGTGCTCATCACGCACCGCGACTCGGAGGCCCGCGCCGCCGACCGCGTGATCCATCTCGAATCGGGGCGGATCGTCGAACACCACCCCGAGTGGATGCGGCCGGAGTCGGTGGCGCCGCTGCTGCCGCAACAGGCCGACGACGCCGGCGAGCCGCTGCTGGTGGTGCGCGACCTCGCACACACCTACCTGCCGGGATCGCCGTGGGAGGTCAGCGGCCTGAAGTCGGTGAACCTGCGGGTCAACGCCGGTGACGGCGTCTTGATCGTCGGCGGCAACGGCTCGGGGAAGTCGACCCTGGCGTGGATTCTCGCCGGCCTGATCAAGCCGACCGGCGGCAGTGTGCTGCTGCACGGGGAACCCGTCTCCGAGCACATCGGCGACGTCGGCCTCGGCTTCCAGCACGCGCGGCTCCAACTCCAGAAGACGACCGTCGCCGACGAGATCATGGCGGTCGGCGGGATCGAGGTGGGCACGGCCGAGGTGGGTCGCGTCCTCGACCTGGTCACCCTGCCGCGGGAGATCGCCGCGCGCCGGGTCGACGCGTTGTCGGGTGGGCAGATGCGCCGCGTGGTCCTGGCCTCGCTCATCGCCTCGGGGCCGGAACTGCTGGTGCTCGACGAGCCGCTGGCCGGACTCGATCCGCAGGCGCGCGAAGAGGTCCTCGCGGTGCTGGCGGGACTGCGAGAGAAGGGCGCGACGATCATCATCATCTCCCACGACCTGGAAGCGCTCGACCGCGTCTGCAACCGCCGGATCGAACTGGTCGACGGTGTGCTGGAAGGCGGTCTGTGATGCAGATTCCGATGCTGCGCGAGATACCCGGCGACTCGCCCGTCCACCGACTGTGGGCGGGCAGCAAGCTCATCATCATCTTCGTGCTCGGCCTGATGACCTGGGTGCTGCCGTCGTGGCCGGGCCTGGGGTTCGTCGCCCTGTGCCTGATCGCCTTCGTCCTGATCGCCCGCATTCCGATGGGCGCGCTGCCGCGTCCGCCGTGGTGGTTCTGGGCGCTGATGGCGGCGACGGTGGTCTGGTCGTGGATCGCGCGCGGCAGCGACGGCGGCATCACCGCCCTGCGTGGCGTGCTGCTGGGGCTGCTGGTGGTGGCGATGTCGGTGCTGGTGATCTGGACGACGCCGATGGCCGAACTGGCCCCGGCGCTGGCCCGGCTGATGGCGCCGCTGCGGATCCTGCGCCTGCCGGTCGACGAGTGGGCGGTGACGGTCGCGCTGGCGCTGCGCGGTCTGCCGCTGCTGGTCGACGAGATCCGGTTGCTCTGGGCCGCCCATCGACTGCGCCCGCGGTCGAGCGCCGACTCCGGGCATCCGTCGGCGGAACTGTCAGTGCTCGACATCATCGTCGCGGCGATGTCGTCGGCCATGCGGCGCAGCTCGGAGATGGCCGAGGCGATCACTGCGCGGGGCGGCACGGGCCGGCTCACCGCCTACCCGTCACGTCCGGGCCGGGTGGATGCGCTCGTCCTGTCGGTCTTCGCGGTGGCGTGCGCCGGCGCGATCACCGTCAGCGTGATCTACCTCTGAGACAAGGGCGCGAACGGCCGGTCACCGCCACGGTCGCGGTGGATACTCGGGGTGCATGGGCGGCGCCGAACCGGATCCGCCGCGCCGGGCTCCCGGGTCCGATCACCCGACATCGCCGTCACACCGGAGGACCGACATCATGACCGCCTACACCTATTACACCGCGTCGACGATCGACGGCTTCCTGGCCGACCCGAACGACTCCCTCGACTGGCTGCTGAGTCAGCCGATCGACGACGACGGCCCGTTCTCCATCGCCGAGCTGATGGCCGGAACCGGGACGATCGCGATGGGCGCGACCACCTACGAATGGCTCGTCGAGCACACCGCGGGCGAACCGTGGAGCTACCCCGAGCAGCAGACCTTCGTCTTCACCCACCGGGATCTGGCGCCGGTGCACCCGACCGTCACCCGGCTCGCCGGACCGCCGGCCGAGCACCGAGCACGCTTGGAGGATGCGGCCGGCGACCGCGGGGTGTGGGTGGTCGGCGGCGGCGGGCTCGCCGCGCAGTTCGCGGCGGCGGGGATGCTCGACGAGATGATCGTCTCGTACGCTCCGGTGACCCTCGGCTCGGGCCGCCCGCTGTTCACCGAACCGTTCGACTTCGAACTGCTCGACACCGCCCGCAACCGGGCCTTCGCGATCGCCCGGTACCGCGTCGCGGGTGCGCGGAAGGCGGCTCCGTCGCAGCGGTGACCCGCAGAAGAACACAGGGTGACCCGCAGAAGAACACAGGGCCCGGCACCTTCCGGTGCCGGGCCCTGTGCTGTGGAGCCGCCGTCGTGCAGGCTCTCGTCGATGCCTGTCAGGCGGGGACGATCAGGCCCGCGCCCTGGGTGCGGGCACGGTCGAAGCGCTCGCCCGCGTCGGCCCAGTTGACGATGTTCCACCAGGCCTTGACGTACTCCGGCTTGACGTTCTGGTAGTCGAGGTAGAAGGCGTGCTCCCACATGTCGAGCATGACGACCGGGATCAGGGCGGCGGAGGTGTTGCCGCTCTGATCGGTCAGCTGCTCGATGACCAGACGCTGGCCGATGGTGTCCCAGCCGAGGATGGCCCAGCCGCTGCCCTGCAGGGTGGTGGCGGCCGCGGTGAAGTGCGCCTGGAACTTGTCGAAGCTGCCGAAGTCGTTGGCGATGGCGTCGGCCAGATCGCCCACCGGCTTGTCGCCGCCGTTGGGCGACAGGTTCTTCCAGAAGATGGAGTGGTTGGTGTGTCCACCGAGGTGGAACGACAGGTTGGCCGACAGTCCGAAGACCTTTCCGGCGATGGTGCCGTCTTCGCGAGCCTCGGCGAGCTTCTCGAGCGCGGTGTTCGCGCCGTTCACGTATGCCGCGTGGTGCTTGCTGTGGTGGAGCTCCATGATCTTGCCGGAGATGTGGGGCTCCAGGGCGCCGTAGTCGTAGTCCAGCTCAGGCAAGGTGTATTCAGCCACGATGGTCCTCTCTAGGGAAAAGGGTGAAAGATCCGTACCGGGTCCAGTTTCTACATTTCCGTAGACCGGCACGCTTTGCAACAAGTCGGCCCGCCGAGCGCGCGCCCGGCGGTCACAGCAGGGCGATCAGGACGATCGCGGCAAGGATGACGCCGATCGTCAGCGAGGTGATCAGGCACTGCGTTCCGATGCGTGAAGTCTCGGTGCGTGAGGTCTGGGTGCCTGAGGTCTGGGTGCGCGTGGTCTGGGTGTGCGTGTTGAACCCCGCGCGCCCGGCGGACATGTCGTTGATCGACGTTTCGGACCGCCCGATCATCGTCGCCTCCCCGGTCGCCCCCGCTCTCCCGTGAGCTGCCTCACAGTCGAGATCCTGGTGGCTGAGCCTACGTCCTTTCTCCGTCGGCGACAACCCGGTGCGGCGACGTAGTGTGGACACATGAGCCTCTTCGATCGGATCCTGGCCGCCGCCGACGTCAAGCGGGTCATGGTCTCTCCCGACGACGCCCTCGCCGGCAGGCCGACTCCGATGCCCGTCCGCGACGAGCACCGGGTGCTGGGGTATCGGCTGCGCGGGGACTCGGATGCGGCGGGGGAGTACCCGCCCGCCGGGATCGGCGCGTGGGACGACGGGCTGCGCGCGGTGATCTTCGCCGGCGGCTGCTTCTGGGGTTTCGAAGAGATCTTCTGGCAGGTGCCGGGCGTGTACACCACCGCGGTCGGATATGCGGGCGGCTACACGCCCAACCCGACCTACGAGGAGGTGTGCACCGCGCGGACCGGTCACGCCGAGGCGGTCCTGGTGGTCTACGACCCGGCTACGGTGAGCTTCGCCGAGCTGCTGGAGATCTTCTACACCTCGCATGATCCCACCCAGGAGATGCGGCAGGGCAACGACATCGGCACCCAGTACCGATCGGCGGTTTTCACCTTCGACGAGGCCGAGGCCGATCGCGCGGCTGACGCGGCGCGAGCCTTCGAACCGGTTCTGGCCGAGGCGGGCTACGGTCCGGTGACGAGCCAGATCTCGCTCATGTCGCAGGCGGGCGACGGAGTCTTCTACTACGCCGAGGACTACCACCAGCAGTACCTGTTCACGAACCCGAACGGTTACCGCTGCCACGCGCCCACCGGGCTGAAGTTCCCGGCCGTCTGACCCCGGCCGTCTGACCTCGGCCGTCTGACCGCGGCCGGGCGGCGCGGGCTGCTCAGACGCCGGGCCGCTCAGACGCCGGTGCGCGGATTGCGCGCGGTGATGTAGTAGACCCGTCCGCAGGGATCGGCCATCTGGACCGACTGCGGAGTGCGCTCCACCACGACTGCGCCCCAGTCCTCGTGGCGGGTGACCTCGTCGACCAGATCGGTCGCTGCGATCGCGATGTGGGCGCTGGCCAGTTCGTCGTCGGTCCGCAGGATCACCACCTGCAGCGAGAGTCGGGGACTGTGGTTCAGCGCCACCTCGGACAGTTCCGCGGTGTCGACCGGGTCCTTCTCGATCAGGGTCGCCCAGAAGGTCACCTCGCGGTCGAACTCGGGCGCGGGTACCTGAAAACGGAGCTGGTCGATGACGCTGATGCCACCGCCCGGCCATCGGATGGGGCGGGCGCGCACCTCCTCGCCGGTCCACGGCACCAGGCAGAACACGCCGCCCGCCGGCGAGTGCATCGTCACCAATCCGGCGGGCGTGTCCGGTCGGCGGACCGCGCCGAGGAGTTCGGCCTCGTGCGCGGCCTGCGCCGGATCGTCGACGTGCAGATCCAGGTGCATTCCGCCGGGACCGTCGGCCACCCGCTGCACGCGGAGGTACGGGTCGCCGTGAAAGGGCTCCAGCGTGGCGAACTCGTTGAAGGCGCCGCGCGGCGGGGAGACGGTGCTGCCGGAGATGGCGCGCCAGAAGGTCACCTCGGATCCGAATTCGGAGGCGGGGAAGTCGAAGTAGGCGGTGAGCCAACGCACGTGCACGCGGTCGAGTGTAGGCGGTCGCAGGCCCGGCGAAGAGCAACTCGCAAGTAGTACTTGAGGGTTTGATCCACCGAGTTGTCCCCATGTTGTCCACAGTGGGCTGGGGATCGATTCGGCGGCTTTTCTGTGAAGAACTCGTGGCCGAGCTATGACAATTCGGTCGATCGGGGGGTTTTTTTGAGACGCAAGCCACAGAAAGTTGCATCGCGGCCTCCCGCTATCCACAAATCCACAGCTTCGTCCACAAGGTGGGCTGCGCCTGTGGGTGAGTGTGGATGAACGGATTCACACCTCCTTGTGGATAGAAATATGTACATATGCATAACGGGGCGATGGTGTAACCGGACCCGGTGCTGTGCTAGCGCGGAAACCCTTCCGCGGCGGTCTGCGGATGCCCGGCGCGCCGGTACGGCGGCCGCGCTTGTGGGACCATGGGGCGGTGAGCATGGACGAGATCGAAACGGTGGCGGTCACCGACCTCCCCGACGACTTCAGTGAGGTCGCAGATCGGGTGCTCCTGGATGTCCGGGAGAACGACGAGTGGATGCAGGCCCACGTTCGCGGTGCCCTGCACATCCCGCTCGACGACGTCCCCGCGCGGATCGACGAACTCGACCTGGATGCCGACCTGCTCGTCGTCTGCCGAACCAGCGGGCGGTCGTTCCGCCTCCTGCAGTACTTGACGATGCGAGGCATCGACGGGGCCTGCGTCCGGGGCGGCATGGTGGCCTGGGAAGCGGCGGGCAAGCCGGTCGAGACCGGCCCCGAAGGCATGTACGGGAGCGCCGACTCCTGATGCTCGACGTCTGTCCCGCCTGTCGCATCCAAGCGCCGCACCGCCCCGACCGGGACGTCTGTCCCCGATGCGGTGGGCGACTGATGATCCTTGATCAGTTCGGACGCGTCATCCGCGCCGCCGCCCCGGCATCCGCGGCCCCGGCGGCGCCCGCTGCGCATCAGGCGCCGCTGCGATGGACGGCCGACCGGCCGGCGGAGGCGCGCCCCGCGCCGCGCGCTTCTCGTCCGTCGGCGCCGACGCCGACGCCGCGCTACGCCTACCTGCCGCGGTGGGGCCTGGCCGACCACGGCTCCGACCACGGCTCCGGCAGCGATGAGGCCGAGCGAGCCGAGGGCGACGACCGCGGGCAGGTCCTGACCCGCACGCTGCACGCCGCCGTCTACGCGCTGGGCGGGGCCGCGGCGGTGCACCTGCTCCGCTACCTCCTCGTCGTCGTCAACCGCAGCACCCCGATACCCGTGTGGCTCGACCTGCTCTCGAGCGCCGCGGTCCTGGTCTTCGGTGTCTGCGCCGTCGTGTCGATGGTGTTCGGTCTGGTCGCGTTCGTCCGCTGGGCGCTGGCGCAGCGGACCGCCGCGTACGCCGAGGCGCACCGGCGCGACCCGCGGTCGGTCGTCGGACAGGTCCTGCTCGCGGCCCTGCCGGTGGTGAACGTGGTCGGAGCCCCGCTGCTGTTGGCGGAAGCGGCGCTGTGCCGGGCCGACGGCGCCGGACGTGCCGTCGAGCGCATCAAGCGTCTCGCGGTCGGCTGGGCGATCGTCAACCTCGTCGCACTCGTCGCGGTGGGCTATCGGATCGGCGCCGCGGCGGGGGACTCGGTGCAGGTGAGCGCGGACGCCCTGGCGATCGTGACGATCTCGTTCGCGGTCTCGGCGTGGTTCTGCCACTGGGCGGCGCCGCGGCTGGTGTCGATCCTCGACGACGACCGGACCTCCGCCTCGCGCCGGCTGGTGATGGCGTGAGCGGCATCTCGCGGTCGGGGAAGCCCGCGGTGGTCGCGCACCGGGGCGCCTCGGGGGAGTTGGCCGAGCACACCGTCGCGGCCTACGAGCTGGCGCTCGCCCAGGGCGCCGACGGGCTCGAGTGCGACGTCCGCCTGACCGCCGATGAAGAACTGGTCTGCATTCACGATCGGACCATCGATCGGACCTCCGACGGGACCGGCGTGGTCAGCGAGATGGTGCTGCCGCAGCTCCGCGAGCACGACTTCGGCTCCTGGCACGACGGGGGCGCGCCCGCGTCGGTCCTCACCCTGCGGGAGCTGCTCACCCTGACCCTGGACTGGCGGCGGCCGGTCCGGCTGTTCATCGAGACCAAACACCCGGTGCGGTACGGCAGCCTGGTGGAGCTCAAGCTGCTGGAGATGCTGCACGAGTTCGGCGTCGGCACCCCGCCCTCGGCCGACCACAGTCGCGCGGTCGTCATCTCGTTCTCCGCGGCCGGGGTGTGGCGGGTGCGGCGCACCGCGCCGATGCTGCCGACGATCCTGCTCGGCGACACCGCCCGGATCATCGGCGGGACCGCGGCCACTGCCGTCGGCGCCACCGGCGTCGGCCCCTCGATCGACACCCTGCGACTGCACCCGGAACTCGTCGATCGCGCCGCCGCGGCGGGCCGGGTCACCTACGCCTGGACCTGCGACGACCAGGCCGACGTCCAGCTGTGCGCCGACCTCGGGGTGCGATGGCTCGCGACCAACTATCCGGCGCGCGTGCGCGACTGGCTCGTCACCGTCGACTGACCCGGCTCGGCTCCCGGACGCGCGGCGCCGGATGGAGGCGGAGTGTGCGGGCGCCGGATGGAAGACTGTAGGCATGGCAAAGAAGAGCAAGCGCGGCAGTGGTCCGCGCCCGGGAAGCAACCGCGCCGAGCGGGTCGCCGCACGCAAGGCCCGGCAGGCGGCCGCCCTGTCCGAGCCGGCCAGGCCCTTCGCGGGTCTGAAGTCCGAATGCGATCTGGTGGCGATGCGGTCGTTCATCGCCTCGGCCACCGCGCAGGTGCCTTTCGCGGCGGGTTTCGGTGCCGCGCACGGGGCCGACTTCGCGACCATCCTGCCCGGAGCGGTGCCGGCCGACGTCCGGTCGATCGACGCCGCCGTCTTCGGCGAGAAGGGCGCCGCGCCCGCCGACACCGCAGGCCGGGTGACGCAGGGACTGGTCGCACTGCAGACCAACCCGGAGCCCGCTGACCTCGCCGCATCGTTGGCCGGAGCGCTGACCTGGGCCGCGTCGGCCGCCGACGGTGATCAGTACGACGGCGACGGCAGCGACCGACCGCTGACCGAGATCATCGACCCCGACGCCGACCTGCAGGTCGTGGTGCACACCGACTTCGGCTGGTGGTTCGCCGAGGACGCCGACGTGCCGCAGGAGCTGTCGATGATGCTCGAGCGCGCCAACGAGACCATCCTCCCGACGGCGCGTCTGCATCCGTCGAGCGGCGTCGGCGCCCCGTGGTGGGTGGACGCCGGCGACCGCGCCCATCTGCGCTGGGTGCGGCCCGAGGCCGAGGCGGACCTGATGAACGCGCTCGCCAAGATGCACGCGGCCGGACACCTGACGCTGGGCGAGGGCTCGCGGTTCGCCGGCTCGTTCCGCACGCACGGTCTGGTGGTGCCGGTGTTCGACCTCGACGTCGAAGCGCACCACGAGGAGTGGAACAGCGGCGTCGAGGAGTTCGACGCCCGGCTGACCGAGGCGCTCGCCGATCCGGCCGAGCTGACCGCGGCGCAGCGCAGTTCGCGCGCGGGCATCATCGGCCGCCAGGTGACGCTGCGCTGACCGCGTCTGACGCGACCCCGCACAGCACCGCAGCCCCCGCCCGGACGATGACGTCGGGCGGGGGCTGCGGTGTCGAGGGCCCGCGGTGTCGAAGACGGGGGCGGCTACAGATTGCCGCCGGCGGCGGGCGGTTCGGCCGGGTCGACGGTGTCGCCGTTGCCGTTGACCTCGCGTTCGACGAAGGTCTCCAGGTCGAAGATGTTGCCCTGGGCGCGGTCGGCGATGGTCTGCAGGGTGGTGATGGTCGCGACCTCCTCCACCTGCTCCTTGAGGAACCACTGCATGAACTGCTCGCCGAGGTAGTCGCCGCTGTCGCGGGCGGTCTTCGCGAGGTCGATGATCTGCTGGGTGACTTCCTTCTCCTGGGCCAGCGCCAGCTCGATGGGCGCGCGGAAGTCGTCGAACTCGGTGATCGGCGCGGCGGCGGCGGGGATCTTCACCTCGATGTCGCGGTCCAGGAAGTACTGGACGATCATCATCGCGTGGTTGCGTTCCTCCACCGACTGGGCGTAGAAGTGCTTGGCCAGCTGCGGCATGTCGTGGTTGTCGTAGAAGACGGCCAGGGCGATGTACTGCTGCGAGGCGGAGAACTCATTGCTGATCTGGTCGTGCAACAACTGCTGGAACTGTGTGCGCGGCGTTTCGGTCATGCGACGAGTGTATGGCGTGTCCGGCGAGGCGCCCCAGCTCGTGTCCTGCGACCCGACCGTCACGACACCGCGCCGCCGCCCGCGCTCAGCAGATCGGCCGGAACCTGTTGTCCGCGAGCGAGGTAGCCGAAGAACCTCTTCGTCGTCTCACCGGCGACCAGGGAGTCGCCGTCGTCGGTGTAGGCGTCGCCGTCGGTCGGTGCGGTGGTGGTGATCGGGTTGCCGCTGATCTTGTACGCCAGCCAGGCCAGGTCCCACAGGTGGTCGCCGGTGTCGACGGTGACGGCGTCGACAGCGCCGCTGACGAAGGGGAACAGTCGGAACGGATTCAGCAGCACCGAGGGACTGGTCGCCCGGCTCATCAGCGCGGCCAGGAACTTGCGCTGGTTCACGACCCGTTCCAGGTCGGCGTTGGGGAAGGCTCGGGTGCGGACCAGGCCGAGCGCCTGCGCGCCGTCGAGGGTCTGGCAGCCGGCCTTCAGATTCAATCCGGCCTTCGGATCGCGCAGGGGCCGGTCCAGACACATCTGGACGCCGCCCACCGCGTCAACGAGGTTGTCGAAGCCGCCGAAGCCGATCTCGACGTAGTGGTCGATGTGGACGCCGGTGAACTCCTCGACCGTCTCGACCAGAAGCTTGGCGCCGCCGTTGTTGAACGCCGCGTTGATCTTGTGGCTGCCCATCCCGGGGATCGGCACGTACAGGTCGCGGGGGATACTGATCAGCATCGGCTTCCCGGACGGCGACAGGTGCGCCATCATGATCGTGTCCGTGCGCGCGCCGTCGGCGTCGCCGGTGGCCAGGTTCTTCTTCTGCTGATCGGTGAGGCCGGCGCGCGAATCGGTGCCGACGATCAGCCAGTTGGTTCCCTGCGTGTCGCCGATGCGGCCCGCGTACGACGACAGCGCGTCGACGCGGTGCAGCTTGCCGTCGAAATAGAACAGCATCCCGATCGGGGTGATGATCAGCAGGAGCAGCACCACGAGCAGGAGGCGGCCGAGCCGGAGGCGGCGCCGACGGCGTGGCTTCGGCGCGGGGGCCGCCGCACGGCTCCGGCGACGCGGTAGGGGCGGCGGCGTCGACCGATTGTCGCCGCGACGAGGCGGCGGTGGCGGCGTCCGGCCCGGTCGGCGAGGCTCGCGCGGGGTCGGCCGGGGCTGCGGAATCGCCTGGGGCTCCTGCCGCGGCGCGTACCCGGGGGCCCGGTGCGCGGCGGGGCCCGGAGCGGCGTGGCGCGGTGGGGCCTGCCGCGGCGGGGGGACGGGCCCGGGCTGGGGCGTCGGCCGGCGACGGCGCGGGTCGGGATCCTGCGACCACGCCAGCGGCGGCTGATAGGCCGTCTGGTCGGGGCGAGCGCCGACTCGTCTGGTCGGCGGCTCGGGTCGCTGGGAGTTCATTCCGAACAGGGTACCGGCGGATGCTGGCGCGAGGCTGAGGAGCGCGGGGACTCAGGCGGCGGCCCGCACCCCTTCCGAGCGGGCCACGGTGACGGCGCCGGCGACCGCCGCCACGAAGGCGATCACCGTGACCGGCCCCCAGCCCGGGGCCGTGGTGTCGCCGAGCAGCAGGGCGCCGACCGCGCCCGGGACCACCGTCTCACCGACGGCGACGGCCGCCGCGGCCGCCGCCACGCTCCCGGTCTGCAGCGCGACGGTGAACAGGTAGAAGCCGCCCGGCCCGCACACCAGCACCGCGTAGGCGGCCGGGTCGGTGAGCAGGACGGTTGCGTCGAAGGGGGACACGCCGTCGGCCACGCGCACGCCGACGGCCATCAGCCCGAACAGGACGCCCGAACTCGAGGCCGCGGCGACCGCGACCCGACGCCCGCCCAGTCGCACGGCGAGCGCGCCGCCGACGGTCAGGATCACGCCGGCCGCCAGCAGCCCCCACCGCCAGGCCAGGCCCGGATCCACGTGTCCCTCGGCGCCGGCCGTCAATCCCAGGACCACCAGTGCGAGCACCGTGACCGCGATGCCGCCGATGTCGCGGCGCGACAATCCCACCTTCAGCACCACCGCGGCCAGCACGGCCGTCACCACGAGGTTGGAGCTGATGATCGGCTGCGACAGGAACAGCGGCATGGTCCGGGCCGCGACCGCGGTCGCGACGAAGCCCAGGGCGTCGAGCGCCATCCCGGCCAGGAACACCGGGTGGATCATCGCGGCCAGGGTCGAGCCGACCGCGACCGGCTCGTCGCCGACCGGGTGCGCGGCCGCCGCGTGCGCCTGCATCACCGAGGCGGTGCCGAAGGCCAGGGCGGCCAGCACCGCCGCGAGGAGCCCGATCGCCATGGAAGCGGCCGCGCGCGGCGGCTACGGCGCCTTGATGTGGTCGACGCCGACGAAGCGGGCCAGTTCCTCGGGCAGCTTCACCGAGCCGTCGGGCTGCTGGTGGTTCTCCAGGATCGCCACCAGCCAGCGGGTGGTGGCCAGCGTGCCGTTCAGGGTCGCGGCGATCTGCGACTTGCCGTTCTCGTCGCGGTAGCGCACCTGCAGGCGGCGGGCCTGGAAGGTGGTGCAGTTCGACGTCGACGTCAGCTCTCGGTAGGTGCCCTGCGTCGGGACCCACGCCTCGCAGTCGAACTTGCGGGCGGCCGAGCTGCCGAGATCGCCGCCGGCGACGTCGATGACGCGGTAGGGCACGTCGATCGCGGCGAGCATGTCCTTCTCCCAGCCGAGGATGCGCTGGTGCTCGGTCTCGGCGTCCTCGGGCTTGCAGTAGATGAAGCCCTCGACCTTGTCGAACTGGTGGACGCGGATGATGCCGCGGGTGTCCTTGCCGTACGAGCCCGCCTCGCGGCGGAAACAGGTCGACCAACCGGCGTACCGCTTCGGGCCGTCGGACAGGTCGAGGATCTCGTCCTTGTGGTATCCGGCGAGGGGGACCTCGGAGGTTCCGACCAGGTACAGGTCGTCCTCGTCGAGGTGATAGATCTCGTCGCTGTGCGAGCCCAGGAAGCCGGTGCCGCCCATGATCTCCGGCTTCACCAGCACCGGCGGAATCATCAGCGTGAAGCCGTTGGCGGTGGCCTTGGCCGCGGCCATGTTGAGCAGTCCGAGCTGCAGCATGGCGCCCAACCCGGTCAGGAAGTAGAAGCGCGAGCCGGAGACCTTGACGCCGCGGGCCATGTCGATCAGACCGAGGCTCTCACCCAGTTCCAGGTGGTCCTTCGGGTCGTCGATCGCGCGCGGCTCGCCGACGTGCTCGAGGACGATGTAGTCGTCCTCGCCGCCTGCGGGCGCGCCGGTGACGATGTTCGAGATGGCCCGGTGTGCGGACTGCGAAGCGGCATCGGCCTCGTTCTGCTTGGCGACGGCCGCCTTCACCTGCTCGGCCAGCTCCTTGCCCTTGGCCAGCAGCTGGGTCTTCTCGTCACCGGACGCCTTGCCGACGAGCTTGCCGAGTTGCTTCTGCTCGGCGCGCAGGGCATCGGCTTCGACGATGGCCGCGCGGCGCGTGGCGTCGGCGTCCAGGAGCTGGTCGACCAGCCCGGGATCTTCGCCGCGGGCGCGCTGCGAGGCGCGGACGAGGTCGGGGTTCTCACGCACGATCTTCAGGTCGATCACACGTTGAACCCTACTCGGAGCACACCGGACGTAGCGACCAGGCATGATGGAATGCGATGACTTCCAAGAGCGATCAACCGATGCACGACGAACCGGGAGGCGGGCCCGTCCGTCCCGCCGTCGACCGCGAGGCTGATGAGGCGGGCTCGCTCTGGGATTCCGACGTCGAGGACGATGTCGAGGAGTGGGGCGTCGAACCGGACCGGGCGTACTGGGACGACGCCGACGAGCACCCCGCGCAGCCGCAGGAGGCGGCTCGCCCCGGCGACGCCCGCCGCGGTTCCATCCGGTTGGTGCTCGGCGCGATCCTGGTCGGCGCCGTCGCCGCGGGCGGAGTCCTGTTCGCGCAGGGCAGCTACCGCGATCGCGGCGACATGAGCACGTCGGTGATCGGCGACAACTCCGCGGTGCAGAGCGATTTCACCCGGTCGGAGGCCGGCGACTGCCTCACCTGGGATCCGCAGGCACCCGGCGATCCGACCAAGGTCGGCTGCGAGGCACCCCACCGATTCGAGGTCGCCGGGGTGCTCGACACCTCGCAGATCCCGACGACCGAGTTCGACACCACCGCCCCGTGGCCGGGACCGGAGCGGTTCGCGCAGATCCGCGACGAGAACTGCCCGGTGCTCGTCGACCGGTACCTGGGCGGCGGTCTGGACCCGCAGGGCCGGTTCGCGCCGGGCCTGATGTTCCCGTCCAGGACCGAGTGGGAGCGCGGCGTCCGGAGTCTGCGCTGCGGCATCGAGCAACCCGGCCCCGGCGGCGTCCAAGAGGAGTTCGTCGGCCGCGTCGCCGACGTCGACCAGTCGTTCGCGTGGGCGGACGGCACCTGCGTCGGCATCGACAAGGCCTCGCGCAATCCCACCGGCAGCGCCGTCAACTGTGCTGAGCCGCATGCCTTCCAGGTGACCGGTACGGTCGATCTGTCGCAGCGGTTCGGCGGACGGGACTCGGGCAAGCCGTGGCCGAGCGCGGCCGACCAGAACGAGTACCTGCGCGGCATCTGTCCGACGCGGACGAACGCGTTCTTCGGCGGCCCCGAGAAGTTCAAGCAGACCACCCTGAACGTGCAGTGGTCGGTGATCTCCGAGGTCAGCTGGCTCACCGGCAGCCGGCGCATCGCGTGTTACGCGGCGCTTCCCGACCGCGGCGGGTTCGCGACCCTCGTCGGTGACGCCCGCGGCGACACGCTGCTGATCAACGGCAAGGTGCCGGTCGTGCCCGACACCGGTCCGCCCGGCCGATCGGTCGGTGAACCGGTGCCGCTGCCGCCCGGGTACACCCCGAACGATGCGCAGCTGCCTGCGCCGACGGGCGGTTGACATGGCGATCGAGATGTCGGAGCGGGACTTCGAGAACCTCGTCGGCGAGGCGCTCGACCTCCTGCCCGAGGAGCTGATGCGGGCGATGTCGAACGTGGTGATCCTGGTGCGACCGCACAACGACGAGGACCCCACCATCCTCGGCCTGTACACCGGGGTGGCACTGACCGAGCGGACCACCGAGTACAGCGGGTTCCTGCCCGACACGATCGAGATCTACCGGGAGCCGCTGCTGTCGATGTGTCACACCGACGAGCAGGTGCGACGCGAAGTCGCGATCACCGTCCTGCACGAGGTGGGACATCATTTCGGGATCAGTGACGACTGGCTCCACGCCAACGGCTGGGGCTGATCGCGGCCGGTTCGGCTCCGGCCGGCGCGCGGTGAGCGATCAGCCCATCGGGTCGGTCGCTTCGGTGCGGTCCGAACCGCTCACCTCGTCGGCGGCGCCCGCGTCGTCGGGTTCGGGCAGCGGGCTGTCGCCCCAGCGCCGACAGACCCAGATCCCGTCGTGCAGTTCCAACTCCACCGCGCCGGTGTTCGGCAGGTAGTTCTTCATGGCGAACTCGGGGTCGATGCGGGTCAGGTGGGCGGCCACCAGCCGGATCGCGGCGCCGTGCGAGACCAGGTAGACGTCCTGCGCGTCGGGGCCGACGAGGTAGCGGTTCGCGAGGTCGTCGATGACCGGCAGGTACCGCGCATGCAGCATCTCGAGGGACTCGCCGCCGGGGAGCCGCGCATCGAGGTCGCCGCGGTGCCAGCGCACCACCACCTCGTGGAACTGTTCGTGGGCTTCGCGGTCGGTCCGGCCCTCCAGTTCGCCCACCTGGATCTCGTGGACGCCTTCGACGGTGTCGGTGGACGAATCCCATACCGAACCGATGAGGTCGGCGGTCTGGCGTGCGCGGTTGGCGACCGAGTTGATGAGGACCGCGGAGTCGTGCAGCGGGTGCTCCAGACCGAAGCGAACGCCCTGGCGCGCGCCGAAGTCGGTCAGCGAGGCGCCGGGGAGCGCGGTGTCGAGGCGGCGCAGGACGTTGGAAGTGGTCTCGCCGTGGCGGACGAGATGAAGGCGTGCCATGTCAGACTTCTCCAAGCAGCAGTTCGTCGTACCAAGAGCGCGACTGCGTGTGGTCGGGTGGTGCCGCGGCGGGCGCCGCAGCGAGTTGGGGATCGATCGGCCAGGAGCCGAGGAAGACCACGCGCTCGGCCGAGCGGTGAAGTGCGCGCAGCGCCTCGCCGACGGCGGCGTCGCGGACGTGGCCGCGCGCGTCCAGGTAGAAGCGGTACTGACCCGCCCCGCAGCCGGCGCTGTGCTTGCGCGGGCGCGACTCGATCCGGGTCAGATCGATGCCGCGCATGGCGAACTCGTTCATCGCCGACACCAGACTGCCGGGAGTGTTCGGCAGGTCAAGGATCACCGAGGTGCGATCGGTGCCGGTCGGCGCGGTCGGGACCCCGGGACGCCCCAGCAGCAGGAAGCGGGTCACCGCGTCATCGGAGTCGGCGACGCCGTCGGCCAGCGAGACCAGCGAGTGCATCCGGGCGGCGACGGCCGTGGTGACCGCCGCATCGGCGCGACCTTCGGCGACGTCTTTCGCCGCGCCGGAGTTGGAGGTCGCGATGACGAACTCGGCGTTGGGGAACAGCTCTTCGATGCGGCGCCGGACCTGGCCGGCGGCGACCGGGTAGGCGGCGATCGTGGTGACGTCGGCGGGGTCGGCGGGTGCGGCAGCGGCGACGGTGAACGCGATGTCGAGGGCGACCTCGGCGTAGGCCTGCACGCGGTCCTGACCGGGCCGCGGAGCCAGCGCGTCCATGGTGGCGGGGACGGCCCCCTCCAGGGAGCTCTCGATCGGGACGCAGCCGAAATCCACGTCGCCGCTGCGGATCATGTCGATGACGGTCGGCGGGTTGCTCACCGCGACCTTGGTCGCCGACGCCGCTTCGCCGCGGCGGAGCAGGAGGGCGTCGAGCGCCATCTCGGTGAACGTGCCGGCGGGACCGAAGTATGCGTAGACGGGCACCTTCTCACCCTAGATGATCGGCGGCGGACCCGGCGGTGGGGAATTCAGGCGTTGACGCGACCCGGTCCAGGAATTAAGTTAGGGGAGCATAAGTTAGGGTGTACTAATTCGAGCTGTGGAGGTGTGCATGACCACGACGACTGCGCCGTGCGACGCCGAACTCATCCAGACCGCTTGCCGCCGAGCCTGCTCGGGCACGTTGTCGGTCGGTGCCGCCGGCGGGGGAGCGGCCGACTGCCATGACGTCGCGACCGTGCACCTCTTCGAGGGCGACGCCTTCCTGCTGGTTCCGGAGAGTGCGACGGTGGCCGCCGTCGATCGCGACGAGCTGACCGGGATGGTCGAGGTGATCGACGTCGCGCCGGTCCAGATGCGCGAACGGGTGCGGTCACTGGTCTGGCTCTCGGGCAGCCTTCACGAGATTCCCGGACGCCTCCAGCGCGAGCTGGCCGTCGAGATCGCCGGCGATCACCCGGACGAGCAACTGCTCGACCTGGGGTACGGATCGCGGCTGATCAGAATGGCCCTGCGGTCGGCGGTGATCGCGACCTCCGCGGGCGCGGGGAGCGTGGACGTCGAGGCGATCTCGGCGGCGCAGCCGGATCTGTTCTGGGAGTTCGAGAAGGACTGGTTGGTCCACCTCGAGTCCGACCATCAGGATCTGGTCCACCAGCTGGCCCAGCAACTGCCCGACCACGTCCGTGGCGGCCGGGCCCGGCCGCTGCGCCTGGATCGCTTCGGCCTCACCTTCCGCGTGGAGATCGGCAATCGCGACGAAGACGTCCGGATGCCCTTCGCGCGGCCGGTGTCGCGCATCCCGGAGCTGTCGGCGGCGATCCACTCGCTGGCGCTGCATCCGGGGTTCGGGCACCTCTGACCTCGCGTGCCGGCGCAGGCGCGGCCGGCCACCGGCTACGGTTGGGGCGGTGACCGACGATTCCGCGCCGACGCCGATGCGACCGGCGGCCCTGTGGCGGGCCTTTCGGCACCCGCCGGCGGCGCCGGTCTCGCGCGTCGACGATCCGGTCGAACGCCGCGCGCTCATCGTCGAGTTCGTCCTGGTCGGCGTCCTGACCTTCGGCTTCTCGGCGGTATACGCACTGCTGTCGCTGCTCGAGCACGCGCTGACCACCGGCATCTCGGGGACCACGGTGGCGCTCAATCCGGTGGAGTCGTCGGTCGCGGTCATCGATGCGATCCGTCAGGCGATGAGTGTGATCAGGCTGCTCGCGATCGGCGGGCTGGGCCTGTACCTGCTGTGGCGCAGCGGTCTGGGGCTCGGCAGGATCGGACTGGGTCGCCTCCGTCGCGCCGACCTGCCGCCCGCGGTGGTGCTGGCCGCGGTGATCGGACTGCCCGGGCTGGCGCTGGTGGCGGTGTCGCAGGCGATGGGCTGGAACTCCGGGCTCGTCGCCGCACCCGCCGACGACCTGTGGTGGCGCCTGCCGGTGCTCGCGCTGAAGTCTTTCGGCAACGGTTTCGCCGAAGAGGTGGTCGTGGTCGGGTACTTCATGACCAGGCTGCGGCAGTTGGGCGTGGGCGCCGGCGGTGCGCTCGCGTCGTCGGCCCTCCTTCGCGGCGGCTATCACCTGTATCAGGGAGTCGGCGCCGGCGTGGGAAACATCCTGATGGGTCTGGTGTACGGCCGCTGGTACCAGGCGACGGGCCGACTCTGGCCGCTGGTGCTGGCCCACGCCCTGATCGACACGATCGCCTTCATCGGCTACGCCGTCCTGGTGCGGACCGGTGTGTGGTGACGGGTTCGGTCGGCTTGGGGGACTTCCCCTCAGCTGACCGGAGCGAAGCGCAGGATCCGCCCCCAGGTTGGTCGAGTATCGAGACCTCCGCACGGGGTCTCGATACGCCGCCTCGCTGCGCTCGGTGGCTACTCGACCAGCCTGTTATGCACGCCGGTAGTGATCGAAGCGAAGCATGGGGTCCGCCCTTAGGCTGGTCGAGTAGTGACCGGAGCGAAGCGTAGGCCGCGTATCGAGACTTCCGCACGGGGTCTCGATACGCCGCCTCGCTGCGCTCGGTGGCTACTCGACCAGCCTGTTGTCCACGCCGGTAGCGATCGGAGGGAAGTGCTGGATCCGTAGCGACTGACGCGAAGCGCGGGGCCCAGCCCTTAGGCTGGTCGAGTAGTGGCCGGAGCGAAGCGTAGGCCGCGTATCGAGACCTCCGCGCCGGGTCTCGATACGCCGCCTCGCTGCGCTCGGTGGCTACTCGACCAGCCTGTTATGCACGCCGGTAGCGATCGGAGCGAAGCGCGGGACCAGCCTGGTAGTGATCGCAGGGAAGCACAGGATCAGCCTGTTATCCACGCGGTAGTGACCGGAGCGAAGTGCAGGACGCGCCCTTAGGTTGGTCGAGTAGTGGCCGGAGCGAAGCGTAGGCCGCGTATCGAGACTTCCGCGCCGGGTCTCGATACGCCGCCTCGCTGCGCTCGGTGGCTACTCGACCAGCCTGTCATCCACGCCGGTAGTGGCCGAAGGGAAGCACAGGACCAGCCTGTTACCGACGCCGGCAGCGATCGAAGCGAGCTCGGGAGACGAGAAAGCGCGGCGCAGGTTTGAGGGGGGATGTGTACTCAAATCTGCGCCGCGCCGGCGATCCGAGCGGCTCCCTCCCAAGAGCCCCGATTCCACCCGGATCGAGATCGCGGTGTGAGACTCGCGCGTCTCAGACCCAACGCCAACTTAGCATGAGCGATCAGAATTGTGGGCTCTGAATCTCACTGCGTGGCTAGGTCTCGGAGCATCTTGGCGAGCAGATCGACGATCTCGCTCTGATCGGGACGGGGGTCGGCGGTGCTCCACCGATGAACGACCGAGGTCAGGGCGCCGATGAAGGCCGTGGCGGTGTAATCGAGTGGGCCGTCGGCGGTTCCGGGGAGGGTGGAAATCGTGTCAGCGATGAAGCGCGCCCATGTCCCACGAGAGGCCACCCGGTGCTTCTCGACGGCCTCCGACACCCCGCCGACTTCGACGAACGAACAGCGGATGAATCGTTGGTCGGCGGCCACCGTGTCGACGTAGGCGTCCACGGCGGCGTGTGCGATCTGATAGAGGTCGGCGTCGTCGAGGGCGCCGACGGCCGCCAGCACCGCGACGCGCGCTCGCTGCTGGATGTCGTCGTAGATCTCGGTGAGGAGTTCTTCGCGGCCGCTGTACTCCTCGTAGAACTGTCTGCGCGACAGGCCGGCCTCGGTGCACAGATTGGAGATGGTGACGTCGGCGAAGCCGAGGGTGCCGAACAACTCCAGGCCGGCGGCGCGGAAGCGTTCGCGCCGCTCGGCCTTGCGGTCGCTCAGCGAGCGACCCGCGTAGACCCGACGACCGGCGTCGTCGGAATTGGGGCCGAACGCCGAGTCAGGACTCGACACGCTGTGACCGAAGCTCATGCCCCTTCGAAGTGAGGCAACGTCCGCTGGTCAGATCCCACTGCCAGCCGTGCAGATTGCAGGTCAGCTTGTCGCCCTCGATGACGCCGAACTTGCTCAGGTCGGCCTTCAGGTGCGGGCAGCGACGCTGGATCTCCCAGCCGCCCAGCTCGATCGACGCGGAGTCGTCGTGGGCCTCGGAGAACCAGCCGTCGGCGTACGCGATGCGTTCGTCGGTCAGGCACTTGAAGAAGGTGTACAGGTACTCGTTGTAGCCGCCGATGCGCCAGGTGGTGAATCGCGTCGACAGGAAGACGGTGTTGACCCAGTCCGGCTCGTCGTCGCGCAGGACGGTCCGGACGATCTCCGGCGCGATCCGGAAACCGTAGCGGTACTTTCCGTCGCCGTCCTCGCGCATCCGGACCGCGCGCTTGGGGAAGTCGAGCACGTAGGTGTCATCGCCGACGACCAGGCCGACCGGATAGCCGATGCCGTCGCAGATCAGGTCCGACTGCTTCATGATCGGCTCGAACTTCTCGCGCAGCGGCTCCAGCAGCGACGGGCCGTCGGCGTCTGCCCAGGTGGCCTTCTCGGCGGCGATGATCGGCGCGAACTTGGCCTTCATCGACTCCAGATAGGCCTTCTTGTTCTCGCCGAAGACGTTCTCGGGCGGGTACGGGTGCTCGATCTCGCGCAGTTCGGCGCCGGCGAAGTCGGCCGTCGAGCCCGAGACCATCATCAGGCCGCGATGCTTGACGCCGTCATCGGTGCCGTGGTCGAGCATCTGCTGCAGGAACTCGGCCTGGTCGGGGAAGATGCTGGCCTTGTCGGCGTCGCTGCCGGTGTTGAAGTCGTTCAGCCCGAACAGCTCCTCATCGAGGAACATCGGCGGCCCGGCCGACGGGACCACCCACGTCGCGCCGACCTGCTCGATGTACGAGCGCGCTCGATCCATGCCGCGCTGGCGCTTCTGCATGGCGAAGTTGGCCTTCGACTTGCGGGGGATGTCGTAGACCATCGGGTACCAGATGGCGCCCGAGTACTGGAGCAGGTGCACGTCGACGCGCCCGAACTGCTCGTCGACCACGTCGAGGTCGACGGGACGGGCGTCGTTCATGTTGAAGCAGACGGTCTCGCCGTCGTCGACGATCAGCCCGGAGTCGCCGATGGGGCCGTCGGCCGGCGCACGCAGCGCGATGATCATGATGTCCAGGTCGCCCTTGGGGCCGGACACGGTGTGCTTGGTGGAATCGGTGGTCTCGACGAAGGTGTGGAAGCCGAGGCGTTCGAGTTCGCGGCGCAGATCCGGCACCGGGTAGTCCGGCAACAGGACGGTCGCGTCCTTGTTCACGTTCTCCAGCAGGTTCTGCTCGTCGTAGTGGTCGCGGTGCAGGTGCGAGACGTACAGGTAGTCGCAGTCGCCCAGGGCCTTCCAGTCCAGCTCGGTGTTGTCCGGGAACGGGATCCACGAGGCGAAGTACGCGGGGTTGACCCACGGATCGCAGAGGATCGATCCCGCTGCGGTCTGGATGTGGAATCCGGCGTGGCCGATGCTGGTGATCTGCACGGGTGCTGCCTTTCGGGTAGCGCAAGAGCTGTCGTTCCAGGGTATCGCCCGACCGGGTGGTCGATGGGCGGCGGAGGCGGCAGCCGAGACACGCCTCACGGACGATACTGAATCTGATCTTGTAGTACTGGGTGGGGAAACAGTACTGTTGTGGACAGTTCAGTACTGTCCGACCGTCGATCGAGGAGACCGCCGTGCCCGTCAACCGTTTGCTGCCCACCGAAGAGGCTCGCGATCTCATCGACCTGACCCGCGACATCGCCGACAAGGTCCTCGCGCCCATCGTCGACGAGCACGAGAAGGCCGAGAAGTACCCCGACGGCGTCTTCGCGCAGCTCGGCGAGGCGGGGCTGCTGAGCCTGCCGTACCCGGAGGAGTGGGGCGGCGGGGGTCAGCCCTACGAGGTGTACCTGCAGGTGCTCGAGGAGATCGCCGCGCGGTGGGCGGCGATCGGCGTCGCGGTGAGCGTGCACAGCCTGGCCTGCCACCCGCTGTTCGCCTTCGGCACCCGCGAGCAGCAGGAGCGGTGGCTGCCCGAGATGCTCGGCGGCCGCACGATCGGCGCATACAGCCTGTCCGAACCGCAGGCCGGGTCGGACGCCGCCGCGCTGGCCTGCCGCGCGACCGCCGTCGACGGCGGCTACCGAGTCACCGGCGAGAAGGCGTGGATCACCCACGGCGGGCTGGCCGACTTCTACAACCTCTTCGCCCGTACCGGCGAGGGGTCGAAGGGCATCTCGTGCTTCCTGGTGCCCGACGGCACCGATGGGCTCACCTTCGGCCGTCCCGAGGAGAAGATGGGGCTGGCTGCGGTGCCCACGACCTCGGCCCGGTACGACGACGCCTTCCTGTCCGCAGACCGCCGGATCGGCGACGAGGGGCAGGGGCTGCAGATCGCGTTCAGCGCGCTCGACTCGGGACGACTCGGGATCGCCGCCGTCGCCACCGGCATCGCGCAGGCCGCCCTCGACGAGGCCGTCGCCTACGCCAAGGAGCGCGAGACCTTCGGGCGCAAGATCATCGACCACCAGGGGCTCGGCTTCCTGCTGGCCGACATGGCGGCGGCTGTGGATTCGGCGCGCGCCACCTACCTGGATGCGGCCCGCCGCCGCGACGCGGGGCTGCCGTACTCGCGCAACGCCTCGGTCGCCAAGCTGGTCGCCACGGATGCGGCGATGAAGGTCACCACCGATGCGGTGCAGGTCTTCGGCGGCAACGGGTACACCCGCGACTTCCGCGTGGAGCGGTTCATGCGGGAAGCCAAGATCACCCAGATCTTCGAGGGCACCAATCAGATCCAGCGACTGGTGATCAGTCGATCGCTGGCGTAGGTCGCTGCGCCGCCCGGCCGATGTCCCCGCTGCGCCGCCCGGCCGATGTCGCACCCGGTGACTAAGCTGCCTGATATGGAACCCGTGTACGCCGGAGTCGTCTCAACCGCCCGTCTGCTGTGGCTGGCCCAGGGGCTGAAGTTCGAGATCTCAGGTGTGGAGAACATGCCCGCCTCCGGACCCGGAGTGGTGGCGATCAACCACACCGGCTACCTCGACTTCACCTTCGCCGGCATCCCCGCCTTCCTCGGCAAGCCCAAGCGGTACGTGCGGTTCATGGCCAAGAAGGAGGTCTTCGACAACGCCGTCGGCGGCCCGATCATGCGTTCGCTCAAGCACATCCCCGTGGATCGGGGCAACGGTGCGCAGAGCTACCGGGACGCCGTGGACTATCTCAAGCGCGGTGAGCTGGTCGGCGTCTACCCGGAGGCCACCATCAGCCGCAGCTTCGAGCTCAAGGCGTTCAAGTCGGGAGCGGCGCGGATGGCGCTCGAGGCCGATGCGCCGATCATTCCCACGGTGATCTGGGGGGCCCAGCGGATCTGGACCAAGGGGCACCCCAAGAACCTCGGCCGCACGGGTTTCAAGATCATGGTCGGCGTCGGGGAGCCGCTGGCGCCCGAAGGGACGCCCGAGGAGCTGACCGCGCGACTGTTCGCCTCGATGCGGGCCAAGCTGACCGAGCTGCAAGACGCCTACGGCGACTATCCGGCCGGCGAGTTCTGGGTGCCCGCCGCGCGCGGCGGCGGTGCGCCGACGCTCGAGGAGGCCGATGCGATGGATGCGGCAGACGCCGAGGCCAAGGCCGCCAGGCGGGCCCAGCGCGAGGCCGGGGAGCCGACGGACTGACGATGGAATCGGTGTATCGGACGCTGGAAGCGGTCGCGGGTTCGATTGCGGCGGGTCAGGGTGTCCGGCGCCGCTACTTCGGCCTGGAGAACATCCCGCGAACGGGCGGTGCCGTCGTGGCCGTGAACCACACCGCCTACGTCGACTTCCTGCCGCTCGGCCTCGGTCTGCACCGGCGCAGTCGGCGCGGCCGGTTCCTGGTCAAGTCCGAGCTGATGGACGTCGCCGTCATGCGTTACCTGGTCAGGCATGCCCGGGCGGTGCCGGTGGATCGGTCGGCGGGCACCGACGCGTACCGTGCCGCCGTTCAAGACCTCCGCGAGGGCGAGTTGATCGTCGTCTACCCGGAGTCGACGATCAGCCGCAGTTTCGAGCTCAAGGAGTTCAAGCACGGAGCGGTGCGGATGGCGGCCGAGGCCGGGGTGCCGGTGATTCCGACGATCGTCTGGGGCGCGCAACGGCAGTGGACCAAGGGCGCTCGCCGTCGAATCGGGCGCTCACGCATCCCGATCGACGTCGAGTTCGGGGCGCCGATCCACTTCGGTCCCGACACCGATGCGGTGGCGGGTACCGCGGTGCTGCGGGAGACGATGACGACGCTCCTGCACCGAGTGCAGGACAGGTATCCGGACGCCCCGCGGCGGGCGGACTGGCTGCCCTCTCGACTGGGCGGCAGCGCGCCGACGCCCGAACAGGCATTGGTGATCGAAGACGCGGAGGCCGCCGAGAAGGCCCGGCTCCGTGCACGTAGACATGGAGAACAACCCAGATGACAGAAGAATCGGCGACGACCGGTGTCGTGACGAGCGCGGGTGACTTCGGCCCGCCGTCGATGATCGCCTCCGACGTGGACGGCACGCTGATCGACGATCGGAATCAGATCACCGCGCGCACCTCGGAGGTGCTGCAGCAGGCCCGTCTGCAGGGCGTGGAACTGGTGCTCGCCACCGGTCGGCCGCCGCGGTGGATCCCGGAGATCACCGACCAATTGGCCGACACCCGCGCCGCGATCCGGTACGCCGTGTGCGCCAACGGCGCGATCGTCTACGACGTGCAGGCCGACCGAGTCCTGCACGTCTCGGCCCTGGCCCCCGAGTCGCTGAGCCGGATCGTCGAGATCTGCGCCGAGGCGCTGCCCGGCTGCGGGCTGGCCGCCGAACGCGCCGGCGCGACCGCGCACGACGCCGCGACGGAGCCCTTCGTGGCGACCCCGGGCTACCAGCACGCCTGGCTCAACCCCGACCACGTCTACGTCGGACTCGACGAGGTGGCGGCGGTTCCGGCGGTGAAGCTGCTGGCGCGGATGCCGGGCATGTCGTCGCGGGCGATGGCCGAGGCGGTGACCCCGCTGGTCGGCGACCTGGCCGAGGTCACCTTCTCGATCGACACCGGGCTGGTCGAGTTCTCGCTGCCCGGCACGCACAAGGCGGCGGGTCTGTCGTGGCTGGTGGACAACACCGACGTCGACGGCCTCGCCCCGGTGGCCTTCGGCGACATGCCCAACGACGCGCAGATGCTGCGCTGGGCGGCGCGCGGGGTGGCGATGGGCCACGGCGATCCGGTGGCGATCGAAGCCGCCGACGAGGTGACCGCGTCGAACGTCGACGACGGTGTCGCCAAGGTGCTCGAGCGCTGGTTCTAAGGCTCTGCGCCGGCGGTCGCCGGCACCAAGCGTGACCCGGTTGTGACTCGGTTGTGACCGTGGGAACTTGTCGCGCCCGCCTTCAAGTCACTACTGTCACAGACGTCCCACTAGTCACATGAACCACAGACGTGCGGTGGTTCTGCCCGAAGGGGTTTCGCAGTGCCAAACGTTCGACCGAGCCGAGCCAAGAAGCGGACTGTCACTTTTGCAGCGCTGGGCCTGGCGCCCGTCCTGCTCGCAGGCGGGTTGGTCGCGGGCGGCACCGGCCTCTTCTCGTCGACGGGCGACTCCGCCGGCGGCGTCGTGCTGGCGGCGGATTCGCCGATCGTCCTCGACGGGCACGGACACGGGCACGGCCGAGGTCTGGGGCAGTGGGGGGCGTACGGATACGCGAAGCAGGGCTGGTCGGCAGACCAGATCCTGCGGCATTACTACGGCAACACGGTCGCGGGGAAGGTGGGCACCCCCGACGTCACGGTCTCGCTCAGCGAGAAGTCGTCGGCGAGTGTTCATGCGGCCGCCGGAATGCGCGTAGGTGCGGAGCAGGTCGCTCCCGGACAGGCGGTCAGCCTGTCCGGGACCACGGCCACCATCACGCAGGGCTGCGGCGGTGCGCTGGTCAAGACGGTGCAGGCGACCCAGGTCGATCCGATCGATCCGGGAACCAACCGCCCCGACAACGAACTGCTGACCTTCTGCGCCGGTGGCGACAAGTACCGGGGCTCGATCGGGCTGGGACCGGGCGGTGTGGTCAACAAGCTGCACGTCGACGACTACGTCAAGGGCGTCATCCCGAAGGAGTCGATGCCGTCGTGGGCCGACTCCGGCGGTTTCGAGGCGCTGAAGGCGCAGGCGGTCGCGGCGCGCTCGTACGTGGTCGCGGGTCTCGCGTCGGGCCGAAAGATGGACAACACCCAGCAGTCGCAGATGTACCACGGGGCCTCGGGCGAGGACCCGCGCACCAACCGCGCCGCCGATGCGACCGCCGGACAGGTCCGACTGCTGAACGGCAGGCCCGCGCTCACCGAGTTCTCCGCGTCGACCGGCGGATACACCGCGGGCGGCATCTTCCCGGCCGTGCGCGACGCCGGCGACTCGATCGCCCCGGCGCATTCGTGGACGGCGACGGTCAGCGCGTCGAGCATCGGCTCGGCGTTCGGCGTCGGCGCACTCAAGAGCTTCGAGGTGATCGAGGCCAACGGCCTCGGCGAGGGCAGCGGCCGCGCACTGAAGGTGCGGGTCGTCGGCACCGGTGGGACGGTCGAGGCGACCGGCGACCAAGCTCGCACCAAGCTGCAGCTCAAGTCGGACTGGTTCGCGGTCAAGGGCCAGAAGTCGATGCCGAAGATCGTCAAACCGCAGGTGGGACCGGACTCGCCCGGTGGCTCTCTGCTCGACCTGAGCCCGCTGAACTCCCTGCTGGGACAGTTGGTGCCCGGCTTGCCGATCGTCGGGCTGCCCGACGTCGCAGGCTTGATCGGTCAGGTGACGCCGATGGTCGAACAGTTGCTGACCGAGGGGATCAAGGCGCTCGCGGCCAAGCAGGTGGCCCTCGATCGCAGCGACAACTCGCAGGGGTCGACCGGCACCGTCGCTGCGCCGCAGCTGCTGACCGACGGCAAGGGAATGCCGGGTCTGGTGCAGGTGCTCCAGAACGGAGTCCTCTACTTCAGTCCCGCCACCGGCGCCCACGCGCTGGTCGGGCAGGCGCTCACCGACTTCCTCAACGCCGGTGGCCTGGCGAAGCTGGGCTTCCCGACCGCCGACGCCCTCCGCTAGCTCCGCGGGGGACCGATCTCACACCTGATGTGGCCGTTCGCGTGCCGCGCGCTGCAGAAATACTCAGGTACGGTCCGATAGGCTGAACAGCCGTGACGAACAACAGCACCTTCGACTTGATCGTGGTCGGTTCGGGTTTCTACGGCCTGACCGTCGCCGAGCGTGCGGCAACCCAGCTCGGAAAGCGAGTGCTCGTCGTCGAACGCCGTGACCACATCGGTGGCAACGCGTATTCGGAGGCAGAGCCCGAGACCGGGATCGAAGTCCACAAGTACGGCGCTCACCTGTTCCACACCTCCAACGAGCGGGTGTGGGAGTACGTCAATCAGTTCACCGAGTTCACCGGCTACCAGCACCGGGTGTTCGCGATGCACGACGGCCAGGCCTACCAGTTCCCGATGGGCCTGGGGCTGGTGTCGCAGTTCTTCGGCCGCTACTTCACCCCGGACGAGGCGCGCGCCCTGATCGCCGAGCAGGCCGCCGAGGTCGACACCGCGGCCGCCGCGAACTTCGAAGAGAAGGCCATCAGCCTGGTGGGGCGCCCGCTGTACGAGGCGTTCATCAAGCACTACACCGCCAAGCAGTGGGAGACGGACCCGAAGAACCTGCCCGCGGGCAACATCACCCGGCTGCCGGTCCGCTACAACTTCGACAACCGCTACTTCAACGACACCCACGAGGGTCTGCCGGTGGCGGGTTACACCGCATGGCTGGAGAACATGGCCGCCGACGACCGCATCGAGGTGCGCCTGTCGACGGACTGGTTCGACGTGCGCGACGAACTGCGCGCCGCCAGCCCCGACGCGCCCGTGGTCTACACCGGCCCCCTCGACCGCTACTTCGACTACTCCGCGGGCCGTCTCGGCTGGCGCACCCTCGACTTCGAACTCGAAGTGCTCCCGACGGGCGACTTCCAGGGCACCCCGGTGATGAACTACAACGACGCCGACGTCCCGTTCACCCGCATCCACGAGTTCCGGCACTTCCATCCCGAGCGCAAGGACTACCCGACCGACAAGACCGTCATCATGCGGGAGTTCGGCCGGTTCGCGCGCGACGAGGACGAGCCGTACTACCCGATCAACACCCCCGACGACCGGACCATGCTGGCCGCCTACCGCGAACTGGCCAAGGCGGAGGCGTCGTCGTCGAAGGTCCTGTTCGGCGGCCGGCTGGGCACCTACCAGTACCTCGACATGCACATGGCGATCGCGAGCGCGCTGACCATGTTCGACAACACGCTGGCCCCGCACCTGCGCGACGGTGCGCCGCTGGCCGAGAAGGAGAGCTGAATGCCCGATCCCGCCACCTCGTCCAAGGCGGTCAGCCTCCTGCAGCGGGTCATCTTCCCGCGTCCCGGCGAACCACTGGACGTGCGGTCCCTGTACCTGGTGGAGTCGGCGAGCAACTCCGCGCGCGCCCACGCCTCCGACGACCGCACCAGCGTCGAGCTGAGCGCGGACTCGCAGATCAGCTTCGCCACCTACTTCAACGCCTTCGCCGCGTCGTACTGGCGGCGCTGGAGCGTGCTCGAGTCGGTGGTCCTGCGGGTGCAGGTGCGCGGCACCGCACGCGTTGACCTGTACCGCTCCAAGATCGACGGTTCGCGCATCGCGATCGGCGGCGACCTCGTCGAGCTCGGCTCGGACGGGACCGGCGTCTTCGAGTTCGAGACCGACCTCGGTCCATTCGAGGACGGCGGCTGGATCTGGTTCGACGTCACCACCGACACGCAGGCGCAGATCGTCTCGGCGGGCTGGTACGCGCCGATCGAGCCGCCGGATGCCGGGAGCAGCGCGAGCGGGTCTGATGGACACCGGGGGGCCGGCAACGTGACCGTCGGCATTCCGACGTTCAACCGTCCAGGCGACGCGGTCGCGGCGCTGGCCGCACTGACCTCCGATCCCGCCGTAGACGCCGTCATCGACGCCGTGCTGATGCCCGACCAGGGCACCCGCAAGGTCGTCGACGAGGCCGGCTACGCCGAGGCCGCCGACCGGCTAGGCGACCGCCTGCACCTGTTCGACCAGGGCAATCTCGGCGGCTCGGGCGGCTACGCCCGCATCATGTACGAGGCGCTGCGCCTCACCGACAGCCCGTACATCCTGTACATGGACGACGACATCATGATCGAGCCCGACTCGATCCTGCGCGCGCTGGCGCTGTCGCGGTTCGCGAAGTCGCCGATGCTGGTCGGCGGGCAGATGCTCAACCTGCAGGACCGCAGCCACCTGCACTGCATGGGCGAGGTCATCGACCGCCACAAGTTCATGTGGACCGCCGCGCCCTTCGTCGAGTACGACCACGACTTCTCGAAGTACCCGCTCAGCGACCGCGACAACTCCAAGAACCTGCACCGCCGGATCGACGTCGAGGGCAACGGCTGGTGGATGTGCATGATCCCGCGCGAGGTCGCGCAGACCATCGGGCTGCCGATGCCCCTGTTCATCAAGTGGGACGACTGGGAGTTCGCGCTGCGCGCCGAGCGCGCAGGCTATCCGACCGCGACCATCCCCGGCATCGCGATCTGGCACATGGCCTGGAGCGACAAGGACGACGCCATCGACTGGCAGGCGTACTTCCACTTGCGCAACCGTCTGGTGGTCGCCTCGATCTACACCGACGGCTCCATCGACGGCATCCTGACCTCGATGGCCAAGGCCACCGCCAAGCACCTGCTGTGCCTGGAGTACTCGACGGTCGCCATCCAGAACGAGGCCATCCGCGACTTTCTCGCCGGCCCCGACCACATTCGGTCCATCCTGCCGACCGCGCTCGGGAAGGTCGCCGGGATCCGCAAGGGCTACCCCGACGCCGTGGTGCTGCCCTCGGCCACCGACCTGCCGACGACGACCGGTGAGGCCACCGCGCTCGGCGTCAACGAGCCGAAGGGGCCGGTCGCGAAGATCAAGGCCCTGGCGGCGGCCGTCGTCAACAACGCCCGCCCCGCCGACCCGCGTCACCACAGCGTGCCGCAGGCCAACTACCCGCCGATCGAGGCCCGCTGGTTCTCGCTCGGCCGGGTCGACGGGGTCACCGTCACCACCGCCGACGGGCGCGGTGTGGTGTACCGCCAGCGGGATCGAGACAAGATGCTGGCGCTCGGCGCCGAATCGGCGGCGCTGGTCAAACAGCTCCGCAGCGAGTTCGACGCCAAGCGTGCGGAGTACCGCGCCGCGCATGACGACCTGGTGAGCAAGGAGAGTTGGGCCCGTGTCTTCGGAATCGATTGAGCAGCAGGCCGATCCGGCGACGGGGGAGGCTGCGATCCTGGTGGCCGTCCAGAACGCGATCGCCGAGCGGCCCGGCGTCGTGTCGGGAGCACGCGGACTGTCGCACTTCGGCGAGCACTCGCTCGGCTGGCTCGCGCTGGCGGGCGCCGGGGCCTACGCCGCGCACCGTCGCGGCGACGAGACGGCGCGCCGACGCTACCTGGAGGCGGGCGCCGGAGCCTTCGTCGCCCACGCGGCTTCGGTGGTGATCAAGCGGGTCGTCCGGCGTCGACGCCCGAACCACCCGGACATCCGGATCGGGGTCGGCACCCCGAGCAAGCTGAGCTTCCCCTCGAGCCACGCCACGTCGACGACCGCCGCGGCGATCCTGCTCGGCCGGGCGACCGGCAGCGGCGCGGCGCAGGTTCTGGTGCCCGCGGCCGTCGTTCCGCCGATGCTGCTTTCGCGGTTGGTCCTGGGTGTCCATTACCCTTCCGATGTGGCAGCCGGCGCGCTCGTCGGTGCATTGACCGCGGGCGCGGTGATCGCCGCCGATGCCAAGGCCCGCCCCCGAGACACGAGCAAGTGAGGTACCACCGATGAGCGAGGAGCCGATCGAGCACGGCGTCGCCGGTCCGCCGAAGAACCTGGCGACGGGGCTGATCAAGGCACTGCGCCCGCGTCAGTGGGTGAAGAACGTCCTGGTTCTCGCTGCCCCGATGGCGGCGGGCACCGACACGCTGACCGACGGACACCGGATGGCGAACGTCGGGATCGCCTTCGTCGCCTTCTGCCTGGTCGCGTCGTCGATCTACTTGATCAACGACGCGCTCGACGTCGAAGCCGACCGTCAGCACCCGACCAAGCGGTTCCGGCCGATCGCGGCCGGCGTGGTGCCCCGCAACTTCGCCTTCGCGCTCGCCGTGGTGCTCGCCGCCGCGTCGATCGGCATCGCCTTCGTGGCGAACTGGCAGACGGCCGTCACCATCGCCGTCTACCTGGTGATTCAGCTCGGCTACTGCTTCGGTCTCAAGCACCAGGCGGTCGTCGACATCTGCATCGTGTCGTCGGGCTTCCTGCTGCGCGCCATCGCCGGTGGTGTGGCGGCTGAGCTCCCCGAGGGCCTGTCGAAGTGGTTCCTGCTGGTGATGGCCTTCGGTTCGCTGTTCATGGCGGCGGGCAAGCGCTACGCCGAACTGCAGCTGGCCGAACGCACCGGTGCCAAGATCCGCAAGTCGCTCGAGTACTACACCACCACCTACCTGCGCTTCGTCTGGACGCTGTCGGCGACCGCCGTGGTCCTCTGCTACGGGCTGTGGGCGTTCGACGCCGACCGCGGCGACAACGTCTTCTACGCGATCTCGATGGTGCCGTTCACCATCGCCATCCTGCGTTACGCGGTGGACGTGGACGGCGGCGAAGCCGGCGAACCCGAAGAGGTGGCGCTGGGCGATCGCGTCCTGCAGTTCCTCGCGCTCTCGTGGGTCGTGCTGGTCGGTGTTGCGGTCTATGTCCCGCTCTGACAATCAGCCTCACGGCTCGGATGAGCCGACGTCGCTGATCCCGGTCGTCGTCGACGGCCCCGCCCCGGCGTCCGACGCCGACGGTCGGTCCAGGCCCTCGCGCCGCCGACTCATCGCCCCGATCACGAGCTTCTCGATCGGTGCCGTCGCGATCACCGTGCTGTTCGCCATCGGCGCCTGGCAGCGTCGCTGGATCGCCGACGACGGACTGATCGTGCTGCGCACGGTCCGCAACCTCCTGGCGGGCAACGGCCCGGTGTTCAACGCGGGCGAGCGGGTCGAGGCCAACACCTCGACGGCCTGGACCTATCTGATCTGGTTCTGGAGCTGGGTGACCGGCGCCGAACACACCGAGTACGTGGCACTGTGGGTGGCGCTGGTGCTGTCGGTCGCGGCGCTGCCGCTGGCGATGTACGGCACCGCCCGCCTGTACGGGCGCCGCGCGCTGGGTCCGGGGCTGACGCTGATCCTGCCGCTCGGTGCGATCGTGTACATCGTCATCCCGCCGGCGCGCGACTTCGCCACGTCGGGGCTCGAGAGCGGTCTGACGATCTTCTGGGTCGCGGCCCTGTGGTGCCAGTTCCTGGCCTGGGGTCGGCGAGATCCCGCCGACCCGAGTCGACGCTCGCGGGCGGCCTTCCTCGCCTTGGCGTTCACGGCGGGCATCGCCCCGCTGGTGCGCCCGGAGATCACCGTTCTCGGCGGGCTGGTGCTGCTGGTGCTGTTCTGCTCGCGCATCGGGTGGCGGATGCGAGTGGCGATGGTCGTCGTCGCAGGCACCTTGCCGATCGGCTACCAGATCTTCCGAATGGGCTACTACGCCGTCCTGGTGCCGAATCCGGCGATCGCGAAGGATGCCAGCGGTTCCAAATGGCACCAGGGCTTCGCCTACCTCAACAACCTCTTCAGCCCGTACACCCTGCTGCTGCCGGTGATCGTGGCGATCGTCGTCGGCGTGCTGCTCGCCGTCGGCTCCTACCTCACGCGCCGCGCCGGGGCGGAGAGCGACGGCGCCGCCGAGGCGGACGCAGCCGAGTCGTCGGCCGGATCCGTCGGCGGGCTGCGTCGTCGGTGGTCGCTGCTCGTCGATCATCTGCAGACGCAGAACGCGGTGGTGGCGACCGTGCTGGTCGCCGGTTTGATCCTGGGCCTGTACTGGCTGCGGCAGGGCGGCGACTTCATG
This sequence comes from Gordonia aichiensis, assembly GCF_039946255.1. Taxonomy (GTDB): domain Bacteria; phylum Actinomycetota; class Actinomycetes; order Mycobacteriales; family Mycobacteriaceae; genus Gordonia; species Gordonia aichiensis_A. Next base: position 18,435 of record NZ_JBCDWL010000022.1, on the reverse strand, counting down.
CACGGCCGCGTCCTGCTGGCGCCGCTGTTCATCCTGTTGCTGCCGGTGATGGTGATCCCGGTGACGATCCCGGAGTCCCTCGCGTCGGCGCGGTCCCGCTACCAGCTGGGGGCCGGCCTGATCCTGCTCGGCGGGGTCGTCACCACCGTGTGGTGGGGAGTGGCGGTGAACCAGACGGTGCTGCCGAACGCGGGCATGGACATCGGGCGCGACGGAATCGTCGACGAGCGCCGCTTCTACGTGACCAACATGGGCAACGAGAACCCGATCACCGCGCAGGACTACCTCGACTACCCGCGCATGCGAGCCATGGTCGAGACGATCGAGCGCACCGAGGCCCGCGGCGGCGGGGTGATCCTGCCGTCGGCGAATTTCGACGAGTGGTACGTGGCGCCGCTGCCGAAGAAGATGCCGCCCGGCATTCCTCGTCAGACCACCGTGTACTTCCTCAATCTCGGCATGACGAGCATGAACGCTCCGCTCGACGTCCGGGTGGTCGATCAGATGGGGCTGGCGTACCCGCTCGCGGCGCACACGCCGCGGCTGACCGACGGCCGGATCGGGCACGACAAGCGGTTGCCGAGCGAGTGGGTGGTCGCCGAGAGCGGAAGTGTCGCGGGATATCCGGCGTTCATCAACCGCGACGAGGTCAAGATGGCGAAGGTGGCGCTGACCTGTCCGATGACGCAGGCCCGATTCGCCTCGTACAAGGGCACCTGGAGCTTCGCTCGGTTCCGGCACAATTTGCGCGAGGCCGTCGAGTTCAACAGCTATCGCATCGCGCGGGAGCCGAAGTACGAGATCGCACGTTGTGGACTGCAGATGCCCGCCGGTCTGGCCGACAACTGAGGACTTGCTCAGGAGAACCTGAGGCAATCCTGTGTCATGGGTCTCGCTGCTCGCCCTTGCCGCACTAGATATCGAAACGGTAACGTCCAATGGCGGACACGCGATAGACACCACGTGGGCCGAGCCAGCTGCCTCCGGCAGCCGTCTCGGACCAGGTGTGTTGCACCCGGAACCTGCCTTGTGATTGCCGTCACAGGGTTTGGTGAGGGTTGGCGAGTCGAATAGGCTCGCTCTATCTGGTTGCGGAAGTGACGAGAGTGACATCACTGCCGCCAGCCGTACAGACGCAGAAAGTCGACAGCGCAACCTGAGAGTTGAGGCTGTGGACATAACGCAGATTTAGGGAGAAAGCAGTCAATGCGCGTAGCTAAGAGCAAACCGCAGGCCGGCCATCGTCGGTTCACCGCGGTCCTCGTCGCAGTGCTCACTGCCATGGGCCTGATGGGAACCGCTCTCGGTGCCGGCCAGTCGAGCGCCGCCACCAAGGCGGACTTCTGGATTGACGCCTGCGGGATGCCGACCAACGGCGCCTTCGGCAACAAGTCGATGGCACCCGGGCAGGTCAAGGTGCAGGCCTGGCGCAAGGCGGGCAACACGCGCACGGTGATTCTGCTCGACGGCATGCGTGCGCGCTACGACCGCAGCGGCTGGGACATCGAGACCAATGCGCGGACACTCGCCGATCGCGGCGTCAACGTCGTCATGCCGGTCGGCGGACCCAACAGCTTCTACACCGACTGGGACGCTCCCTCCAACTTCAACGGTCAGCGCAAGGCCTACAAGTGGGGCTGCGTGATCGACAACCGCCTGGTCCCCGCGCTGCGCAGCAAGGGCTTCGCCAGCAAGGGCGGCAAGTACGCCATCATGGGCCTGTCGATGGGTGGCGGTGCGGCAGTCACGCACGCGGCTCAGCGTCGTGACCTCTACTACGCGGCCGGTTCGCTGTCGGGCTACCTGACGCTCTCGGCCCCGGGCATGCGCACCGCGTTGCGCCTGGCGATGCTCGACGTCGAGCCCGCTCCGTGGAACATCGACGCCATGTGGGGCGCGCCGTGGAGCCCGCGCTGGACCCAGAACGATCCGTTCATGCTGATCAACCGGATGCACGGCCTCAAGCTGTACATCGGTTCGGGCAACGGCTTCTTCGGGCGCTACAACTACCCGCAGAACGCCTTCGACGACCTGTTCAAGGGCACCCCGCTGGAACTGCTCGCCTTCGCGCAGGCCAAGGCCTTCGAAGCCGCCGCGTTCGTGCAGGGCGTTCCGGTCATGTCCTACTCGGCCAACGGCACGCACGCCTGGGGCTACTGGCAGGACATGCTGTGGAACGCGAAGGCTCGCGGGTTCTTCAACTGAGCCAGAGCCTGACGGCGATTCTCGACGCAGACGAGCCGCGACACCGCACGGTGTCGCGGCTCGCGCCGTCGCAGGGGCTGGGCGAGAAACTTTAGTCACACAATTCACACGTGTCACAGCGTGGCGCCCACAAATCCATCCGCCTTCCGTGTACAAAACACGGGAGGCGCTCTGTGTTCAGCACACCGGGCGCGACTGGCACGGTCGGGGGACTTGTGGAGGAGCAGACAGTGAAGATCTGGACCAAGACGGCGGCAGCGCGTCGTGGCGCGGCCTGCCTCGCCGTGGCCGTGTCGCTGGTGGCGACCGGAGGCGCCCCCGCGCTGGCCGAACCGGCCCCCGCGCCCCCGAAGGAGGCGCCCGCCAAGCCCGCGCCCAAGCCGAAGGCCGACAAGCCGGCGCCGGCCAAGCCCGCCGACAACAAGCCCGCACCGCCCGCGGCCAAACCCGCGCCCCCGGCGACGGTCACCAAGACCTACTGGTACAGCGCCCGTCGAGTGGCACTGTGGGTCCACTCGCCGGCGATGAACACCGACATCCAGGTGCAACTCCTGCTGGCCCGCGACTGGTTCGCGAACCCGGCCGCCAAGTTCCCGCAGCTGACGATGCTCGACGGCCTGCGCGCCCAGGACGATCAGAGCGGCTGGATCCTGAACACCGACATCGAGCAGTTCTACCAGGACAAGAACGTCAACGTGGTGTTGCCGATCGGCGGCGAGTCGAGCTTCTACACGGACTGGAAGGAACCCGACCGCGGCAAGAACTACAAGTGGGAGACCTTCCTCATCCACGAGCTGCCGCCGATCCTGGAGAAGCACTGGCGCTCCACCGACGTGCGCGGCATCGAGGGGCTCTCGATGGGCGGTTCGGCGGCCATGATGCTCGCCGCGCGCAACCCCGGCTTCTACAAGTTCGCCGCGTCGTTCTCGGGCATCCTGCAGATGTCCTCGTACGGCATGCCCCAGGCCGTCCAGTTCGCCGTCCGTGACGGCGGCGGGTACGACTCGATGAAGATGTTCGGTCCGCCCACCGATCCGGCCTGGAAGGAGCACGATCCGTACGTGCTCGCCGAGAAGCTGCGCGGGACCAGCCTCTACGTGTCCTCCGGCAACGGCATCGTCGGTCCGCACGACAAGCCCTCGGACATCCCGCTGCTGGCCACCAACTACTCGGGTGTCGGACTGGAAGTCCTCTCCCGGGTGACCAGCCAGCAGTTCGCCGCCCGGCTCAACAAGCTGGGCATCCCCGGTCAGGCCGTCTACCGGCCCTCGGGCACGCACACCTGGCCGTACTGGCAGTTCGAGATGCAGCAGGCGTGGCCGCAGGCGGCCGGCGCGCTGGGGCTCGGCTCGGACAGGGTGGCCTGCGAGGTCGGCGACGCGTTCAAGAAGGCGCCGCAGATCAAGGACCTGGGCGGCTGCCTGACGCCGCAGTACCCGGTGCCGGGCGGGGTGGCGCAGGACTTCCGCAACGGTCGGATCTTCACCGGACCGAAGGGCCCGAAGGTGGTAGGCGGGGCGATCGGCGGGGCCTACGTCCCGGCGGCCGACCGGCTCGGTCTGCCCACCAGCGACGAGGAGACCGGCCGCGACGGGGTCAAGTTCAACACCTTCGAGCGGGGCAAGATCACCTGGACGCCGCAGGGCGGCGCGCGGGTCGAGTGATCCGCACGACAGCACCGGGTCGATCGTCGGGGCCCTGTCTGAGTTTCGTCTGAGGAAATGCCATGTCTTCGCAGGTAAACCCCTTTGCGGGTCCGGAGCGTGCCGCGCTCGCCGGTAGGCTGGGCGTCATGACTGTCAAGTACATTCGGGTCGCCGCCGCGGCGGGCGCGTTGGCCGTCGCGGTCGGGGTGTTGACCGCGTGCAACGATTCGTCGACCGCCAGCGCTCCGATCGGCACCGAGCCAGTCACCACCACCACCATGCCGGGCTCGGACACCAGCACGGCGTCGTCGTCCTCGTCGGCGTCGGCTTCGGCGGAGGCGTCCGCCGAAGCGGCGGCCGGTGCCTCCAAGGCCTCCGTCTCCCCGCCGGAGACGAAGCCGAATCCGTCGACCAAGGTGCCGCCCAACTTCCCGGACGGGGCTGCGCCGCCCAGCGGCGTCACGCTGTCCGACAAGGACAAGGCGTACCTCGCCGACCTGAAGCGGCAGAACGTCTCGTTCATGGGCGACGACGACAACAACGTCGCACTCACCATGGGGCACTACGTGTGCGACGCGAAGGCGCAGAAGGCCGACCCGATGCTGGTCAAGGCCTACGTGCGGGCGGCGATCGGACCGATGACGAAGACCGAGGCCGAGGCGACCACCAAGTCGGGCAAGGTCATCGCGGCGGCTGAAAAGAACCTGTGCTGAAGCGCCGTCGATGGGGACGGCTGCTGCTGATCGTGCTGGTCCTGGCGGTCATCGCGGCCATCCTGATCGGTTTCCTGGTGTACCAGTGGCTCAAGCCGCCACCGCCCCTTCCCGGACCCGGTCCGTCCTCGCCGACCACCTCGGCGCCGCCGGGACGCCCGCAGGCGCAGCCCGCGGACTGCCCCGACGTCCTCACCCTGGTCGTCCCGGGAACCTGGGAGTCGAAGGCCACGGACGACCCGTACCGGCCGAAGGCGAACCCGCAGTCGCTGATGCTGCGCATCTCGTCGCAGCTGCAGAACCGGTTCCCCGAGTCGCGCACCGAGGTGTACACCGTGCCGTACAAGGCGCAGTTCCGGAACCCGACGAATCTCGCCGACCGGCAGGCCGACTACAACGATTCGCGGGCGCAGGGCACCCGGCGCGCGACCGACAAGCTGGCGAAGACCTATGAGCACTGCCCGCTGACGCGGTACGTCCTGATGGGCTTCTCGCAGGGCGCGGTGATCGTCGGCGACCTGGCTGCGAACATCGCGGGCGACCGCGGGCCGATTCCGGCGGCCGATCAGGACCTGATCCTGGGCGTCGGACTCATCGCCGACGGGCGTCGCCAGCCCGGTGGGCAGCACGACGTGATGCCGAGCCCGCCCGGTGTGGGCGCCGAGATCGCTCTCGGCGGTTTCGGCTCGCTGGTTCCCGGCATCGCCATGTCGGGCCCGCGCACCGGCTTCGGCGACCTCGCCGACCGCGTCTACTCGATCTGTGCGCCGGGCGATCTGATCTGTGACTCGCCGACCGTCGTCGAACCGCTGAAGGCGATCGGACAGCTGGCGAACGCCGCGGGCAACCCGGTGCACGCCATGTACGCGACCACGCGCTACTGGAAGTCGCAGAACGGGAGGAGCGCCACGCAGTGGATGCTCGGATGGGCCACGCAGCTCATCAACGACGCGCCGCACCCCGCTCACCGGTGAGATGAGACGCGAAGCGGTGCGGTCGAGATCGACACCACAGGTTTTGCGCCGTATCGCCGCCGGTCAGCTTGGGTAACCTGTCGCCCTGCGATAGCCTTCTCGGGTTGGGGTCCGTGCGGCGGACCGCAGACCGACTAGGAGACGATCGTGACGACTGCCCTGGACTCGTCGGCGCCGGGCGCCGGCGGACTTCGGAAGTTCCGCTTCGGTGCGGGCGGCGAGGGCAACAAGGACGAGGGCGGCGCCCGCAAGTTCGTCAAGCTCGCCCAGACCGCCGAAGAGTACGGCTACGACACCTTCGCGATCCCGGACCACCTCGGCAATCAGGTGGGGCCGCTGGCGGCGCTCGGGGCGCTGTCGCAGGCGACGAGCACGATTCGATTGGCGACCTCGGTGCTGGCGAACGGCTTCCGCCACCCGGCGCTGCTGGCCAAAGAGGCGACCACCATCGACGTCCTGTCGAAGGGCCGCCTGGAGCTGGGCATCGGCTCGGGCTGGATGAAGGACGAGTTCGACAAGGCGGGCATCGAGTTCGGCACCCCGGGTGAGCGGATCCGCAAGCTCGACGAGGCGCTGACCATTCTCGACAAGCTGATGCGCGGCGAGACCGTCGACTTCGACGGCGAGTTCTACCAGATCAAGGGCCTCGAGGGATCGCCGAGGCCGCGGCAGGGGCCGCGTCCGCCGATCGCCGTGGGCGGCGGCGGACCGAAGATGCTGGCGCTGGCCGCCAAGCACGCCGACATCATCTCCGTCGCGACCGGCACCACCGTCGACGGTCGGCTCCGGCTGTCGGACATGACGATGGAGAAGACGATCGAGCGGGTCGACCGGATCCGGCAGGCGGCGGGTGAGCGCTTCGACCAGATCGAACTCAACTGGACCATCGCGACGATCGTCGTCACCGACGACCGTGTCGCGACCGCCGAGATGGCGCTCAAGGCGCTCGACAGCGGATACCCGCCCAACATCGCCCGCGATGTGGAACTGAGCGTCGACGACATTCTGGCCTCGCCGTACCTGGCGTTCGGCACCTTCGAGGAGATCGCCGAACAGATCCGCGAAGTCCGTCGTCAGACCACGATGAGCTACGTCGGAATCTTCCCGACACAGATGGATGCCTTCGCGCCTGTCATCCCGCTTCTGCGGGGAGAGTAAACTAACCGAGATTTTCGTACGTTTGGGGGGCGCGGCACCTGGTGCCGGGGGTGGACGGCGTACGGGTAAGCGACGCAAGACCGTGCAACACAGTGCGGATACAGGAGTTATTGGATGCTGAACACCGAATTCGAGCAGTTCCTCGACGAGACCGGCAACCTCCGTTTCCAGGAGGACCTGACGCTGGTCGACCACGTCGAGCAGAACGTGCGGGAACAGGCCGACACCCTGGCCTACCGGTTCCTCGACTTCAGCAGGGAGCGCGACGGCGAGCGCATCGACCTGACCTGGGCCCAGTTCGGCAAGCGACTGCGTGCCGTGGCGGCGCGCCTGCAGCAGGTCACCGAGCCCGGTGACCGGGTCGCGATCCTCGCGCCCCAGTCGCTGGAGTACGTCATCGGTTTCTTCGCCTCGCTGTACGCGGGCAACATCGCGGTGCCGCTGTTCAGCCCCGACGAGCCCGGTCACACCGACCGGCTGATCGCGGTCCTGGCCGACTGCCGGCCGTCGGCCATCCTGACCTCGACCAAGTCGGCCGAGGCCGTCCGCGACTTCTTCTCCGACCGTCCGGCCAAGGAGCGCCCGCGGGTGATCGCGGTGGACGCCGTGCCCGACTCGGTCGGCTCCAGCTGGACACCGCCCTCACCCGAGCACAACGGCCTGAAGTCGGTGGCGTACCTGCAGTACACCTCGGGTTCGACGCGAGTGCCCGCCGGCGTGGAGATCACGTACGAAGCCGTCGCCGCGAACTGCCTGCAGATCTACGACTGCATCGAGATCGACCGCAATGCGCGCGGCGTCACCTGGCTCCCGATGTTCCACGACATGGGCCTGCTGACGGTGATCCTGCCGGCGCTCGGCGGCCGCTACGTCACGATCATGAGTCCGGCCGCGTTCGTGCGTCGCCCGGGACGCTGGATCCGGGAACTGGCCGCCGACGACGATCGCGCCCCCACCTACGCGGCCGCACCCAACTTCGCCTACGAGCACGCCGCGCTGCGCGGACTGCCCGCCGAGGGCGAGAAGCTCGACCTGTCGAACGTGATCGGCCTGATCAACGGCTCCGAGCCGGTCACGGTCAGCTCGATGCGCAAGTTCAACGAGGCCTTCGCGCCGTACGGACTGTCGCCGAAGGCCATCAAGCCGTGCTACGGCATGGCCGAGGCCACCCTCTTCGTGTCGGCCACCCAGCGCGACAACGAGGCGCTGGTCACCTACGTCGACCGCGACAAGCTGAACGCCGGCGAGTTCTTCCCCGTCGAGGCCGACGCCGAGGGTTCGCTGGCGCAGGTCTCGTGCGGTCAGGTCGCGCTGAGCGAGTGGGCGGCGATCGTCGATCCGGAGACCGCCGAGGAGCTCCCGGACGGGCGCGTCGGCGAGATCTGGCTCAACGGCCTCAATATCGGCCAGGGCTACTGGAACAAGGACGAGGAGACCGTCGCGACGTTCCACAACACCATCGCCAAGCGACTGGAGTCCGGCAGCCACGCCGACGGTGCGCCCGAAGACCACCGCTGGATGCGGACCGGCGACTTCGGCGTCTGGCACAACGGTGAGCTGTACATCACCGGGCGGGTCAAGGACCTGGTGATCGTCGACGGCCGCAACCACTACCCGCAGGACCTCGAGTTCAGCGCACAGGAGGCCTCCTCGGCCCTGCGCCCGGGATTCGTCGCCGCCTTCGCGGTGCCCGCGAACCAGTTGCCGCGCGAGGTCTTCACCGCGGGGCACAGCGGCCTGGCCTACGACGCCGACGACGCCTCCGAGCAGCTGGTGATCGTCGCCGAGCGCGGGACCGGGCGCAAGTCCGATCCGCAGGAGGTCGCCGACACCGTGCGCGCGGCGGTGGCCGGCCGCCACGGTGTGATGGTGCGAGACCTGCTCCTGGTGCCCGCGGGGTCGATTCCCCGCACCTCCAGCGGCAAGATCGCCCGCCGCGCCACCAAGGCGGCGTACATCGACGGCACCCTCCGCGGGGGATACCAGCAGACGGCGTTCCCGGACGCCGACGCCTGAGACCGCGACGGGCCCGGCATGTCACGAGGTGATGTGCCGGGCCCGTTTGCTGGGGCCAGAGAGTGGACCACGGTCCGGCCCGTTCCCGCAAGGGTATTCGGGACACACCTGTATAACGATTAACGCGATCGGTAGGCTGGGCAGCGATGTCTGAAACTGAGAACACTGTGTCGAACGGTGAAACCGTCGGCGATCTGACCGTGGACGACCTGCGAGATTGGCTCCGAAACTGGGTTTCGAAGGCCACCGGGGTGCCCGCCGACCAGATCTCCGACGACCGACCCATGGAGGAGTTCGGGCTCTCGTCCCGCGACGCCGTGGCCCTGGCCGCCGACGTCGAGGACTTCAGCGGCGTGATCCTCACGGCCACCGCCGCGTACAACCATCCGACGATCGCCTCGCTCGCCAAGCGCATCATCGAGGGCGACCCCGACGAGGGGCTCGACACCGACACCGACCGGTTCTGGGAGCGGGAGCGGTCGTCCGACGACGACATCGCGATCGTCGGCCTGGCGACTCGGTTCCCGAAGGCCGGGCACACGCCCGAGTCGACGTGGGAGGCGCTGATCGACGGCGTCGACGGCATCACCGATCTGCCCGCCGACCGGTGGCGCGAGTTCCGGGCCGACCCGCGGCTCGCCGCGGCCATCGAGAACGGCAACGTCCACGGCGGCTACCTCGACGACGTCGAGGGCTTCGACGCCGACTTCTTCCAGATGAGCCCGCGCGAGGTCGAGAACGTCGACCCGCAGCAGCGACTGGCGCTGGAGCTGACCTGGGAGGCGCTCGAGCACGCACACATCCCGCCGAGCGATCTGCGCGGCGGACAGGTGGGCGTGTTCATGGGCACCTCCACGAATGACTACCAGTTGCTTGCGACACTCGGCTTGGGCGAGGGCGCCTCGGAGACCGCCGCCTACGCCCTGACCGGCACGGCGACCTCCATCATCGCCAACCGCGTCTCGTACTTCTTCGACTTCCACGGACCGTCGCTGGCCATCGACACGGCGTGCTCGTCGTCGCTGGTCGCCGTCCACGAGGGTGTGCGCAGCCTGCGCAACGGGGACTCCGACGTCGTCATCGCCGGCGGCGTCAACATGATCATCACGCCCGCCGCGACGCTCGGCTTCGACCAGATCGGCGCGCAGGCGGCGGACGGCCGGATCAAGGCCTTCTCCTCCGACGCCAACGGCATGATCCGTGCTGAGGGCGGCGGCGTCTTCGTGCTCAAGCGGATGGCCGATGCGCGCCGCGACGGTGACACCGTGCTCGCCGTGGTCGCGGGCAGCGCCGTCAACTCCGACGGCCGCTCCAACGGCATCTTCGCGCCCAACCCGGAGGCTCAGGTCCAGGTGCTGCGGGCGGCGTACGCCGATGCCGCGATCGATCCGCGGACCGTCGACTACGTCGAGGCGCACGGCACCGGCACCGTTCTCGGCGATCCGATCGAAGCCGATGCGCTCGGCCGCGTGGTCGGTCGCGGACGCACCCCCGACGCCCCCATGCTGCTCGGCTCGGCCAAGACCAACTTCGGTCACATGGAGTCGGCGGCCGGCGCGGGCGCGCTCGCCAAGGTGGTGCTGTCGTTGCAGAACGATCGCCTGCCCGCCTCGCTCAACTATGTCGGACCCAACCCGTACATTCAGTTCGAGGCCACCAACCTGCGGGTCATCACCGAACCGACCGAATGGCCGCGGTACTCCGGTCACGCGATCACCGGTGTGTCCGGCTTCGGGTTCGGCGGCACCAACGCGCACATCGTGCTGCGCGAGGTCCTGCCGTCCGACTACGACGCCGCCGAAACGGCGCCGGTCGCCGCGGCTCCGGCGACACCCGCGGTCGACGACTTCTACGACGAGGACGAGGACTTCCTCACCGAGGCCGAACGAGCCGTGCTCGCCGCCGAGGCGAAGGCGGCCCCGGCCGTCGAAGCCGCTGCCGAAGCCGACCCGACCGAGGGCTTCGCGCCGGCCGCCGTGCCGGGTGCGGTGGTGCCCCTGGCCATCACCGGATTCCTGGCGTCCCGGCGCCGCAAGGCCGCCGCCGATCTGCTCGAATGGCTCGAATCCGAAGAGGGACAGCGGACGCCGCTGGTCGAGATCGGTCGGGCGCTGGCCCACCGCAACCACGGTCGCACCCGCTCGGTCGTCATGGCCCGGAGCATGGAGGACGCCGTCAAGGGCGTGCGCGCCGTCGCCGAAGGCAAGTCGCTGCCCTTCGTCTACACGTGCGACTCGCCCGACGCCGCGTCGGCCGTGTGGCTGCTGTCGGGCTTCGGCTCGCAGCACCGCAAGATGGCCAAGCAGCTGTACACCGAGAACCCGGTGTTCGCGAAGTACGCCGACCGGGTCGACGAGTACATCCAGCGCGAGCTCGGCTACTCGATGGTCGAGATCTTCCTCGACGATTCGAAGACCTACGAGATCGAGACCGCCCAGATCGGCATCTACACGATCCAGGTGGCCTTGGCCGACACCCTCGTTCACTACGGCGCCGAGCCCGGCGTGCTGGTGCCGCACTCGATGGGTGAGGCGTCGGCGGCCTACATCAGCGGGGGACTGTCGCTGGCCGACGCCACGCGGGTCATCTGCCAGCGTTCGCGTCTGATGGGCGAGGGCGAGTCCATGTTGACCGGCGACGACGTCCGTTACATGGCGCTGGTGGAGTACAGCGCCGAAGACATCCACGACGTCCTCGCCGACTTCCCCGACCTGGAGATCTGCGTCTACGCCGCACCGACGCACACGGTGATCGGCGGTCCCGTCGACCAGGTCGACGCGATCGTCTCCCGAGCCGAGGCCGAGGGCAAGCTGGGACGCAGGCTGCAGACCAAGGGCGCCAGCCACACCTCCCAGATGGACCCGCTGCTCGGCGAACTGTCGTACGAGATCACCGGCATCGAGCCGCAGCGACTGAAGTACGGCGTGTACAGCTCGGTCGACCGGGAGACCTTCTACCGACCCGGCACCCCCGACGTCTTCACCATCGACTACTACCTCAAGGGCCTTCGCCACAGCGTGTGGTTCGCTCAGGCGATCGCCAAGTCGGTCGAGGCCGGTCACCGGACCTTCATCGAGCTCGCGCCGAACCCGGCGGTGCTGATCTCGGTCGCGGCGACGACCTTCGGCGCCGGCGTGCACGACGCCGAGCTGATCGAGACCCTCCGCCGCAAGGAGGACGAGAGCTACGGCCTGGTCAATGCGCTGATGAAGCTGTACGTGCACGGGCACCCGGTGAACGTCGCGGCGCTCTTCGGCACCGGCCCCGACCAGCGGTTCGCCAACATCCCGCGCACCCGTTTCGAGCGCAAGCCGTACTGGATCGACGCCGTCGTCGCCGGCGGGTCCGGTGCGGGCACCGTCCCCGGCGCCCACGTCGGGCTGCCCGACGGCAGGCACGCCTGGGAGGTGAACGTCGCCGCCGTCACCGAGCCGCGGGAGCTGGTCCTGGCCGCGGCCAAGCAGGTCCTCGGCGCCGACGCCGCCGTCGCCGCGGTGGAGCAGACGGCCGCCTTCCCGACGTCGGGAACGGTGACCACCACACTGACCCGCCATCCCGGCGGCGCTGCGATCACCGTGCACGCCGACGCGACCGGGGGCTTCGCCCTGCTCTATCAGGCCGCCGTCACCGGCGCGGCGGTCGCGCCGTCGGCCGTCGCCGCGCCGAGCACGCCGGCCGAGGCGGCCAAGGCCTCCGGCTTCGTCGACGAGAAGATGGTGGTCGAAGACGAGATCGTCGACGACCTCGGCAGCAAGTGGAGCGCGTCCTCCGGCGAGGCCGTCGGCGACCGCCTGGCGGTGATCGTCGGCGAGTCGATGGGCTACGACCCCGAGGACCTCCCGCGCGAGATCCCGCTGATCGAACTTGGCCTGGACTCGCTCATGGCCGTCCGCATCAAGAACCGCGTGGAGTACGAGTTCGACATCCCGCAGTTGCAGTTGCAGGCGATGCGGCAGGCCAACCTGGCCGACGTGGAGAAGTTCGTCGACTTCGCGGTCACCCATCGCGATCAGCTCGAGACGCTGAACGCGCAGGCCGCCGACGGCGGCGAGCTCGACACCGCCGCGCTCAACGCCTACATCGACGAGCAGCTGGCGAAGGACGCCGAGTCCCTGGCCGTCGAATCCGCCGCCCAGGCAGACGCCGCCTCTCGGACTGAGGTGGCTGCCAACCAGGCTGACGCGACCGTCAACCCGGCTGACCAGGCCGCCAACCCGGCCGACGCGGCGGCTAACCCGGCCGACGCGACCGCCAACCCGGCTGATCAGGCCGCCAACCCCGCTGACGCGACCGCCAACCCGGCTGACCAGGCCGCCAACCCCGCTGACCAGGCCGCCAACCCGGCTGACCAGGCCGCCAACCCCGCTGATGCGACCGCTAACCAGGCTGATCGAGTAAGCGAGGGAGCGGAGCGACCGAGCGCATCGAGATCCCCCCAGCCGCCGGCCGCCCCCGCACCCACCATCACCGACCAGGCCTCCGTCGCCGAAGCCGCGGGCACCGACGTCCCGCCGCGCGATGCCGCCGAGCGTCTCACCTACGGCGTGTACGCGGTGGTGACCGGGAAGTCGGCGGGCGGCGTCTTCAACAAGCTGCCGGTCCTCGACGAGGACACGGCCGAGAAGCTGACCGAGCGGCTGAACGAGCGCACCGGCGGCGACATCGACATGGAGGACGTCCTCGATTCGGAGACGATCGAGGAACTGTCGAACTACGTCCGCCAGCACATGGAGGCCTCGGCCGACATCGACGGCTTCCTGCGATTCCTGCAGGTGCCGAAGGGCACCGACGGCAAGCCGCAGCACACCTTCGACACCACCGCGGGCGACCCTGTGCCGATGCTGGTGTTCCACCCGGCGGGCGGCAACACCTCGGCGTACGAGGCGCTGCTCAAGCGACTGCCCGACGATCAGCCGGTGATCGGCTTCGACCGCGTCGAAGGCACCATCGAGGAGCGGGTCCGCGCCTACCTGCCGCGACTGCGCGAAGTGCAGCCGCACGGGCCGTACGTGCTGGTGGGCTGGTCGCTCGGCGGTGCGCTCGCCTACGGCGCGGCGCAGGTGCTGCGCGAGGAGGGCGAGGAGATCGCCTTCGTCGGCCTCATCGACGTCGTCCGACCCACCGAGGACGTGCCGGACACGCCGGAGAACAAGCGGGCCCGGCTGGAGCGGTGGAAGGCGTTCGCGATCAAGACCTACGGTCTGGACGAGGACGTGCCGATCCCGATGGACCGCCTGGTCGCGGCCGACGACAACGAGCAGTTCGCGATCATCACCGAGATGATGTCGATGTCGGGCACCAAGATCCCCGGCGGCATCATCGAGCATCAGCGGACCTCGTTCCTGGACAACCGGGCGCTCACCGAGATCAACCCGACACGCTACGAGGGCAAGGTGATCCTCTACCGCGCCGACAAGATGCACGACGGTGCGATCGAACTCGAGCCGCAGTGGGCGCACATCGACCCCGACGGCCGATGGGGCGAGGTGGTCGATGACCTGGAGATCATCCACATCGGCGGCGACCACCTGGCCATCGTCGACGAGCCGTACGTCGCGAAGGTCGGGGCCGACCTGACGCGTCGGATGGCCGACATCAGAACCGATAAGTGACGGAAAGGCTGCACTGGAGTGACTGACACGACTGCCGCCAAGCTCGCCGACCTGCGCGAGAAGCTCGAACTGGCGAAGGAGCCGGGTGGCGAGAACGCGATCGCCAAGCGGGCCAAGAAGGGCATTCTCTCGCCGCGGGCGCGGCTGGAGCTGCTGTTCGACCCGGGGACCTTCGTCGAGGTCGGCGCCTTGGCGCGCATGCCCGGAGCCGGGCACACCGGCTACGGCGACGGCGTCGTCACCGGTCACGGACTGGTGCACGGGCGCCCGGTGGCCGCGTTCAGCCACGACCAGACGGTCATGGGCGGCACCGTCGGCGAGATGTTCGGTCGCAAGGTGTCGGCGCTGATGGAGTGGGCGGGCAAGCTCGGCTGCCCGATGGTCGGCATCAACGACTCGGCCGGCGCCCGCATCCAGGACGCGGTCACCTCCCTGGCCTGGTACGCCGAGATGGGGCGTCGCAACGACCTGCTGTCGGGACTGTCGCCGCAGGTGTCGGTGATCCTCGGCAAGTGCGCCGGCGGCGCCGTCTACACCCCGGCCAACACCGACATCCTGGTGGCGGTCGAGGACAAGAGCTACATGTTCGTCACCGGCCCGGACGTCATCAAGCAGACCACCGGCGAGGAGATCACCGCCGAAGAGCTCGGCAGCGCGCACAATCAGGCGCGGTGGGGCAACATCCACCACGTCGCCCCCGACGAGGCCGCGGCCTTCGAGTGGGTGCGCGAGTATCTGCAGTACATGCCGTCGAGCACGCACGAGCTGCCGCCGATCGTCAATCCGGGTCTGGAGCCGGAGATCACCGAGTCGGATCTGAGCCTGAACACCTTCATGCCGGACAACGACAACGCCGGCTACGACATGCGCGACATCATCATCCGCCTGTTCGACGACGGTGCCTTCCACGAGGTCGGCGAACTGTTCGCGCCCAACATCCTGACCGGTTTCGCGCGGGTGGACGGCCGCAGCGTCGGCGTCGTCGCCAATCAGCCGAGCGTGATGGCCGGAACCATCGATACCGATTCGGCGGAGAAGGCCACCCGCTTCGTCCGGATCTGCAACGCCTACAACATCCCGCTGGTCTTCCTCGTCGACACGCCCGGCATCCTGCCGGGGCTGGCCGAGGAGCAGAAGGGCACCATCCGGCGGTCGGGCAAGTTCCTGTTCGCGTACGTCGAGGCCGACGTGCCCAAGGTCACGGTCGTGCTGCGCAAGGCTTACGGCGGCGCGTACGCGGTCATGGGTTCCAAGCAGTTGGGTGCCGACATCAACTTCGCGTGGCCGACCGCCAAGATCGCGGTGATGGGCGCGGAGTCGGCGGCTGCGATCCTGACCCGCAGGCAGACCGAGGGACTCTCGGCCAACGACGCGGACAAGGTGCGCCAGGACTTCATCTCCTTCTACAACGCGATGATGGCGACGCCGTACCTGGCCGCGGAGAAGGGGTACGTCGACGCGGTCATCGAGCCGTCGCAGACCCGCCTGCAGCTGCGAAAGGCACTCGCGCAGCTGCGCGACAAGCAGGTGCTGCGCAACCCGCGTAAGCATTACCTGATGCCGATCTAGGCTCTCGCAAACCGATATCGCACCCCTTCCGTTTTGCGCACCCGGTCGCGACCGAGTGCGCAAAACGAAAGGGGTGCGATATCGCTGTCTCGGGGTCAGCCGCCCCAGACGGAGCGGGCGCCGCTGTCGCCGACCAGGACCACCATGACGATCGAGGCGATGGCTGCGACCACCGTCAACGCGCGTGCCGCGACGTCGATCCGGGCGATCACCGCATCCGACAGCGGGAGACGACCGGTGACCGCGGGCAGTTGCAGGAGATAGAGCAGCGCCAGCAGGCCGAACAGCGGTCCGACGGCCAGGATCAGCTGGTCGCCGAGCTGGGCGTGCCGGGTCAGATCCGGAGTCGGTGGCTGCGACTTCTCGAGCGACTCGCCTGCCGAGGTGGTGATCGGGACCGCGATCAGGGTGAGGAGACCGAGGACGGCGGGGAAGGCGTTCAACGCGGTACGCGCCCGCGGCCAGAGCGCGATCACGATCGCGACGACGGCCGTCACCGGGACCGCGACGACGACCAGGTGCACGAGAAGCGGGTGCGCGGGCAGCCCGTTGATGGTGTTCATAAGCGCCGAGATTACGGGTGACGCGGCTGCCGGGCACCATGACTTAAGCCGATTCCAAGGAACTCCCGAAACTCGCCCGCGTCCGCTGTGTCCTGCTTCGGGAAGGTTGCGCTGGCCTTCGTCAGGGTCGCCAATCCTCGCTTGCCGAGGTCTCGACCTGCAGTGATGATAGAACTATGACGACTGACAGCGCGCCGGCGCCGGACAGCCAGCACCCAGACGAACCCCACGCGAGCGGGCTCACCGGACGCCTCAACTGGCTTCGGGCCGGTGTCCTCGGCGCCAACGACGGGATCGTCTCGACGGCGGGCATCGTCGTCGGTGTGGCCGCCGCGACCGTCGACCGCGGACCGATCTTCACCGCGGGCATCGCGGGCCTTGCTGCGGGCGCGGTGTCGATGGCGCTCGGGGAGTACGTGTCGGTCAGCACCCAGCGCGACACCGAGGCCGCGCTGCTCGCCCGCGAGAAGTGGGAGCTGGCGAATCAGCCCGACGACGAGCTGGCCGAGTTGGCGGGGATCTACGAGGCCAAGGGCATGTCGCCGCAGACCGCCGAGCGCGCCGCGCAGGAGATGACCGAGCGAGACGCCTTCGCGGCGCACGCCGAGGCCGAGCTCGGCATCGACCCGGACGATCTGAGCAGTCCGTGGCAGGCCGCGTTCTCGTCGGCCGTCGCCTTCACCGCGGGCGCCATCCTGCCGCTGCTGGCCATCCTGCTGCCGCCGCCGGATCTGCGGATCCCGGTCGCCGTGGTCGCCGTTCTGGTGGCGCTCGCCCTGACCGGTTGGCTCGGCGCCTACCTGGGCAAGTCGTCGCCCTGGCGGCCGACCGTTCGGATGGTGATCGGCGGCGGCATCGCGATGGCGGTGACGTACGGCATCGGCACCCTCGTCGGTACCGCCGTGGGGTGACCGGCGCGGGCTGATCGACGCCCGCTGATCGACGGTGGGTTGATCGGCGCGAAGGCCTGTCGGTGGGCGACAATGGGACGGCTCATCGTCGTCTCCGAAAGGTCACCGAATGTACTTCATCGTCGTCAAGTTCCAGGTCGAGCCCGCCAGCGCCGAGCAGTTCCCGGAGGTCGTCGCCGAGTTCACCGCGGCCACCCGGGCCGAGGAGGGGAACCTGTGGTTCGACTGGTCGCGCAGCGTCGACGACCCCAATGAGTACGTGCTCGTCGAGGCGTTCACCGATGAGGGCGCCGGCCCGCACGTCTCGAGCGAGCACTTCGCCAAGGGCCTGGCAGCAATGCGTCCCCATTTGACGGCCACGCCCAAGATCATCTCGCGCCAGGTCGACGGCGACGCCTGGGACGCGATGGGCGAACTGCAGATCGACTGAGACGCCCGGGGTCTCGATAGGTCCTCGGCTAGCGCCTCGGTCTACTCGACCAGCCTATGGGCCCGGCTGGCGCCTCGGTCTACTCGACCAGCCTGTGGGCCCGGCTGGCGCCTCGGCCTACTCGACCAGCCTGTGGGGGCTGCTCTGCAGGGTGGTCGAGTAGCGGCCGGAGCGAAGCGGAGGGTGCGTATCGAGGCCTTGTGCGGGGGTCTCGATACGTCCTCGGCTAGCTGTACTTCCCCGATACGTTGTGAACGCGGGTTGACGGGGTGAGGCCGTCGAGCGCGGTATGGGGTCGGTGATGATTGTAGTGGTGTAGCCAGGTTTGGTAGGCCTGTTCCCTCTCGTGTTCGCTGACGTAGGGCCGGGCGTAGGCCCATTCCTCGGCGAGTGTCCTGTTGAAGCGCTCGACTTTGCCGTTGGTCTGGGGCCGATACGGTTTAGTGCGGCGGTGTTTGATGTTCGGGCCGAGTGCTTCGGCGAAGACCTTCGACCGGTAGCACGATCCGTTGTCGGTCATCACCGCGGTCACGGTGACGCCCTTGCTGGCGAAGAACGCGTTGGCCCGGATCCAGAAGGCGGCCGCGGTCTCCTTCCTCTCGT
Organism: Gordonia aichiensis; assembly: GCF_039946255.1. Lineage (GTDB taxonomy): Bacteria > Actinomycetota > Actinomycetes > Mycobacteriales > Mycobacteriaceae > Gordonia > Gordonia aichiensis_A. Next base: position 35 of record NZ_JBCDWL010000022.1, on the reverse strand, counting down.
CGTCGAGGATCTCCGAGTACGCGACTCGGGAGTGG
>NZ_JBCDWL010000021.1:0-80690 GCF_039946255.1 Gordonia aichiensis | reverse complement strand
GACAGGGGGTCTCGATGCGCTTGCTCGCTCCGCTCACAGGCTTACTCGACCAACCTGGGAAGCAGCCGGGCGGAGATGTTGGGTGGCTGGAGTCTCGATGCGCTTGCTCGACCAACCTGGGAAGGTCTCGGCTTTACAAGTGGCACTCGATCACCGTGAAACGGCCCTGCCCCCAGGCTGGTCGAGTAGCCACCGAGCGCAGCGAGGCGGCGTATCGAGACCTGCACACCGACGCGATCGCCCCGGGGTCTCGATGCGCTTGCTCGCTCCGCTCACAGGCTTACTCGACCAACCTGGGAAAGAGCCGGTCAGAGATGCCGGGTAGCTGCGGCCTCGATGCGCTTACTCGACCAACCTGGGAAAGAGCCGGTCAGAGAAACCGGGTGGCTGCGGCCTCGATGCGCTTGCTCGACCAACCTGGGAAGGGGCCGGGCGGGGATACCGGGTGACAGCGGGTCTCGCATACTCGACCAACCTGGGGACCCGGGGGCAGGGGTCGACGATATCGTCGAGACGTGATGCTCAATGTCCGGTGAACTAATCGCGATCTCGGTGCTCGGCATCGCGCTGGCCGTGGTGCTGACCGTCGTCGCACTGCGCACCCGGCGAGTGGTCAGCACCCCGCATGAACGTGCCGTCCACGACACCCTGCACACCGCCGACCTCGCGGCCCGACCACTGCGCAATGGGCTCACCGAGGAATCCGCGGCCGGCGCGGCGGGACCGCTGCGAGCACTCACCGGCGGCGACGGACTGGCCCTGTACGACGCCGACGGCAATCAATTGGCATTCGACGGCGACGAGACGATCTGGACACCGCCGATCCGGGCGGCGGCCGCCACGCTCGCCGCGCAGGCGCTGACCGACCGCAGGCACGCCTCGCTGACCGATCCGGTCGGCAGCGTCGGCCCGGCCCGACACCTGCTGGCCGCCCCGCTGCTGTCGGACGACCTCAGCGCCGGCGTGCTGGTGGTGGCCTCCCTCAGCCGTCCCGGCCCCGGGCGGGTCGGCGCGATCACCGAAGTCGCCCGCTACGCCTCAGGACAGTTGCAGTTGGCGGAGTTGGAGGCCTCCCGCTCCCGACTCGACCGCGCCGAAGTCCTCGCGCTGCGCGCACAGATCAGCCCCCACTTCATCTACAACGCGCTCAACACCATCGCCTCCTTCGTGCGCACCGACCCCGACCGGGCCCGCGAGCTGATTCTCGACTTCGCCGACTTCACCCGCTACTCGTTCCGCGCCGCGGGCGAGTACACGGTGCTCGCCGACGAGCTGCGCAACATCGACCGCTACCTGACCCTCGAGCGCGCCCGGTTCGGTCCCGGCCTCACCGTGAAATTGCAGGTCGCACCCGAAGTACTCGGCGTCACCGTGCCCTTCCTCGCACTGCAGCCGCTGGTGGAGAACGCCGTCCGGCACGGAATGGCCGGACGCCGCGACGGCACCATCTCCATCGTCGCGCGCAACGCTGGCCCCGACGCACTGCTCAGCGTGGAGGACGACGGCGTGGGGATGGACCCGGAGCTGCTCCGCACCGGCGCCATCGACGCCCTGAATCCATCGGGTCCCAAGGAGTCCGACGGCGCACACGTCGGCCTGACCAACGTCGACCAGCGACTCCGGTCGGCGTTCGGCAACGACTACGGCCTGGTCGTCGAGACCGCGATCGGTGCGGGCACCAAGGTCAGCATGCGGATCCCCAAGTTCGCGGCCGGCATTCACGTCGAGCAGAGCGGGCGGGCGTCGCTCGATCCGGGCGTGTAGGCGGCCTGAGAACGATCACCGCCGGACTGCTGTCCCGTGCGCGCGCACCGGCTACGTTTGTTGTCGAAGCACACCTGCCGGAAGGGAGATCATCGATGACGAGTCTGACCGTCCTCGCCGTCGACGACGAGGACCCGGCCCTCGATGAACTCACCTACCTGCTGAACCGCCACGACGCCGTCGGCACCGTCTATCAGGCCTCCGACGCGACCGCCGCGCTGCGCGAACTGTCCGAGCACCGGGTCGACGCCGTCTTCCTCGACATCTCGATGCCCGGTCTGTCCGGAATGGAACTGGCCGCGGTGCTCGCCAACTACACCGCTCCCCCGCCGATCGTCTTCGTCACCGCGCACGACGACCGGGCCGTCGAAGCCTTCGACGTCGGCGCCGTCGACTACCTGCTCAAGCCGCTGCGGGCCGAACGGCTCGACCAGGCGCTGACCCGGATCGTCGCCGCGCGCGCGGCCGCCCCCGACGACGCCGCCGAGGAGCAGCCGCCTGCCGCCGCGACGCCGGACGACGCCCCCGCCGACGACGTCATCCCGGTCGAGTCCGGCGGGATCACCTCGCTGGTCCGGCGCGACTCGATCTCGTGGATCGAGGCCGTCGGCGACTACGCCCGTCTGCACACCGACACCGGCTCGTACCTGGTGCGCATGACCCTCTCGACGCTCGAAGCCCGCTGGCGCAAGGCCGGCTTCGCCCGCGTCCACCGGTCGTACCTGGTGTCGTTGCCGATGGTGGCCGGACTGCGCGCGACGGGTGCGGCGACGCTGGTGCGGGTGCGCGCCAACGGTCGCTCCCCGGCGGTGGAGCTGCCGGTGAGCCGCAGGCAGGTCCGCGAACTGCGCGACCGCCTCGTCCGCGACCCGCTGCGCACCTTCCGCGCCGGCCGCCCCGACGCCGAGGACGATTAGCGGTGTCGCCCGACTCGACCCGCGACCGCGGCCCCCAGCGCGAACGGGTGGTCCTGTCGCAACGACGGGGCGCCCGCATGGTCCGCACTCGCGTGGAGGTCGCCGAGCAGACCGACATCGGCGAACACCTGGTCCGCGGTCTGGTGCGCGCGCAACTGGCGCTGTCGTTGCGGTTGGGGCTGGCGGTGCTCGCGGTGTTCGTCGCGATCCCGCTGATCGGCGCGACCATCGCACCCTTCGCCGACGCCACCGCATTCGGGTTGCCGTTGAACTGGGTGATCCTCGGCCTGCTGCCCTTCCCACTGCTGTACCTGGCCGGCCGACTGTACATTCGGCTCGCCGAGCAGGCCGAAGCCGATTTCGTCCGCCTCGTCGACGCCGACGGCCCGGAGGCCGACAGCACCGGGCAGGACCGTCGCCGATGATCGCCGACCACGTCTCCGGTCTCACCGTGGCCGCCATCCTCCTGGCCGCCTTCGGCACGGTGTCCGTCGGCGCGTACGGCGGTCGTGGGGCGCGCTCGACGTCGGACTTCCTGGTCGCCTCCCGCAGCATCGGCCCCGGCTGGAACGCCGCGGCGATCGCCGGGGAGTACCTGTCGGCGGCGTCGTTCCTGGGGGTGGCCGGGCTCGTCGCCAAGTACGGCGCCGACGCCCTCTGGTATCCGATCGGATTCACCGCCGGCTACCTGTCGCTGCTGTTGTTCGTGTCGGCGCCGCTGCGGCGGTCGGGCGCGTACACGGTGCCCGACTTCGCCGAGTTCCGTCTCGCGTCGTTGCGTGCCCGCAAGGCGGCGATGGTCGTGGTGATCGTGATCTGCGTGCTGTATCTGGTGCCCCAGCTGCAGGGTGCCGGGCTCACGCTGAACATCCTGTTGCACATCCCGCCGTGGGTGGGAGCGACCGGCACCGGCCTGCTGGTGATCGTGAACGTGGTGGGCGCGGGCATGCGGTCGGTCACCTTCGCCCAGGCCGTCCAGTACTGGCTCAAGCTGACGGCGGTCGCGATTCCGGCGCTGGTCCTGGTCGTGATCTTCGCGGGCAGCCCGCAGCAGCTCGGCGAGCCGTTGCCGCCGCGCGTACAGTCGCAGACCACCGTCCGCATCGACACTCCCGTCGAGGTCACGGTCACCGATCCCACCGGTGTCCGGGTCAGCGGCACCGTCGACGACCGCCCGGTCGACGAGCAGCCGCTGGCTGCGGGCACCCATCGCCTCGACCGCGGCACCGTCCTGCGGCTGGCGGCCGGCGCCGCCACCCCGGTGGTCTCCCGCGCCCCGCAGACCGGCGCGGCGTGGATGGACTCCGGCGGCGGGCTCGGCGGCAGTCACCCGCTCTACCAGGTCCTCTCGCTCATCATCGCGACCTTCCTCGGCGCCATGGGGCTGCCGCACGTGCTGGTTCGCTTCTACACGAACCCCGACGGTCGCGCGGCGCGTCGTACCGCGCTCAACGTGATCGCCGCGCTCGCCGTCTTCTACTTCTTCCCGTCGATCCTGGGGGTGCTGGCGCGGGCCTGGGTGCCGCAGGTCCTCTCCACCGGGACCGCCGACGCGGCCGTCCTGCTGCTGCCGGCCGCGGCGACCCACGGGATCTGGGCCATCGCACTGTCGGCGCTGGTGGCGGCCGGTGCGATGGCCGCCTTCCTCGCCACGTCGTCGGGCCTGCTGGTGAGCATCGCAGGCGTCATGTCGACCGACTTGATGCCCGCGGGAGTGCGCAGCTTCCGGATCTGCGCCCTGCTGGGCGGCGCGATCCCGATCGCGATCGCGCTGAGCGCGGGATCGCTGGAACTGTCGCGGTCGGTCGGCCTGGTGTTCGCGGTCTCGGCGTCGACGCTGTGCCCGCTCCTGGTGCTCGGTATCTGGTGGCGCGGGCTCACCGCGGCCGGCGCGATCTCCGGCCTGCTGGTCGGCGCGGTCGCCTCGGCGGTGGCGGTGGGCGTCTCGGCGACCGGTGTCTTCGGCGACGACGGCTGGCTGTCGGTGCTGACCGGTTATCCGGCCGCGGTCACCGTTCCGCTGACCTTCGCGACGATGATCCTGGTGAGCCTCGCGACCCGCGCGCAGATCCCGGCGGGCACGGCGGGCGCCTTCGCCCGCATGCACGTCCCCGAACGGCTGGGTCTCGGCGTCGAACGGACGCCGTAGACACCCGTCGCACCTCGCTCTCCCCACCTGCCCGCCCGGGTTCGGGCGCGGCCGCCCGACGTTCCCGCAGGCGCGTCGGCACCGCGTCGCCCACCGTTCATCGGACGGCAGTGACCGCTCATCGCACGCAGGTCCGACCTCGTCGCCCCGATCACAGATCGTCTGGGATGTGACGGCTCTCTCACTCATGATTCAAGCAGTCTCATCAGCAGTCCCACCCCGAGCGAAGGAGCGATCGTGACACTCACCGATCACGCCGCGGAAGGGAACGTCAGTCCGTCACAGGACGAGTTCCTCACCGCGCAGGCGACACCCGAATTCCAGAAGCTGCGCGGCACCCTGCGCCGGTTCGTGTTCCCGATGACAGCGTTCTTCCTGATCTGGTACGCCGTGTACGTGCTGCTCGGCGCGTTCGCGCACGACTTCATGGGCACCCCGGTGTGGGGCAACATCAACGTCGGTCTGATCCTGGGCCTGCTGCAGTTCGTCACCACGTTCGGGATCACCTTCGCGTACGTCCGGTTCGCCGGACGCGACCTCGATCCGCAGGCCGAACAGATCCGCCAGAACTTCGCGAGCGGCGTGTACGCCGACCACACCGAAAGGGCTCAGGCATGACCCACGTGCTCGCCGAGGCGGCCGGAGCCGTCGGCAACCCGGTAATCAACATCTCGATCTTCATCGCCTTCGTCCTGGTGACGATGGTCGTGGTGATCCGCGCCAGCCGCAAGAACGCCTCCGCGTCGGAGTTCTTCACCGCAGGCGGCGGCTTCTCCGGCCCGCAGAACGGCATCGCCATCGCCGGCGACTACCTGTCGGCCGCCAGCTTCCTCGGCATCGCCGGCGCCATCGCGGTCTACGGCTACGACGGCTTCCTGTACTCGATCGGCTTCCTCGTCGCGTGGCTCGTCGCCCTGCTGCTGGTGGCTGAGCTGCTGCGCAACACCGGCCGCTTCACCATGGCCGACGTGCTCAGCTTCCGGCTGAAGGAGCGCCCGGTCCGCATGGCGGCCGCGCTGTCGACGCTGGTCGTCTCGCTGTTCTACCTCCTGGCCCAGATGGCCGGCGCCGGCGGTCTGGTGGCACTGCTGCTCGACATCCACGACCGCACCGGACAGTCCATCGTCATCGCCGTCGTCGGCGTCCTGATGATCGCGTACGTGCTGATCGGCGGCATGAAGGGCACCACCTGGGTGCAGATCATCAAGGCCGTCCTGCTCATCGTCGGCGCGGCCGTCATGACCCTCATGGTGATCGGCAAGTTCGGCCTCAACATCTCCTCGATCCTGGGCGACGCCCAGAGCGCCATCAGCGAGTCGTCCGACAAGGCCGTCGCCGCCCGCGACGTGCTGGCTCCCGGCGCCCAGTACGGCGGTTCGCTCACCTCGCAGATCAACTTCCTGTCGTTGGGCCTGGCGCTGGTGCTCGGCACTGCGGGCCTGCCGCACGTGCTGATGCGCTTCTACACCGTGCCCACCGCCAAGGAGGCGCGCCGCTCGGTCACGTGGGCCATCTCGCTGATCGGCGCGTTCTACGTCTTCACCCTGATCCTCGGCTACGGCGCCGCCGCGCTGGTCGGTCCGGACAAGATCCTGTCGGCCGCGGGCAAGGAGAACGCCGCGGCTCCGCTCCTGGCCCTGGAACTGGGCGGCACCGTGCTGCTGGGCGTCATCTCGGCCGTCGCCTTCGCGACCATTCTGGCCGTCGTCGCCGGTCTGGCGATCACCGCCTCCGCGTCGTTCGCTCACGACATCTACGCCTCGGTGATCAAGCGCGGCAAGGCCTCCGAGAGCGATCAGGTGCGCGTGTCCCGCCAGTGCGTGGTGGTCCTGGGTGTGCTGAGCATCATCCTCGGCATCCTGGCCAACGGTCAGAACATCGCCTTCCTGGTGGCGCTGGCGTTCGCGGTCGCCGCCTCGGCGAACCTGCCGACCATCGTGTTCTCGCTGTACTGGAAGCGGTTCAACACCCGCGGCGCCCTGTGGAGCATGTACGGCGGCCTGGCCTCCTGCATCATCCTGATCATCTTCTCCCCGGCCGTCTCCGGCGGCCCCAAGGCGATGATCCCGGGCGCCGACTTCGCCTGGTTCCCGCTGTCGAACCCGGGCATCATCTCGATCCCGCTGGCCTTCGCCCTCGGCATCATCGGCACCCTCACCTCGGCCGACCGCGGCACTCCGGGCCGCAATGCCGAGATGGAGGTCCGCTCGCTGACCGGTGTCGGCGCCGAAGGAGCGATCGCCCACTGACCCCGATCCCGCTCCGGCCCGGGCCGGTCCCCCACACTCCCGGTACCGGCCGGAGAAAGCACCGAGCGCGGCAACCCAGCCAGGGTTGCCGCGCTCGGTGCGTCTGCGCTCGGCTCGGCTGCGTTCGGTGCGTCTGCGCAGAAATGCCTGCGGGTTCAGCGAAACCGATGCGGCAGCAGGCAGGCGATCACGGCCAAGGCGACCGCGAACCACAGCGCCGCCGAGCCGAGACCGTGGTAGGCGACGCCCCCGATTGCGGCGCCGCACGTGAAGACCGCCCAGAAGCCGAGCGTCTTGATCCACGCCCACGGGTGATCGGAGCCGAGCCCGTCGACCAGTTGGTGTGCGGATTTGACCAGGGTGCCGGTGACATAGGTCAGGCCCACGTGCACATCGGTGCGTGCCGACAACGCCGAATTGATCAGGCCGGCCGCAATCGCGATGGTGATCATCCCGGCGGCCTCCGACATCCAGGTGGCGACGGCGGTGCCGACCGTCGTGACGACGGCGATCGAGATCATGAGCGACCGATGAGCAGTCCGGCCGAGGAATCTGCTCTGCAGCGCTCCGAGGACGTTGCCGAGGAAGAACAAGACGATCAGGAGCACGCTCAGACTCGCGGTACGCCAGTGGCCGACGGCGCCGGAGGCGCCGAAGATCGTCGAGTTGCCGGACATGAATGCGACGAAGCTGCCGTGCAGCACCACGAAGGCGATCGCGTCGACGAAGCCCGCCAGGCCGAGCAGCCAGGCGCCCAGCAACGTGTCGGATCCGTCCGACCTCGAAGAAGTCATTCCCGTCCCGTCCTCATCTCGTCGTCGACGCAGAAGCGCAGACAAGGCCCCGGCCGCGTCGGAGGATTCACGACGAAACCGGGGCCCTGCAGCGCTGTGATCAGTCGATCATCTTCCTCTCGGACCGACGGCCTCACCGAAGGTCGCAGCATCGATGAACCCGTGGCGAGGGCCGCCTCGCGCTGGGATGAGCACGCCGCTGTCGCAATTGCGGGTCATCGTGGCACGGAACATACCCGGAATCGACGGGACCGCGGTCAGACCGATGTCAACGCCCGCTCCCCGTCTGCCTCCGTACCGGCCACTACGGCACCGGCGTCGACCTGCACCTGCCGGATGCGCGAGGGCAGCGCCAGCGCGGCGAGCAGGCAGGCCACGGCCGCTCCGGCCGCGATGAGGAAGGCGACGCGGTAGCCGTCGCTGGTGTACAGGACCGCGCCGCCGGTCAGCTCGGGCGCCAGCGGCGCGATGTGCGAGTTGTTCATGACGGTGAACGCGATGACCGGCAGGATCGCCGGGAAGATGCTCTGCGAGACGCCGACGACGCTGGCGGTGGAGGCCTGCAGCTGCGGCGGCACCGCCTCGATCAGCAGGTTCGGGACCGCCGCGTATCCCAGGCCCATGCCGAGACCGACGAGTCCGCTGAAGACGATGATCAGCAGCTTGTCGGTGTGGGAGAAGGCCATGAACGCGCAACCGAGGCCCGCCGAGATCGCACCGGCGGCCATCAGCAGACGCGGGCGGACGTTCCGTCCGACAGCCAGGCCGACGATCAACCCGCCGAGCACGCAGAACACCCCGATCGGTGCCTGGAAGATCGCGGTGCCCTCGGCGTCGACGCCGAAGCCGTACCCGAGGCCGAGGACAGCCGGGGTCATCACGAGCATCGGGATCATCATGGTGAACAGGCCGCTGACGCCGTGCATGCACCCGGCCGCGGTGACGGTGAACGCCACCGACCGCTGCCGCAGAACGGCGATGTCGATGAGCGGCTCGGACAGCACGGAGGCGCTGACCAGCCAGCCGACGATCAGTGCGACGCCGCCGATCAGGCAGGCCAGGGTCGCCGCGGACGTCCAGCCCCAGTCGGGACCGAAGCTGACTCCGGCGAGCACGCCGGCGACACCGACACCCAGAAGGACTGCGCCGAGCAGGTCGAGCCGAGTGGCGGCCCGCACCGCCGACTCGGCGGTGGTGACGAAGATCAGCACGCCCAGGATCACCAGGGAAATCACGAAGAACCAGAAGATGGCCCGGAACCCGAACCCGTCGACGAGCCAGCCGGTGATGAACGGCGCGGGGATCGCGATCAGGCCCATGCCGCTGGTGGAGAGGCTGACCGCCAGAGCCACGGTCTTGGCCGGGAAGACGTCGCGGATCAGCGAATAGCTCAGGAACAGGCACGGCACCAGCAGTCCGGTGAGGGCGCGTCCCAGGATCAGGACGCCGTAGCTCGGCGCCAGCGCCGAGATCAGCGAGCCGACGGCCGCGATGGCGATGCAGATCAGCAGCAGACGTCGCTTGCCGTACAGGTCGGCGAGCTTGCCGACCAGCGGCGCGGCCACCGCGCCGATCAGCATGAAGGCGGTGAGCAGCCAGGCGCCCTGCGTCGTCTGGTAGTGCTTGGCGATCGACGGCAGCGCCGTCGCGATCATGATGTAGCTGATCGTCAGCATTTCCAGGAGCAGCACGATCGACACCAGCGAGATCGCCAGTCGCGGGGTCCACGAATCGTCAGCCGGTGGCGGCGCGAGCGGATCGGCGCCGAGGGAGGAGGAAGCCACAGCCAGGCCCTTTCGGATGGGGTGACCCCCGGCACACGCCGAGGGTGATGCACGTGACATCACACACGGCGCGACTTTCGCTCGACGACCGCTTCCCGACAGGCGGGAATCAGTCCTGGATGCGAGCGAAGGGTGCGGCGGCTTCGAGTTCGTAGGCGAGTTCGAGCAGGGTTCGTTCGTCGCCGAGGCTCGCCGAGAAGTGAATGCCCAGCGGCAGCCCCGCGCTGCTGCGGCCCAGCGGCACGCTGATGGCCGGGCTGCCGCCGGTGTTGTTCGCGGGAGTGAAGGCGACGTAGTCGATCAGGCGCGCGAAGATCTCGTCGAAGTCGCCGCCCGGATCGAGGAAGCCGATCTCCGGGACGGCGTGGCCGAGCGTCGGCGACAGGACGACGTCGTAGTGATCGAAGACGGCCTCGAATCTCGCGGTCGCTCGTCTGAGTCCGATGATCGAGGCGGGCAGCCGGTAGAAGTGCCGGACGAAGGACGACGACAGTCCCCTGGTGAACGGGTCCAGCGCCGACCGGTCGAAGCCCTTGCCGATGGTGTGCTTGCCCAGGTGGTCGATCCCCCAGGCGAGCAGCGCCCAGTAGTCGGTGAACTGCTGGATGTAGGCGCGGTCGACCGGCATCGGGATGGTCGTCACCCGGTGTCCGAGCGATTCGAGCAGGTCGACGGCGGCGGTGAGTTCCCGGTCGGTGTCGGCGTCGAGGAGGCGGCCCGACAGCGGCGTGTTGAGCAGGGCCACGCGCAGCCGCCGGGTGCCGGGGCCCTCGACGAGCCCGATCGGCGGCAGGTCGACGGAGCGTTGCCGCTCCAGGTCGGCGTAATAGTAGGCGGTGTCGCGCACGGTTCGGGTGACGACACCGTTGCTGACCAGATCGATCGGCAGGCCGCGCATCTGCGCGGCACGGGCGACCCGGCCGCGGCTGGGTTTGAGGCCGACGAGCCCGCAGGACGCCGCCGGGATGCGGATGGAGCCGCCGCCGTCGTTGGCGTGCGCGATCGGCACCGCCCCGGCCGCGACCAGCGCGGCGGACCCGCCCGACGACGCCCCGCACGAGTAGGCGGTGTTCCACGGGTTCCGGGTGGGTTCGCGGTCGACGAACTCGGTGGTCGCCGTCAGCCCGAAGGCGGGCAGCGTCGACGCGCCGAGCACGTTGAGACCGGTGCCGACGAACTCGCCGGTCACCGGCTCGTCGACCCGGGCCGGCGCGACGTCCGCCAACGCCGCCGACCCGTTCCGGGTCGGGATGCCGGCGAAGAGCACGTTGTTCTTGACGACCGAGGGCACTCCGGCGAACACGCCGCCGAAATCGGCTTCCCGTGCGCGCCGAAGCGCCCGGTCACGGTCGTCGTAGGCGATGGCGGCGAGCGCCGGTTCGACCGCATCGATGCGGGCCAGCGCAGCCTCGGCGGCCTCGAGCGGCGAGCACTCGCCTGCCGTGATCGATCGCCCGATCCCGAGCGCGTCCATCTCCCCCAGGCAGTCGTCGCCGAATGCATGAACGTGTTCCATTTCGCCCACCGTAGTCGATCTCCCAGGTCGGACATATGTCGTAGTCTCTGCACGGCGCATTCGAGCAGCGGGTAAGACTACTGGCATGCAGTTGCGATTCACTCCGGAAGAAGAAGCCTTCCGTCAAGAGCTACGTACGTACTTCACCACCGAGATCCCCGCCGAGATCCGGGAGCGCGCCCGGGCCGGCGCGTTGAACTACCCGGACGACGTCATCACCACGACGCGCGCCCTGAACAAGGGCGGCTACGCGGTCCCGCACTGGCCGGTGGAGTGGGGCGGTCAGGACTGGACGCCGATCCAGCACCACATCTGGCGCGAGGAGATGGCCCTCAACTTCGTCCCCGACCTGCTGCCCTTCAACGCCGGGATGGTGGGCCCGGTGATCGCGCAGTTCGGCTCGCAGGAGCAGAAGGAGAAGTTCCTCCCGGCCACCGCGAACCTCGACATCTGGTGGTGCCAGGGCTTCTCCGAACCGGAGGCCGGCTCCGACCTCGCCTCGCTGAAGACCCGCGCGGTGCGCGACGGCGACCACTACGTCATCAACGGCCAGAAGACGTGGACGACGCTCGGGCAGTTCGCCGACTGGATCTTCTGCCTGGCCCGCACCGATCCGGACGCGAAGAAGCAGGCGGGAATCAGCTTCTTCCTGTTCCCGATGGACACCCCCGGCGTCGAGATCCGCCCCATCCAGCTCATCGACGGCAGCTACGAGGTCAACGAGGTCTTCTTCTCCGACGTCCGCGTGCCCGCCGAGAACCTCGTCGGCGAGGAGAACATCGGCTGGACCATCGCCAAGTTCCTGCTCGGCAACGAGCGCTCGGGCATCGCCCGGGTCGGCTGGACCAAGACCAAGCTGGCGCGCGCCAAGGAGGTCGCCGCGCAGACCAGGACCGCGACCGGCACGCTGCTCGACGATCCCCTGCTGGCCGCACGCCTGGCCGAGCTGGAGAACGCGCTGCTGGCGCTGGAGGTGACCCAGCTGCGCGTGGTGGCGGGTTCGGCCGACGGCAAGCCGAACCCGGCGTCGTCGTTGCTGAAGCTGCGCGGTTCGCAGTTGCAGCAGGAGGTCACCGAGCTGCTCGCCGACATCGCGGGTCCCGATTCGTTGCCGGTCTCGTCGCTCGACGCCGACGGCGTCGCGGAGATCCTGAGCCCGGAGTGGGCGCAGCGCACCGTGCCCGCGTACCTCAACTACCGCAAGGTCACCATCTACGGCGGCTCGTCGGAAGTGCAGCGCCAGATCATCGACAAGGCCGTCCTCGGCCTGTAGCGCGGCCTCTCCCAGCGACCAGACTCTCCTGCCAGAAGGAACGACATGGAATTCGAACTCTCCGAAGAACAGGTCATGCTGCGCGACACCGTGCGCGAAGTGCTGACCAAGAAGTACGACATCGAGACGCTGCGCGCAGTGGCCGACACCGAGCGCGGCTGGAGCGCAGACGTGTGGGGCGCCCTCGCCGAGATCGGCATCCTGGGCCTGGTCTTCGACGAGGCCGACGGCGGCACCGGCGCAGGGCCGGAGGAACTGGCCCCGGTGATGGGCGAGTTCGGCGCGGCGATCGCCCCCGAACCCTTCCTCGACGCCGTCGTGGTGCCGGGGCTGCTGGTCGCCAAGACCGCCGACGCCGCGGTTCGCGCCGACATCATCGGCGGCCTGTCGGCCGGCGAGCGGCTGCTGGCGTTCGCGCACCATGAGGAGGGCGATCGCTGGCCGTCGTACGCGGTCGCCACCCGCTTCGCCGACGGAAAGGTGACCGGCACCAAGTCGCTGGTCGCGGCGGGCGACTGCGCGGACACGCTCGTCGTCTCGGCCCGCGACGACGCCGGCGAGGTCGGCCTCTACCTGGTCGACGCCGCCGCCGACGGGGTCGCCCGCACCGGCTACCGGACCCACGATCGTCGTCGGGGCGCGCAGGTCGTCTTCGACGGCGCCGCCGCCACCCGCCTCGGGACCGGCGACGCATCCGCGGTCATCGCCGAGGTGGAGGTCCTCACGCACACCGCGCTGGTCGCCGAATCCGTCGGCGCCATGCGCGCCTGCCTGACGATGACCACCGACTACCTGAAGACGCGCAAGCAGTTCGGCGTCCCGCTGTCGACCTTCCAGGCGCTGACGCACCGGGCCGCCGACATGTACGTCTCGCTGGAATTGGCCGACAGCCTGAACGTGTACGCCACCGCGGCGCTCGCCGAGGGACGGGTGGAGCCGATCATCGCCTCCCGCGCCCGGCTGCAGGCCGCTCGGTCGGCGCGACACGTCGGGCAGGAATCGATCCAGATGCACGGCGGCATCGGCATGACCGCGGAGTATCCGATCGCCCACTTCGTCAGCCGGCTCACCGCCATCGGCCACACGCTCGGCGACGCCGACAGTCACCTGCAGCGGTTGTCGGCGTCGGTCGGCGACTGGGACATGGTGACGGTCGGATAGGTCACCGGCCCGCACCCACCGACACCCGCCGAACATGTGACTTCGCGTCACATGCACTAAGGTGACCGACAATGCGCCGTACCGACTCGGCGCGATGTGAACGGAGACGAACCATGGCCGCATCCCTCATCGAAGACTCCATCGAGATCGACGCCAGCCCGGAGAAGGTCTGGTCGGTGATCAGCGACCTGCGCCGCATGGGCGAGTGGAGCCCGCAGTGCAAGAAGATGTTCGTCTTCGGCGGCGACGTGAAGCTGGGCACCCAGACGCTCAACATCAACCGTCGCGGCGCGATGGTGTGGCCGACGCGTTCCAAGGTCGTCTCCTTCGAGCCCAACCGGGAACTGGCCTTCCGGATCGCCGAGAACCGCACCGTGTGGACGTTCACGATCGCCCCGACCGAGTCGGGCGTGCGGCTGACCGAGAGCCGCACCGCCGTCGGCGGACAGACCACCAAGGTCTCCTCGACGCTGGTCGACAAGTTCATGGGTGGTGAAAAGCCCTTCGAGGCCGAGTTGGCCGAGGGCATCCGCGAGACGCTGGGCAAGATCAAGCGCGCCGCGCAGGCCGCCTGAGCCCGGGCGATACCCGCCTCGATTTCATCAGCTGTGCAGGTTCTGTCCACCACGTGGGCAAAACCTGCACAGCTGATGTGCGTCGCACTCCGATGCGACCACCGCCGGCCAGACGATTAAGCTGGCACCATCTCCGCTGCGCTCGAGACCTCGCCGCAGCGACATCGATTGAGGAGCGCAGAACCGGTGGCTCGACGTCCCGCACGCCCCGACGACCGTGAGGGCCTCGCCCACGTCGTCGACCTGATCCGTGAAACGGTCCCGCCGCTGCACCCCGCCGGGCTCCCCTTCGTCGCCGGACCGGCCGCGGTCGCGCTCCTGGGCCGCAAGCACCCGTGGGTTGCGCGTCCGGCGATGGCGCTGGCCGGCGCATCCGCCCTGTTCTTCCGCCACCCCAGCCGCGTGCCGCCCACCGGCGCGGGGCTGGTCGTCGCCCCGGCCGACGGCACCATCGCGCTGGTCGACGAGGCCGTCCCGCTGCCCGAACTGGGCCTCGGCGATCAGCCGGTGCCGCGCGTGTGCACCTTCCTGTCCGTCTTCGACGTCCACGTGCAGCGGGTGCCGATCGCCGGTCGCGTGGTGTCGGTGCAGCACACGCCCGGCAAGTTCCTGTCGGCCGACCTGCCCGCCGCCAGCAGCGAGAACGAGCGCACCGCCATGACCATCGCCACCGGGATCGGCGGCGACGGCCCCAAGGTCGGCGTCGTGCAGATCGCCGGACTGCTGGCCCGGCGCATCGTGTGCGACCCCGTCGCCGGCGACGACCTGACGCTCGGCGAGACGTACGGGCTCATCCGCTTCGGCTCCCGCGTCGACATGTACCTGCCCGCGGGCAGCGACGTGAAGGTCACGCTCGGTCAGCGCGCGGTCGGCGCCGAGACGGTCCTCGCGGAACTGCCCTGATGCCACGGATCCGGCCCCACCGCACCCACCCGCACCGACCGCGGCGTCGCCTGCGGCGGCCCACGTCGATGCCGGTGGCCGGTCGCGAACCGAGCGCGGCCCGCGGACGCGCGGTCCGGTCCGCGCGCGCCGGCCGGATGATCATCCCGTCGACGCTCACGATCCTCGCGATCTGCGCCGGTCTGACCGCCATCCGCTCCTCCGATTCCGGACACGTCGACCTGGCGATGGGACTGCTGGTGCTGGCCGCGGTCTTCGACGGGCTCGACGGGCGGGTGGCGCGCCTGATGGATGCCTCCACCAAGATCGGCGCCGAGATCGACTCGCTGGCCGACGCCATCAACTTCGGCGTCGCGCCCGCGCTGATCGTCTACAACGTCGTCCTGCGCGACCACCAGAGTTCGGCGGCACAGGACTTCGGCTGGGTGCTGGCGCTGCTGTACTGCACGGCCATCGTGCTGCGGCTGGCACGATTCAACACCCTGCTCGACGACGTCGACGCGCCCAAGTACACGAAGGACTACTTCGTCGGCGTCCCGGCGCCCGCAGCCGCGGTGATGGCCCTGCTGCCGATCGGTCTGCAGCAGCATTTCGGCGACGGCTGGTGGGTGTCGGTGCCCGCGGTCGGCGCGTGGCTGCTCTTCGTCGGACTGCTAGCGGTCAGCCGGATCCCCACGTTGTCGTTCAAGTCGGCCAAGATCCGGCCGAGCGCCCTGGCCGGGCTGCTGTTCATCGTGGCGGCGGCCGCGGCGCTGCTGTTCACCTTCCCGTACCTGCTGATGATCATCGCGGTGGCCGCCTACCTGATCCACATCCCGTTCGCCTGGCAGACCCAGCGGTGGGCCGCCTCGCACCCGGAGCACTGGGACGCGCCGGCGCGCGACCGCCGGCTGCAACGCCGTGACGAACGCCGCCAGGCCGTCGCCGACGGTTCGCGTCGGCGCGTGATCCCGACCCGGTCGACGGCACGGCTCGGCCTGCGTCGCCCCCAGTCGCCGCCCGAGGAATGATCTCACCGGTGTCCGCCTCACTGACCTTGACCGCCCGCGTCGCCACCGCGGCCGCCGATTCGCGTCGCGGCATCGTCCGGGTGCATCCGGAGGTCCTGACCGCGTTGTCGCTTCGGGAGTGGGACGCGGTCTCGCTCACCGGGGCGCGCATGTCGGCGGCGGTCGTCGCGGCCGCCCCGGCCGGCTCGCCGACCGGGCTGATCCTGCTCGACGACCTCACCTTCTCCAACCTTGGCATTCGGGAGGACGCGCCGGTGAGCGTCGCGCCGGTGACCGTGCACGGCGCCACCCGGGTGAGAGTCCGCGGCTCCCGGCTGGCAAGCGGTGCGGTCACCGAGGCGACGCTGCGACGAGCCCTGCTCGGCAAGGTCGTCAGCGTCGGCGACAGCGTCTCCCTCCTGCCGCGCGATCTCGGTCCCGAGCTGTCGGCCTCGGCGGCCACGCGGTCGCTCGCGCTGTCGGTGGGGATCACCTGGACCAACGAGCTGCTGACCGTGACCGCCGTCGATCCCGCGGGCCCGGTGAGCGTGCAGACCAACACCGCCGTCCTGTGGGAGGACGACGACGCCGCCGCGGCGACGCGGGGCGTGACGCGCCGGACGCCGGACAGCGCCGACCCGACTGCCGCGGCCGACTCCGCCTCGCTCCGATCCGCCCCGCTCGAACCCACTGCCGGCGCATCCACCGCGATCGCATCCACCGCACCGACACCCGTGCGGCCGCGATCGGAGCTCGTCGGCGTCGACGCGCAGGTGGCTCGACTGACCGAATGGTTGTCGGTGACGCTCGACAATCCCGACGTCCTGCGCTCGCTCGGCGCGCAGCCGCGACTGGGAGTCCTGGTCTCGGGTCCGACCGGCGTCGGCAAGGCGACCGTGGTGCGCTCGGTCTGCGCCGATCGCCCCGCAGCCGAGATCGACGGCCCGTCGACCGGGTCGCTGGCCGCCGACCCGCGCCGCGCGGCCGTCCGCGCCGCATTGTCGGGCCTGCGCCGACCCGGCGTGCTGCTGGTGACCGACATCGACAAGCTGCTGCCCGCCGACCCCGAGCCGGTGTCGGCGCTGATCCTGCACGACCTGCGGTCCGCGATCGCCGACGGCGACGTCGCCCTGATCGCCACCACGTCCGATCCCGGCGGCCTCGACGCGCGCCTGCGCGAGCCCGACCTGTGCGACCGCGAGCTCACCATCGGGCTCCCCGACCAGGCGCAGCGCGCCCGACTGCTGGGCGCCATCCTGTCCGAGGTCCCCGCCGACGGCCGACTCGATCTGACAACCGTCGCCGAGCGCACGCCCGGTTTCGTCGCCGCCGACCTCGCCGCGCTCACGCGCGACGCCGCACTCCGGGCCGCCGCCCGTGCCACCCGCGACGACGCGAAGGCCGCCCTGCGCACCGAGGATCTGGTGGCCGCGCTCGACGTCATCCGCCCGGCGTCGCGCCTGGAGTCCCCCGACATCGCGCTCGGTTCCATCACTCTCGACGACGTCGGCGACATGGTCGAGACCCGGCAGGCGCTCACCGAAGCGGTGCTGTGGCCTCTGCAGCATCCGGACACGTTCACCAGGCTGGGGATCGATCCGCCGCGCGGGGTGCTGCTGTACGGGCCGCCCGGCTGCGGCAAGACCTTCGTGGTGCGGGCCCTGGCCGCGTCGGGCCGACTGTCGGTGCACAGCGTGAAGGGCCCCGAACTACTCGACAAGTGGGTCGGCTCGTCCGAGCGCGCGGTCCGCGATCTGTTCGCCCGTGCCCGCGAGAGCGCGCCGTCGATGATCTTCCTCGACGAGGTGGACGCCCTGGCCCCGCGGCGCGGCGGTTCCACCGACTCCGGGGTCGCCGACCGCGTGGTCGCCGCGCTGCTCACCGAACTCGACGGCGCCGAACCGCTGAACGACGTCGTCGTCCTGGGCGCCACCAACCGCCCCGACCTCATCGACCCGGCACTGCTGCGCCCGGGCCGGCTCGAGCGCCTGGTGTTCGTTCCGCCGCCCGACGCCGCGGCCCGCGCCGACATCCTGCGCGCCTCGTCGCGCAACGTGCCGCTCGACGGCGTCGACCTGGCTGACCTCGCCGCCGACCTGGACGGCTACTCGGCTGCCGACTGCGCCGCCCTGCTGCGCGAGGCCGCCCTCGCCGCCATGCGCCGCGACATCGACGCCGCCACGGTCACCGCCGCCGACGTCGAGACCGCGCGCGGGTCGGTCCGACCGTCCCTCGATCCGGTCCAGGTGGCCGAGTTGGAGGCGTACGCGAAGAAGCGGGCGGAGTAGGGCGTACTCGCGTCGGGATGGGCAGATGACGGCGAGCAGATCCCGACAGGTCCTGATCGACGCGGGGATTCTGACACCGGCTCGACGTCCGCACCCGATCACCGAGACTCGTCCGCGCGTGCTCTGCGACGACCGCCCCACCCTGTCCGAGATTCTCGCGCGGATGCGGGAATCACAGTGCTATGAATTACTTGGACTGCCAAGTAATTCATCCTCCTGATTGCGAAGGACTCCCTGTGACCACTGGATTCAGCGAACAGACCAGTGCGGCCGTGGCCGCCGCTCGCTCGTACACCATCGGCGACCTGCTCCGCCGCACCGCGCTGCGATCCCCCGGCAAGACCGCGATCATCAACGGCGACACCTCGCTGACCTTCGCCGAGTTCGACGACGCGGTGAACCGCTGCGCCAACGCGCTGACCGCGCACGGTCTGGGCAAGGGCGACCGACTGGCGCTGGTGAGCCACAACTGCTGGCAGTTCGCGGTCCTGAACTTCGCGACCGCCCGACTCGGCGCCATCCTGGTGCCGATCAACTTCGGGCTCGGCGCCGAGGAGATCGCATTCATCCTCGACCACTCCGGCGCGAGCGTCGTCGTCGCCGAGGACGCGCTCGCCGGCACCGTCGGGGCCGCGCTCGACGCGTCGTCGCGCGGGGACGTGCCGCGCGCGACGATCGGCCTGTCGGGCGAGGGCACGACCGCCGGCTGGGAGGACCTCGCGGACTGGATCGCACATCCCGACGCCTCGGCCCCGCAGGTGGCCGTCGGCGACGACGATCCGTTGCGCATGATGTTCACCTCCGGCACCGAGTCGCGCCCCAAAGGTGTACTGCTGTCGTCGAAATCGCTGGTCTCGCAGTATGTCTCGTGCATCGTCGACGGCGGCATGACCGCCGACGACATCGAAGTCCACTCGCTGCCGCTGTATCACTGCGCCCAGCTCGATTGCTTCCTGTCGGTGGACGTCTATCTGGGCGCCACCAGCATCATCCTGCCCAGTCCGGAGCCGGCGGGCCTGCTGGCCGCCATCGAGGAGCACAGCGCCACCAAGCTGTTCTGCCCGCCGACGGTGTGGATCTCCCTGCTGCGCCACCCGGACTTCGAGACCCGCGACCTCTCGTCGCTGCGCAAGGGCTACTACGGCGCCTCGGCGATGCCGGTGGAGGTGCTGCGCGAGATGAGCAGGCGACTGCCGCAGGTGCAGCTGTGGAACTTCTACGGGCAGACCGAGATGTCGCCGCTGGCCACGATCCTGCAACCGCACGAGCAGATCGAGCGCGCCGGATCGGCGGGCCGCGCGTCGCTGAACTGCGAGACGATCGTCGTCGACGACGAGGACAACCCGGTCTCGACCGGTGAGGTGGGCGAGATCGTGCACCGCAGCCCGCACGCCTGCCTCGGCTACTACAACGACGAGGAGAAGACCGCCGCCGCGTTCTCGGGCGGCTGGTTCCACTCCGGCGACCTCGGCGTCATCGACGCCGACGGCTACCTGTCGGTGGTCGACCGCAAGAAGGACATGATCAAGACCGGCGGCGAGAACGTGGCCTCCCGTGAAGTGGAGGAGGCCATCTACCTGCTCGACGGTGTCGCCGAAGTCGCCGTCTTCGGCGTCCCGCACCCCAAGTGGATCGAGGCCGTGACCGCCGTCGTGGTCCCGAAGGAGGGCGTGGCCCTGACCCGCGAGCAGATCGACGCGCACGTCGAAAGCGTGCTCGCCGGCTACAAGCGACCCAAGTACGTCATCTTCGCCGACGCCCTCCCGAAGAACCCGTCGGGCAAGATCCTCAAGAAGAATCTGCGGGTCGAGCACGGCGACGTCGCCTCGGCCTAACCGGAGGACGTGCCCGGCACCTGCGTCTGCGGAGCCTGATTCTGGGGCACCTGATTCTGGGGCACCTGATTCTGGGGATTCTGCGGCACCTGGTTCTGCGGCACCTGACCGGGGCCGTTCTGCGAGCCGGGCGGCATCATCTGCCAGTGCCGGCCGGGACCGAAGTCGCCGCCCGGCCACTGCTGCATGCGCTGGCGCATGTGTTCACCGCGCTCACCGCGCTCGTAGCGGCCGTGATGGCCGCCGGTCTGGTCAGCGACGACGTATCCGGCGCCGAAGCCGAGGCCCAGGCAGACCACGGCGCCGACACCCGATCCGACGACCAGCCACTTGCGGGTCACCCGGACAGCCGGCTTCGGCGGGGCGGGCGGCGCGACG
The DNA here is from genome assembly GCF_039946255.1 of Gordonia aichiensis. Taxonomy (GTDB): domain Bacteria; phylum Actinomycetota; class Actinomycetes; order Mycobacteriales; family Mycobacteriaceae; genus Gordonia; species Gordonia aichiensis_A. The sequence continues at coordinate 60,115 of NZ_JBCDWL010000021.1, read as the reverse complement.
GGCACTGCCGGAGCCGCAGCGGCCTGCGGGGCGATCGGTTCCGTGCGGGCCGCCGCCGGATCCGGCACGACCGGCCCGGTCGGGGCGTCGGCGGGCTCGGGGTCGGCGGCGCGACGCGGCTCGGGGCCGTCGGCGGGCTCGTCGGAGGGTCCGTCGGCGGGGTCGTGGGGAGTGGTCATGATCGATCCTCTGTCCGGTGGCGACGCAGACGTCGCCGTCGGATCTCCAGAGAACCCCCGGTCGCTGTGAAACCGCTGGGAGTTCGGTGCCGATCAGCTGCGGTCTCCAGATCGGCCGCTGCCCGCGGCCGCGGGGTCATCCCGCCCGGCTGACCTGATAGATCACCGTCGACGAACCGGCCGACGCATTGGCCGACAGCCCGACGTTGACCCACAGCTGTTTGCCGTCGATGTCCTTGCTCAGCAGCACCGACTTCGACTGGGGCTCGTCGACGCGCGACGACTCGTCGAAGCCCGCGTCCGTCAGCTTGGTGACCGCGGTGGTGAAGACGTTGCCGTCCGACGCCCGTCCCTGCACCGTCACCTGCCATTTCGACGACTGCCCGGAGGCGGCGAGGATCGCGCCGTCGACCAGCGGCACCTCCGACGACGGGAAGTCGGCGGGCAGCGCGACACCGGGCCGCGACGGCGCCTCGTCCTTCCCACACGCGACGAGCGCGGTGCCCGCACACAGCAGAATCAGTGCCGCCACCAGCAGCCTGCGAAAAGACGTCATGGGCAAAACGGTAAGGTAGACCGCAGCGTCTCGTCGCCACGACACCCCGCGCCACCCGTTATCGACACAGTCGGAGTGCCATTTTGATCCTGGTATTGATCGCCCTGTTCGCCAGTGCGCTCATTTCGCCACCGATCATCAAGACTCTCGGAGCCCGCGGGTTCTACGTGCTGGCCCTGGCGCCCGCGGCCGGTCTGGCCTGGGTCATCGCCCACTGGCCCGCCCCCGGCGACCCGCCGCGCACGGAGACCATCAGCTGGATCCCCAGCCTGAGCATGGACATCAACCTGCGGTTCGACACGCTCGCCGCCGTGATGTCGGTGCTGATCCTGGGGGTCGGAGCGCTGGTCCTGGTCTACTGCGCCAACTACTTCGACGAGATGCGTCGTCGCGTCGCCGTCTTCGGCGGCGAACTGGTCGCCTTCGCTGGCGCCATGTTCGGCCTCGTCGTCAGCGACAACACGCTGGTCATGTACGTGTTCTGGGAAGCGACCACGGTCTTGTCGTTCATGCTGGTCGGCTTCTACGGGGTGCGCGCGACGTCCCGACGCGCCGCGACCCAGGCGCTGCTGGTCACCACCTTCGGCGGCCTGGCGATGCTGGTCGGCCTCATCATGCTCGGCCAGCACACCGGAAGCTACCTGCTGTCCGACCTGATCGCCGATCCCCCGGCCGCAGGCGTCCTGGTCGACGTCGCCGTGGTCCTGATCCTGGTCGGCGCACTGTCGAAGTCGGCGATCGTGCCCTTCCACTTCTGGCTCCCCGGCGCGATGGCCGCCCCCACCCCGGTGAGCGCCTATCTGCACGCCGCGGCGATGGTGAAGGCGGGCGTCTACCTGGTCGCCCGGCTGGCGCCGGCGTTCGCGCCGATGCTCAGCTGGCAGATCCTGGTGATCGGCCTCGGTGTGACGACGATGATCCTGGGCGGCTGGCGGTCGCTGCGCGAACTCGACCTCAAGCTCATCCTGGCCTTCGGCACCGTCTCCCAACTCGGCTTCATCACCGTGCTGGTCGGCATCGGCGACGCGAACGTCGCGATGGCCGGGCTGGCGATGGTGGTCGCGCACGCCATGTTCAAGGCGTGCCTGTTCATGGTGGTCGGCATCATCGATCACTCCACCGGCACCCGCGACATCCGCAAGCTCGCCCGTCTCGGCCACCGGCTGCCCGTCCTCGCGGCGATCTCCGCCGTCGCCGGCGCCAGCATGGCCGGACTTCCGTTCACGTTCGGCTTCGTCGGCAAGGAGACCGCATTCGGCAGCGTCTGGGACACCGGCGCGCTGACGCCGACGCTGCGGCACCTGGTCGACGTGGTGCTGCTGCTCGGCTCGGTGATCACCTTCGCCTACACGACGCGCTTCCTCTGGGGCGCCTTCGGCCGCAAGGTCCGCAACCTGCCGACCCGCGCGGTGGCCCGGCTGGAGCCGCCGACGGCGATGTTCCAGGCGCCCCCGGCGGTCCTGGCCGTCGCCGGCGTGATCGCCGCCTTCGCCTCCGGGTGGATCGGCGGGCTGTTCGAGCCGTACGCCCGGTCGCTGCCCGCCTACGGCGAGGACCTCGAGCACCTGGCGCAATGGCACGGCTTCGGGCTGCCGGTGGTGTTCTCGATCATCGTGGTCGTCGGCGGCGCCGCGCTGTTCCTGATCCTGCGGGCGATCCGCGCGCACGTCTTCGTCCACCCGCCGCGCCTGAACGCCGACCGGATCTACGACGGCACCCTGCGCGGCGCCGACGCCCTGTCCCTGTGGGTCACCCGCAACACCCAGCGCGGCTCGCTGCCGATCACCCAGGGCGTCATCCTGTCCACCGCGGTGCTGCTGCCGGTGACGGTGCTGTTCCTGGGGCAGCGACAGACCCTGCGGCTGCGTGGTTTCGACACCGTCGAAGAGATCGTCGTCGGATTCGCGATGGTCGCCGCCGCCGTCGCGACCGTCATCCTGCGGAATCGACTGGCCGGGGTGCTGACCCTGGGCGTCACCGGGTACGGCAGCGGCGCGCTGTTCGCCATGTACGGCGCCCCCGACCTCGCGCTGACCCAGATCCTGGTGGAGAGCCTCACCCTGGTGGTGTTCGTGCTGGTGCTGCGCAAACTGCCGCCGGAGGCCGCACCCAGCCAGCGCACCCGCCACCGCCCGATCCGGATCGTCATCGCGATCGCCTTCGGCGCGATGCTGGTGCTGGTCGGCCTGTTCGCCGCCGCCGCACGCTCCACCGAGCCGCTCCACGTGTACCTCGGCGACGCCGCCTACGAGTTCGGTCACGGCGCCAACGCCGTCAACGTGCTGCTCGTCGACATCCGCGCCTGGGACACCCTCGGCGAGGTGTCGGTCCTGATCGTCGCCGCCACCGGCGTGGCGTCGATGGTCTTCCGGAGCCGCCGCTTCGGGATCGTCCCCCGCGTCACCGAGTCGGCGCTCGCCGAGCGCCGAGGCGGCGACGATCCGTCCGCCGGTCGCACCACCTGGCTGCGCGGCAGTGAGATGCGCGACCCGTCGCAGCGCTCGCTCATCCTGGAGGCGACGACGCGACTGGTCTTCCCGACCCTGGTCGTGCTGTCGGCGTACTTCTTCTTCGCCGGGCACAACGCCCCCGGCGGCGGCTTCGCCGGCGGCCTGGTGATGGGTCTGGCGCTGGTCCTGCGCTATCTCGCCGGCGGCCGCTATGAGCTCGGCGAAGCCGTCCGAGTGGAGGCGGGCACGCTGCTGGGCGGCGGCCTGGCGATCTCGGCGACCACCGCGACCGTCTCCCTGTTCCTCGGCGCACCCGCGCTGTCGTCGGCCGTCTTCGATCTGCACCTGCCGATCTTCGGCGAGTTCCACCTGGTGACCGCACTGTTCTTCGACCTCGGCATCTACCTGATCGTCGTCGGCCTGACGCTGGACATCCTCCGCAGCCTCGGCGCCCGGCTCGACGTGCCGGTCACCGACGTCTCCGACGATGATCGCGCGCCCGCCACCGACCCGATGGAGGTGAAGTGATGGCGGTCAACCTCGGTCTGCTGATCGTCATCGGCGCGATGGCCGCCGCGGGCGTCTACCTGCTCACCGACCGCAGCCTGATCCGCATGCTGTTCGGCCTGCTCCTGGTCGGCAACGCGCTGAACCTGATGATCGTCGTGCTGGCCGGCCCGCCTGGGCATCCGCCGATCCGCGGTCGCGAATCCAATGGTCAGAGCTTCGACGCCGACCCGCTGGCCCAGGGCATGGTGCTGACGGCCATCGTCATCACCGTCGGCATCGCCGCCTTCATCCTGGCCCTGACCTTCCGGTTGTTCCAGATCAACCAGGCGGCCGAGGACGAGGAGATGCCGCCGGGCGCCGAGATCGCCACCGACGACGAGCTCGGCGACGACGAGGAGGACGTCAAGATCCTGTTCGGCACCCCGGACTCGCAGCCGGACCGCGACCGCAGCGACGACCCCCGGACCGGCGCGGACACGGTGGTCGGCGACCTGTTCGACAAGCGCGGCAACCCGCTGACCGCCGACGAGTTCATCGCCGCCCACGTCAACGTCCACGAACCCGACCTGATGCCCGAGGACGCCGACGTCCTGGAGCATCTGCCCGACGACGGCGACGAGATGCCGCACGACGACGACGCCTCCGACGACGACGATGAGAGCGAGGTGATCCGATGACCTCGCACGTGTCCGCCGCGCCGAGTCTGGCACCTACGGCCTCCTGGATTCCGGTCCTGATCGTCCTGCCGACCCTGGTGCCGATGCTGGCGGCCGCGGTGACGCTGCTGGCCGGGCGCAGCCCCAAGATCCAGCGCGCGGTGACCGTCACCGCGATCACGATCGCCATGGTCGCCTCGTGCCTAATGCTGTACCTGACCGCCGGGCACGGCACGTTCGCCGTCGACATCGGCGGCTGGAACGACCGCGGGTTCGCCGGCACCGTCCTCGGCATCACCCTCGTCGTCGACCGGCTGGCCGCGCTGATGCTGGTGATCTCGCTGACCGTGCTCCTGTGCGTCGTCGTGTACGCGATCGGGCAGGGCATCCGCGACGGCACCACCGAGCAGCCGGTGTCGATCTTCCTGCCGACCTATCTGATCCTGACCGCCGGCGTCTGCAATTCATTCCTCGCCGGCGACCTGTTCAACCTGTACGTCTCGTTCGAGGTCCTCCTCGCGGCGAGCTTCGTGCTGCTGACGCTGGGGGCCAGCGCCGACCGGGTCCGCGCGGGCGCGTCGTACATCATGGTGTCGATGGTGTCGTCGCTGATCTTCCTGGCGGGCATCGCCTTCGCCTATGCGACCACCGGAACCCTCAACCTGGCCGAGATGGCGGTGCGACTGGACGACGTCCCCGACGGCACCCGCAACGCCCTGTACGCGGTGCTGCTGGTGGCCTTCGGGATCAAGGCCGCGGTCTTCCCGCTGTCGACGTGGCTGCCCGACTCCTACCCCACCGCGCCCGCGCCGGTGACCGCCGTCTTCGCCGGTCTGCTCACCAAGGTCGGCGTGTACGCGCTGATCCGCACCCACACGCTGCTGTTCCCGGGCGGCTCCATGGACGACGTGCTGATGATCGCCGGTCTGCTGACGATGCTCGTCGGCATCTTCGGCGCCATCGCCCAGTCGGACATCAAACGTCTGCTGTCGTTCACTCTCGTCAGCCACATCGGCTACATGGTCTTCGGCATCGCCGTCGGCTCCCAGCTGTCGACGTCGGCGGCCATCTACTACGTCGCGCACCACATCCTCGTCCAGACCACGCTGTTCCTGGTCGTCGGGCTCATCGAACGTCAGGCCGGTTCGGCGTCGTTGCGCCGACTCGGCGGTCTGGCGGCCAGCCCGCTGCTGGCCGCACTGTTCCTGATCCCCGCCTTCAACCTGGGTGGGATCCCCCCGTTCTCCGGGTTCATCGGGAAGGTCGCGCTGTTGGAGGCGGGCGCCGAGGACGGCTCGGTCCTGGCCTGGCTGCTGGTCGCCGGCTCGGTCGTCACCAGCCTGTTGACCCTGTACGTGATGGCCCGCATCTGGACCAAGGCGTTCTGGCGTGCCCGCGCCGACGCCCCCGAAGGCGATCGCGCCTCGAGCACCGCATCCGCGCTCATCGAGGAGGGCACCGACGTGCTCCTCGAAGAACGCGAAGACGTGGGGCGCATGCCCGCGACGATGGTGGTGCCGACGATGGCGATGGTCGCGGCCGGGCTGGCGCTGACCGTCTGGGGCGGGCCGATCTTCGGCTTCACCGACGACGCCGCCGACGCCGTCATCGACCGCGGCCAGTACATCTCGACGGTCCTGCACGAACCCGCGGAGGCACCCCGATGAGCAAGACCCCGTACCCGGACCGTCCGCACGCCAAACCGGTCGGCAAGCGTCCGGTGGCCGCCTTCTTCGGCAACCTGTGGCGGGTGACGCTGGTCAATCTCGCCTGGCCGGCCGTGCGCGCCTACGTGTGGTTGAGCGAGCACATGCGGGCGCCGTCGTGGGCGGGCAACTCCCTGCGCGAGTTCGGCCTGCGCCTGTGGGGATTCGCGTGGCTGACCTTCGTGTGGGTGCTCCTGTGGGGCGAGATCACCTGGGGGAACATCGTCGCCGGGGCCGTCATCGCCCTGCTCGTCATGGTGCTGCTGCCGCTGCCTCGGGTCGCGGTGGAGGGCCGCTTCCACCCGCTGTCGGCGCTCAAGCTCGTCGTCACGATGATCTACAACTTCTTCATCTCCAGCGCGCAGGTCGCGTGGGCGTCGATCAAGCCCGGCGAGCCGCCGCTGGGTGCGGTGGTCCGGGTGCACATGGCGATCAAGTCCGACCTCACGCTGACCCTGGCGGTCGACTACATCAACCTCGTGCCCGGCACGATGGTCGTCGAGATCGACCAGCCCGCCCGCATGCTCTACATCCATGTCTTCGACGTCCGCAAGCAGAGCCACATCGACGAGTTCATGAAGCAGATGGCGTATGTGGAACGCCAGTTCATCAAGGCCTTCGAACGTGACGACGAGTGGCGCCCCAGCCCGCTTCACGGCATCGACGACGACTTCCACCACGTGCCGTACGCCGACCGTCGGCGCGTCGCCGAACAGGACCGAGCCCGGAAGGAGAAGCCGTGACCGTCGTCTGGATCATCAGCGCCGCCATGCTGCTGACGGCCGTGTTGCTGACCACGTACCGCACCCTGCGCGGGCCGAGCACCCTGGACCGACTCGTGGGGGTCGACGCGCTCGTCGCCATCACCACCTGCGGACTGGCCGTGTGGGTCGCGTACACCACCGACACCACGGTGGTGCCGGGGATCGTCGCGCTGAGCCTGGTCGGCTTCATCGGCTCGGTGGCCGTGGCCCGCTTCCGAGTCAGGGACGATCAACTGTGATCGTCGACGTCGTCGCCGCCGTGCTGATCCTCGTCGGCTCGCTGCTGGCCCTCACCGCCGCCATCGGCATCGCCCGGTTCCCCGACACGCTCAGCCGCATGCACGCGGCCACCAAACCGCAGACCTTCGGCATGATCCTGGTGCTGATCGGCGCCTTCATCAAACTCGAAGGACACCCGGACGGCGGCATGCTCGTCCTCACCGGACTGTTCACCCTGATCACCGCGCCGGTGGTCGCTCAGCGGGTGGGACGCCTGGTGTACCGCGAACAGTCGCTCGGCGAAGACGTCGTCGACGAAGACGAGTTCACCTGCCCCACGACGAGAGAACGCTGACGCCCGGTCAGGAGAGTTCGGCGACCACCGAGTCGACGACCGTCCGCATGTCGCCCGTCTCGGCGAACACCGCGCGCTGACGCTGGTAGCTGGCACCGCGGGCGATGATGTCGGCGACGCCGCCGAGCTCGTCGAGACAGCCCAGCGAGGCCGCGACCGGCTCCAGCCGCACCAGCAGCTCGGCGAGGTCGTCGGTGACGAGCCGCTCGGCGCAGTCCGCGTCCTGAATGACGATCGCGTCGAGCCCGTAGCGCGCGGCCCGCCACTTGTTCTCCTGGACCAGCCAGGGCGCCATCTGCGGAAGCTGCTCGCCCGCGGTGAGCCTGCGGTCGAGATCGACGATCAGGCAGTGCGTCAGGGCGACGATCGCGGCGAGCTCCCGCCGGTTCGAGACCCCGTCGCAGACGCGGACCTCGATGGTCCCCAGGCTCGGCGAGGGCCGGATGTCCCACCGGATCTCGTTGAGGTGATCGATGATCCCGGTGGTCTTCTGGTCGTGCACGAAGTGCTCGAACTCGCCCCAGCGATCGAATTGGAAGGGCAGCCCGGCGGTCGGCAACTGCTGGAACATCATCGCCCGGTTGCTCGCGTAGCCGGTGGAGCCGCCGGCCCACATCGGCGACGACGCCGACAGCGCGAGCAGGTGCGGATAGTACTTGAGCAGCGAGGACAGGATCGGGAGCACCTTGTCGCGGTCGTCGATCCCGACGTGCACGTGCACGCCCCAGATCAGCATCTGCCGTCCCCACCACTGGGTGCGTTCGATCAACTCGGCGTACCGGTGACCTTCGGAGAGCTGCTGGGCGGACCATTCGGCGAACGGGTGCGTGCCCGCGCCGTAGAGGTCGACGCCGATCCGGTCGCACAGCCCGCGGACCACTTCGAGGGACGACCCGAGATCATCCATCGCCTCGCCGACCGTGGTGCAGATCCCGGTCACCAGCTCCACCGTGTTGCGCAGCAGTTCCCGATGGATCCGGCCCTGCTCGGCAGGGTGGTCACCGACGCGGGCGTCGACGAGACCGAACAGCTCGTCGGCCGCATTCGCGAGATCACGACTGGTCTTGTCGACCAGTGCCAGTTCCCACTCCACGCCCAGCGTCGGCCGCGGCGACCGCGTGAACGCGATCGGCGCGGGGAAGCTCACCGGTGACCCCCTGCTCGGCGGATCAGCTGGTCTGCGAGATGACGCCGCAGGCCAGGCGCGGCGCCTCGGCGTCGCCGTTGGCGAGGTCGTGCAGGATCAGCGACTTGCCGCGGATCTGCTGGACGTTGAACGCGTCGGTGGTGTAGGTGCCGGAAGCCGTGCCGTCCTTGAGGACGTTGAGGTTCACCAGGTCGCCGCTCTCGGGCTTGCCGGTGTGGCCGTCGGCCTGGAAGTGGCCGCCCGCGGTGGTGAAGTTGGTGGCCGCCTCGCACTTGCCGGTGGTGTGGATGTGCAGTCCGTGCTCGCCGGGCTTGACGCCTGCCACTCGCGCGGACACCTTCACCGCGTTGCCCTCCTGGGTGAAGCTGACGAAACCGACGCGGTTGCCGTCCTTGTTCACCAGGGTCGTCGACGCGGACTGGGCCTGGTTGCCTGCCGGGATGTTGTCGGCGTTCACGACGTCGCCGGGAGTCACCTGGTCGCCGGTGACGACGGCGGGGGTGGTGCCGGGAACGTCGGTCGCGTGCTCGTTCGGGGTGCAGGCCGACAGCGCGAGGGCCGCGCCGCCCGCTGCCGCGACGGCCGCGATGACCCGGACGGTCGAAGCGCGATTGCTACGGACGGTCATGTGTGCTCCTTAGTCGTCGGCACGATGCTCATCGTCGGGCGGGCTGGCCCGCTCTGCTGGGCACCGGGGAGTTGCCGTGTTCACCGATGGTTCTGTTCGCCACTAATTATGACCGGTGCGTCCGGTCGACGTGCTACCGGCTCACCACGATGACCGCCAACTCGTCGGCGCAGCGCGTGAAGACGGCCGGCCGGGCCGCGAGATCGGCTCCGCCGGGCACCGCGGCGGCGACCTTCTTGGCCGCCTCCTCCTGGTCCGGGTTGAAGAAGATCGTGTTCTCGCTGATGCTGCCCGTGCTGAGGTTCGCGGTCTCGCCGACCTTGAATCCCGCGTCGGTCAGGGTCTTGCTGACCTCGCCGGCGAGTCCGGTGACATTGCCCGCGTTGAGCACGCACAGCTTCGGCACGCCCGCGGTGTCGGCGGTGCGCGCGCTGGTCTGCGCGGGCGTCGACGACGGCGCCTCCTGCTGCGATCGTTCCGCCGAGGCCGCGGCCTGTGCGCTCTCGCCTGCCGCCTTGAGCCCCGCGTCGGGGGCCTCATCGCTCATCGTCAACTGGTGGATGCCGAGCCCGAGGCAGACGACCGCGATCGCCAGCAGCAACATGGCACCCGCGCGAAGCGGAAGTCGGTTGGTTTCTCGATCAGCGTTCATCACGGCAACTCTAACCCACCGACCATCCGGCGGACCGGACCGCCGACGAAGCAGACATACCGCCGGACACTAGGTGATGTCGAAGCCGAGGCGACGCGCGGCGCGCGCCTTCTGACGCGAGGCCCGCAGGCGGCGAAGCCGTTTCACGAGCATCGGATCGGCCGCGAGCGCTTCGGGCCGGTCGACGAGCGAGCCGAGGACCTGGTAGTAGCGGGTCGCCGACAGGTTGAACAGTTCTTTGATCGCGTCTTCCTTCGACCCGGCGTACTTCCACCACTGTCGTTCGAAGTTCAGGATCTCCCGTTCACGCCTGGTGAGCCCGTCCGGGCCGAGTTCGTGAGGGTCGAGGTCCGCAGACCGGTCGCGAGCTCCCTCGACCGAGGCGGGCGTCACCGAGACCGGTTCGTCTCCCTTTGGACTACGCGCCGTTGCGCCGTTCATCTTGCTCCTCAAACAGCTGAACCATGCATCCACACCGCGTCCGTTGCGAGCTCTCGACGGACGAATTACGTCGGTGTGGTCCCGCCGAATATCTAACCACGGCCTGCAGCCCGTCACCGGGCGACGCACCGCAGCGAGGTCGGCCGTGTCGCGCAGTAGACTGTGCTGTCATGGCAATTCTCCCGATCTGCATCGTCGGCGAACCCGTCCTCCACCAACCGACCGCGCCCGTCGACCTCGACGGCGACCGCAAGCCGTCGGCCGAGATCGTGGCGCTCCTCGACGACATGTACGAGACGATGGACGCCGCCAACGGCGTCGGCCTCGCCGCGAACCAGGTGGGCCGCGGGCTGCGGATGTTCGTCTACGACTGCCCGGACGTGGGCGGCCGTCGGCGCGGCGAGGTCATCAATCCGGTGCTGGAGACCTCCGAGATCCCCGAAACCATGCCCGACCCCGACGACAACGACGAGGGTTGCCTGTCGGTGCCGGGCGAGGGATTCCCCACCGGTCGTGCCGAGTGGGCGAAGGTCGTCGGCACCGACCGCAACGGCGACCCGGTCGAGATCGAGGGCGAGGGCTTCTTCGCCCGGATGCTGCAGCACGAGACCGGCCACCTCGACGGCTTCCTGTACGTCGACGTGCTCCTGGGCCGCAACGCCCGCGCAGCCAAGAAGGCGATCAAGCGCAATGGCTGGGGCCGGCCCGGGCTGAGCTGGCTGCCCGGCAGCGTCAGCGACCCCTTCGGCCACGACGACTAGTCGTGTCGACCGACGACGCTGCGCGCCACCGGCCGGCCGCCGGTGCCTCGTCGTCCCCGGCGCCGACCGTCGGGGACCGCGTGGTGATCCGCTATCGGCTCGGCGCCGACGCACCGGCCGACTGGCGCGGTTCGGCGAATCCGCCGGTGGCCGAAGGTCGTCCCGGACAGTCCGACATCACCGGCATCCTGCGTGACCGCGACGCCGAAGCGGTGACCGTGGAACGCGACGGCGTCGCCCACCGGGTTCCGGCGGCGGCGATCTCATCGATCCGGCTGCTGTCGCGCCGGGTGGTCCGCAATTCGGAGATCCGCGAGATCGAACGCACGTTGATGCTCGCCGCGGCGACCGCCGAACACGGGTCGATCGACGGCTGGCTCGCCAATGGCGCGGGCCCCGACCTGCGGTCCGGGGCCGTCGCACCGATCGACTTCGGGTCCACCGCGGGCGGCCTGCGCCCGGCACTGGACTGGCTCGAGGCGCGCGGCCTGCCCGGCCGCGTCGTCCTGGCGGACCGGCTGCTGCGCCCCGCCGGGCTCGGCGCGGCGACCACCACCGCATACGAGGTGCTGGTCGGTCCGCAGCCCCGCCCGGACTCCGAGCCGGCCGACCTCGGCCCGTGGTCCCTCCTCTCCGACGGCGTGGCCGCCGCCACCGTCGCGGCGACCGACGATGCGGCCCGCGCCGCGTGGCGGTCGCGCGGCTTCGAACTGCACCACACGTGCCGTCTGCTCACGTTCTGACCGCGCGACGATGATTTACCGTGGAGGACGATGTCGAACTCCCCGCAAGACCCGGATCTGACTCGCCGTCGCGCCACCGCGTCGGTGCTCGCCGTCATCGCGCTGCTGGCCGTGGTGGCCTTCACCTGGTGGATCGACGGGCGCGACAGTCCCGACGGGGCGGCACCCGCGGCCGTCTCGTCGTCGGCAGCCGCGTCGCCGGTCGCGCCGATCGGCCCACGCACCTCGGCCCCGCGCACCTCGGCTCCCCGCCCCTCGGCGCCCCGGACGACCGCCGTCCCCGAGACCGGCCGGAACATCCCCGCGCGAGTGACCAAGACACTCGGCCAGATCGACTCCGGCCGCTGGCCCGAAGCGGCGAACGCTCCCGGCACCCGGGGCGGCGACACCTTCCGCAACAACGAACGTCGGCTTCCGATCACCGACTCCAGCGGACGGCGTATCGCGTACAAGGAGTGGGACGTCAACGCCAAGAAGGCCGGCCGCGGCCGTGATGCCGAACGCATCGTCACCGGCAGCGACGGGTCGGCGTGGTACACGCTCGATCACTATCAGACCTTCACCCTGATTCGAGGACCGACCGCATGAGTGCAGTGCTACCGCCCGACCTGCTGACCGGACCGGGACCCGCCGTGGCTCTGGCCGTCGGCGACATCGACACCTACGGTCGCGGCGCGGTGGTGCGCCGGCTGCCGGGCGCACAGATGCGAACCCTGGCCGGACTGTACGAGGTGTTCGCCGAGAGCTGGCGCTTTCCAGCCCATTTCGGCCATAACAAGGACGCCTTCGACGACGCCGTCGGCGATCTGCCGGTCGGCCTGCGGACCGCCGCGGGCGCCCCGGCCACCGGCTTCCTGACGGTGATCGACGACGCCGATCAACTGCTCGCCGACGCCGATCCGGACGACTTCGCGTGGTTCGCCGAATCCGGCACCCACTGGCGCGAGCGCCAGGCACGGAACGGCCTCGGATTCGGAATCGTCCTGGTCGCGCCCACCGAGGCTGCGGCGAGCGCTGTCGCCGCCCACTGGGAGGCCGCCGACGCACCGCTGATCCGGCTACGGCAGGATTGACCTCCATGCGCCTCGCGACGTGGAACGTGAACTCGATCCGCGCCCGATCCGAGCAGGTCGTGGCATGGATGAACCGGCATGCGATCGATGTGCTCGCGATGCAGGAGACCAAGTGCACCGACGACCAGTTCCCGGTGATGAGTTTCCTCGCGCACGGATACGACGTCGCCTTCCACGGGACCGGCGCATACAACGGGGTGGCGATCGCCTCCCGGCTCGGTGTCCACGAGGTCCACATCGGGTTCGACGGTCAGCCCGCGTACGACGGCGTCGTCGAAGCGCGCGCGATCTCGGCGACCTGCGGCGGCGTGCGGGTGTGGAGTCTGTACGCGCCGAACGGCCGCGAACCCGAGCATCCGCATCTGCAGTACAAGCTCGACTGGCTCGGCGCGCTCGCCGACGTGACCTCGCTGGAGCTCTCGCATGATCCCGCCGCCCAGGTCGCGCTGGCCGGCGACTGGAATGTCGCGCCGACCGACGACGACGTCTGGGATCCGGAGTACTTTCGGGGTCGCACGCACGTCTCCGACGCCGAGCGCGCCGCGTTCGGGCGGTTCATCGACGGCGGTTTCGCCGACAGCGCGGCCCCTTTCACCCCCGGCCCCGACGTCTACACGTTCTGGGACTACCAGTCGGGCCGCTTCGCGCGCAACGAGGGCATGCGCATCGATTTCGCCCTGTGCTCCCCCGCCCTCGACGACCGCATCCACGACGCCTTCATCGACCGCGCCGCCCGCGCCGCGGCGGGCGCCAGCGACCACGCCCCCGTCGTCTTCGACATCAGCTGAGCCAACGAGCAGCGCAGCCACAGGCTGGTCGAGCAGCCAGCGGAGGTAGTGAGCGAGCTCGTCTCGATGCGCGGCCTCCGCTGCGCTCCGGTCACTTACTCGACAACCCTGGAAAAGGCTCACCGGCAACTCACAAGCCTCAACCCGGCCGAACAACACGCGAGCGCCAATAGGCTGGTCGAGTAGCCCGCGAACGTAGTGAGCGAGCGTATCGAGACCCCGCACCACGTCTCGATGCGCGGCCTCCGCTCCGCTCCGGTCGCTTACTCGACAACCCTGGGGACGACAACCCCAGGAACAACCCTTCCAGGCTGGTCGAGTAGCCCGCGAACGTAGTAAGCGAGCTCGTCTCGACGCGCGGCCTCCGCTGCGCTCCGGTCGCTTACTCGACAACCCTGAAAACGACCCCTCCCAGGCTGGTCGAGTAGCCCGCGAACGAAGTGAGCGAGCGTATCGAGACCCCGCAGCCTCGATGCGCGGCCTCCGCTGCGCTCCGGTCGCTTACTCGACAACCCTGGGAACGACAACCCTTCCAGGCTGGTCGAGTAGCCCGCGAACGGAGTGAGCGAGCGTATCGAGACCCCCGCAACCCGATCAGGCGGGGGCCATCGCCACCATGCCCGGATGGGCGTCGAGGAAGTGCTTGGTGAAGGTGCAGAGCGGGCGGACCTTCAGGTTGTTCTCGCGCATGTAGGCCATCGCGCTGCCGGTGAGCCGGGTCGCCAGGCCGTGGCCGCTGTACTCGTCGTAGAGGACGGTGTGCAGGATCGTCACGACCTTGCCGCCGGGGCCCTCGTCGATGCGGTAGCCGAGCACACCGACCAGGTCGCCGGCGAGCCACAGCTCGAAGCGTTCGCGGTCGGCGTTGTGCGTCACCTGCGAGATCTGGTGCAGCAATGACCGCGCCGACTGCGGCGGATGCGCCTGACGAACCTTGCGATGCATTACTTCCTCCTGTGATCAGCATCACAAGGATATGGGCAGCCTCAAGTGAGATGCAAGTCACATCAGTCACATCTGCATCACGATGTGCCCTCGGCCGCGGCCGTGAGTAGGGTGGACCGCGCACAACTTCACACGCGGGGGCTCCCACGGAACCGGGGGCTGAGATGGCGACAGGCGGTCGTCGACCGCCTGAACCTGTCCGGATAATGCCGGCGTAGGGAGGAATTCTCATGGGTACGTCCATGCCCGAAAACACCGTCTCCGCTTCCGCGGAGGTCACCTGCGGTCCCATCGAAGGCAGCACCAAGCACTACCTCGACGTCGACGGCATGGCCGTCCCGCAGCGGCGCGTGCATCTGACCAACGGCGAGCACCTGGACCTGTACGACACGTCCGGCCCGTACACCGACGCGACCGCGACCATCGATCTGGAAGCGGGACTGCCGCGGACCCGCGATGCCTGGGAGCGACCGGCCCCCGTCGCCGTCCCCGCGAACGCCGACCGCGGCACCGCCGGTCACAACGCTCACACGCAGCTGGCGTGGGCGCGCGCCGGAATCATCACCCCCGAGATGTCGTTCATCGCCGCCCGCGAGGGCGTCGACGCCGAGCTGGTCCGCGACGAGGTCGCGGCCGGCCGCGCGGTGATCCCGGTCAACCACCGCCACCCCGAGTCGGAGCCGATGATCATCGGCAAGAAGTTCGCGGTCAAGGTCAACGCCAACATCGGCAACTCGGCGGTCACCTCGTCGATCGCCGAAGAGGTCGAGAAGATGGTGTGGGCGACCCGCTGGGGTGCCGACACGATCATGGATCTGTCGACGGGCAAGGACATCCACCTGACCCGCGAGTGGATCATGCGCAACTCGCCCGTCCCGGTGGGGACCGTGCCGATCTACCAGGCGCTGGAGAAGGTCAACGGCGACCCCACCGCCCTGACCTGGGAGATCTACCGCGACACCGTCATCGAACAGGCCGAGCAGGGCGTCGACTACATGACCGTCCATGCCGGCGTGCTGCTGCGCTATGTGCCGCTGACCGCCGGCCGCGTCACCGGCATCGTCTCGCGCGGCGGGTCGATCATGGCGGCGTGGTGCCTGGCCCATCATCGCGAGTCGTTCCTGTATACCAACTTCGACGAGCTCTGCGAGATCTTCGCCCGCTACGACATCACCTTCTCCCTCGGCGACGGTCTGCGCCCCGGTTCGATCGCCGACGCCAACGACGAGGCCCAGTTCGCCGAACTGCGCACCCTCGGCGAGCTCACGAAGATCGCCAAGGCGCACGGCGTGCAGGTGATGATCGAGGGTCCCGGACACGTCCCGATGCACAAGATCGTCGAGAACGTCCGCCTCGAGGAAGAATGGTGCGAGGAGGCGCCGTTCTACACGCTCGGGCCCCTCGCCACCGACATCGCGCCGGCCTACGACCACATCACCTCGGCGATCGGCGCGGCGATGATCGCCCAGGCGGGCACGGCCATGCTCTGCTATGTGACGCCGAAGGAACACCTCGGCCTGCCCGACCGCGACGATGTGAAGGTCGGTGTCATCACCTACAAGATCGCCGCGCACGCCGCCGACCTCGCCAAGGGCCATCCGGGTGCGCAGGCGCGCGACGACGCTCTGAGCAAGGCGCGCTTCGAGTTCCGGTGGACCGACCAGTTCAACCTGGCGCTCGACCCGGACACCGCCCGTGAGTACCACGACGAGACGCTGCCCGCCGCCCCCGCCAAGACCGCGCACTTCTGCTCGATGTGCGGCCCCAAGTTCTGCTCGATGCGGATCTCGGCCGATGTGCGCGCCTACGCGGAGGAGAACGGCCTGGTGACCCAGGCCGACATCGATGCTCGCCTGGCCGAGGAGATGGCGGGCAAGTCGGCGGAGTTCACCGCCGCGGGCAGCCGCGTCTACCTGCCGATCGACGAGGCTGCACCGGCCCGATGACTCCCGATCAGGCCGCGCCGCGACTGCCCCTGCCCGCGGCGGGCGCCACCCCGGTGCGGGTGATGACGGTCGCCGGGTCGGATTCCGGCGGCGGGGCGGGCATTCAGGCCGACATGCGGACCTTCGCCCTGCTCGGCCTGCACGCCTGCGTCGCCGTCACGGCGGTCACCGTCCAGAACTCGACCGGAGTCAGCGGCATCGCCGAGATCGATCCGGCGGTGGTCGCCGCGCAGATGCGCTCGGTCGTCGACGACATCGGCGTATCGGCGGTCAAGACCGGGATGCTCGCCTCCGCGCCGATCATCGCCGCGATCGCCGAGGCCGCCGCCGACCTCGGGATCGGCGGCGACGGAGCGCTCGACGAAGGCGGAATGCCGCTGGTGGTCGACCCGGTCTGCGCGTCGATGCACGGGGATCCGCTGCTGGCCGCCGACGCCCTCGGCACGCTGAAGGAGCAGTTGTTCCCGCTCGCCACGGTGGTGACCCCGAACCTCGACGAGGTCCGGTTGCTGACCGGCATCGACGTGGTCGACGCGGCCACCCAGCGCGAGGCCGCCGTCGCCCTGCGCGACCTCGGCGCCCGCTGGGCGCTGGTGAAGGGCGGACACCTGCGCGGCAGCGACCGCAGCCCGGACGTGCTGTACGACGGGATCGAGTTCCGGGAGTTCCCCGGTCCTCGCATCGACACCCCGCACGATCACGGCGCCGGCGACACCCTGGCCGCCGCGATCGTCGGTGCGCTGGGCCACGGCTACTCCGTCCCCGACGCGGTGGCCTTCGCCAAGGCCTGGGTCACCCGCGGGTTGGCCGCGGCCTATCCGCTGGGTGCGGGGCACGGCCCGGTGAATCCGCTGTGGCGGTTGTCCGCGCAGTAGCCGCTCCCCCGGAAGACGTCTCGAGCCCCGTCCAGCGGACGGGGCTCGAGACGTCGGGTGCGACCGGACTCAGGCGCGCACGCGGTGCCGGTACTCGACCGGCCCCACCCCGTAGCGGGCCTTGAAGCGGTTCCGGAAGGTCGCGACCGTCGGGAACCCGGACGAGAACGCGATGCTGCTGATCGACGCCGACGGATTCTGCACCAGCAGTTCGTGAGCGGTCTGCAGCCTGCGGTCGGCGATGCGACCGGCCAGCGAGTTGTCGCAGTTCTCGAAGTAGCGGTACAGCTGGCGCCGGGACAGGTGCAGGTGTTCGGCGATCACGTCGGGGGTGAAGCCGGCGTCACGGTGGTGACGGTCGATCAGATCGCTGGCCGCCTCCTGCACGAACAGTGCGTTGTCCTCCATCCCGGAGGGCGATCCCTCGAGTTCGGACAGCGCGGCGACCAGCAGGTCGACGGCGGCCTGCTCGGACACCGCACCGGTCGACGGCGTCGACTGCATCACCGACGTCTCCGCGGCGAACCGGCGCACGAAGACGGCCGCGGCGCGGGCCAGCGGGGTGTTGGCGGCCACCGGTCGCTGCAGGCGCTCGGCCACATGCCGGTGCTTGCCGAGACGGCTGAACGGGATCAGCATGCCCGCCGGGTCGGACACCGCGGTCGAGACGATGCTGTAGGGCGCCGCATTGTTGACGAAGATCAGGTCGCCGGGACCGTAGGTCGATTCCCGACCGCCCTGCCGGATGATCGAATGTCCGCGCATCCCGCTGACGCTCACCAGCAGGGCCTCGGACGGATCGGTGCGCACCCGCTCGGCGGTCCGCTCCAGGACCATCGCGGGCTGCAGCGCGCAGTAGGTGGCGATCGACGAGAGGTTCTGCGCGAAGCGCATCGCGTGGAACGACTCGGGCTCGGCGATCCGCACGTCGACGGTCGGACTGTAGGTGACGGTGCCCGCAGAACCGGTGAAGCGGTCTGCGCGGGGCCGAGGCGAAGCATTGCCGACACCCAGACGCGCTTCCCATTCGGCGACGGTGCGCGGCGTCAGCCGCGTCGCCAGGGTGGGGCGGCCGCCGGACGATGCGAGCGGACGGTTTTTGGGCAGGGTTGAACCAACGGGCATGGGGAGACCTTCTACGCATGGGGGACATGACGAGATGCGGCCTGGCTTTGGGAGGGAGCCTTGCGTTCTCATCTGACATGATGGCACACCACAATCGCAGATGTCGAATGAATCACAGATTTCCGACGAGGCGCGGATCCGTCACTTCCGAGACTCCGGACCGACGTTTTCGGGTCAACCCGTGCGTCTGCATGCGCGGAACCGGTATCGCGAGCACTTCACGACATTCCCGGCACGGTAGTGTGCTTGCAGAACGTGTGATTTCGAGTGCACACAGTATGACCACCGCTCGCCGGTGGTCTTCGTCAGACCGTCGATTCCGTCGCCGAGGAGCGCCCGTGACAGAGCCGTCCCACACCGGCCCCCAGGGCGATGATCGGACCGCCGAAACGGTGGCGATCCGACGTTGGCGCCTCATCACCACCGTCGCCTGCCTCGCGGCCGCGATCGTGATCATCAGCTTCTTCCTGGTCGGCAAGCGGGCCGGTGCCGACACCGGTGTCCCGGCGACCGAGACGATCACCGCGACGACGACGGAGATCTCGACCACGGGCACCACCGTCACACGGACGGCCACCGAGTCGCGGACGCATACCGAGACCGAGACGAAGACCGTGACCAAGACCGAGAGCGCACCGCGCACCTCGGCCGACACCGTCACGAAGACCGCGACGGTCACCGACACCACGACCACGACGGTCTACACCACGCCGCCCTCAGGCCAGGCGCAGTAGACACGGCCGCATTATCGCGCAGCGGCACCAAGCAACGAGCACGACGGCGATGAGCACCGGGACACCGGACCGGATGCCGGCTCGGTCGGCGAACCCGTCAGTGCGCGGCCGCGTCCGCCATCGTGTCGCGGAACTCGTTGGGCCCCATCCCGAAGGCACGCCGGAACCGCAGCCGGAACGGACCGAGTGAACCGAATCCGCTGGCCCTGGCCACCGAGGCGATCGACGCCTCCGGGTTAGATACGAGCAGGGTACGTGCCGCCTGCAGGCGCCGGTCGGCGATCAACTCGGCGACACCGCGGTCGGAGTTCTCGAAGTGCCGATAGAACTGTCGGCGCGACAGGTGCAGTCGGTCGGCGATCGCCGTCGGGGAGAACTCCGGATCTCGGTAGTGCCGCTCGATGAGCTCCTGCGTCTCCCGCTGAACCTGCTGGGTGCTCGACGACGCCGACGTGCGGCGGGCGGTGGCCTCGGCCGCCGCCGCCGACAACAGCTCCAGAATCGCGAACTCGGCCGCGGCCGTCGACTCCGACGGCGGTGCACCGATCACGCCGGCCCCGAAGCCTCGGATGCTGCGCGCCACGGTCTGCGCCAGGAACGAGTCCATCACCGCCAGCCCACCGCAGTTCCGCAGCAGTGCGCGGGCCGAACCGAACTCGACGAACGACATCCGCAACGCGGTGACTTCGGCGACGCCGTTGGTGACGAGGCGATGTCGGGCACCGGAAGCGAAGACGATCAGCTGATCGGGCCGGTGCATCTCGGTGTGCCCGTCCGCGCTCTCGATCACCATCGACGTGCCGACGGTGGCGACCACCACCTCGTCGC
The DNA here is from genome assembly GCF_039946255.1 of Gordonia aichiensis. Lineage (GTDB taxonomy): Bacteria > Actinomycetota > Actinomycetes > Mycobacteriales > Mycobacteriaceae > Gordonia > Gordonia aichiensis_A. The sequence goes on along the minus strand of NZ_JBCDWL010000021.1, from coordinate 40,034 downwards.
CGCCGGTTCCGCCGACGTCCCCGCCTCCCAGTTCCATCGACAGCGGCGTGAGCAGCAACGACGTCACCGTCATCGTCGACAGGCGGCGCCGCCACAGGACAGCGGCGAACTCGCTGACATCGAGGCTTCGCGCTCGGCCGAGGGCGATCCGCCGATTGAACTCGAGCAGCCCTCCGCTGCCGCGCAACGCGGCCGGCGCGTCTTCCGGTGCCAGGCCGAGCCGCAGACTCCAGTCGGTCACCGCCGTCGGCTGCAGGGATTCGGCGGTCACGACGTCGAACCCGCTCGGGGCAGTACCACCGCGGAGGCGAGGAAGAAGCAGATCGCACCGACGAAGGTGCCTGCGTTCGCCAGCACGGCGTCGACGGTGTTTCCGGAGCCGTTGACGAACGACGCCACCGCCGAGACCCCGAAGGCCACGCAGCCGAGGAAGTTGATCTGTCCGGACCACCAGTTGCGATCACCGGGAGCCCACTGCGTGCCCGCGGTGTGCCGATAGGCCACCAGGACGAAGTATCCGCTGATCAGGAAGGCCACCGAGCCCGCCGCGTCGGGGTTCCAGACCAGGTGTTCCTGCCCCTTCACCGACCGCACGGTCAACGCTGCTCCGGTGCTGACGTTGAACAGCAACGTACCGAAGAACTGAGTAGACCCGGCCAGCCATTCCGCGCGGAACATCGTTCCGGTCCCGTACTTGACCGGCACGGTCATCGCACCGCTGAGCACCAACTGGATCAGCGCGGCACCGGTGAAGAACCACGCACCGATGAAGTAGCAGATGTTCGATGCCGATGCCCCGGCCCAGGTGCCGAAGCCGGGCGCCGACCCGAGTGCGAACAGCGCCGAGCCGATCATGAAGCCGACGCACTGCTTCAGCGTGGTCGGGGTGAGCAGTCGGCTCGACTCGGCAGAAGCCGAAATGGACATGGAACGGTGTCTCCCCTGCGAATGCCGACCGTCTGCGTCCGGCCTCGGACGCAGACGGTCGCGATGGATTCTTCTAGTGGTGGAAGTGCGACGCGGCGCCCTCGCGCGGCATCGGCGCGTCGAGGTTGTTCAGGAAGTCCACCTCGGTGCGCATGTCCTCGAGGACCTTGTCGGCCAGGTCGTGGCTCAGGCCGGCACGGACCACGATCCGCTGCACGGTCATCTCGGCGAGATCGTCGGCCAGCGGGTAGGCCGGGATCTGCCAGCCCTTCATGCGCATTCGGTCCTGCAGGTCGTACAGATTCCAGTTCGGGTTCGCGTCCTTCTTGAGCCGCCATGCGAACACCGGGATGGTGTCACCGCGGCTGACCAGCTCGAACGGACCCATCTTCTCGATCTCCGACGACAGGTACTGCGCCACGTCGAGCGAGCCCTGCTGCACCACGCGGTAGCCTTCACGGCCCAGTCGGAGGAACTGGTAGTACTGCAGCAGCACCTGCGCGCCGGGCCGCGAGAAGTTGAGCGCCAGGGTCGGCATGTCGCCGCCGAGGTAGCTGCAGTGGAAGACCATGCTCTCCGGGAGCGCCTCGGCGTCACGCCAGACGATCCAGCCCACACCCGGGTACACCAGGCCGAACTTGTGCCCGGAGGTGCTGATCGAGGCGACGCGGTCGATGCGGAAGTCCCACTCCAGCTCGGGCTGGCAGAAGGGCGCGATCATCGCGCCGGAGGCGCCGTCGATGTGGATATGGACATCGAGTCCGGTGTCGGCCTGGATCTGGTCGAGCTTGGCCGCGATCTCCTTGACCGGCTCGTAGGCGCCGGTGTAGGTCTGGCCCATGATCGCCACGACGCCGATGGTGTTCTCGTCGACGTACTTCTCCAGGTCGTGGCCGTCGAGGAACATGTGGTCCTCGCTGACCGGGACCCAGCGCGGCTCCACCTCGAAGTAGTTGGCGAACTTCTCCCAGCACACCTGGACCGCAGTCGACATGACGATGTTCGGCGTCTCGGTCGACTTGCCCTCGGCCTTGCGCTTGGCCTGCCAGCGGCGCTTGAGCGCCAGCCCGCCGAGCATGCACGCCTCCGACGAACCGATCGTCGAGGTGCCGAAGGTGGACTCGACATCCGGGTTGTTCCACAGATTGCCCAGGATCCGCCAGCAGCGGTCCTCGATCGCGGCGGTCGCCGGGTACTCATCCTTGTCGATCATGTTCTTATCGACGGTCTGCATGTAAAGAAGCTGAGCTTCCTTGTCCATGTAGGTGGAGACGAAGGTCGCCAGATTGAGGCGCGCGTTGCCGTCGAGCATCGCCTCGTCGTGGACGATCTGGTAAGCCGCGCTCGGCAGCATCATATCGTCCGGCATGTCGAACCGGGGCAGCTCCGTCGCCTCGCCGTCCAAGGCGAACACGGGCTTGAGAACAATCGAATCGTTCGAACGCGAGTTGGACATCAAATCTCCTTCGACGTGCTTTGGATTGGTTCGGTTGCCTGCCACCCGGTCACACTTCGACCGGCGGGTAGAGGCGATCCATCGTGTACTGACGGTTGCGGTGCGCGGCCCACGTCGATACGGCGATGAAGACAAGGGTCAGGCCGATGACGACGGCGAGCGCCACCCACAGTCGGTAGTCGATCCCGCCCAGGGTCAGCTGCCGCAGTCCGTTGACGGTGTAGGTCATCGGATCGCCGTAGTGCATGTACTGGAAGGGTTTCGTCGTCGTCTGCACCGGATAGATGCCGCCCGCCGAGGTCAGCTGGATCATCAGGAAGGCCAACGTGACCACTCGTCCGACCGCCGGGCCGAACAGGGCGTTGAACATCTGGATCATCGCTAGGAACATCGCGACGATGAGCAGCATGAATCCCAGTGTGGCGGCCGGATACTCGGGCCGCATGCCGATCGCGTAGACGACCACCGCGTACAGGATGGCGGCCTGCAGGATGCCCACCGCGAAGGTCGGGAAATAGGACGCCAGCACGACGCGCAACGGGTTGAGGCCCTGGGCGACCGGCCGCGCCTGAATCGGCGTGAAGAGCATCCAGGCGATGATGCAGCCGACGAACAGTGCGAGCGAGAAGAAGAACGGGGCGAAGCCGGTGCCGAAGGTCGCGGCCTCGTGCTCGGTGTTCTGGGTGAGCTTGACCGGCTGCCCCAGGGTGTCGGCGAGTTCCTTCTTCTGCGCGGCGGTCCAGTGCGGGATCGCCTTGACGCCCTCGTCGAGACCGGCCGCCAGCTCCTTGGCACCGGTCGACAGCTCGACCAGGCCTGCGGTGAGCTTGTTCGCACCCGCACTGAGTTCTTCGGCTCCGGCGCGCGCCTTCATGATGTCGTCGTGCGCCACACCGGGCTCGAGCAGCGTCATCGCCATCCGGAGCGGGCTGTTCGGGTTGGCCAGCTCACGGCTGACCGCGGCCGAGTCGGTGCTGATCTGCTGCAGTTCGGCCGGCTTCGTCGCCGGGCTGTCGGTGCTCAGCAGCCGCTGCCGCACGCCCTCCAGAGCCTGCCCGGCCGAGCGGACCGCCGGATCCGGGTGCGCCTTCAACCGGCTGATCACCGAGCCGAGGGCGTGGGCGGCCTGACTCTCGCCGGTCGCCGCGGTGCCGCTGATCTTGCTGAGGGCGTCGGCCGACCGGCTCATGCGGTCGGCGGTCGCCGCCAGCTCGGCCGCGCTCATCCCGTTGCCCTGGTTCTCGGTGAGCTTGAGCAGCGGATCGGTCGCCTTGATGACGGCACCGCTGAGCTCGTCGATCGCCGACGACAGTTCCGCGGACCCGTCGTGGGCGGTCACCAGACCGGCGCTGATCTCGTTGGCGCCGTCGGCGGCCTGCTTGATCTTGCCGACCATCGAGCCCGCGTCGTTGAGGACGATCGAGAAGGTCTGCTGCCCCACCTGCGCGCCGACCTGGTTGACCACCTGCTGGGCCGCGTCCTGGCCCATGATCGTCGCGAGGTAGTTGTTGGCGTCGTTGTAGGTGAAGATCAGCTCGGCCGACTCCGGCTTGTCGGAGGTCGGCGAGGCGATCTTGGTGCTGAAGTCGGCGGGCAGGGTGATCGAGAAGTAGTACTTGCCGTCCGCGACGCCCTTGGCGGCCTCCGACTCCGAGACCACGTTCAAGTCGAGTTGCTTCGAGTCGATCAGACCCGTCACCACTTGGTCGCCGGCGTTGAGCTTCTCGCCCATCACCTCGGCGCCGGTGTCCATGTTGACCAGGGCGACCGGGATCTTGTTGACCGCGTTGAACGGATTCCAGAAGGCCCACAGGTAGAGCGCGCCGTACATGAGCGGCATCAGGATGATGACCACCAACGCCAGTCGCGGCATGCGGCCGCGGTAGTAGCGCTTGAAGTCACTGCCCGGAGAGAACGCAGCAAACATGTTCAGTTGGTCCGATCTGCCGGCTCGAGCCGGACGAATTCGTCGTCAGTCAGGTTGTCCACGGCCACGACCCGCACCTGCCCGGCGTGCGCGGGGGCGCCGTTGACGTCGGCGGTGACGACCGTCTGCGTGCGGCCCAGCTCGATGAGCCGGTCGAGCATCAGGTTCGAGTTCTCGACGCGCGTCAGGTTGTCGACGCCGCCGACCACCAGCAGTTCGGGGCGGCGGATGTTCGCCACCGCGACCCGGAACAGCGCGGCGGTGAGTTCGGGCAGTTCTTCGACGTAGGAACGCAGCGAGGGCAGCTGCAGGTCGTCGCCGAAGACCGGGCGGCAGATGCGTTCCAGATCATCGTCGGTGGCCTGCCGCACCCAGCGATACCAGGGAGCGTGCCAGCGGAGCTGCTCGGTGAGCACATCGCGGACCCGGATCGTCTGCTCGATGCCGTCGACCTCTTCGATGAAGCCCATCGCGGCGTGCCGGAACAGGAAGTGCGCGTCGTTGGTGCGCCCGAACGCCTCCAGCGTGCCGCTGGTCGGCTTCATCCGCCCCGACAGCGTCAACAGCAGCGCGGTGCGGCCGCGGCCGCCCGAGCCCTGCAGGACCGTGACCCCGCCGGGCAGGACGCTGACGTCGGTCGGTCCGAAGATGTGGCCCCACGATGCCGCCACGCCGATTCCGGCAGCGTGCACCAGCGGCGCGTCTGCGGGCAGGGCGCCCGGCAGAGAGTCGTCGATCCTCACGCAGCCATCACCGAACCCGACCAAGCGGTCACGCCTGAAAACTCACGCTCGATGCCGGTAATACACCGATCACGCAAAAAACCCATACCGGAAAACCTATCGTTTCAGCGTGATTCACGCCTCGCAATGACGCTTTCGTCGCGACCCGTCACCGCGGACCATGAGGGATTGTGAAGACACGCTGAACTGCGGTTTAGACAGTACAGGCATCATGACCAGGCGTCCTGTCGGCGCCATCCATGACACAGATCGAAGCACCCTCGGCCAAGATTCGTCCAATCGCTGTAGCATGTTCGGACTAAGGACCCGAGTCGCGAGCGGCACGAAAACGACTGTCCGCGACACCGTCCCGGCTGTCGGCCGACGACGAGACGCGCATCGACCGGCCACCGGCCACCGGCCACCGCCGAGCATTGCCGCCCCCGGCGCGCGGGCGCGGTGGACAATGGAGCCATGACGGTCAACTACCTGATGGACATGGACGGTGTGCTGATCAGTGAGGAGCGGCTGATCCCGGGCGCCGACGCCTTGATCGCCGAACTCCGGGACCGTCAGACACCGTTCAGCGTGCTGACCAACAATTCGATCCGCACGCCGCGCGACCTGCGAGCCCGGCTGCTCGCGTCCGGCCTCGACGTCCCCGAGGCCAACATCTGGACCTCGGCGCTGGCGACCGCGCAGTTCCTGCGGTCGCAGCGACCCGAGGGCAGCGCCTACGTCGTGGGCGAGTCAGGACTCACCACGGCACTGCACGACATCGGCTACGTCCTCACCGACGCGGACCCCGACTACGTGGTCCTCGGGGAGACGCGGACCTACTCGTTCGAGGCGATCACCACCGCGATCCGGTTGGTGGAACGCGGTTCCCGGTTCATCGCCACCAACCCGGACGCGACGGGTCCGTCGTCGAGCGGCCCACTGCCGGCGACCGGCGCGGTGGCCGCACTGATCACCCGGGCCACCGGCCGCGAGCCGTATTACGTCGGCAAGCCCAACCCGCTGATGATGCGCAGCGCGCTGCGGCGGATCGGCGCCCACTCCGAGAACACGTTGATGATCGGCGACCGGATGGACACCGACGTGGTCTCCGGTCTCGAAGCGGGACTGCAGACGATCCTGGTGCTCAGCGGCATCTCCACGCGGGAATCGGTCGAGGCGTACCCGTTCCGCCCGACCCGAGTCATCGAGTCGGTCGCCGAACTGGTCGGCCGCACCGACAAACCGTTCGACGACTGAGCCGCGGACTCAGGCCAGCTCGCGCAGCTTCGGCACCACGTCGGTGGTGAACGCCTCCAGGAAGCGACGCTGGTCGTGGCCCGGATTGTGGAAGACGAGGTGGTTGAGACCGGCGTCGAGGTAGGTCTTGATCTGCGCGACGGCGTCGTCGGGGTCGGAGGCGACGATCCACCGCTTGGCGACCTGCTCGATCGGCAGTTCGTCGGCCAGCCGCTCCATCTCCACCGAACTGTTGACGCTGTGCTTCTGTTCGGGCGTCAGCGACAGCGGCGCCCAGAACCGGGTGTTCTCCAGCGCCTGCCGCGGGTCGGGATCGTAGGAGATCTTGATCTCGATCATCCGGTCGATCTGCTCGAAGTCCCGCTCGGCCTTGGCCGCACCCTCCTTGACCGCCGGGATCAGTTTCTCGGTGTACAGGTCCATCCCCTTGCCCGAGGTGCAGATGAAGCCGTCGCCGACGCGGCCGGCGTACCGTGCGACCACCGGCCCGCCCGCGGCGATGTACACCGGCACCGGCTTGGCCGGAACGTCGTACATGTACGCGCCCTGCGTGTGGTAGTAATCGCCCTCGAAATCGATCTTGTCGCCGGTCCACAGCTCACGCATCAGCCGGACCGCCTCGCGCAGCCGAGCGAAACGCTCCTTGAACTCGGGCCAGTCGCCGCGGAATCCGGTGGCGTACTCGTTGAGGGCCTCGCCGGTGCCGACCCCGAGCATCACGCGCTCCGGGTACAGGCACGACATGGTCGCGAAGGCCTGCGCGACGACCGCCGGGTTGTATCGGAACGTCGGCGTCATCACCGAGGTGCCCATCTGGATGCGCCGGGTCCGCTCGCCGACCGCCGCCATCCACGCGAGCGAGAACGGGGCGTGGCCGCCGTTGTGCCGCCACGGCTGGAAGTGGTCGCTCACCGTCACCGAGTCGAGTCCGAACTCCTCGGCCATCACCCCGACCTCGACCAACTCGCGCGGATCGAACTGCTCTGCCGACGCCTTGAGTCCGAGCTTCAACGGTGCTGCCATGTGTCTTCTCCGTAGGGGCTAGTCGTGAATGATCCGATCCGTCTGCGCCGACGCATCGCGTCGCCGACGTGATCCAGCTTACGGCGCGACCATATCCCGCAGGTCCGACAACGACCGGCACGCCGAAGTCGCCGCTCACCGCGCTGCGGGACCGCGGGAGCTGTTGCACAATGACCTGGGCGCATCGCGGTGGTGCGCCCGCTGGTCGCTGCGTTCCCGGAGGTCAATCGCCCGTGCCAACCCCGCCCGTGAGGATCCCCCGGCAGTATCTGCTCGGCGACCAGGCACCCGCGCCCCGCACCCTGTGCGACCTCCTCGCGGCGACCGCCCGCACCCACCCCGATGCGCCGGCGATCGACGACGGCGACCAGATCGTCTCCTACTCCGAGCTGATCGCGCTCGTGCGACGGGTGGCGCGGCGGCTCGGCGAGATCGGCATCGGCCGCGGCGATCGGGTGGGCATCCGCATGCCCTCCGGCGACCGGCACCTCTACATCGCCATCCTCGCCACCCTCTACGCAGGCGCCGCCTACGTTCCGGTCGACGCCGACGATCCGGAGGAACGCGCCCGCCTGGTGTTCGGCGAGGCCGACGTCGACGCCGTCATCGACGCCGAGGGCGTGCACCGACGCACCGACCGACCGACCGACGCACCGGCCCCCGCCTTCACCGCCTCCCCCGCGACGCTGTCGGACGATGCGTGGATCATCTTCACCTCCGGGTCCACCGGCAAGCCAAAGGGCGTCGCGGTCACCCACCGCAACGCGGCGGCCTTCGTCGACGCCGAAGCGCGGCTCTTCCTGCAGGATGAGCCGCTCGGGCCCGGCGACCGCGTGCTCGCCGGACTGTCGGTCGCCTTCGACGCCTCGTGCGAAGAGATGTGGCTGGCCTGGCGGCACGGGGCCTGCCTGGTCCCGGCACCGCGCGCGCTGGTCCGATCGGGCATGGATCTGGGTCCGTGGCTGGTCAAACGTGACATCAACGTGGTGTCGACGGTGCCCACGCTGGCCGCGATGTGGCCCGCGGAAGCGCTCGAAGCCGTCCGGCTGCTGATCTTCGGCGGCGAGGCCTGCCCGCCCGAGCTGGCCGACCGTCTCGCCACCGACGACCGCGAGGTGTGGAACACCTACGGGCCCACCGAGGCGACCGTCGTCGCCTGCGCGGCGCAGATGCACCGGGGCCGACCGGTCCGCATCGGGCTGCCCCTGCTGGGCTGGGATCTGGCGGTCGTCGGACCGGATCAGCAGCCGGTCGCCGTCGGCGAGTCGGGCGAGCTGGTGATCGGCGGCGTCGGCCTGGCCCGCTACCTCGATCCGGTCAAGGACGCCGAGAAGTACTCGCCGATGCCGACCCTCGGCTGGGATCGCGCCTACCGCAGCGGCGACGTGGTGAAGCTCCTCGACGAGGGCCTGGAGTTCGTCGGCCGGGCCGACGACCAGGTCAAGATCGGCGGCCGCCGCATCGAGCTCGGCGAGGTCGACAACGCGCTGCAGAACCTGCCCGGCGTCAGCGGGGCCGCGGCCGCCGTCCGCAAGACGGCCACCGGCAACGCCCTGCTGGTCGGCTACCTGGCCTCCACCGACCCGGGGTTCGACCTGTCGGCGGCGCAGGCGCACCTGCGTGAAGAACTGCCCGCCGCCCTGGTGCCCCGGCTGGTCCTGATGGACGAGCTGCCCACCCGCACCTCGGGGAAGGTCGATCGCGACGCGCTGCCGTGGCCGGTGCCCGGCACCGACGCCACCGACGGCGGCGACGACCTGACCGGGACGCAGGCGTGGCTGGCCGAGCAGTGGACCGGGGTCCTCGGGGTCCGGATCGGCTCGGCGAAGGCCGACTTCTTCGCCGAGGGCGGCGGTTCGCTGTCGGCGGCCCAGCTGGTCACCGCGCTGCGGGTCCGCTACCCGGACATCACCGTCGCAGATCTGTACGACCACCCGCGCCTGGGCTCGCTCGCCGAACTGCTCGACTCGCGCAACCCGGGCGCCGCGGTCACCCCGCGCACCGTCCGACCGGTGCCGCGCGCGACCGGGCTGGCCCAGGCGGTGGCGTCGGTCCCGCTGGCCACCCTGACCGGCATCCAGTGGATCACCTGGCTCGGTGTCGCGAACAACGCCGGTCGGGCCGTCGCCGACGCCCTCGACTACCGCGCATCGTGGCTCGTCTCGGTGAACTGGTGGCTGCTGATCGCGGCCTTCCTGGTCTTCGTGACCCCGTTCGGTCGACTGGTGATCGCCGCGGCCGGTGCACGCGCCCTGCTCGGCGGCGTCGCCCCGGGCGTCTATCCGCGCGGCGGCTCGGTGCACGTGCGGCTGTGGCTGGCCGAACGGTTGATGCAGGCCAGCGGCGCCTACAACCTGTCGGGGGCGCCGTGGCTGCCCACCCTGGCGCGGGCGCTGGGCGCGCGGATCGGGCGCGGCGTCGACCTCCATTCGCTGCCGCCGGTCACCGGTCTGCTGGAGATCGGCGACGGCGCCGCGATCGAGCCCGAGGTCGATCTGGCCGGCTGGTGGCTCGACGGCGACGACCTGGTCATCGGGCGGATCGACATCAAACCGGGCGCGACCGTCGGCTCGCGGTCGACGCTGCTGCCCGGCGTCGTCGTGGGCCGCGACGCGATCGTCGACCCCGGGTCGGCGGTCATCGGCAAGGTCAAGGCGCGGCAGCAGTGGTCGGGTTCACCAGCCGTCAAGGTCGGCAAGGCGAAGGCGCAGTGGCCCGACCATCGCCCGCCGCAGCGCAAGTGGTGGGTGCCGCTGTATGCCGCGACCGCCATGATCATCTCCGGGATCCCGCTGGTCTCGCTGGCCGCCGGGCTGGCCGTGATCGGCGCCTGGGCGCTGTCGGCCGACACGATGGCGGCGGCCGCGCTGCGCGGACTGGCGATGGCCCCGGTCGCCGCGGTGGCCGCCATGGCCGTGTTCGCGCTGCTGATCCTGCTCTCGGTCCGCGCCCTGTCGGTCGGCATGCGCGCGGGCGTGTATCCGGTGCGCTCGCGCACCGGCTGGCAGGTGTGGGCCACCGAACGGCTCATGGATTCGGCGCGCACCTACCTGTTTCCGCTGTATGCGAGCCTGTTGACGCCGTGGTGGTTCCGCGCGCTCGGCGCTCGCATCGGCCGGGGCACCGAGATCTCGACCGCCCTGGTGCTCCCGAAGTTCACCACGGTCGGCGACGACTCGTTCCTGGCCGACGACACGCTGATGGCGTCGTACGAGCTGGGCGGCGGGTGGATGCGCGTCGGTGAGGCAAAGGTCGGCAAACGGGCCTTCCTCGGGAATTCCGGCATGGTCGCTCCGTCACGGAAACTGCCGAAGAACTCCCTCGTCGCGGTCCTGTCGTCGGCGCCGGTGAAGTCCAAGAGCGGGTCGAGTTGGCTGGGCAGCCCGCCGGTCCGCCTGCGACGCACCCCGTCGGAGTCGGACGCCGCGCGGACCTTCGCGCCGACGGCCGGTCTGCGCGCCGCACGCGGCGCCGTCGAAACCCTGCGCATCATCGCGGTGATGGTCTCGTTCGGCATCGGCATCAGCGTTCTGTTCGCCATGCAGGCGCTCGCCGTCGAATGGGGGGTGTGGGCGTCCGTGCTGCTGAGCGGGGTGATCCTGCTGGCCGCCGGCGCGATCGCCGGCCTCGTCGCCGCGGTCGCGAAGTGGACCGTCGTCGGCCGGATCCGACCCGCCGAGCACCCGCTGTGGAGTTCGTTCGTCTGGCGCAACGAGCTGTCGGACGCCTTCGTCGAGACCGTCGCGGCACCGTGGTTCGCCAATGCCGCCGCGGGGACGCCGGTGCTCAACCTGTGGCTGCGGGCACTGGGCGCCAAAATCGGCCGCGGCGTCTGGTGCGAGTCGTACTGGCTGCCCGAAGCCGACCTCGTCGAACTCGGCGACGGCGCCACCGTCTCGCGCGGCTGCGTGGTGCAGACGCACCTGTTCCACGATCGGGTGATGGCCATCGACACGGTGGTCCTGGCGGCCGGTGCGACGCTCGGCCCGCACTGCGTCGCCCTGCCTGCCTCCGGTGTCGGCGAGTCGGCGACGGTCGGACCCGCGTCGCTGGTGATGCGCGGCGACGTGGTCCCGGCGCACACGCGCTGGCAGGGCAACCCGATCGCCCCCTGGCCGCGCTGACCCGGCCTGCACTGATCCGACCTGCACTGACCCGGCCCCACGCCCGCGCGACAGCGGGCCGACCCCCTCAGCGGTACCCTCGAGGAGTCGTACCGACGAACGAACGAAAGGCTGGTTGTGCCGGGCAAACTCGGGAAGACCGCGTGGCACACCCCCACCCTCAGCGCCGCCTCGCACGAACTCGACCCGTACCTGCCCCGCAGCGGGAACCTCGGCTATCGGGTCTCACGCTACGACCTCGATCTGACATACAAGGTCAACAGCAACCGACTCGACGGCGTCGCGACCATCACCGCGTCGTCGTACCAGCAGCTCAACCGCTTCAGCGTCGACCTCGCCTCGACGATGCGCGTCGACAAGGTGTCGGTCAACGGCCGTCGCGTCCGCTACTCGCACCGCTCCGACAAGCTGACCGTCACCCCGGCGGCACCGGTTCCGCCCGGCGGCGCACTGGCCGTAGAGATCCGCTACGGCGGCAACCCGCGCCCCATCCGCACCACCTGGGGCACCGTCGGCTGGGAGGAACTGGAGAACGGCTCCCTGTGCGCCAACCAGCCCAACGGAGCGCCGTCGTGGTTCCCGTGCGACGACCATCCCGAGGCCAAGGCGCCCTTCCGCATCGAGATCACCACCGACAGCCCGTACTACGCGCTGGCGAACGGCCGACTGGTCGGCAGACGTCGCCGCGCCGCCCAGACCACCTGGGTGTACGAGCAGGTGGAACCGATGGCGACCTACCTCGCGGCCGTCCAGATCGGCCAATACGAGCATCGCACCATGACCGACGGCCCCGTCCCGGTGCGCGCGCTGCTCCCGGCGCACCTCGGTGCCGACTTCGACGTCAGCTTCGGCAGGCAGCCGCAGATGATGAAGGCCTTCACCGAGATGTTCGGCCCCTACCCGTTCCCCGAGTACACCTCGCTGATCACCGAGGACTCGCTCGACATCCCGCTCGAATCGCAGGGCTTCTCCACCTTCGGCGCCAACCACTGCGACGGCACCCTCGATCACGAACGACTGGTGGCCCACGAGTTGGCCCACCAGTGGTTCGGCAACTCGGTCACCGTCGCCCGCTGGCGCGACATCTGGCTGCACGAGGGCTTCGCCTGCTACGCCGAATGGTTGTGGAGCCAGCATTCGGGCGGCCGGTCGGCCGACGAGTGGGCCCGGCACTACTACGCGAAGCTGGCCGCCGCGCCGGTCCGCGTCCCGCTCGCCGACCCCGGCGCGAAGGACATGTTCGAGGACTGGGTGTACAAGCGCGGCGCCATGACCCTGCACGCGCTGCGGCTGCGGATCGGCGACGGCCAGTTCTTCGCCCTGATCCGCCGCTGGACCGAGAAGTACGCCTACCGCTGCGTCACCACCGAGGACTTCATCGCGCTGGCATCGACGTTCTCGGCGACGTCACTGGCCGACCTCTGGCGGGACTGGCTGTTCACGCCGGAGTTGCCCGCGTTCCCGGCGCTCGGGTGACGCTCGGCGGTTCTCCACCCGGGCCCGGTCCTGACCCGTCACCGTCGCGGGCGCGCGGTCAGCGCTGATCGCCGACGAACCGGGTGACCGTCGCATGATCGGGCAGCAGTCCCGCCTCCCGCGCCTGCGACAACCGCGGTGCGGCGGCGTCCTTGTCGGACAGCAGGTACTCGAGCGGCGCACCGTCGCGACCCACGCGCGGCCAGTCGATGCCCAGTTCCGGGTCGGTCGGGTTCACGCCGTGCTCGGCGCCCGGGCGGTACCCGGTGGAGCACAGGTAGGTGACGACCGAATCGTCCTGCAGCGCGCAGAATGCGTGTCCGAGACCCTCCGACAGGTACACCGCACGACGGTCGGCGTCGTCGAGCAGCACGGCGTCCCAGCGGCCGAAGGTCGGCGATCCCACGCGCACGTCGACGACCACGTCCAAGACGGCGCCCACCGTGCACGTGACGTACTTGGCCTGCCCCGGCGGGACGTCGGAGAAGTGCACGCCGCGGATCACGCCGGCCGCCGAGACCGACGTGTTGACCTGCGCCAGGTCGAACCGGTGCCCGATGGTCTGCGCCACCACGTCGGCCTTGAACGCCTCCAGGAAGACGCCGCGGTCGTCGGTGTGACGGACGGGTGTGAAGGCCCAGGCGCCGTCGATGCTCAGCGGTCGTACGTCCATGCGGTCACAGCTCCCGTCCGTGCTCGAGCAGGTCGAGCAGATATGTCCCATAGCCGGATTTCACCAGCCGCTCGGCGCGGGCGCGGAGTCGATCGTCGTCGAGGTACCCGAGGCGCCACGCGATCTCCTCGGGCACACCGATCTTGAGGCCCTGCCGCTGTTCGACGGTCCGCACGAAGTTCCCCGCGTCGAGCAACGAGTCGAAGGTACCGGTGTCGAGCCACGCCGTCCCGCGCGGGAGCACGGTCACGTGCAGTTTGCCGCGCCGCAGGTACTCGGCGTTGACGTCGGTGATCTCGTACTCCCCGCGGGCCGACGGCGCCAGCGCGGCCGCGATGTCGACGACGTCGTTGTCGTAGAAGTACAGGCCCGGCACCGCGTAGCGGGACTTGGGCCGGGCGGGCTTCTCCGCCAGCGACACGGCGGTTCCGTTCGCGTCGAACTCGACGACCCCGTACGCGCTGGGGTCGGCGACCCGATAGGCGAAGATCGCGCCGCCGTCGAGGCCGTCGAACCCCTGCAGCTGCGATCCCAGACCGGGGCCGTAGAAGATGTTGTCGCCCAGCACCAGCGCGACCGTGTCGTCGCCGATGTGGTCGGCGCCCAGGACGAAGGCCTGCGCCAGTCCGTTCGGCTCGTCCTGCACGGCGTAGGTGATGCGCACGCCGAACTGCGAGCCGTCGCCGAGCAGCCGTTCGAAGGCGTCGCGGTCGGCCGGGGCGGTGATGACGAGGACGTCGCGGACCCCGGCCAGCATCAGGGTCGAGAGCGGGTAGTAGATCATCGGTTTGTCGTAGACCGGCACCAGCTGTTTGCTGACGCCCTGGGTGATCGGGTGCAATCTGCTCCCGGTGCCGCCCGCCAGGATGATTCCGCGCATGCGGTCAGCCTATCGGTAGAGTCGGACGAGGCGGATTCTCGCGGATGCGGGCCTGCCCACCGACGTCCATCGACGACCTTCAGGAGCAGCGGCATGCGGGTGCTTGTGACCGGCGGCGCCGGATTCATCGGCGCCAATTTCGTCCTGCGCACCTTGCAGACCAGGCCCGACGCCCGGCTGACCGTGCTCGACAAGTTCACCTACGCCGCCAATCCCGCCACCCTGGAGCCGGTCGCCGACCGCGTCTACGTGGTCCGCGGCGACATCGCCGACGCCGCGGTGGTCGACGGCCTGGTCGCCGACGCCGATCTGGTGGTGAACTTCGCCGCCGAATCGCACAACGACAATTCGCTGGCCGACCCGTCGGCCTTCGTGCAGACCAACCTGGTCGGCACCTACACGCTGCTGGAGGCGGTGCGCCGCCATCGTGTGCGGTTGCATCACATCAGCACCGACGAGGTGTACGGCGATCTCGATCTCGACGATCCGTCACGGTTCACCGAGGATACCGCCTACCGTCCGTCGAGCCCGTACAGCGCCACCAAGGCGGGTTCGGACATGCTGGTGCGCGCGTGGGTACGCTCGTTCGGCGTCGACGCCACCCTGTCGAACTGCTCCAACAACTACGGCCCCTACCAGCATCTGGAGAAGTTCATCCCCCGCCAGATCACCAACGTGCTCACCGGGGTGCGACCCAAGCTGTACGGCGACGGCCGCAATGTCCGCGACTGGATTCACGTCGACGACCACAACGACGCCGTGTGGACCATCGTCGATCGCGGTGCCATCGGTGAGACGTACCTGATCGGCGCCGACGGCGAGGTCGACAACCGCACCGTCGTCGAGTCGATCCTGACCGCGCTCGGGCAGCCGGCCGACGCCTTCGACTTCGTCACCGACCGCCCCGGCCACGACCGCCGCTATGCGATCGACGCCACCCGCCTGCGCACCGAGCTCGGCTGGACTCCCCGCTACCGCGACTTCGCCGCCGGGCTGGCGGCGACCGTCGACTGGTACCGCGACCATCGCGACTGGTGGGCGCCGGGCAAGGCCGCGGTGGAGGCCGAATACGCCCGTACCCAGCGCGTTCTCGATTGACCACAGCCCGAAGAACCCCAGCCCGAAGAATCACAGCACCGAAGAAGATCGGAGACCGAAACCTCATGCGCGTTCTCGTCACCGGCGGCGCCGGCTACATCGGCTCCCACACCGTTCTGCAACTGCTGGCCGCCGGGCACGACGCGGTGATCGCCGACGACTTCAGCAATGCCAAACCGGCGGTCGTCGATCGGCTCGAGGAGTTGGCGGGTCGGCCGATCACCGTGCACCGTGTCGACCTCACCGACAAGGCCTCCACCGAGGCGGTCTTCGCCGCCGAGCCGGTCGACGCCGTCATCCACTTCGCCGGGTTCAAGGCGGTCGGCGAATCGGTGGCCGAGCCGCTGAGCTACTACCGGAACAACCTGGACACGGCGTTCACGGTGCTCGAGGCGATGGCCTCACACGGCGTCCGGCAATTCGTCTTCTCGTCGTCAGCCACGGTGTACGGGGAGAATCCGGTGCTCGAGCGCACCGAGGACATGCCGACCTCGGCGACCAATCCCTACGGCTGGACGAAGGTGATGATCGAGCAGGTGCTGCGCGACCTCGCCGTCGCCGACGACACGTGGCGGATCGCGCTGCTTCGCTACTTCAATCCGGTCGGCGCCCACGTGAGCGGCCGGATCGGTGAGGATCCGAGCGGGCTGCCGAACAATCTGATGCCGTTCGTCTCGCAGGTGGCGGTCGGGCGGCGCGAGAAGCTGTCGGTCTTCGGCGACGACTACGACACCGTCGACGGCACCGGCGTGCGCGACTACATCCACGTCGAGGACCTCGCGGCCGGCCACATCGCCGCGCTCAAGCGGATCGGCGAGCACGACGACGCGCTGTCGGTGTGGAATCTGGGCAGCGGCGAGCCGGTGTCGGTGCTGCAGGTGATCGACGCCTTCTCGCGCGCCAGCGGCCGCGAGATCCCCTACGAGGTGGTGCCCCGCCGTCCCGGCGATCTGCCCGCCTACTGGGCCGATCCGTCCAAGGCCAACCACGAACTCGGTTGGCGCACCACCCGTTCCATCGACGACATGTGCGCCGACACCTGGCGCTGGCAGTCCCAGAACCCCGACGGCTACCCCGACCGCTGAGCGCAGGCGATCAAGACCATCCCAGGCTCATCGAGTAGCCCGTGAACGAAGTGAGCGAGCGTATCGAGATGCCTCGATCACGGCCTACTCGACAACCCTGAACGGCACACGCCCCATACACAGGCAGCCCGCGAACGACGTAAGGGAGCGTCCCACGATGCCTCGATACGCCGTCTCGCTGCGCTCGATGGCTACTCGACAACCCTAAGCGGCACACGCCCCTCCCAGGCTGATCGAGTAGCCCGCGAACGAAGTGAGCGAGCGTATCGAGATCCCCCGACCACGACCTACTCCGACACCCCTGAACGGCACACGCCCCTCCCAGGCCGATCGAGATGCGCGGCTCAGGTCATCGGACCCCGGCCGCACGGTTCAGCACGACCTCCTGCTCGGCGGCGACCGCCGGCCGCGGACCCGCGATCGACGTCCGGTTGGCGACGGCGACCACCGCGGCGCTCAGGACCGTCATGGCGATGCCGAAGCCGAACATCTCCGGGTACCCGATGGACTCGAACCGCTCGGTGACCCACGACATGATGGCCGGCGAGGCGAACCCGAGGTAGGTGAGCGTGTACAAGACGGCGGTCAGACCGGCGAGGTCGTCGGGGCCGGCGATCCGCTGCACTTCCAGCAGACAGGAGATCAGCGCCATGCCGTATCCGCAGCCCAGCACGGTCGCAGCGACGATCGCCAACGGAATCGACGGTGCCGCGGCGACGCCGATGGCCAGGGCCAGACCGGCTGCGACCAAGACCATCGCAACGATCATCGCGCGCGGCGAACCGGGCCGGTCGATGCGTTTGCCCAGGCTCTGAATGAAGAAGCCGGCAGTCAGCCCGGCGACGCAGCACACGCCCGCGAAGGCGATCGCCGTGCCCGGCGTGTGCGCAGTCATCAAGGCGGGGATCACGGCGTAGCCGACGGCGCACGCGCCGAACACCCACGGGGCGATAGGTGCCACGATCAGCCAGAACCGCGGACTCCGCGCCGACGGGATCGCCAACGCGTCGCGCAGTCGGCCGCCCGCCGCCGGGGTGCGGGTCTCCGGGGTTCGGATGATGAGCAGCAGCGAGGCGATCGCCAGCGCGACGTTGATCGTGTAGGCCGACTGCCCGGGGAACGGGGCCCACTGCGCCAGAACCGCGGCCAGGCCGGCACCGATCCCGAAGCCTGCGGTCAGACTGAGTGCCGCTCGCCGCGCGCCCGCCGAGATCGGGTCGCCGGCCCGGTCCGACAGCTCCTTGATCCAGGTGCCGCCGACCGCCATCGCCAGGCCCAGGGCGATGCCGCTGAGGATCCGTCCCGCGGCCAGCAGCGGCACCGAGTGCTCGCCCGCCGCCAGCAGGACCGATCCGGTCGCGGCGATCACCGGCGAGGGCAGCATCAGCGTTCGACGGCCGAATCGGTCGGACAGCGGCCCGCCGATCAGCAGCGCGGGCACGATCCCCAGGACGTACAGGAACAGCAGGACGTCGACGGTCACCGCGGAGAAGTCCGACACCGTCCGGTACATGACCAGCAGCGGCGTGAACTCGTTGCCGCCCCAGGCGGCGGTGAACACGGCCAGGCAGACCGCGGGCCAGCCGGCCGTCGCGGCGCGCTCGGCGACTCGGCTCGTCATCGCCCCTCCGTTCCGTGCACACCGGCCAGGTGTGCGGTCAACACGGCTGCGAACCGGTCGGCGTCGCCGGACTGCACGATCTGCTTGAGTTCGGTGTGGTCGGCGACGATCCGCTGCGTCACCGCGGCGTCGCGCCGCAGTCGATCGGCCGTCATCCGCCGCTGACGTTCACCGAGCGAGACGTAGAAGTCCGACAGCAGTCCGTTGCGACCGGCGGCGACGATCAACTGGTGGAACTCCGCATCCAAGCGCGCGAACTGGGCGGCGTCGGCCCGGTCGACGAGTCGATGGCGCGCGAGGTTGTCGTCCAGTCGATCCACCAGGTCGGCGATGGCCGCCGGGTCGGCGGTCATCGACCGCAAGGCGTGGGTCTCCAACAGCACGCGGGCGTCGAGCACCTCGCGCGCCTCACCTTCCCCGATCGGCACCACGAGGGCGCCCCGTTTGGGGTACAAGCGCATCCATCCTTCGGCCGCCAAGCGCAGGAAGGCTTCGCGCACCGGAGTCCGGCTCACCTCGAAGCGGGCCGCGATCTCACCTTCGCTGATCATCTCGCCACCCGGGATCTCGCAGGTCAGGATCAATTCCTTGACCTCGTCGTACACCCGATCCGCCGATGAATACGTCATAGACACAAGATGTACATTAGCGCGTGACGGCGCTTCGGGCCCACCCGGGCCGCCGAGATCACAGCCGGGCGCGCACCTTCCCGGGGCCGGTGGCAGAATCGCTGGAGTGCCGCGCCGGCACCACCTCGTCGGCGCCGCACGACCGCCGCTGTTGCCGGGTCGGAGCCGATCGCTCGCCGCGATGCGACGTTCACCGCGACATGACCACGCGTTCCCACCGTGCGGAAGCGGGTTCCGCACAACACAGATCCGCGGAGCAGAGTTCAAATGCGGCCGATTCGCGTCCGCATCGAGGAGTACACAGTGACCAGCACGGCAGACGAGACAATCGCTGCACCGAGTGAGCCGGAGATCACCGACATGCCCATCACCGACGACGAGATCTTCCAGTCGCACGAAGGCGGCAAGCTGTCCGTCGAACTGAGTTCGCCGATCCAGACGCAGCGCGATCTGTCGATCGCCTACACCCCCGGCGTCGCGCAGGTCTCGCGCGCCATCCACGCCGACGCCGCCCTCGTCGACAAGTACACGTGGACCCAGCGGCTGGTGGCCGTCGTCTCCGACGGCACCGCGGTGCTCGGTCTCGGCGACATCGGTCCCCGCGCCTCGCTTCCGGTGATGGAGGGCAAGGCGGCCCTGTTCCGCAGCTTCGCCGGGCTCAACGCGATTCCGCTGGTCCTGGACACCACCGACCCCGACGAGATCGTCGAGACGCTGATCCGACTGCGGCCGAGCTTCGGCGCGGTCAACCTCGAGGACATCTCGGCGCCGCGCTGCTTCGAGATCGAGAAGCGCGTCATCGAGGCCCTCGACTGCCCGGTCATGCACGACGATCAGCACGGCACCGCCATCGTGGTCCTCGCCGCCCTCAAGGGCGCCGCACGCTTCCTGGGCCGGGACCTGGCCGGCCTCAAGGTCGTCGTCTCCGGTGCCGGCGCCGCCGGCGTGGCGTGCGCCGAGATCCTCCGGGCCGCGGGCATCGAGGACATCGTCGTCCTCGACTCGAAGGGCGTCGTGCACTCGGGCCGCACCGACATGGTCGAGTACAAGAATGAAGTCGCGAAGTGGAGCAATCCGCGCGGCCTGACCGGCGGCATCGCCGAGGCACTGAGCGGCGCCGACGTCTTCCTCGGCGTCTCCGCCGGCACCGTCGACGAGGAGCTCGTCGCCACGATGGCCGACGACGCCATCGTCTTCGCCATGTCGAACCCGGATCCGGAGATCCACCCGGACGTGGCCGCCAAGTACGCGGCGATCGTCGCGACCGGACGCAGCGACTTCCCGAACCAGATCAACAACGTCCTGGCGTTCCCCGGCGTCTTCGCGGGCGCGCTCGACGCCGGCGCCCGTCGGATCACCGAGAACATGAAGATCGCCGCGGCCGACGCCATCCTGGCCGTGGTCGGCGACGACCTCGCCGCCGACCGGATCGTCCCGAGCCCGCTCGACGAGCGCGTCGCGCCGGCCGTGGCACGGGCGGTCGCCGACGCCGCACGGGCCGACGGCGTCGCCGACTGACGCGAGTTCCACTGGCCGAGACCGTCGTCGTGCGAGCAGACTGGGACCCATGATGTCCCTCTGGCACGGCGACGGTCTCGATCTCTCGGCGTACCTCGGCAGACTCGGGCTGGCCCGACGACCGGCGGCCACCGTCGAGGGGTTGCGCCTGCTGCACCGCGCGCACGTGACGACGATCCCGTTCGAGAACCTGGAGATCATCGTCGGCCGCCCGGTCCGCCTCGACCTCGACTCGGTGCAGGCCAAGCTGGTCGCCGAGCGACGCGGCGGCTACTGCTTCGAGCACGTCACGCTGTTCGCCGCGGCCCTGGAAGCGCTGGGCTTCCGCTTCACCGCGCTCACGGGCCGAGTCACCCTCGGCCGCGAGGCGCACACCCGCCCGCCCACGCACGCCTTGCTCGTGGTGGAGTTCGCCGACGGCTCACGGCACCTGTGCGACGTCGGCTTCGGCCGCGGACCGCTGGAACCGCTGCTGCTGGTCGACTACGCCGAGTCCGACCAGGACGGTTGGCGGTTCCGTCTCACCAGCAGACCCATGGACGACGTCTTCGGCACCCGGTCGTGGACCGCCTGGCAGCGCGGCACCGACTGGACCGACCGGCACGTGTTCACGTTGAATCCGCAGTTCCCGATCGACTACGCGGTCGGCAACCATTTCGTGTCGACGTCGCCGCACTCCCCGTTCACCGCCCGCACCTACGTCCAGCGATTCTCCGAGCGTGAGCATCACACGCTCGACGCGCTGACCTGGACGGCCGAGACGCCCGACGGCACCGAGACCGTCCGCGAGGTCGCGGCCGCCGAGGTACCGGATCTGCTGGCCGACGTCTTCGGCATCGTCTTGGGCTCAGACGATCGCCGCACGGTGGTCGAGCGGGGCGCGCCGACCTCCTCTCGGGCCGTCTAGCACCCGTTTTGCTTGCGGGGCCGACGACTCGGTACGATCATGAGCGCTGTCGCGAGACGGCACGCCGCCTTAGCTCAGTCGGTAGAGCGATTCACTCGTAATGAATAGGTCAGGAGTTCGATTCTCCTAGGCGGCTCCACGAGAACAGCCCGGCCACCTGCATCGCAGGGGCCGGGCTGTTCTCTTTCCCCGCCGGGGAGAGCGACACACCCATCAGCTCTTCTGGGTCAGCGACCAGCGCTTTCGTGCCGTCCGCCTCAGCCGATTCGAGACCGATGCCCTGTTCTCCATAAACTCGGTTACGATTCTGCCCCCGATCTTCCACGAGGACGTGCTCATGATTCCCCGTACCCTCCGGCGCTCGCTGCTGGCAACCGCCGCGGTACTCGCGATGCTCACCGGTTTCATCTTCGCGAGTCCGGGGCAAGCCGCCGCGGCCGACCGCTACCAGGGCCCCCAGCTCAAGGCCGAGCAGGGCTCGTTCGGCGACAAGAACTTGAAGCTGACTCTGACGAATCCGAACAGCACGGCAGGGTTCTTCAACGAGTCGAGCTGCACGTCGGTCCTGCTCAGCGGCACCCAGGCCCTGGAGGCCTACATCGCGTACAACGCCAAGGACTACATCAAGCTGGTGGCGATCATGCTCAAGTCGGAGTCGAAGGCAGGCCCCGCAGCCAGCAACAACCTGCTGAGCCCCGGCCCCAACTCGAACTCGAAGAACGTCAAGGCCGCTGACGGCGTCTACATATTCCTAGGCACCTGCGGCGGCATCAAGTCGCTGGAGCCGGGCAACGTCGGCGTCGGCATGCTCCCGATCGTCGTTCCCAGCGGCATCGGCAGCATCGGCTCGGTCCTGGACTTCGGCAGCCTCGCCCTGGAATCAGGTGCGGGAAGCTCCGACGTCGCGACCCTGATCGGTCTGCTCAGCGGGAGCTAGGCGACCCCCAGGCTCTCGTCGATGCCCCGCCCGTCCCCTGGACGGTCGGGGCATCGACGCATTCGGAGCCGGCGGAATATCCTGGTCTAGCGACGGCGTTGAAGTCACTCGTCCGCCGGCGCCGACCGAAAGGGTGCGAATCATGCCGACCACTCCGTCCGCCGACCGCATGCCCGCAATCTTCCTCAGTCACGGCGCACCGCCGCTGGTCGACGATCACCGCTGGGTGTCCGAGCTCAAGGCCCTGGCGACCCAGTTGCCGCGACCGAAGCAGATCCTCGTCGTGTCGGCCCATTGGGAGGCCGCGCCGCTGACGGTCGGCGCCACCGACTCGCGCGTCCCGCTGACCTACGACTTCTGGGGCTTCCCCGACCGCTACTACGAGACGACCTACGACGCCCCCGGCGCACCCGACCTGGCCGCGAGCGTCGCCGCGCTGATGCCCGCGAACGAACCGGTCCACCACGACCACCACCGCCGACTCGACCACGGGGCCTACGTCCCGCTCACCGTGATGTATCCCGACGCCGACATCCCGGTGCTGCAGGTCTCGATGCCGACCCTCGACCCGACCCGTCTGCTCGCGCTCGGCGAGCGACTCGTCCCGCTGCGCGACGAGGGCGTCATGATCATCGGCTCCGGCTTCACCACCCACGGCCTCCCCTACCTCACCGACCCGACGCCCGGCGCCGTCCCACCCCAGTGGTCGGTGGAGTTCGACCACTGGGCTCGCGAACGGTTCGACGCGGGCGACGTCGACGGTCTGCTCGACTTCGCCGACCGCGCCCCCGGCATGCCGTACGCCCACCCGCGGACCGAGCACTTCGCGCCGCTGTTCGTCACCCTCGGCGCCGCCACCAGCGTCGGCGAGGTCCCCGATCAGCCGATCGACGGATTCTGGATGGGCCTGGCCAAGCGCAGCATCGTCGTCGCCTGAGCCCTTCCGCATCTGAGCGCCCTGCGACACCGGCGCGGGAGACCCCCACGGCGGCCACCGCACCGATTCGCCGCATTTCAGCGATGATGGAGCCATGGAACTGCGCATCTTCACCGAACCCCAGCAAGGCGCCACGTACGACGACCTGCTTCGGGTGGCCCGGGCGACCGAAGATCTCGGCTTCGACGCCTTCTTCCGCTCCGACCACTACCTCGCGATGAACGTCGACGGTCGGCCCGGCCCCACCGACGCCTGGCTCACGCTTGCGGCGCTGGCCACCGCGACCTCGCGGATCCGCCTCGGCACCCTGGTCACCTCGGCCACCTTCCGCCATCCGGGCCAGCTCGCCATCCAGGCGGCGCAGGTGGATCAGATGAGCGGCGGCCGGGTCGACTTCGGCCTCGGCGCGGGCTGGTTCGCCGAAGAGCACGCAGCCTACGGGATCCCGTTCCCGCCGTTGGGTGAGCGATTCGACCGCTTGGAGGAGACCCTCGACATCGTCACCGGGCTGTGGGCCACCCCGGACGGGCAGACCTTCGACTACGCCGGCAGGCACCTGAGCATCGAGAACTCGCCGGGACTGCCCAAGCCGGTCCAGTCGCCGCGACCGCCGATCATCATCGGCGGCGGCGGGCCGGTGCGGACGCCGAAGCTGGCCGCGAAGTTCGCCGACGAGTTCAACGTGCCGTTCGCGCCGACCGAGAAGGTCGCCGACATGTACCGCCGGGTGGACGCCGCGTGCGAGACGATCGGGCGCGACTCCGCCGAGATCGTGCGGTCGGCCGCACTGGTCCTGTGCTGCGGCAGCACCGAGGCCGAGTTCACCGCCCGCGCCGGCCGGATCGGGCGCGAGCCGGCCGAGCTCCGCGCAAACGGCGCGGCGGGCACCGTCACCGAAGTGGTCGAGGCGATCGAACGGTACCGCGAGGTCGGCGCGCAGCGCATCTACCTGCAGGTCTTGGATCTCGCCGACCTCGACCACCTGGCCCTGGTGGCCGACCGCGTGGCCCCGCAGCTGTCGGCGGCCGCTCAGGCATAGCGCCCGGGGCGAGCGCCGGTCACATCAGCCAGCCCAACCACAGCCCGACGGCGCACGCCGCCACCGATCCGGCGAGGGTGAGCGCGGCGTATCCGACGCCGCGCCGTCCGGCGCGGAGGGTTTCGATCATTGCGGTGGAGAACGTGGTGTAGCCGCCGCAGAAGCCGGTGCCGATCACGGTCAGCCAGTCGTGGTCGGCGCCGGCGAACATCACCAGGCCTGCGATGACGCCGATCAGCAACGACCCCGTCACGTTGATGACGAAGGTGGGACCGGGGAACGCCGTCGGCCATCGGCGGCGGCTGAAGTCGTCGACCAGGTAGCGCGCCACGGCGCCGCCGGCACCGGCCAGGACGGTCAGCAGCAGGGTCATGCCGCAGCGTCCGGAGACGGCAGCAGCCGGCGTGCTGCTTGCATCCCCGTCGATGCAAGCAGCACGCCGGCCGCCACACTCACGATCGCGTAGGCCACTGCCAGTCCGAAATGCTCACTTCGACCCAACAGGCTGATCTCCAACGCGAACGCGCTATAGGTGGTCAGGGCTCCGCAAAAACCCGTGCCCACCGCAAGCCTGGTCCGACGACGCCACCCGGCGTCGCGCCCCAGACGCGCTAACCCCTCTAATAGCGCGCCCAGAACGAAAGCCCCGGCAAGGTTCACTGCGAACGTCCCCCACGGCCACTGGCCGTCGCCCGCAGGCCACATCTGCTCGGCCGCCCAGCGGACCGCGGTCCCCGCTGCGCCTCCGACGAAGACCCAGCACGCCGCCGCAAAAGTGCCATTCTCTGCCATCGGACCCCTTCGTCTGCTCAATAACGAAAGAGTACGACTCCCTCACTCCTCGGTCTGACTCCCAGACCTATAGTTGAGGCAACTTCCACACCGTCTCAGGAGACTCCCATGTCTGAGTTCATCGACAAGATCAAGGCGAAAGCCGAAGCCGTTTCCGCCGCGATCGACAATGAGTTGACGGTGTTGGAAGGCGCCGGCGGCGACGACCCACTGGCCGAGTCCGCCGAGGAGCCCGATTCCGCGGACTCCTCCAACTGACCGCTACGCGTCCCCCGCGTCAGCGACCGTTCGCATCAACAGCCATCCCGCAGCGAGCGGAAGGAAGATGATGCCTGCGAACACCGCGGTGCCCACCATCGGCTGAACCAGCACGTCGAATCCGCTGGAGCCGACGGTGCCGTGATACAGCACCGCGATCACGTAGTAGAGCGCGGACGCCATCGCCAATCGTGACAACATCTGTCCGCTCCGGCCGACTCGGTCATCCGAGTTCTTCCCACTGAGCATGGAACCCATTCCACGCGCTCGCGCGCGCCGCACCAACTCCATCCGGCGCGGCATCGGGCGAATCCGCAGGTGAGGACGTCGCAAAAAGTTCTCCGGACCGGAGAACACGAGGACGCGGCCACGCCGAGACCGGCCGGTATTCGGATGTTCGGGTGATGTCAGCGATGGACCAGTCGGCGGTTCAACCGCACCACCATCGCGTCGACAGCGAACTTCGGTTTGACGTTCCGCTCCAGTGCGTCCCGGCATTCGAGGACCGCTTCGATGCATCCCAGGAGCTCCTCGGACGTCGCGTGGCGGGCCATCGGTCCGGTCAGATCCGCGGCCTTGTCCGGGTGCATCAGGGTGACTCGGGCGTGCATCGACAATGCCAGCGCGTCGCGGAACAGCGCCGCCAGATCGACGAGCGCGCGGTCGAGGACGTCGCGCATCAGTCGGGTGCGCCGGGACTTCTGGCGCCGTTCCAGATCCTTGATCACTCCGGCGGTGCCTCGCGGCGGACGCGCGGTCCCCTTGCCGGTGCCGCCCGCGCCCAGCGCCGTCATGAGCTCTTCGGTCTCGGCGGCATCTCGTACGGCGCTGATCGCGGCGGCGGCCTCGGTCGCAGTCGCGACGAGCTTCTCCGCGGCGGCGTAGGCGGTCGAGTCGCGGGTCGCCGCGCGTGCCAGTCCGAGCGCCTGATCGCGCTGCTCCCGGGCCGCGGCGTCGGTGGCCAACCGCTTCGCCCGCCCGACGTGACCGCCGGCCACCGAGGCGGCCCACTCGGCGCGGTCGCGCTCGATGCCGTCACGGTCGATCAGCACTCGAGCGATGTCGGCGGCGGCCGGTGCCGTCAGCCCGACGTGTCGGCACCGCGACCGCAGCGTGATGGCGATGTCCTCCGGCGCCACCGACGGCGCGCAGAGCAGGAAGATGGTCCGCTCCGGCGGCTCCTCCACGGCCTTCAGCAGAGCGTTTGCGCCCTGCTCGGTGAGCCGATCGGCGTCCTCGACCACCACGATCTGCCAGCGTCCGGTGGTCGGACGGCGCGCGGCGAGCTGCACGATGCTGCGGATCTGGGCGACCGAGATCGTCAGACCTTCGGGCACGATGTGCCGCACATCGCCGTGCGTTCCGGCGAGCACGGTGGTGCAGGCACGGCATTGCCCGCACCCGATCTCGTCGGGCGACTGGCACTGCAGTGCGGCAGCGAAGCACGTCGCCGCCACCGATCGACCGCTGCCGGGCGGGCCGGTGAACAGCCAGGCGTGCGTCATGGAGGCGCGGTCGCCGCCGCCGGTGTCGGCGGGAGTGCCGTCGAAGAGCCCGGCGTCGTGGTCTGTGCGACCGAGCTGCGCGGCCACTGCACGCGCGGCGGTCGCGGCCGAGGTCAGGTCGTCGATCAACGTCTGCTGGCCGATCATCCTGGCGAAGACATTTGTCACATGAGCCAGCCTAAAGCCCTGCTGACGCAGACTCCTATCCTCAAGTCTGTTTAACAATTGCAAGCAGCCCGCTACCTTGGATGACATGGTCAAACGACGGTCCGGTCTGTCGAGGGCGGCGCACACCCTGCGCTGGCTGGTACACACCCCCTGGCCCGTCCTCGCCCTCGATATGCTTCGCGCCAACCTGATCGGCGCCCTGTTCACGTTCGCCTTCCTCCGATTCGGGATGCCGCAGGTCGACTCGATCTCGATCAGCCAGTTCAACGCCCAGAACCAAGCGGCCTTCGGGCTGTATCTGGTGGTGGCCGTCCTGGTCGGCATCTACCTGACGATTCACTTGAGCATGCCGGTGCTGATCTGGCATCGCCGCCGCACCCGGCTCGACGACGCCGCCGCCCGCAAACGCGCACTCAACCTGCCGACCCTGCTGACCGGGGTGAACCTGACGCTGTGGGGCATCGGCGGTGTGCTGCTGGCCTTCATCAACCTGCGCGCGTCGATGAAGGACTTCGTCATCGTCATCATCGCCAGCCTCATCGGCGCGCTGGTGACCGGTGCGCTCAGCTTCATGCAGGCCGAGAAGGTCCTGCGCCCGATCACCATCGCGGCGATGGCCAACGATCCCGACAACTCCAATGCACCCGGCATCGCCACCCGGATCACGGTCTTCTGGGTGATCACCGTCGCGGTTCCGATGATGGTGATCGCGGCGCTGATCATTCTGCAGCGCACCCAGGTGATCGACACCGACGCCGAGGGACTGCAGCGCCCCATCCTGTGGATGGCCGCCGCCGCCCTGGTCTTCGGTCTGCTCGCGATCAGCCGGCTGGTCCGCTCGATCACCGACCCGGTCAAGCAGATGCGCGTCGCACTCAACCAGGTGCGGGCGGGCAACCTGAACGTGGCCGTCAAGATCTACGACGGCAACGACGTCGGCCTGCTGCAGGCCGGTTTCAACGACATGGTCGCCGACCTGCGCGAACGACAGGAACTGCGCAACCTGTTCGGCCGCTACGTGGGCGAGGACGTCGCCCGACGCGCCATCGAGACCGGCACCGAGCTGGGCGGCGAGGAGCGGTACGTCGGCGTGCTCTTCGTCGACATCGTCGGCTCCACCCGCCTCGCGGTCAACCGGCCGCCGCGCGAAGTGGTCGAGCTCCTGAACGACTTCTTCGAGGTCGTCGTCGAGGTGGTGGGCCGCCACGGCGGTTTCGTCAACAAGTTCCAGGGCGACGCCGCCCTGGCGATCTTCGGCGCACCGCTCGACCAGGACGACTTCGCCGGTGCCGCGCTGGCCGCCGCACGCGACCTGCGAGTCGAGCTGTCACGGCGGTTGGGCGATGTCGACATGGGCATCGGCGTCTCGGCGGGCAAGGCCGTCGCCGGCCACATCGGCTCCGAGCAGCGACTCGAGTACACGGTGATCGGCGACCCGGTCAACGAGGCGGCGCGCCTGACCGAACTGGCCAAGGACGAACCGACCCGTGTGCTGGGGTCGGCGCGCGCGGTGTTCCTCGCCGGTCCCGACGAGGCCGCCCACTGGCACATCGGCGAGGGCGTCGAACTGCGAGGTCGGGGAATCGAGACGCTCCTGGCCCGGCCCGACATCGACGTCGCCGAACCCAGCACGCCGTTCGACGACGAGCACTGACCCCGAAACGGTTCGGCCCGTCCGGTTCGGCAGTGCGCCGAACCGGACGGGCCGCTGTCCGCGGGAACCGCCGGGGTCAGTCCTCGGTCGTCGGCGCAGCCTTCTTGGCCGCGGTCTTCTTAGCCGCAGTCTTCTTGGCCGCCGTCGTCTTCTTGGCCGCCGTGGTCTTCTTGGCCGCGGTGGTCTTCTTCGCCGCCGTCGTCTTCTTAGCCGCGGTCTTCTTGGCAGCCGTGGTCTTCTTTGCAGTGGTCTTCTTGGCAGCGGTCTTCTTGGCAGCGGTCTTCTTGGCCGTCTTCTTCGCGGCCTTCTTGGCCGGCCCCCGGGCCCGACGATCAGCGAGCAGTTCCATCGCGCGCTCGTCGGTGATGGTGGCGACCTCGTCGCCCTTGCGCAGGCTCGCGTTGGTCTCGCCGTCGGTCACGTAGGGACCGAATCGGCCGTCCTTGATCACCATCGGCTTCTCGCTGACGGTGTCGGTGCCGAGTTCGCGCAGCGGCGGCGCCGCGGCCGCGCGCCCCCGTCGCTTGGGCTCGGAGTAGATCTTGAGCGCCTCGTCGAGCGTCACCGTGAACAGCTGATCCTCGCTGGTCAGCGACCGCGAGTCGGTGCCCTTCTTCAGGTACGGGCCGTAGCGGCCGTTCTGCGCGGTGATCTCCTCGTTGCTCTCCGGGTCCACGCCCACCACGCGCGGCAGCGACAGCAGCTTCAGCGCGTCCTCGAGGGTGACCGTCGAGATCTCCATGCCCTTGAACAGCGAACCCGTCCGCGGCTTGGGACCGGCCTTCTTCGCGACCTTCTTCGCCGCCTTCTTCGCCGCCCTCTTCGCGGTGGTGGTCGACGTCGCCGTGGCCACGCCGCCCGCCGGGACCTCATCGAGGGCCACCACGTCGTCGCCGGCCGGGCTCACCGTCGCCCCGCCGTCGCGCGGGGTCGGGCCCGCCGGGATGGTCGGCACCGGCGCCGAGGCACCGGGATCCTCGTCGCCGTCCTCGTCCTCAGCCGGCAGGATCTCGGTCACGTACGGACCGAAGCGGCCTTCCTTGGCGACGATCTGATTGCCGCTGATCGGGTCGACACCCAGGATGCGCCCCTCCTGCGGGGTCTCGAACAGCTTCTCGGCGACTTCGAGGGTCAGTTCGTCGGGCGTCATGTCGGACGGGAGGTTGGCGCGCTTCAGGTCGGGCTCGGCGTCCGGGCCGGCGACATTGCGTTCCAGGTAGGGCCCGTAGCGCCCGACGCGCACGAAGACCGGGCGACCTTCGGCGTCGTCGAAGAGCTTGATGGAATTCACCTGTCGGGCGTCGATGCCCTCCAGGTTGACGCCGACGAGCTTCTTGAGCCCGCCCACCCGCGCCATCGCGCCCGCGGCGTCGTCGTCCTCGTCCTGCTGCCCCTCGTCGGCGCCGAAGTAGAACTCGCTGAGCCAGCGGGTGCGGTCGGCGTGACCGGAGGCGATCTGGTCGAGGTCGTCTTCCAGCGACGCGGTGAAGTCGTAGTCGACCAGGCTGTTGAAGTAGCTCTCCAGCAGCCCGATCACGGCGAACGCGATCCACGACGGGACCAGCGCGCTGCCCTTCTTCACCACGTACCCGCGGTCCTGAATGGTGCCGATGATCGAGGCGTAGGTCGACGGGCGACCGATGCCGAGCTCCTCCAGGACCTTGACCAGCGACGCCTCGGTGTAGCGGGCGGGCGGGTTGGTGGAGTGTCCGTCGGCGGTCAACGACGCCGCGGTCAGCGCCTGCCCTTCACGCAGGTTGGGCAGCCGGTTCTCGGCGTCGTCGGCCTGACCGCCCGCGAGCGCGTCGACGGTCTCGACGTATGCCGACAGGAAGCCGGGGAAGGTGATGGTACGGCCCGATGAGGCGAAGGTGACCTGTTCGCCGGTCGCCGCCTGGCCGCCGATCCGCAGGCTCATGGTGGTGCCGCGCGCATCGGCCATCTGGGAGGCGACGGTCCGCTGCCAGATCAGCTCGTAGAGCCGGAACTCGTCGGTGTCGAGCGCCGAGGCCACCTGGCCGGGGGTGCGGAAGGTGTCGCCTGCGGGTCGGATCGCCTCGTGCGCCTCCTGCGCGTTCTTCACCTTGCGGGTGTACTGGCGCGGGGTCGGGTGCACGTAGTCGTCGCCGTACAGCTGGCGGGCCTGTGAGCGCGCGGCGTTGATCGCCGACTCCGACAGCGTCGTGGAGTCGGTACGCATGTAGGTGATGTAGCCGTTCTCGTACAGCCGCTGCGCGATGCGCATGGTGCGGTCGGACGAGAAGCGCAGCTTGCGGCCGGCCTCCTGCTGCAGCGTCGAGGTCATGAACGGCGCGTACGGGCGGCGCGTGTACGGCTTCTCCTCCACCGAGGTGACGGTGAGGGCGGCGCCTTCGAGGCCGGCGGCCAGCGCGGTGGCGCGGGCCTGGTCGAGGACGGTGATCCCGGCGGCCTTCTTCAATCTGCCGTCGGGTCCGAAGTCGCGGCCGGTGGCGACGCGGTCGTCGCCGATGTTCACCAGTCGGGAGGCGAAGGTGCGCGGTGAGGCGTCGGCGCCGGCGTCGAGGGTGGCGGCGATGTCCCAGTAGTCGGCGGAGACGAACGCCATCCGCTCGCGTTCGCGTTCGACGATGATGCGGGTGGCGACCGACTGCACGCGGCCGGCCGAGAGCTTCGGCATCACCTTCTTCCACAGGACCGGCGACACCTCGTAGCCGTAGAGGCGGTCGAGGATGCGGCGGGTCTCCTGCGCGTCGACCATGTCGATGTCGAGGTCGCGCGGGTTCTCGGCGGCCGCGCGGATGGCCGATTCGGTGATCTCGTGGAAGACCATCCGCTTGACCGGGATCTTCGGCTTGAGCGTCTCCAGGAGGTGCCAGGCGATGGCCTCCCCCTCGCGGTCACCGTCCGTGGCGAGGTAGAGCTCGTCGACGTCGCGCATGAGCGACTTCAGCTCGGTGACCGTCGACTTCTTGTCGGCCGAGACGACGTAGAGGGGCTCGAAGCCGTCGTCGACGTTGACGCCGAGCCGCGCCCACGGCTGGCCCTTGTACTTGGCCGGCACGTCGGCCGCGCCGCGCGGAAGGTCGCGGATGTGCCCGCGAGACGACTCGACAACGTAGTTCCCGCCGAGATAGCCCGCGATCTTGCGTGCTTTCGTCGGCGACTCCACGATGACGAGTCGCCGGACGGCTGGGGATGCGTTGTCGGTGGCGGCCACGGGTGCCCTTCGTTCAGAGAATCGCTACTCGATGCCGTTGTACCTTATATAACGCGTCTTCTGCACGTCACCTCAGATAGTTCCCGTGGGACGTTAGTCCCCGCGCGGATGCGCGATCATCGGGCGAACAGCGGACACCGGCCGATCGAGCAGGCCCCTTCGGCGCTGATCAGGCCCCCGGCCACACCCCGGCGGGGGCGCCTTCCGGCGCCAGGCCGACGGTCTCGGTGAGCCGGGTGATCCGCTTGCGGCTGGAGATCCGCAAGGCGTGCCCGGCGCCGCGGAGGCCGACCAGCGTGGGTGCGATGCCCATCCGCATCAACGACGTCGCCAGCGGCGCGTGGGTGTCGGGCGCGGTCGGATCCAGGCCGAGGACGTAGTGCGCGCCGTCGGGGCGGCCCGCGGCCAGCGTCCACAGCCGCAGGGCGTGCGGGGTCGGCGTCCAGCCTTCGGGCACCGCCTTCACCGCGCCGGCGGTCCAGGCGCGGTGCAGCGCGGTGATCCGCGGGTTGGCCTCGGTACGAGCGAGCGGATGTCCGTCTTCGGACTCGATGATCTCGGCCTCCAGGCCCGCCTCGCGGATCTCCTGGCAGATCGCCTCTGCCCGCCACTGATCGGCGACGACCACCGAGACCCGGGCACCCCAACTCGTGTGCACCGACTGACCTTGTGCCGCAAGCAGTCCGGCGAGGTCCGCGATGAATGGATCCTCGATCTCGGCAGAGAACAGCGACATCTGGCTCACGTCACCATCCTACGGTGCGCAGGTGAGCTCGCCGCCCTGGCCCGCAGGACGCGGAGCGGGGGTTGTCGGGCGACACCGCCCAGACGCAGAAAGGCCGGACTCCCGGCCGCTGACGCGGTCCGGGAGTCCGGGAAGTCTTTAGTCGAACCCTGCCGGGCTCAGTGGAGACTTAGAGAGCGTGAACGCCGGTGGCCTGCGGGCCCTTGGTACCCTGACCGACCTCGAACTCCACGCGCTGGTCCTCTTCCAGGGTGCGGAAGCCGTTGCCCTGGATCTCGGAGTAGTGGACGAAAACATCGGCGTCGCCGTCGTCAGGCGCGATGAATCCGAAGCCCTTCTCCGCGTTGAACCACTTCACAGTTCCCTGTGCCATTTACTGCATTCCTTTACATTGCATTGCATACCCGGCGCGGCGGAGCCGCGACGGTGGCCTGTTTCGACCGCCGTACTTCAACGAACCTCGCCGGGAGGCGATGGAACAAACTGCAGTACACCGGTCGCAACGAACTCCGTAGGACACGGAGCCTGCGACCGCTTATAAGCTAAGCACGTTCAGCGCCGCAATGACACCCTCATGCGGCAGGTCGTGTCCCGACACGCCGAATCGGGCCCAAAGTCCCTGCGTACGATGGGTGGTTCAGATACCAACTCTGCGCACCGCGAGGGACGAAACACGATGGGGCAGCTCAGTTACGGCAGCGAGCTGCTCGGTCGCACCCTCGCCGGGGTGCCCGACGACGCGAGTCCGCTCACGCACATGGCCGTGATCGACGCCCGCTCGGCCGAGTTCACCGACTGGCCGAACTGGGTGCATCCGGCCGTGCGCGACGCCTTCGTCGACCGCGGGCTCCGGCAGCCGTGGCGCCACCAGGCCGAGGCGGCCTCGCTCGCGGCCGCCGGTCAGCACGTGTGCATCTGCACCGGCACCGCCTCGGGAAAGTCGCTGGCCTACCAGCTGCCGGTGCTCACCACCTTCGCCTCCGACCCGAACTCGACGGCCCTGTACCTGTCGCCGACCAAGGCGCTGGGCACCGATCAGCTGCGGTCCATCGCCCAGTTGATCGCCGGCCGACCCGAGTTCGCGCACCTGCAGCCCTGCTCGTACGACGGCGACACCGACTCCGAGCTGCGTCAGTGGGCGCGCATGCATTCGCGGTGGATCTTCACCAATCCCGACATGCTGCAGATCGGGATCACCTCCACCCACCCGCGGTGGCGGGCGTTCTTCGCGAAACTGCGCTACATCGTCGTCGACGAGTGCCACCACTATCGCGGCGTCTTCGGCTCGCACACCGCACTGGTGCTGCAGCGAACGCTGCGGATCGCCCGCAAATACGGTGCCGAGCCGGTCGTCATCGGCGCCAGCGCCACCGTCTCCAACCCGGCGCAGGCCTTATCGCGGCTGATCGGCGAGCACGTCGTCGCCGTCACCGACGACGCCTCCCCGCACGGTGAGCGGACCGTCGCCATGTGGGAGCCGGGCTTCCTCGACGACGCGACCGGCGAGAACGACGCCCCCGTGCGCCGCTCGGCCGGTTCAGAGGCGGCCCGCCTGCTGGCCGACTTCGTCATCGAGGGCGCCCGCACGCTGTGCTTCGTCCGCAGCCGCCGCGGCGTGGAGGTGACCGCGGTGCGCGCCAGGGCGATCCTCGCCGAGGTCGCGCCCGAACTGGTCGACCGCGTCGCCGCCTACCGCGCCGGATATCTGGCCGACGACCGCCGCCGGCTCGAGCAGGCGATCACCGACGGCAAGCTGCTCGGGGTGGCCACCACCAACGCCCTCGAGCTCGGCGTCGACATCTCGGGCCTCGACGCGGTCGTGGTGGCCGGCTATCCCGGCACGGTCGCCTCGTTCTGGCAGCAGGCCGGCCGCGCGGGGCGTCGCGGCGAGGGTTCGGTGGTGGTGATGGTGGCCCGCGACGACCCCCTCGACACCTACCTCGTCCACCACCCCGAAGCGCTGCTCGAGCGTGCGGTGGAGGCCACCGTCACCGACCCCACCAATCCGTTCGTGCTGCGCCCGCACATCCTGTGCGCGGCCACCGAGTTCCCGCTCACCGAGGCCGAGGTGCAGGCGTTCTCGGCCGAGCAGGTGGTGGCCGAGCTGACCGCGGAGGGAAAGCTCAAGCGCCGCAAGGCGGGCTGGTACGCCGCGCCCGGTCTGGACCCGCACGGCGACGTCGACATCCGCGGCGGCATCGGCGGCCAGGTGCTGATCGTCGACGCCACCAGTTCCCGACTGCTCGGCACCGTCGACACCGCCCGCGCCATGACCTCGGTGTACCCGGGTGCGGTGTATCTGCACCAGGGCGAGAGCTTCGTCGTCGACGAGCTCGACCTCGACGACGGTCTGGCCCTGGCGCACCCGGAGGAGCCGGACTGGACCACCTCCGCGCGCGAGGTCAGCGACGTGACGATCACGCAGATCCATCAGCGCCGCGAGTTCGGCCCGCTCACCGTCGCGCTGGCCTCGGTGGTGGTGACCGAGCAGGTCGTCGGATTCCTGCGCAAGGCGCTCAGCGGCGAGATCCTCGACTCGGTGCCGCTCGACCTGCCCGAACACCGCTTGGAGACCCGCGCGGTGATGTACACGCTCACCCCGGAGGCGATGATCGACGCGGGCATCGCCCTCGACAAGTTCCCTGGCGCACTGCACGCCGCCGAACACGCCGCCATCGGCATGCTCGGCCTGGTCGCGACCTGCGACCGCTGGGACATCGGCGGCCTGTCCACCGCCCTGCATCCGGGCACCGGACTGCCGACGGTGTTCGTCTACGACGGCTTCCCGGGCGGCGCCGGATTCGCCGATCGCGGTTTCGAGGCGTTCACCGAGTGGATCACCGCCACCGACGTCGCCGTCTCGTCCTGCGGCTGCACGTCCGGCTGCCCGTCGTGCGTGCAGTCCCCCAAGTGCGGCAACGGCAACGAGCCGCTCGACAAGGAGCATGCGATCAAGCTGCTGCGGCTGATCGGCCGGCTGCACGAGTAGCGACCCGGGGCGCTCACGGCTCCCCCGCCTCCACCGGCCCGGCCCGCGCGACCGCCGTCGCCTCCCGCACGCCGAACCGGCCCAGCCGCACGGTCACGGCGACCAGCACCTGGACGTCGTCGCCGTCGACCACGCAGCGCTGCACCCGCGGCGCGCCCTCCTGCCTGCCCGCCGACTCCCGGGCCACCGCGCACCCGTCCGAACCGTCGCCGAGTACCGCGGCCGCCCCGGCGAGCGCCGCGAGATCGGCCGCCGACTGCGCCCGATGTCGCGCCACCACCGCGCCCCCGACGTACAGCACCGCCACCAGCAGGACCGCGAGCCCGGCGATCACCGCCGCCCCCGTGACCGTCGAGAATCCTTCCTCCCCAAGGACTCCCGCGGCCGCGCCGCGCCGTGAAGCGTTCGCCCGACTACTCCTGCGCAGCCGGTTCTCGGGCGGCGACGGCCCGCGCCGACACGGTGACCATCGGCAGCAGCGGCACTCCCGCAGAAACCCTGGCCACCACCCGGTCGCCGTCACCGTCCACCTCGATCGTCGCCCCCGCCGGCGCCGCGGCGGCCCCCACCCGTCGCGCCGAATCGTCGCCGGCCGCGGTCAGCCGCGCCACCTCGCGAGCGGCGTCGGTGCAGCGGATCTGCGCCGACACCCCGGCGACCGCCCCGACACCCACCAGGAGGAACGCCGAAATCGATGCCATCGCGTACGCGGCCTCGACGGTGACCATCCCCGCCTCGTCCCGGCTGAGCCTGCGGACCAGAGCACGGCCCCGCCGACGCACCCCTCATCCCGCCGGGGTGCTGAGCGCCTTGCCGACGATCCCGGTCAACGCGCTGAGAACCGAGTCGCCGGTGACCACCGTGTACAGCAGAGCCCCGAACGCTGCCGCCGCGATCGTCCCGATCGCGTACTCAGGTAGAAATGTTTACACCCATTGGCTAGCGTCTGACACATGGGAGCGATGAAGAGGCGGGCCCTCATCGTGATCCGTCTGTCACGGGCGACGGAGGCGACGACGAGCCCGGAGCGTCAGCTGGAGGCGTGCGAAACGCTGTGCCAGGACCGAGGGTATGACGTCGTCGGGATCGCCGACGACATCGACGTATCGGCCGCCGTGCCGCCTTTCGAGCGGAAGAAGCTCGGCGCATGGCTGACGACACCGCAGCGGTACGACGTGATCGTGTTCTACCGCATGGACAGGTTGGTGAGGCGTCTGGCCGACCTCGCCGACCTGATCTCTTGGGGGCAGAAGCACAGTGTGAAGCTGGTGTCGGCGACCGAGAGGTTCCTCGACCTCGACGCTCCGTTCGGCGATGTGATCGCCCTGTTGGTCGCCAAGGTCGCGGAGATGGAACTTGAGGCGATCCGGTCGCGAACCGGCTCGGCGTCGCGACACACGATCACGGCTGGCCGGTGGAGAGGCGGCGTGCCGCCGTGGGGGTACATCCCGGAGAAGGACGGCGCGCACCACCGGCTGGTTCAGGATGTCGAACAGGTCGAGGTTATCCGCGAGGTCGTCGATCGCGTGCTCGCGCATGAGTCGCTGAGGAGCATCGCCCACGACCTGACGACACGGAAGGTTCTGACTCCGCGGGATCGCTTTGCGCAGCTCCGGAAACGCAAAGTCCATGGGTACCAGTGGCACAGCGCTCCACTGAAGCGTGCGTTGACCTCGTCGGCCATGCTGGGCCGTGTTGTCACCAGGGACGCGGTGCTCGGCGCGGACGGTCAGCCGCTGCGAGATGCCAAAGGCAATCGCGTCCTCGGCCCGGAGACCGTCGTCGTGGACGAGACGG
Source organism: Gordonia aichiensis (assembly GCF_039946255.1). Taxonomy (GTDB): domain Bacteria; phylum Actinomycetota; class Actinomycetes; order Mycobacteriales; family Mycobacteriaceae; genus Gordonia; species Gordonia aichiensis_A. Next base: position 2,691 of record NZ_JBCDWL010000021.1, on the reverse strand, counting down.
GAGCGCCGATCGTTCGGGCGGCCCCGATCCTGACGAAGGCCGTGTTCGACCGGGTGGGGAAGGAACTCGCCGGCCGAGAGAACCGCAAGGAGCCGACGACGCGGAGTGCTGCCCTGCTCACGCAGGTGTTGTTCTGCGGAGCGTGCGGTCGGCCGGGCTACCGGCTCAAGGGCGGCAAAGGGAGGCGGCCCAGGTACCGCTGCGCCAGCGCCCAGTACAAGGACCCGTGTGGCAACCGAACCCTGTCATTGGAGTGGGCCGACAAGGAGGTCGAGGAGAAGGTGCTCGGCGTGTTGGGGCCGATGGAGCGTCGTCGGCGCGTGTGGTTCACGGGCAATGAGGTGACGAGCGAATTGGCCGAGGTCAGGGAGATGTTGACCGACGTGGAGCTGATCGGCACGCCGGGCTACCGAAAGGGGACGCCGCAGCGCGAACGTCTCGACGCCCGCATCGCCGCGCTGACGGCACGGCAGACGGAGCTGGAGCAGACACCGGTGGAGGAGAGCGGCTGGCGGTACGAGGGGACCGGTCAAACCGTGGCGGAGTGGTGGGCTCAGGTCGATCAGGCGGAGCGAACGCTGTGGCTGCGGCAAAGCGGTATCCGGGCGAGTTGGACGAGCCAGACGGAAGCGGAGAGGAACCGCACGGAGGTCACGAACTTCACCGTCGACATGGGCGTGCCGGATCTCGACGCCGAGACTCTCCCCGGCCCGGTCGCCGCGATGGCCGAAGCGCGCGCGGCCGGCGGATGGGACGGCGATGGGTGGGGCTCCATTTCCGAAGCGTTGGCGGGCCGCTACTGGCGTGATGGTGCCGATGCTGATGTGGTCGACAGACCGTAGACACTCCGATGTCCCCGATCGCTGTCCCAATCTCGGATCGGGACAGCAAAGTTCCCTGTGACCTGCACAGATGTCAGAGGTGCCCCGAATCTCGCTTCGCGTGTTTGGGACAGCGAAGTGGTCTGTGACCTGCGCAGATGCCCGGAGTGCTCCCGCTGTCCCCGATTCGACCGTCGAAAAATAGAGCGTTGAAGGACCCCTGTTCGGACGAGACCTGATCCACCCCGGGTTTTCCGGAGAGCTCAGTTGTTGAGTGCTGCCTCCGGATTGAGGGAGCTCGTTCGAGCGTAGTGGAGTCGCTCAGCGTGGTCGGGGGTCAGGTCCTGGCAGTAGCTGTGTGGGCGTTCCCGGTTGTAGAACGCGACCCATTCGGCCGTTGCCAGGGACAGTTCGGCCAGCCCGCGGTAGCGTGCCCCGAAGTCGACGAGTTCGTTCTTGTAGTCGGCGTTGACCGACTCGGCCAGCGCATTGTCGTAACTGTCGCCGACACTGCCGATCGACGCGGCGATGCCGGCTTCGGCCAGACGTTGCCCGAACGCGATCGCCGTGTACTGGGTGAATTCAATCGGTCGTCGCAACACTTGACGTTTGTAGTGACTGTAGATGATCGTCAAGGGCTTCGGCGGGAGTTCGCCACCCAAGCGTCTTTCGTGGCCGTGTGTTGAGGGTGTGTGCGATGGCTGCAAGGTCTTCTGCGGTCCAGCGGGAGAGGTCGGTGCCCTTCGGGAAGTACTGGCGCAGCAATCCGTTCGTGTTCTCGTTAGAGCCCCGCTGCCAGGGGCTGCGGGGGTCGGCAAAGAACACCGGCAGACCGGTCTCAACGGTGAACTGGGCATGCGCCGACAGCTCTTTGCCGCGGTCCCACGTCAACGAGCGCAGGAGGTGCTCGGGTAGGTCGGTGATCGTCCTGGCCAGCGCCCGCGACATGCTCTCGGCGCCGTATCCGGACAACGCGGGCCCGTTCTTCACTCGTGGCGTTTGCCCGTAGCCCTCCTCGCGGGGCAGATGCACGAGCATGGTGAACCTCGTGGTGCGCTCAACAAGGGTGCCGATTGCGGAGCGGTTGAGGCCAATGATCAGATCGCCTTCCCAGTGCCCGGGCACGGCCCGGTCCTCGGCTTCGGCGGGGCGCTCACTGATCAGGACTTTGTCGTTCACGTGCGCCCACGTGGCCGAACGGGTGCGCTCGCGCGGCACCCGCAGAGCGCGGCCCGTGCGCAGGCAGGTCACGAGTTCCCGCTTGAGAGCACCTCGCCCTTGGATGTAAAGCGCCTGGTAGATGGCTTCGTGGGAGATGCGCATGGACTCATCTTCTGGGAAGTCGACCTTCAGGCGGTTGCTAATCTGCTCGGGGCTCCAGCCCTTGACCCACCGGCGATCGCCTCGATGCGGCTTGTTGCGGCCCGCCCATTTTGCTTCCTCCGGCCCGTCGACCGGGGCTCCGTCACTGTCGGTGATCCTGCCGGCCAGTCGGTCCTGGACGTACTCGCGCAGGGGCTCGTTGCCGACCAGCTTCGCCTCTTTGGGGCGGGCGGCGAAGATCTCCGACTTCCACTGCGCAACCGATGCCCGGTACTCGAGCTTGCCGCCGCGAGTGGCAGCGTTGCGGCGCAGTTCGCGCGAGATCGTCGACGGCGCGCGATCCAGTGTGCGGGCGATTTCGCGTACCCCCTTACCCTCGGCGACCATCACCGCAATCTCTTCGCGCTCAAAGAAGGACAAGGGTCAAGTCCCTGGTAGTGGTGTAACTCGTTTCTGATCCTTCGTTGGTGATCAGGCGGGAAGTTGCATCAGGTCGTCTGTGGCTACCTCCGTCGTTGGGCTGGTGTCGGTGTTCAGGGTGAGGCGG
>NZ_JBCDWL010000020.1:0-81495 GCF_039946255.1 Gordonia aichiensis | reverse complement strand
AGACACCCAAAATGGCCCGCCGCGCCGTCATGCGCTACGTCACCCGAGACATCTACCGCTACCTCGAAGACAACAGCCCACAACCAGCCCCCACCGCTTGACAAAATCGATAAGAGCGTCGAGACCCGGGGCGCGATCACCCCACGGGCTGATGGACACGGCGGCAGAAGTCGACCAGCAGCGCCGTCGCGCGGCGGTGCGGGTCGAGCATCAGGCCGCCGTGTGCCTGCCCGTCGAGGACGTGGAACTCGCCGCGGGGCAGGTGCCGGGCGGCCTCGCGACTGCCCGCGGGCGGGAAGAAGACGTCGTTCTGATAGGCGATCACCAATGTCGGCGCGTCGATCGCCGCCAGACGCTCGACGGTCGGCTCGCCGGCGGTCATCCAGGCGTGCGAAGCGGTGAGCTGGCCGCGCAGCCCGTCGTCGGACGCCCACGGGGTCTGCGAGCCCTCGGTCATCTGCCGCCAGCCGCGCACGGTGGCGTCGTCGGTGAGCATCGACGGGTCCAGGGTGGTCATCAACTGCTCGAACGCGACGACGGTGTCGGGCACGGTCCCGAGACGGTCGATCAGATTCAGTTCCATCTCGTTCACCAATTCGCCGATCGCCGACGACCGCAGGCCCGCGACCATGGCGACGCCGCGGACCCGGCCCGGCCACGTCGAGACCAGCGCCTGCGTGATGTAGCAACCCATCGAATAGCCGACGAGGACCGCCTCGTCGACGCCGAAGTGGGCGAGGACGGCGGCGGCGTCGTCGGCCATCTGTGCCACCGAATAGGGTGCGGGCGGCGCCGACGAGGGCTTCAGCCCGCGCGCGGTGTAGGTGATCACCGAACACCCCGACTCGATCAAGGCGTCGGGCAATCCGCTGAACTGCCATGTGCCCGAGGGCATTCCGAGGCCGGGACTGAGCAGTACCGCAGGACCGGCGCCCTGCCGGGCGGCGGCGATGCGGACGCCGGGAGCGGTCGTGATCAGTTCCAGCCTCGGGGTGTTCACGATGGTGAACCTACTCGTGCGCGGACAGGCCGTGGATCATCGCGTCGATCGACTCCTTGGTTCGGGCCATCACCACGGCGCCCTCGGTGACCACCAGGGGCCGCTGGATCAGCGACGGATGCGCGACCATCGCCTCCAGCAGGGCCTCGTCGTCGGCGTCGTCGAGGCCGAGTCGGGCGTACTCCGGCTCGCCGGTCCGGATCGCGTCCCGTGCGGTCAGGCCCGCCGACGCGAACAGCTTGCGCAGCTCGTCCTTGCCGGGGGTGTCGGTCAAGTACTCGACCACGTTCACCTCGGCGCCCGCCTCGCGGAGGGTCTCGAGGGCGTGGCGGGACTTGCTGCAGCTGGGGTTGTAGTAGATCGTCGCGTCCATCGCGATGCCTTTCGGGTCGGGTCGGGTCGGGTGGTGGTGGCCGGTCGGGTAGCCGGACCGAAGTCAGTCGAGCAGGCTAGACAGTGCGACGTCGGGGTCGGCGAGTGCGGCGGCGTCGACGGGCTTGCGAGCGGCGACGAGGGCCGACAGATCGTCGCCGGCGTCCCAGATGTTGACGTTCATCGCGGCCAGCACGGCACCGGCGTCGTCGACCCAGAAGGCCAGGAAGTTCAATCCGGGCACGTCGCCGCGGGTGATCACCCTGCTGTACCCGGTCGCGTCGCCGCGGTACTCCATGCCCAAGTCGTACTGGTCGGTGAAGAAGTACGGCATCCGGGTGTACTGGCTGTCGGTGCCGACGATCCCGGCGGCGGCGACGGCCGGCTGATTGAGCGCATTGGCCCAGTGTTCGGTCCGCACGACGGTGCCGAGCACGGGGTGTTCGGCGGCGGCGATGTCGCCGACCGCATACACATCCGGTGCGGAGGTGCGCAGCGAGGCGTCGGTGCGGACACCACCCGCCTCGGTCGCCAGCCCGGCAGCGGTGGCCAGCTCGATTGCCGGCCGCGCGCCGACGGCCACCAGGACGGCGTCGGCGGGCACGGTGGAGCCGTCGTCCAAGGTCAGTCCGGTCGCCCGACCGGCGTCGGTGGTGATCGCCGAGACCTTGCGTCCGGTGCGCAGGTCGACGCCGTGCGCCCGGTGCAGATCGGCGAACGCGGCGCCGATCTCGGGTCCCAGCGGACCCTGCAGCGGCTGGTCGGCGGCTTCCACGACGGTCACCGCGGTGCCGGCGTTGCGGGCGCCGGCGGCCACCTCCAGCCCGATCCATCCGCCGCCGATGATGGCCAGCGCCTTGCCCTCGCCGAAGGTCTCGCGCAGCGCGGTGGCGTCCTCGATGCTGCGCAGGTAGTAGACGCCGTCGGCGTCGGCGCCGTCGATCGGCGGATGCACCGACGTCGAACCGGTCGCCAGTACCAGCGACGAGTAGTCCAGGCCGGTGCCGTCGTCGAGTCGCACGGTGCGGGCCTCGGTGTCGATGGCCTCGGCACGAACGCCCTGACGCAGCTCCACATCGTGCTCGGCGTACCACTGCGCCTCGTGAACGGTGAAGTCGGGCAACGACTTCGAACCGGCGAGGAACTCCTTCGACAGCGGCGGACGCTCGTACGGCGCGGCGGCCTCACCGCTGACGAGGGTGACCGGACCGGTGTATCCCTGCTCGCGCAGCTGCTCGGCGGTCTTGGCGCCGGCCAGCCCGCCGCCGATGATCACGACCGGTGCGGAAGAGTTGCCTGAATTCGACATCGCGTTCTCCTTCTGGTGGAAACTGCTGCCAACGGGGTGCTCGCACGGGCGCAGGATCGCTCGGCGGGTGCCTGACTCGCCTGTTCTGCCCGGTGCGGCATGTCCCTACTTCGAATCTGCTCTGTTCGGGGCGGGTTGTCGAGGGCCTGCCGGGATCAGTGCTGGGGGGAGGGTGGTGTGGGGGTCAGCGCGGGTTGGCGCGGGCGCGGGTGAGTTCGAGGAACTCCGCTCGGGCGGGACCGCTCTCGCGAAGCAGGCCGCGCAGGGCCGAGGTGGTGGTCCACGAACCGGCCGAGCGGACGCCGCGCAACGACATGCACATGTGCTCGGCCTCGATCACCACGCCCACCCCGCGGGGCTGCAGCTGGTCGTCGAGCCAGTCGGCGATCTGCATGGTGAGCCGCTCCTGCACCTGCAGGTCGCGGGCGAACATCTCGGCGACGCGCGCCAGTTTCGACAGTCCCAGGATGCGACCGCCGGGCAGGTAGCCGATGTGTGCGACGCCCCGGAAGGGCAGCATGTGGTGCTCGCACAGGGACTGGATCTCGATGTCGCGGGCGAGGACGAGCTCGTCGTACCCGGATTCGTTGGGGAATGTGGTGAGATCGAATTCGCGCGGTGTCAGCATCTCGCGATAGGCGTGCGCCACCCGACGCGGCGTGTCGGCCAGGTGGGGCCCCTCGGGGTCGCGACCCAGGGCGCGAAGCAGGTCGGCGACGGCGCGCTCGGCGGCGGCATCGTCGATCGGCGGTCGGCCGTTCAGCTCGCGCAACTCTGCAGAGGTGATCGTCACAGTCATCCGGCAGTTCCTTCCACTAACGTCAACAATTATTGATTATAGAGCGACGGTAGCCGTCGCCGCAGTCGGCTGGCAAGTGGACAGCGAACCGGTTCACAGGGCGGACGCGATGAGCAGGCCGCCCAGGAGGCTCATCACCACCGCGATCGCGGTGTCGAGAGCCCGCCACGCCCGAACCGATGCGAACACCGGGGCCATCCGCCGGGCGCCCAGGCCCAGCATCAGGAACCACAGCAGCGATGCGATGCACGCGCCGAGGGTGAACGCCCACCGCGCATCCGCGTGGCTGTTGGCGAGAGAGCCGAGGGTCAGCACGGTGTCGAGGTAGGTGTGCGGGTTCAGCCAGGTCAGGGCTAGTGCGGTGCCCAGCGCCATCCACAGGCTCGCCGTCCGCTCGGTGGTCGCGCCGGGCGTGGCGAGCGGCGCCGCCCGCCAGGCGCGCCGCGCCGCGAATGCGCCGAGCACGATCAGGTAGCCGCCGCCGACGAGTTTCGCCGCCGACACCATCTCCGGGTGGGCGGTGACCACGGCGCCGAGCCCGGCGGTGCCCGCGCTGATCAGCACGATGTCGGAGGCCACGCAGACCCCGATCACCGGCAGCACGTGACTGCCGCTGATGCCCTGCCGGATGACGAAGACGTTCTGCGGGCCGATGGCGATGATGAGCCCGGTTCCGGTGACGAGGCCGGTGAGCAGGGCGAGGAGATACGTGTTGGTCACGTAGGTTCACGTTAAGAACTCCCGCACCATCAATCCAACGAATGATTCTTAGGAAACATTAGAGTTGCTAACTATGGATTTCGGGACGGAAGGTCTGGTCACCTTGGTCGCGGTGCTGCGCGAGGGGACCTTCGAGGCCGCCGCGGCATCGCTGCACGTGACGCCATCGGCGGTGAGCCAGCGCATCAAGGCGCTCGAGTCGGCGGTCGGGCGCGTGCTGCTTCGCCGCACCAAACCGGTCACCGCCACCGCCGACGGCGAGATCCTGGCCAGGCTCGGCGAACAGTGGGACGTCCTCGTCGCCGAGGCCCGGGGCGAGCTCCTGGGCGCCGCTCCCGGATTCGACGGCGACCCGCGACACCTGCCGCGGGTGGAGCTGTCGATCGCGTGCAACGCCGACTCGCTCGCCACCTGGTTCCTGCCGGTCCTGGCCCAGATGCACGACGAGCACGCGGTGTGCCTCGACGTGAACCGCGACGACGAGTCGGTCACCACCGCGCTGCTGCGCGCCGGCGACGTCATCGGCGCGGTGACCTCCGATCCCATCGGGGTCCGCGGCTGCCAGACCGTCGAGCTCGGTTCGCTGCGGTACTTTCCGGTCGCCTCGAGCGCCTACCTGGCGCGCTGGCTGCCCGACGGCGTCCGTGCCCGCGACCTGCGGTATGCGCCGATGGTGATGTTCGACCGCAACGATCACCTGCAGCTCAAGGCGCTCCGACAACTGGTGGTCGAGCCGATGTCGCCGCCGGTCAACTACGTCCCGGCGGCCGCCGAGTACCGGCGGGCCATCGCCGCGGGCATCGGTTGGGGCGCGGTCCCGGAGGTGGAGCTCGACGACGAGTACACCGGCCGCGACCTGGTGAAGCTCTCGCCCAAACCGATCGACGTCCCCCTGTTCTGGCAGTACTGGAAGCTGCGGTCGCCCGCCGTCGCAGCGCTCACCGACATCATCGTCGATCACGCCCACCGCAGTCTCGTGCCGCCGCGGCGAGCCACGTCGGCGCAGGCGCGGCCGCTCGGGAGCCGATGAGGCCCGAGCCGGTTCGCGTGTCGATAACAGTTCGCGACAATCGCGCTCCCCGAAGGCGCGCCGGCCGATAGCCTCGGTATCGTGACCGGGTTGAACGAGTTGTTGAGTCCAGAAGCCATCTCGCTCGACGTCGCCGCCGACGACTGGCGGCAGGCGATCACCGCGGCAGGCGACCTGTTGGTCGCGACCGGCGTCGCGACCGCCGAGTACACGGCGGAGATGATCGCCAGCGTCGACGAGAAGGGTCCGTACATCGTCATCGCGCCCGGGTTCGCGTTCGCGCACGCCCGCCCCTCGCCCGCGGTGCTGCGAACCGGCATGTCGTGGGTCAGGCTGGCCCAACCGGTCGCCTTCGGGCACCGCAGCAACGACCCCGTCGACCTCGTCGTGGCCCTCGCCGCGACCGACGCCAAAGCCCACACGGCGGCCATGGCCCAGCTGGCCAAGGTGATCGGCGATCCCCGCCGACGAGAACTCCTCGACACGGTGCTGACGCCCGCCGAGGTGATGGCGGTGCTCGACGACCAGGCGCCGCCGGCGGCGGAGGCTCCGGCGCACACTCCCACCAATCTGATCCTCACCGTCTGCGGCAACGGCCTGGGGACCAGCCTGTTCCTGAAGAACACCCTCGAGCAGGTGCTCGACCGCTGGGGATGGTCGAGGTTCATCACGGTCGAGGCCACCGACACGATCTCCGCCAAGGGCAAGGCCAAGGACGCGGATCTGATCCTGACCTCCGGGGAGATCGCGCGCACCCTCGGCGACGTCGGCATCCCGGTGACCGTCATCGAGAACTTCACCAGCACCGCCGAACTCGACGCGGCGCTGCGAGCCAACTACGACGTCTGAAACGAGGACTCATGAACTGGTTGGTCACGATCGCAGAGTTCATTGTCAATGAGATCCTCGCGGTGCCCGCGTATCTCATCGGCATCATCACCGCCGTCGGTCTGATCGCGCTGCGCAAGTCGGTCGGCGAGGTCATCGGCGGCGCGTTGAAGGCGACGCTGGGCTTCCTGCTCATCGGCGCCGGCGCCACCCTGGTGGTGGCCTCGCTGGAACCGCTCGGCGTCATGCTGCAGGGGGCGACCGGCGCGCACGGCGTGGTCCCGACCAACGAGGCCATCGTCGGCATCGCGCAGAACAAGTACGGAGCCCAGGTCGCGTGGTTGATGATCCTCGGCTTCGTCGTCAGCCTCGTCCTGGCCCGCTTCACGCCGCTGCGATACGTCTTCCTCACCGGCCACCACACCCTGTTCATGGCGACGCTGCTGACCATCGTCCTGGCGACCAGCGGACTCAACGCGGTCACCGTCGTCATCGCGGGCGGTGTCCTGCTCGGCGTGGTGATGGTGGCGCTCCCCGCCATCGCGCAACCGTGGACCCGCCGCGTCACCGGCGACAATTCGATCGCCATCGGTCACTTCGGCACCCTCGGCTACGTCGTCTCGGGCATCGTCGGCCGGTGGACCGGCGGCAAGCGCAGCCGCTCCACCGAGGACTTGAAGCTGCCCGAGTCCCTGCGCTTCCTGCGCGACTCGATGGTCGCCACCGCGCTGTCGATGGTGATCATGTACATCGTCGTCTCGCTGGTCTACGTCGGCCGAGTCGGCAGCAGCGAGGCCTTCCTGGCCTACGCCGCGGCCGACGGCACGGGCGGAGCCACCGGGATGGGCAACTTCCTGATGAACGGCGTCACCCAGGGGCTCGGCTTCGGCGTGGCCGTCGCGGTGATCCTGTTCGGTGTCCGCACCATCCTCGGCGAACTGGTGCCCGCCTTCCAGGGCATCGCCGAACGCGTGGTCCCCGGTGCGGTGCCCGCGCTGGATGCGCCGATCGTGTTCCCCTACGCCCAGAACGCGGTCCTGATCGGCTTCATCTCCAGCTTCGTCGCCGGGCTGGTGGGGCTGGCGGTGCTGACCATCTGGCTCGGACCGTCGTTCGGTTGGGCGTTGGTCCTGCCCGGGCTGGTGCCGCACTTCTTCACCGGCGGCGCCGCCGGCGTGTACGGCAACGCGACCGGCGGCCGGGTCGGCGCGGTGTGCGGCGCCTTCGCCAACGGCCTGCTCATCACCTTCCTGCCCGCCCTGCTGCTCGGGGTGCTGGGCAACTTCGGCGACGAGAACACCACCTTCGGTGACACCGACTTCGGCTGGTACGGCATCCTGCTCGGCAACGCCGGAAAGATCGGCGGGGTGTGGGGCGTGGTGGTGATGCTGGCGATCGGTGCGGCGATCCTCGGCCTGGCCGTCCTGGTGCAGAAGAAGCTGGGCGACACCGGGTGGGATCCGTCCCCGGGCCGCCCGACCTCGGGTGGAGCGATGCCCGCGGCGAGCACGGCGGGCCCGGCCGCCACGCGCACCTACGGCAAGATCCCGCCGCCGGCGGGCGCACCGAAGCCGCCGCCCCCGCCCGAGGGACGCGTACGACAGTGAAGTGCCATATCGGAAGAGCGAAGGAGAGACCGTGACCCATTTCCACGACACCGAGGACATGAAGTACCTTTCCGAGCTGCGGAAGGCCGCCCCGGAGGAGTTCAAGGCCTGGGTGAACTTCGATGCGATCGTTGGCCGCGAGGACGGTGCCATCCCGCACAAGTACCGGGAGCTGATCGCCATCGCGAGCGCCACCGTCACCCAGTGCGTGTACTGCCTGGACGCGCACACCGCTGCCGCCAAGAAGGCCGGTGCGACGCGTGAGGAGGTCGCCGAGGCCGGCCTGATCGCGGCCGCCCTGCGCGCCGGCGCCGGCGGCACCCACGCCACCCTCGCCTTGAAGATGTTCGACGCCGCGCCGGAATAGCGACCGTTCGGCAGCAGAGTTCACCGCTCAACGGGGTTCACAGTGCGGCATTGCCTCACTGTGGACCCCGCTCGGCGTCGGTGGGATCACAGTGGCAGCGGGCGATCGTCGGCGACAACCTTCATCACAAGGGTGGAGCTGAGCCGCTGCACCCCGGGGAGGCCGGCGAGACGGTCGTCGTACAGCTGTTGAAAGGCAGGCAGGTCTCGGGTTGCGACGCGGAGCAGATAATGGGATCGCCGAAGAGTCGTTGCGCCTGCAGGACGTTGTCGATGTCGATCACCGCAGACTCGAACGCTTGGAGCGTGACGTGATCGGCGGCGTGCATGGTCACGAAGACGAGTGCTTCGAAGGTCAGGCCGAGTGCGCGGGCGTCCAAAGCGGCGCGATACCCGGTGATGACGCCAGAAGCCTCCAATGCCCGGGCGCGGGAGCCGGGACGGTCGGCGGTGACGAGGTCAGCGACCGGCCCAGGCGATGCCGAGTGCGGCCGGATCGAACACCGTGAGATACGACAGGACGAGCACCGCGGCCGTGCAGGCGGCCAGCAGCAATCGGTCGGCGGGCCCGGACGCGGTGATCCGCAGCAGCGACGGCAACCGGACGTCGTACCAGCGTCGACCTCCGATCGGTAGCGGGGCGAACAGCGGAACGCCGCGCTTGGTGATCATGTCGCCGAGCAGATGGGTCAGGACACCGACGGTCACCGCCGCACCGAGCGCGACCGGGCTGGCCGACTCGGGCAACTGGGTCCACGTCGCGTAGGCCAGCACTGCGGCCAGACCGGTGACGAGGAACCAGTCGTTCTTCTTCGACCAGTTCGGAAACAGGCCACGCAGGGCGAGGCCGAGCGTCACGAACAGGATCGCGATCGCCGCGCTCTTGCCGAACGCCGTCGTCGCCGCGCCGGTCGCCAGCCCGGTGAGCACGGCGAACAGCAGGGTGTGGGTGGCGGTCCGGTGCCCGTTGTGGCGGCGGGCGTCCTTCGGCGACCTCGTCGCGGTGTGCAGCAGCTGGGCGGTGTTCTCCGTGACGCGGGCCAGCACCTGGCTGGCCGGACCGAAGCTGCGGGCGATCGTGGCCTGCGGGCTGTCGAGGTCGGGAAGCAAGGCGGCGCCCGCGGTGACGCTGACGAAGACGAAGGTTCCAGCGATCGAGGTGGGGCCGCCCCACTCCGGCGGCAACAGCGTCGCCATCACCAGGCCCGCGGTGGCGCCGCTCATGGCATGCGTCGGCCCCATCACCATCTGGTCGCCGTCCCTTCGGGCGAGTGAGTTGTCATGGCCCCATCGTTGCAGCACCCTCTGACAATTCGTGATGACGCAGAAGTGCGGCAGGCCAAAGGCTTTCGTCTCGTCGAGTGGTCGGTCGGGCGGTCTCGATACGCGGCCTCGCTTCGCTCGGTCGCTACTCGACCGGCCTGGGGGAGTTGCGCTAGGTCGCTGCGCGGCCGGCCTGCCAGGGTGATCGAGTAGCCCGCGAACGGAGTGAGCGAGTGTATCGAGATCCGGGCGGGCGCAGTCGAACCGCTACGCGGACTCCAGAATCATCGTGACCGGCCATGCCGCTGCCCGCGCAGATCGACATCAGGGCGCGCGAGCCCGGCTTGCCCGCAAGCAGCTTCGAGACCGTCGCCACGATGCGACCGCCGGTGGCGCCGAACGGGTGTCCGGTCGCCAGCGAGCCGCCGCGGACGTTGAGCTTGGTGCGATCGATCTCGCCGAGCGCACCGTCGAGATTCAAGTGCGTGCGGCAGAAGTCGTCGTCGGCCCAGGCGGCGAGGGTCGAGATCACCTGCGAGGCGAAAGCCTCGTGGATCTCGTAGAAGTCGAAGTCCTGCAACGACAATCCGTTGCGCCGCAGCAGCTCGGCCACCGCGTAGACCGGCGCCATCAGCACGCCCTGCGTCTTCGGATCCCCGTCGACGTAGTCGACCGCCCAACTCTGCGCGTCCACCACCCGCGCGAGCGGGGTCAGCCCGCGCCGCTGCGCCCAGCTCGCGGTTCCCAGCAGCACCGCGGACGCGCCGTCGGTGAGCGTCGTCGAATTGGCGGGCGTCATCGTCCCGTCCGGTCCGCCGACGCACGGCGCCAGCGCGGCGACGCGGTCGGCGGTGAGGCCGCGTCGCAGATTGTCGTCCTCGGTGAGCCCGGCGAACGGGGTCACCAGATCGTCGAAGAAGCCGTCGTCGTAGGCGGCAGCGAGATTGCGGTGCGAGTCGAGTGCGATCGCGTCCTGCTCGGCGCGACCGACACCCCACGCCGCGCCGGTGATGGCCTGCGCGGCACCGGGTACCAGGCTGGTGCGACGTTCGGCCGGGCTGGGGATGTCGAAATCGAGCGACAGCGGGATCTGGGCGGCCTCACGCAGTCGGTCGCTCAGACTGCGGGCGGCGTTGACCCGGACCAGCCGATTGCGCAGCTTGGGGCCGAAACCGATCGGCGGATCGGAGGTGGTGTCGGCGCCGCAGGCGACACCCGACTCGATCTGCCCGCACGCGATCTTGTTGGCGATGTGGACCACCGCCTGACCGCCTGTCGCGCACTGCTGCTGCACGTCGACGGTGGGGGTCGCGCGCGAGAGCTGGGTGTCGAGCAGGGCCTCGCGGGTCAGGCTGTGATCGCGCGCCAGCTTCACCACGGCGCCGCCGGCCACTTCGCCGAGCCGGCTCTCGTGCAGCGAGTACCGGTCGACGAGCCCGTTGAGCGTCGCGGTCAGCATGCTCTGGTTCGTCTCGCCCAGGTACGCGCCGTTCGACCGGGCGAACGGGATGCGATTGCCGCCCAAGACGTATACGTTCTGCAGTTCGCGAGATGCCATGCGAAGAAAGCTACCATCGACTGATGTAAAGGTTTCTTGGCGGCCTCGGCGCGTCGGTAGAGTCGGTGCTTGTGCAAGGACGACGAGCCCGGTGCGCCTTCATCGGCGTGATGCTGGCCCTGGCGGGGATCTGCTACTCGTCGTGGGTCCTGGACTACTTCCTGCATTCCGGGCTCGATCCCATGCGGTCGTTCCTGTCCGAACTGAGCAGCGCACACATGCCGCACCGCAACGTCTACGTCGCGGGCGACGTGCTGACGGGGATCTTCTCGATCCTGGCCGCGGGCGGCCTGCTGTTTCCACCGAGGCTGGTGCGCAACAGGTTCTCCGTCACCGCCGCGGTCGCCGTCGGACTGTTCGGGGCATCGACTATCGCCGATGCGCTGATGCCGATCGAATGCATCCCCGGCCGTGACGCCGGTTGCCCCGACCAGTCCCGCGGGCTGCTGCCACAGTTGCACCACATCCACGCGCTGACCAGTTCGCTCGCCGTGTTCGGGATCTTCATCGCGATGATCGCCGCATCGCTGGCCGCCTGGCGGGCCCGGGACTGGCAGTGGCTGCGATACGGCGGCGGCCTCGTGTTCGTGATCGTCGTGCTCGCGACCGTCTGGATGCTGGGCGCCGACCGGCTCGGCGGCGACTACCGGCTCGGGCTCGCCCAGCGCATCCAAGTCGGCGGGATGAGCCTGTGGCTCGTGTTCTGGGGGGTGGCGGTGGCGTCGTGGCAGGCCGGTGGGCCGACGCCGCGGCGAGGCCCGGGAGCGAGCCCCGCCGACGAGATCAGCGACGATACGTCGTCGTGAACGCCTGACGCGAGCCCGGTCGGGTGGCCGACACCTCGTGCGCGGTCAGCGACACCGCGTCGGCGCCGATGTCGAGCGTCATGAAGCCGCGGTCGGTGTAATTCTCGTACCGCGCGCGGTATCGCTTCGACGACTTGCCGTTCACCGACTTGGCGGCCGCCCCGGACACGATCTGGCGGGTGCCCTTGAGTCCGCTGACGTTCTCGAGGACCTGTTGGCTGTGGTCGTGCCCCGACAGCAGGAAGTGGGCGCGGCCGGCCACGTGCTTCTCGATGAAGCGCTTCATCTCGACGCCGTTGAGCGGGGCGGGCAGACCGTCGAAATCGCCTGCCGGACCGTGCGGTCCGTTGTTCGCGTAGGGGTGATGGGTGCACACGATCTTCCACGGTGCGGTGGACGTGCGCAGCGCCCTGTCGAGCCAGGCGGCCTGCCGCGTCATGTAGTGGCCGCCCGGCTGCCACTCCGGTGACAGGAAGGGTGGGATGTACGCCGCGAGGGGGTTCATGTCGAGGACGAAGAAGTCGGCGACGCCCAGGGCGACCGAGTAGTACCGCGCGGGCATGTGCCACCGGCGCGACCCTCGGTGGTAGGCCACCTCGGCGTCCCCGCGAAGCAGCCAGCCGCCGTCGCCGGGGAAGATCGCGGTGTTGTCGTGGTTGCCCAGCGCCATCAGCCAGGGGAAGTCGAGGCCGGTGTTCGGCTTCTCGAACTTGGTGGTGAACTGGTGGTCGTCCGGACCGCTGGGGCCGGCCTCGTAGATGTTGTCGCCCAGTCCCAGTGCGATGTCGAAGGGCTTGGCGGAGTGAATCTCTCGGGCGGCTGCAGTGACCGCGTACTGGGGCTTCTCGCCGGTGCCCGCATCGCCGGTGACGAGCACGTGCACGCGGTCGGCGCCGGTCGGGAGGGGGAAACGGGTGGCCGCAGCGGCGCGCGGAGCGACGGTCGCGCCGAGTCCGGCGACTGCTCCCGCGGCGGCCGCGCCGGCGAGGAACGATCGGCGGCCGACGCCGCGGGACGAGGGCTGGGGGCTGTTCTCGGTCATGGAGCGTGATGCTTTCACGGCCAGATGAACGAAAAGTGCCCGATGGGGAGTTTGACCGTAAGGTTGGCGCCGCCTTGGCTTTACCCGCGAGTAACTTGAAGCTGCCAGCGTTGCATTGGTGTCTGAAATACGAAACTCCCTCCCCGTCTCCGGTTCCGAGCCCGCTGCCGGTCGAGTCTCTCGCCGCGTGTTCATGGGTGCCGCCGGTGCCGGTGCTCTCGCTCTCGGTGCGCCCGCCGTCGTCGGGGCTGCCGGCTCCGCGCAGGCGGCACCGAGAGCCGCCGCGGCGTTCCGGCACGGCGTCGCCTCCGGCGACCCGCTGCCCGGCGGCGTCATCCTCTGGACCCGCCTGACGCCGAGCGCCGACGCCGACCCCGGCTCCGGTCGCGGGGCCGCCTCCACCCTGGTCTGGGAAGTGGCCGCAGACAAGCGCTTCGGCCGAATCGTCCAGACGGGCTCGGCGGGCACCGGGGCCGCGTCCGATCACACGGTCAAGGTCGACGTGGCAGGTCTGGCGGCGGGCACGGTCTACTGGTATCGCTTCCGCGTCACCGGTGGTCCGGCCGTGGGGGCCGTATCGCCGATCGGGCGCACCAAGACCGCGCCCGCCGACGACGCCGACCTCGCCAAGGCCCGCTTCGGCGTGGTGAGCTGCTCCAACTGGGAAGCCGGGTACTTCGCGGCCTACCGTCACCTGGCCGCGCAGCGCGATCTCGACGCCGTCGTGCATCTCGGCGACTACATCTACGAGTACGGTGCCGGGGAGTACGGCGGCAAGAACGGTCCGGTCCGCACGCATCGGCCGGCCCACGACATCGTCTCACTGGCCGACTACCGAATCAGGCACGGCCAGTACAAGACCGACCCGGACCTGCAGACGTTGCACGCGGAGTACCCGTTCATCGTCACCTGGGACGACCATGAGACGGCCGACAACTCTTACCGCACCGGCGCGAACAACCACGACCCGCGCACCCAGGGCAGCTGGGCGGTGCGAAAGGCCAACGCGGACAAGGCGTACTACGAGTGGATGCCGGTGCGGCCGGTCGTCACCGCGACCAACCGTCACATCTACCGGCGCCTGCGCTACGGCAAGCTGCTGGAACTGTCGATGCTCGACCTGCGGACCTATCGCGACCAGGAGACCTCCCGGTTCAGCAAGCGGTCGGAGAGCGACCAGGTGTCCATCACCGGCCGCGCCCAGATGGAATGGGCCACCGGTGGCATCACCACCTCGACCACCCGCTGGCAACTGGTGGGCAACTCGGTGATGATCACTCCGCTGCTGATGCCGCCGCTGAACCCCGCCACCACCGGGGCGCTCACCGACCTGATCGGCATCCCCGAGAACGGCATTCCGTTCAACACCGATCAGTGGGACGGCTACACCAGGGATCGCGCGCGACTGCTCGACGCCGCCGACAGGGCGGGCAAGCGCAACGTCGTCTTCCTGACCGGCGACATCCACATGTCCTGGGCCAATGAGATCCCGCGCAAGCCCGCCGACTACCCCGGTGCAGGCACCCTCGGCACCGAGTTCGTCGTGACGTCGGTGACCTCGAACAACGTCGACGACATGGTGAAGGCGCCCGAGGGGACGGTCGGACAGGTGGCGGCTGCGGCGCTGACGTCGACCAACCGTCACGCCCGCTGGGTCGACACCGACGCCCACGGATACGCGGTGCTCACCGTGACCGGGGCGGCGGCGCAGATGGACTGGTACTCGGTCCGCGACCGCACCGACCCGCGGACCGGTCAGTACCACTCGCAGTCGTGGAAGGTGCTCTCCGGCACTCGGCGGATGACGAGGGCGGCCGGCCCGGCGTCGTGAGGTCGAGCGTGGTCGCCCGTCGAACTGGCAAATAGCAAAGTGATATCATTTCGCTAGTGGCTGGCGACGGGTCGGCCGGACTGGGAGGTAGTCGTGGAGTTTCGGAAAGCGTGGCGGACCAACGGGTTCGTCGGACTGGTCGTCGCACTGGTGGTCCTGCTGGCCGCCGCGGCGGTGACCATCGGCAGCATCGCGCTGGTCGCGGACGGGTCGTCGCCCGCGCTGATCGTCGTCACGGTGCTCGCCGTGCTGATCGGCGTCGTGGCGCTGCTGGCGATGACGGGGCTGACCGTGGTCAGCCCCAATGAGGCCAAGGTCCTGCAGTTCTTCGGCCGTTACGTCGGATCGGTGAGCGAGGCCGGCTTCTACCTCGTGACGCCGCTGACCGACCGCCGCACCATCTCCCTGCGAATCCGGAACTTCGAGACCCAGAAGCTGAAGGTCAACGATGCCGACGGCAATCCCGTCGAGATCGCCGCCGTCGTGGTGTACCGGGTCGTCGACAGCTTCAAGGCGGCCTTCGCCGTCGACGACTACGAGGAGTACGTGGCCATCCAGTCCGAGGCCGCCGTCCGCCATCTCGCGACCGCATACCCGTACGACTCGCACGAGACGAACACCGTGAGCCTGCGCGACGGCGCCACCATCGCCGAGGAGATGACCGTCGAACTGCGTGAACGCACCCAGATGGCGGGCATCGAGATCATCGAGGCGCGCATCACCCACCTGGCGTACGCGCCGGAGATCGCGCAGGCGATGCTGGTGCGCCAGCAGGCCGCGCAGGTGGTCGCCGCCCGCCAGCAGATCGTCGAGGGCGCCGTGGGCATGGTCGGACTCGCCCTCGACCGTCTCGCCGAACAGGGCGTCGTCGAACTCGACGAGGAACGACGCGCGGCGATGGTCTCGAACCTGCTCGTCGTGCTGTGCGGTGACCGAGCCACCCAGCCGGTGGTCAACACGGGCTCCCTCTACGCCTGATGAACCCGAAGTCGGACGCCTCCCGTCCGGCCAAGCGGGAGGCCAAGAAGGTGCTGCTGCGCCTCGACCCGGAGGTCCATGCGGCGATCGCGAAATGGGCCGCCGACGACCTGCGCAGCATCAACGGGCAGTTGGAGTACGCATTGCGGCTGGCGCTCAAACAGGTGGGCCGGGAACCCTGACACCGCCCTGATCGTTCGCACCACTTCTGTTGTGCGCCCCATGTCGCGACATGGAGCGCACAACAGAAGTGGTGCGGGCGCGCTCTCAACGCGCGGGCGCCAGACAGCTCGCCGGCGCGGCCACCAACGAGCAGAAGGTGGCCGGCCGCGTCGGGCGGTAGGTGCGGCCGACGCCGTTCGCGGCGATGACCTCCCGGTACGCGGCGACGGCATCGGTGGGATGGCGGGCGAGCGTGGGATCGGACAGCACGTTGACCGTGTACAGGCCGAACCGCGGTGTGTAGCTGCCCCACTCGTAGTTGTCGGTGAGGCTCCAGTAGTTGAAGCCGATCACCGGCACCCCGTCCCGCCGCGCCCGCTGCAGCCAGTAGACGAGGTCGCGCAGATGATCGGCGCGCCGGTAGCGGTCGGGGCGGGGCTTGCCGTTCTCGGTGGCCATACCGGCCTCGACCACGTACAGCGGTTTGCCGGGGAAGCGGCCGGCCATGTCGCGCAGCGAGTAGTAGAGGCCGTCGGCGGCCACCGACGCCTTCCAGAACTCGCCGGTGCCCGCGCTCACCGCGCTGATATCCGTCGGCGAGACCGAGTAGTAGTAGTCGAGTCCCACGTAGTCGAGGCGGTCGCGGACCCGGTCGAGGAACAGACCGTCCAGGCCCGGCTCGACGGTCGGGATGTAGGCGACGTTGGAGCTGACCTGCGCGCCCGGATCCTTGCGGTGGATGTATGCGTACATGGTGCGGTGCGCGCTGACCAGGCGGTCGAACATCGTGCGGGCCGCGCGGGCGGGAAGTCCGCCGAACTGGACCTCCTTCATCACGTAGGCGCTCGGCTCGTTGACGGTGATCCACAGCGGGTGATACTTCGCGTACCGGTCGACGATGATCCGGTTGTGTCGCAGCCACGCCGGCAGGGTGCCCGGGTCGGCCCAGCCGCCGCGGTCGGCGATCCAGCCCGGATACACCCAGTGATCCAGGGTGATCATCGGTCGCATGCCGGCGGCGACGATCGCCTTGACGACCGCGTCGTAATAGTCGAGTTCGCGGGCGGCGAGCATCCCCGGCCGAGGTTCCACCCGCGCCCACTCCACTCCGATGCGATACACCTTCGTGCCCAGGCTCGCCGCCCGCGCGATGTCGTCGAGATACCGGTGCCGGAAGTCGACCGACGTCCCGATCGGATCGGCGGTCTTGCCCGCGGCGATGTATCTGGTCCAGTTGCTGTCGGGCGAGTGCCCCTCGGATTGGAACCCCGACGACGCGACGCCCCACAGGAAGCCTGCGGGCAGTGGACCGGGCGATCGGGCCGGTGCCGCCGATGTCGGCGCCGCAGGCAGTGCTGATAGGGCGAGAATCGCGCTCAGTACGACGGCCGCGACCACGGAGTAAACAGTTCCGTGACCGC
Source organism: Gordonia aichiensis (assembly GCF_039946255.1). Taxonomy (GTDB): domain Bacteria; phylum Actinomycetota; class Actinomycetes; order Mycobacteriales; family Mycobacteriaceae; genus Gordonia; species Gordonia aichiensis_A. The sequence continues at coordinate 64,403 of NZ_JBCDWL010000020.1, read as the reverse complement.
GGCCGACGAGGGACATGCCTGCGACGATAGCCGCTTATCGAGCACTGCGGTCGGGGTTCGAGGTCACAGATTACGTCCACTGTTCGGAGGTATGCCGATCAGATTCGTGCCGTACCGTCTGCGCAGGTGGAGTATGCAGCGCCGGGCACCTTAGATTCACCTCAACTGTGACGGTGCAACCGAAGGAATCTCATATGTCACGCAGGAACGTCAGCCGAGTCGTCGGCGCAGCCGGAGCCGCCGCGCTCGCGGTCGGCATGGTCGGGGCGCTGGTCCCCGGCGCTGCGAACGCAGCTTCCGACTCGAAGAGTGACACCGCGAACAACTGGAAGGTCACGCGGACCGTTTCGGACACGACCCCGAAACCCGGCGACGTTGTGACCGTCTCCGCAAAGTTCGAACGCACGGGCACTCCAGATCGGTTCCTCACCGTGATCAAGGACCTGCATCCCAGCTGCATGGTGTACGTCCCGGGGTCGGCATCCGGGTTCAACTTCAAGACCGTGGTGGCCACCGCGAATGATCCGGAAGCTCCGGGCATGGGCAACGTCCGAGTCACGTTCCCGGACGCACGTGTGTCCAACCTCTTGGGGTCCGTCCAGACGCAGACGTTCACGCTCAAGTACACGGTCGGCGAGAACTGCGCACGAGAGGTTCCGCTGTCCGGTGGAACGCACCTGTCGTCGTCGATCGGCCCGGATACGGCGTTCAACAACCTCGGTCCGTCGATCACCATCGCCAAGAACACCACCACGACGTCCCTCGCTGCGATCAGCGGTGCTCAGGTCGGTAATGAGACGACGCTGACCGCGACGGTCAACGGCGGTGCGGCCGGAGATCCGGTCGAGTTCTACAACGGCGCTGCCAAGATCGGCACGGAGAACCTGAACGCCGACGGCAAGGCCGTCTACAAGTGGACGCCGGGAACCAAGGGTGCGGCGGCGATCAAGGCGGTGTTCCCGAACACCAGCCGGGCCAACTCTTCCGAGTCCGCCGTCCAGAACATCACCGTCACCCAGGCCAACCAGGCCTCCTCGACCACCGTCACGGCGGCTGCAGGCGCGCAGGTCGGCACCGGCACCCTGCTGACCGCGACCGTCACCCCCGGCGGGAACGGCGGCACCGTGACCTTCAAGGACGGCACCACCGTCCTGGCGACCGCGCCGGTCACCGCAGGCAAGGCCACCTACACCTGGGTTCCGCAGACCAGCGGCAACCGCACCATCCACGCCGACTTCTCCGGCCGCGAGGGCGTCTCGGCGTCGAACGGGCAGACCACCGTCAGCGTCGCCGACAAGCCGGCCGAGACCACGTCGTCCACGACGGACCTGACCGTGGGCGCCGCGCCGACCGTCGGCGCCGCCACCACGCTGACGGCCAAGGTCACCCCGGCCGACGCCGGCGGCACCGTGACCTTCAAGGACAACGGCGAGGTCATCGGTTCGGCGACGGTCAACGACCAGGGCATCGCGACGGTGCAGTGGAAGCCGGAGAACGCAGGCCAGCGGACCATCAGGGCCGAGTACTCCGGTGCGGGCAAGGTTCAGGCCTCGGATGACAGTGTGTCGGTGGACGTGATCGGTCTTCCCGGCGGCGGCGATAACGGCGGCGGGGACAACGGTGGCAACACCGGTGGCGACAAGGGCGGCAGCCTCGGCAGCGGCAGCCTGGGCGGCAGCGGCAGCCTCGGCGGCGGCAGCCTCGGGGACCTGTTCGGCTCGAGCAAGTAGTCCCCGCAGATCTGATCTGCACCCCTGAGCACGCAAGGCGGGCCCGGCGACAGCCGGGCCCGCCTTGCCTCACTCACCACCCATTGGCCCGGTCAGGGAGTCGCCGATCCCATCGGCTCGATCCGCCCGCGGGCGTCCCGGACCGACACTATGGTCGGCCACATGCATCGATTCAGCGGGGCCGTGAGGAGATGGGCGGGCGTGCTCGCGGTGCTGGCACTGGTGGCCGGGCCGACGACCTCAGTCGCGGCAGCCGCCCCCGCCGACACGATCACCGTCGCCGGCGACACCGGCAACACCCTCGTCGGTCTGCGACTGCTCGGCGCCGGCGACGCCCTCAGCCTGCCCGGTCTGGAATCGGAGACCGGCCTGACCATCGCGGTCCCCGACGGGCTCACCCCGCGCGCGATCATCGGCGCGGTCAGCGTCCCCGCCTCCTCGCGCGGCGTCGTCGACGTCCGGCAGGACGGCCGGCTCCTGTCCCGCACCACGCTGCCGGCCGCGGTCCCGGCAGATCTGCTCCTGCCGCTGCCCGGCCTGCGCGTCGACCGGCAGCGCCGCTCGGCCGACGTGGTGATCTCCACCCGCCTGCAGAGCGACGGCCTCTGCACCGACGACCCCGACGACGGCGTCCGATTGACCGAGCCGCAGGTGCGATACTCGGGCACCGAAACCCGGCCCGCCGCGGTCGGTGCGTTCCTGCCGCCGGTCCTCGGGGCCCTGACGATCACCGTGCCCGACGACGTCAACGCCGCCGAGGCGCAGGCCGCGGTCGGGCTGGCGACCGCCGTCGCCGCCCGCTACGGCAGCGCCCCGGTCGACATCCGCCTGCGGACCGCGCCGCGTACCGCACTGCGCCCCGAACGCTCCGGCCCACTGACACGGCAACTCCTGATCAGCACCGCCCTGCCCGCCGGCCTGCACCTGCGCACCGACGACGGCGTCGACTACCTCGCGGTCGGCGGCACCGACACCGAACTGGCCGCTCAGGCCGGTTTCCTCACCTCCGATCTGTCGCCGCTGGCCTCCACTCCCGGGGTGATCGCCGGGCAACTGCGCGACGCACCGCAGTTGCCGCGCGACGTGCAGACCCTCGCCGACCTCGGTGTCCCGGACCAGCGCGTCACCGCCGCCGGCCGGCCGCGGTTGACCATCGGCATCGACCAGACCCGGCTGGCCCGCCCCGCCCACGCTGTCCGCGTCCAACTGCACGGCACCTACACCCCGCCGTCGGAGGCTGCCGGCCGCATCGTCGCCACCGTGGGCGAGCGTGTCGTCGGCTCCTGGGCCGCCGACGCCGGCGGCACCTTCGATGAATGGGTACAGATCCCCGACGACCTCCTGTCCCGCTACACCGCCCTCACCGTGACCGCCGAATACGGAGGCACCCGCGCCCAATGCGGCCAGGCCGACCTGGCGACCCTGACATTGGACTCGTCGGGGCAGGTCGAGGCCGCACCGGTGGACCCGCCGGTCCCGGCCGGTCTGCAGTCGATGCCGCAGGCGCTGATGCCGCGCGTGCAACTCGGCTGGAGTCGCGGAGACGCCGCCGACGTGCGCCGCGCGGTGTCGATCATGAGCCACCTGCAACAGCTGTCGGCGGTACGCCTCGGCGTCGACGTCGGCCCGGTCGACGACGCCGCGCAATCACCGCACCCCGCAGTCCTGATCGCGGCCGACGGCAAGAACCTGCCCCGAAACCTGACGCTGCCGGTGTCGGCGGACGGGAACCGGCTCACCGTCATCGGCGGCGGAGCGGGCCGGGCCGACCGCACCCTGACATTGAGTCCGGGCACCCGGTACGGCGCACTGCAGGCGGCCCGGGCCGGGGACCGCAGCGTCCTGGTGGCCTCCTCGGCCGGTGACGCCGCCGACCTCGACGGACTGCTCGACTGGCTCACCGCCGATCCCGACCGCTGGTCCGGCCTGTCCGGCGACGCCGTCGTCAAGGCCCCCGGACAGGAGCCGGTGTCGGTGACGGCCGCGCCGGAGGCGTCGGCCGAGCGCAGCCACACCGGGTTGTACGTCGGGGTCGCGGTGGCGGTGGGGCTCGGCCTCCTGGTGGGCGCGGGACTGCTCGTCTGGATGCTGCGCCGCCGACGCAGACAGTCCTGAGGCGGCCGGGAGTGCACGGATGACCAGCGAATCCATCATCGGGGACGTCCCGGCCATCGAAGACGCATCCGGCCGGTCCGCCGACGACCGCAGAGGCGGTCAGACCGCGACGATCGTCGGCCGAGTGCTGCTGCGATGGCTGATCATCGCCGTCCTGCTGGTGTTCGCGTACTACGACACGCTGGTCGCGGTCGTCTCGGAGATCCGCGCGCAGACCCTCCTCACCTATCTGCCCGCCGCGCTGGCGCTGGTGCTGATCGCCGCCCTCGGGGTGAGCCTGCGCAACGACGACGAACTGCCGATCTACGACCGCCAGACCGATGTGATCGTCGGCGGCATCCTGTTGACGTTGGCGGCGAGCCTGCAGGCGATGCTCAACGTCCGCTACAGCCAGATGTACCTGGCGGTGCACATCGATCTGCTGTCGCTGTGGCTGTTCCTGCTCGCCGCCGCGATCCTGATGTTCGGGCTGCGGCCGACGGCACGCTACCGCTGGGTGTGGCTGCTGCTGCTGTCGATCTTCCCGCTGCCCTTCCGCATCGTGGTCCTGACCTTCGGCTCCGACCGTTACGCCGCGGGACTGGCGATGCTCATCCTGGCCGTCGGCTGCTCGGCCGTCGCGGTGGGCCGCTCACCCCGGCATGCGGCCGTCGGCGCGCTGCTGTCGGCGGCCGCGGGCGCCGTGGCCCTGCTGCTGATCATCGTGCTGCACCGCGACATGACCCGATTCGGGTATGTCGCCATCCCGTCGCTCGCGGCCGCCCTGCTGACCGCCGCCGTGATGTACGTCGATCAACGTCGCGATGCGGGCTCGCTGCGACCGTATCCGCACCGGCCGGTCAATCCGCTCACCGCCGGCAACGTGCGGGCCGGCGCGGTGCTGCTCGCCGTGGGAGCGGTGCTGATCAGCCTGGTGCACGTGCCGTCGGTCCAGGTCCGCCGGGGGCCGACCTTCCCGCAGCTGAGCACGGCCCTACCGCTGGCCGTCCCGGCGGGCTGGAAGCAGACCGGGCTCGAACCGTTGGGCTTCGACCGCTACTTCGGCCAGCATGCGCGGTCGGTGCGGCAGATCCTGCAGCAGACCCACGGCGACCCGCGCTTCGACAAACTCGCCCGGCCGCGCACCGTCGTCGCCGACTCGGTGACCACCGAACGGCCGATCACCCTGGATGTCTATCACCCGGTCATCGTCTACGACACCGTCAGTGACCGCACCAGTGCCGCCCGCGCGGTCGACCTGGGCCACGGCATCACCGGGCAGCTGCAGACCATCGTCGACGACAAACGCGTGCTCACCTTCAACCGGCTGATCTGGCGGTGGAACAGCGGGGCGACGACCATGCAGGTGGTCCTGTTCTCGGTCGACAATCATCTGCCCGGGGCGCCCTTTCCGCGATCGGCCCGCAATCCGCTGCGCATCATCAATCCGATGCTGACGATCCTGCTGCGCGGCAACGCCGTCACCGCCGACCAGACCCCGTCGTTCAAGGATTGGCAGCTGTTGACCGAATGCGCCGCCGCCCTGATCGAGGCGCAACTCGCCGTGAGCGGGGAGGCGTCGTGACCGAACCCGTGCGCGATCCCGCCGACCTGCTCGCCGACCCCGACTATCGGGCCCGCGCCCTGCACGATGCCGTCGACGGACTGCGGGAACGTGATCCGGCGATGTCGGCGTCGGTGGCGTTCACCCCCGTGCAGAAGGCGATCGGTCTCGGCGGCGCGGGAATCCTGGCGGTGGCCGCCGCCCTCGCGCCGGGCGTCACCGGCGCCGTCGTGGTGTCGGTGCTGACGGTCGTGTACATCCTCGCGCTGCTCGACCGGCTGGTCCTGTTCCGGCGGGGTCTGATGAACGGCGCGCTCACGATCTCCGACGACCGCGCCCGCGCCGTACCCGAGGACGAGCTCCCGTCGTACACGGTGCTGGTGCCGGCCTACAACGAGCCGGAGGTGGTCGGCGAGCTGATCGGCAACATGCGGGCCCTGGACTATCCGGTCGGCAAGCTGCAGGTGCTGCTGCTGTTGGAGGAGGACGATCAGGTCACCATCGATGCGGCGAAAGCGGTGGCCGCCGACGATCTGGTGACGGTGGTGCTGGTGCCGCCGGCCGACCCGCGCACCAAACCGAAGGCCTGCAACTACGGGTTGCACTTCGCCACCGGCGACATCGTCACCATCTACGACGCCGAGGACCGGCCCGATCCGCTGCAGTTGCGGCGGGTGGCCGCCGCTTTCGCCGACCTCGACGACGACGTGGTCTGCATCCAGGGCAAACTCAGCTTCCACAACGGCACCGACAACGTGCTCACCGCCTGGTTCACCGCCGACTACGGCATCTGGTTCGGGTATCTGCTGCCCGGGGTGATGGCCAGCCGCGCCCCGATTCCGTTGGGCGGCACCTCCAATCATTTCCGGCGGTCGTTGCTCGACGAGATCGGCGCCTGGGATCCGTTCAACGTCACCGAGGACGCCGATCTGGGATTGCGGATCGCGGCGCGCGGCTATCGGACCGCGGTCATCGACTCGGTGACGATGGAGGAGGCCAACGTCGACGCCATCAACTGGATCCGGCAGCGTTCGCGCTGGTACAAGGGCTATATGCAGACGTGGCTGGTGCACATGCGTCATCCGCGCGCCCTGCTGGAGACCCTCGGCCCGGTCTCCATGTACCGGTTCACCATGCTGCTGGCGGGCACCCCGGTCATCGCGTGCGTCAACATGATGTTCTGGCTGATCGCGGCGGTGTGGGTGGCCGGGCAGCTGCCGGTGATCTCGACCCTGTTTCCGGGCCCGATCTACTATTTCGCGTTGATCTCCCTGGTCTTCGGCAACAGCGTCATGGTCTACATGAACATCATCGCGCTGCGCGAAGACGGTCGCGGCGACCTGTTCTGGCCCGCGCTGATCGTGCCCGCGTACTGGCTGATGATGAGTGTGGCCGCGATCAAGGGCATGTGGCAGCTGATCCGCAATCCGTCGTACTGGGAGAAGACCTTCCACGGGATCGCCAAAAGCGCTGAGGAGCCGGGCGCAGGGGAGCCGGGACCAGGGGAGTCGAGCGCAGGGGCGGGTTCGTGACTGTGCCCGGACTGCGGCGGCGCAGCTGCGGCGCGATCGCGGTGTTCGTCGCCGCGGCGCTCGGCTATCTGCTGGTCGGCGCCTATCTCACGGTGGACCGCCAGTTCTTCGCCGGCGACGCCCTCTCCCGGGTGCAGTCGGCGCAGGCGGTGCTGTTCAGCCGTGATCCGCACCTGTCGGCGATCGGCTTCATCTTCACCCCGCTGACCGCGGTGGCCGAACTGCCGTTGGCGGCGTTGGCACCGTGGTGGCCGGCCCTGATCACCCAGGCGCTCACCGCCGTCGTCATGTCGGCACTGTTCATGGCCGGCTCGGTGACCCAGCTGGCGGGTATCGCTCGCGACCGCGGCCTGTCGCCTCTGGTCGGCACGGTGGTGGTCCTGGCGTATGTGCTCAACCCGATGATCGTCTTCTACGGTGCCAACGGGATGAGCGAGGCGCCCTACCTGTTCTGTCTGCTGTGGGCGGTGCGGCGGCTGATCCGCTGGGCCGACACCGACGACGTCCACGACCTGGTGACCGCGGGCGCCGCCCTCGGATTGAGTTATCTGACCCGATACGACGGCGGCGCGGCCGCCCTGGCGGCGACGGGATTCGTCGCCGCCGTCAGCTACCGGCGCCGGCCCGCCGCCGCCGACGGCGTCGACGTGCGTCGCAGGCGGGCGGTGATCGATGCGGCGGTCGTGGCGATTCCGACCGCGACGACGTTCCTCGTCTGGGCCGTGACCAGCTGGCTGATCACCGGAAACCTGTTCGCGCAGTTCACCTCCGAATACGGCAATGCGGCGATCATCGCGCAGCTCGGCGGCACCGGCTCGGACACCGTGCCCGCGGCGGTGGCGTTCTCGGCGGCGGCGACGGCCATCATGGCGCCGCTGCTGGTGCTGCTGGTGCCGACCGCCGTGCTCACCCGCCGTCACCGGTTGCGGGCGGTGGCCGCCGGTCTGCTGGTGTTCGGGGCCGTCCTGGCCTTTCAGGTCCTGGCGTATGCGCGCGGCACCACGTTCGGTTTCCTGCGTTTCTATCTGACGGTGATCCCGCTGTCGGCGGTGCTGACTGCGCTGATCGCGCCCGCCGGACGGCTGATGCCGTACCGGCGGCTGGGGCCCGGCAGCGAACTGCCCGAGGTCCCGGAGCGGCCGCGCCGATGGGCGCGGCCGGTGACGGTGGCAGCGGTCTTGGCGCTGGTGGCCGGGGTGTTCACCACGTGGGCGGGGATGGCGTCGCCGAAGTATGCGCCGCAGGAGTTCGCGTTGCGGGCGGTGATCGCGCCGGATCGGCAGTCCACGGCGCCGCTGCAGTTGGATGCACGGAAGGTGGCGCGCTCGTTCTCCACCGAACGGGAGATCGCCGCCTACCTGGATGCGCTGGCGCTCCCGGACGGTGCGGTCCTGTGCGACACCGTTTACGGTTTCGCCGTCGTCGTCCGATCCCGGCATCCGCGCCAGTTCGTGATCCCGTCCGATCAAGACTTCGCCCGAATCCTCAACAATCCGGCCGCGCACGGTGTGCACTACCTGCTGGCCGTCCCGAACGAGGGCCGTGGCCGCAGCGACGCCCTCAACGTGCGGTTCCCGACCCTCTACGAGAACGGCGCGCAGATCGCCGCGCTGGCCCTCGAGGCCCGCAACCAGGGCGCCGACCTGCCCGATTGGCGGCTGTACCGGGTGATCGATCAGGAGTGAGCGCTCGTCGGGAGTCGAGCGCTCGGGAGTCGAGTGCCCGGGAGGCGACTCCTCAGGGCCTGGCGAGGGACTGCCAGGCCGGGTCCTGCGGGCCGATGTCGTAGGTGCATTCGGTGGTGCGGGGGTCGGGGACGAACGCCCACAGCAGGGCGCCGGCGACGCCGTCGGCACGGTGGGCACGCAGCCGCGCGGCGAACCGGTCGGCTCGGGCCGTCGTCGACAGGCAGGCGCCGGCCTTGATGCCGAGCTCGCCGACGAGCAGCGGCTTGCCCGCCTGCCGCGCCTGGGCGAGCCGCCCGGTCAGGGTGTCGATTTCGGCGGGCGTTCCAGACTCGTCCGGATAGTCGTGGAAGTCCAGGACGTCGACGCCGGGGGAGCGGGCCAGCAGTAGATAGCCGTCGCCGACGGTGCCGCACTGGTCGCCGCCGGCGGTCCCGGTGAACACCAGGCTGCCCGGCGCCGTGCGGTGGATGCGGCCGCCGACGTCGTCGAAGAAGGTGCGCAGCACCTGTGCGGCGTCGGGGGCGCAGGTGCGTTCGGGCCAGGTGCAGCCGGCCCGAGTGCAGTCGCCGGGTTCGGGTTCGCCGACCGGTTCCCAGCCGGCGAGTGAGGGCTCGTTCCGCCAACGGCGCACCGCGGTGTCCACCCATTGGGCGAAGGTGCCGTGCGGACCGGTTTTCGCGGTGCGCCACCCTGATCGGTACCAGTCCCGGTCTTTGAACTGCTCGTCCTCGCAGGGCCCCTCGCCGCCGGTCAGGACCGGGAGCAGCAGCTGGTGGTGGCGTGCCGCGGCGCCGAACACCGCGTCGACCGCCCGGTAGTCGGGCAGGCCGGTGGCCTTGTCGACGGCGAGGGCGGCGAACAGGTTGAATCGGGTCAGCGACCGCGGGGGCAGTGCACCGAAATAGCGGTCGAGGTCCACCTGCGCGCCGCATCCGACGTTGACGGACCAATCGGTCGCGAGCTGGTAGGCGTCGAATCCGGTCGGCCACCACGGGCGATGGTCGAGCATCAGCCCGGCCGCCGAAGCAGAGACCCGGCCGGCGGCCCGGTCGGGGACGCTGCTGGAAGCCGCGCAGGCCGTCGCCGGGCCGAGGACGAGAGCGATGAGGAGCACGGCGAGCAGCCGCAACACCGAAACACCCGGCACCGGAACATGCAGCGCACGGCGTGCGGGGGAAGCCATAGCGTGGAAGCTTACCGGCGTCCCCGCACGCCGTGCGGTGTCTGTGGGGTTCAGGCCGGGATCTTGCCGCCGTCGTAGAGGACGTCGAAGAACTGGGTGGCGACGAGCTGTTCGCCCTTGTCGCGGTTCATGCCGAGCGCCTTACGGTAGGCGAGCACGTGCTGCAACGACAGCGCCGAGTACAGCAGCGGCATGTGATCGTGCTTCTGGTCGTAGACATCCGAAGCGCCCTTCGCGGCATCCCAGTCGACCTTCAGCCGGGTGGGATGGCGCAGCATGTCGCGCATGACGGCGGTCTTGATCATCTTGCGGCGGCCGGCCGGGACGGTGACCAACTCGCCCGGGTTGAACAGGGCGGTGTCGAACTCCTCGGCGGTGGCGATGGTGCAGCCGGAGGTGGGTCGCGGATTGCACTCGACCATGTGGTGGACGCCGTCGTCGGTCACCAGGTAGTCGAAGCTGATCTGGCCGTGCCAGTTCAGCTCGCGGGCGATCTTCTGCGCCGCGGCCAGCGACTCGGGCGAGTCGACCGATTCGAAGACGATGCCGCCGCGGTCGTCGATCGACAGCGGATGCTCGTAGCAGGAGTGCAGGACGATCTCGCCGTGGTGGGCGACGCTCCAGCTGCAGCGGTCCACACCCTTGAGGAACTCCTGGACCAGCCAGGGATCCTCGGCGGTCGGGATGATCGTCGACAGGTCGGCCTCGTCGGCCAGCGGCCCGGTGTTCGTGGCGATGTCAAGGCCGCCGCGGCCGTAGGCGGCGCGGGCGAACCAGTGATCCCAGCGGCCGAGCGCGGCGGTGAACTCCTCGGGGCTCGTCGCGGTGATCGACTCGGCGACCGGCAGATCGAGGCTGCGGCACAGGTCGGCGAAGGCCACCTTGTCGTGCACCCGGTGCAGGGTCTCGAAGTCGGGGAAGAAGAGCTCGGTGTCGGGGTGGGCGGCGGCGATCTTGTCGCGGTTGGCCGCCAGGTAGAAGACGTCTTCGAACATCGGCAGCACCCAGTTGATGTCGTGCTTGCCGATCAGCGCGACCACCTCGTCGATGAATGCCGCCGTCTCCTGGGTGGGAGCCGGTGTGACGGTGTGGTCGGCGGCGCCGCGCGAGTGGCTGCCGGGCGAGGCTTTGAAGGTGTCGGTGGCGAGGACGTAGCGGCCCGTCTCGCCGAGTTTGTGAATCTCGTCGACGGCGAAGGGCATGCGGGAGGTGGTGGCGAGAACTCGCGGATCTGTGACGGCCATGCGGCACACGGTAGCCGAGGTCCCGTCGCGGCGTTTGCCGCAATCGACAGGTTGGCGCGATTGGGCGCCTCTCCGTCACACATGGGGGTTACAGTCGGACAGTGACCGTCACCACACGCTCTCGCGTTGCTCTGACCTCACTCTGTCTCGCAGTCTCGGTGGTGACCGTCGTCGGTGCGGGGCGCGCGGCGGCGTCGCCGAACCACGGTCCGGGGGTCGTCGTCACGGTCGACGCCGCGGTCCCCGGCCGGGTGATCCCGACCGATTTCGTAGGGCTCTCGTTCGAGGCGAACCAATTGCACCGGACCTGGACCGATCCGCAGCGCGGCAACGTCGCCGCGCTGCTCGGGAACCTCGGGGTCGGCAACCTGCGGTTCAGCGCCAACCAGGTCGATCAGACCGCGTGGATGCCGCGGCCCGACGAGCCGACGCCGTCGTGGGCGGTGAACCGGCAGCGGATCGAGCCCGACGACCTGTCCCGGGTGGGCAGGCTGGCCGCGAACACCGGCTGGAGCGTGGACCTCGGCGTCAACCTCGGACACTTCGACCCGGCGGCCGCAGCGGATCAGAGCGCCGCCGCGAAGGCCCGCATCGGTGCCGGACTGCGGTCCATCCAGATCGGCAACGAACCCAACCTGTTCGTGCTCAACGCCCCGACCGGAACTCGACGCGCGTACAACCCGCAGTCGTATGTGCGCGATGTCTTGGTGTACCGCAAGGCGATTCGCGCGGCGGCGTCCGGGGTGCCGATCGAGGGTCCCGACACCGCCGGTGCGGGCCTCGGGGTGCCGCCGCTCGACGCCGCGGCCTGGCCAGGCCTCGTGCAACCGTGGCTGACCGCCTACACCGCCGCATTCGGTGATCGGAGTCGAACCCTCAACCAGCACTACTATCCGTACGTCAACGTCACGCGGGTCGGCGTCCCCGGCGCGGCGGCCGACGCCCTCGGTGCGTTGCCCACCGTCGAGCGCCTGCTCGACCCGGACACCCGGGCCAAACAGCGCACCTTTCTGCGGCAGTTCTCGGCCACCGCCTCGCGTGCCGGGCTGAAACCGCTGCTCAGTGAGGCCAATTCGGTCGCCAAGGAAGGCAGGGATGGTGTCACCGACACCTTCGGCGCCGCGCTGTGGACCGTCGACTTCCTGATGGCCGCCGCCCGCGAGGGAATCGTCGGCGTCAACCTGCACAATCAGGTCGACGACTGTCGGAGTTACCCGCTGTTCTGCTTCCCCGACTCCGCCGCGCGCCGAGCGGACACCGCCCGGGTGAACCCGAATTACTATGCGGCGCTGATGGTCTCGCAGATGGTCGGGGGAGCTCTGCTGTCGACGTCGGTCTCTGGCGGCGCGCACGTCACCGCCTACGCGGTGCGGATGCCGACCGGCGAGATCAAGGTGATCGTCGACGACTTCGACCGCGCCTTCCGCGGTTCGGTCACCGTCCGGCTGAAGGGTGCGCGGGCCGGCGCGGCCTCGGTGCAGCGGTTGACCGGCCCATCGATCCATGCGGTGCGCGGCACCCGATTCGCCGAGGCGACGGTGACGCCGGCCGGTCGATTCACCGCGCGGCCGGGGACTGCGATCGTCGGGACGGCAGGCGACTACCGCATCGGGCTCAGCAGGCCGGGTGCCGCGCTGCTGACCGCGCGGTGACCCGGTTACCGGCATACCGGTGCACTGCGACTCCGGTGCTCCGCGGCGGCTGCCGTCGGCGGCGAACTTTGGCTGCATGGAGGCCCTATGGAGGGGTCGATGCAGCAAACGTTGTGTGCCGGTCCGGATCGCCTGGGGTGAACGCGAAATCCCCCGGCCAGAATCACTCTGACCAGGGGATTTCGTGGAGCCGATGACGGGAATCGAACCCGCACTCTCAGCTTGGGAAGCTGATGTTCTACCACTAAACTACATCGGCAGCGCGCCTCGAACCGCGAGGCGAACTTGCGGAACCAACCCTAGCAAACGTCGGCCGGGGTGCGTCGCGCGACACGGTCGACATGCGCGGGCGCGGAACCGCGGCGCAACGACTCGTCCGACATACTGTGACGATGGACTTCCTGAACACCTTCGTGCTGACCGCCGGAGACAAGCTGTGGACGTGGCTGGTGCTGCCGGTCGTCGTCGGGCTCGGCCTCTACTTCACGGCGCGGTCGGGAGTCGTCCAGTTCCGTCTGCTGCCGGAGATGTTCCGGACGCTGCGCGACAAGACCCCGGTCGATGAGAACGGTGAGCCGCAGTCGGTGTCGGCGTTCGGTGCGTTCACCATCTCGGCCGCCTCGCGCGTCGGGGTCGGCAACATCGCCGGCGTCGGGACGGCGATCGCCGTCGGCGGCGCCGGTGCCGTGTTCTGGATGTGGGTGATGGCGTTCATCGGCGGCGCGTCGAGCTTCATCGAGTCGACCCTGGCCCAGCTGTTCAAGGTGCGCGACCGCGGCGAGTTCCGCGGCGGCCCGGCCTACTACATGCAGCACGGACTGCGCAGCCGCGCGATGGGCATCGCCTTCGCGATCATCCTCATCGTCTGCTTCCCCTTCGCCTTCAGCTCACTGCAGGCCAACACCATCACGGCGACGGTCACGAGCACGGTCGGCGAGTCGCCGTCCTGGCTGCCGTGGGCGATCGGTGCGGGCATCGCCGTCCTGACCGCGGCCGTCGTCTTCGGCGGTGTGCGCCGCATCGCGTCGGTCACCCAGACCCTGGTACCGCTGATGGCGCTGGTCTACCTGCTGCTGGGCCTGGCGGTGGTGGCGGTCAACATCACTGAGTTGCCGACCGTCGTCGAGCAGATCCTCGGCAGCGCGTGGGGACCGAACGAGGTGGTCGGCGCGAGCCTGGGCTACGTGGTGCTCACCGGCATCAAACGTGGCATGTTCTCCAACGAGGCGGGTCTGGGCTCGGCGCCCAACGCCGGCGCGAGCGCCGCCGTCACCCACCCGGTGAAGCAGGGCCTGGTCCAGACCCTCGGCGTCTACTTCGACACCTTCCTCGTCTGTTCGATCACCGCGTTCATCATCCTGGTCTCCGCGCCCGACCTCGCCGACGCCGAACGCGGCATCGGCCTGACCCAGAACGCGCTCGTCGACGCGCTCGGCTCCTGGACGAACGTCGCGCTCGCGATCATCGTCTTCATGCTCGCGTTCTCGTCGATCCTCGGCAACTACTACTACGGCGAGTCGAACATCGAGTTCATCACCCGTCGCCGCCAGGTGCTGGTCGGCTACCGCGTGCTCGTGGTGGTCGCGGTGCTCCTCGGCTCGGTGGCCTCGGCCGACCTCATCTGGAACTCCGCCGACGCGGTGATGGGCGTCATGGCGTTGATCAACCTCGTCGCGATCGCGGCGCTCTCGCCGATCGCCTTCCGACTCCTGCGCGACTACCGCGCCCAGCGGGCGAACGGCCGCGACCCCGTCTTCACCCGGGACCGGATGTCCGACATCAGGGGCGTCTCGTGCTGGGAAGACGAAGCCTCCGTGACCGGTGAGATGCCGACCGTGCGCTGACCGATGACGAACTCGCAGGAGCATCCTACCGTCGACGGCCTGGCCCTCGTCGCGCTGCTGCGCCCGATCGGCGCGATGATCGTGCTGCTCGTCGGATACTTCCTGCTGCCGATCGGGCGCGACAACGACGGGCGGCTGGCCGGCATGATCGCGGGCGGCTGTCTGCTGGCCGCCTTCTGCCTGTGGGAGATCAGGCACTTCGCACGCGAGCGCACTCGCCCGGTCGAAGCCGCCGTCGAGATGCTGGCGGCCGTCATGTGCTTCTACATCGTCTCCTTCGCCACGACGTACTTCCTGCTCAGCGAGTACGGGGCCGGGTCGTTCACCGAACGACTCACCCGGGTCGACGCCCTCTACTTCTGCTTGACGGTCTTCACCACGACGGGGCTCGGGGACATCACGGCGGCCTCGCAGGGTGCACGGATCGCGGTCTCGATCCAGATGGCCAGTACGCTGATCCTGTTGGGCCTGGGCATCCGGTTCGTCAACATCCTGGTGAAGGATCGGATCTCGGGCAGGGAGCGGCTCCGGGAGTACCAGCGACGCTCGGTGCAGGCGGACTTCGACGACGACTAGGACACCCAGCCGAAGGGAAGGCCGCCGCAGATGACCGCACCCGTTCCCGCGCACGCCGGGCGTTCCCCGTTCGGGCCGCAGCCGCCGACCTCCCGTCCCCTGCTGTACGGCCGCGCCGAGCCGCCGCCGCAGTTGGCCGAAGGCGTGGCTGTCACCTGCGGCGGCAAGACCTTTGTTCCGCGTGAAACCGTCGTCTGGATCGACGTCGACGGGTACCCGCTGCCCCCGATGCCGTGGGGCCGGATCGAGGTGCAGGTGATCCCGGGTCGGTACCGGTTCCGCGTCTTCCTCCGTCGCGGCGAGGAGATCGTCAGCGTCGCCGAGGCCGACGAGGAGGTCCGACCGGGCGAGCTGCTCGAACTCGCCTACGGCTTTCCGGCGTACCCCGGCAACAGCGATTCCGCTCGGCCGCAGGGCCGCAGGGCCTTCCTTGTCGCCGAGCCGTCCCACGGCGGTCGGGTCGCAGTCGTCGCGCTGCTGTTCGGGTTCATCGCCGTGACGATGCTGCTGCTGATCGGTGCCGCACTGCTGCTGCGGTGAGCCGCGGCGGGCCGGCGCCCGTCGAATGCAGCCACCCGAGCCGACCGACTACCCTTGATCCCGTGCTGCTATCAGACCGCGACATTCGTGCCGAACTCGAGGCCGGACGTCTCGGCATCGATCCGCTCGATCCGGGACTGGTCCAGCCGTCGAGCGTCGACGTGCGCCTGGACTCCCTGTTTCGGGTCTTCAACAACACCAAGTACACGCACATCGATCCGGCGAGGCAGCAGGACGAGCTGACCACCCTGGTGGAGCCCGCCGACGGCGAGCCCTTCGTTCTGCACCCCGGGGAGTTCGTGCTCGGTTCGACGATGGAGCGATGCTCGCTGCCCGACTTCCTGGCCGGACGGCTCGAAGGCAAATCGTCGCTGGGACGACTGGGGCTGCTGACACATTCGACCGCCGGTTTCATCGACCCCGGGTTCTCCGGGCACATCACGCTGGAACTGTCGAACGTCGCGAACCTGCCGATCACGCTGTGGCCGGGGATGAAGATCGGGCAGCTGTGCCTGTTCCGACTCACCAGCCCCGCGGAGAATCCGTACGGCAGCGCGGCGGTCGGGTCCAAGTACCAGGGGCAACGGGGACCGACCCCGTCGAAGGCCTACCTGAACTTCGTGAAATGAAACCGAGCCCCGGTTCAGTGAGCCGATAGAAAGGGGGCGTCATGGCGGGTCCGTTCACTCGTCGGCCGGACTGGCTGACCGGGTTCGACCTGCCCGACGCCCCGACCGGCGCGGTCATGGCCCTCGACCTGGGACCGGCCGGGCTGTGGGCGGCCCGCATCGTCGACGGCGCGGCCGTCGCCGCGGATACCGAGAGCCGCATCCACCCCGGCGTCCTCGACGCGCGGATCGCCGGCTACCTGCGCGACACGGGCCGCGTCGAGGTCTCCGACGACGCGGTGTTCGCCGCGCTGATGACGGTGGCCGCGCACGCACGGGAGGCGCTGGCCGACCGGGACACCGCCCTCGTCATGGGCGGCGAGGGACTGCGGTTGGTGACCGTGACGATCGACGACGTCGTGGAGGCGACCGTCCCGGAGGCCAATCGGGCGCACGGCATGATCGTCGAACTCGCTGGGCCGCTGCCGGTCGACGCGGTCCTGCTGGGCCCCGGTCTCGACGACTGGCCCGGCCTGTGGGAGGCCCTGACCGAACGGGGCTTCTCGGCGCTGATGCCCGGCGACCGATTCCCCGAGACCTTCGGCGGCGACGACGCACCCACCGACCTCCTCGACGCGGTGCCCCCGCAGCCGGAGGTCCGGGCCTGGGACAACAGCGGGCAGAACGCCGCGCTCGTCGACCCCGCAGACTACGGGCTCGATCGATTCGGGAACACCGTCGACGTCTACCGCGACGAGGCCGCCGACGAGCCGTCGACCCGCGGTGCGGAGGCCGAGGGCGGCGACGACGACTCGGGCGAGTCGGCCCCCGGCATGCGGGGACGGATGATCGCGGCGGCCGCGGTGACGCTCCTGGCCGTCGGCGGAGGCGGTGTCGCGCTGGCGCTGAACGCGAACGTGCGCTCGGGTCCGGAGGCGACCTCGACCAAGGCTCGCGAGGCCGACGGGGTAGCGGCGATGACGCCGACGTCGACCCTGGAACACATCAACAGTTCGGTGAGTCCGGCCGATCTCGCTGCTGCGCGGGCGCCGATGGCCAAGTACACCACGCCGCCGCCACCCCCGCCGCCGAAGCCGACCAGCACGCGGACCGCAGTGCCGAAGACCGGGCCGGAACCGCAGGCGCCGACCACGCATCGGCGGCGCATCATCCCGAATCCGATTCCCGGTTTCCCGCCGATCGTGATCGGCTAACCGACGCCGGGCTGTGCGGTCTCCGGGCGGGGCGCGTCGTCGTTCTGGTCCCGCCGCTGTTCGCGGCGCTCGCGCGCGACGGCGAGATAGTCGTCGACCTGGCGTGCCAGTTCACGATCCAGTGCTCGATACAGGGTGTTGTGGGCCGCCACCCGTCCGGTGCTGCGCAGGGCGCCGAGGAACGACGAGGCCCAGTCGGATTCGGCCCCGCTCTCGGGGATCCAACCGTCGAACCGGCCCTCGGTGATCGCGCGGCGGCCGGCGCTGATGAGCGTCTTGGCTGCCCGCAGCATGTCCTCGTCGAGCTGGCGCTGCATCCCCAGGATGTACGGCAACGGGATCCCGATCTGCATGAGCCGCTGGTAGGCGTCGATCGACTCGACGTCGTTGATGCGGTACTGCGCGGGCGGATCGTCGTCGCCGATCGGTTCGACGAGCCCGAACTCCTGCAGCTGGCCGAGCAGTTGGGGATCGCTGGTGTTGAGCTTGGCGTGCAGGTCCGACGCTGAAACCGTGTCGGTCGCGGTCTGCGACCACGGCTGCGAGACGACCTCGCGCAGGCCCAGGGACTCGGCGATGTCGTCGCCGGTCTGCACGCGTTTGAAGAAGTCGCCGATGTGGGTCATCGTGAAACCGCGGGCCAGCAGGTCGTTGATCACCCGCAGCTTCGCCAGATGCTCGTCGCCGTAGATCGCGACCCTGCCGCGGCGGACCGGCCGGGGGATGAGGCCCCGGTCCTGGTAGCCGCGGACATTGCGCGTGGTGGTGCCCGCGGCACGCGCCAGATCGTCGATTCGGTACTCGGTCATGAAGTGCATTGTCCCAAACCGGCTGCACGGAGTCGTGCCGGTTGCGCGTGCAGGGTGCGGGCCGGGTGGCCGTGGTGCGGGGATCTCGTCACTTTGCTCCGGGCAACATGCAGGGTGGTCGAGTAGGGCTGGCGGGGATCTCGATGCGCGGCCGTCGCTTCGCTCCGGTCGCGTACTCGATCAGCCTGGAGTGGAGGAGCGCAGCGACGGAACGCATCGAGACCCGGCGAGTCACATGTCGACGGTCAGCGAGTCCCCGGTGCACCGCGAGACGCAGGGCAAGAACCAGCCGTCGTCGCGTTCGGGCTGGGTCAACAGGCTGTCGCGATGATCGACGTCGCCCGCGAGCGTGCGCATCCGGCAGGTTCCGCAGAAACCCTGCTGGCACGAATACGGGACCGCCGGATCGACCCGGCGCAGCACGGTCAGCACCGATTCGTCGGCGGCGACGGTCTGCACGGCGCCGGTGGAGCCGATGGTCACGGTGAACTCGGTGCCGTCGAGGATGGGCGGCGGCGAGAACCGCTCGAAGTGCAGTTCGATGTCGTCGCGGTCGGTCAGGAACACGCGCAGGGCTTCGAGCATCGGGACCGGGCCGCAGCAGTACACCGACAGTCCGGCGTCGTCGTCGGGGGTGGGCCCGACGAGGTCGGCCATCGACGGCAGTCCGTCGACGTCGTCGGTCCGGACGGTCACCTTGTCGCCGTAGCGGGACAGTTCCTCGATGAACGGGATCGAGTCGGCGCTGCGGCCCGAGTACACCATCGACCAGTCGAGGCCGTAGCGGTCGGCCATGGCGACCATCGGCAGGATCGGCGTGATCCCGATGCCCGCGGCGACGAACCGCAGTCTCCGCGACGGCGATCCGAAACCCGGAAGGACCAGCGGAAAGGCATTCCGCGGTCCCTTGACCTGCACCGAGTCGCCCACCCGAAGCCCCTCGTGCACCTCGATCGACCCGCCGCCGCCGTCCGGGATGCGGCGCACCGCGATCCGGTAGGTGCGGCGGTCGGCCGGGTCGCCGCACAGCGAGTACTCGCGCATCTTCCCCGACGGCAACAGCAGATCCAGATGAGCCCCCGGATGCCACTGCGGCAGAATCGCACGGTCGGGCGCGGCGAAGGTCAGCGCGATCACGTTCTCGTCGACCGCGACCACCTCGCGGTCGACGATGTCGAGGGTGAGGATGCCGTCGTCGGCGGCCCGTTCGCGCAGCGGCGACACCGGATTCCAAATCGGGAACCACACCTTGCCGACGCCGGTGAGGAAGCGCATGAGCGGATCGCGTCGATACTTGCCGTACAGGTGCGGCGGCTCGGTCGACAGGTCGATCGAGCGGGGCGCGCGAACGGAGTCCATGATCGTCACGCCGCTCGTCGGGCCCCCGGCGACGCGGCCAGGAAGGCCACGGCCTGCGCGGTGTCGCCGATGTCGGTGGGGGAGAAACCCGGCTTGAAGTAGGTGGCCGTGGCGATCGCGAGCTTGGAGATCTTCGGGAACACCCCGAGCCGGGAGTCGCGGAAGTAGCCGGTGACCGTCAGGTATGCCTTCTTCACGGCGCTCTTGTCCGCCATCGTCGGGTCCTGACTGTTGATGAACCGGTATCCGCGCAGCATCAGCCACACCAGGAAGGGCAGGGCCAGGCTCATCGCGCGGGCGCGGCGCAGCGGGCTGTCGGCGAAGTAGGCGGCGGCGTCGTGGGCGACGGCCCGATGCTCCACCTCCTCGGCGCCGTGCCAGGTGAACATGTCGGTCATGTTCGGGTCGGCGCAGTTCTCGGCCCACGTGCAGTTCAGGGTGAAATCACCCAGCAGTGCGGTGTAGTGCTCGATCGCGGCGATCAACCACAGCCGCTCCACCAGGTGCTTCTGCTTCTGCTCGGGCGTGCCCTCGCGCGGTCCGAGCACGCTGCGGAAGATCCACTCCATCTGCTTGAGGTAGCCGGTCGGGTCGACGCCGCGGTCGCGCAGCCAGTTCTCGACGGCCCGGTCGTGGACCTCGGCGTGCATGGCCTCCTGCCCGACGAAGCCGCGCATGTCGGCGGCGAGCGCCTCGTCCTTGATCAGCGGGAGGGCCTCGTTGAACGTCTCGACGAACCAGCGTTCCCCTTCGGGCAGCAGCAGGTTCAGCACGGTGATCATGTTCGACGACAGCGGGTGGCCGGGAATCCAGTGCAGCGGTGTGTCCGAAAGGTCGAATGCGACGTTGCGGGCGTGCAACTCGACCTTGCCGGGGTCGGTGTCGGCGGTCGCGTGGGAATGTTCGGTGGTCATGGGTGCCTCCGGAGTTCGAGGAGTCAGCGGTCGGAGCGGATCAGGCGGCCGGATCAGCCGGCGAGCCTCTGGCGTGCGCCGATGCGCGAGGCCCACGGGAAGAACCGGTACACCCGGTAGCCGACCTCGGCCTCCGGAGTCACCGGCACCACGGCCCTGTTGCCTCGGATGGCCGCCACGATGTCGGCCGCGACGCGGTCGGGAGTGAAGTTGCGCTTCTCGTAGAAGCCGTCGACTTTCTTGCGGGTGGCGTCCTCGTCGGCGGCGCCCGCGAACTCGGTCTTCGACGTGATGTTGGTGTGCACGATGCCGGGGCAGATCGCGGTGACCCCGATCCGATGCTCGGCCAGCTCGGCACGCAACGACTCGGAGAACATCAACACGCCGGCCTTGCTCGCCGAGTACAGGCCCAGTTCACGGGAGGGCGTGAACGCGGCGGCCGAAGCGAGGTTGACGATGTGTCCGCCGGCGCCCCGCTTGACCATCTGCTTGCCGAACGCGCGGCTGCCGCTGATGACGCCCCGGAGGTTGATCGCCAGCAGACGGTCCACCTGCTCGTCGGACGCGGCCAGCGCCGACCCCGCCAAGGCGATGCCCGCGTTGTTGACGACGATGTCGGCGACGCCGTGAGCGGCCCGCACCTTGTCGGCGAACTTGGTGACGGCCTTGGTGTTCGAGACGTCGAGCCGGTAGGCCGTCGCCAGCACACCCCTGCTCTTGCACTCGGTGGCCGTGGCCTTGACGGCCTCGAGGTCGATGTCGGCGAGGACCACCTCGGCACCGAGGTCGGCCAGGGCGTACGCGGTCTCGCGACCGATGCCGCTGCCGGCGCCGGTGACGACCGCCAGCTTGCCGATCAGCTCGGGTGCCGGGCCGGTGACGTGCGCGCGGTCGATGGTGTTCGGTGCGCTCGAGGAGCCGGAGGCGATCATGTCGATGAACTCGCGCGCGGTGTCGGCCAGGTAGTCGGGGTTGGTGTACGGCAGCCAGTGGCCGGTGGTGCTGCGCTTGCGCCACAGCTTGTCGGCGTGGGTGTGGGTGTGTTCGTAGATCGCCGGGCGCAGGGCGATGTCGCGGTCGTTGACGATCTCCAGGACCGGTACGCGGGTCGGCCGCGGAGTCGGCTTCGCCAGCTTGCCGCGGATGTTCGCGCGGTACAGCTTCAGGCCGTTGACCATGTCGTCGCGCAGGGTGGGGCCGAATTGGGCGTTCTCACGCGGCGTGCCCTCGATGGCGTGCAGGAAGCGGGTCCACGTCTGTTCGGAACCGAAGGTGCGGAAGAACAGATCGGACGCTCCGGGCAGCTGGAAGAAGGCCGTGTAGGCGGACGAGGCGACCTGCGAGAGCGCCTGGCCGATGTTGCCGGGGGTCGGCCGGGCGATCTTGCCGTGCGCCCATTCGCCGAGGAAGTCGAGGTTGGGGCCGGACACGGAGGTGAACGAGGCGACGACGTCGTCGGCGCCGGGGGTGGTGACGGTCTCCCAGGCCTGGACCGAACCCCAGTCATGGGCGATGAGGTGCGTCTTCCCGTCCGGGTTCACCGCGGCCAGGACCGCGAACATGTCCTTCGCCAAGACGTCGAGGCGGTAGGACGGGACGTCGGTCGGGCGGTCGCTGTCGCCGAAGCCGCGAGTGTCGTAGGCGTAGACGCGGTAGTGCTCGGCCAACTGCGGGGCCACGATGTCCCACAGGTGGTGGGAGTCGGGCCAGCCGTGCACGAGCAGGACCGTCGGCCTGTCGGCGGTGGGCTCGCCGGGCGTTCCGTATGAGAACGCCGCGAGTTCCACCCCGTCACCGGTGACAGTGAAGCGATGCCAGTCGGTCATGTCCGTCTCCTTGCAGATCCGCGGATTTGAATAGACGTTACCACCCGTCACGGACAACTGCTAGCAGTAGTTAGCACCCGATGCGAGAAGCCCCGGACCAGCCGTGTCGGCGAGTCCGGGGCTTCCCTGAGCGTGAGATTCAGGCGGTCACTGACGGTAGGACGACAGGAAGTTGCCGATGCGTTCGATGGCCTCGGACAGGTCGCGGGCCCACGGCAGCGTGACGATCCGGAAATGGTGCGTGTCGGGCAGATTGAAGCCCGAACCCTGGACCACCAGGATCTTCTCCTGCAGCAGCAGATCCTGGACGAACTGCTCGTCGTCGTGGATCTCGTGGACCTCCGGATCCAGCCGCGGGAACGCGTACAGGGCGCCCATCGGCTTCACGCAGCTCACGCCCGGGATCTCGTTGAGCTTCTGCCAGGTCACGTTCCGCTGCTCGTACAGCCGGCCGCCGGGCTCGGTGAGCGCATCGATGCTCTGGTAGCCGCCGAGCGCCACCTGGATCGCGTGCTGGGCCGGGACGTTGGCGCACAACCTGGTGGACGCCAGGATGCCCATGCCCTCGATGAATCCCTTGGCGTGGTCCTTGGGGCCGGTGCGGACCACCCAGCCCGACCGGTACCCGCACACCCGGTACGCCTTCGACAGGCCGTTGAAGGTGAGGACCAGCAGGTCGGGGGCCAGCGAGGCGATGCTGATGTGCTGGGCGTCGTCGTAGAGGATCTTGTCGTAGATCTCGTCGGCCAGGATCAGCAGCGAATGACGTCGCGCGACGTCGACCAGGCGCTCGAGGATCTCGCGGGAGTAGACGGCGCCGGTCGGGTTGTTCGGGTTGATCACGACGATCGCCTTGGTGCGGTCGGTGATCTTGGACTCGATGTCCTCGATGCTCGGATTCCAGCCGTTGTTCTCGTCGCACTTGTAGTGCACGGCCGTGCCGCCGGACAGCGCCGTCATGGCCGTCCACAGCGGGTAGTCGGGCGACGGGATCAGGACTTCGTCGCCGTTGTTGAGCAGCGCCTGCATGGTCATGGTGATCAGTTCGGAGACACCGTTGCCCAGCAGCACGTCGTCGACGTCGAAGTACGGGAAGTCGATCATCTCGTAGCGGGTCACGACCGCGCGTCGCGCCGACAGGACGCCGGCCGACTCGGAGTACCCCTGCGAGAAGGGTAGAGCGCGGATCATGTCGCGCATGATCACATCGGGGGCCTCGAAGCCGAACAGCGCAGGATTGCCGATGTTGAGCTTCATGATCCGGTGGCCGTCGGCCTCCAGGCGTGCTGCGTGCTCGTGCACCGGACCGCGGATCTCGTAACAGACGTTCTGCAGCTTCTCGGACTGCTCGAGCGGGCGCAGATTAACGGTGGGATGCGATACACGAGGGCGGCTCATGACGTCCATTCTGTCAGCCCGGGGCAAGTGATTTGAATTCGACGCCGGAGGCGCAAGGTGTGTCGCCCAGTGCTTCTGGGGCATTCTGGCCTCGTGGGATCAGCGGAGATGACGGTCGGCTCGTTCAACGTCAACGGCATTCGGGCCGCGCGGCGACGCGGCTTCGACGAGTGGCTCGCCAGGTGCGCGCCCGACGTCGTCGGGCTGCAGGAACTGCGGTGCCCACCCGGCGAGGTCGGCGAATTCCCTGGGTACACGGTCTCTTTCGACACCGGGTCGATCCCCGGGCGCAACGGCGTGGCGATCGCGACTCGGGTGCCGCCGACTGCGGTCCGGTCATGGGCGAGCCACCCGCCGAAGGCGCGCGGGCTGGCCGCGTACGCAGACCACGGCCGCTACCTCGAATGTGACCTGGCCGACGAACCGGTCACGATTGCCTGTTTGTACCTGCCCAAAGGTGGACTGCCCGCGCAGTTGCAGCGGCCCGGGAACATTCGGGAGAAACCGGACGGCGGCGCGAAGTATCGACGCAAGATGGCCTTCCTGGACGGCTTCGCGCGCGAACTGAACCGCAACCGACTCGCCGCCAAGCGCGCCGGGCGCGAGTTCGTCCTGATCGGCGACCTCAACGTGGCGCACCTGGAGCACGACGTCACCAACTGGCGTGCCGCGCGGCGGATGGAGGGCTTCCTGTCGGAAGAACGTGAGTGGCTGGGAGCGCAGCTCTCGCCACGCAAGCTGGTCGATGTGGTCCGGGCGCTGCACGGCGATCGCCCGGGTCCGTTGACGTGGTGGAGTTGGGCCGGCGAGTCGTTCACGAAGGACGTCGGCTGGCGGATCGACCATCAGCTGGCCACGCCCGGGATGGCCGAGCGTGCGAGATGGGTCCGGGTGGACAAGGAGTCGGGGCCCGACCGGCGATTGTCGGACCATGCGCCCCTGGTCGTCGGGTACGAGCGGTTCTCGTAGCCGAGACAGAACGTTGGCTGCATGAAGGCCCTATACGGGGGTCGATGCAGCCAACGTGCGTGTCGCGGAACCGAATGCCCGTCCGCTGCGTCTAAACGACCATGGGGGACAACACGGTATGCGGCGATCGGCCGGAACTGGCGGTGGCGCGGCATCTGGCCGACCGGGACGGGGTGATCACCGCAGCCGAGGCGCGCGAGCGCGGGCTGTCGCACAAGAGGATTCAGCAGAGACTCGATGACGGGCTCTGGACCTCCGAAGCGCTGGGTGTGTACCTGTCCGCCGAGCATCACCTGACCGAGGCCGCACGGCTGCGGATCGCGGTCGCCTCGCACGGCGGGGTGGCCGATCGGACCGCGGCCGCGTGGTGGCACGGACTGATCGCCGAACTCCCCTCGCCGGTCACGATCTCGGTACCCCGCTCGAAGCGGGGGAGCCGCTGCGGATTCGACGTCCACGCCAAACGGCGCACCTTTCCGGCCGAGGACGTGTGCACGGTCCGCGGACTGCCGGTGACGGGCGTGCCGCTGACGGTCCTCGCCGCGGCGGCTGAACTCGAGGACGGCATCTCGATGATGGACCGCGCGCTGCAATGCGGACGAGTTCATCTGACCGATCTGCGCCGAAGTCTCGAGCGGAACAGCGGCGCACACGGCATGAGGCGGGCGCGCGTGCTGCTCACCGCCGCCGAAGATCCCTCGGAATCGGTCGCCGAGCGCCTGTTCGCGAAGCTGTTGCGCCTGCGAGGCGTCGACGGCTGGACCCAGCAGGTGCCGTTCTGCGGATACCGCCTCGACTTCGCGTGGATCGAGGAACAGATCGGCATCGAGATTCACGGGTGGAACTTCCACCACACCCACGACCAGTGGGAACGCGACCAGCGCAAGACCAATCAGCTGGCCCGGATGGGATGGCTTCCGTTGATCTACACGTGGTCGAGGCTCGTCAGCGAGCCGGAGGCCTGCGTGGGGGAGGTCATCGAAGCGGTCGAAGCACGACGTGCCATGTAGTCGGCGGGGGCGTGCCGGGGCAGCCTGGCGGGTCGGACCGTCTGCCGGGTGGTCGAGGAGCCATTGAGCGCAGCGAGACGGCGTATCGAGGCGGGGGCATCTCGATACGCTCGCTCACTTCGTTCGCGGGCTACTCGATGAGCCTGGGCCGCTCGCCTGCTTCTGCTCGGGCGGGTTACTCGATGAGCCTGGGCCGCTCGCCTGCTTCTGCTCGGGCGGGTTACTCGATGAGCCTGGGCCGCTCGCCTGCTTCTGCTCGGGCGGGTTGCTGGATGAGCCTGGGCCGGTTGCCGGGTTTTGTTTCGGGCGGGTTATTCGATGAGCCTGGGCCGCTGCTGGATGAGCCTGGGGTGGGTCCGCGGGTCGGACCGTGTGCAGGGCGGTCGAGTAGCCATCGAGCGCAGCGAGACGGCGTATCGAGACCCGGGGTCCGGGCAGACTCGATGCGGCTGAACAACGATGGCGACATCAAGGCCCTGTGGGGGCCTCGATGTCGCCATCGTTACGAGGTGGAGCGGTACTACTTCTTGCCGGGGCGCTTCTTGCCCGCGGCCAGGCCGAAGCCCTTGGCCTTGGACTCGCCGACCTCCGCGATCGTGCGGCTGTCGTCCCCGCCGGCGGACGCCGCCGGAGCGGCGGTCTCCGCAACCGCAGGCGCCTCGGTCTCCGCCGGGGCCGGGGTCTCCTCGACCGCTGCCGGGGCAGCCTCGGCGGGCTCCGGAGCTGCGGGTTCCGGGGCTGCGGGCTTCGGGGCGCCGGGCTTCTTCGCACCCGGCTTCTTGATGCCGCCGGCCATGCCGAATCCCTTGGCCTTGCCCACCGTTCCCTCGGTCACCGTGGCGGCGGCCGGCTCGGAGGCCGGAGCCTCGGTGGTCGCCGGAGCCGGAGTCGCGGCAGCGGGAGCCTCGGCAGCGGGAGCAGGCGCGGGCGCGGCGGCCTTGGCTGCGCCGGGCTTCTTGGCGCCCGGCTTCTTCAGCCCGCCGGCCATGCCGAAGCCCTTGGCCTTGCCCTCGGTGGCCGCGGTCTCGGCCGGAGCCGACGCCGACGCGGTCTCGGCAGCGGGAGTCGCGGCAGGCTCTGCGGCCGGAGCCGGTGCGGCGGCCTTGGCCGCGCCGCCGGGCTTGGGTGCCCCGCCCGGCTTCTTCAGTCCGCCGGGCTTCTTGAGCCCGCCACCCATCGCCAGTCCCTTGGCGGGAGCTGCCGCAGTGGTCTCAGCCGCAGCGGTAGCGGCTGCGGGTGCTGCCGCCGGAGTCGCGCCGCCGGGCTTGGGTGCCCCGCCGGGCTTCTTGAGGCCGCCGGGCTTCTTGAGCCCGCCACCCTTGGGTGCCAGTCCCACGGCCGGCTTGGCCTCGGCGGGTGCCGCCGCTGCCGGAGCAGCCGCGGCCTTCGGAGCAGCGGCGGGAGCCGCGACCACCGGCTCGGGAGCCCGCTCGGTCTGGATGGGGCCCAGGAACTTGCCGCCGCGCGTGACCTGCTGGCGGCCGCGGTTGACGCCCTCCAGGATCAGCTGGGCGACGTCGACGACCTCGACCTGACCCTCGTCCTCGGTGCCCGAGGTCTGGGCGGTCACGCCGTCGGTGAGCATCACGCGGCAGAACGGGCAGCCGGTGGCGATCTTGCGGACCTGCTTGGCGCCGTCGGCGCCCACCGGTCGCGAGTTCAGCGTGTCGAGCGCCTCGTCGACGCGGTCGACGTTGATGCGCTTGCCGATCTGCTCTTCCATCCACATCCGCGCACCGCCGGCGCCACAGCACATGGACCGTTCGCCGTGACGCGGCATCTCGGTCAGCGTGGAGCCCGACGACTCGACCAGCTCGCGCGGGGCGTCGTAGACCTTGTTGTGGCGCCCCAGGTAGCAGGGGTCGTGGTAGGTGACCTGCTCGCCGGCCGGCGCGGCGACCGGGACCAGCCGCTTCTCGCGCACCAGGCGGTTCAGCAGCTGCGTGTGGTGGACGACCTCGTACTTGCCGCCCATCTGCGGGTACTCGTTGCCGATGGCGTTGAAGCAGTGCGCACAGGTCACGACGATCTTCTTGCGCTGCTGCGGGGCGGTCGCGAACAGCTCGTCGAAGGTCTCGATGTTCTGCTGCGCGAGCATCTGGAACAGGAACTCGTTGCCCGCACGGCGAGCGGAGTCGCCGTTGCAGGTCTCGCCCTGGCCCAGGACCATGAAGTCGACGGCGGCGATGTCGAGCAGTTCGGCGACGGCCTTCGTGGTCTTCTTGGCGCGGTCCTCGTAGGCGCCGGCGCAGCCGACCCAGAACAGGTACTCGTAGCCCTCGAACGAGTCGACGTCCTGGCCGTAGACCGGGATGTTGATGTCCATCTCGTCGATCCAGGCGGTGCGCTGCGAGGCGTTCTGGCCCCACGGGTTGCCCTTGTTCTCGAGGTTCTTGAACATGCCCGCCAGCTCGGACGGGAAGTCCGACTCGATCAGCACCTGGTAGCGGCGCATGTCGATGAAGTGGTCGACGTGCTCGATGTCGACCGGGCACTGCTCCACGCAGGCGCCGCACATGGTGCAGCTCCACAGGGCCTCGGCGTCGATGACGGCACCGGTGGTGCCCTCCGACTCGCCGACCAGCTTGCGCTCGGCCTCCAGGCGCGCGGCCTCGGGGACCTTCGCCAGCCGCGCCTCGTCGACGTTGCCGTCCTTGTCGACGATGCCGACCTCGTCGCCGGCCATGTCCTTGCGGCCGCCGGCGAACAGATACGGGGCCTTGGCCTGGCCGTGGTCGCGCAGCGACATCATCATCAGCTTGGGCGAGAGCGGCTTGCCGGTGTTCCACGCCGGGCACTGGCTCTGGCAGCGACCGCACTCGGTGCAGGTGGTGAAGTCGAGCCAGCCCTTCCAGCTGAAGTCCTCGATCTTGCCCGCGCCGAAGGCGTCCACGTCCGGGTCGGCGGTCTCCATGTCCAGGACCTTGCCGCCGCTCATCATCGGCTTGGCCGCACCCAGTGCGACGTCGCCGTCCGACTCACGCTTGAAGAAGATGTTCGGGAACGCGGCGAAACGGTGCCAGGCGACGCCCCAGTCTATGTTCAGACCGACGACGGCCAGCCAGATCATGCCGCTCATCAGCTTGACGACCGCGGCGGCGGTCACCCAGTAGACGGAGGAGCCCTCGAAGAGCTGCGCGAAGTAGTGGGTGAAGAACGAGGTCCAGACCGGCGGATCCTCCAGGCCGGAGGAGATCTTGAAGGTCTTGACGAAGATCATGCCCAGGCCCTCGATGAGGACGACGAGCTCGACGAAGTACGCCGCGCCGAATCGCGAGCCGGAGAAGCGCGACAGGCGCGACGGGAGGCGCGGGTGGTTGAGCTGACGGATGATGATCAGCACGGTGATACCGATGACGGTGCCGAGTCCGAGCACCTCGTCGGCGAAGATGTAGATGTTCCAGGCACCGATGACCGGCCAGTGGAACGACGGGTCGAAGATCTGTCCGTAGGCCTCGAACCAGAAGATCGCGCCGATCATGAAGCCGAACATCACCAGCCAGTGAGCCCAGCCGACGGTGCGGAACTTGGTCATGCGGGTGTGTGCGACGAACTCCTTCATCATCGTCGCGAAGCGCTTGCCGGGATAGGCGAATCGCGAGGACTCGACCTTCTGTCCCTGGGCGATGGAACGAACCATCGTACCGACGCCGCGAAGGAAGAGCGCCCAACACATGAGGCTGACTAATGCGGCGGTTGTTCCGATCGCAACGGTAGTCGTCGTCACTGGAAGTACCGGCCTTTCTATCCAGGTCGTACCGAGACAGAGTGAGGCGATGGCCGTCGCACCCCTCTGTCAACCTTTGTTCCTGGTAACCGTAAAGGTTCCACCCTGCTCAGCGCTGCCAAGGTTTACCTAACTACGCTGACGAGTCGTCGAATGCGGCCCAGTGGAAACCGATGTTACTCATCGGTAACCTTGTGGTCCAGTCGGACGCCGCCGACGCGGGTGCGATCAGGCGGGCGGCAACTCCTCGAGTTCCTGCAACGCGGTCTCCAGATGCGCGAGGATCCGCTGCAGTCCCGGCAGCTGTGCGCGGGCGCCGATGATGCCGAAACCGGCCTTGCCTCCGATCGTGGTGATGGTGATGTTCATCGCCAGCCCCTCGGTCGGGATCGACACCGGATAGCACCCGTCGAGGGCGGCGCCGTTCCAGTACAGCGGCGCATCCGGGCCGGGGACGTTCGAGATCATCAGATTGAACCCGCGCGGGGTGTACTCGACGAAGCCGGGGACGCTCGCGAAAGCCAGCGGCCAGCCCGTCGCCGCGCCCAGCGCCAACGCCTGCAGCGGCTTCAGACTGCGGACCACCTTCTTGGCGCCCGCGCTCGAGGCCTTGATCGCGGCGACGCGGTCGGCCGCCGAGTCGAGATCGGTCGCCATCCGGACCGCGATGAGCGTGACCGCGTTCCCGTCGGTGTCGTTGTCGGTGTGCAATGAGACCGGTACCGCCGCGACGAGCGACTCGTCGGGCAGTCCGTCGTGATCGGCGAGATACGTGCGCAGGGCGCCCGAGCACATGGCGACGATGACGTCGTTGACGGTCATCCGCTGGGCCTGCGCCACCGCGCGCAGGCGCGTCACCGGCCAGTCCTGGGCGGCGAATCGGCGCGCCGAGCCGATCGGCTGGTTGAGCATCGTCCACGGCGCCATCTGCATCGGCGCCACGTAGTCCTTGTCGAAGACGCCCGCGGTCGCGATCCGCGCGGCGGCCGGCGCCATCCCGAGCAGCTGTCCGGCGGTGTCGACGACGGCTCCGGCCGCGCCGGTGAGGGTGTCGAGCAGACTGCGGTCGGGCTTCGCCGCGGCTTTGCGCCGGCGTCGTCGGCGTTCCAGCTCCATGTCCCACATCGCGGTGCCGGTGCGGTCGTCGGGATCGGTCGACAGCGACCGCTGCAGCAGGCGCAGGGCGGTGACGCCGTCGACCACCGAGTGATGGATCTTGGTGTACAGGGCGACGCGACCGTCCTGCAGGCCCTCGATGATGTGGACCTCCCACATCGGCCGTCGGCGGTCGAGCAGCGCGCCGTGATTCTGGGAGACGTAGCGCAGGAGGTTCTTGATCTCGCCCGGGCGCGGCAGAATGGTGCGCCGGATGTGGTAGTCGAAGTCGATCTCGTCGTCGTACGTCCACGCGGTGTACCCGGCCAGCTGTGCCGGGGTCGCGGGCCGCTTGCGGAACATCGGGGCGATGTCGGTGGCGGCGTGGAAGCGTTCGCCGATCTCGTCGGCGAGCTCTTCGGCCGACTGTCCCGCGCGGGGAATGAACAACTGCAGGCCGCCGACGTGCATCGGCTGATCGCGCGTCTCGGCGATCAAGAACATCGACTCGGTGACCGGCATGTATTCCATCGACATCTCCCCACATCCCTGCGGCACCGGCGGCGCGCTGCGAGCATTGTGGCATGAACCCCGGCCGGTCGCGGGCCGCTGAACGGTATGCGTGAGTTCAGCGGACTCGCCCGGGTCGATTACCGTGAATCGGTGCCCGCCGTCCCGATCGTCTCGCGCCGCACGCGCAAGCTCGTCTGCGTGGCGGTGATCCTCGTCGAGGCCGTCGTCGCAGTCGCCTCGCTGCTGGTGACCGTCGGCGCGCGCGGACGGGTGGTCGGTGCCGGCGACCTGCCCGACGACGCGCCTCGCACGATGATCGTGCTCGGCGCCAAAGTCCGTGACGGCAGGGTCGGCGACTACGTCGGCGCCCGGCTCGACGTGGTCGTCGACGCCTACCGCGACGGTCGGGTGGATCGCATCGTGAACTCGGGCAACGACGCCGACAGCGCAGGCAACGAGGTGCGCGTCATGCGGGCCTACCTGGAGGCCCACGGCATCCCGGCGACGGCGATCGTCGACGATCCGCTGGGGTTGAACACGAACGCCACCTGCCGCCGTGCCGCGACGATGTACGACGTCTCCGCCGCGATGATCGTCACGCAGAACTTCCACATCGCCCGCGCGGTCACCCTGTGCCGGGCGTGGGGGATCGACGTGCTGGGCGTGGTGGCCCCGTGCGACGAGTGCTCGGTGCCGAGCCTGATCCGCAACCAGCTGCGGGAGGCCCTGGCGTCGCGCCCGCGGGCCGTCCTCGACTCGCTGCGCGCGATCGCGCGGGGCTGACCGGGCGTCGTCGGCCGGGTGGCCTCGGCCGGGCGGCCCGACCGGTGTTCGACGCGGGCGCGGCGGCGCGCCCGCGTCGACCGGAGTCAGCGCCAGTAGTTGTTGGCGGCGGCCACCGTCTGGAAGTTCAACGCCACGACCTGCGATCCGGCGATCAGCGAGTCGGCGTCGTTGGCGTAGTCGGGGCGCAGCTTGTGCAGGACCTCGCCGTCGGGCTGGGTGTACTTGACGCCCCGCCGACTCAGCGTGATCGCCAGCTCGAAACCCTCTTGCGGACTCGCGGTGATGAGGCTGGTGAGCCAGGTGTCGGACATGGGATCTCCCTCTCGGTCGCTTCAGGCCCGTAAAATTGCATCGGGCATGCGCATTTTACCCAGACGGTCCGACATTCCTGTCAGATCACCGGCCGGAAGGGCAGCCGCGGGCGCCCGGTCAGCGACAGCGAGCCCGGAAGTCGGCGAAGGACCTCGACCACGAGCAGTGAGACGGCGAGCGTGCACAGGTAGACCGTCAGCGTCGCGAAGGGCTGCGGGATGTGTGCGATCAGCCACTTCTGGCCATCGTCGGAGGTCGGGCGGAGCAGGAAGAACAGCACCATCACGTGGACCAGGAACACCGGGAACGACCGGTTGGACGCGTAGCTGACGACCTTCGCGGTGATCGGGGTGCGGTCGCGGTGCCGCTCGGCCCAATGCAGGCCCATCGCGTACAGCGAGACGGCCGCGACCACGATGAACGGAAGCAGCGTCAGCTCGAAGGCGCTGCGCGGATCGTTCACCGGCGCATCGTTGAACACCACCCGGTGCACGTAGGTGCCCACCGCCAGCAGACCGGTGCCGAGCAGCAGCCAGCCCAACAGCTCGCCGCGCCCGCGGAGCCATTCTCCGACCGCGATGCGGTGGTCGGCGGCCAGCGCGCCCAGCACGATCAGCAGCTGATACGGCAGGAAGGTCGCGTACAGGTGGCCCCACAGCTCGGCGAACCCGGCGGGCGGAGTCCAATAGCAGATCAGGCTCAGCACCGTGACCTGCACGACGACGCTGCCCGCCAACAGCAGCCAGTGGTGTCCGCGGGTGGCGGCGATCAGCTTCCGAAGCAGCGGGAACAGCAGATACACCTGCAGCATGACGAACAAGAAGTAAAGGTGGTAGGCGGCCGTGCCCCACGCGATGCGCTCCCACAGTTCGGACACGCTGGTCGGGATCTCGCCGACGCGGCCGTCCGCCCACATCACGGTGACGATCCAGTACAGCACCGACCACACCAGGTACGGCACGATGACGAGCTTGATCCGGCGCCGCCAGAACCCCGTCGCCCGGAAGTCGGAACGATCGAGGTACTGATACATCAGGACGAAGCCGGTGAGCGCGAAAAAGATGTTGCGGGTCGCGTGGAACAGCAGCGCGGTGCCGTTGGTGCCCATGCTGGAGAACTCGGCGGTCGTCGAGGTCAGCGTGTGGACGAAGATGACGAGCGCGAAGGTCGTCGTCCGGATGAGATCGACGTGGTGCAGATAGGGACGCTTGGCGGTCGTCGGTCCTGCGCCGACGGTGCCGGTAGCCACCACGGGGAGGGCAGCTGTGGTCGACATCGAAACCTCAACGAACTGACTAGACGATTCGGGTCCGGGCGGACCCAGGGGGCCACGCTAACAGCCGTCCCTGTGCACTCCCTGTGCACCGACCGCGGGCGCGTCGCCCTCCCGGTTACCACCAACCGGTGGCTTTACGCAGGTCAGGCTCCAAGAACGGCACCAGGCTCCGCATGAACGCCGTCGTCACGTGGTGGTAGTCGTGCCACACCAGGATGTTGCCGACGACCGCCGGGCAGTACGTCGGCGTGCAGAATCCGTTGCTGTAGTCCAAGAACGTCATGTTCGGGAACTCGGGGATCAGCTCGTCGGCGGGGTTCTCGGGGGAGAGCGCCCGGGCGCGGGGGACGCCGCACACCCGCGGCAGCTTCCCGGAGGCGATGCATTCGGGCGGCGACTGCGGACCGCGCGGCCACGGCGTGTCGCGCACCGCGATCACCTTCTGGCCCCGATCCCGGAACTCGGTGAAGAAGTCGATGTAGCCGCGCGGCACCACGTCGCCGCGCTGGCCGTCGGGCGCCGGGCGGGTGGCGGTGGTGAAGACGAAGTCGGGCTTGTCGACCGCCAGCTTGTCGACGACCCGGCGCGACCAGTCGTTGCACTCGGTGAGCGTGCGCCCGTCGAGGACGACCTCGGCTTCGGTCGAGAGCGCGCAACCGGCCTTCATATAGGTGGTGACGCGGAAGCCGCGCGTCTTGCCGATCTTGTCCAGCGCCGTCATCCAGTGCTCGGAGTGCGAGCCGCCGACCAGCGCGATGGTGCGCGTCGCCGTCGCATCGCCGTACGAGCCGACCTTGATCGCGGGATCGCCGAAGTTGGAGAAGTGCGGCAGATGGCTGACGGGCCAGTCCTCGGCGGCGGCCTCCGGCGGCGGCGCGATCGGCACCGCGGGCACCGGCGCGTCGGCCAGGAAGGCGCGGGCGCCCGGGTACTCGCGCGGATCGAGGTTGGTGGTGTCGACGACCATCCGACTCTGGCGGTACTGCCAGTAGCCCGCGCTGGTGAAGGCGAACAGCGAGGCGACGACCAGCACCAGTGTCAGGATGCGGCGGTAGCGCATGGTGAAGCCGTCGCCGCGTCCGGCCCGCAGTGGTGCCTCCACGAACTTGGTCATCAGCCACGCCAGGATCACCGAGATGACGAGGACGGCGGTGCCCTCGACGAAGGTGACGTCGTCGATGAATCGCCAGTTCATGTAGAAGATCAGCAGCGGCCAGTGGATCAGGTACAGCGAGTAGGCGATCGAGCCGAGCCACACGATCCACGGATGCGCGAGCACCCGGCCGGCCAGGCTGAGGTCGTTGCCGGGGACCGGGCGCGGCGCGGTCGCCGACGAGCCGATCCAGATGAGCAGCAGCGTCGAGCCGGCGGGAACGAGCGCGAGCATGGCCGGATACTCCTGGACGCCGGCGATCCAGATGCCCGAAGTCGCGATCATCGCGACCGCGAACACGGTCAGCAGATTGCGCAGCCAATCGGCCATCCGCAGCTTCGGCATCCAGATCGCGAGCAGACCACCCGACATCGGTTCCCAGATGCGGGCGACGGTGTCGTAGTAGTTGAAGGGCTGGTTGATCCCGTGTCGGTAGTTCGCCCACGCGAACGAGACGAGGGTCACCACCAGCAGGGAGCCGCCGACGATGGCCCGGATCACGTTGTAGCTGGTCAGCACCTCCCAGCGGGTGGCACCCCACTTGAGCAAGCCGCCGAGAGCCAACGCGGTCAGCAGGGTCAGCGCGAAGAACTGCCCCTGCATCGACATCGACCACAGGTGCTGCATCGGGCTGATCGCCGAGTCGGCTGCGCCGTAGTCCTGAGACAGGAAGCCCAGGTGATAGTTCTGGTAGTACAGCGCCGAGGCGATGATCTCTTTGCCGAGCGGGCCCCAGCGGGTGCTCGGCATCAGCCACCAGACGCCGGCTGCGATGAACGCCAGCAGCAGGAACATCGCCGGAATGAGGCGACGGAGCAGTCGGCTGAGCCGCGGCCAGGGATCGATCGCGGCGCGCCAGGAGACCTCGGCGGGCTGCGTCTTGACCACGTGCTTGAGCAGTGAGGCGACGAAGAAGTAGCCCGACAGCGTGAGGAAGACGTCGACGCCGCCGGAGACACGGCCGAACCACACGTGGAAGACGGCGACGAGGAAGATCGCGATGCCGCGGAGGCCGTCGAGATCGAGCCGGTACCCGGACGTGTTGCCGGTGGCCGCGTCCTCGTTGTGGCGAGACGGGACGGGGCTCGTCAGGTCGGTTCCGGCAGACTTCACATGCCGGATGCTACTGGGACGGCGAGGTCGATTTCCATTTCCGACCCCGGCGAGGCGCCGATCGCACAGGTCAGGACGCCACCGGGTCGGCGCGGGTCGCGCCGGCCGGGTCAGCGGCTTCCGTGGGCGGCGTCGACGATCGTCGCGAGGAGTGCGCGGTACGCCGGCGAGCTCGATCGGAACATCGACGTGTGCGTCTGTCCGGGCAGCAAGCGCAGCTCGGCACGACCGCTGCGCAGCAGGTACTCGGCGACGAACCGCTCGGAGTTGATCATCGAGACCAGATGGTCGGAGGTGCCGTGCACGGCGATGATGCGCGGCCCGGTCGCCGGGGTCGCGGTCGTCTGGAGCACTGCGAGAGGGTCGACCGCCCGGTAGCGGCCCGGCACCGTGCTCGGGGTTCCGCCCAGCACGCGCACCACGCGGGAGTCGCCGTGGTCGGCGGCCCAGCGCATGTCGAGCGGACCGGCCACGCTGACCACGGTGGTCGGCGTCCACCGCGGCGCGCTCAGTTCGGGACCGGGACCCGCGGCCGTGCGCAGCGCATCCCACACCGCCAGTTGGGCGCCGGCGCTGTGGCCCACCAGGACCGAATCCTGCAGGGTCAGCTGCCGATGGCGGGCGATCACCGCGGGCAGGTTGTCCAGGGCCGCGCCGACGTCGGTGAAGGTCGTCGGCCAGCCGCCGCCGGTCCCGACCCGGCGGTACTCCACGTTGTAGACGGCCACCCCGCGGGCGGTCAGATCGCGGGCGACGCGGTCGAAGCTGCGCGCGGTGACCCCGCGCGCCCACGAGCCGCCGTGGACCAGCGCGACCACCGGCACTCCGGTCCGCTGCTGGTAGTCGCCGGGCAGGTACAGGTCGGCGCAGTTCTGGGCGGGATCGGGGTTCGCGGCCGGATACGGGATGCAGCGCTGCACGATCGGCGCGGGCGCGCGGTCGTGATGTGCGGCGGCGGTGACGGTCGCGGTGTGCGAGTGCGGAGCGGGGGCGGAGTGCGGGGACGCGGGCGTCGCGAATCCCCACAGCAGGATCGTCGCGCACGCCAAGGCCACCAGCAGCGTGGACACGATGCCGGTGACGATCGGGTGGGGGCGCGGGATCCTCATGACTGTCGATTTTCTGCTTCCGTCCTGGCATTTTCCTTAACGGACCGATTCCCGGCGGGGAACAAGTACGGACGATGCCCCCGCACCGGCGCCGATCCGCCGAAACGGGATGCGCCGACTCCGAATCGGGAGACGATGAAGGTGGGTCGTCTCGTGTGACGACCGGCACATCACCGAGGGAAGGCGTGATCGCGATGAAGACGAAGGCCGCAGTTCTGCACGGAGTGAATGAGGAATGGAAGGTCGAGGAAGTCGAACTCGGCGATCCGGTCGCCGGTGAAGTGCAGGTCCGGCTCGTCAGCTCCGGGCTGTGCCACTCCGACCACCACCTGCGGACCGGGCAGAGTCCGGCGCCGATGCCGGTGGTCGGCGGGCACGAGGGCGCCGGTGTGGTCGTCAAGGTGGGCGAGGGCGTCACCCGGTTCGCCGAGGGCGATCACGTCGTGACCGCGTTCATCCCCGCCTGCGGTGTCTGCGGCCCCTGCTCGCGCGGGGCGCAGAACATCTGCGACGAGGGCGCCGGGCTGCTCACGGGCCTGTCGATCTCCGACAAGACCCACCGCGTGACCCAGAACGGTCAGGGCCTGACCCAGATGTGCCTGCTCGGCACCTTCTCCCCGTACATCACCGTCAACCAGGCGTCGCTGGTGAAGATCGAGGACGACATCCCATTGCAGCAGGCCGCGCTGCTCGGCTGCGGGGTGGCGACCGGCTGGGGTTCGGTGACCGAGATCGGCGGCACTCGCGTCGGCGACACGGTGGTCGTCGTCGGCATCGGCGGTGTCGGCATCAACTCGATCCAGGGCGCCAAGGCCGCGGGGGCGCGGCACGTCGTCGCCGTCGATCCGGTGAAGTTCAAGCGGGACATGGCCGAGAAGCTCGGTGCCACCCACACGTTCGAGAGCATGGAGGACGCGATCCCGGCCGTCGGCGAGATGACGTGGGGAACCATGGCGAACACCGTCGTCCTCACGGTGGGGGAGATGAAGGGCGAGTACATCGCGCCGGCCATGGCGATGGCGGGGAAGGGCGGGCAGGTCGTGGTCGTCGGCATGGGCGACTACGCGGCCATGGACGTCAAGCTCAATCTGTTCGAGATGACGCTCCTGCAGAAGCGCGTCCAGGGCGCGATCTTCGGCGGCGCCGGCCCCCGCACCCAGGTGCCGAAGCTGCTCAACGAGTACCGGGCCGGGCAGCTCAACCTCGCCGACCTGGTCACGCAGACCTATCGCCTCGAGGACATCAACAAGGCGTACGACGACATGCTCGAGGGCAACAACATTCGCGGCATGGTCGTCTTCGACGAGGCCGACTGGTAGTCGGGCGGCGATTCCCGTGCGCTGAATGAATCCGGGGCGCTGACAATCCGGTGCGCCTGTGCGGAGCGGGGCCGCACAGGCGCACCGACTCTCGGCTCGCGGATACGCGCTGATCGCCGAGGGAGAACACACTTCTGAAATAAATGCAATACCCCCGAGGTTGAGTCGGTCAGACTGAACTTTGGAGGTGTCATGTCAGAACACATTTCCGTCCCCGTCCTGTTCGTGCCCGACCTCGTGGTGCTGCCGGGCATGGTGGTTCCGGTGCCGCTCGACGATGCGGCGCAAGCGGCGGTCGACGCCGCCCGCGCCACCGAGAGCGAGGAGTTCGGCGGCGGCAGGATCCTGGTCGCGCCGCGCCTGGCCGACCGCTACCCGACGCACGGTGTGATCGCGTCGATTCTGCAGGCCGGGCGGATGCCGGGGCGCGACGGCTACGTGGCCGTCGTCCGCGGTGAACAGCGCGCGCTCATCGGAGCCGGAACGTCCGGACCGGGGGCGGCGCTCTGGGTGCAGGTGGAGCCGGTGGTCCAGCCGGAGACCACCGAGACCACCCGCGAACTGGCCGCCGAGTACCGCAAGGTGGTTCTCGCGATGCTGCAGCGCCGTGAGGCGTGGCAGGTCATCGACGCGGTCAACCAGATCTCCGACCCGTCGGCGCTGGCCGACACGGCGGGCTACTCGTCGTGGCTCAGCGATGAACAGAAGCGGCAGCTGTTGGAGGCGGCCGACGTCGACGAGCGGCTGCGGCTGCTCATCGACTGGACCGGCGAGCATCTGGCCGAGACCGAGGTGAGCGACAAGATCGCGACCGACGTCCGCGAAGGCATGGAGAAGACGCAGAAGGAGTTCCTCCTGCGCCAGCAGCTCAACGCCATCCGCAAGGAACTCGGTGAGGACGAGCCCGACGGCGCCGACGACTACCGAGGACGCGTGGAGGCGGCGGATCTGCCCGACAAGGTCCGCGAGGCCGCGTTGCGGGAGGTCGGCAAGCTCGAGCGCGGCAGCGATCAGAGTCCGGAGGCGGGCTGGATCCGCACCTGGCTCGACACGGTCCTCGACCTGCCGTGGTCGGTGACCACCGACGATTCGACCGATCTGGCCGGCGCTCGGGCCATCCTGGACGCCGACCACCACGGTCTCGACGACGTGAAGGACCGCATCGTGGAGTACCTGGCGGTGCGGGCGCGGCGTGCCGAGCGCGGCCTATCGGTGGTCGGCGGACGAGGGTCGGGCGCGGTGATGGTGCTGGCCGGTCCGCCCGGTGTCGGCAAGACCTCGCTCGGCGAATCGGTCGCGCGGGCGCTCGGCCGCAGGTTCGTACGCGTCGCTCTCGGCGGTGTGCGCGACGAGGCCGAGATCCGCGGGCATCGGCGCACCTATGTCGGCGCGCTGCCCGGCCGGATCGTGCGCGCGATCGGCGAGGCCGGTTCGATGAATCCGGTGGTGCTGCTCGACGAGATCGACAAGGTCGGTTCCGACTACCGGGGCGACCCGGCGGCGGCGCTGCTCGAGGTCCTGGACCCGGCGCAGAACCACACGTTCCGCGACCACTATCTCGACCTCGATCTGGACCTGTCCGACGTCGTCTTCCTGGCGACCGCCAATGTCGTGGAGAACATCCCGTCGGCGCTGCTCGATCGCATGGAGCTGGTCACCATCGACGGCTACACCGAGGACGACAAGGTCGCGATCGCTCGCGACTACCTGGTTCCGCGTCAGTTGGAGCGGGCGGCGTTGACTTCCGCGGAGGTCACGGTCACCGAGGAGGCGTTGCGCGAGATCGCCGCGAACTACACCCGTGAACCGGGTGTGCGGCAGTTCGAGCGGATGCTGGCCAAGGTGGCGCGGAAGGTCGCGGTGAAGGAGATCGGTGCCGCGGAACCGGTGATCGTCGACGCCGCGTCGTTGGCCGAGTACCTCGGTCGGCCGCGCTTCACGCCCGAGATCGCCGAGCGCACCGAGGTGCCCGGCGTCGCCACCGGACTCGCCGTGACCGGGATGGGAGGTGACGTGCTGTTCATCGAAGCGCTCCGGGTCGACAGTGCGTCGGACAGGGGCGGTACATCAGACAAGGGCGGCGGCACGGTGGGGCCGCAGCTCAAACTGACCGGCCAGCTCGGCGATGTGATGAAGGAGTCGGCGCAGATCGCGCTCAGCTACGTGCAGGCGCACGCCGCGAAGTTCGGCATCGATCCGGCCGCGCTCAACGGCACCGTGCACATCCACTTCCCGGCCGGTGCGGTGCCGAAGGACGGGCCGTCGGCGGGCGTCACGATGGTGACGGCGCTGGTGTCGATGCTGACCGGGCGTCGGGTGCGCAGCGACGTCGGCATGACCGGCGAGGTGACCCTCAACGGTCGGGTCCTGCCGATCGGCGGGGTCAAGCAGAAGCTGCTGGCCGCGCAGCGCAACGGTTTGAAGACGGTGTTCATCCCGAAGCGCAACGAGCCCGACCTCGATGAGGTGCCCGCGGAGGTCCTCGACGCGCTGGAGGTGAAGCCGATGACCGATGTCGCGGCGATCGTCGCGCAGGCGCTGGAAGGGGCCGACGGGGTGCAGGCGGCGGCCTGACGGAGGACGGCCCGACGGCGGCGAGCGCGATGGGGCAAGAGTAGAGACGACGATGCCCGGACGGTTCATGGTGAGCCGTCCGGGCGTCGTCGTCTCGCGAGGTCGGGCCGATCAGTGCACGGGCTCGGCCGGGGTGTTGTCGTCGTCGGTCAGGCTCTGCGCGTAGGCGACGCCGAGCGACAGCAGCACCAGGCCGGCGACGATGAAGGCGATGACTCGCAGGACCCCGTCGAGGGCGGCGAGGTCGAACAGGAACAGTTTGGCGACGGCGATCACGATCACCGACAGGCCGGTGATGAGCGGCAGCGTCCGCGCCGATCCGCGCGCGGTCCGGGCCGCCATGAGTGCCGCGGCGGCGGCGCCGAACCAGATCAGGGTGGCGGCCAGGTGTCCGCCGCGGAACCCGGCGGCGGTGCCGCCGGAGGCGAGGTCGCCGATGCTGATGCACACCGCGGTCACCAGCCAGAGGTCGATCAGGCCGCCGACCAGCCAGATCCGCTGTGCTTCGCGGGGGACGCCGATGCCCCACTCGTAGGCCAGGACCGTCGTGACGGCCGCCCCGAGGAGGGCTCCGATCAGGATCGTCGTCTGCCCGGCGGAGTCGACGGAGCCGGCGACGAGCAGTTGGCTGCCGCCGCCGATGCCGGCGAGCATGGTCAGCCCGAGCCCGGCGAAGACGGTGGCGACGACGCGGACGGCGTGCTCCAGATCGTCCGACCACCGGGCGGCGCCGACGAGCACGACCGAGAGTGCGAGGAAGCCGAGGTGCTGGCTCGACGCGGACATCGCGGTGCCCAGGGCGAGGGCGGCGAGCACGGCTCCCCAGCTCAGCCACGCCACCCGGCACGAGAAGGGCACCGCGGTGCTTCGCCGGGTGCCGACCGCGGCGGCGATGAACAGCAGTGCGCCCAACGCGGTGACGGCCACGGCGGTGGGGGTGTCGGTGAGCCCTTGATCGCCGATCAGGGGCAGGGGGACGCCCGCGACGACGGCGACCAGTCCCACCAGCACGGCCCGGCTGCTGCCGGGTGCCAGCAGAACGGCTGAACCCAGTGCCAGCGCCGCGTTGACCAGCGCGGCGAGTGCCGGAAACCATGCCGCCGAGTCGTTCGCGGTGAACACCAGGACGATCAGCGGAAGGGTCGTCGCAGCCGTGTTGACCAGGTACAGGGCGGTCCAGTCGCGGCCGATCTGCATCCAGAGCGTGCTCGCCGCGTACGCGAGCATGAAGCAGACCAGCAACGGGTCGACGCCGCCGGCCGCCGCGGGAGCGAAGATCAGGAGCGGCACGGACACCATCAGTCCGAGCGTCTGACTGTCCCACCGCTGGGCCAGGGCCAGTCCGGTGGCGCCGATCGCGCCGCCGATCAGCAGCGCCGCGATCTCCGGCAGCCAGTGGTAGATGGAGGTGGCGGCCAGGACGTCGAACAGTGCCGCGGCCACGCCGGTCGCGACGAGGGCGACCGCCCCCGAACGCTTCTGCGGTCGGCGACCGATCCGGTAGCCGACGGCGGCCAGTGCCGCGGCGAAGACGGCGCCGCCCGCAACCCTCAGTTCGGGGCGCAGCAGCCCGGCCTGCGCGGCCAGGACCAGCAGCAACACCACGCCGATCAGTGTGATGCCGACGCCGACCGCGGCCAGGACGCGGCCGATCACACCGCGTTCGGCGGCGTCGGACAGGCGTTCGCCGACGCTGCGGGTCGGGACCGGCGGTGCGGCCGA
This sequence comes from Gordonia aichiensis, assembly GCF_039946255.1. Classification (GTDB taxonomy): domain Bacteria; phylum Actinomycetota; class Actinomycetes; order Mycobacteriales; family Mycobacteriaceae; genus Gordonia; species Gordonia aichiensis_A. The sequence continues at coordinate 21,950 of NZ_JBCDWL010000020.1, read as the reverse complement.
GTGCCACTGCGGGGCGGGGCCGGCCGGGGGCGTCGGGGCGCTCGTCGGCGCACCCGGGAACGGACCGAACGGTGCCGTGACGTACTGCAACTGCGGTTGCGGCGGGTACGGTCCCGGCGTCGGCGGAGGAGGAGGCGGCGTCGTCGGGTGGGGTGCCTGCGGACGGTGGTCGGACCACGGGTCGGGCGCGCGCGGCGCCTGGACCGGCGCTGGCGTCTGGGCGGGGGCCGGTGGCACCTGGACGGGGGCGGACGGTTCGACTCGACCGGCCGGAGTGCCGGCGAGCTGTTCGACGAGTACTGCGAAGTCGGCGGAGACCGTCGACATCCTGCCCGCGATGCTCGACAGCTCGTCGCGGAGGCGGGCGGCCGCGGCGGCTGAATCGGTGCTGTTCGTCATGCCTCTCACCCTTCCGCGCGGCGGCCTGCCGGACATGCGCAGAACTACGCAGATCGAGTGGTGAGTTGCGCGTGGGGAGAAGCCGAACGGAGGCTCAGGCGGTGGTCGGATCTGCGCCCCAGGCCCGGGTCCGACGGGCCTGCTACTCCTGGTCGAGGCCGTGCTCGATCGCGTACCGGGCCAGCTCCACCCGGTTGCCGAGCTGCAGTTTTCGCAGTGCCGCGCCGACGTGGTTCTCGACGGTCCGCGGACTGATCTGCAGTCGTGTCGCGATCTGCCGCGACGAGAGGCCCTTCGCGACGTGGCGCAGCACTTCGGTCTCCCGCTGAGTGAGGGTCGGCGTGTCGGGTGCGGGGGACCGGGCGATGCGGCGGTACTCGCCGAGGACCAGGCCGGCCAGACCCGGGGTGAAGACGGCCTGACCGTCGCCGGTGGCGCGGACCGCGGCCACCAGCTCGGCGCGCTGGGCGCTCTTGACGAGGTATCCGGTGGCGCCGGCCTTGATGGCCTCCAGGACGTCGTCGCGCTCGTCGGAGGCGGACAGGATCAGCACGCGCGCTCCGGGGTGGGCCTGCAGCACCTTCGCGGTGGCTTCGGCGCCGGTGCCGTCGCCCAGCTGCATGTCCATCAGGACCACGTCGGGCCGGGCGGCGGCCGCGCGCGCCGCGGCGCCGGCAACCCCGTCGGCGGTCGCGACCACGTCGAAGCCCTCTTCGGTGAGGTCGCGGGCGACGCCTTCGCGCCAGATCGGATGGTCGTCGACCACCATCACCCGAAGTGTCTTCACTCCTGGTCCTTTCGCCGGTTGACCGGGACCGTCAGCTCCCATTCTGTCCCGGCGTCGGGCGCCGATTCCAGTCGCGCACGGCCGCCCAGTTCTTCGATGCGGCCGATGATCGACCGTGAGATGCCCATCCGTCCCTCGTCGACGGCTTCGGCGAGCCTGCCCGGTTCGATCCCGACGCCGTCGTCGCGGACGCTGACGACGATCGCGTCGTCGAGGTCCTCCAGCAGCACGAAGGCGCGGGCATCCGGGCCGGCGTGGCGCGCCGCGTTGTCGAGGATGTTGCCGACCGCGGCCAGGACCTGGTCGACGACGGCGGCGTCCAACAGCACCGGCTCGCCCGGTGCGCTCACCTGCACGCGGTCGGAGGCGAGAGCCCGCAGCGCCCGTCCCAGATCGGCGTCGTCAGCCGCGGCGGAGACCGGTGGGGCGGCGGCGATCAACTGCCTCAGCACTCGTTCCTGTTCGGCGGCCAGCGTCGCGAGTTCCTGTGTGGGGCCGCCGATCTCACGTCCCCGCCGGGCGATCAGCGCCAGCACCTGCAGGACGCCGTCGTGCACCTCACGGGCCAGTCGTTCGCGTTCGGCCGACTGCGCGGCCAGCGCTATCGCCTCGGCCAGCCGATCGTGGGTGAGGCGGGCGCGGGAGGCGGCCATGCCGACGGCCATCGCCGCAGCGATCAGCAGGATCGCGGTCGCGTTGCGGCCGAAGTTCACCATCAGGACGCCCTTGACGTAATAGTTCGTCAGGCCGATGGCGGCGGCCCCGACGAATCCCCAGCGGGCGCCGCCGATCACCGCGGCCGACAGCGCGGCGTTCGACATCCACAGGGTGGTCGGCCAGGTCTGGTTGTCGGCGATCCAGTCGCGGGTCGCGACGAACTCGGTCGAGAGCATCATCGCGACCGACACGACCACCTCGACGGCGACGAACCACGGCCGCCGCCCGAACCCGGCGAGGTAGCCGGTGGTCCACCAGATGTTCGCGATCGTCATGACGGCGAACAGGATCCAGACGACGACCGGTCGTTGCAGGTCGCCGTTGACCGCGATCTGGAAGCCGAGCGCGTAGACGAAGCTGACGAGTCGGAAGATCTGGGCCGCGCGCCACAGCGGTCCCACGGGATCGTCGTCGTCGAGCCCGCGCCACAGCGCGGCCGGGTCTGTCGCGGTGCGGCTCGTTGTCATCGCGTCACCTTCTTCGGGATGGTGCGGGGGTCTCGATACGCTGCCTCGCTTGGCTCGGTAGCTACTCGACCGGCCTGGGGTGTTTCAGGGTTGTCGAGTAAGCGGGGGAGCGGAGCGGAGGAGCGCATCGAGGCTGCGGGGTCTCGATACGCTGCCTCGCTTCGCTCGGTAGCTACTCGACCAGCCTGGTGGGGCGCGGCGCTCGAACTCGGCCCGGTGGCCGAACCCGTCACACCTGCCGGTCTTCGAACTGCGGCACCTCCTTGGCGATTCCCGCCTTGCGGGCGATGGCGGCGTTGCGACCGCGCAGCAGGCGCAGTTGCAAGGCTTTTTCCACGGGAAACGACAGTCGGGAGCCGTTGTACCAGGTGTTCTCGAACAACGACTTCGACAAGGCGACCGCATCGGGGGAGCGTTGCTTGACCAGGTCGATGAACGCGTCGGCGGCCGCGAACGGATCGTCGTGGACCTCACTGACCAGACCCCAGGTCAGCGCCTGCGCGGCCGAGAACTTCTCGCCGGTCATGGTCAGCCGCTTGGCGACATCGATGCTGGTGAGCTGGGCGATGCTCGCCGACAGCGACATGTCGGGGATCAGACCCCACTTGGCCTCCATGATGGAGAAGTCGGCGTCGGGCGTCGCGTAGCGGAAGTCTGCGCCGAGCGCGATCTGCAGGCCGCCGCCGAAACAGTGCCCGGTGATCACCGCGATCACCGGGACCGGGACACCGCGCCACGCCCAGCCGGCGGCCTGGAAGTTGTTGGCCGCCGACGAGCGCTTCGGGATCATGTTGCGCAGCAGCCGGCCGCGTTCCCGGCCCGCCGAGGCGAAGTCGAGGCCGGAGCAGAACGACGGCCCCTCGCCGGACAGGATCACCGCGCGCAGGCTCTTGTCCTTGGCGGCGCGGTCGGCGGCCTCGGCGAGATCGTCGATCATGTCGAGGGTGAGCCCGTTGTGCTTGTCGGGCCGGTTGAGACGGACGTGGGCGACCCGGTCGCGGACCTCGTAGTCGATGTGGATCATGTGATTCATCATGACTGGTCCGGCCACAGCGCACATAGGCCTGTGCGGCACCGAGACCGGCCCCGTGTCTTCACCCCCAGGGGTGAAGACACGGGACTCATCGCGGCCATAGGGTGAATTTCGGGCGCCGGGATCGGAGCGAAGTCAGCTCGGATTCCGGTGTTCGGATTTCGGGCCGGAGATCATCCGGCCTGCATGAGCTGCCGGATGAAAGGAATGGACGAATGATCGCTCTGGGCGTGATCCTGTTGATCATCGGATTCATCATCAAGATCCCCATCTTGTGGACCCTCGGTGTCATCGCCGTGGTGATCGGACTGGTGCTGTTCGTCGCCGGAATGCTGGGCCGGGAGGTCGGCGGTCGGCGTCACTGGTACTGACCGTCTGCCGATACTGACCGTCTGCTGATGGTGATCTTCTGATCGAGAGGACTCGACAGAGCTGCCGTCACGGCGTATCGGTTGAGAGGGGGAGCTCGCCGAGTGCGTCGGTGAATTCGCCGAATCGATGTCATCTCATTCATCTTCAAGGGAAAGGACTCCACTCATGGGTTTGCAAGACAAGTTCGAGAACAAGGCCGAGGAGCTGAAGGGCCGCGCCAAGGAGACTGCGGGCGCCGCATCCGGCGATGAGGACCTGAAGCACGAAGGCCAGATGGATCAGGCGAAGTCGGCGCTGCACAAGGGCACCGAGAAGCTCAAGGACAAGGCCAACGAGGTCGCCGACAAGGTCCTCGGCAACGAGGACGAGTAGACCTCGAACCCGTCAGGGCGATCGTCCCGGAAGTGGAGATCGCCCTTGAATGGGGGATCGGCGCAGCCCCGCGACGTGCAGACGACGCGGGGCTGCGACGAGCAGAATCCAATCCGGTGGCCATGCCGCCGGATTCCGGAGCGAGTCGGCGGGCGTGACAGGACCCCGTCGGCTCGCTGCTCGTCTGTGGGCCGGTCTCCACTGTTCGTCGGCGGCCGGCGCCGCCCGTCGGCTATGTCTCGTCCACGGACTGCGCTGTCACGTCTCGTCCACGGACTTTCGTGACCGATCGGGGACGAATCCGTGGGCCACCCCCCACAGCACGGCCTGGGTGCGTGTCGTCACCCCGATCCGGCGATAACAACTGCGGATGTGCGTTTTGATCGAGTTGATCGACAGCGCCGACCGCTCGGCGATGTCGGCATTGCTCAGTCCCTGCGTGATCAGCGCGAGCACCTCCGCTTCGCGGTGCGAGAGCCCTTCTTCCCGTCCTGGCCAGTCGCCCGCGACGATCTTGGTCTCGCCCCCGTCGATCGGATGGAGCGTCTGGTCGCCGCGGTGCACCGATTCGAGGGCGTCGACCAGACGGGCGGCCGGCAGTCCCTTGGAGATGTAGCCGTCGGCGCCGTTCGCGAAAGCACGGGAGATCCGATGATCATCGAAATTCCAGGTGTAGACGACGGTCTTCCCGATCCGGGGATTGGCTGCCAGATCGCGCACCTGAATGCTGTCGCCCTGCGGATTGGCGAATGAGTCGTACAGGGCGATGTCGACGCGTTCGGCGACGTCGGCATTCGTGTCCAACTCCACCACCTGCACTCGTTCTCGGTAATTGCGGATCATCGCGGCCAGACCTTGGACGACCACTTCGTAATCGTCGACCAGTGCCAGGGAAAGGTGTGCCATAGGACGATTTTATCCCCGGTGTCTTCACCCCTCGGGGTGACGACGCCGCCGGACCGGGGCGTCGGCCTCATTCGAGGAGTTCATCGATCACCCGGTTCTCGATCAGCCGGTTCTCGATCACCCGGTTCTCGATCACCCGTAGGTGAACGAGAACACCTGCAGGGCCGGGGAGACCGACACCTCCAGGTGGCCTGCCTCGTTGCGGCCCGGACCGGCGATCCGATGCAGGGTCGGCGGGCCGCTGATCGGGATTGTCGAGACGGCGCCGTCGCGGGTGACGGTGACACTGCCCGTGCCGCCGACGACCAGATAGACGTCCGCCGCGTGATAGTTCAGGGAGATGGAACCGCCGGTGCCCGCGGTGGCGCCCTGGTAGTCGAGCGTCCAGGGCCCGCGGAGCGCGAACGTGTCGGCGCGCTGCTTGTCCGGATAGGCGAAGTCGGCGGTGCCCGCCCGGTACGGGGCGGCGCCGTCGTAGTTGACGACCTTGCCGACTCCCAGATACGTCTCGGGGGTGGTGGGTGCGGTGGGGGTGGTGTCGGCCTGCTCGGTCGGCGGCGGGAGCTCGATGCCGGGATGCGCGTCGGTCAACAGCTGCCGGATCAGCTTCTCGGACTGGGCATAGCCGCCCTCGCCGAATTCGATGTGCCGCACCGTGCCCGATGCGTCGATCAGATACTGCGCCGGCCAGTAGCTGTTGCGGTAGTTGGTCCACGTCGAATACGCGGGATCCAGCGCGACCGGATAGTCGATGCTCAGCTTGTCTGCCGCAGCGATCACATTCGACGGCACCCTCTCGAACGCGTACTCGGGAGTGTGGACGCCGATCACCTGGAGCCCGCTGCTGCGATAGGTGTCATACCAGTCCACGACGTGCGGGATGGCCCGCTGACAGTTGATGCACGAGTACGCCCAGAAGTCGATCAGCACCACTTTGCCGCGGAGGTCGGTCAACGGCAGCGGGGTGTCGCCGGGAGTGTTGAACCATTGGGTGATGCCGGTCAGACGGGGTGCGGTGCCGCAGCTCTGCAGTTCGGCGGCACCGTCGGTGCAGTTCGAGAGTTCCCGATTCTCATCGGTGACGATGCCGCCCAGGTTCAGCCTGCCGTTCAACTCGTCGGTGCCGCCGACCGAGTTCTGCAGCGAACTGGTGTAGTCGGGGATGGCGCGCTGCAGCATGGCCGGAACGTTGAACACCAGTCCGACGGCGAGCGCGATCATCACGATGCCGCCGACGATGCGGATCTGCCGCTGCCGCTTGCGGAATGCGTTGACGCGCTCGGCGACTCGGCGGCCGGCGAGAGCGAAGACGAGCAGTGGGAGCGCCGCGCCGACTGCGAACGACAAGGTCAGCGCCACCGTCGACAGGCCGATCTCGCCGGTGGCGCCGGCGACGACGATCGCCGCCAGGACCGGTCCGGCACACGGCACGTAGAGCACGCCCAAGGCCAGTCCGAGACCGAAACCGGAGCGGCCCTGCCCCACCGAGCGCTGGGGCAGTCGGGCGAAGGGCTTCTCCAGCAGCTGCTCCACCGTCGGGAAGATCAACCCCAGCCCGATGGCGGTCAACACGATCAGTCCCGCCCAGCGGATGCTGTCTTGCGGCAGGTGCACCAGCGACAGCAGGCTCGACCCGATCAGGGTGACGACCGAGAAGCTGACCACCAGTCCGGCGATGACCCGATAGGGGCGCGAACTCTCGGCGAACCGTTGTCGGCGCGACGGTGCGGCCGGCTCGACGGCCACGGCCACCGACCCGGCTCCGGCCGGGGTGGGCTCGCCGGAATCCCCCGGCGAGTCGGTGTCGCCATTGCGGCGGGAATCCTCGCGGGCGTTCTGGGCGCCGGAGAAGAACAGCACCGGCAGAACCGGGAGGATGCACGGTGAGATGCCGGTGATGAGACCGCCGACGAAGCCGATCGCGATCAAAGAGTTCATGAACGGCATTCGGTGAGGCCGGTCGCCCGGATGGGTATTCGCACCGACCACGCGAGGTCGGTGCGACCCCGTCGCCGCGCGCACCGAAGCCCGACCGCGCGGATGCGTGAGACGGTGCCCGGAAAATTTCTGGTGATCTGACCCATCCGCCTTCGCCGCCGCCCCGAACGACTGATGTCACTGCTGACCGACACCGACGCCAGTCGGGGTCGACGACAAGGGAGATCAGTCGATGAGAACCACCACGAAGACGGGCACGAAGATCGTTGCGATGGGCTTCGCCTTCGCTGTCGCAGCCACCATGACCGCATGTTCGAGCACGGATTCCGGCACCACGGCCTCGAGTTCGGCGATGCCCACCACCGCGATGAGCTCGTCGGCGATGAGCTCGTCGGGGATGACCGCCGATCCGGCCGCAGACCTGGTGGGTGCGGGCTGCAAGGCGTACGCCGAGCAGGTGCCGACCGGCCCGGGTTCGGTGACCGGCATGTCCACCGAACCGGTCGCCGTGGCCGCCTCCAACAATCCGATGCTCACCACGCTCACCTCGGCGGTGTCGGGCAAGCTCAACCCGCAGGTCAATCTCGTCGACACCCTCAACGGCGGTGAGTTCACGGTCTTCGCGCCGGTCAACGCGGCCTTCGAGAAGGTCGACTCGGCCGCCCTCGACTCGCTCAAGACCGACGCGCCCGCACTCACCTCGCTGCTGACCTACCACGTCGTGCCCGGCCAGCTCGGCCCCGACAAGATCGCCGGTGAGCACAAGACCGTCCAGGGCGACACCGTGGACGTCACCGGCAGCGGCGACGACCTGAAGGTCAACGGTGCGAGCGTGATCTGCGGTGGCGTGCACACCGCCAACGCGACCGTCTACATGATCGACCAGGTGCTGATGCCTCCGGCCAAGAAGTAGCGGGTCGCAACTCCGACAGGAAGACAGAATCTGCGGTGCGCCGACCCGAAGCCGGGCCGGCGCATCGCTCCCTCCCGACAAAGGTGCGGAAAGCATGTCTCGATCGAGCAGAATCCTCCCCGGCCGGACCGGCCGTCACCATTCCCGGCTTCGTCGGGGGACGGTGTTACTTTCAGTCCTGATCGTCCTCGTCACCCTCGGCGGTGGAGTGGGTACCGCGCAGGCCCTGCCTGCACCGCCGGCCCCCGTTCCGCACCTCGACATCACGCGCTACGCGGGACTGTGGCACCAGCTCGCCGCTGTTCCTCAACCATTCAATCTGGCCTGTGCGCGAGACACCAGGGCACGATATTCCCTTGATGCTCGGGGCGAGGTCGTGGTTCAGAATTCGTGCACCACCTGGCAGGGGGCCACGAACGCAATCACCGGAAGAGCGACCGTGGTGGACCAGCGGACGGGGGCCCAGCTTCACGTCAGCTTCCCCGGAGTCCCTACGCAAGAGAACAGGTTCGGTCCACCGAACTATGTGGTCGTCGCGCTCGGGCCCGACTATTCGTGGGCGCTGGTGACCGATCCCTATCGCGTCTCGGGCTTCGTCTTGTCGCGAAAGCCATCGCTGTCGGCCGACCAGTGGCGTTCGGTGCGCACTGAGATCGCGAAAGCCGGCGAGAACGCGTGCTGGTACCTGACATCGCCGGTCACCGGGGGCATCGGAGAAATTCGTCCACTGTGCTCGCGATGACCATTGTGTTCGCAATGACCGCCGTGCTCGCGATGACCACTGTGCTCGCGATGACCGCCGTGCCACAGCTGTGACGACGAAAGGGAAGAGGCGATGAGCGCACTCGACACCGTGCTCGATCGTTCGGTGATCGGCGGATATTCGCGGCTCGGTTACGCTGCTCGAGCGCGAAGATGGTCGGCGAAGGACCCGCGACCCGGATCGCTGGCCGACCGCACCGTGGCCGTCACTGGTGCGACGTCCGGGATCGGCGCGGCCATCGCCGCGGGAGTCGTCGAACTGGGTGGGCAGGCGATCCTGGTGGGGCGTGACCGTGATCGGGCCGACGCCGTCCGCGCGTCGATCCGGTCGCGACACTCGAACGCGAAGGTGGAGATCGAGCTGGCCGACGTGTCGGACCCGGCACAGGTGACGACGCTGGCCGAGCAGCTGGCCGGATATGAGATCGACTCGCTGATCCACAATGCCGGCGTGATGCCGCCGGAGCGGACCGAATCGGTGGACGGTCATGAGCTGTCCCTGGCAACCCATGTGCTGGGACCGCTCCGGCTCACCGACCTGCTCGTCGAGCGGCTGGCGCACAGTGTCGACCCCCGCGTGATCTTCATGTCCTCAGGCGGAATGTATACGGCCGCGCTGCCGACCGACGACATCGAGTACCGCAGCGGCCGGTACCGTGGCGCGCGAGCCTACGCCCGCAGCAAGCGGATTCAGACGGCCCTGCTGCCGATCCTGGCCGACCGGTGGGCATCGGCAGGGGTGATGGTGGCCGCTATGCATCCGGGCTGGGTCGATACTCCGGGCGTAGCCGACTCCCTGCCGGGCTTCAAGACTGTCGCCGGGCCCCTGCTGCGCTCGGCGGAGGAGGGGGCCGACACCGCCCTCTGGCTGACAGCCACTTCCGAGACGCTGCCTTCGGGCCGGTTCTGGCATGACCGTGAGATCCGCCCACTGCACTACCTGCCGGGTACTCGTTTCAGTGAGGCCGACCGCCGCGCGATCTGGCGGACCGTGAGCGCGGCAGCCGGAGTCGGCGAGGAGCTCGACAAGCCATGAGGGTGATCGTTTTCGGCGCGACCGGTTATATCGGCGGCCGCCTCGTCCCGGAACTGTTGGCGCAAGGCCATGAGGTGCGGATCATGGCCAGGACACCGACGAAGCTCACCGACGTCCCTTGGCGTGCCGGCGTCGACGTGGTCCGCGGCGACGTCACCGACCCGGTATCGGTCGCGGCGGCGTTGGCCGACGGCGACGTGCTCTACTACCTCGTCCACTCCTTGGTGCAGCGGGACTTCGTCGACGTCGACCGGCGTGCGGCGCAACTGGTCGGTGAGGCAGCACATGCCGCCGGTCTGCGTCGCATCGTCTATCTCGGCGGCCTGGTCCCGAATGAAGCGCATTTGTCGCCGCACCTGGCGTCGCGGGCCGAGGTCGGTGCGATTCTACGGTCGAGCGGAGTGCCCGCGGTGGAGCTTCGGGCGGCCGTGATCCTCGGTTCCGGGTCGGCCAGCTTCGAGATGCTGCGCTACCTGTCCGAACGTCTGCCCGCCATGATCACACCGCGCTGGGTGAACAATCGCATTCAGCCGATTGCTGTGCGGGATGTTCTCCACTACCTGACTCACGCGTTGAGCCTGCCCGCCGAAGTGAATCGGGCGTTCGACATCGGCGGCCCGGACGTGTTGACCTACCTGGACATGATGCGTGAGTACGCGGTCATCGCCGGGTTGCGACGCCGGCTGGTGCTTCCGGTGCCGGTGCTGACGCCCTGGTTGTCGGCACAGTGGGTCAACTTGGTGACTCCGGTACCCCGGTCGATCGCGGTACCCCTGATGGAGTCGCTCATCCATGAGGTCGTCTGCCGAGACCACGACATCGCCGAATACATTCCCGATCCATCGGAGGGATTGACTGGCTACGCGCGAGCTGTCGAACTGGCGCTCGCCCGGATCCGCGACCTGGACATCCCGACCCGTTGGTCGGACGCGACGGCACGAGCCGCCCCCTCTGACCCGTCTCCGCTCGATCCGCTGTGGTCGGGTGGAACGCTGTACAAGGATGAACGGCAAGTGACCACCTCGGCCTCCCCGGAGTCCCTGTGGGATGTCATCGAGGCGATCGGTGGAGAGACCGGCTGGTACTCGTTTCCACTGGCGTGGAGCGTGCGCGGCTGGATCGATCGTTTGACCGGTGGCGTCGGCCTCCGTCGCGGGCGACGCGATCCACGTCGTCTACGGGTCGGCGAGGCGCTGGACTGGTGGAGGGTGGAAGAACTCGATCGACCCCGATCACTGAGACTGCACGCGGAGATGAAAGTCCCCGGACAAGCATGGCTGGAGCTGTCGCTGACGCCGACAGCCGACGGCGGGTCCATCTACCGGCAGCGCGCATTGTTCAAACCCAATGGTCTTGCTGGACAGGCTTATTGGGCGTCAATAATGCCTTTTCACGGCATCATCTTCAGCGGTATGGCGCGCAACATCACCGGTCAGGCGGAGAAGCAGCAGAAGGCCGGGCCCACGGAAGGGAATCAGTCGTGATCGAAATGCAGTGCACCGTGACGACGACGGCTCCGGCGCACGCGGTGTTCGACTATCTGGCCGATTTCACCAACGCCCAGTTCTGGGATCCGAACGCCGTCCGGGTGATCCGCTGCGGCGGCGACGGCGGTATCGGCACCGAGTATCGCGTCACCAGCAGATTCGCCGGTCGCACTACCGAACTCGGGTACCGGCTCACCGATCTCGAGCCGCCCCTGTTGATCCGGTTGCGGGGGGAGAAGAACTCGGTGACCGCCGTCGACACCATCGTGATCGAGCAGACCGAAGCTGCCGGACCGGAGACCGGACCGCCCGAGACCTCGGTCACGTACGCGGTGGCCTTCGACTTCCACGGCGTCCTCGGGATCCTCGAGCCGCTGCTGCGCTCGGCCGTACGTCGACTGCTGGTTCAGGGGGCCGACGGTCTGCGCGCAGAACTGCAGAAGCTGCGGTAAGCGCCGACCGGTGCGACGGGCCGGGGCGCGGTCAGCGTTCGGCGACCGCCTTCATCCGCTCCAACGTCCGCCGCATGTCGTTGCGGACGCGGCGTCCCCGCAACCCGCCGAGCAGGATCCAGTAGGGGCGCAGCCACAGCGTCGAGGTGAAGGCGAAGGTCTCGGTCACGTCGACGCCGCCCGGCCGCGGCGTCAGACGGTATCCCCAGCGGGTCAACGGATTGGCGGAGGCGCCGACCCCGAATTCGAAGACCCGGCCCGGCTCGCACGCCAGGACCGTACAGGTGGTCCAGTACACCGGGCCGATCTCGTTGCGGCGCACATGTCCGCGGAACCGGGCCCCGACCGCCGGCCCGACGGCGTCGCCGAGCCATTCGGCTTCGAAGGTCTCGGGCGAGAACTCGCCGATCCGGGTCACATCGCTGACCAGACTCCACACCTCCTCGACGGACGCGTGCATGGTGACGGTGACTTCTTCTTGCTTCATGGTTCTACGGCCTCCCTTCGTGCGGTGCGATCATCGGTTCGCCCCAGCTGGTGGCGCAGGCACGCGTCGAGGGTCGGGCGACGGAACCGGTGCCGGGACCTCGCGAGCACGGCCGGTGTCACCCGTTGGTCGGCCAGGGCCAGTTCGCGGGCGCCCTGCCTGCCGAGTATCAGTGCGGGGCCGAACGCCGGCGTCGGCAGCAGTGCGGGACGGCCCATCACGGCGGCCAGGGTGCGCGCGTAGTCGGCGGCGGTCACCGGGTCGGGCGCGGTGGCGTTGACCGGCCCGATCAGCTGGGTGTCATAGAGTGCCCGGTGATAGACGTCGATCAGATCGTCCAGATCGATCCACGACAACATCTGCCTGCCGTTGCCGAGCCGACCACCGAGCCCGGCGGCGAACAGTGGTCGCTGCAGGCGCAGGGTGCCGCCGAGCGGGCTCTGCACGATTCCGGTGCGGACCTGCACCACGCGCAGACCGGCTTCGCGTGCGGGCGCGGTGGCCGCCTCCCAGTCCCGCACCACTTCGGCGAGGAAGTCGTCGCCGGAATCGGCTGTCTCGGTCAGGGTTTCGCCGGGACGGGCATGGCCGTAGAAGCCGACGGCGGAGGCGCTGACGAAGACGGCCGGGCCGGTGCGGCTCTCGGCGGCGAGCGCGGCCAGCCGCCGGGTCGGTCCGACGCGGCTGTTCCGGATCGCCGCCTTGTGGCTGTCGGTGAAGCGGCCGGCGATGGGGGCGCCGGCCAGGTGGATGACGGCGTCGACGCCGTCGAGCAGCCCGGCGGCGGGGGCCTCGGGGTCCCACGTCCGCTCATCGCGGCCGTCGGCGTTGCGGCGGACCAGCCGGATCACCCGATGCCCGCCGGTGGTGAGGAAGGCGCACAGCTGTGTGCCGACCATTCCGGAGGCGCCGGTGACGGCGACCGTCAGCGGCGCCAGGCTCGCTGCGCGCGCCTCGGCGTGCCGGGCGAGGTCGTCGGCGACCTGCCGGTGCCGGAACTCGAAGGTGGGGCGCAGCAGTCGTGCCGGGACCGGGGTGTGCACATGATCGGTCATCCGGGTGCGGCCGCCGGGCGCGTCGTCGAAGAGATGTGCGTGACGCCACGGCCCGGACAGTTCGGCGGGCAGGCCGCGCACACCGTCGACGACGCGTTCGTCGACGAAGCGGTGCGGTGGGTCGTAGTCGGCTCGCCGATGGCCGGCGTGCCAGCGCAATCCGCCCGGCAGCCCGAGGATCGCGTGGCCGTCGGCCAGCGACTGGGCTTCGCTGATCGCCCGCATCGGCTGCCACGGCGGCAGTAGGCGGTGCAGTGCTCCGGGGCGGGCATGCCAGGCGAACACCTCCGAGCGCGGGACGTCGACGATACTGGAGTGGACGATGCTCATGGTCGGATGTCCTTTCCAAGCTGGGGAAGCACGTGCTGACTGAATTCAGTTCGGCGGACAGCGCCGAGGTGGCACTGTCCGCCGATCGCGGCACCGCTATGCGGGAAGCGAACTGATCACCCATTGGTAGAGGTCAACCAATGGCATGTGGATCGACATGAACACTTGCTCGAACAGCTCACGCATCACCCGCTCCTTTCGGGAAGTCGCCGTGTGCGCCCTCCATGAGGCATTCGGTGCCGCACCGAATTCGGATGACTCTGATTTCGGAGCACGCTGTTCCGCCGCTGGACCGCCACGATCACAGCCTCGCGTATCGGTCCAGTGCCTCCTGTCGTTCGAGCGCGTGGTCGACGATCGGCGCCGGATAGGCGCGGCGTGCGCCGGCGTCGAACAGTCCGGTGTCGGGCTGCTTCCATGGCCGGTGGACGGCTCTGCCTTCGATGTCACGGAGTTCGGGTACCCATCGGCGCACGTAGTCACCCGTCGGGTCGAACCGTTCGCCTTGGGTGATGGGGTTGAACACCCGGAAGTAGGGGGCGGCGTCGGTGCCGCAACCGGCGGTCCACTGCCAGCCGTGCTGGTTGGACGCGAGGTCGCCGTCGACGAGGCAGGTCATGAAGTGGCGGGCGCCGCGCCACCAGGGCAGGTGGAGGTCTTTGGTGAGGAACGACGCGACGATCATCCGGACACGGTTGTGCATCCATCCCTGTGCGAGGAGTTGGCGCATGCCGGCGTCGACGATCGGGTAGCCGGTGCGGCCGGTGCGCCAGGCGTCGAAGGCGGCGTCGGCGGTGGGCCCGGCGTCGTATTCGAGGCCGTCGAACTTGGGGTTGTAGTTGCCGCGTGCGGTGTCGGGGCGGTGGTGGAGCACGTCGGCGTAGAAGTCGCGCCAGGCGAGTTCGCTGCGCAGGGTGACGGCACCGGGATCGGTGCGGGTCCGGATGTCGTGCAGGAGGGTTCGGGGATGGATGCAGCCGAACTTGAGGTAGGGCGACAGGCGGGTGGTGGTGTCGAGGTCGGGACGGTCGCGGTCGTCGGCGTAGCGGTCGAGGCTGCTGTGTGGGCCGTGTCGGAAGGCGTGCCAGCGGAGCCGGGCGGCGTCCTCGCCGGGGGAGTTCAGCGGGGCGGCGTCCTCGCCGGGGGAGTTCAGCGGGGCGGCGTCCTCGCCGGGGGAGTTCAGCGGGGCGGCGTCCTCGCCGGGGGAGTTCAGTGCGGCGGCGTCCTCGCGAGGCTCGGGGAGCGCGGCGGCTTCGGGTAGTCCGCGTGTCGTGGCGGGGTCGAGCCAGTCGAGGGTGTCGGGGCCGGTGCGGGCGGGGGTGTGCCAGCCGTGATCGAGCCAGGCGCGGCGGTAGGGGGTGAACACCTGGTAGGGCCGACCGGTCTTGGTGTGGATGCGGCCGGGGGAGACGGCGTAGGGCGAGCCGGTCCGGATCAGCGGCACCGGTGTCGGGAGCGCGGCGAGGGCGGCCTCGACGGCTCGGTCGCGGGCGGAGCCGTAGGGCCCGAAGTCGGCGCTGATGTGCACTGCCTGCGCGTCGACGGCGGCGGCGAGCCGGGGGAGCTGCTGGACGGGATCGCCGGCCACCAGGAGCAGGCGGCCGTCGAGGGCGGCGTCGAGGGCGCGCAGGCAGCCGGTGAGGAAGGCCACGCGCGGCGCACCGGACGGGGTGAGCAGGGCGTCGTCGAGGACGAATACGGCCAGGGCGGTGTCGGTGTGGTCGGCGGCGGCGAGCAGCGTCGGCAGGTCGGACAGTCGCAGGTCCCGGCGGAACCAGACGATCGCGGGAGCACTCATGGATCCAGTGTGCGTCACGACACCCATCCGGTGGCGACGCGGTTCCGAATGCCTGATGTGACTGACGTAGATGCTTTCTCCTCCGCGGGCCGGGTGGCCGTCATCGGCAGCGGCGTGGCCGGGTTGACCGCGGGTTACCTGCTTTCGCAACGCCATCGGGTGACGGTGTTCGAGGCCGACGGCCGGCTCGGCGGGCACGCGCACACGCACCGGCTGCCGGCGGCGGACGGTTCGGAGGTGGCGGTCGACTCCGGGTTCATCGTCCACAACGACCGCACCTATCCCACGCTGTGCCGATTGTTCGATCAGCTCGGGGTGGCGACGCAGGAGACCGACATGTCGATGTCGGTTCGCTCGGAGCTGACCGGCCTCGAGTTCGCGGGGGCGCGCGGCGCCGCGGGGCTGTTCCCCACCTGGCGCAATCTGACGCGAGGCCGCTACCTGCTGATGCTGGCGGAGATCAAACGGTTCCACACCCTGGCCCGCCGCGTCTTGGATGAGCCGGTCGGTGGGGAAGCCGCCGACGAGCCGCTCGGCGAGTTCGTCCGACGCAGCCGCCTGTCGGGCTATTTCCGCGACAACTTCCTGTTGCCGCTGGTGGCGGCGGTGTGGTCGTGTGATGAGGCCACCGCCGAACGCTATCCGGCCCGCTACCTGTTCACCTTCCTCGACCATCACGGGATGCTGTCGGTGTACGGTTCGCCGTCGTGGCGGACGGTGACCGGCGGTTCGGCGACGTACGTGCAGGCTGTTGCCGACCATGTCGAAGGCCGCGGCGGCCGGTTCCTGTTCGCGACGCCGGTGACCGGCGTGCGGGAGACCGGCGGCGGTGTCACGGTGACTGCCGGCGGCACCGAGACCGCGTTCGATGCGGTGGTGATCGCCACCCATCCGCATCACGCGTTGACGATGCTCGAATCACCGACCACAGCGCAGCAGGAGGTGCTGGGCGCGATCGGCTACGCCCCCAAGCCCGCCGTCCTGCACACCGACGAGTCGCTGCTGCCGCGTGCCGCTCGGGCGCGGGCGTCGTGGAACTACCAGATCCGCGACGACCGGTATGAGGGGCGCTCGGAGACCGATCCGGCCGCGGTGGCGGTGACCTATGACATGACCCGGCTGATGCGGTTGCCCACCGGCACAGCAGCTTCCGGTGATTCTCAGGGCCCCGGCCGGGCGCGTCCGATGCCGCCGCGCTACCTGGTGACGATGGGACGGGTCGACCTCGTCGACCCGGACACCGTTCTGGCGTCGATGACCTACGAGCATCCCGTCTACGACACCGCTTCGGTGGCCGCCCAGCGCAGGCTGCCGTCGATCGACACCGGCGTCGTCGCCTTCGCCGGCGCCTACCACGGGTGGGGATTCCACGAGGACGGTGCGGCAGCCGGTGCGCGCGCGGCCGAGCGGTTCGGCGGCGTCTGGCCCGACCGGGTGTCGCCCGACGATGTCGGCGCCTTGAGCCGGGTGCCGTCATGAGTGTGGCGACGCCGGCGCTGGTACGCACCCGCATCGGCCACATCCGGCGTGAACCCGTCGACCATCGGTTCGCCCACCGCAGTCTGAGCTGGCTCGTCGACGTCGACGAGTTGCCCGTCCTGCCGCGCGGGCTGCGGTGGGCGGCCCGCTTCCGCGCCGCCGACCACTTCCCGCAGGCCCCGCATCCCGGCGACACCTTCCGGAGCCGGCTCGTCGACTACCTCGTCGAGGTGGGTGCCGAGCCTCCCAGCGGCACGGTGACCGCGCTGCTCTCACCGCGGGTGGCCGGATACGTGTTCAACCCGCTGACGGTGTTCTGGTGCCACGACCGGGCCGGTCGGCTGCAGTACGTGGTCGCCGAAGTCCACAACACCTACGGCGGGCGCCACTGCTACCTGGTGGAGACCGACGACGCCGGTCGCGCGCAGGTCGACAAGGCGTTCTACGTCTCCCCGTTCAACGACGTCTCCGGCCGCTACCGGCTGGTGCTGCCCGAACCGGACGCCGGCGGCCGCATCCGGCTGGTCGTGACCCTCGACCGTCCCGGGCACGCCCCGTTCACCGCGACTCTGGACGGTCGGGCCCGCCCGGCCACCACCGCGGCGGTGATCGGCGCGCAGTTGCGTACGCCGCTGGCCCCGTGGCTGGTGGCGGTGCGTATCCGGGTCCACGGCGTCTGGCTGTGGGCTCGCGGCGTGCGCATCCAACCCCGACCGGCCCTGCCCGATCCCGAACGCAAAGGACTCCCGCGATGACCGTCAACGACCACCGCGAACCCGCCGACCAGCGCGAACCCACCGACTGCCGCGACGTGGACCCGCAGGCGTGGCCCGACGTGGCGCATCCGCCTGCGGCGCGCCTGCGCGGCCTGGCCGCCCGCAGCCTGTTCTCGGCGGCCGTCCGTCGACTGCCGATCTGCGTCGAGTATCCCGACGGCACCCGTCTCGGGCAGCGGTCCGGGCGCGTCGTCCCGCGGATGATCGTGCGCCGGCCGCAAGCCCTGTTCGCGCGGGTCGGGTCGGCGGGCCTGATCGGTTTCGGGGAGGCGTTCATGGCCGGCGACTGGACGACCGACGAACTGGTGGGAGTGCTGACGCCCTTCGCCGAGCGGGTCGCCGAGCTGGTGCCCGCGCCGCTGCAGCGGTTGCGGCCGCTGGTGCTGCCGCGGCATCCGGCCGACGAGCAGAACACCGTCGCCAACACGCGCTCCAACATCGCCCGGCACTACGACCTCTCGAATGAGCTGTTCGCGACCTTCTTGGACGAGACGCTGAGCTATTCCAGCGCCTACTTCGGGTCCGACGCCGTCGCCGACACCGCCGACTGGCCGCAGTTGGCCGACGCGCAGCGCGCCAAGATCGACCGGCTCCTCGACCAGGCCGGCGTCGGTCCGGGCACCCGGCTGCTGGAGATCGGCACCGGCTGGGGCGAACTGTGCCTGCGGGCCGCCCGCCGCGGCGCCCAGGTGCGCTCGCTGACCCTGTCCAGTGAGCAGCGTGAGCTGGCGTTGCAGCGGATCGCCGACGCCGGACTCGCCGACCAGGTGCGCGTCGACCTGCTGGACTATCGGCTCGTCGACGGCGAATACGACGCGGTGGTGTCGGTGGAGATGCTCGAGGCGGTGGGCCGCGAGTTCTGGCCGACGTACTTCCAGACCGTCGAGCGGGTGCTAGCGCCGGGCGGTCGCGCCGCGATTCAGGTGATCACCATGCCGCACGCCCGGATGCTGGCCTCGGCCGGCACGTACACCTGGGTGCACAAGTACATCTTCCCCGGCGGGCAGCTGCCGTCGATCGAGGCGTTGCGGCAGGTGACCGCCGAGCACACGAGCCTGCGGATGGTCGACGAACTGTCGATGGGCAGGCATTACGCCCGCACGCTGCGCCTGTGGCGTGAACGCTTCGCCCACCGGTCGGCGGCCGTGACGCAGTTGGGCTTCGACACCGTCTTCCAACGGATGTGGACGTTCTATCTGGCGTACTCGGAGGCCGGTTTCCGGTCGGGCTATCTCGATGTGGTTCAGCTCCGTCTCGACAAGCCGCCCGCGCCCGGTAGACGCGGACCGTCATGACCGCGGTGCTCGCGACGGCTAGGCTGTCAATCGATGACATCCTTGCAAGCGCGGGCGCGCCGCCGGTGACCGCCGAAACCGAGCAGTTGGGGCGCCTGCTGCTGGCCACCGCCGACGGTGACCGCGCCGCCTTCGCCGACTTCTACGACCGCACCAGTGCCCGCGTCTTCGGCATGGTGGTCCGCGTGCTGCGCGATGAGGGGTACAGCGAAGAGGTGACCCAGGAGGTGTACCTGCAGGTCTGGCGTGATGCTGGCGGGTTCCGCACCGAGCAGGGCAGCGCGATGTCGTGGCTGTTGACGATCGCGCACCGGCGGGCCGTCGATCGGGTGCGCTCGGAGTCGTCGGCGGCGGCTCGCGACACCCGCTATGGGTTGCGGGATCTGGTGGAGGTGAATGCGGGCGTCGAAGACGAGGTGACCGCGCGTGAGGAGAGCCGGCGAGCCCGCCACTGTCTGGGTACGCTCACCGCGTTGCAGGCCGAGGCCGTCACCCTGGCGTATTACGACGGGCTGACTTATCGCGAGGTGGCGCAACAACTTTCGGTGGCGTTGCCGACGATCAAGAGTCGTATCCGAGACGGACTCAAGCGACTGAGGGGGTGTCTGGCCGGTGAGTGATGAGACCGGCGGAGCCGTCGACCCCGGCGGTCCCGGCGACGATCTGACCGCCTATGCGCCGCTGCTGGCGTTGGACGCCCTCGACGAGGTGGAGCGGGCCCGACTGCTGCGCGCGGTGGCGCGGGCTCACCCGGATGAGCGTGCGGCGTTCGACGCCGAGGTTCGCGCGGTGCGTGAGGCGATGGCCGAGCTGAGCGAGGCGACCGCGGCGCTGCCGCCGGCCGGGTTGCGGGACCGGCTGCTGCAGCGGATCGACGGCGACCTGGCCGGTGCCGACACCGCGGAACCGCCGGTTCGGGTCGTCGACGAGCAGACTGTCCGGCCCGACGGTTCGGCCGACCCCGGCCGGTCACGCGGGCGCGGCGGTTTCACCAGGATGCGGATGGTCGCGGCCGCTGCCGCAGCAGCCGTCGTGCTGGGGGTGGGCGGCGCGGTGATCGGCTACTCGATCGCACATCAGCCGGCGCCGGAGTCGAAGACCGAGCAGATCTTCGCCGCCCCCGACGTGCGGACCACCAGCGGCACGCTGGCCGGCGGGCGCGCGACGGTCACCTATTCGCCGTCGACCGGCGAGGGCGTGCTGGTGATGAACGACGTCCCGCAGCCGACGGCAGGCACCCTCTATCAGATGTGGCTCGTCGGACCGGACGGGCCGCGGCTGGCGGGCACCATGACCGACGCCGACGTGTCGGCGTCGACCACCGCGGTCATCAGTGGCATGCACGGTGCGACGGCGGTCGCGTTCACCGTCGGTGATGCGGCGACGCCGGAGAAGATGATCAGCGCGCCGGTCGCCCAACTGCCGCTGAGCTGACCGGTGCCCGGTCGCATCGGGTGAGCGGAGTCAGGGCTGTGCGGGGTCAGGGATGTGCGGGGTCGTCGACGAATACGGTCAGAGCGAGCGGTGCGCGGCCGTGGAATTCGATCATTGCGACGGCGTGCTCGGTGCCGCGGGTCAGGCTCGCGGTGACGAATGTTCCGGCGGCGATGAACTTGTCGGCCTCCCACCCGGTCAGTAGATCGGTGGAAGTCGCTGCGGCCGTGGCTGTTCCGTACTGCACGCGCAGGTTCTGCGGGAGGGCGTCGTCCGCTGCGGCAGTGCGCAGGAGTTGTGCTGCCGTGCGCTTGTGCGCGGCGCCGACCCTGTGGAAGCCACGCGCGAATCCCGCAGTGCCGGTGAGTTTCTGGTTCTGCAGCAGGCGTCCGGTGAGCCGGGTGGCAACGGGTATCGCCGGCAGCCCCTTGCTCAGCAGCTGCGTCACCATGCCGGGCAGCTCCCAGTGCGCGGACAGTGACGCCAGCTTCTCGGAGGAGGCCATCTCGTAGCGCAGGTGTACCGGAACCTGCAGTGCCACAGCGTCGCTCATGGTGATTTCGAGCGTGCAGTCGCGGATAACGGTATCGCCGCACACGATGTCGTGGCGGGGCCGGAAGGCGATCCGGTTGGGGGCGATGAACGTGTCGTAGAACCGCGCCAGTTGCGCGTGCCCGCGGTGCGGGCTCGACCCGACGGGGTCGGTGACGACCGCATCCGGGGCGAACAGGTCCAGCCATGCCTGCTTGTTGTGCGCGGCGACGGCCGCCGGCGAGCCCTCGACGATTGCGAGCTTCTGCGCGCGGGAGTTCATCGTTGCTCCATTCGGTCCCACATGAACTGAAACACGTTCTAGTTTAGCTTTCATTTTCTTAGGTTGGTTGAGCCCGGCGAAGCGAAGCGGAGCCGGTGTCGAAACCTCGCGACATCCGCTGAAACTCCAAACCGCCTGCTCACCACCACCACCATCAGCACGGAATTGTCAGACCCTCGCGCTAGTCTTCACACATAGAATCGAACACCTAGTGAACCACCGCACATTGAAGGGGAGGTGACCGGCATGACCAGCCCGTTCCAGGCTCTGCCCGATGATCCGGCCGAGCTCGCCGCTCTCGCTGATGCGGTGTTCGGCAAGTTGGCTGCCGCCCCGATGGCGGCGGTCACCGAAGACGGTCTCCTGGCTGTGGTCGACACTCTGGAGGCGGCGCGTCGTCGTCTCGACGGCGTCGACGCCGCCGTGCTCACCGAGGTCTCCGATCGTGCCGCGTTCCGCAAGGCCGGCTACCTGTCCCTGCACGCCTACCTGTCCGCCGGTCTGCGCCTGGGTGATGGTGCGGCCAAACGCCGCCGCACCTCGGTGGCCGCGATCGGCCGGTTCACCAACCTGCAGGGCCAAACCCTGGCGCCGGCGTGCCCGGCCACCGCGGCGGCGGTCGCCGACGGCGCGATCGGCGCCGACCATGTTCGCGAGATCGACGCGGTGATGGACAAGATCCCCGCCGCCGTCGACCCGCAGACCCGGGGGCGAGCCGAAGCCCAGCTCGCCGCGGTGGCCCGCGACCTGACCCCGGACGGTGTCCGGATGGCCGGCGTGCGGTTGTTGGCGCATCTGGATCCGGATGGGCAGCTCACCGATGATCGGGACCGCCGCCGGC
>NZ_JBCDWL010000019.1:0-83880 GCF_039946255.1 Gordonia aichiensis | reverse complement strand
CCAAAATGGCCCGCCGCGCCGTCATGCGCTACGTCACCCGAGACATCTACCGCTACCTCGAAGACAACAGCCCACAACCAGCCCCCACCGCTTGACAAAATCGATAAGAGCGTCGAGACCCCGCACCATCGTCTCGATGCGCTCCCCCGCTCCGCTCCTCCGCTTACTCGACAACCCTAGGAACAGGCCGGTCGAGCAGCCACCGAGCGCAGCGAGGCGGCGTATCGAGACCCCGCACCATCGTCTCGATGCGCTCCCCCGCTCCGCTCCTCCGCTTACTCGACAACCCTGGAAACAGGCCGGTCGAGCAGCCACCGAGCGCAGCGAGGCGGCGTATCGAGACCCCGCACCATCGTCTCGATGCGCTCCCCCGCTCCGCTCCTCCGCTTACTCGACAACCCTGGGAACAGGCCGGTCGAGTAGCCACCGAGCGAAGCGAGGCGGCGTATCGAGACCCCTCGCGACCGTCCGTCCACCTGCACAGCCGCAGTGTTCAGATTCTGCACACGGCGAGCCCGTTGCGGCGGGGGATAAATGATGCACGCCATTCGGTGGCACACATCACAGATGTGATCCAACAGGTTCTGCAACACAGGAGGCTCTCATGACCGCCACGCTCGACTCGGTACTACTGCCCGAGGTCGCCGAGTTCGTTTCCCGAGATCGCCGGATGCTCATCGGCGGTCAGTGGGTCGACGCCGCCTCCGGCCGCACCTTCGCCACCCACGATCCGGCGACCGGACAGGTCATCACCAACGTGCCGCACGGCGACGCCACCGACATCGACCGCGCCGTCGCCGCGGCCCGCGCCGCCTACGAGGGCCCGTGGGGTCGGATGCGTCCCAACGAGCGCGAACGCCTGATCTGGCGGGTCGGCGACATCCTGACCGAGCGCGCCGCGATCTTCGGTCAGCTCGAAGCCCTCGACAATGGCAAGTCCGTCGCGATCGCGACCGCCGTCGACGTGAACTGGTCGGCCGACGTGTGGCGCTACAACGCCGGCCTGGCCACCAAGATCAAGGGCTCCTCGATCACCCCGTCGATGCCCTTCGCCTCCCCCGACGCCGACTTCCACGCCTACACCCGCCGCGAATCGCTGGGTGTGTGCGGGCAGATCGTCCCGTGGAACTTCCCGATCCTGATGGCCACCTGGAAGCTGGCTCCGGCGCTGGCCGCGGGCAACACCGTGGTCCTCAAGCCCGCCGAGCAGACCCCGCTGAGCGCGCTCATGCTCGCCGAGGTCTTCGAAGAGGCCGGCTTCCCGCCCGGCGTGGTCAACGTCGTCACCGGCTTCGGCGATGCGGGCGCGGCGCTGTCGGCGCACCTGGACGTCGACAAGGTCGCCTTCACCGGCTCCACCGAGGTCGGCAAGAAGATCGTCCAGGCCTCCACCGGCAACCTCAAGAAGGTCACCTTGGAGCTGGGCGGCAAGAGCCCCAACATCGTCTTCGCCGACGCCGACCTCGACGCCGCCGTCGCCGGGTCGGTCGCCGCGTGGATGTTCAACCACGGCCAGTGCTGCGTTGCGGGCACCCGACTGTTCGTGCAGCGCAGCATCTTCGACGAGTTCACGCAGGCCGTCGCCGACGCCGCCGCGCAGGCCAAGATCGGCCCCGGCCTCGATCCGACCACCGAGTTGGGTCCGCTGGTCTCGCAGGAACAGTTCGACCGCGTCAACAGCTACATCCAGCAGGGTCTGGCCGACGGCGCCCGCGCCCTCACCGGCGGCAACCGCTGGGGCGATCAGGGCTACTTCATCGAGCCGACCGTCTTCGTCGACGTCAAGCCCGAGTACTCGATCGTCGAAGAGGAGATCTTCGGGCCGGTCGTCGCCGCCCTGCCCTTCGACGACGAGGACGATGTCGCGCAGGCCGCCAACAACTCCATCTACGGTCTGGCCGCGGGCATCTGGACCAAGGACATCTCCAAGGCGCACCGCACGGCGGCCAAGGTGCAGGCCGGCTCGGTGTGGGTCAACCAGTACAACGGCTTCGACACCGCCCTCCCGTTCGGCGGCTTCAAGCAGTCCGGCTGGGGCCGCGAACTCGGCGACTCGGCGCTCGACCTCTACACCCAGACCAAGTCCGTCAACATCGCCCTCTGACCCGCTGCGCTCCCCCTGACGAAAGGACCACCACCATGAAGACCAAAGCCGCCGTCCTCCTCGAACCCGGCAAGCCCTTCGAGATCATGGAACTCGAGCTCGACGGCCCCGGCGTCGGCGAGGTGCTGATCAAGTACACCGCCGCCGGCCTGTGCCACTCCGACCTGCACCTGACCGACGGCGACCTGCCGCCCCGCTACCCCATCGTGGGCGGTCACGAGGGCTCCGGAATCATCCAGGAGGTCGGCCCCGGCGTCACCAAGGTCAAGCCCGGCGACCACGTGGTGTGCAGCTTCATCCCCAACTGCGGCACCTGCCGCTACTGCTCGACCGGCCGCCAGAACCTGTGCGACATGGGCGCCACCATCCTCGAAGGCACCATGCCCGACGGCACCTTCCGCTTCCACGGCGATGGCAAGGACTTCGGCGCGATGTGCATGCTCGGCACCTTCTCCGAGTACGCGACCATCTCCCAGCACTCGGTGGTCAAGGTCGACGACTGGCTGCCGCTGGAGACCGCCGTCCTCGTCGGCTGCGGCGTCCCGTCCGGCTGGGGCACCGCCGTCAACGCGGGCAACCTGCGCGCCGGCGACACCGCCGTCATCTACGGCATCGGCGGCCTGGGCATCAACGCCGTGCAGGGCGCCGTGTCGGCGGGCTGCAAGTACGTCGTCGTCGTCGACCCGGTCGAGATGAAGCGCACCGAGGCCCTCAAGTTCGGCGCCACCCACGCCTTCGCCACCGCCGAGGAGGCGCAGGAGAAGGTCACCGAACTCACCTGGGGTCAGGGCGCCGACGCCGCGCTGATCCTGGTCGGCACCGTCGACGTCCCGGTCGTGCAGGCGGCGACCGCCGTCATCGGCAAGGGCGGCAAGGTGGTCATCACCGGTCTGGCCGACCCGACCAAGCTGACCGTCCAGGTCTCCGGCGCCGATCTGACGCTGAATCAGAAGACCATCATGGGCACTCTGTTCGGGTCGATGAACCCGCAGTACGACATCGTCCGCCTGCTGCGCCTGTACGACGCCGGCGAACTCAAGCTCGACGAGCTGGTGACCCAGCGCTACTCGCTCGAGGACGTCAACCAGGGCTACCAGGACCTGCGCGACGGCAAGAACATCCGCGGCGTGATCATGCACGACGCCTGACCGACCGCACAGACGCCGCGGGCCCGCCGAGACTTCGCTCCGGCGGGTCCGCGGTTCTCATTTCACAGACCGAAGAACTCCAGCGCGTTGCCCCGCAGAATCCGTTCGATCGTCTGCTCACGGATCGGCAGCTCGTGCAGTTCGGAGACGCAGCGTTTGAGGTCGAAGCCATTGCTGCCGAGCATGACCTTGCCGCGCAGTTGCCGATCCATTGCCTTGACCAGTTCCGGATCGAGCGACTTCGGAAAGTACGCCGAGATGTCACCGTACACGTTCGGATGACGCCACAGCATGGAGATGTACTCGCCGGTCCACGGCCAACCGGTGTGCGAGAGGTTGATCTTGAGATCCGGGAAATCGATGGCGACGTCGTCGACGAGCATCGGATGGCCGACGATACTCGGCAGGGTCTCCGCCGAGTGGCCCACCTGCATGCCGACGGGGATTCCGAGTTCCTGACACTTGGCGTAGAGCGGGTAGCAGCGACGGTCGTTGGCGGCGAGGCCGAAGGTCATCGGGTGGAAGTAGACGTACTTGAACCCGTGGTCGCGGACGAACATCTCGATCCGGCGGAGGCTCTCATCGATCCGGAACGGGTTGTAGCCGGCGCCGCCGATGAACCGGTCGCCGGCCACTTCCAGCGCCTGTGCGACCACTTCCTCGGGCAGGTCCATGATGAGCGAGTGGTGGTGGTGATACGACCACATCTTCACGCAGGCCAGCACCATCATGTCGCAGCCTGACTCGTCGAGCGCCGCGACCGCCTCCTCGACGTGCAGTGTCGGATCGGCTTCGGTCGGCGGGTTGGCGACGTCGACTTTGCGGCCCCACTGCGTGGTGACCATCCCATCCTTGAGCAACGGGCGCAGCGTGGTGCGCACCATCGTCTGGAACTCCTCGAACTGGTACTCGGTGCCCGACAGCCCGGGTGCGATGTAGGGCGCGTAGTTCATTACGTCGATAACGCCTGCCATGTGGATCTCTCCTCGAAGTCGGCTATGAAATCAATGGTCTTACCATTTTTACTCGACGTTCGACCGCCCGTCCACCCCTTGCCCGAGATGCGGCGACGAGCGCGGCGCGGTCGATCGCCGCATTGCCCGGCGATCAACTTCGTTGTATGGTCAGTCCATTAAAACTACATGTCCAAACCGGTATTCGTATCGCCGATGACAGGGAGATCCCATTGCTGTCCTTCGACTTCAGTCCTGATCAGCAGGAGTTCGCCGAGGTACTCGGCGACTTCGCCGCCAAGGAACTCCGACCGCACTACGTCGCGCGAGCAGCGAGCACCGAGTTCCCCTATGAGGTATTCGCGAAGCTCGGTGAGATCGGCGTGCTCGGCATCGGGCTACCCGAGGAGTACGGCGGCACCGGCACCGAGGACCCCGTCATGCTGGGCCTGGCGACCGAGGTTCTCGCCACCGGCGACATCAACCTGGCCTCCGCGCCGATCCAGGTCGGTCTGGTCGGCTCCCAGCTCGTGCACTCCAGCAAAGAGGTCGCCGAGCGTTATCTGCCCAGCCTCATCGCAGGAAAGGAGACCCTGGCGATCGCGCTGACCGAACCCGGTTCCGGCTCGGACGCCGGCGCCCTGCGAACCACGGCCACGCCCGTCGACGGCGGCTGGATCCTGTCCGGCGAGAAGACCGCCATCAGCTGGGCGATGAACGCCGCCGCGACTCTCGTCTACGCGCGGACACCGGGCACCACCCGATCGTCCGGCGTCAGCTGCTTCTGCGTCCCGATGGACGCCGAGGGCGTCACCCGGTCGCACATGCTCGGGATGGGATGCCTGCCCCTGGGCTGGGGCTCGATCCACTTCGACGACGTCTTCATCCCCAACTCGCACCTGGTGGGCGAAGAGGGCCGCGGGTTCGCGTCGGTGATGAATCACTTCGACTTCAGCCGCGCGGCGATCGGACTGATGTGCCTGGGCTCGGCCCGGCAGAGCCTCGACGAGGCCGTCGAATACTCCCAGCAGCGCGAGACGTTCGGCCGGCCGATCTCCGAGTACCAGGGCGTCTCGTTCAACCTCGCCGAACAGGCCACCCTCCTCGAAGCCGCCCGTCTCGTCTGCTACAAGGCGCTGTGGTCACGCGAGGTCAACCGGCCGCACACCGCGCTGGCGTCGATGAGCAAGTGGTGGCCGCCGCAGGTGGCCCGCCAGGCCATCGAGGTCGCCATGCGCATCCACGGCAACCTCGGCTACGCCGCCGAGTTCCCGCACCAGGCCCGCTATCGCGACGTCATGGCCTACTTGGTTGCCGCCGACGGCAGCGCCGAGATCCAGAAGAAGATCATCGCGGGCGACATCTACCGCCGCGGGGGCGTCGGCTACTGAGCCGGCCCCCGGGGCGCGTGCTCCGTCAATGCACATCGGTGGTTTTCCGGTTCCTGAGAACCGGAAAACCACCGATTTGTCATGCCGGTGCTCAGACCCGGCTGCGCACGTCCGCCAGCGCCGCGGCGACGCCCTGGTCCACCATGGCGGCGACCTGGTCACTGCCGACCGCCACACCGGCCATGCCGTCCGAGATGCCGAGCTCGGCGTCATTGGACAACACCGGCCGCCGGTGCGAGCAGGCGTCGAAGCCCACCTTGCCGTGGTAGGCGCCGGTGCCGGAGTTTCCGACGCCGCCGAACGGTGCACCCTCCGCGAAGGCGTGCGAGATGCCGTCGTTGCGGGTGACTCCGCCACTCGTGGTCTTCTCCAGGAACCGCTGGAAGTCGGCGCCGTCGCCGCCGTACCAGTAGGCACCGAGAGGCGACGGGCGATCCTGGACGTAGGTGATGACCTCGTCGATGTCGTCGTAGACGTAGACCGGGATCACCGGACCGAAGATCTCCTCCGACGAGATGTTCGCCGCTTCGGGAACTCCGGTGAGGATGGTCGGCGGGATCAGCCGCGACTGGGTCGGCGCGCTGCCGTCTGCGGTGTCCGGGACCGGGAGGATGCGGTCGGCGCCCTGGGCGACGGCGTCGTCGATCAGGCCGGTGACCCGCTGGTAGTTGCGCTCATTCACGATCGACACCGCGGCCGGCGAGTCGTAGTAGCTCGGGAACAGCTCGGTCATCTCGTCCTGCAGCGCGGCGATGAAGTCATCGGCCTTGCTTCGCGGCGCGAAGACGTAGTCGGGGCACAGGCAGATCTGACCGCCGTTCAGCAAGCGGGTTCCGGCGATTCGGTGCGCGGCCAGCCCAAGATCGGCGTCCTCCGCGACGACGACCGGATTCTTGCCGCCCAGCTCCAGGGTCACCGGGACCAGGTTTCGGCCGGCCGCCTCGGCCACCATCCGGCCGATCGCCGGGGAGCCGGTGAAGATGATGTGGTCCAGTTGCAGGCTGGAGAAGTCCTGCGCCGTCTGCACATCGCCGAGCACCACGGCGATCTCGGACTCGTCGAAGTGCTTCGCGACGGCCTCCGCGACCACCTTGCCCGTTCGCACGTGGAGATCGGGGAACTTGACCATCACCCGGTTTCCGGCGGCGAGCGCGGCGACGGCCGGCTGGAACGACAGCAGGACCGGGAAGTTCCATGCGCCGATGACGCCCACGACGCCGAGCGGTCGGTTCTGGATGAAGCCGGTCTGCCCCTCGGGTGTCTGCAGTGGGGTCGGCTTCATCCATTCTTCGAGGTTCTCGCGGATGTCGTTGGCGTCGGGGAGCCACGCGAGCAACTCGAAGGACTTCGTCAGCGCTTCCGGGCGCTGACCGTAGTCGGCGCCGAGAGCCTCAGCGATGTCGTCGGCGCGTTCGAGCAGGGCCAGCAGGAGTCGGTCGATCCGGTTGCGCCGGACTTCGGCGGTCGGCGGACCTTCGAGGTTGAAGGCCTTGCGCTGAACGTCGAGGATCCGTTCGAGTTCGGATCGCGGTACGTGGACGGGGGCCGGGGTGGTGACGGGTGCGCTCATGAGATTTCCTTTCGTTGAGACACCGGACGTTCAGAGTGTGATCGGGACGGCATCAGCGGCGGGCCTGTTCGGCGAGTACCGCGCCGAGTTCTTCGGGGTCGACCGGGAACCCGGTCATTCGGTAGAACGCGCGTTCTCGACGTTCCTGACGACGGGCGACCTCGACCATCTGCGCTTTCGCCTTCCCGGCAGCCGAGTCGTCCGCCGCGACCCCGTCTCGCGTGATGGCGGTGAACAGTTCGCCCGCGAGGGCCTTCAGCTCACGATTCTGCTCGACGGCCTCTGCAACGCGCGGGACGTCCGCGATCGACGGCACGTGCGCCGTGCGGGTGATCGCATCGAGCCGCTCCTGAGCCCGTCCGCGCTCGCCGTCGGGCAGGAGTCCCGCCAGATCGGCGGTGAGTCCGCGGTAGTCCTCGTTCTCGACCACCTCGTAGGCCACCTCGTGCGGCTGGACGTCCAGGAGCCAGTCGATGGTCGCGAGCATCAGCGCCGACTGCTCCTGGACGAACGGGTCGTCCGGCAGCGCGGGTATGACGGTCTCTGCCATGCGGCGACGGAGAGCCGTCAGCGATTCAGGAATCGTGGGCAGCATTGAGGTCCTCCAGGATCAGTGCATTCACATCGCCGACGAACCGTCCGCCCAGACCGCTGATGAAGTTGTACATGACATCGAGTTGGGTGAGCCGACGGTGGGCGTGGCCGGGGCCGGTGCCCAGCAGCGATTCGATAGCCCAGTAGTAGTTGTAGACGTAGTAGTAATTCAGCTTGTCCATGTCGACCGACAGACCCGAACGACGCTCGTACTCGGCGATGAACGTCTCGGTGTCGACGAGGCCGGCGACGAGGAAGACGCCGTTCTCGTCGAGCGACCCCCATCCGGGCAGCATGGTGTACGCGAGGTCCGAGTGTCGGTCGCCGAGGTAGCAGAGCTCCCAGTCGATCACCGACACGAACTCACCGGTCTCCTCGTCGAACAGGAAATTCCCGTTGCGGTAGTCGCCGTGCAGCAGGGAGATCCGGTCGGCTGCGGGCTTGTTCTCCTCCAGCCACTGGCGGGTGAGGAGCATGGCCGGATGCTCCTCGACCTTGTCCTGCTCCCAGGAACGCTCCCAGAACGCCAGGCGCCAGTCGATGGCATCGGTCGTCCCCGCACGCGGGATGTCGAACGCACTGAGATCGTCGGCGTCCCATCCGTCGTACGAGTGCAGAGCCGCGCAGTGCTCGATGAATGGGGCGGCGAGTGATTTCCGCAGACGCGCACCATAGGTGACACCGAGCCCGGTGGCCTTGGGGACGTCGAACGTCGGCACGCTCGTCCCGGAGACGAACTCGGCGATGAACGCCGGCGCACCGAACCACGCGGAGTCCTCGGTGACCGCCAACGGCTTCGGCGCGGGCAGAACCTTGCTGACCACCCCGAGCATCTCGAACTCCCTGGTGGCGTCGGTCGCGCAGATGGCGCCGGCCGTCTTGATGCGCAGTGCGAGCCGGCGGCTCTCGCCGCCGTGGTCGAGCACGAAGCCGTACGTCTCGTTGGCACCGCCGCCGCTCATCCGAGCCATGTCGCGGACCACGACGTCGCCGCCGAGTTCCGCGATGAGAAAGTCGGTCAGCGAGGCCGTGCGCTCCGCTAAGGACGGTGCGGCACCGGACTGATCGGCCGCACGGCCGCGGATCTTGTCGTCGAGAAGCCCCGACAGCCGATCCTCCATGCGGAAACGGCGCTGCAGATCGGGAATGCTCGCTCCGGTCACCTGAGATGTCGCGGTCACCTGAGATGTCGCGGTCACTTGAGATCCAGGACCGCTTTGACCGCGACTCCCGACTCGACGTCCGCGCAGGCTTGGTTGATGTCGGCGAACGGGTAGTGCGTGATCAGTTTGTCGTACGGGAACCGGCCCTGGGCGTTCAGCTCGATGAGGCGCGGAATGAAGTCGGAGGGGACGGCGTCGCCCTCGGTCATGCCGACGATGGTGCGGCCCGCCATGAGGAACTCGAGCATGTCGATCTCGATGTCGGTACCGGCCTTCCCGAAGCCGAGGATGGCGAGCGTGCCCCGCGGCGCGAGAGCGCTCGCGCCTTGACGGACCACCGCGGTGATGGCGGTGGTGTCGACGGCGTAGTCGGTTCCCGCGCCGGTGATCGCACGGATCGACTCCACGATGTCGCCGGTCTCGCTGTTGACGGCGTGGGTGGCGCCGAACTCGAGCGCCGCATCCAGACGCGACTGGATGCGGTCGACGGCGATGATCTTGGTGCAGCCCGCGACGCGGGCGGCCATGATCGCGGCGAGGCCGACGGCGCCCACGCCGTAGACGGCGATGGACGAGCCCGCGGGTGGGCGCAGTCCGTTGAGGACGGTGCCGGCACCGGTCTGGATGCCGCAGCCGAGGGGGCCGACCTGACGGAGGTCGGCGTCGTCGGACAGTTTGATGACGTTGGATTCGAGGGCGATCGCGTGGGTCGCGAACGAGGACTGCGAGAAGAACTGTCCGTTGACGGACTTGCCGTCCGCGTCGGTGAGCGCCGTCGTGCCGTCGAGGCGGGTGCCGAGCACGTTCAGCGCCGGGAAGTTCTCGCAGTAGGCGGGGTGGCCGTCGAGGCACGAGCGGCATCTGCGGCAGGAGGCGAAGGTCAACAGGACCGGATCGCCCGCGGCGACGGAGGTGACGCCCTCGCCGACTTCGACGACGCGCCCGGCGCCCTCATGGCCGAGCACCAGTGGGAGCGGCACGGGCAGCCACTGCTTCTGCACTCCGATGTCGGTGTGGCACAAGCCCACCGACTCGATCTCAACCAGCACCTCTCCGGCGCGGGGACTGTCGAGTTCGAGCGTCTCGATCTGGAAGGGCTGTTCTGCGGTTCGAACCACCGCTGCGGTGATCTGCATTGAGTGTTCCTTGCGTCTGGTGGGTCGCATCTCACGGGTGTGACGATGCACGGAGGTCAGATCTCTGGATCAGGTCTCGCGATCACGCGTCGACGTGTCCGCTCGTCTCCGCATCCGGGATGAGGTCGCCGGCGACGATGTCGTCGCGCACCTTGAACTTCTGCACTTTGCCGGTGGGAGTCATGGGGAACTCGTCGGTGAAGAACCACAGCGTCGGCACCTTGTGCGCGGAGATCCGCTCGCGGCACCACTGCTTGAGCGCGAAGGCGTCCGGGGTCTCGCCGGTCGGGCGGATCACCGCCGCGATCTGCTCGCCCCAGTACTCGTGCGTGACGCCGAGGACGATGACGTCGCTGATCTGTTCGTGGGTGAACAACAGTTCTTCGATCTCCCGCGGGTAGATGTTCATGCCGCCGCGGATGATCATCTCCTTGAGCCGTCCGGTGACCTTCAGGAAGCCCCGCTCGTCCATCGTCGCCAGGTCGCCCATGTGCAGCCACCCGTCCGGGTCGATGGTCCGCGCGGTCTCCTCGGGCATGTCGTAGTAACCGAGCATGGTCTGGTAGCCGCGGCAGCAGATCTCGCCCTGCTCCCCGAGCGCAACCACGTCGCCGGTCACCGGATCCACCAGCCGGACCTCGAGCTCGGGCAGCGGCTGCCCGACGGTCGTCGCTTGGTCGACGGGATCGTCGGAGACCTTGGTCTGGCTGATCACGCCGTGCATCTCGGTCTGGCCGAACAGAATGGAGAAGGCGCAGTTCCACTCGGTGGTCACCCTCCGGACCAGCGCTTCGGGAACGGCCGCGGCACCGGAGAGCACCGTCTGCATGCTCGACAGATCGCGCGTCTTCGCATCAGGATGCTCCAGCAGCGCCAGCAGCATGGTGGGCACCAGCAACCCGTGCGTGCCCCGATAGGTCTCGTAGGCTTCCAGCACCGCGGCCGGCTCGAAGCCCGGCAGCACCACGTATGTACCGTGCAACGCGAACGTGCCGAGCTCGGTGACCGCGCCTCCGCCGATGTGGTACATCGGCATCGCGTTGATGCAGACGCCGCCGTCGCCCATCCCGGCCCGCTCGAAGACGAAGGTCGCCTCGTTGACGATCCCCTTGTGATGCAGCAATGCGCCCTTCGGGAAGCCGGTGGTGCCCGACGTGTACTGGATCTGCACCGGATCGGTGGGTTGCACGTTCGGCAGGGCCGTGGATTCGTCACCGCGGTCGGCGTATGCCTGCCAGTGGTCGTCGCCGATCGCCGACCGCACGCCGGGAGCGCCTTCGCGCGCCTGTGCGACGACCGAGCCCAGATCTGCGCCCCGGTATTCGCGCTGGTAGAAGACGGCGACGGCCTTCGACTGCTTCAGCACATATTCCAGCTCGTGGCTGCGGTAGGCCGGATTGGCGGCGACCACGATCATCCCCGCCATGGCGATGGCCTGCTGGAAGATGATCCAGTCCGCACTGTTGGGGGCGAACAACGCGATCCGGTCGCCCGGCTCGAAGTCCGCCAGCAGGGCGCGCGCGTAGCGCTCAACATCGGCGACGAGCTCGGTGTAGGTCCACTGCCGCCGACTGTCGACGTCCGGCACCGCGTCGACCAGCGCGATGCGTTCAGGCTGGGCGTGGGCGCCCTCCCGAATCAGATCGGGCAGGGTGATGTCTCGGACTCCGGTGCTCGACACCGCCGGCCAGGAAGAAGTGGTGAGCGACATCGGTGTCGCCTCCTTTTCATCGATGGTCCCATACGGTCGACGCGGTTGAGATTCGCGCAATTCTCCACCGTATGGTTCAGATCACATATTAATAGGTCTAACCATTCATGGCAACACTGGGGAACTGAATCCTCAAGCGTCCTAAATGATTTGAAAAATGTTGATGCGCCACAGCCCGCCCTCGATCAGTGACCGAGGACGAATCGGGAGACTCGGGCCGACTACTTCTCGTACGGAATGAACTCCCTGCCGTATTTCTCGCGCATGATGATGATCTTCTGGATCTGCGAGGTACCGTCCGCGATCTCCACCGACATCGCGTCGCGAAGACGCTGTTCGAAGGGCAGTTCGGTCGAGTATCCGTAATTGCCGTGAAGCAGTAGGCAGTCTTTGATTGCGGCACTCGCTGTGTGCGGTCCGAACCATTTCGCCATCGCAGCCTCGGCGGTGTGCGGCAGACCCGCCGTCCGTTTCTGCAGAGCCGAATAGCAGATGAGCCGGGCGGCCTCGAGTTTGGTCAGATGCTCGGCGAGCGGAAAGGAGACGCCTTCGAACTTCGAGAGTCGAGAGCCGAACGCCTCCCGCATCTGCACATATCCGGCCGTCTCGTCGAGCGATCTCTGCGCGATTCCGATTCCGGTCAGCGCCAGCAGCGGACGGGTGAAGTCGAATCCGTTCAGCACTCGGGAGAATGCCCGCCCCTCCGGTCCGATCAGGTTCGATTCGGGAACCCACACGCCGTCCAGGTGGAGAACGCCCCGGCCGAGCGGCAGCCAGCCGGTGTCCTCCACGGTCGACGTCGCGATGCCGTCGGCGTTCAACGGAACCAGCAGCGTCGACACCCCGACGCCGCGTCCGTCTCGGACGGTCTGCGCGGCCAGGATGATCGCCTCCGCATTGCCGAGCATCGTCACCGACGTCTTCTCGCCGGAGATCCGATAGCCGCCGTTCTCGGCGACCGCGGTGGTGCGGATTCGTCCGGCATCCGAGCCGGTGCCTGGCTCGGTGAGACCGAAGGCGAGGTACGACTCCCCGCGCACAAGATCGGGCAACCAGCGCTCGGCGAGGTCCTGCGGCGCGTGCCGGTGCAGCAGCGAGCTCATCAACAGCACCGGGATCACCGCATTGGCGGCGTTGAAATCGCCGGCGGCCAGTTCTTCGATCACCAGGCCCGCTGCGACGTAGTCCTCGGTCTCCAGCGGGTTGTACTTCGGGCCCGCCAGCAGCCCCAGCGCGCCGAGGTCCGCGATCTGCCGGTGGATCTCCCACGGGAACTTCGGCGACTTGGCGCGGCGGAGGTACCCGTCGGCGAGAACGCGGTTCGCGTAGTCGCGCACGGCATCGCGGATCTCGGCCTGCTCTGTCGTCATGATCGTGGTCATCTGCGAACGTCCTTCTGTAATCCCGAGAACTCCGGTGCGGGCAAGGTGGAGTCGGGCTGTCGACCGATCGCCGGCACGCCGTCGCGTACATCCGAGACACTGCGCACGTCCGAGACACTGCGCACATCCGAGACACTGGGACGGCGGTAGGTGATGGAGGTCCGCGTGCATTCGCGTCCGTCGGCCCGATACGACAGAACCGTCGTGAGCACGCAGTTGCGGCCTCGATGCTCCACCTCGACGGCGAAGCGCAACGTCTCACCGATCGGCCCCGGCCGGAGGAAGGCGATGTGCAAACCGGTGGCGACGAGCCCGGGAACGGCGGCATCGGCCACTCGCGCGGCCGCGAGTTCGGCGGCGTACACCGCAACGCCTCCGTGCAGCGCGCCGCCGGGATTGACGACGGGGTCGGCGACGTCGAGCAGGACATCTGGACCGTCGAACCGCAGTCGCATCGACGATCGGCCGTCGGGTCGGGGGGTGCGTCGCACCGGCGCGCTGTCGGTGAACTCGATGCGCTCGTCGACGAGCGCGACGAGGGTGCCGTCGTCGGCGTGAACCGTCCCCCTTGCGAGGGCACGGGAGTCGTCGGCGCACACGGCCGCCGATCGGGCGATGAGCGCTCGGCAGTCGCCGGGGATCGGCGCACAGAAGGTGATCGACAGGTCCGTGGTGACCGCCCACCCGCCCGCCGGACGGAAGGCGACCGCGGGACCGCCGACCACGGTGTCGACCAACACGCCGAGCGCGCCGGGTCGCAGGCGACCGTCATCTCCGCGCATCCACTCGGCCGGGGTCATGTGTCCAGTCGTCTCCGAGCTGGTGCCGGCGACGTCGCGGACCCCGAAGACAGCCTCGGGAGGCCCGGGAACGAACAAGCTCGGCCGGTCGGCGCCGACCTGCGGCGCCGCCTCAATCGGAGCACTAAATGGTATGTCCATTGACATTCACTCTAATCACTAAATAGTCGGTGGTCTAGAGTATTGGGAGAATCAGCGCACGATGGAGGCCAGAGTGACCGACAGGCCGAACGACGCCGAGAGGCCGATCGACGCAGTGGGCACGACCCAGCGACGATGGTCCGAACTGGGTATGGCGCAGCCGGAGCACTTCGCCGCGATGAGCGCCCTGCTTCGGGCGTCGGCGATCCTCAGCGGCGTCATCGGCAAGGCCCTCAAGCCGTTCAAGGTCTCGCGGCGTGGGCTCCTGGTGATGATCATTCTGTTCGTCTCCCCCGACGACGGCAGGCCGCTCGGACAGATCGGGAAGATCCTGATGGTGCATCCGACGACCGTCACGCTCACGGTCGATCAACTCACGGCGGCGGGCCTGGTGGAGCGACGGGCGCACCCCACCGACCGTCGCACCGTCCTCGCGGCATTGACCCCGGCCGGAATCGAGACCATGACGCAGATCGCCGACGCCCTGGCGGCCGTGGACTACGGACTCATCGGCACCGACGCCGACACCGCGGGCGACGTGTACGGCGCCCTGCGGCGCGCGCTGGCCATGATGGGCGACGCGTAGCGGTCGTCACCGCCTCGGCCCACATGCCGACCTCGACAGATTTTATGGTCTGACCTAAAATTGTCCTGGTTCGGAACGAGAGGGACGACGTGACCAGAATGCATCGGAGTGACCGCCCAGACAGCGACGTCGACGAGGTGATAGTGGACCGCCTTCACGAGATCACCGCACTCCTGGGATCGCCCCGACAAGCCCTCGCGTCCTTGGACGACCCCTCACTCGACGACATCCTCGCCCGTGCCCGCCGACAGGCCGAGGAGCAGTCTCTGCGTCCCGAGATCACCGACGATCGGCGCCTCGCCATCTTCCGCGCGCTGCACTGGATCCATCGCACACAGACCGAACGGATCGAGGCCCGCACCGCCGATACCACCCATTCACTGCATGAGATGAGGTCCACGCTCGACGACCTGCAGGGCGCCTCGACCGCTCAGCTCATCGACCAGATCCCCGCCCGGACTTGCCGCGGTCTCGGATTCGCCCGGGCAATGCTCTCGCCCGTCCGCTCGTCAGTCTGGATGCCGCGATACCTGCACTTCGAAGCCGACGACAGCCCCGAGAACGCCGCGCTGGAATCGTTCATCACCGACTCTCACATCCCATTCGCCGACGCTCCGCTGGAGTCGGCGGTCGCGCAGACCCGCACGCCCCTGATGAGCACCCGTCCCGGAGCGGACCGACGGACCTGCAGGGTCATGATCGAGGTGTCGCAGACGGCGGGCTTCGTCGTGGCTCCGATCGTGGCGCGAGGCCGCGCGATCGGGATCCTCCACGCAGACCGGCCGGTCGACCGTCGCATCTCCGATGTCGATCTCGGTCTCCTCAGCGCCTTCGGCGAATGCCTGTCGGTGGTTTTCGAAAGGGCGATGATCATCGACCGGCTGAGACTCAGCGCAGCCCGGGTCGACGAGCTGTTCGGTGACATCACCGCAGAGCTGTCCGATATCGACCACGGAACGGACGCGGCCGCCCACACGCAGCTCGACCACGCCCCGACTTCGGTGCCGGGCCGCCCGTCGTCGCCGACCGAGACCCTGACCGCACGTGAACTCGAGGTGCTCGAGCTCGTGGCGACCGGCGCGACCAACTTCCAGATCGCCCGATGCCTGGTGGTGTCCGAGGAAACCGTCAAATCGCACGTGAAACAGATCGCCCGCAAACTCGGGACTACCACGCGATCGGGAGCGGTGGCTCGATTCGTCCAGCTGGGCGGACAGCTCCCCGGCACTTACGGCCGGTGACGGACTCCGCCCCCGAGCTCGTCGCCCGTCTCACCGCCCTCGATCGCGGCCTCCGGCGGATGCTGGGCATGCCGACCCCCACGAGCGGGCTGATCGACGGCATTCAGGCCTCCGCGGCGGAGTCCGCGACCGCGGCGATGCAGGCTGCGCCGCGGTCCGACGACCTCCTACCCCTCGTCCTGCGGACCGCGGCGGAGTCGTTGAGTGCTCAGTATCGGCTCACCGAGGTGCTCGCGGCTCGACACCGGGAGACGCTGCTGACACTGTCCGACTCGCTGCGGAGGCTGACAATCCTCGCCGACCGCGACACGCTCCCGGCGGCACTGTGCACCGAGTTGGTCGAATCCGCGCGGTTCCCGGCCGCGATGTACGCGCGAGTCGATCCGGTCACCCGGCTGGCGACCACGGACGCGAGAGCCCGGGCGACCGCCGACGGGACCACCGAGGTGTCGACCGCTCGCATCGATTTCGCCTCGGCCGGCGCCGAGCTGCGATCCGAGTCCGGATCTCCGGCGGTCCGTCTCATCGATCCGTCGGAGGCCCCGTCGGCAAGCACTCGACTGCTCGGCACGAGCACTTACCTCGCCGTCCAGATCATCGTCGACGGCGCACTCACTGCGCTTCTGTACGCTGCACCC
This sequence comes from Gordonia aichiensis, assembly GCF_039946255.1. Classification (GTDB taxonomy): domain Bacteria; phylum Actinomycetota; class Actinomycetes; order Mycobacteriales; family Mycobacteriaceae; genus Gordonia; species Gordonia aichiensis_A. The sequence goes on along the minus strand of NZ_JBCDWL010000019.1, from coordinate 67,322 downwards.
GCAGCTGCCACTCCCACCCGCGACAATGCGGAGATCCTCGCGCTGTACGGCTCGACGATGAGCGCCGTCCTCGCGCGAGATTCGTCGATCGACCGAATCGCCCGGCACCACCGAGTGTTGACCGAACGCCTCGCTCAGTTGGTCTCCGACACCGACGCGGTCCTGTCGGCGGGGCCGGACCTCGACCCGACTCCTCGTCTCGAATCGGTCCGTGTCGAGGATCAGGTACCGGCCAATCACGCGATGGAGCGACTCCTGACCGACCGTGAGGTCGACGTCATCCGGTTGATCGCGACAGGCGTCTCGAACGCCGAGATAGCCGACCGTCTCGGCATCGGCCTCGAGACCGTGAAATCACATGTCAAGAAGATCCTCAGAAAGGTCGGTGCGGTCAACCGCGCAGAGGCGACGGCGCTCTACCTCGGCCGCTGATACCGGGTCCGCGCGATCACGCCGCGGAGATGCCTCCGTTGACGCTGATCGCCTGACCGGTGAGCCTCGCCGCCTCCGGGCTGCACAGGAATGCCGCGAGTGCCCCGACGTCGTCGGCGTCGGGGACACCGAGCGCCGCCTGCTTGGCAGCACTGGCGAACAGCTTCGCGCTGAAACTGCCGCCGGAGGTGATGCGCTCGGTGGAATCGGTGCCGTGCACCAGCGACGGGGTCAGCACGTTGGCCCGGATACCGTGGCGCTTCTCCTCGATCGCGATGCTCCGGGTGAACATGATCAGGGCCGCCTTGGCCGCCCCGATCACCGCCTCCCCGGGCGTGGCCGTCTTGCCAGCATCCGAGGCCACGTTGATGATCGTCCCGCCGCCCTGTGCGCGCATGGACGGCAGTGCCGCACTGGCCAGCTGCATCCCCGGCAGCGCCAGCGAGGTGAGGGTCCGGGCGATGTCGTCGGTCGGGATGTCCTTGAACAGGGTGGGCTCCACATCGGCCGCCACCGAGGTGATCAGGATGTCGAGGGCGGGAAGCAGCGCCCGTGCCGCTTCAATGATCTCGATCGCGCCGTCGGCGGTCCCGGCATCGCCCTGCACGTACGACGGTTCGGCCAGACCGGCCGCTGCAAACGCCTCCTTGGCCCGGCCCGCGCGCTCCGCGGAACGCCCCACCAGCACGATGTCCTTCACGCCGGCCCGGGCCAAGGCAAGGGCCGAATGCAGTCCGATACCCGCGGTGCCGCCCACGATCACGGCCCCCGAATCCTCCAGCCGTCGCACCAGAACCATGAGACTTCCTCCGCGCCAATCAGTCCTGCGCACCCGTGCACGCAGATCGATACTTGCCCCACCGTGTCACAAAAGGTACGGTGTTGCAAATGGTCAGTCCTAATGACCGCAACGAGCGTGGCACTCGCCACCCCGACGAGAAGGACAAGGAAGTCTGATGAGCGAATTCACCGACATCACTTACGAAGTGGACAACGGACTGGCGTGGATCACCATCAACCGGCCCGAGCGGTACAACGCCTTCCGCGCCCAGACGGTCGACGAACTGGTACTCGCCTTCAAGCGCGCCTGGGCCAGCAGCGAGGTCGGCGTCATCGCCCTGACCGGCGCCGGGGACAAGGCCTTCTGCGCCGGCGGCGACCAGAAGCAGCGGATGGAGACCGGCGACTACGGCCCGTCCGCGTCCGGGCTGTTCGAAGTCGACGCCCTGCACCGCGTCATCCGCGACACCCCCAAGCCGGTCATCGCCGCGGTCAACGGCCTGGCCATCGGCGGCGGCCACGTCCTGCACGTCCTGTGCGACCTCACCATCGCCGCCGACACCGCCCAGTTCGGCCAGAACGGCCCCCGGGTCGGATCGTTCGACGCCGGCCTCGGATCGGGCTACCTCGCCCGCGTCGTCGGCGAGAAGCGCGCCCGCGAGATCTGGTTCATGCTGCGCCGCCTGTCGGCCGAGGAGGCCCTCGACTGGGGCTTGGTCAACCGCGTCGTCCCGGCCGCCGAGCTGAAGAACGAGGTCCGCGCGTGGGCCGACCAGATGCTCGACTTCTCCCCCACCGCGCTCAGGGTGCTCAAGCAGTCGATGAATACCGACACCGAGCATTTCGTCAGCATCGGCAGCATGGCGTACTCCACCCTGGCCATGTTCGGCGACACCCCCGAAGCCCAGGAGGGCATCACCGCCTTCAACGAGAAGCGCAAGCCCGACTTCGCCCCCTACCGCGGCAAGTAGCGTGCAGTTCTCCACCGAACAGCGCGAGTTCGCGGCCGCAGTCGCCGAGTACTGCAGCCGCGAACTCGCGACGGTCGCCCAGCGGGACGCCGTGACAGAGGGTGGCACACTCGCCAACAGTCCCCGGGTTCTGGCGGAGATGGCCCGGAACGGCTGGCTCGGCATCTCGTTGCCGGAGCAGTACGGCGGGGCAGGCGCCGGTTTCGTCGACGAATGCATCTTCCTCGAGGAATCCTCGCGCGGCCTGGCTCCGATCACCGCCTACTCCACCGGCCTCACCGCGGCACAGACGTATCTGCGCTGGGGCTCGGAAGCGCAGAAGAAGGCGGTCGTCACCAACCTCGCCGCGGGACGACTCGAAGCCATCGCCCTGTCCGAACCCGGCGCGGGTTCGGACCTGGCCGGCATCCGGGTCTCTGCCCGCCGCGACGGCGACCGGTACATCGTCAACGGGCAGAAGACCTGGATCTCGGCGGCGCACGTGGCCGAGCACCTGCTGGTCCTCACTCGAGAGGACGGCAGCGGCGGTCGCCATGAGGGCATGACCCTGCTGATGGTGCCCACGGACGCGCCCGGCCTGGTGATCAGGGGCATCGAGACCATGGAGCCTCGGACCTGCAACGATGTGTTCTTCACCGACGTGGCGGTTCCGGCCTCCGCGGTGGTCGGCGAACCGGGGAATGCGTGGCGCCAGCTGATGCGCGGCTTGTCCATCGAGCGCCTCATCATCGCCGCCATGAGCGTGGGAGCGGCCCGCCGCGCCCTTGATGACGCCGTGCGCCACGTTCGCGAGCGCGAGCAGTTCAATCGTCCGATCGCGTCGTTTCAAGCGATCCGGCATCGTCTCGCCGATCTGGCCACCGACATCGAGTTCGCGCGGGTGTTTCTCTACGACGCGGCGACCAAGATCGACAACGGCCACGAAGACGACCTCAACAGAGAGTCGGCGATGGCGAAATTGCGCTGCACCGAGATCGCCAAGCACGCCGCCCTGGAGGCCATGCAGCTGATGGGCGGCGCCGGATACACCCGCGAGTACGGGATGGAAGGGCAGGTCCGCCGTGCCTTGGCGCCACCGATCTACGGCGGGACCAACGAGATCCAGCGCGAGATCATCGCGAAGAACATCGGCTTGTGAACCACTCGCCGACAGTCACCGACCAATGAGGAACGTCATGAGTAACGACACCACCTTCTCCCCTCAACTGCTTGCCGGCAAAAGGATTCTCATCACCGGCGGCGGTACCGGACTGGGTCGCGGCGTCGCCCGCCACCTGGTCGATCACGGAGCCGAGGTCCACCTGTGGGGCCGGCGCGAAGCCGTCCTCTCGGAAGCAGCCGCCGAAGCCTCGGCCGCCCGACCGGGATCGGTGCACATCCACACCGTCGACGTCCGCGACTACGACAACGTCGACGACACCATGGGCCGGATCTGGGCCGACCACGGCCCACTGACGGGCGTGATCAACAACGCGGCCGCCAACTTCATCGCCCAGACCAAGGATCTGAGCCCCCGCGCCTTCTCCGCGATCACCAGCACCGTCATGAACGGCTCGTTCCACACCACCCACGCCGCGGGCAAGCGCTGGATCGCCGACGGCCTGCCCGGATCGGTCCTCTCCACGTTGACCACCTGGGTGTGGACCGGATCGGCGTTCGTCGTCCCCTCCGCCATGGCCAAGGCCGCCGTCCACTCCATGACCATGTCGCTGGCCGTCGAATGGGCCAAACACGGGATCCGGCTCAACGCCGTCGCCCCCGGCCCCATCCCAACCGACTACGCCTGGGAGATGCTCAATCCCACCGAGAACAGCTCGGTGGGCGCCACCCAGGCCGACCAGATCCCCGCCGGCCGGACCGGCACCATCGAAGAACTCGCCAACCTCACCATGTTCCTGATGTCCGACGCCTGCGACTACCTCACCGGACAGACTATCGCCATGGACGGCGGCCAGATGCTCGCCGGCCCCGGCACCTTCGCCGGCCTCACCTCGCTCAGCGACACCGACTGGGAGCAGATCCGCGAGACCAGCAAGGCCGCGACGGAGAAGAGCAAATCACAGCGAAGCGTCTGACGCTTCCGGAAGCGGTGCCGGGACGACCGGTGCGGGATCGTCGGCGACGACCTCGGCCTCACCGCCGACGTCGCGCACCCGGGTGATGAACAGCGAGCAGACCAGGGCGAGGACCGCCAGCCCCGCAGAGGTCAGGAAGGCCGCGGCCGCGCCGTCCGCCAGTGCCGCCGGTTCCGACGCACCGCCATCTACAGCGCTGGCACTGACGCCGCTGTAGACGGCGATCATCATCGCGGTACCGGCGGCACCGGCGAGCTGCTGCACCGTGTTGAGGATGGCCGAACGGTGTCCGTAGAGGTCTTGCGGGAGGGAGCCCAGCGCCGTGGTCATCAACGGGCTGAACAGTCCCGCCAGGCCGATCGAGAAGAACACGTGGAGTCCGACGACCACCCACACCCCGGTGGTCTCGTTCACCATCGAGAGCCCGAGCAGGCCGGCCACCACGATGATCATGCCGGGGATGATCAACGGTCGGGGCCCGAAGCGGTCGTAGATCCGACCGGCGATCGGCGAGAGCACCCCTTCCAAGAGACCGCCCGGCAGCAGCACCAGGCCCGTGACCAACGCGGTGACCAGCAGCGAGCCCCGCAGGTACAGCGGGAGGGTGTTGAGCACGCCGAGCATGGCCGCCATCAGGCACATCAGCGCGACCACGGACAGCGTGAAGTTGCGCACGCCGAGCGGACGCAGGTCCAGCAGCGCCCGGCCCTCTCGGCCCCGGACCAGCTGACTGCCAGACGAACAACGCCAGCCCCACGACACCGACAACCAGCACGGTCGCCGCGATCCGCGTATCCCGTCCGCCGCCGACGATGACGCCGATCGAGCTCAGCCCGTAGACCAGGCCGCCGAAGGCGAACACCGACAGGACCACGGAGACAAGGTCGAACGAGGATGGGCGCGGTTCGGTGACATTCGGGAGTTTGCGCGCCCCGACGGCGGCCGCGGCGACCACCAGCGGCACCATGAACCAGAAGATTCCGTGCCAGGTGGTGAAGCTGAGGATCGCCCGGACACAGGAGCAGGACATGACAACCGCACGGCAAGCGAGTAGACCGGGCCGCCCCAGCCAGGCACGCGCCGCCGAACGTCGCGCGCAGCTGTTGGCAGCGGCCGTCCGACTGCTCCTCCGCGACGGTATCGCCGCCGTCACCCACCGAGGCGTCGCCCAGTCCGCCGGCGCGTCCCCGGGATCGGTGCGCTATCACACTTCCAGACGCGCGAGGATCTGCTGGCAGCCTGCGTCGACGAGATCGAACGCGTGCGGGCGGCCGAAGCCGAACAGATCATCGACGGACTCGGCCCCCTCAGCCGGCGCGACTCGGACAGCACGGCGCGGCTACTCCTCCGGGCCTATTACGGGCCGACAGCGGACGAGACGATCGCGGACCAAACGACAGCCGGCGAGACGACCGCGCACGGGACGACCACAGGCAAGACGGCAGCCACCGGCACCTTCTGGTCCGTCGTCGACTGCGGACGGGAGAGTCCCCGACTCGGCGCGCTGCTCGGCAGACACCGTCGCACCGCGGTCGAACAACTGGCACGACTACTCTCCGCCTGCGGATACCCGACCATGCCGCCCGGCCTGGCCGCCAGCGTCATGGACGGCGGCATCGTGACCGCGACGGTCGAGGGCGTGTCCCCCGCCACCGAAGCCGCCGTCAGCGAACTCGCCGCAGTCCTGCACATGGCGGATCCCCCGCGCATGACGGACTTTCAGTGAAGCGTGGGCTCTCAGTGAAGGGTGGGCTGGTAGCGATAGCGCGAACTGCGGGTCAGCGCGAATTCGAAGATGCCTGAGCCGGCCGTTCCGTCGAGCTCGAAGGTGCAGAGTCGGTCGGTCAGCGCGGAGTCGAGGGTGCGCGGGGAGAGGGTGCCGCCGAGCGGGTAGCGGTCGGATTCGATGTGATCGACTCCCCGATCGGCACCGTGGTGGCCGCCGTAGCCTGCGCCCGCCATGTAGCCGCCACCGGCACGCGCGTCGGCCGACATCCGGTACCGCTCACCGCCTTCGGTGGTCACTTCGACCGTCCCGCCGATGAGGTCGAGACCCTCGGAGAACTGCAGAGCATGCCGTGCGTCGACGATCGGATCCAACCGTCCGTCGGTGTGCATCACCGCGCCCTCGAGCAGCAGTCGGTCCTGATCACGGGTCTCCACCAGTAGGAACCCGACGGAGAATTCGGGGAACTGCGCTTGGTACCAGATGTGCAGTCCCTGCCCGCCGGACATGGTGCGCACTCCGCGCGAACGATCCCGCTGGCCGTACCAGCCCTCGACCGACACGCGCTGCCCGTCGATGCTCAATTCGCCGTCGTAACGGCCGGATTGGAACAGGTGCTCGAACGACGTCGGGGTGCCGGAGTCGTTCTGGACCGCGACCGTGCCGAACCAGGCCGGGGTGCGCGCACGCCAGGTGACGTCGAACTCCACCCCGATATCGTTGGGCCCCAGACGAAGCCGCCATTCCCGGTTCGGGCGGCGGACTTCGAACCGGAAGGGACCGGCACCGTCGCCGGGTGCCACGCTCAGCAGACTCGAGTACCGCAGGTTGCGCTGCTCGGTCTCGGTGCTCACCACGACGAAACCGTCGACGGTGTCTTTGAGCGGATACCGGCCGTGGCCCATGATGATCGACGGGGCGTCACCGGCCACCGAGTGCATGTTGAACATGAAGCGATCGAAGAAGCCCGGCGGAAGGCCGGCGGTTTCCGATCCGATCAGTGGGTCGTGGAATTCTGCCGTGGAAGTCATCGAGTCTCCTGGGGTCGTGCGTTCTGCGGGGCCGCGATCACGGCGTCGCAGTCATGGTGTCGCAGTCATGGCGTCGCGGGCGTCGGCGAGGAAGCGCTGCACAAGGTCCGGGTCGGCGTAGTAGGGGTCGCCGATCCCGTCGAGGACACGGCGGCGGCTGTACTCGTACAGCACTGCGAGTTTCCAGAGTGCGAGCACCACGTACCAGGACAGATTCGACAGGTCGCGGCCGCTGCTCGCGGCGTAACGGTCGAGCAGTTCCTCTCGCGTGGGGAAGCCGTCTTCGAGCATGACGATCCCCAGCTCAGCGGTCGGGTTGGGCCGGCGACCGGGCAGGGGTGTGGTCGCCGCGAGATATCCGACGTCCAGGAGCGGATCGCCCAGGGTGGCCAGCTCCCAGTCCAGCACCGCGTCGATCCGGCCGGGTACACCCGGCGCGAGAACGACGTTCCCGATCCGGAAGTCGGCGTGGACCAGGGTTTCGTCCGATTCCGCCGGGGTGTGGTCGAGCAACCAGCGGTCCACATCGGCGAAATCGTCCGGCACCGCGCCGCCGTCGTCGACGATCAGGCGGCGCATCCGGGCCACGTGGCGAGCGTTGAATCCGGCCGGGCGGCCGAGGCCGTCGAGTCCGGCCGTCCGCCAGTCGACGCCGTGGAGCGCCACCAGTGTGTCGATCAGCGCCCCCCCGACGGCGCGTCGCTGTTCGGGAACGTCGAACGGCGCCGGCATCGCATCGGTGACCACCGGCCCGGGCGAGAAGGACATCGCGTACAGCGGGACGTCGAGCACCTCTCCAGCATCGGCGGTCCCCAGGATCGTCGGCACAGGCACCGCCGAGCCGGACAGCGCCGACATGATCCGCGCCTCGCGCATCATGTCGTTCGCGCCGGGCGGGATCGGCGGCGGCGGCGGTCGTCGGACCACCACCTGACGTTCGCCGTCGGACACCAGGTAGGTCAGATTGGAATGTCCGTCACCGATCCGACGAGTGGTGACGGCACCGGACGTCAGGCCCTTCTCCGCGAGAAAGGCCTGCAACCGGGCCAGTTCATCGCTGCTCCACTCCCAGCTCATGACGTCACCGGCCGCTGAACGCAGGGGCCCGCTTCTCCTTGAACGCGGCCAGCGCCTCGGGCATGTCGTCGGTGCGGGTCAGCAACGCCTGGCCGCGGTTCTCGAGTTCCAAGGCCGCCGCGTACGAGCCGATCTCGGCGTTGCGCTGGATCGCCCGCTTGGACATTCGGACGCCGCCGGGCGAGTTCGTCGCGATCAGTCGCGCCATGGCCAGGGCTTCGTCGAGCAGGTCCGCGGCCGGCACCACCCGATTGACCAGCCCGATGCGCTCGGCTTCCTCCGCTTCGACGATGCGGGCGGTGAACCCGATGTCGGCGGCACGGGCCGGGCCCACCAGTCGCGCGAGATTGACCGAGGTTCCGAGTTCTCCCATCGAGAGCCCCACCTTGACGAAGGCCGCACTGAGTTTGGCGGTCGGCGCGGCCAACCGGATGTCGGCGGCGAGCGCGAGGGAGAATCCGCCACCGGTCGCCGGCCCGTGGATGGCGGCGATCACCGGGAAGGGCAGATGACGAATGGACTGGATGCCGCCGGTCGCGGTCTCCTGAAACTTCAGGAAGTCGCGGACACCCATCTGAGTGATCACCGAGATCTCGTCGAGGTCGAACCCGGCGCAGAATGCTCGGTCGCCGGTGCCGGTGACGATCAGCGCCCGCAGACCGCTGTCGCGAAGCGCCCGGCCGGCGAGCAGGTACTCGTGAAACATCTGCACGGTCTGCGAGTTCATCCGGTCGGGCCGGTTCATCCGCAGGATGCCGATACCGGGTTCGGCCTCGTCGAAGGTCAGGGTGTCGAGCTGGGGGAAGTCGATAGGCATGGGTCCGGGCCTTCCGTGGTCGGTGAATTCTGCGCTGGTGCTGGTCAGTTGCCCTGGAAGACGGGGGCGCGCCGTTCCTTGAAGGCGGCCAGCGCCTCCGGCATGTCGGCGCTGCGGGTGAGGAGCGCCTGGCCGCGGTTCTCCAGCTCGAGGGCGGCAGCGTACGACCCCGTCTCGAGGTTGGCCTGCAACGCCCGCTTGGACAGCTGCACACCGCCCGGCGAGTTGCCGACGATCTGTTCGGCGATCGCCAGCGCGCCGGCGATCGCGTCGTCCTCGACCTGGTTCACCAGGCCGATCTCGGACGCCTCCGGCGCGTCGACCATGCGACCGGTGAAGCAGATCTCGCTGGCCCGGGCGGGGCCGATGAGTCGGGTGAGCAACCAGGACACTCCGAGGTCGCCTGCCGACAGACCGATCTTGACGAAGGCCGCATTGAACTTGGCGGTCGGCGCGGCGACGCGGATGTCGGCAGCCAGCGACAGCGAGAACCCGCCACCCGCCGCGGCCCCGTTGACCGCGGCGATGAGCGGAACCCGCATGGCGCGCAAAGCGGTCAGCGCCCGCGCGGCGCGCTCCTGCTGGTCCAGCATCCCGAGGGCACCCAGGTGCGGCAGCTCCTCCGCATCGGCGAGGTCGTAACCGGAACAGAAGGCTTTGCCCGCACCCGTGAGCACCACGACCCGAACGTCATCGTCGGCATCGATTCCCCAGGCCAGCCGCTCCATCTCGACGAACATCGTGTTCGTCATCGCGTTGTAGCGATCGGGGCGATTGAGCGTCACCAGCAGAACGCCGGGCTTGACTTCCTCAACGAGGAGGGTCTCGAACGCTTGGTCCACAATCTGCATTGCATGCTCTCCTGAGTCAGAAGGAATTCGGCTGGAGTTCTCCGAGGGCCGGATGCCTGATGACGGTCAACTCGGCTGAACGGTTCGCGGTCGGCCCGGTGTTCGTCCGGTGGTGGGCGGCGAGTGATTCCCTGTCTCGACAGTAACCAAACGTCCCATTTGAGTCAACCATTATTTTGGTACGTCCAAATAACCAATACGTCGCTGCAACCGTGCATCGCCGTCGCGGTCAGCCCCGCCCCAGATGTTCCCGCAGCCCGATGAGGATAGCGGCGTTGATGGCCCTGGTCTCCTCGTCGGTCAGACCCCACGGCGGTGCGATCAGGTCGAGGTGATCGAATCCTCCGGGCAACCTGGCGAGTTCACCGGCGAAATCACCGGGTCGGCAGGCGATCGCGATGGCATCGATCATGTCGTCACTGACCGCACGCACCAGAGCCTCGGTATCCCGGTCTCGGGCCGCCTGCCTGATCTCCTGTTGTGCAGCACTCCAGCCGTGCAGTTCGAAGAGTCGATCGTAGACGCGCGACGCTGCATACTGGCCGATCGCGAAGGCCGCCTGCCTGCGCGCGACCTCCAGATCATCGTGGATCGCACACATCTTGATCCCCATGATGGCGACATCGGCGGGGTCCCGGTCAACGCGAGCCGCACCCACGGCGATCTCGTCGGCGACGGGACCGCTGACGTAGTCGACGGTGAACATCGGATGGCCGATCAGCCCGTCGGCGCGCTCCCCGGCGACCCGCAGCATGTACTTGTTGACGCCGGCGATCCACAACGGGATCTCCGGCCGGACCGGCTCCGGCACGTCGGCGGTGGGTGCGATGTGAACCGAGTAGAAGCGACCGTCGTGATCGACCGGCCCCTCGTGCAGATGCCACAGTTTCTTAAGCACGGTGAGCAGGTCCGCCATCCGCGCCGCCGGCGCTTCGCCGCTGACGCCGTGCCAGGCCTCCATCATCTTCGGCGTCCCGTTGCCGAGCCCGAGAATGATCCGGCCATCCGACAGTTCGTCGAGGTCGCGGGCCTCAGCCGCCCACACCAGCGGCGACCGTCCGACCCCGTAGGCGATGTTGGTGCCGATCTGAACGGTGCTGGTCCCGGCCGCGAGCGCCGCCATGGGAACGGTCGCCGACCGGCTGTAGAGTTCGCTGGTCCATACCGCGGTGCATCCGGCCGCCTCAGCCTCGCGGGCCAGTTCGGTCATCGTCTCGAAACGCCGCCGGCCGGTACCGACGCCGAACGCGTTGACTCCGAAGGTCGTCACAATCATTCCTCTCGATCGAGCGTGCCCGGCAACCCGACCGGGGAGGCCGCGTTGTGCCGAACGCGCGATACCCCACCTTCGAGCGGCCTACTGTTCAACCTGAAGGATATAATGGTCAGACCGATTACGTAAAGCGCGTCGTCACGATCGTCTCTTGCCGTCAGGCCTCGAGCAGCGCGTGCCGCAGCCGGGTCACCGTCTCGGCATCGACGCCCGCGCGTGACACCAGATAGCCGACCGCCCCACCGTAGACGGCCTTGAGGCGATCGAGCATCGTGGTCATCGCCTCGCGGGGCGACTCGAAGAGCGCCCGTCCGATCTCCGGGTCCCGGCCGACCGCCCGAAAGCGGTCCGCGTATGCGTCGATTCGATCGGGACGGTAGACATCGGTGAGCGCATAATCCTTCGTCACGTCGTCGTCGGGCACCCCAAGCGACGACAGGACGAGAGCGATGAAGACACCTGTGCGGTCTTTGCCCGCCGCGCAGTGAACCAGCGCCGGGAGGTTTCCTGCCTCCGCGAGCAGCCGATAGGCCGCTCCCCATCGATCGGCCCTCCGTTCGAGCAGATCGATGTAGAACCGGCCCATCGCCACCGCGTCGAATCGGTCGAGTTCCCCCGTCAGAAGCATCTTGAGATAGTTGGTGTCGGCCCCCTCGCCGCCCTCTGCGATCGGGAACTCATAGAGCCGGGCGCCACACGCCCGAGCCCAGGCGGTCGGCGCAGCCGACACCTCCTGCGCCGCTCGAAGATCGATCACGGTCCGCAGCGCGAGCCGCCGGTAGTCGACCTCGTTGGTCGGGTCGTAGAACGAATAGGAGGACGGTCCGCCACGGTCGACGATGGCCTCCGAGCGATACAGGCGCCGGTGCGCGACCATCTCACCGCCCGCGGTGAGATAGCCGCCGACATCCCGAAGATTCGCCGTACCGGGGATCGGCACTCGGCGGTCGGTGCGATCCCCCGCCGGTCGGCCGGCGGTACCCGCCATGATCGCTCAGTCTTCGATCGACAGCGCCCGGACGGGGCACCGGCGGACCGCCTGCTCGACGGGCTTACGTTGACTCTCGTCGGGTGTGTAGTCGAGCACCTCCAGGTTGCCGTCATCGTTGATGGTGAAGACGTCGGGGGCGGCGTACTCGCATTGACCGTGCCCCTCGCAGAGGTCCCAGTCCACTACCACTCTCATCGTCATGCTCCCTTCTCCACGCGGACCCGCAGTCGTTTGAACGCGTGGAACTGATTGGTGTGCAGCCGATCCGGTTCACCCAGCGGGGTGATGGTCAGGTCCCGATCGAGCAGCTGGGTGAGGAAGGCGGTGGCCTCGGCCCGCGCCAGATGCGAACCCATACAGGCGTGGATGCCCCAGCCGAACCCGACGTGCTCGTTGTCCTCCCGATCGATCTTGACGACATCCGGGTCGCTGAAGACCGCCGGATCGCGGTTAGCCGCCTGGAACCAGCAGACCACCTTGTCGCCCGCCCGGATCGTGCGCCCGCCGCACTCCACGTCCCGGGTGGCGGTGCGCCGCATCGCGCGGATCGGGGTGATGTAGCGCAGCATCTCCTCGATGGCCGGCTTGAGCAGCGTCCGGTCGGCCTTCAGCTTCGCCCACTCGTCGGGAAACTCCGCGAACGCCAGCACCATGCCGGTGAGCAGATTGCGCGTCGTCTCATTTCCGGCACCCACCAGCACGAAGTAGTAGGCCGCGAGGTCATGCCATCCCAGCGGTTCTCCGTCCAGCTCGGCGACGACGAGCTTGGAGACCATGTCGTTGCGCGGTTCTGCCCGCCGTTGTTCGCTCAATTCCTTGAAATGGGCGAACATCTCGCTTCGGGCACGTTCCTTCTCGTCGGGCCGCACCATGTACTCCGGATCGTCGGAGACCACCCGATTCGTCCAGTCGAGCAAGAGTCCGCAGTCGCTGAGCGGCACGCCGAGCACCTGCCCGAGAACCTGGATCGGCAGCAGCGCGGCGGCCGACTTCACGAACTCGACCTCGCCACGTTCCTCGATGTCGTCGAGGATCGTCGCGACGGCGCGGTCGATCATCTCCTGCCAGGCCTTGATCTTGACCGCACGCAGATGCGGTGCCGCGAGTTTGCGCAGCTTGCCGTGCCGCGGCGGGTCGGTGTTGTGCACGGTACTGGTGTCGCCCTCCACCTTGCGGCTGAGGATCTGGGTGCCCTCACCGTTGATGAAGGTCTCCGGGTCCATGACGACCTTGATCAGGTCGTCGTAGCGGGTCACCGACCAGAAGCCCGGTCCGTCGGCCTCGTCGTTCCAGTGCAGGGGTTCGCGTTCGCGGAGCTCGGCGAACAACGGGTTCTCGGCGCCTGCGATGAACGGCGCCAGATCCATCAGGTCGATGGCCTCTGCTCTCACAGTCATGACTGCCTCATTCACCCGTGGAGACGTGAGGAAAGCCCTTGCCGAAGAGCAGCACGGGCGTCAAAATCTCCGCGGCGCGGGAGCTGGTCAGGGTCGGCCACGCCGCCTCGGCGTTGGGATGCAGAGTGTCGAAGCCGTCGGCGACCCACTTGTCCCACAGGCCGACCCGCGAGGCGTGCGACAGCAGAAACTCGCGGGTGTAGACCATGACGCCGTCGCGGATCTTCTCCTCGGTCGACTTCTTCGACAGGGTCCGATACATCGCCATCGTCCCGGACTGGCACTTGCGGGAGATCTCGGCCATCTCCTGGTCATCGAGGACGCGGAGCTGACTCATCGGCGTGGTCATCGTGTCGCGCGCGAAGACCGCCGCTCCCTCGAGGTAGTCGAGGTAGTTGGACGGCTCGGTGAACGTGGTCATGATCTCGGTGATCTTGGCGTCGACCTTCTCCGCCGAGAACACCATCACCTGGGTCACGCAGTAGGGCAGGCCGTCGGCGACACCGGACCAGGGGTACGCGGTCTCGTTGAGGAAGTGATCGCGCACGATGGCGAATCTGTTGCCCGGCAGCGGGTACGGACCGGTGTCGCCCATGCCGGCGCGGCAGTCGTAATGCAGCATGAAGCCGAACAGCTCGGTGCGGGCGTTGAACTGCCGGAAGGCGTCGAGATCGGCCGGATCGTCGAACGTCTTCACCTGGTCGAGGAGCGGTTGCAGCACGTCGTCGTCGAGCACCGGGATCTGGAACTGACGGCCCGAGACGAACCCCGGACCGTCACCCCAGGTGCCGTGTTGGAGCCGTCGACCGAACTGGATCAGCGTGTCGAGGTCCTCGCGCCGCGAGTCGACGGTGTCCTGCCCGAGCTCGACACCGATTCCCCGTCCCAGGATCGGGCAGACCGACGCGGCCCAGTTGCGGGTGACGTTGATCTTGGTGCCGACCTCACGGCTCGACGTCTTCGCGAGATCCAGAATTCCATCGACGCCGATCTCGTCGGTGAGCATCCGAATGAACTTGGGATAGGTGTTCCACTGCTGGACGAACGAGATGGTCTCGTACTCCTGGCGCGGAATGAGGCCGGACTCGCCCTCGGACGCGCGACCCAGGATGAAGTCCCAGAGATTCCACGCCGCGTAGTCGAGCCAGCTGTTCACCTGGGCGTCTTCGAGGCTCTCGAGGCGGACGTCGCGGGAGTCGGTGTCCATGAACGGCAGTTGGACGCGCTCGCGCATCTGTCCGTCGCCGTCGATCCCCTGGGGCACCTCGCCCTGGAAGGCCTGCAGGAAGGGGGTGGGGTCGAACTCCGCCTCGGCGACGGCGCTCTCGGTGTGCTGATCTGTGGTCGACATGGTCTGGTGCTCCTTACGCGTTGCCGTCGACGAGGTACACCTGACCGACGTCTCCGGAGGTGTCCAGCCGCACGGCGGTGCCGTCGGCGGGAATCGTCTCGTCGCGGGAGGTCTGGATCCCCTCGGTGAATTCGGTGGACATCACGCAAGGGATGCCGAACTCGCGCGACAGGATGCCGAGGTGACTCTCGGGCGCGCCCTGCAGGGTGATGAGTCCCGCCACGCCGGCCATCAACGCCGGTGACATGAACGTGGTGGTGCCGCCGCGGGAGATCACGACGGTCGTCGCGACGTCGGGGCCGTCGATGAAGTCGAGGACCTCGTCAGGCGAATCGAGAAACCGGATCGTCCCGGTGGCCCCGTTCACGGACGTGAACGCTTTGACGCCGGTCCCGATGAGCTTGCCGGCGATGGTTTCATTGCTGGTCATTGCAGGTTCCTCCTGGTTACCGTGGCTCTTCGCCAACTGTTGGACCAATTGCATTGATGATGTGCTGGATGTCACAATGGCGTCAACCCGATTCGAGTGGCGCAACCGGGTTTCACTCTTTCGGGGGAGACAGGTACCCACCCCGCAGATTCCGGAGGCGAGACGAGCCCGTGACCGACGACTTGTCCGAGCAAGCCCTGCTCGCAGCGATTCACACGCTGGGCGAGGTCGCGGGACAGCTCGGCGCATCGGCACGATCGGCGACCCACGGCGTCGTCGACACCGAGACCGCAGTCGAGATGATCTCGTCGATCGAGGTCGTCATCGGCCGACTGCACAGCACCCCGGAGCTGCGTGAGGCGGCCCGGGACCTGCGGGCCGGCCGTGCCGAACTGCTGGCGGGCGAGTTGGCTCGGCAACGGTCCAAGCTCGCCGACGTGACCCGGCAGATCGCCCGGATCCGATCGGTCCGCAGCATCGAAGACCTCGCCGACTCCATCCCGGTGGAGACCACGCGACTGGGCTATGAGCGGGCGCTGTTCTCGTGGGTGGACAACGAGCGCTGGGTACCCCGGTCCGCCCACACGTTCGAGGGACCGTCCGCGGCCAAGGCGATGGTGTCTGCGGGCGGTCCGCCGTATCACGAGATCCGCTATCTCCATGAGGTGCACGTGGTTCGTGAGCGTAAGCCCATCCTCGTCCTCGGCGCGATCGGCGATCCCCGCGTCCATCCGACGATCCATCCGGTGACCCGATCGATCACCTATGCCGCAGCACCGATCGTCGCCCGCGGACGGGTCACCGGCATGATTCACATCGATCGCAACCTCGACACCGGACTGAACGACGAATTCGACCGGGACCTGCTGAGCCTGTTCTGCGAAAGCATCGGGGCGACCCTCGATCGATTGCTGGCGAGCGCCGACAGCGCGGATTCAGCGGCGAGCCCGGTCGACAGCGACTGGTGGGACGCGCTGACAGAGCGCGAACGCGAGGTACTTCGGCTGCTCGCCGAAGGCCTCACCAATGCGGACATCAGTGCACGGCTCTACGTCAGCCCGGAGACGACGAAGTCGCACGTCAAGCGACTGATGCGGAAGATGGGCGTCAACAACCGATCCCAGGCCGGGGCGATGTATCACACCATGATGTGAACTGCGCGGATGCGAGCAGGTGTTCCGATCCGCCGATGAGCCGCCTCCCCCATAAGGGTGAAGTATGAACTGACGCACCTCACGATCTTCCAGTGATTCACCTCTCAGGCTAGGTTGAACTCAAACGGTCTAACCAATTACGTTCTGGAGGCATCGATGACCGGCGTCTACTCTTTCGACCACGATCATGGCGTTCCCGCGCGCGATCTGGGCCACTTGCTCGGCGGAAAGGGTGCCGGCCTCGCGGAGATGACGACCGAGCTGGGATTCGACGTCCCGCCCGGGTTCACCATCTCGGTTCCGGTCTGCCGCGAATACCTCGAAACAGGCTGGCCCGACGGGCTCGACGACCAGATCCGCGCGCACATCAAGGTGCTCGCCGATCGCATGGGCCGCACCCAGGGCGACCCGAACGACCCGCTCCTGGTGGCGGTCCGCAGCGGCGCCCCGGTATCGATGCCGGGGATGCTCGACACCGTCCTCAATCTCGGCCTCAACGACGACACCGTCCGGGGGCTCGCGCGCATCTCCGGCGACGAGCACTTCGCCTGGGACAGCTACCGGCGTTTCCTCGGCATGTACGCCACCACCGTCATGGGAGTGCACGAGGAATCGCTGCCGACCCTCGACGCATCGGGCGCAACGACCTCCGAGCTGCGCGCCCACGTCGCCGATCTGCACGCTCAAATCGTCCGGATCACCGGCCGGCACGTGCCGCATGCGCCGTACGAGCAGCTTCGCGAATCGATCGAAGCGGTCTTCCGCTCGTGGGGTTCGGACCGCGCCCGCGCCTACCGCAGACATGAGGGAATCGACGAGGACCTCGGAACGGCGTGCAATGTGCAGGCGATGGTCTTCGGCAACCGGGGGGACGACTCCGGTACCGGCGTCGTCTTCACGCGCAATCCGTCGACCGGTGAGGCCGTACCCTTCGGCGACTACCTGCCGTGCGCGCAGGGCGAGGACGTCGTCGCCGGCACCATGAACACCCACCCCCTCTCCTACCTGGGAGAGCATCAGCCGGCGGCCTATCGCGATCTGCTCGACGCGCTGCGTCGGCTCGAACTGCACTATCGGGATGTCTGCGACGTCGAGTTCACGGTGGAGAGCGGGAAGCTCTGGCTGTTGCAGACCCGCATCGGCAAGCGAAGTGCCGTCGCGGCAGTGCGGATCGCGGCCGACCTGGCCGACGATCCGGAGATAGCGCTGACCCCCGAGGAGGTGCTGATCCGGGTCCCCGAAACGTTGCGAACCCGGGCGCGTGCGGAGATCGCTGCCGAGGCTCACGGCCCGGGCGCCGGCGCCACCCTCCTCGGCACCGGTCTCGGCGCGTCTCCGGGCCGCGTCACCGGGCGCGTGGTGCTCACCGCCGACGACGCGATGTGCGCCGACGACGACGTCATCCTGGTCCGGTCCAGCACCAGCCCCGAAGACGTCGCCGGCATGTCGGCGTCGATCGGCATCCTCACCACTCGCGGCGGACTGGTGAGCCACGCCGCGGTGGTGGCGCGCGGCTGGGGCCTCCCAGCCGTCGTCGGTGCCGAGGCCCTCACGATCACCGGGGACGAGATCCACGCCGACGACGGCGTCCGGGTCCGGGCCGGCGACATCATCACCATCGACGGGTCCAGCGGCTGTGTCTGGGTCGGCGAAGTGGCCGGCACCGATCTGGAGGCCGATGATGCGGTGGCGCACCGACTCCCCCACCTCTTGCGCATCGAGGAATGGGCCAGCCGGGCGAAGGCGACCCCGGCATGACCGCCCGATCACTCGATCACGTCGTCGTGGTCGGCGCCTCACTGGCCGGGCTCCGCGCCGTGCAGACCGCCCGCGACAACGGCTTCGGCGGCCGCATCACCCTCATCGGCGACGAGATCCATCTACCCTACGACCGTCCACCGCTCTCCAAGGAATACCTCGGCAGCGGACCACCGCCCGATACCCATCGGCTGCCCGGCGTCGAGAACCTCGCCGGGGACCTCGACATCGACCTCCGCCTCGGCGTCCACGCCCGGAGCCTGGACACCGACCGTCGACGCATCACCACCTCCGACGGCGAGGTGGACTACGACGCGCTGTTGATCGCCACCGGAGTTCGCGCCCGAACGCTGCCCGGCACCGACGGTCTGTCCGGCGTGCACGTTCTGCGTCGCCTCGACGACGCCTGGGCGATTCGCGATGCCTTCGACCGCGGGGCCCGCGTGGTGATCATCGGCGCCGGATTCGTCGGCGCGGAGGTCGCCTCCGCAGCGGTCAAGCGCGGCCTGGAACCCGTTCTCGTCGAAGCCGCGCCGACCCCGCTGGTGCGGGCCGTCGGGGAGACCGGTGGCCGCGGGCTGAGCCGGCTGCACGCACGCAACGGAGTCGATCTGCGGTGCGGCGTGGCGGTGTCGGAAGTAGTGGGCGACGGGCGGGTCGAAGCGATCCGGCTCGCCGACGGCACCGAGATCCCCGCCGACCTCGTCGTCGCCGGCATCGGCGCCGACCCCGCCACCGGTTGGCTGGCCGGGTCCAGACTGACACTCGACAACGGCGTGGTGTGCGATCAAACGCTGCGGGCTGCCGAGAACGTCTGGGCCGCAGGAGATGTCGCCCGCTGGACGAATCCACTGTTCGATCGTCCGATGAGACTCGAGCACTGGACCAATGCGGGCGAGCAGGCCATTCATGCCATGGAGAACCTGCTCGCTCCCGACAAAGCCACCCCATACCGGCACGTCCCGTATTTCTGGTCGGACTGGTACGGCCGGCGAATCCAGTTCGCCGGGCTTCCCGTCGGAGAGCCCGAGGTGGTCGGCGGCGGCTGGGACTCCGACGACCTGGTCGCGTTGTACCGCGAGGCCGACCGTGTGATCGGTGCGCTCGCGGTCAATCGACGAGGCGACATCATGAAGTATCGCGCCCAGATCGCGCGCGGTGGCACCTGGGACGACGCACTGGCATTCGCCGCCAAGCGCAGCGCCGCGGCCCCGGCGTGAGCGCCGAATCAGAGAAGGACCTACCCGTGCAGCATCACGACGACATCTTCATCGGCGGGCGATGGACCGCCTCCGACTCCCCCGACCGGACTCCCGTGGTCAACCCGGCGACCGAGGAGGTGTGGGCGGCGGTTCCCGACGGCAACGAACGAGACATCGACCGGGCCGTCGCCGCGGCACGAACAGCGTTCCCCGCCTGGGCCGCCGACGATCCGAACCGACGCGCCGAACTCTTGGTCGGACTCGCCGACGAAATCGACAGACGCGCCGCGGAGATCACGCGGATCATCACCGCCGAGAACGGAACCCCGGTCGCCGAGAGCTCCGGAGCACCCGGGCACAGTGCCTCCCACCTGCGGCTGACCGCGGGCCTCGTCGACACGCTGACGCGCGTCGACGACCGACCGAACCCGATGGCGTCCGGTCACACGCTGGTACGGCGCGGCCCGGTCGGGGTGGCCGGACTCATCACTCCCTGGAACTTCCCGCTCGGGCTGGTCATCATCAAACTCGGGCCGGCCTTGCTCGCCGGGTGCACCGTGGTCGTCAAGCCGGCCCCGGAGACACCGATGGCCACCCGCGCACTGATGGACGCCGTCTCCGCCGCCGGAATCCCCGACGGCGTCGTGAATCTGGTGACGGGCGGCACCCGCGCCGGCGATGCTCTGGTGAACCATCCGGACGTCGACAAGATCTCCTTCACCGGCTCCACCGCTGTCGGCCGGATGATCGGCCGTAGCTGCGGGGAACGGCTGCGCCCGGTCACGCTGGAACTCGGCGGCAAGTCGCCGGCGATCGTGCTCGACGACTTCGACCCCGATATTCTGGCGCGCAACCTGCTAAAAGTGTCGATGCGCAACACGGGCCAGACCTGCAAAGCCTGCACCCGGCTCCTGGTGCCGGCTCATCGGCACGACGAAATCGCTTCGCTGGCGGCCGACGTCGTCGCCGCCGCACCGATCGGAGACCCCACCGACCCGAACGTCTTCTTCGGGCCATTGGTCTCGGCGCGTCAGCGCAGCCGGGTGGCGGGGTACCTCGACGCCGGCCGGGCCGAGGGAGCGAAGGCGCTCACCGGCGGGGCCGTCGACACCCGATTCCCCCGCGGCTTCTACGTCGAGCCGACGGTGTTCTCGCAGGTGTCGCCAGGAATGAGAATCGCCCGCGAGGAGATCTTCGGGCCGGTGCTGTCGGTGATCGCCTACCGCGATGTCGACGACGCGATAGCGATCGCCAACGATTCCGAATTCGGCTTGGCGGCGACGGTCTTCAGTGCTGACGCCGACCGAGCGACGGCCGTCGCGA
Organism: Gordonia aichiensis; assembly: GCF_039946255.1. Taxonomy (GTDB): domain Bacteria; phylum Actinomycetota; class Actinomycetes; order Mycobacteriales; family Mycobacteriaceae; genus Gordonia; species Gordonia aichiensis_A. The sequence continues at coordinate 46,683 of NZ_JBCDWL010000019.1, read as the reverse complement.
AGCGGCTGCAGATCGGGAACGTGGGCATCAACCACTACGGATCGAATGCCGCCGCCCCGTTCGGCGGCCACAAGAACAGCGGACTCGGCACCGAATTCGGCACCGAGGGCCTCGAGGCCTACCTGCAGTACACCTCCATCCACTATCCCGTCTGACCCACTATCCCGTTCTGACCCACTATCCCGTTCCGACAGAGAGACATCCGATGCGAGCAGCAGTCATGTGGCGCCCTGGCGAGCCCTTCCAGGTCCAGGAGATCGACATCGCCCCGCCCGGCCCCGGACAGGTGTCGGTGGAGTTGCACAGTTGCGGAGTCTGCGCCTCCGACTTGTCACTGACCACATCGTTCGGGCAGCCGACTCCGGTCGTCCTCGGTCACGAGGGTGCCGGCGTCGTCACCGCGACTGGTGACGGCGTCGACTCGGTCGCGCCGGGCGATCACGTCGTCCTGGTATGGGTGCCGCCGTGCGGCAGGTGCGCGCCCTGCCGCCGCGGAGACGACTACTTGTGTGCCAACCGCAAGTCCTCGGCCGATCTGCGTGCCGGCCGAGGCCGGGGCGCGTCACCGCTGAGCGTCGATGGCACCTCCATCCACCAGGGAATGGCGACCTCAACCTTCGCCCAGCAGACGGTGGTGCCGGAGAACGCGGTCGTCCGCATCGACGACGACGTGCCGTTCCCGGTGGCAGCCATGATGGGGTGCGCGGTGCCGACCGGCGTCGGCGCGGCGATCCGCAGCGCACGGGTGCGGCCCGGCGACGACGTCGCCGTGATCGGCTGCGGCGCAGTGGGACTGAACGCAGTGATGGGTTCCGTGGTCGCCGGGGCGGCTCGGGTCGTCGCCGTCGATCCGATGCCCGAACGACGGACGCTCGCCACGACGGTCGGCGCCACCGAGGGACTCGACCCCGACCGAATCGACGAACTCCGTGACCTGGACGTGGTCATCGACGCCGTCGGAGCTCCCGCGACGGTCACCAGCGCGTGGCGGGCGGTGCGCCGGGGCGGCACCGTGACGGTCGTGGGCGCGGGCCGACCCGACCAGTCCGTGGAGATCAACGCCTACGAGCTGTTCCACGACGACAAGAAGATCACCGGCAGCTTCCATGGCGGAATCAGCATGCATCGGGATCTGCCGATGCTGGTGGGTCTGTGGCGGTCCGGAAGGCTGCCGGTCGAGCAGCTCATCGCCGGGACCGCCGATCTGGATTCGATCAACGACGTGGTCGCTGCCCAGCAGAGCGGCCGAGCCCTCCGGATCGTGCTGTCGCCCCAGCCGTGACAGACGCTCGGCCGCGTTGTCGTCGGACGCCCATCTGATCCGCCGATCCCACGCAGTCGACTTGGGAGATGCACCTCAGGCTGCGGCGTCGGGGGCGAGGGTCAGGGTCAGGGTCAGGGTACTATTGCGCCACTTGATGTGGTACATGTCACTTTGCGCATTGCAATCGTACAAGAGTTCGATAGCATCGATCCGCCAAGAACCGCCAGGCGATTTCGGTGACTGTTGCAGAATTGGCGCCACCCGCTGGTTGAGTTGAGCCGATCGCAGCGCAGCGGAGGTCGGATGAAACCACCGCTCTATCGGCCTGAAAACCCATGGGCGTCAATACATATCAGGTGATTTTGACTCCGACTCCGCTGCGCCCCATCGGGCTGGTAATCAACGGGCGACTCAACCCGCGTCGCCCAATCGGCCGGCCCGGCCGGTATTCGTCTCATCGAAGAAACCATCGACGGCCTCGTCCAGCGTCGGCAGTACTCGAGAAAGGAATCCTTGGCTCGACCGCAGTCGTGCTGAGTCGCAAGGGTTTTGCCGGTACCAGACTCAGTGACATCGCCGAGCACGCCGACCTGCAAGCTCCCGCTGTCTACTACTACTTCAAGTCACGCGAGGAGCTCATCGAGGAAGTAGTCGTCTCCGGCGTCCGATGCATGCACGATCACGTGATCGGCGCACTGGCTGCGACTTCGGAGGAGGCCCGGCCCATGGACCGCGTCCTCATCGCGGCCGAGGCACATCTGCAGCAGGTCCTGGGTGCGTCGGCGTACACGACGGCCGCGACGCGCAACGGCGGCCAGATGCCTGAGCATCTGAGGGTCCGCTACGAATCCGAACGGCAGTCCTACGGCAACGTCTGGCGCGAACTCCTGGCGGCCGCAGCCGAGGCCGGCGAACTCAATCCGAACATCGATCTGGGTATGGCCCGGATGCTCGTCCTGGGCGCGCTCGACTGGACGGCTGAGTGGTGGAGGCCGGAGCGAGGTTCCTTCGAGTATCTGGTGACGACTGCCCAGACGCTGATCCGCAACGGAATCGGTGCAGCGCCCGAGTCCCGGGAATAGTTGGTCTACCGCGACCGCGCTCAGCAGTCGGTGCCGCTCTCGCGGAGTTCGTCGATGATCGCCGGCGCGTTCAGATGATCGGCCATCAACTGGAAGGCCCGCCCCGGCCGTCGCTCGGTGATGGCGTCGGTCACCGCCACGTGCAGATCGAGCGAGTGCCGACGGGTGTGCTCGTCCTCACCGCGCAGGGTGGCTTGATCGAATTGCCGGTACGCCGCCCGCGACACCGCTTCGATGAGGGTGAACAGCACCTCGTTGCGAGCGGCCCGCGAGACGGCGCTGTGCCAGGCGACCTTGCACGCGACGAAGTCGCCGTGGCCGTCGAGTGCCCGTGCCGTCTGCTCATTGATCTGCTTCAGTTCCGCGAGGTCCTGCTCGGTGCGTCGTTCGGCAGCGAAGTAAGCGCACCAGGGTTCGATCGCCACCCGCGACTCGAGAAGCATCTCCGAATCCGGCGCCCACCCTTCCAGATTGAGCCGCACCGAGCGCAGCACCTCTGATGCGGTGGGGCGGGTGACCACCGAACCGCCCCGGCGACCGGTCTTGACGACGATGAGACCCTCCCGCTGCAACTGGGCCAGTGCCTCACGCACCGCAGACCGGGTCAGACCGCTGTCTTCGACCAGCTGTCGCTCGGCGGGCAGCATCGCACCCACCGGCAGATCGCCGTCCAGGATCTGGCGCCGCAGGGTCTCCGCGAAGACGTCGGCCGGCCGCGGTACAGAGACTTCCCCCAGAACGATCGATTCCGTCGGCTCCGACACCCCACGTCCCGTCTAGTCGCTCCGCCCGGCCCGGCGATGATTCTCCGTCACAATTGCCGCTGACTGACCATAACTCTAAGCCGCCTCCCCCGCGGCAAGCCCCTCAGACCCGCCGGAGCGCGGAGTCCTCATCCGCCCGTTCAGTCCTCGCCCTCGAGGATCTTCGGTGATTGCGCCCGGTGAAAGCCGTTGTAGACCGCGTTGTTATTCGACCCGGCCAGCGTCCACCGGCGGCCGTTGGGCGCCGCGCCGTCAACCCGCAGACACGACCCCGTGATGAACGCCGCCGCCGGCGACAACAGGAACACAATGCCTGCGGACACCTCGGACTCCGACCCGAACCTCCGCAGCGGTTGCCGGAGAATCACCGAGTTCCGAATGTAACTGCGCTGATGGGCCGGATACGTGTCCAGTCCGCTCGAGGCGATCGATCCCGGAGCCAGTGAGTTCACCCGAACTCCGAACTCCGCCCATTCGCCGGCCGCGGATTCCGAGAGGGTCAGCATGCCACCGCGGGCGGCACCGGAATGCGCGAAGCCCGGCCAGCCTCCCCAGATGTCGGCGATGATGTTGACGATCGACCCACCGTGCTCCTTCATATGGGCGGTGAACACCTCCCGCATGACGATGAAGCCTCCGGTGAGGTTGTTGCGAACCACCGCTTCGAAGCCCTTGGTGGAGATCTCCTCGAGCGGCGCCTTGTACTGACCGCCCGCATTGTTGACCAGTCCGTCGATCCCACCGAACTCGTCGACGGTGGCCGCCACCACCTCCCGGACCCGCTCCTCTTCTCGGATGTCGCAGACCTGGGATCTGACGATGCCGCCGTCCTCGGCGATCTCGGCGGCGACACCGCCCAGTCGTTCGTCGCTGCGCCCGATGATCACCACATTCGCACCCAGAGAGGCGAGTTCGTGAGCGGTGCATCGGCCGATTCCGCTGCCGCCGCCGGTGACGATGATCGTCTGGCCCTGGAAGAGTCGGGGCTTGTAGATGCTCTCGTACGGCATACCGATACCTAGCTCGCGGTTCCGTCGCCGAGACCGGTCGGCAGGTGCGGACCGATGGCGACGTGCTCGAACAGGCCGAGCCCGACCGCCCCGTCCGACCGCACAGCGCGGCAGATCATCTGTGCGTGGACGTTCTCGATCCGCGTCGGATCTGCATCCGCCACATTCCACGAGTCGGAGCCGACCGCCAATCCGCCGTGATCGGTGCCGTGTTTCCATTTCGGGTGGTAATAGCCCAGTCCCTGCATGAGGAACTCGTTCTTCGGCTCCATGCTCATCTCCCGTGCGATGGCGCCTCGCGGCCCTATCGCCAGACCGACCTTTGCGGCCCTCCTCGTGCCTGGGACATACGTGATGTCGAAGTCGAAGCGGTCGCTCCGGACGACGCCGTCCTCGTCGCCGTACGTCGGCTCGCCGTCCGCGAGGAACGGCAGGGCCGCGGCGACACGCGCTTCGCTGATTCCGGCGGCGTTCTCGTTGACGGCGACGAGGAGACATTCGTCGTCGAAGCGCAGAAGCGTCCAGGCGAAGTAGATGGCGCTCTTGTGCGCGGAGTCCCGGCCCTCGCTCACCGTACCGGTGCTGCGAGTGCCCCAGGAGCGGTCCCGAAAACCCCACCACTCGTCGCGGGTGCATTCGACTCGATCGCCCTCGACCTCGAACCAGCCCGACCATTCCCCGAACTGGACGGTGCGCAGCCGCTCGGAGACCAACGTGTGGCCGGAGTCTCGGCGCATCCGGCTGTCTTCGATGTGTTTCGTGACCGCGGTGAAGGTGACGTCGGCCGCGATCCCGTCGTGCGCATCGACGACCACCCGCAGAATCCGGCCCGGTTCGACGACGTCCAGGTGCAGCGGTCCGGCATCCATGTCGTAGTCGATGGTCAGCGGCGCGGAGCCGAACACCGAGTGTTGCCGTCCGCCGCGGGACACGCTGAACGAGGCGTCGACGATGCCCCGATTGGGGTGGACGCTCAAGCCGAAGCCGACCTGGGTGGTCAGCGCGGTGTCGTGCATCGCCATCCAGTGCCGGTTGTAGCGGCCGGGGTCGCTGCCGACGGGGGTCGTCACCGGGAGCGGCGCCTGGTGAATCGGGTAGTCGTCCCATTTGCTGAGCATGTGTGCCTCTCGTCAGTCGAGGAATTCCAGAAGGTCCAGGTCCAGTGCCTGCCTCGCGCCACGATCGATGAGGGAGGCGAACATGGCGAAGCCGCGGTCGGTGGGTACTACGAAGGCCAGGGCCGCGATCATCGCGAGCAGGACCGATCCGGACAACCGCCGGTGTTCGGTCCAGGCGAGTTCGCCGCCCCACCCGCTCACGCCGCGCGCGGCGAGCGCATCGACGTGTCTGCTGATCAGGTCGCGCTCCACCGAACGGCGACTCTCCGGCGGCAGTGCGGTGCCGAGGAAGAACGCAGGGTCCCACGCGGGCGAGGTGAAGGCGAGCGTCTGCCAGTCGATCAGCACGGCACCGGACCCGGGGTTCCACAGCAGATTGTCCAGGCGCAGGTCCTGATGAACCAGCGTGCGCGGGCCGGTGATCGTCGTCGCCCACGCTCGGCAGTCGTCGCCGAACCGGGTGATGAGTTCACGCTGTGCCGGGTCGAGCCCGGCGCCGACCGTCTCGCCGTGCCGGTGCCACGACTGTTGGTAACGCTCGGCCAGACCGTCCATGTGGTCGAGCGTCCGGTTGTAGAACCTGCCGTCGCCGCCAGCCGCGTCGACGTCGTCCCAGAACGGTGCCTGCAGCCCGGCGAGTTGGTCGATGACCGAGGTCGCCTGAGTCGGTGTGCCGTCGCTGAGTTGGTCCAGCGGTCGGGTCGTGTCCGAGAGATCCGCCAGGACGATTCCCGTCGTCGGGCCGGGAAGGTCGATGAGGCCGAGGAAACCGGGGGTTCTCACGTCGAGCTGCGGGAGGAGGCGAGAATAGAAGAAACTCTCCCGGGCGAAGGCGTTGATCCGCCGTGCGGTCGTCGCCGAGGACTCATCAGACGGCGGCAGTTTGAGGAAGACGCTTCGCGGGCCCTGCGCGCCGCGCCGGTACTCCAGCTCGAGGCGGTAGCTGTCGGCCAGTTGCCCGGCTCCGCACGGGGTGGCCGATACCCCCGCGACCCCCGCCGTGATCGGATGCAGGTCGCGAAGGGCCGCCACCAGTCCGACGCCGCCGACTCTCGGATCGGTGGCATCGGATCCGCTGGAACTACTCGTCATGCGCACCGCGCTGCCGGCCGAGGGTGACCAACAGGTCCTCGTGCAGCTCCATCCAGACATCGTGATACGACTCCGACATCGGCTGGGCCAGCGCGGATTCATCGCCGCCGCGGAATCGCTCGAGGGCTTGGTCGAAGCGGCCCCGGTAGATCCCGAAGCGCGCGACCGCCGACGCCGAATCGCCCAGGACGCGGCCGACCTCCGCGTGGATCCGATCCAGACCGGCGATCGTCGCATCGAGGTCCCGGTCCGTCTGCCACTGGCTCGTCAGTGCCTTGAATTCCCGGTTGGGGACCAGGAAGGCATCGTAGGCGGCCACCAAGTCGCGGTGCTGTCGTTCGTCGATGCCCTTGTCGGCGAGGAGCAGGAGCCGGGCCCGACCGACCGGCGTGAGTCGTGCACCGGACACCCGGCCGGTGAGCTGCTTGACGAAACCGCTCTCGGCGGCCTCGGCGAGCCGCTGCTCGACGAGAGGCAGGGCCAGACCCGTGCTTGCGGCGATCTGCTCTGCGGTTGCGAAACCCCGGACCCGAGTGGCATGCAAGACCTCGAACTCGCCGTCGGCGCTGGCGACTGCGTCACCGCTGTGCGGCGGGACGGCGTTGGCCCAGGTCCCGGTGAGGAACAACCGCGGGATCATTTCGGTCGCGACCCCGCTGACGATCGTCTCGTAGCTCGCTGTCGGGACGGGGTGCACCGTCATGAACCCGTGGTCGGCGACGAGCTCGTCGACCATGCCGGCGGCCCGGGCGAAGGGAAGCACGAAGCCCGAGGCGTAGACCACCGCGCCGGCCATGACCTTCTCTTCCTGGCTCATCGACGCGATGTGCTTGTACAACGCCTCTGAACTGGCCTCGCCGCGAGCACGGAGCTCGTCCATGTCGGTCAGCGACAGCACCGTCAGCTCGCTCATCGGCGTGTCCCACTTCTCGCGGGCGTAGACCGCGACGCCTTTGACATAGGGCAGATAGTTCGCCGGGTCGCTGAACATGGTCGACAGATCCTGCACCCGGGTGGTGAGGCCGGAGTCGCCGTCGAAGAACATTGCGATGGTGACCGCGTACGGCAGCCCCTCGGTGGTCGACGACCACTCGTAGGCCGGCTCGTTGATGAACAGATCGCGGACCATGACGAAGCCGCCGCCGTCGGTCGGGTACGGCCCGCTGTCGCCGAGTCCGAGCCGGTTGTCGAAGTGAACGAGGAAGCCCAGGAGCTCCAGAGCGCCGTTGAAGCGCTGGAAGATCGACCGCTCGTCGTCGCCGGTGATCGCGATCCGATCCCGGCCGAACCGCTCGATCCAGGAGTCGTCGAGGATCGGGGCCCGGTAGTCGCGCATCGAGGTGAACATCGGACCGCTCCCCCAGATGCCCCGATACATCCGCCGCACGCTCGACATCGCCTCGGTGATCTCCGCAGTCCGGTAATCGAAGTCATGCAGTTTCAGCTCCATCGCGATGCCGCGACCGAAGCTCGGTGCGCTGGCACACGCCCAGATGTGCAGGAGATTGATCTTGGTGCCGATCTCCTGTTGTGCGCGGGCCGCGATGCCGGTCATGCCGGCCGGACCCACTCGGTCCTGGATCGCCTTGAGCCACACCGGATGATGGAACCAGCTGTCCATGATGCCCAGCGCCTCGTATTCCTGGCGCGGAATGAGACCGGACTCGCCTTCGGTGGCGCGCGCGGCCAGCGCATCCCATTCGTTCCAGGCCAGATACGTCAGGATGTCGTTGGTCTCGTCGATGCTGAGCTCGCGGTCGAACGCGGGGTCGTCCAGATCGAGCACGTTGGACCCTAGCCGCCGGCGCATGATCGCGTCGCCCTCCAGGCCCGGCGGCACATCGCCCTGGAAATTGGCGAGCAGGGCCTGGATCTGCGCGAGTTGTTCGGGGCTCATGGCGGCTGGTGCGTCCGTCGACTCCGGTGAATCGTCCACCGGCGCGCCGGTTTCGATGCTCACCACGCCGTGGGGCCGAGACGAGATGTCGAGCTTGACCAGCGTCCCGTCGGCCGGGATCGTCTCACCGCGCGTGGTTCGGACCCCGCGTTCGAAGGCCACCGACATGATGCAGGGAATGCCGTACTCGCGGCTGAGGATGCCCAGGTGACTCTCGGGAGCGCCCTGCAGGGTGATGATCCCCCGGACGCCGGCGTTGAGGGCCATGGCGAGGAAGGTGGTGGTGCCGCCGCGGGCGATGACGACCACATCGCTGACGTCGTCCTGGCCGACGAAGGCGATGACGTCGTCCGGGGTTTCCAGCCACTTGGCGCGGCCGACCACTGCTTCGTCGCTCTCGTAGACCGTGAGGCCCTGACCGACGGTTTCGAAGGTGACGGTCTGGTCGGCGACGGCGGGTTGTTGGGGTGTCATGGCGGTTCTCCTCATCGAGTGGGTGGCACTTGGGAAGTCACGAGTTCTAGCGAGTCGTTGTCGAGCGCTTGACGCGCGCCGAGTGAGAGCAGGCGGCGAAACATCGCGGCCATGCGTGCGTTGGATTTCACCGAGCTGATCGGCGGCACCAGCATCAGCAGGACGGCACCGCAGGCCCACCGATAGGTCTCCTGGGCTTGAGATTCGTCCCAGGTGACGCCGAGACTCTGCAGATCCTCGAGGTGCCGGGCGAGCAGTTCGCCCTCCAGACGCCGACGGGTCGCGGACTCCAGCGAGGTGCCGAGCAGGTAGGCGAAGTCGAACATCACCGAGCCCCAGCCGATGGTCTGCCAGTCGATGGCGACGACCTCGTCGTCGCCGAACAACAGATTGTCGACCCGGAAGTCGTGGTGCACCAGCGATTGCGGGCCCGGATTCAGCTGAGCCCAGTCCTGCGCCGCAGCGACGAACCGGTCGATGCACTCGCGTTCCTCCGGCGGCAGGTCCGCGGCGATGGTGTCTGCGGCGGCATGCCAGGACCGCTGCATCCGATCGAGGATGCCCGGAATCGGTACCCCCAGCCGGCGATGGAGCCACGGTAGGCGCGCGGTCGTCTCGTCGTCCCAGAACGGCGCCTGAAGCAGCGCCAGCTGGTGCCGCGCCCGGTTGAACTGCTCGATCGGAACCTCCCGGAACTGATCGCCGGGCCGGTGGACCCGAGTGAGATCCTCCAGCAGGACGGTGTCCGGGTCTCCCGCCCCGGCGTGGTCGATGACGCCGAGGAGGCGTGGTGCTCGCACTCGCGTTCTCGGAGCGAGGTCCAGATAGAATCTGGCCTCCCGCTCATAGGCACCGAGGGAGGCGGCGGTGGTGGCGGCCGCGGTGTCGAGCGCAGGTCGTTTGAGGACGAGGCTGTTCGGACCGGCACCGGGCGAAGCCCAGTCCAGCTCGACCCGAAAGGTGTCGGCCATCGCCCCGGCACCGACTCCGGTGAGGTCGGCGCCGGCGATCTCGGCATCGGGCCGGACCGTGCCCGCGGCGCGCAACGCCGCAGTGATCTGCGCCAGGAGCGCGGGGTCACTCCGAACGGTCGTCATGTCGTTTCCTCCAGTCGGGCGGCGGCCGGTCGGTGCGGGTGCCGATCGGTGCGGGGAGGCCGTGTCCGCCCCGAGCGGTTCAGGCGCGGGTGATGAGCGCATCGAGCGCCTCCACCCGGTCACCGTCCACCGACAACGGATTGATCTCGACGGCGTCGACGGTGTCACCGAGCCCTTCCGCGACGGCGACCAGTCGCGCAACGGTGTCGATGAGGCGGTCGAGGTCGACGGGCTTGCTGCCGCGGAAGCCGGTGAGCAGCCGGTAGCCCCGCAGTTCGGCGAGCGCGGCGGCGATGTCGTCGCGCGAGGCCGGCAGGACGCGCAGCGCCGTGTCGTCGAGCAGTTCCACCAGGGCGCCGCCCATCGCGATGGCCAGCACCCGGCCCCAGTCCGGGTCGCGGGTGACGCCGACGAGCAGTTCCACGCCGCCGCTGCGCATCGGGCTGACCAGCACGCCGTCGAGCGGGACGCCGGCGGCGTCGGCTCGTGCGACGAGCCGGTCGTACGCGGCACCGACCGCCTCCGCGCCGGTCAGATCGAGCTCGACTCCGCCGATCTCCGTCTTGTGCGCGACCTCCGGGGACGACAGCTTGAGGACGACGGCACCGTCGTGCCGGTCGGCGGCCTCGAGCGCCTCGGCCCGGGATCGGACCAGCTCGGCGGGCACCACGTCGATTCCGGCCGCGGCGAGCACCGTTCGCGCCGCCTGTTCGCTGAGCGGACCCGACTCGGGAAGCTCGACGTCGACGGCCGACTGTCGGACCGCGGCGGCGGCCGACCTGGTCTGCAACCACGCCGACCACCGGGACAGTCCGGCGGCGGCTCGCACGAATCGCTCCACGCCGGGCATGACGATCTCGATCCCGGTGTCCTGCTTGACCTGCCGGACCACCGCGGACTGCGGTTGATCGATCTGGGGCATGATCACCCCGGGAGTGCCGGACGACCGGATCGCCGTCGCGACCGCGCGGAAGGTGTCCACCCGCTGCGGTTCGCCGTCGGTGGGCAGGGACGTGACCGCGCCGATGAGACCGATGCCCGGTTCGGCGGCGAGCGCGGCGAAGCTCCCCTCCCAGACCTCGGGCCGGGTGGCCGCCGCGCCGGTGACGTCCAGCGGGTTCTGCGGATGAGCCGATGACGGCAACACGGCGGTGAGCCGGGCCGCGGTTGCCGCCGAGAGCGGCGGCAGAGGCAGTCCGGCGGCCTCGCCTTGGTCGGCGATGAGGTCGCATGCGCCGCCGGAGACGGACATGACCGCGATGCCTGGACTGGCGAGCGGCCCGGTTTGGGCGCACAGCATGCCCGTCCCGATGAGGTCCTCGACCGAACTGACCCGGATGACGCCGTCCTGCCGGAGGACCGCGTCGATGACCGCGTCATCGCCGACCAGCGCTCCGGTGTGGGCCTTCGCGGTCTGCGCGGCGAGTTCGGAGGAGCCGACCTTGAGCATGACGATCGCCTTACCGGCGTCGGCGGCGCGACCGGCCGCCCGGCGGAACAGTTCCGGGTCGCGGATGGTCTCGGCGAACACCCCGATCGACTTGGTGTGCGGATCGTCGACGACGTAGTCGACGACATCGGCGACGGTCACCATCGACTCGTTGCCGGTGGTGACCACGAAGCTGAACCGGGCGTCGTTGCGCGCCGCGTAACCGACCAGCGACGATCCCACGGCGCCGCTCTGGGTGATCAGGGCGAACGGGCCCGGTTCGATCGGCATGTCGAGGCCCAGCGCGCACATCGCGATCCGGTCCCACAGGTTCGCGAAGCCCAGGTGGTTGGGGCCCAGGAGGGTGACGCCGAGTTCGCGGGCGAGCGCCACGAGTTCGTCCTGGCGAGCGCGACCGTCGGGGCCGTCCTCTCCCCAGCCCTGGCTGAGCACGGCGGCGGCCCGGGCGCCGCCCGCCGCCGCATCGCGGAGAGCATCGGGTGTCGCCTGCTGCGGGGTGAGCAGGAATGCGCAGTCGATGCCGCCGTCGATGTCGGTGCACGAGCCGACGGTCGACACACCATGGACGATCGGCGAGCGAGGGTTGACCAGCGTGATCTCCCGCGCCCCGGTGAGCCGGCTGTGCTGGGCGAAGGTCCGGCGGGAGAACAGGTTGTTGTCACTGGCGCCGACCAAGGCGATGCGCCGGGGTCGCAGCAGGCTGTCCAGCGCCGGCCTCGTCGGCCGATCCCGGGCGGTGCGGTGGTTCATGAGCATTCCCTTATCAGGTGGTCGTGCTTGTCAGGTGGTCGTGCTTGTCAGGTGTCGTGATGGTCAGAGGCTGAGCATGGTTCGCAGCGAGCGGCCGGCCCGTTGATCGGCGGCGACGTCGTTGATGTGCTCGAGGTCGACGACCGCGTCGACCATGCCGGCCAGGTCGAGACGTCCGGCTCGCCACAGCGCGATCAGACGCGGCACCTCGCGGCGCATGTCCGACGATCCGTAGTACGAACCGATGAGCTTCTTCTCGTCGTGGAAGAGCTCCTGTGCCGTCAGCTCCACTCGTTCCTCGGGACGTCCGGCCCCGACGACGACGATGCGGCCGCCCCGGCGGGCCGCCCGCCACGCGGCCGTGATGGTCTTCGCGTTGGCGACGGCGTCGATCACCACGTCGAAGCCCGGCGCGTCGGTGAGCGCCTCCCGCGGATCTGCATCGGTTCCCAGCGCGTGGGTCGCACCGAAGCTCATGGCGCGGGTCTGCCTGTCTGCCTGCGGGTCGACCGCGACGAGTTCTGCGGCACCGGCGATCCGGGCACCTTGGATCGCGCTCAATCCCACTGCACCACAACCGATCACCAATACTGAGTCCCCCGGCTCCACCCGCGCCGAGTTCACGGCGGCACCGAAGCCGGTGGGCACTGCGCAGCCGAGTAGCGCCGCGAGCTCGAACGGGATGTCGGCGGGCAGCGGAATCACTCCGGTGACCGGGACCACGGTCTCCTCGGCGAACGTGCCGGTTCCCAGGCCGACGTGCACCTGGGTGCCGGTGACCGCGAGGCCGGACTGATTCGCCTGTTCGCTGGACCGTTTCCGGTTCGCGCAGATGTAGGGTTCGTGGCGGATGCAGTGGTAGCAGTGCCCGCACGGCGGCACCCAGGTGATGAGCACTCGGTCGCCGACCGACACCCCGGTCACCTCGGCCCCCACTTCGACGACCTCGCCCGCCCCTTCATGCCCGAGGACGACCGGCATCGGCTGACCAAAGGCGCCGGCGGCCAGGGACATGTCCGTCTGGCAGACGCCTGCGGCGCGGATGCGCACTGCGACCTGTCCGGTCCCGGCCGGGGCGCGGGTGGCGTCGGCGCGTACTTCGAAGGGACCGTCGGCCTCCCAGATCACTGCGGCGCGCACTCAATTCTCCTTCACTCGGCTGGGTGAGCCCAGGACTGCTTTGACTTCGAGGTACTCATCGATTCCGAACCGGCCGAGTTCGCGACCGAGTCCGGAGGCCTTGTATCCGCCGAAGGGCGCGATCGGCGGATTCGGCGATCTGACGCCGTTGATCCGAACCTGTCCGGCACGAATCGCCCGGGCCAGACGATCGGCTTGCGCCGCGTCGGCCGACCACACTTCGGCCGACAGGCCATAGGGGGTGTCGTTGGCGATCCGGATCGCGTCCTCCTCGCCGTCATGGCCGAGCAGGACCAGGACCGGTCCGAAGATCTCTTCCCGCACCACCGGATCGGTGTGCGCGACATCCGTAATCACGGCCGGTTCGACGAAGTAGCCGCGATCGCGGTCGGCAGGCCGACCACCGGTCACGCGGGCGCCCCGGGACCGCGCCCCCTCGACATACGAGAGCACCTTGTCGCGCTGCACTTCGGAGGCGAGCGGCCCCATGGTGGTCTCGGCGTCGAGCGGGTCGCCGAGTCGGTAGGCGGCCGCCGCCTCGGTCGCGATCGTCATCGCCTGCGCGCGACGGGCTTCGGGCACGATGAGGCGCGTGGGCGCGTTGCATTTTTGGCCGGCGTTGGTGAAGCAGTTCTTCACCGTCGTCCGCACCGCCTCCTCGAGGTCGGCGTCATCCATGACGACGGCCGGTGATTTGCCGCCGAGCTCCAGGGTCGCCCGGACGATCCGGTCGCCGGCGACCGCTCCGATGTGCCGCCCGATCCGCAGCGACCCGGTGAAGGACACCATGTCGTAGGCCTGCGACTGGACCAGAAGCTCGCCGGTGGTGGCGCCGCGGCCGGTGACCAGGTTGACCACGCCGGGCGGCAGCGAGACGGCCTCGCAGAGTCCGGCGAGGAACAGCGCGTTGAGCGGGGTCAGTTCGGCGGGCTTGAGGACGATCGTGCAGCCGGCGGCCAGCGCCGGGGCGAGCTTGGCGACCAGCTGGTGCACCGGGAAGTTCCACGGCGTGATACCGAGCACCACGCCCACGGGCTCGCGAAGGACCGTGCTGCCAGAGGCGTCCCGGTACTCCCAGTCCAGCCGGCGCGCCGCGTCGGCGGTGCTGCGGAGCACCTGCTCGGGCAGGGCCGCCTGCACACCGCGAGACTCGGCGAGCGGCATCCCGATCTCCGCGGTGGCCAGCGCCGCGAGTTCCTCGCCGCGGTCGTGCAGCGCATCGGCGAGCGCATCCAGGTAATCCGCCCGTTCGTCGACGGGCCGCGCGCTCCACGCCGACAACGCCTCTCGGGCGGCGGCGAATGCCGCCGCAACGTCAGTCTCGTCGGCGTCGACGATCGAGCCGATGATCTGCTCGGTGGCCGGGTTGACGACCGGGATCCGGTCCCGGCCGGTCGGCGCCACCCATTCGCCGTTGACGTAGAGCGAGTCCATCCGGACCGCGTGGTCGGCGACCGACGGCGGCGACGGTTGGTCGATCGAGGTGACCATCTCGATCACCGGGCCTGGCGCAGGTGGACCGGGATCTGGGTCCAGCCTCGGAAGATGTTGTGATTCACCCGGACCGGATCACCGGTGACTTCGAAGCTGACACCTCGCTTGATTGCCTGGCCGAAGAAGGTCCGCAGTTCGGCGCGGGCCAAGTGCACCCCCAGACAGAAATGGACGCCCCAGCCGAACGCCATGGAATCGTTGGACGAGCGGCCGATCCGGAACTCGTGCGGATCCTCGAAGGCGTCCGGATCGTGATTGGCACCGGCGAACCACAGGACCACCTTGTCGCCTGCGGCGATCTCCTTGTCGCCGATCGTCAGCGGCTCGACCGCGGTGCGGCTCAAAGCGGCGACCGGGCTGACCCAGCGAACGACTTCCTCGACCGCGCCGTTGAGCTGAGTGGGGTCCTGCTGCAACTCGCGCCAGACCTCCGGGTGTCGGTGGAACAGCAGCGTGCCACCCGACGTCGCGTGCCGGACCGTCTCGTTGCCTGCCGCGACCAGCAGGATGTAATAGGCCGCGAGTTCTTCCCAGGTCAGTGGTCGACCGTCGACCTCCCCATTGGCCAGAACGCTGATGAGGTCATTGGTCGGCTCGCGCCTGCGCTGTTCGGTCAGCTTCTCGAAGTACGCCATGACCTCGTCGCGAGCAACGGCGAGCTGGCTCGCATCGACCGCGTCGTCCGGGTCCGAACTGGTCAAACGGTTAGTCCAGTCGACCATCTTGGGACCATCCGCGGCCGGCACCCCCATGACGCGGGAGAGCACCAGCATCGGAAGCCGCGCCGAGACCTCGTGAACCATGTCGAACTCGCCGCCGATCTGCGCGGCTCCGTCGAGCAGCGTGGCGACGGACTCGTCGATGGCCTCCTGCCATTGCTTGATCTTGATCGCACGCAGGTGCGGCAGGGTGATCTTGCGCATTGCCGCGTGCTCCGGGTCGTCCATGTTATGGAGGCTGGCGAGTTTTCCCTCCACCTTGCGGTCGACGATCTGGGTCCCGGACGCCGACGAGAGGCGCGCGTTGTCAGACGCGGCGGCCTTCACGTCCGCGTGCCGAGTCAGCGCCCAGAATCCGGGACCGCGCTCCGACGGGGCGTTCCAGTGCACCGGGTCATTCGCACGCAGTTCGTCGAGGACCGGCAGGTCACGGTCTTCCCGGAAGATCGAGAGGTCCATCAGGTCGACCGTGCGAGCGGCTTCGGCAGTTGTCACGTTGATCACTTCCAGTCCTAGATATGAGGTACTTCTCATCACGCTACGACCGTGGTACGTTTCTGTCAACCATTTAGAAAGGTACGACCAAGGAGGTCATATGACCATCCCCCTGACAGATCCCGTCGCCACCGAGACCCGTCCCGAAGCCGGCGATCTGCGTGACGCGGTCTTTCATTTCAATCACCGCCACAACCTTCCGCACTACGAACTGACCCAGCTCCTGGGAGGCAAGGGCGCAGGTCTCGCCGAGATGACCACGGAGCTGGGACTGTGCGTCCCACCGGGATTCACCGTGTCGGTGCCGGTCTGCCGGGAGTACCTCACTCGGGGCCGGCCGGACACGCTGGAGCAGACCCTCGCCCACTTCGCCGATGAGCTCGGCGAGCAGATGGGGCGCCGACTCGGGGACCCGCACGACCCGTTGCTCGTCGCGGTCCGCAGCGGCGCACCGGTCTCGATGCCGGGGATGCTCGACACGGTCCTCAACCTCGGCCTCAACGACGAGACCGTCGAGGGCCTCGCGGAGACGGCGGGCAATGACGAGTTCGCCTGGGACAGTTATCGGCGGTTCCTCACCATGTACGCGGTGACGGTGATGGGCGTCGACGGCGACTCGCTGCGCAGCGCCACCCCACCGCGGGGCAGCGGCCTGCGAAGACATGTGCGCGATCTGCAGACGGCGATCACCTCGTTGGCCGGAGTCCCCGTGCCCGCCGATCCGATGGTGCAACTCACCGAAGCAGTCGAGGCAGTCTTCCGGTCGTGGCACACCCCTCGCGCTCAGACCTACCGGGAGCGGGAGAACATCGATCCCGACCTCGGTACGGCGGTCACCGTGCAAGCGATGGTCTTCGGCAACCGCGGCACCACCTCGGGCACCGGGGTGGTCTTCACACGCAACCCGTCGACCGGCGCCGACGAGATCTACGGCGACTACCTGCCGATGGCCCAAGGCGAGGACGTGGTCTCCGGCTCGGCCAAGACACTGGCCGTCGCCGAACTTGCCGATCTGCAGCCCTCGGTCTACCGAGAATTGACGGAGACCCTCGAACGCCTCGAACACCACTTCCGCGACATGTGCGATGTCGAGTTCACCGTCGAGGACGGCAAGCTGTGGCTCCTGCAGACGCGCGTCGGCAAACGCGGCGCCACCGCGGCGGTCCGCATCGCCGTCGACCTGGCCGCCGACCCGTCGATTCGGCTGACCCCCGGCGAGGTTCTGCGTCGGGTGCCTGTCGAGACCCGAGACCGAGCGCGCGCCGAGGCCTTGGCGCAGGCCGACGACGAGTCCGTCGCCCCGACCGTGATCACCCGGGCACTCGGTGCCTCCCCGGGCCGGGTGGTCGGCCGAGCGGTCTTCACCAGTGCCGACGCCATCGAAGCCGAGGACGACGTCATCCTCGTGCGACCCGAGACCTGCCCGGAGGACGTCGCGGGCATGGCCGCCTCCGTGGGGCTGCTGACCACCCGGGGCGGGCTCGTCAGCCACGCGGCAGTGGTCGCACGCGGCTGGGGCATCGCCGCCGTCGTCGGCGCCCATGACCTGGACTTCAGCCGAGATCGCCTGATCAGCTCCACCGGGACCACCATCCACCCGGGCGACACCATCACCATCGACGGCACCACCGGGTGCGTCTGGCTCGGCGATGTCACACCATCGGCAGCCGACGCGGCCGACGCGATCGAGACCGTGCTTCCCGAATTACTGATCATCGACCAGTGGACCGCCGCCGCTGAGAATGGAGAGAACCGATGAGAGTCACCGTCGATCGGACCAAATGCACCGCCCTGGGCAACTGCGAGGCCATAGCGCCGGCGTACTTCGAGGTCAACGACGAGGGCGAGATGCAGATCCTCCGCGACACCGTCGGCGACGACGACCTCCGGGACGTGAGGCGCGCGGTGAGCGGCTGCCCCAACGCCGCACTGTCGCTGATCGACGACGGCCCCGACGACGCCGAGTCGAGCACGCGTGAGACCCCCGGCGAGCACCAGAACTGATTGCAGGAACAAATGACGAACACCATCGAACTCCCTCGAACCACCGACATCTCGCCGGCCGGCGAAACTCCCACACCCGACGACGACGGCACATCCGCACTGACCCTGCAGATCACTGATCGCCGCACAGTCGCCGACGACGTCGTCGAACTCACCCTCGCATCTGACAGCGGTGCCGATCTCCCGGAGTGGGCGCCGGGCGCACACATCGACATCGTCCTCGCCGACGGGCTCGTCCGACAGTATTCGTTGTGCGGTGACCCAAGGCAGCGGCGAACCTACCGCATCGCGGTGCTGCGCGAAGCGGAGGGACGCGGCGGCTCGCGCCGGATCCACGAAGAACTCCGAGTCGGCGACCACGTGTCGGTCCAGGGGCCGCGCAACCACTTCCCGCTCCATTCGTCGGACCGCTACCTTTTCATCGCGGGCGGCATCGGCGTCACCCCGCTGATTCCGATGATCCGGGCCGCCGATGACGCCGGGACCCCGTGGCGACTGGTGTACGGCGGACGGTCGTTGACGTCGATGAGCTATCGGGACGAACTGGCGGCCTGGGGCGATCGGGTGACTTTTTGGCCCGAGGACGAGTCCGGGCGTATCGATCTGCCCGGACTGCTCGATACGCCGGCCGAGGACACCCTCGTCTACTGCTGCGGACCCGAAGCCCTGCTGGACGCCGTCCAGACGCGGTGTGACTCGTGGCCCGACGGGTCGGTTCAGATGGAGCACTTCTCTGCGGCGGACATCGACGAGTCGACGAATGCCTCGTTCGAGGTCGAGTTGACCGAAACCGGTGTGACAGTCGAGGTCCCGCCTGATCGGTCGATCTTGGACGTCGTCACCAACGACGTCGGCGTGCTGGTTCCCAACTCATGCGCCGAGGGGACCTGCGGCTCCTGCGAGACGTTGGTGATCTCCGGGGACGTCGACCACCGCGACGTCGTCCTCACGCCCGACGAGCAGGAGGCCAACGAGTCGATGATGATCTGCGTCTCCCGATGCCGAGGCGGCAAGTTGGTCCTCGAGCTCTGACCCGGGCGGATTCGTCGGCTCGGATCAGCGGGCGGATCAAGGTGCTGGGCGGATCAAGGTGCTGGGTGGATCAAGGTGCTGCGGTGAATCGATCGAGCCAACGCTCCAGCCGGCCCAGGTCCCCGCCGTGGTTCTCGAACCAACCACGCGCCCCGCCTGCGGCGCCGTCGACCGTCTCCAGCACCAAGTCGATCGCGGCACGCGGGGTGCGGAGTATCTGATCGTCGGGCTGGACGTCCGCGAAGAGCTTGCGGCGCTCTCGCATCCGACGGTACACATCGCCGATCGCGTCCTCGGTGCGTTGATAATCGGCCACGATCGCATCCGGATCGACGCCGGCGACCATCAGCGACACCGCGACCACGATGCCCGTCCGATCTTTCCCCGCCGCGCAGTGAACGACCGTCGCACCCGACTCGCTGTAGTTGCCGATCGCCTCCACCACGCGGTGCGCGGCGGTGTCCAACACCGTCCGGTAGACGTCGATGAGCGGCCGCTCCGCCGAACGATCGATCCGCGCACCGGTGAAGACCGGGTGGCTGATCACCTCGACCTCGTCGGGCCACACGTAGGCGTCCCCGGATCCCTCGGCCCGATCACGCAAGTCGACGACCGTCGCGGGCGGCCAGTCGGCGATGTTCGGCATGGCATCGCCGCGGTACGGGGCATCGCTGCGAAGCAGGATTCCCGAGGCCGTCCGCCCGGTCCGGGTCGGCAGTCCGCCGAGATCTCGCAGGTTCACGACACTCCGGAGCTCGTAGGCCTCGCCGGCGAGAGTCATCGATGCCACCTTTCGATCCGATCGGATGCGTCGAACCGACCGCCCGGCGATTCCCCGACCGGCGTCGACACATTACTCATGAGAACATGAAACCACGCCCACCAAAATGGTTGGACCTTAAATGTCTCGTGTGTCACAACCGACGCCTACCGCCCGGCGATCTCCCACCATCGCGCATGCGCGGCCGGGCTCCACGCGGTGCGGAGGTCTCGCAGCCGTTTGGCCGCGGGCAGGCCGGGCCACTCGGGCAACAACACCTCCGGCAGCCGGGGATCCATGTAGGCCATGCGGCGCAGGGCGTCGGCGAGTTCGAGGTGCGCGAACAGCTGCTCGTCGCCGGATTCGAAATGCCGGCCGTCGAAGCGGTCGAGCAGGTCATCGTAGGCCTCCTCAGCCGCCACGAGATCCCACGATCGCTCGACGAGCTCGGCTTCGGAGACTCCGGCGACCGCCAGCTCGCCCGCCACGGAGACGGTGTTGGGCGTCAGGCCCAATTCGTCGATGCTGCGTGCGACCTCGGACGCTCTTCCGGTGTGCGGCGTGACCCAGACGCCCGGAGCGGGGTTCCCCAGACCGGCCCACTGCAACGCCGCGTAGAGCCGCTTGCGAGCCGATCGATGCGATTCGGGGATCGACACGCTCACCACCAGCCAGCGTCCGTCCCACTGCGTCACGTCGAGATCCAACGAGAACACCCGGATGTCACCTTCGGTGAACAGCCGGTGCGCTTTGTCGGTGAGCTCCCACAGCGTCTCGCGGCCGTCGCGGATCGGGGTGATGAAATCCGCCGAGCCGGTGCGGGCGATCGCCTGCCGGGCGGCGTGCTCGGAGAATCCGAGGCCCTTGAGAACGTACACGAGGGCCGCGGTCCGGACCGGCCGGTCGCCGAGCGGTTCGACGAGTTCACCGAGCACGGTGATCAGAACCGACCGTGCGGATCCGGACGCCTGCCGAGTGGCGCCGCTGGTCGAGTCAGTCATGGCCACCATCGTCACCTATCGACCCGCACCGCCGCCAGCTCCCGGCACGGTGACGCCCCAGTCGGCGTAGACCTGAGCGGTGTCCTCCCCCGGCACCCTCGGCCGGGTGTACCCGCGGGCCACGGCGCATTCGGCTCCGCCAGCGACGTCGGCTCCGACGGTCGCGAACCGCGGCGCGGGCGCGGGCTGACGCTGTCCGAACTCGGAGACGATGGTGCCGCGTTCCCTGATGTGCGGGTGGTCGGCCACCTCGGTGAGCGCGAGGACCGGTGTCACGCATGCGTCGCGCCGGGCGAACACGTCGGCCCACTCGTCCCGGGACCGGGTTGCGAAGACCTCGGCGAAGCGGGCGCGTAGCAGCGGCCAGCACGACTCGTCGTACTGGGCGGGCAGTTCCGCGTCCGTCAATCCCAGACCGTCGAGCAACTGCGCGTAGAAGGGCGGCTCGATGGCGCCGACCGCGACGTGGCCGCCGTCCGCGCATTCGTACGTGTCGTAGAAGGGTGCGGCTCCGTCGATGACGTTCGTGCCGCGCTCGGGTGCCCAGCGGCCGTTCTCGGTCAGCGTCCAGAACATCGTCATCAACGTGCTGACACCGTCGATCATCGCGGCGTCGACGATGCGCCCCCGCCCGGTGCGTTCCCGCGCGTAGAGCGCGGACAGGATCCCCGAGATCGCGAACATCGACCCGCCGCCGAGGTCGGCGACCAGATTCAGCGGCGCCAGCGGCCGTTCGCCGGCACGGCCGATCGCGTCGAGCGCACCGGTCAGCGCCAGATAGTTGATGTCATGGCCGGCCTGGGCCGCCATCGGGCCGGTCTGTCCCCATCCGGTGATGCGCGCATACACCAGACGCGGGTTGCGCTCGCAGCACACGTCCGGCCCCACGCCCATGCGTTCCGCGACGCCCGGCCGATAGCCCTCGAGGAGGACGTCGGCCCGATCGATCAACGCCAGCACCGACTCCAACCCGGCCGGATCCTTGAGGTCGGCGGCCACCGAACAACGATTGCGCAATCCCGCGTCCGACTCCACCGGAACGAGCTGATTGACACCCCCGGGCCTCTCCACCCGGACCACCTCGGCTCCCAGGTCGGACAGCATCATCGCCGCATGCGGAGCGGGGCCGATGCCTGCGAGTTCGACCACTCGCAACCCGTCGAGGACCCCGTCGGTTCGCTGCACTGCCATTCGAATCACCCTTTCGTTGATATTTGACAGTTATAGCAACTTCCTGTCATATCTTGTAGTATCAGAAGGGAACGCGAGGCACCGCTCGACACCGATCCCGCAGCGAACCGAACCGCACCCGAGTCCCCCAGACGATGCGCCTGAGCAGAACCCGCGACCGAGCAGAACCGAGGAGCCCCATGACCGAGCTGAATCCCCACGTGATGGCGACCCTGCAGGCGGCCGCCGACGACCCGGCCGCCTACGCCGCACGGTGGAAGGCCGAGCACCACCGCCCGGCCATCGCCTCGTTCCCGATGAACTTCCCATCCGAACTGGTCCACGCGTCCGGTGCCCTGCCGGTGATCGTGCAGGAGAGTTCCACGCCGATCTCCGAGGGACGCAGCCTGCTGGCCGAGTTCTACTGCGGCTACACCCGCAGCGTCGCCGACCAAGCGGCGCTCGGCGAACTCGACGTCTTCGACGCCTTCGTCACCGCGGATCACTGCGTGCAGCTGCTGGGCGCGGTCGACGTGATTCGCTGGGCCCGACCGCAGGCTCCCGTCCACTTCGCGCAGTTCACCAGTTCCATGGATGATCCGTGGACCAAGCCCCGCGTGCACAGTCGGATCGATGAGCTGGTCAAGGACATCGAGCACACGACGGGCACCGCCATCACCTCCGAGGCCGTGTCGGCGAGCATCGCGGCGTTCAACGAGAACCGACGATTGCTGCGCGACCTTTACGAGCTCCGACGCAGCGGCCGGGTGCGGATCACCCCGACTCAGGTCCAGACCCTGGTGAAGTCGTCGATGGTGATGGACATCGACGAGCACACCGCCGCGCTGAAGCAGATCTTGGCAGAGCTGAGCCCCTCCGACGAAGCGGCCGAGGACGTGGTGCGGCTGCACCTGTCCGGCCACTTCTGTCATGCGCCGAAGCCGGAGATCCTCGACGTGATCGAAGAGGCTGGCGCGTTGGTCGTCGACGACGACCTGTTCACCGGATTCCGGTACATCTCCACCGACGTCCCCGAGTCCGACGACCCGTTCGACGACCTCGCCGAGTGGTATCTCGACCGCAACGTCTCCGCCCCGTGCCCGACGCGCGTGACCGTCCAGGTGGACTGGGACACCTACCTGATCGACTCGCTGCGAGCCAGCCGCGCCCAGGGCGTCGTGGTCTTGATGGCGAAGTTCTGTGAACCGCACATGCTCTACTACCCCGAACTGCGCAAGGCGCTCGAGCCGCGCGGCATTCCGCTGCTGCTCATCGAAACCGAGCATGAGGGCAATCCCGTCGAGACCTTGCGGACCCGGATCGAGACGTTCGTCGAGCGAATCCGCCGACAGCCCGCGACCATCGCGTCCTGACCGGCCACGGCGCGTCCGCCGCCCCTCGACAGCCACCACACCGACACAGACCAGCGCAAAGGACTTCCCCATGACCACCGCATCGCCCGCCAAAGGCAAGGCCAACCGCCTCTCCAGCACCAAAGTCGGCGGCAAGCTCGTCGCCGACTACTGGGAGAACATCTTCACCGCGAGGGAACGCGGCAAGCACGTCGTCTGGTACAACGGCGCCGCCCTCAACCCGATCTTCCAGGCCGCGGGGCTGGAATGGTGCCACGGCGAGGCCTTCGCCGCCCGCCTCGCCGCCCAGCACCTGGAGGAGCCCGCGCAGGCCGCCGGTGCCGAGTACGGCTACATCGGCGAGCTGTGCTCCTACGCCCGCACCCACCTCGGCTGTGCCGTCCTGACCCACCAGTCAGCCAGCCAGAAGGAGACCGGCGTCGTCGGCCTGCACGATCAGCAGGAGCTCGCCAGCAAGCTGCCCGCCCCCGACTTCTTCGTCAACGGATACGCCGGCTGCAGCACCGGCCAGCAGTGGGACGCCATGACCTACCGCGTCTTCGACCGCAAGCTGCCGCTGTTCAACGTGTCGATGCCGATGCTGTGGGGCAACAAGCCCGACGCCGGTTACATGCGCGGAGAGGAGTGGGTCGAGGTCAGCAAGTACGTCGAGGGCCAGCTGCGCGAACTCATCTCGTTCCTCGAGCAGCAGACGGGACGGCCCTTCGACTGGGACAAGCTCAGCGAGAGCATGTCGTACATCAAGAAGGCCTCCGAGCTCCGCCTCGAGGGCATGGAGCTGTGCAGGCAGGCCCCGACGCCGGCCACCTACTGGGACTGGGTCGCCAGCATCGCCCCGATCAACTTCCTCCCGGGCAACCAGGATCTGGTCGACTACTTCGCCGGGGTCAAGGCCGAGATCCAGCAGCGAGTCGACGACGGGGTCAGCGCGCTCGACAACGAGCGGTACCGCGTCTACTTCGACGGCATCATGAACTGGAACAAGCTGGGCTTCCTGACCCGCAAGTTCGCCGAGTACGACGTCGCGGTGGTAGCCGGCCGATACACCCATGAGTCGTTCTGGCAGGAGCCGCAGCTCATCGACGTCGACAACCCGCTGCTCGGCATGGCCCAGCACTACCTGCTGTGCCCGCTGAACCACGGGCTGAAGAACCTGCAGGAACTGCTGCTGCGTCGCCTCGACGAGTACGCGATCGACGGCATCGCCTTCCATTCCACCCGCACCTGCCGCGCCATGACCAACCCGCAGACCATGCTCGCCCGGACCGCCGAGGAGCAGCGCGGCGTGAAGTCGTTCTTCTTCGAGGGCGACGTCGCCGACGCGTCGTTCTATAACGACGAACTGTTCGACAGCCGCTTGGAGGCGATGTTGGAGGCCATCGACGTTCAGCGCATGAAGGCGCGGGGATGAACGTCCCACGCGACCCCGCCCGACCGGGGTCGAAAGCGAAGGGCACCACGATGGACGAGTGGTTCGTGCTGGGTGTCGATCTGGGGTCGACGACCGCCAAGGCGGCCGTCGTCGACTCGGCCGGCACGCTGCGCGCGTCGTCCGTCGTCCAGATGGGGGCGGTCAGCCGCGAGGCCGTGACCCGCGCGATCGACGAGGCCCTCGCAGCCGCGGGCATCGCCCGGTCGGACATCAAGCGGACGATCAGCACCGGATACGGGCGCAAACTCGTGCCCGGCGCCGACCGGAGCTTCACCGAGATCACGTGCCACGCGCGCGGGGCGGCCGCTCTGCACCCGGGAGTGCGACTCGTGATCGACATCGGCGGTCAGGACAGCAAGGCGATCATCGTCGACGACGAGGGCCTGGTGGAGCGGTTCGCGATGAACGACCGCTGTGCCAGCGGCACCGGCCGGTTCTTCGACGTCCTGGCCCGCGCCCTCGAGGTCGACATCGCCGAGGTGGGCGAGCTGGCGCTCGCCGGATCCAATCATCTCGAGGTCAGCAGCATGTGCGCCACCTTCGCCGAGACCGAGGTGATCTCGATGCTCGCGCAGGGGCAGGACAAGGCCGACATCGCCGCCTCGGTGCACAAGGCGGTCGCGGCGCGCACCCTCGGCCTGGTGGCGCAGGTCGGCCGCGCCACCCCGACCGTGATCACCGGCGGCGTCGCGAAGAACCCCGCGGCGTGCGCGGCAATCGCCGCCGTGCTCCGCAATCCCGTCGAGCAACTCGACACGCCACAGATCGCGGGCGCCTACGGCGCCGGCCTGCTGGCCCGTGACGACTGGGCGGGCAGCCGAGATCTTCCCGTGACCGCCGACGAGTCGGCGTCGGCCGACTTCGACCGCCACAAGAGCGCAGGCGTGCCCCACTGCACCGACTGCGACGGACGCCTCGATCACGAGCACGAACACGACCATCACGGACAAGACCACCACGGCGGCGCCCGCGGACCGGTCGATCTCCCCCTGCAAAGGAGCATTCGATGACCCCGCCGACCGAAATCCGCGTGCCCACGCTCACCGACGCCACCGTCTGCATCACCGGCGGAACCAGCGGTGTCGGGCTCCAGGTGGCACGCCAACTCGTCGCCGCGGGCACGCAGCGGATCGCCTTGATCGGCCGCAACGCCGAGCGCGGCGAGCACGCCGCCGAGGAGATCCGCGGACTGGCGCCCGGCGTGTGGGCCATGTTCATCGCCGGCGACGCCAACGACCCAGCCGAGGCCGGTCGGGTCGCCGGCGAGGTGACCACCTCGTTGGGCGACATCGACATCCTGATCAACAGCACCGCGGCGTCCTACACCCCGCGGCTGCTGCACGACATCGATCCGGCGGACGTTCCGTCGATCCTCATGCAGCAGGCGCTGGGTCCGATGAACATGAGCCGCGCCGTGCTGCCCGGCATGCGCGCACGGCGCGGCGGGGTCATCGTCAATGTGGCCTCCGACGCCGCCAAGTACCCCACCCCCGGTGAGACCGTGATCGGCGCCGCCATGGCGGCAATCGTCATGTTCTCCCGGACGCTCGCGATGGAGGCCAAGCGCGACGGCGTCCGCGTCAACACCGTCACCCCGTCACTGATCGCCAACACCGGCTCATTCGACCGCGTCATGGACGACCCCTTCAGCTCCAGGCTGTTCGAGAAGGCGACCGCGCAGGCGGCCCTGGGCGTGGCCGAACCCGAGGACCTCGCTGACCTCATCCTGTTCCTGGCCAGCCCGCAGGCGCGGCGCATCACCGGCCAGGTGGTGAGCCCGAACGGCGGCATCTCCGCCTGACGGGAGGATGACGAACACTCAGCTCCACGAATGAGGGCCGGATGCGCGCCTTGCGCATCCGGCCCTCATTCTCGGCGCCAGTCAGGCGAACCGCGGCTTGCGTTTCTCGACGAACGCGGCGATCCCCTCGGCCGCCTCGCCGGCCTCGAACAACGACTGCTCCTGCGCGACCTCGTAGGCGGCGCCGTCTGCCAGGGTTTGATCGAAGGCAGCGTCCACCGTCCGGACGACGGCTAATTGCGCGGGTAGGGAGGCGCCCTGCATCTGGACGGCGAAGTCGAGGGCGGCCTCCAGCACGTCGCCGTCGGCGAGCCGATCGACCAGTCCGATCCGGTGGGCTTCCTCGGCGGGCACCTGCCGCGCGGTGAGCATGATGTCCAACGCGCGGCCGCGTCCCACCAGCCGCGGAAGGCGCTGCGTGCCGCCCGCTCCGGGGATCAGGCCGATCTTGACCTCGGGGAGGCCGAACTTGCCCCCGGCACCGCCGACCCGGAGGGTCGCGGCCATCGCCAGCTCCAGGCCGCCGCCGAGTGCGAGGCCGTCGACCGCCGCGATGGAGATCCACGGCGCGGCGGCGAGACGGTCGTTGACCGCCCGCATCTTGTCGCCGTACGCGGTGAAGCTGTCGGCGTCGATGGTCCCGAGGTGCTTGATGTCGGCGCCCGCGGCGAAGAACCCCGGGAGCGCCGAGGTGATGATCATGACCTTCACGTCGCCGACCTTCTCGGCGGCGTCCATCGCCGCGTGCAGGCCGTCGAGCAGGGCGGGGCCGAGGGCGTTCGCGGGCGGTCGTGCCATCGTGACCACGGTGACACCCGGGGAGGCCGTCCGCCACGTCACGACGTCTGCGGGATTCTGATCTGCGAGATTCTCGGACATGCGTCCTCTTCCGTTGAGAGTTCGGCGCTCGGCCAGGTCGGATCCGAAACCGAGTCGTCGCCTGCGGGCGACCATCAGATCACGAGATCTTAAATGGTCAGTTTGGTACGACCAATATAGCAGACAGCTAGATCGCTCACGTCATCACTTGAAGGAGGTTGCGAATGCTAACTTAGGTATGACCATATAACTGCGAAACGGGGACCCACATGCCTGAGGCTCGAACTGGAACGAAGGTACTTCGCGAACCGGTGCAACTGGAACCGATGCAGGTACCGAAGGCTTCGGACGTGCTCGCCAGCGACTTGCGCGAACGCATCCTCCGCGGCGACTTCCCCACCGGAACCGCACTGCCGCCGGAGCGTGAACTAGTGACCCAGACGCGGATGAGCCGCACCACGGTGCGCGAAGCGCTCCGAATCCTGGAGGTCCAGGGCCTGGTCGTCATCAAGACCGGCCGCTCGGGCGGCGCCTTCGTTCAGCAGCCCGACGGCGGGTCGGTCGCCTCCTCGGTGAGCCTGCTGATCCGCGGCCAGCAGTTGCGGCTGACCGCACTGCTGGAGACGCGCGAGGCGATCGAGCCGGCCTGCGCCGGACTCGCCGCCAAGTACCGGACCGACGACGACCTCGCCGCCATGGACGCCGCGAACGTCATCATCAACGACCTGTCGGGTCCCTTGGAGAGTTTCCTCAAGGCCAATGTCGACTGGCACATGGCCGTCGCTGCCGCCAGCCACAACGAACTGCTGACCGGGTTCATGACCGCGTTGTCGCAGGCGATCTACAGTTCCACCGAGAACACAGCCTTCGTCGACGACGAAGTCCGCAAGACCACCTACCGCGCGCATAAGACGATCACCGACGCCATCCGCGCCGGCGATCCCGCCGCAGCCACCCGCCGAATGACCAAGCACGTCCACGGCTACGCCGAAGCCGTCGTCCAGGTGGAGGAACGCACCGAGATCGACCTGGCCGAGTGAACCACCGGGCCGACTGAACAGGTGGGCCGAGCCGCTCACCGAGTCGGCTATGTCGACGACGCGGCCGCCGGCCGGAAGCTCGCGCTTCGGGCCGGCGGTCTCGTCGTCAGGTGCTGACCGGCCTCACGCCATCGTCAGTCCACCGCTGACCGACAGCGTCTGACCGGTGATGTAACCGGCTTCGTCGGAGGCGAAGAAGGCGACGGCGGCGGCGATGTCGGACGGTTGGGCCAGCCGCTTCATCGGGACCGCGCGCGTCATTCCGCCGAGGACCTTGTCCGCGTCCTGGCCGGAGTTGTCGGCGAACTTGCGCAGCGCGGGAGTGTCGGTGGGACCGGGGCAGACCGTGTTGGCGGTGACGCCTTTGGTCGCGACCTCGCGGGCCAGAGTCTTGGTGAAGGCGATGGTGCCACCCTTGGCGCCCGAGTACACGGCCTCCAGCGACGAGCCCACCCGGCCGGCATCCGAACCGATGTTGATGACCCGGCCGAATCCGCGCTCGATCATCCCCGGCACCACCGTGTGGTTGACGCGCAGCGAACCCTTGAAGTTGATGTCGAGGATCTTGTTCCAGAAGTCCTCGTCGGTGTCGAGGAACTTCATGAAGTCGTCCCACCCCGCATTGTTCACCGCTACCTCGACCGGGCCCAGCTGCTCGGTGACGGCGTCGATCGCGGCCTTCACCGAGGCGGTGTCGGTGACGTCGATCGGCACGGCGATGGCCTCGCCGCCGGCCTCGACGATCTGCGCGGCGACCTGCTTGGCCGCATCCAGATTCAGATCCGCGACGGCGACGCGGAAGCCCTTGGCTCCCAGCGTGCGGGAGATCCCCTCCCCGATGCCTGCGGCGCCTCCGGTGACGAGTGCGACTCGATTACTCATGATGTGCTCCTTAGGGTCGATGCTCTGTGGCGTCGGATGGTCGGGGCGCTCTGCCCGCCCCGGGTATCTCGGTGATGTGCGCGTCCGCCGACCGAGTCGGTCAGGACGCGGCTCGGACGGTTCGTTCCAGGTCCTCGCGGAACTCGGGTGCGGCCACGGCGATCAACCGCCGCCGCCGCTCTGCCAGCGGCTGCCCCCGCAGGTGCGCGACCCCGTGCTCGGTGACGACGCAGTCCACATCGGCACGCCCGGTGGTCACGATCCCCTCGTCGAGAGCGAACTTGATCGACGAGCGGCCCCGCATGGTGGAGCGCAGCGCGATGACCGACAGCTTCCCGGTCAGCCCGGCGGCGCGGGCGAAGTCGACCTGCCCGCCGACCGCACCCAGGTAGGTGCCCCGGCTGACCTCGGCGCCCACCTGACCGGTCAGGTCCACCTCGATCGCGAAGTTGACCGCGACCAGGGAGCCCAGCTGGGACAGCACCTGCGGGGCATGCGTGTAACTGGTGGGACGGAATCGGACGGGCAGCCCGGCGGCCCGCCGGTACAGTTCGGTGGATCCGAGCGCGGTGCCGGCGACGGCCAGCCCGGCATCGATCTGCTTGCGCGCGCCGGTGATCACCCCCTTGTCGATCAGGCGCATGATCCCGTCGGAGATCATCCCGGTGTGGACACCGAGATCGGCGTGCCCGGACAGGGCCTCGAGGACCGCGGCCCCGGTGGAGCCGATGCCGACCTGGATCGTGTCCCCGTCGTCCACCAGACCCGCGATGTGCGCCGCGATGGCTCGGTCGACGTCGCCCGCGGGCCGGGACGACTCCTCCTGCAGCGGCCGATCGGTGGTGACCGTCGCGGCGAACCGGCTCAGCGGGATGCGCGGCGAGCCGGGCACGTCCGGCATCTGTTCGTTGATCTCGGCGAACAGCAGCGCGGTGTGCGCGAGCGCGTCGGCCATGTAGTCCACGCCGATGCCGAGCGAGCAGCGCCCGTCCGGCCCCGGCGGCGAGACCTGTAGCAGACCTGCGTCCACCGGCAGTCGCTGCTCGGCGAACATCCGCGGCAGCGCCGAGTAGTGACACGGCACCACATCGAGTTGGTGCGTCGCATTGAGCTGCCGGAGTGCGCCGAGCGCCCCGTACGAGACCATGGTGGCCTCCGGGGAGATGGCGGCCGCCAACTGGTCGTTCCAGCTGAGGCCGGTGAACAACCGCAGTGAGCCCAGCTTCGGCGCCTGTTCCAGGAGCGCGTCGACCAAGGGACGGGGCTCGGCGGCCGCCTGGCTCCACCACACGCCGCAGCCGGGCGTGAGCAGGGCCGCGAAGTCGATCATCAGTCGACCCGCTCGACGAGGGTGCCGGTGCCCAGTCCCCCGCCGCAGCACATGGTGACCAGACCGAGCTCGGTGTCGCGGCGTTCCATCTCGGCCAGGATCGTCGCGATGAGCCGGGCACCGGTGGCGCCGACGGCATGTCCGAGCGCGATCGCACCGCCGTTGACGTTGACCCGATCCTCGTCGGGCTTGAGTTCCTGCTGCCAGGCCAGCACCACCGACGAGAAGGCCTCGTTCACCTCGAACAGGTCGATGTCGGAGACGCCGAGCCCGTTGCGCTCGAGCAGTTTGCGGGTGGCCGGGATCGGCCCGGTCAGCATGATGATCGGGTCGACGCCGACGGTCGTCTGATCGGCGATCCGCGCGCGGATCCGCAGTCCGTGACGCTCGGCGGCCTCGCGGGTGCACAACAGAACGGCTGCGGCGCTGTCGCAGATCGGGCTCGACGAGCCCGCCGTGACGCGCCCGTTCTCCGTGCGGAACACGGGCTTGAGCGTGGCGAGAGTCTCGACGGTGGTGCCGGGGCGGATGGGCTGGTCGCTCAGGCGGACCTGCCCGTCGAGCTCCATCCGGACCATCTCGGCGTCGAAGCGGCCCGCCCGGACCGCGGCGTCGGCCAGCGCATGCGACCGGGCGGCGAACTCGTCCATCTGCGTGCGGGTGATGCCCCACCGATCGGCGATGAGTTCGGCGCTCTCGCCCTGCCCGACGAAGTCGTACCGGGCGCGCAGTTCGGCCGGCCACGGGTCGCCGTACAGTTCACTGATCTTGGCCGGCGAGTTCATCGGAACATGTCCCATGTGCTCGACACCGCCCGCGATGACCACGTCGTGCACCCCCGAGGCCACCAGGGACGCGGCGAAGTTGACGGCGGTCTGCGCCGACCCGCACCGTCGGTCGAGAGTCGTGGCGGGGGTCTCCGGCGGATAGCCGGCCTGCAGCCACGCGTTGCGACCGATGTTGCGCGACTGCTCGCCGAAGGGAGCGGTGCAGCCGATGATCAGATCCTCGACCGCCGCCGGCGCCAGGCCGGAGCGCTCGATGAGGTCGGTGTAGCAGGCGGCGAGCATCGCATTCGGATGGATGTCGCGGAACCAGCCCTTCTCAGGGTGGGATTTCCCGATGGGTGTGCGCACGGCCTCGGCGATGACCACCTCGCGTCCGGCGTTGGTGAAGGGTCCAGAAACTCGGGTCATGTCAGATCACCGTTCCTCCGTCCACCGGCAGAATCTGGCCGGTGATGTATGCAGCTGCGTCGGATGCGAGAAAGACGAAACTCGACGCGATCTCGTCCGGGTAGGCCCAGCGTCCCAGCGGGATGCGAGCCAGGGTCTTGGCCGCGAGCTTCTCGTTGCTGCGGATGTTCTCGGTCATGGCCGTGGCCGCCAGCGGCGCGACGGCGTTCACGGTGACCGTCTGCTTGGCGAGTTCCCGGGCCAGCGACTTGGTGAGCCCGATGATCGCCGCCTTGGCCGCACCGTAGTTGGCCTGCCCGATGGTGCCGACGAGGCCCGCCGCCGAGGTCACGTTGATGATGCGGCCGGTCCCGTCGTCCGGAAGGTACTCGAGGGCAGCCTGACTGCAGTGGAAGCTGCCCATCAGATGGGTGTCGAGGACCTTGCGGAACCGTGCCTCGTCCATCTTGGGGAACATCGCGGGTGCGATGACGCCGGCGTTGTTGACCAGGATGTTGAGGGTTCCGCCGCCCAGGCGGGCGCCCGCCGCCGTCGCCTGGGCGGCGTTCTCCGCATCGCAGACGTCAAGCGCGAAGGGTACGGCGGTGCCGCCGGCGGCGGCGATCCGCTCACTCACGGCGGTCGCGGCGGCGAGGTCGATGTCGGTCACCAGGACCGCGGCGCCGACGGCGGCAAAGGCCGCGGCCACCGCGGCACCCACGCCTCCGCCCGCGCCGGTGATCAGCGCCGACCGTCCGGCGAGGGAGAACGCCTGCAGTCCGGCCGGGGCGGCGGGACGGTGTTCGTCGGTCATCAGTAGCTCCTGGGAAGGCTGAGGACGTGCGAGCCGAGGTAGTTGAGGATCATCTCCTGGCTGATCGGCGCGATCCGCGTCAGGCGGGCCTCACGGAAATAGCGGGCGACGTTGTACTCCTCCGAGTACCCCATCCCGCCGTGGGTCTGCAGGGCGCGATCGGCGGCCTCGAAGCCGGCGTCGGCGCACAGGTACTTGGCGGTGTTGGCCTCGCGGCCGCACGGTTTCCCGTTGTCGTAGAGCCAGGTGGCCTTGCGGAGCATGAGCTCGGCGGCGTCGAGCCTGGCCAGGGAGTCGGCCAGCGGGAACTGGATGCCCTGGTTCTTGCCGATCTGCCGGCCGAAGACCTCGCGCTCGTTGCCGTAGCGCACACCGGCGCGGAGCGCGGCGCGCCCGATGCCCAGGGCCTCGGCGGCCACGAGCATGCGCTCAGGGTTCAAGCCGTCCAGGATGTACTTGAAACCTTGGCCCTCTTCGCCGACCCGATCCTCGACCGGGATCTCCAGGCCGTCGATGAACAGTTCATTCGAGGTCACCGCGTTGCGGCCCATCTTCTTGATGGGACGGATGTCGACCTTGTCGCGGTCCAGGTCGGTGAGGAACAGCGTCAGCCCGTCGGTCTTGCGCGGCGAGTCCTCGAACTTCGCGGTACGGGTCAGCAGCAGGATCTTCTCCGACTCGACGGCCTTGGAGATCCACACCTTCCGTCCGTTGACGACGTACTTGTCGCCGTCGCGCTTGGCGAAGGTGGTGATCTTCGTGGTGTCCAGGCCGGCCCCGGGCTCGGTGACGCCGAAGCAGACGTGCAGATCGCCGCTGACGATGCGCGGCAGCGTCCGGCGCTTGAGTTCCTCGCTGCCGTGCACGATCACCGGGTGCATGCCGAAGATCGACAGATGCATCGAACTCGCACCGTTCATGCCCGCACCGGAGGCCGCCACCTGCTCCAGGATGATCGAGGCCTCAGTGATGCCGTATCCGTGGCCGCCGTATTCCTCCGGCGTGGTGATCCCGAGCCAGCCGCCTTCGGCGAAGGCGTCGTAGAACTCCCGGGGGAACTCGTGCTTCTCGTCCTTCTCCTGCCAGTACTGGTCGTCGAATTTGGCTGCCAGTTCGGTGACCGCATCACGAATCGTGAGCTGATCGTCCGTCAATTCGAAATCCACGTCGTCTCTCCCATCACAACTTTCGTTAACTATATTAATGGACTGACCATAAATGCAAGAGGTCAGTCGAGCAGCGTGTGGGCGATCCGCTCGTTCCAGGCGGCCGGCGAGCCGAACAGCACCCGGTCGAGCTTGGCCCGCTTGTAGTACAGGTGCAGGTCGTGCTCCCACGTGTAACCGATGGCGCCGTGCACCGTGAGCGTCGACTCCGCCAGATCCGCGACCGATCCGGTCACCTGGGCCTTGGCGACGGCGGCCGCCGCGGCCGCGTCCGGGAGCCCGGCGTCGACCGCGGCCGCGGCGTACAAGGCCGACGAATGGGCGGCCTCCACCGTGACCAGCATCTGCGCGGCGGCGTGCTTGACGGCCTGGAACGACCCGATGACCTGGCCGAACTGCTTGCGCTGTTTGCTGTATTCGACCGTGAGATCGAGCATCCGCTCGGCCGCGCCGAGGGACGCCGATGCGACGAGGACAGCGGCCCGGGCCGCGACGTCGTCAAGAAGCGCAGGGTCGACAAGCGCGGGGTCGGCAGTCGTCGAATCGAGCACGGGGGCGTCGGTGAACTCGACCGTGCCGCTGGTGCGGGACCGATCGAGCAGGTCGTCGACGCTCACCCGGGCGTGCTCGGCGGCCACCCGGATCAGCGTCGGCCCGTCCGGCCCCGTCACCGGCACCACGAAGACATCGGCCGCCTGCGCTGCGAGCACGTGCGGAACGCTGCCGGTGAGCCGGCCGTCGGTGACCGTCAGGGCATTCCACCTCGGCACCCGATCGGCCCGGCACGCCAGGACATGAGTCGATTCGCCGGACAGTTGGGCCGCACGTTCGGCCGGGGTGAGCACCGGCATCGCCAGCGCCCCCGCCAGCCACGGCGCGTCGGGGGCGGCGGCCCGGCCGAACTCTCTGGCCGCCAGCGCCAGTTCCAGCAGGCCGCCGCCCTGGCCACCGTCGTCCTCGTCGTATCCCACTCCCCACCAGCCGTCGTCGATCAGGGCTGCGGTGAACGAGTCCGCGGTCCCGTCGGCGATCGCCTTACGGACAACTTCGGAGGGAAACCTCGCCGCAAGCCAGTCGCGCAGCGAGGTGGAGAACAGTTCCTGTTCGTCGGACAGTTCCCAGTGCATCGGTTGCTCCTCTTACTTCTCGCCGCTGGCACTCAGCGCACGTGTTCTTGGTCGGCGGACTTCTCGTGCACCACGTCTCGGATCGCGTCCACCGCTTCGGGATTCTCGGCGCCCGAGAGGTCGCCGGGATCGGTGCCCATCACGGCGGCTCGGACCGCGCGGCGCAGAATCTTGGCCGAGCGAGTCTTGGGCAGGGCCTGCACGACCCACACCTTCGACGGCGCGAACGGTTTGCCGACGCCGCCGGCCACCAGCTGCCGCAGCTCCTCGGAGACGCCCTCGGTGTCGGCACCGTCCCGCGGTACCCAGAAGGCCCACACCGACTCGCCCTTCTTGGCGTCGGGGATGCCGACGGCGGCGGCCTCGGCGACCGCCGGGTGCGTCGCCAGCACCGACTCGACCTCGGCCGGCGCCAGCCGTTTGCCCGCCACGTTCATCACGTCGTCGGAGCGGCCCATGATGAACCACTGGCCGTCCTCGACGAGCGCGTAGTCGCCGTGACACCACATGCCGGGGAAGGTGGTCCAGTAGGCCTTCAGGTACCGATCCCGGTCATGCCAGACCCCGCGGGTCATCGCCGGCCACGGCTGTCGGCAGACCAGCTCGCCGATGCTGCCGCGCAGCGGGTTGCCGTCGTCGTCCACGACGTCGACGTCCATGCCCAACGACGGACCGCCGAGCGAACAGCTGGGGATCGGCTCCACCGGGTACGGGGCCAGGAACGATCCACCGACCTCGGTGCCGCCGGAGAAGTTGATGACGGGCACTCGCTCGGCGAACACGTCGCGAGCGAGCCAGTCGTACGAATCCGAGTCCCAGGGTTCTCCGGTCGAGCCGAGGACGTGCACCGAGCTGAGGTCGCGGGTGGCGATCTCGGCCACATCGCCCGCCTTCAGCGCTCGGATGAGGGTCGGCGAGACGCCGAGCATGGTGATGCGATGTCGTTCGACGAGGTCCCAGAGACGGTAGACGTCCGGCACATCGGGCGACCCCTCGTAGAGCACCAGGGTCGCGCCGTTGGCGTGGGTGCCGAACGCGGCGAGCGGGCCCATGATCCAGCCCATGTCCGTGATCCAGCAGAAGCGGTCGTCCTCGCCGATGTCGAACGAGTACGCCACCTCGCTGGCGACCTTGACCGTGAACCCGGCATGGGTGTGCACCGCGCCCTTGGGCTTTCCGGTGGTCCCCGAGGTGTACCCGAGCATAAGCGTCTGCATGGCCGGGAAGGGCGTGAACTCGAAGGGGCGTCGCGCCGGGTCGATGACCGACTTCCACGAGGTCCGGACCGGGCCGTCGCCGACGGGAGCGGCAGAACCGGTTCCGGTGTTGTCGACGCTGATCACCGATCGCACCGTCGGGCACGTACGCAGTGCTTCGTCGAGCTCGGTCGCCATCGGGACCGTGCGGCCGCGACGAGCGGTCCCGTCGGCGACGATGACCGCCGCGCACTCGGCGTCGTTGAGCCGTGAGGCGATGGCGGGCGCGGCGAATCCGGAGAACAGCGGGACCAGGACCGCGCCGATGCCGGCGATCGCGTAGCAGGCGACGACGGACTCGGGGATCATCGGCAGGTACACGGCGACGGCATCACCCTCCCCGATGCCCAGATCGCGCAGGCCCGCGGCAGCGGCGGCCACCTGACCGGCCAGCTCGGCATAGGTCAGCGTCGTCGCCGACCCGTCCTCGGACTCGTGGATGATCGCGGGCCGGTCCGCTCCGGTGTCGAGCCACCGTTCGACGCATGCCGAGACCACATTGAACGTGCCGCCGACGAACCACTCGGGGAACTCGATGCCCGCGCTCGTGTCGACTACCGAGGTGTACGGCGCCGCGAACGGAATGCCCAGGTCCTCGACCACGGCCTTCCAGTACCAGCCGATGTCGGCGGTCGAGCGTTGACGGAGCTCATCGATGGTGGCGGCGCCGGCGGCGCGCGCCAGACGGGTCACGTTGGCCTTGTCGACGTACTCGGGCGTCGGCCTCCACACGTAATCGCTCACGGGATTCCCTTTCACGGATCGGCATCGGACTGATGCGACGGCGGGTCCGGCCGCTCGCGGCGGCCGGTGTTCGGATGTCTTCGGGCGTCAGCGGTCCTCGGCGAGTGCGAGGACCGCGACGGCCTGTTTGAGATGGGGTGCGTCAAGCATCTTCCCGTCGAGGGCGACGGCACCGTCGGCCGTCTGATCGAACGCGTCGACCACGCGGCGGGCGTAGTCGACCTCCTCCGCCGACGGGGTGAAGGCGGCGTTGATGGTCTCGACCTGCGCCGGGTGGATGGCGATGCGACCGCTGAAACCCTCCGATCGAGCCCACCGGCACGACTCGGCGAGTCCTTCACGGTCCGCGATGTCGACGTAGAGTGTCTCGACGGCTTCGACACCGGCGGCCTTGGCGCCGAGCAGGGTCATCGAACGCACCGTCCGGTAAGTGTGGGTCCACTCGCCGTCTGGCGCGAGGTTGGTGGTGGCTCCGACGTCGGCGCTGAGATCCTCGGCACCCCAGGTGAGTCCGTACAGGCGGGAGAGTCCGGCGCCGCGGTACTCCCCCAGCGCGAACGGGGCTTGCGCCGTCTCAGTGGCGACTGGGAGCAGCCGGGCGCCGCCGGCGATGCCCGCCGCCGTCTCCAG
Source organism: Gordonia aichiensis (assembly GCF_039946255.1). Taxonomy (GTDB): domain Bacteria; phylum Actinomycetota; class Actinomycetes; order Mycobacteriales; family Mycobacteriaceae; genus Gordonia; species Gordonia aichiensis_A. The sequence continues at coordinate 9,281 of NZ_JBCDWL010000019.1, read as the reverse complement.
CGCGTCGAGGTAGTGGCTCACCGCCAGGACGTCGGCGGGGCCGTCGACCTTCGGGATCATCACGCCGGCGAGGCCCTCGGTGACGACGGCCGCCAGATCGGCCAGCGCCAGCCCGGAGACGAGCGGGTTGATCCGAACCCACAGCTGCGCCGTTCCCGGGCTGGCCGCGAGGGTCTGCGCCACCAGTTCGCGGGCGATCGGCTTACGCGCGGGAGCGACCGAGTCCTCGAGGTCCAGGATGATCGCGTCGGCCGGGGACTCGGCGATCTTCGAGAGCTTCTTGGTGCTGTCGCCCGGCACGAACAGGAACGAACGCAACGGTTTCATTCGATGGGCTTCTTCCGCTGGAGCCCGGATCGCTTGCAGGAGGCGACGAGCTCGTCGTGCTGGTTGAACGCCTGGTGCAGAAAGACGACGATGCCCTGGCCCGGCCGGGACTTGGACTCGCGCAGCTCCAGCACCTCGGTGACGACATGGATCGTGTCGCCGTGGAACAGCGGCTTGGGGAACCGGACCTCGTCCCAGCCCAGGTTCGCCACCGCGGTGCCGAGCGTGGTGTCCCCGACGGAGATCCCGACCATCAGTCCCAGGGTGAAGGCGCTGTTGACGATGCGCTGCCCGTAGTCGGTGCCGCGCATGTACTCCTCGTCGAGGTGCAACAGTGCCGGGTTGTGCGTCATCGTCGTGAACAGCACGTTGTCGGTCTCGGTGATCGTCCGTCGGATCGGGTGCTCGAACCGCTGGCCGACGGTCAGTTCGTCGTACCACACTCCAGCCATTGGGAGATCCTCCTGAAGAGTCGTTATCGGAAAAATCGTTGTCTGGCGCCGGCGTCAGGCCCGAGGCATGCCCAGCACCCGCTCGGCGGCGATGTTGCGCTGGATGAACGTCGATCCACCGGCGATCGCCGTCCCGCGGGCCTGGTACGCCAACCGCAGCCAGCGCTGCTGATCGGAGTCGGCGTCCTCGTCCGACTCGGCGAGCCCGAACTGGCCGCCGAAGTCGCTGAGCTCGAGCCCGAAGTCAGCGATGTCCTCCACCAGCGGGCAGAAGTACAGCTTGCCGATGGAAGCGACGGGCCCGGGCGGCTGGCCCGACGCGGCGCCGGTGATCACCCGCTGGCCGATGAGGTAGTGAGTCAGGGCGCGCCCGTACAGGTCGGCGACCCGCTGCCGGATCCGCGGATCCGAACGCAGGGGCGTTCCGTCGTCGTCGGTCAGGTCGGCGAGTTTGCCGATCAGATCGCGGACCGCGCGCGTGGTGTTCACCCGGCCGGTGGCGATTCCGACGCGCTCGAAGGCGAGGGTTCCCATCGCCACGCGCCAACCGCCGTCGACCACGCCGACCACGGCCGAATCGGGGACGAAGACGTCGTCGAGGAAGACCTCGTTGAACTCGGCTTCACCCAGCATGTGTTCGAGGGGTCGCACGGTGATTCCGTCGGAATCCATCGGGAGCAGGAAGTACGTGATGCCCCGATGCCGCTCGCCGCCGCCGGTCCGCGCCAGCAGGATCGCGTTGTCGGCGATCTGTGCGCGCGACGTCCAGATCTTCTGGCCCTGGATGCGCCAGCCGCCGTCGACCTTGGTGGCCTTGGTCCGCAGCGAGGCCAGGTCCGAGCCGGACTCGGGTTCGCTGAACAGCTGACACCAGATCTCTTCGCCGCGCAGGATCGGGGCCAGGTAGCGCTGCTTCTGCGCATCGTCTCCGAAGGCGACGATGGTCGGTCCGGCGAAGTCCTCGCCGATGATGTTCAACCGGTCGGGGGCCCCGGCCCGGTCCATCTCCTCGTTGAAGATTGCCTTAATCTTGGCGTCCGCGCCCGCGCCGCCGAACTCGGTCGGCCAGGACAGGCCGGCGAATCCGGCGTCGAACAACTTCCGCTGCCACTGGGACCAGAACTCGCGCTTGTCCTCCATCCGGACCGGCTCCGGCCACGGCAGGGTGGGCAGCGTCTCGGTCACCCAGTCCCGTACACGGCGGCGGAACTGCGCCTCCTCGGTCGAATCACTCAGATCCATCGAACCTCCCTCACTCTTATGGCCTAACGTTACAATAGGTCAGACCAAAAAACCAGGAGGTTATCCATGCCGGACATCGCAGCCCGGTCGGTCCCCGTCGGAGGGGTTCTCGACCAGGTCGAATTCACTGTCGAGGAGGGGAAGATCGCCGAGTTCGCGCGTGCCACACACGCGGCCGATCCCGTCCACACCCGGACAGCGGCGGCCGTCGAAACGGGGCTGGCGGCGATCGCCGCGACACCCACTCACGTCGTCGTCGCCGGACATCACCGGGATCAGCAGGCATTCGTCGCGGCGCTCGGGCTCGCGATCGAACGCATCGTCGTCGGGTCGGTCGACTGGGAGTACGAGCGGCCGCTGGTGGCCGGAGACCGGTTGACCGGCACCCGCCGGGTGGTCGACGACACCGTCCGCGAGGGTCGGCGGGGAGGAAACATGCGGTTGGTCACCTTGGAGACCCGGTGGATCGACGACCGCGGCGACGTCGCGGTCACGGTCCGCGAAGTGTTGATCGAGCGAGGTGCGAAATGACCCGGACACCGGTGCAGCTGCGGGCCGGAGCGGCCCTCGAACCGCGGACGATCGGCCCCGTCACGCAGACCGACGTCGTCCGGTTCGCCGGCGCGGGCGGCGATTTCAATCCGCTCCACCACGACGCGGAGTACGCCAGGGCCGCCGGACTGCCGGGGGTGATCGCGATGGGCCAGATGCAGGCAGGCATGCTCGCCTCGTGGGTGTCCGACCGCGTGCACGTGGAGAATCTGCTGAGCTTCTCGGTGCGCTTCGCCTCCCCGCTGTTCCTCGGTGACACGCTGGAGCTGACCGGCACCGTCGAATCCATCGACTCGGCAGGCGTCGCCGAATTGGACCTAGTTGCCACCGTCGCCGATCGCACGGTGATCACCGGCCACGCGCGGGTCCGCGCGCGGGCGTCCGCCGAATAGCGGTGACGCCCGCGCGGCAGTCCGCGTGGGCGTCACCCTCACGTGTGAGGCAGAACCTCCGCCTCACGTGCGGAGCACGGGTTTTCCCCTCACGTGCGGAGCACGAGCTTGCCATAGTGCCTGCCGGATTCGAGTGCGCGGTGGGCCTGCGCGGCGTCGGCGAGCGCGAATTCCTCGGCGATGTGAGGCGGGGCCACACGGCCGGTCTCGACGAGGTCGAGCAGCCCCCGGAAGTCGTTCGGCGAACCCATAGTGGTGCCGAGCAGACTGAACTGTCCGAAGAAGTACGGCCGGACGGCGAGGGTGGCCTGTTCGGCGACGTTGGCGCCGAGCACCACCAGGCGCCCGCCCGTACGCAAGGCACCCAGCGAATGCGACCACAGACCCACCGGGTCGAGGACGACGTCGAATCCCTCCCCTCCGGGGGCGAGGGCCCGGGCGCGTTCGGGCCAGTCGTCCGCCGTGTGCAGGACTCCGCCCCGAACACCGGCGGCCTCGGCGCGCCGCAGCTTCTCCGGTGTGGATGCGGTGACGCAGACGTGCGCGCCGAGTGCGGTCGCCAGAGCCGCGGCCATCGTGGCGACGCCGCCGCCGGCGCCGACGATGAGCAGCGACTCCCCCGCCGTCAGCTGTGCGCGCGACACGAGCGCGCGGAAGCAGGTGACGCCGACCAGCGGCAGCGCGGCGGCCTGAGCCCACGAGTAGCCCGCCGGCATCGGGGCCAGGCATTCGGCGGGCACACTCACCCGCTCGGCGTAGGTGCCCGGTGTGCGGTCGCCGAGGATCTGGAACGCTCCGCCGGGCGCGGCCTCGCGGTACCCCCAGTGCAGCGACGGCAGGATCACCACCGGCTCCCCGGTGTCGGCGCGGATGCCGGCGCCGTCGGCGCCGGGCGTGTGCGGCAGAGGCGAGCCGTAGCGTCCCTCCCTCACCAGCACGTCGTGCCAGTTCAGTGCTGCGGCCTTCAGCTCCACCTCGACCCACCCCCGCGGCGTCTGCGGCGGAGCGATCTCACGGAGCTGCAGCGCTCCGGCATCGCCGAATTGATTCATCACGATGGCGTGCATCGTCATCCCTCACTGTCGGACTGTTGTCGGGCCGGCATACGCCACGGGCATTCAGGACCCGGCGGATTCATGGGAGCCGGTCGGTTCACCGTCTAAGGATGGCGGTGGCGACCACGCACGGGCGGCCGCTGAGCAACCGCGCTTCCACGCGCGCCATCGCCGTCGTTCGTCCCGTGTGCACGACGGTCGCGTGAAAGCCCGTCTCCGCCGTGGCATCACACGGGCGCAGGTACGTGGCGTCGATGCTCACGGTCGTGTAACCCGGCCCGAGTGCCGAGTGCGCGGCCAGTTCGGCTCCGACGACCAGCACACCGCCGTGCACGTCGCCCATGATGTTGGCTGACCACGGTGTCGGTGCCATGATCAGTTCGCCCGGCGCGATCGTGTCGATTTCGAGCGCCTCGCGGACGGTAACGCGACCGTCGGGCGGAACGGGATCGAATCCGCTTCGATCCTGCGGCCCGGTCGCGTCGATCAGGTGTGACCGATGGGTCAGCGTCGCCACGACCTGCCCGGCGTCGTCGTAGGCCACCCCGTGGGTGAGGGCGTTGACGTCGGTCAGGGCCGCGAGTTCTCCCGCCACCCGGATCGTCGTGCCGTCGAGCGGGATCGGCCGGAGGACGTCGATCTTCATGCTCAGGCTCACCGGCCACCGGCCGGTGGGCGCGGCATTGGCCACGATGTAACCGGTCGCATCGTCGAGCGGCACCGCGAGCGCACTGGCCACCCGGCCGATCTCCGGGTCGCGCAGCCAGTGACCGGTCTCGACGCGGAACTCGGAACGCTCGGCGCCCAGGGCCGTCGCTCGTGCGCGGAGCATCGAGACCGCGCCGCCGGCTTCGAACTCGACGGTGTCCGCCATCAGGCCGTCGCTGCCTTGGACTGCTCCATCTGGTCGGCGATCTGCTTGCGCAGCACGTGCTTCTGAATCTTGCCGGTCGCCGTCATCGGCAGTTCGTCGAGCACTTCCACGTGTTCCGGCGTCTTCTGGATGGCGACTCCGCGTTCGACGAGGTAGGTGCGGATGTCGGCGACGGTCGGCGCCGCATGGCCCTCCTTGGGGACCACGTACAGGCACACCTTCTCGCCGAGACGTTCGTCGGGCATGGCGACCACGGCAAGGGCGAGCACGTCGGGGTGGTGGGTCAGCTTGTCCTCCACCTCGCGGACGCTGATGTTCATGCCGCCGCGGATGATGATGTCCTTGGTGCGGCCGGTGACGCGGACGAAGCCGTCGTCGTCCATCACGCCGAGGTCGCCGGACATCGAGTATCCGTCGGCGGTGTAGAGCTCAGCAGTCGCGTCGGGCCGGTTGAGGTACTCGATCATGTGCGACGGTCCGCGGTAGGCGATGTCGCCCTCGGTGCCGTGCGGCACCGGTTCGCCCGCGGCGTCGACGATCTCCACGTGGGTGCCCGGCAGCGCGCTGCCGTCGGAGGTGAGGGCGTGCCGCGGGTCGTCGTCCACCGTGCACGAGGTGGTGCACAGGTTCTCGCTGCGGCCGTACAGCGACAGGATGCTCGCCCCCGGGAGTTTCGCGGTCGCGTGCTCGATCACGGCGGACGGGATCGGCGAGCCCGCGCAGGTCCAGAAGCGCAGCGACGACAGGTCCGCGTCGGGGTCGGCGTCCGCCGCGGCCATGAGGGTCTGCAGGAACACGGTGGCCGTGACCGCCCCGGTGCATCCGTACTTCTGGATGTCGGCGAGTCCGCGGGTCGGGTCCCACTCGGGCATGAAATGCGTTGCGGCACCGCTGAGCAACGGCAGGATCACGCTGGTCACCAGGCCTGTGGTGTGAGTGACCGGCGAGGGCCCGAACTGCACGTCGTCCTCGGTGTGGCCGAAGGCGACCCGCAGCGCCCGGGCGCCGGACGCGTAGGTGTTGAAGGTGTGCACGCAGCCCTTGGGTCGCGACGTGGTGCCCGAGGTGTACACGATCACGTAGGGGTCGTCGGGGTGGACTCGAAAGTCGAGTTCGGCGTCCGCCTCCTCGACGGCGACGTCCGCGACCAGGTCCTCGAGCACGTCGATGTTCTTGTCGGCGTATGCATCGTCCCCGGCCCGGACGGCGACGACGAACTCCAGCGTCGGCGCCGACTGACGGATCTCGTCGTACATCGAGACGTAGTCGAATCCCTTGAAGTCGGCCGGCGCAATCGCCATCCGCACGCCGGCGTCCGACATGGTGTACGTCACCTCGTCGGTCCGGTAGATCGGCATGATCGGCACCATGACGGCCCCGATCCGAGTCAGTGCGGCCGCCACGACCACGAACTCGGCCCAGTTGGGAAGCTGGGCGGCCACCCGGTCGCCGGGCCGCAGTCCCTTGCGCCGCAGACCGACGGCCAGTCGCTGACTGTCCCGGTACAGCTCGGCGAATGTCAGGGAGTGCGTCCCGTCGGTCACGAAGACCTTGTCGGGGTTGTCTTCGATCCGAGCGCGCAGCAGCTCGGTGAAGTTCTCATCGGCCCACTGGCCGGTGGAGTAGTACCCCTCGACGTCGGCAGAGGTGTAGCGGCCGAGGTTCCGTTCGCTTGCCATGAGTGATGCACGTCCTTTTCGATCCACTGACTGTTATGTCTGAACGTTAGAATGGTTAGACCGTTAATGCAAGGGGCTTTCCGGTCCAGTCAGCAACATGCAGACCGATCGCCGGGACCATCCGAGCGAAGATCCCCAGAACGAGGGATGCCCCTCCCTCGTTATTTGGAATTACCAAAGAAACCATTGTCGGGAGAACGTCGGCCCTCGACCATGAAGTGACTCGGTTCACATTCGAGCCCGCCGACCCCGAAGGAGCGACATGACATCGATCGACTACCGCGAGTTCTACATCGACGGCGGCTGGCAGCAGCCCAGCACCGCCGGATCGGTTCCGGTGATGTCCCCGACCACCGAAGAGCCGATCGGCAGCGTCCCGCGGGCCTCGATCCAGGATATCGACCGCGCTGTGGCTGCGGCCCGGCGTGCGTTCGACGATCCGGCCGGGTGGTCCGCCTGGCATCCCAAGGAGCGCGCCGAGGTGCTCGAACGCTTCGCCGTCGAGCTCGAGTCACGCGCCGCCGAGACCGCCCGCCGGGTGTCCCGGCAGAACGGCATGCCGATCTGGCTGGCCGACCAGTTCGAGGGCACGTTCCCTCCCGTGCTCGTGCGCTACTTCAGCGGACTGATGGTCGACGCCCCCGACGCCGACGTCCGGCCCGGCATGCTCGGCGGCTCGGCCCGCGTGACCCGTCGGCCGATCGGTGTGGTCGGCGCCATCGTCCCCTGGAACGTCCCGCAGGCGATCACCTTCCTCAAGCTCGCTCCCGCGCTGGCGTCGGGATGCACGGTTGTGCTCAAACCCGCGGAGGAGACCGTCCTCGACGCCTTCCTGATGGCCGAGGCCGCCATCGCTGCGGGCCTGCCGCCCGGTGTGCTCAATGTGGTCCCCGGCGGCCGCGACATCGGTGCCCATCTGGTGGAGCACCCGGACATCGACAAGGTCTCGTTCACCGGATCCACCCTCGCCGGCCGGAGCATCGCCGAGACCTGCGGCAGGCTGCTGCGCCCGGTGACCCTGGAGCTGGGCGGCAAGTCGGCGGCGATCCTGCTCGACGACGTCGACCTCGGCGCCTCGATGGAGCCGCTCTTCGGAGCGACGTTGCTGAACAACGGTCAGATCTGCTGGCTGAGCACCCGAGTGCTCGCACCTCGCTCGCGCTACGGAGAGGTCGTCGACGCCGTGACGGCGCTCGCCGAGTCGCTCACGATCGGCGACCCGCTCGATCCCGCGACCAAGATCGGTCCGCTGGTGTCGGCGCGGCAGCGCGACCGCGTCGAGGGCTACATCGCCAAGGGACGCGACGAGGGTGCGCGACTCACCACCGGCGGCGCGCGCCCAGGCGACCTCGACCGCGGGTATTTCGTCCAGCCCACGGTGTTCGCGGACCTGGACAACTCCGCCACCATCGCACGCGAAGAGATCTTCGGACCGGTGCTGTCGATCATCCCGTTCTCCGACGAAACCGAGGCACTCGCGATCGCCAACGACAGCGAGTACGGCCTCGGCGGAACCGTGTGGTCATCTGACGTCGAGCGGGCGACCGCGCTGGCCGGCCGCGTCCGTTCCGGAACCGTCGGGGTGAATCACTACGTCAACGATCCGGTCGCCCCGTTCGGCGGAATCAAGAACAGCGGCATCGGTCGGGAGATGGGCCCCGAGGGCCTGCATGCGTTCCAGCAGCTGCACACCGTCTACCTCCCGCCGGAGGCCTGATCATCGCCGATCACGCCGCTCTCGAGGCATCACCACTCAGCCCGATTCCAACGCGCCGGCGACCCGGCCGCGCGAATCGATCCCCACGATCAGGAGGCACTCTCGCATGACTGCGCTACCATCCACGGCTTACGATTCGACGACCGACGACATCGATCCCGGCGTCCGCGACCTGCTGGACCGCAAGGCGACTCGAATCACCGATCACGTCCGATATCAGCCGCTGCAGACCCCGGACGTCGAACGTCGGCTTCGTCAGTTCTTCGCGACGACCGCTCCGTCCGCCGAAGTGCACGGCGTGTCCCGGATGGGCGGCGGAGCGTCGAAGGAGCAGTTCGTCTTCTCGCTCCGAACCGGCACCGCCGACGAGAAGTACGTACTCCGCATGGATCCCGCCCAGACCGCAGCCGAGACCGAACGCGAATTCCAGGTCTTGAACGCCTACAGCAGGCACCTGCCCGCACCCCACGCCGAGTGGCTCGACGACGAAGGACAGCACTTCGGGCAGCCCGCCGCCATCATGAAGTTCGTCCCCGGCGTCACCAAGCCGACCACGAAGAGCGACGGTCCCAATGTCACCGGACTCGGCACGTCGTTCCCACGGGAACTGCGCGCCGAGCTCGGCCCGCAGTTCATTGATCTGCTCGCCCGGACGCACGCCGTCGACTGGTGCTCCGAGGACCTGCCCAGTTTCGCCCGACCGACTCCGGGCACCGTCCAGACCGCACTCTGGCAGGTCAATTGGATGGCTCGGGTCTGGCGCGACGACCACATCGAGGCCAGTCCGATCGCTGCGGTCACCGAACGCTGGCTGCGGCAGAATCTTCCGGTGTGCGAATCGCCGACGATGGTCCACGGCGACTAGGTAGTGCCCCTTAGAGTGGTGTAACCGCGGTGACCAGCTGCTCGGTACGAGAGCGGTCACCGTGTGATCCTTCGAGTCAACCTTCCACAGAATCCTCGAACGGAGTCATCACGATGACCGCACCTC
>NZ_JBCDWL010000018.1:0-89496 GCF_039946255.1 Gordonia aichiensis | reverse complement strand
GCCGCCTCACCCTGAACACCGACACCAGCCCAACGACGGAGGTAGCCACAGACGACCTGATGCAACTTCCCGCCTGATCACCAACGAAGGATCAGAAACGAGTTACACCACTACCAGGGACTTGACCGGCGACTACCGAACCGGAAACTTCCTGTTCGACGAGGACAGCGGCGCGATCACCGCAATCCTCGACTGGGAGTGGGCACATCTCGGCGACTTCCACGAGGACCTCGGCTGGATGCTCCAGGAGCTGTACTCGACGCACCAGGACGGCGAAGACCTGATCTGTGGGCTGATGCCGCGCGACGAACTCATCGCAGCGTACGAGACGGCGTCCGGCCGCACCGTGAACCCGAGAACCCTGCGCTGGTACGAGATCTACTGCGCGTACAAGTCGTATGCGATAACGCTCGCGACGTCCGTCAAGGCCGCACGCGACGGAGCCAACCACCAAGACGTGATGCTGTCGTGGATGGCGCCGGTCGGGTACCGATTCTCGACCACCCTGTGCGACATGATCCTTGGGGAGGTGGCGGCATGATCGTCTCGGTCGACATCCGCCTGGCCAGCATGATGAGCGCGGTCACCGACGCCCTCATGCCCGCGGTACAGGAGAACCCCTTCGCCTTCGAGCAGGCACAGCTTCTCGCCGGCCACATTCAGGCGCTGCGGACCCAGCTGTCACACAGCGACGAGTACGAACGCCTGGAGCACGAACACACTCGGCGGCTCGCGCGCAGACTCGTCGACGCCGCATCCGCCGACCCGGCGAGTACTGAGGCCGCGGAGGCGCTTCGGGGCATCGTCGGCGAACCCGTCCCCGACCAGATCGAGGCTCTGCGCGCGCACCATCGGCGTCTGGCCGAGTCGATCGCCGAGTTCGTCGAGGCGCAGGGCGTGGTCGGAACTGCGCAGGCCGTGCACGAATCGACACTGATCATCCTCGAATCGGAACGGGCTCAGTCCTTCCGCGACCGGGCCTTCTTCGCCTCGTTCGGCTACGACGCCGATGCAGGTCTCCCCGCCGTCAGCGACGTCCTCGCGGACTTTCGCGCCACCCACTCCACGAAAGCAGGAACCAGTCAGTGATCACCGAAGCCAACCTCCGCTACCAGACCCCCGCCGACGTCGACCATGAGTGGGGTGAGACGTACTGGCTCGGCCTCTATGTGCCGGAGGCCAACCTCTACGCCTGGGTCTACATGGTGTTTCGCGCGGGATCCGGTGCGATGACGTGCGACGTCGAGTTCATCGACCGCTGCTCGCGCGAGATGTTCGACGCCCGCTACATCGACATCCAGAACCATCTGACCGCCCCCGCCGAGCTGCAGAGGTTCACCCTCGCCAACGGGTTGTCGTTCGAGGCCGTCGATCCGAGGACCTTCCGCCTCGACTACGTCGGAGTCGACGACACGGAACTTCACCTGGACCTGTCGGGAATCCACGAACCGTACGACATCCATGACCCGGACATCGATCCGATGGCGCGGGCCAGCCGCGAACAGGCGATTGAGCACAGCGGGTTCGGCACCGCCTACGCGGGACACTTCGACCTGACCACGCGAGTGACCGGCACCGTGAAGGTGCGCGGACAGGAGCATCAGGTGAACTGCCTGGCCACCCAGGACCACAGCTGGGGACCGCGGCCCGAGCGCGGGATGCGCCCGATGGGTTACGTGAACGCGCATTTCGCCGACGACTACGTGGTGCAGTCGATCTGGGAGTTCGATCCGTCCCGCCCCGACGGTGCGCAGCACGTCTTCAAGCACGGCTACGTCGTCAAGGACGGCGAGCTCATCGGTGGCGTCGACGGCTCCCTGACGATCGACCACCGAGGCCTGTATCCGGCGAAACTGCAGCTGAGCGTCACCGACGAGAACGGCGGCGTGCACGCGATGGTCGGCGAGCCCAGCGCTTACAACAACTGGGTTCCCTACGGCTGCACGCCGACCGGGCATGCCATGGTTCGCTGGACCACCGCCGACGGTCTCAACGGCGTCGGAACGTCGATGGAGGCGTTTCCGCTCGACACCGTCACCGGTGAGCACCTCCACGAGGACCTCCGGCTGACATCCCCGGCAGCATCTGACCTGCCGGCATTCGCTCAGAACGGAGCGTAAGGCGAATCCGCTGGGCATCGTCACCGCTGTCTGCCGGGGTCAGGCAGCGGTGACCCGTCGGACGGTCCGGTCCGTTCAGCGCCGCTGTTCCCAGAACGCCGCGACCAGCGCGCGGGTGGAACCGTCCATCTCGGCGGTCGGGCCCCCGCCCGCCGCGAGCGCCGGCGCGAGTTCGACCGCCGACGTCTTGCCGAGTTCCACTCCCCACTGATCGAATGAGTCGATGCCCCACACCGCGCCCTGCACGAAGACCTGGTGCTCGTAGAGGGCGATCAACTGCCCCAGGGTCGACGGCGTCAGCCGGGGCGCCAGGATCGTCGTCGACGGCCGGTCGCCCGGCATCACCTTGTGCGGCGCCAGCCGCGGTTCGACGCCGTCGGCGATCACCTCCGCGCACGTCTTGCCGAAGGCCAGCACCCGTGACTGCGCGAACATGTTGGCCGTGAGCACCTCGTGCATCGTCGCGGTCGGATCCAGCGACGCGAAGTCCTCGTCGGCGTTCACGAAGCCGATGAAGTCGGCGGGGATCAGCCGCGTTCCCTGATGCAGCAACTGGTAAAAGGCGTGCTGTCCGTTGGTGCCCGCCTCACCCCAGATCACCTCGCCGGTCGGCACGCCGACCGGGCTGCCGTCGCCGCGCACCGACTTACCGTTCGACTCCATCGCGAGCTGCTGCAGGTAGGCGGGCAGGCGGGCCAGGTCGTCGGCGTACGGCAGTACGGCCCGCGCATCGGCGTTCAGGACGCTCGCGTACCAGACGCTCAGCAGTCCCAGGATCATCGGCGCGTTGGCCTCGATCGGCGCGGTCGCGAAGTGCTCGTCGATCGTGCGGAAGCCGCCCAGGAAGTCGGCGAAGCGTTCACGGCCGATCGCCGCCATCACCGACAGTCCGACCGCCGATGCCACCGAGTAGCGGCCGCCGACCCAGTCCCAGAATCCGAAGACGTTCGACGGCTCGATCCCGAAGTCGGCCACTCGCGCGAGGTCGGTCGACACCGCCACGAAGTGCCGGGCCACCGCGTCCTCACCGAGGGCCTCGACCAGCCAGCGGCGGGCGGCGTGCGCGTTGGCCATGGTCTCGAAGGTGGAGAAGGTCTTCGACACGACGACGAACAGGGTGGTCGCCGGGTCGAGGTCCGACAGCGTCGCCAGCAGGTCGGCGGGGTCGACGTTGGACACGAACCGCACGTCGGGCCCGTCGCAGTAGCTGCGCAGCGCGCGGTGCACCATGACCGGCCCCAGGTCGGAGCCGCCGATCCCGATGTTGACGACGGTGGTGATCGCGCGACCGTCGGCGCCGGTCCACGTGCCGGCGCGCAGCCGATCGGTGAACTCGCCCATCGCGTCCAGCACGGCGTGCACGTCGGGCATCACATCGTGGCCGTCGACGTACACCTGTTCGTCGCGGCGCTTGCGGAGCGCGACGTGGAGCACCGGGCGATCCTCGGAGACGTTGATCCGGTCGCCGCGCAGCATCGCGTCCCGCTTGGCGATCAGGCCGGTCTCGTCGGCCAGTCGGCGCAGCAGGCCGAGGGTCTGCGCGTCGATCCGATGCTTGCTGTAGTCGATGTAGAGTTCGCCCGCGGTCACCGACAGCGCCTGCGCGCGATCGGGGTCGGCGGCGAACAGGTCGCGGATGCTGCGGGAGGCGATCGCGTCGCGATGCTCGGTCAGGCCCGGCCAGGCGCCGTTGTGCGCGATGCTCATGCCAGCGCCCGCAGCCGGGGTGCCAGGTCGCGCTCGAACAGTTCCAGGAAGCGTCGCTGGTCGTGCCCGGGAGCATGGAAGACCAGGTGGTTCAGGCCCGCGTCGAGGTACGGCTTGATCTGTGCGACGGCCTCGTCGGGGTCGGCGGCGACGATCCACCGCTTGGCGATCTGCTCGATCGGGAGGGCGTCCGCCGCAGCTTCCATCTCGATCGGGTCCTCGATGCTGTGCTTCTGCTCCGGCGTCAGCGACAGCGGCGCCCAGAATCGCGTATTGTCCAGCGCCGCTTGCGGATCGGTGTCGTACGAGAGCTTGATCTCGATCATCCGGTCGATGTCGTCGACGCTGCGGTCGACCTTCGCGGCGCCCTCGGCGACGGCGGGCATCAGCTTCTCGGTGTACAGGTCCATCCCCTTGCCCGACGTGCAGATGAAACCGTCGCCTGCCCGACCGGCGTACCGTGCGACGACCGGCCCGCCGGCGGCGATGTAGACCGGGATCGAGCCCGACTCAGGGACGTCGTAAATCGAGGCGCCCTTGGTCTTGTAGTACTCGCCGGTGAAGTCGACGCGGTCGCCGCGCCACAGCTCGCGCATCAGGGCGACGGCTTCCCGCAGCCGTGCGAACCGCTCCTTGAACGCGGGCCAGTCGCCGTCGAACCCGGTGGCGATCTCGTTGAGCGCTTCGCCGGTGCCGACGCCCAGCATGACCCGGTCGGGATACAGGCAGCCCATGGTGGCGAAGGCCTGCGCGACCACCGCCGGGTTGTAGCGGAAGGTCGGGGTCATCACCGAGGTGCCCAGTTGGATCCGCTCGGTCCGCTCCCCGACCGCCGTCATCCACGAGATCGAGAAGGGCGCGTGCCCGCCGTTGTGGCGCCACGGCTGGAAGTGGTCGGAGACCGTCGCCGAGTCCATTCCGTGCTGTTCGGCCAGCACTGCCAGTTCGACCAGTTCACGCGGGGCGAACTGCTCCGCCGACGCCTTGTATCCGAGCTTGATCATTGCGTTGCCTCCGAGTTGGTGTAGACGTGATGTCCCCCGAATTGGTTGCGCAGTGCCGAGACGGCCTTCATCGCCGGCGATTGCTCCTGCCGCGAGGAGAAGCGGGCGAACAGCGCCGCGGCGATGACCGGGGTCGGCACGGCGTGACCGATCGCCTCCTCGACGGTCCACCGCCCTTCCCCGGAGTCTTCGGTGTAGCCGCTGATCGCGGCCAGTTCCGGATCCTGCGCCAGCGCGGCGACCAGGAGTTCCAGCAGCCAGGAGCGCACGACGGTGCCGGACTGCCAGGCGCCCAGCACCTTGTCGGGCGCGGTGATCCTGGGTTCGGCCGCCAGCAGCTCGTAGCCTTCGGCGTAGGCCTGCATGAGTCCGTACTCGATGCCGTTGTGCACCATTTTGGCGTAGTGGCCGGCGCCGGTCGGGCCGGCGTGCACGAATCCGTGCTCGCGCGGGCCGGCGGGCCGCAGGGCGTCGAAGACGGGCATGGCGCGTTCCACGTCGCGCTCGGCGCCTCCGACCATCAGGCCGTATCCCTCGGTGCGGCCCCAGACGCCACCGGAGACGCCGCAGTCCAGGTAGGCGACGCCCTTGGCGGAGAGGTCCGCGGCGTGCGCCTCGTCGTCGGTGAATCGGGAGTTGCCGCCGTCGATGACCAGGTCACCGGCGGTAAGCAGGTCGCCGAGTCGGCCGATCACCTCGCGGGTCGCCGCGCCGGCCGGAACCATCGTCCAGATCAGACGCGGTTCGGCGAGTCGTTCCACCAGACCGTCGAGCGAGTCGACGTCGCCGACGCCGGGTGAGGCGTCGTAGCCGATCACCGTGTGTCCGGCCGCACGCAGTCGATCGCGCATGTTCGCGCCCATTCGGCCGAGGCCGACCAATCCGATCTCCACAGAAGACTCCTCCACATCGCTACACGGAAGATTGCACTAATGCGCGGATTCGCGCAGCCAATGCACGAAATCATGCACCGAGCTTCAGGGTGTGTCAAGATTCACTCATGCTTGAATTGCCTTCGCACCGACGAGCGTGCGTTCGATGATCGCCGACGACCGTCGGCGGGAGATCCTGCGCCGCTTGCAGATCGACAACTACGTCGAAGCTGCGGCACTGTCGCGCGAGCTCGGCGTCGACGCCTCCACGATCCGCCGCGACCTCGACGCGTTGGCCCGGTCCGGGCAGGCCGAGCGAACGCACGGCGGCGCGCGCATCGCGGCAGCCCCGAGCGACATCCCGTATGCGGTGAAGGAGAGCGAGCGGCGGCAGGAGAAGGTCGCGATCGCGCGGGCGGCTGCGGCCGACGTGCGCGACGGTCAGACGGTGATCCTCGACAGCGGGTCGACCACCTATCAGATCGCGCTGGAGCTGCGCCACAAGCAGGGGCTGACCATCATCACCAACGATCTGCGCATCGGCAAGTACACGGCCACCCTGCCGAACGTCCGGCTGCTGGTGACCGGCGGCGAGCTGCTCGGCTCGGTGTACACGCTGGTCGGCGAGCGGGCCGTCGACTTCCTGTCCGACTACTCGGCCGACTGGGCCTTCCTCGGGGCCGACGCGATCGATCCGACCGCGGGCATCACCAACACCAACACCCTGGAGATCCCGATCAAGCGGGCGATGATCCGGGCCGCCGCCGCGTCGATCGTGGTCGCCGACAGCTCCAAGTTCGGCTCCCGCGCGCTGGCGAAGGTCGCGGCGATCGAGGAGGTCGGCCAGATCATCACCGATCGCGCCCAGCCGATCGAGGGCCTCGCCGACTACGGGCCGACCGTGCTGTTCGCCTGACGCGCGACAGCGGCCCGGCCGGCCCGAGAGGACGGCTCAGCGCAAGAAGGCGCCGCCGTCGATGCGCATGGTGCTTCCGGTGAAGTAGCGCGAGTCGTCCGAGCACAGCCAGTAGGCGGCGTTGGCGATGTCGACCGATTCGACCATGTCGATCGGAATCGCCGGTACCAGCACCTTGACGTCTTCGGGCCCGGCGACGTTGTCGTAGAAGTGCTTGACCATGTCGTTGTCGACCATCGGCGTGTGCACGCCGGTCGGGCAGATGGTGTTCACCCGGATCCGGTCGCCCGCCAGCAGGCTTGCGTAATTGGCGGCGAGATTGACCACACCCGCCTTCGCGGCGGCGTAGCCGATGTTGCCCATCGAATGGCCGATCTCGGTGCGCATCATCGGCTGAACGGCGGCCATCGAGCTGATGAGGATGATCGACCCGCCCTCCCCCTGCTCGACGATGTGGGGGTAGGTGGCCTCGACGGTGTTCATCGCGCCGGTCAGCAGCACGTCGAGCGCCAGGTTCCACGCCAACCGCTCGTTGGAACGCGGACCGTACAGCGGCATCACGCCGGCGTTGGCGATCACGAAGTCGATGCGGCCCAGCTCGTCCTTGCCCCGCTGGGCCAGGCGCGCGAGGAAGTCGGGGTCACGGACGTCGCCCTGCTCCCACACCATTCTCCGGCCGAGCGCCTCGACCTCTTTCACCGTCTGCTCGAGGTCGGCGGGTTCGGCGAGCGCGTACTCGATCCCGTCGATGTGCCGGCACAGGTCCATCCCGATGATGTCGGCACCCGCTTCGGCCAGCCGGATCGCATGCGCACGGCCCTGCCCTCGCGCGACGCCGGTGATGTACGCGACCTTGCCTTCAAGTGGGAGTGTCATTCGGTCACCTTTCCTGGACTGAGGACTAGAGGTAACTTGTATTATCTGTGACGGGAACCATAACAGACGACAGATGCCACGTGCGGCACAAACGACCTCGGCTCATCGAGAACAAAGTCACGCCCCAGGCTCATCGAGCAACCGGCGAACGCAGTGAACCCGCGCAGCCACACCCGCACGACGCCCCCAGGCTCATCGAGTAGCCGGCGAACGAAGTGAACCCGCGCAGCCACACCCGCACGACGACCCCAGGCTCATCGAGTAGCCGGCGAACGAAGTGAGCCGGCGTATCGAGATGCCCCGCAGCCTTCGGATCGATCGAGGCGAGCACGAGACAGGGCCGACCACCTCGATACAACTCGATCGAGGTGGCCGGAATCAGGCGCGCAAGCCTAAGAGGCGTCGGGCTCGAAGTTCTCCAGCCACTGCATCAAACGCGTCATATGCGCGTTCACGGCCTGCCTGGCCGCAGGCCCGTCCCCCGCCGCGATCGCATCCATGATGGCTCGGTGCTCGGCGACGGACTGGGTGAGCTGCCCTTCGTGCGAGAAGGTCGCGACTCGCGAATCGAGCAGCACGTTGTTCGACTCGTGGATCAGCCGCGGGAGCAGTTCCCCGTCGACGCCGTCGGCGATCCGCTGGTGGAACGCGCGGTCGGAGTCGGAGGCCGCCCGAAGGTCGCCCGCCTCGGCCGCAGCCTCGAACTCGCGTCCAGCCTCCTCGATCGCGGCGATCGCATCGGGCTTGCCGGCGAGCGCCACTTCGTGAGCAGCCAGCTCGTCGAGCGCCCCGCGAACCTTGAGCATCTCCATCATCTCGTCGCGATGCAGTTCCAGGTACTTCGTGAACGGCCCCGAGTACTGGTCGCCGAAGCTCTCCTTCACGAAGGCGCCGCGACCGTGCTGGATGCTGATCAGGTTCATCGCCTCGAGGCCGGCCAACGCCTCCCGGACGCTGACGCGGCTGACGCCGAAGGACTCGCACAGCTCTCGTTCGGACGGCAGCGGCGCGCCCGGAGCGAACTCGCCGCTCTCGATGGCTTCGAGCAGCTGCTTGCGCACCTGCTGCGTGGGACTGACGCGGCGCACCGCGGTGAACTCCGCTCCGGAAGCGCGCGCAGACGATCCTCGATTGGCACGAACAGTCATGTCCCCCACTCTTTCCTCGACGCGGTCGGCCCGCCTCTTCGGCCCGGGCCGTCACCCGCGACAGCGGCTCGACGGATTACCCTCATTCGGTCACATATCATATCAGTCCAGTTTGTCCAATTCTCGGTTTGCGATGCACCTGTCGGCATCATCTCGTCTGATCAGACCACCGGGTTCGGTGACCCGGGGAACGATGCGACTCACGACGGCCAGGAGGACCAACGACACCGCCGATCCGACCGCGGTGTCAGCGAGCCGCGCCAACAGGTCGGTGTCAGACAGGGGCATCGAGTAGCTCAGGCTCACGAACACCAGCACCGTGATGAACACCAGCGCCTCGGCGTAGAAGGCGGCGACCAGGAGCTGCGTGAAGAACTGCGAGACGACGATCGCGATGATGCCGATCGTCACCGGCAGCGGCAGGGCCGGCGCCATCGTCAGCAGAAGCACCCCGACCGCGGTGCCGATGACCCGTTCGACGGCCTTCTTCGACGACACCGCGCCGCCGACCATCGGCATCACCGACGCGCACGTCACCAGCGCCCAGTACGACCTCGGCAGTCCCAGCGCCTGCACGATCAGTTCGGAGATCACTCCCGCACCGACGATCAGGCCCACGGTCATGGCGATGGCGTCGCGGGCCGGGCCCAGCGGGCGGACCCGGGTCACGCCGTTCAGGTCCTTGAGAAGCAGCCGCCGCTGGGCGTCGGCGGAATCGGAGATCGCTGGGCCGCCAGGACTCGGTCGCATGCCGCCCGGTCGGTGCCGCAGCAGCCGGCGCACCAGCCAGCCCGACATCGACAGTCCCCAGCTGCCGACGGTGGCGAGCGTCGCGATGCCGATGCGCGCGGCGGCATCGGTCCAGCCCGACACGGGGATCACTGCGCACACCAGGAGCGAGATCACCGGAAAGAAGGGCTGGGCGGGCACCAGCTCGTAGCGGTACGCCGCGACGACGGCGACCGCGATCAAGAGCGCGAACGCCACCAGACGAGCAGCCGAGGTCGCCTCGACAAGGGCCAACCCGATCCCGGCGACCATCGCCGACAGGTTGACCAGACCGGCGACCGCGACCGTGCGCGCCCGGGTCCGGTACTGCTCGTTGCCTCCGTACGCCGCGCAGAAGGCGCCGAACATGGTGTAGGCGGCGAGGTCGATCCGGTCGCACATCGCCAGGATCACCAACCCGGCGCCGGCGAGTGCGGCGGTGCGGGCCGCGACTTCGGTTCCATGGAGAACTCCATGAAGTCCGGCCCATCTGAAACGAGCCATCCGTGCGATCGCCATGGGTATAGTCTTTCTTTTCGTGCTGTCAGGCGCGCGCCCTCGACGGGGCGGCTTTTCCAGGAGATCGAGATGATGTCGAAGCGGAAGTCCGATCCTCCGACATTCAAAGCAGTCCAGCGACTCGGCCCCACCCAGCAGGTCAGGGAGCAGTTGCTCCGGGCCATTCGCAGCGGAGACTTGGCGCCGGGGTCGGCGCTGCCGCCCGAACGGGAATTGGCGTCGACGTTCGGGGTGAGCCGGGTGAGCATCCGGCAGGCGGTGGCGGCGCTGGAGGCGATGGGGCTGCTCACCGTCCAGCACGGTCGAGGCGTCTTCGTCACCGAGTCGATCGACGACCGGTACAGCGAACGCGTCCACCCCTTCATCGCCCTGCACCGCGACGACCTCATCGAGCTCGCCGACGTCCGCGGCGCCCTCGACGAACTCGCCGCGGCCCAGGTCGCCGCGGGCTCCGACGACCTCGCCGTTACCCGCATCCGCGCGGCCGCCGAGGCGTTCGCCGACGCCGTCGAACGGGGTGATCTCGCGGCGGTCCCCGGCCTCGATCTCGACTTCCACCTCACCATCGCCGAGTACAGCGACGGCACACTTCTCCGCCGTCTCCTCGGCGAGCTGAACTCCATGCTCACCGAGTCGCGGGGGGCGACCTTCTCGCACGAGGGCCAGCCGGCCCAGTCCGTCGTCGAGCACCGCGCGATCGCCGAAGCGATCGCCGCGCGCGACCCCGAGGCCGCACGCCTCGCCGCGCGCGCCCACATGAACCGCATCGGCGCCTGGCTGCGCTCGATCGACGTGACCGAGCCTCCCGACTGACCGCGGTCATCGGTCCGCACCCTCGAAGGCGCAGACCGATGACCGCTCGTCATGTCACGACCCCGTCGGGCTCACACGGCGATGTAGTCCGCGGCGACGCCCTTGTCGCGGTAGGAGTGGGTGGGCCGGTCGGGAATCGGGTACAGGGCCGTGACCAGCGGCGCGGAGTTGCGCTTCAGCACCGACACCGACACCAGGTAGACGACGCCGGAGAACACCGCCGACACCAGGATGTTGCCGTATTCCTGCGGGACCAGGTGGTTGACCGGGATCCCGACGACGACCGCACCCATGGCGACCCAGTTGACGCCCTGCCAGTACCAGTAGCGGCTCTGTTCGCCCGCGAACAGGTCGGGCACCGACATGCCCCAACGCTGCAGGACCACGTAGTGGGCGACGAAGACGCCGGCCAGCGGCGCGAAGATGTTGCCCAGCGCGTCCATGTAGCCGTCGAAGCCGCTGATCAGGCTGGACGACATCGACAGGGCGATGCCGAGGATGCCGACGCCGAGCGTGCCCCAGAACCGGCCGATCCGCTCGAACAACGAGGTGATCGCCAGCCCCGCCGTGTACAGGTTCTGCACGTTGATCATCCACGCGTCGAGCACCACGTACACCAGCACCAGCACCAGCAGGATCCCCGAGCCCCGGGTGACGTCGACGATGACGGTCAGCGAGCTCTCCTCCGAGCCCATGTGGCCGCCGAGCGCGGCGACCGCGTAACCGCCGATGAACGAGCAGATCAGCTGTCCGACGATGGCGGCGAGCAGGGTGCCCAACCACATCTCCTTGCGGCTCTTGGTGTAGCGGCAGAAGTCGGCGGCGTCGGTGAAGTTCGAGAACCACGACGTGCCCCACGCGAAGGCCCAGAAGGCCATCAGGGTGAGCTGCCCGTGGTCGGAGCCGGCGAAGGTCAGGACCTCACTGGGGGCGAATCCGTCCATCGGGTAGGTCATCAGCAGGTAGACGATGACGCCGGAGAAGCCGATCTTGAACACGAACGCGAATCGAGACAGCTTCGCCAGGGCGTTGTAGCCGTACATCGACACCACGAGCTGCATCACCGCGCAGGCGATGCAGATCCAGATCAGCGAGAACTCGCGGTCGAACAGTCGCTGCAGCACCATCGAGATGCCGAATGCCGCGGCGACGGTCTGGAAGGCGAACCAGTAGATGCTCGAGAGCGCCCGCAGGATCGACGTGAGCGAGGCCCCTCGGATGCCGAAGGCGCTCCGCATGCTGACCAGGCCGGGAATGGCGTAGTCGGAGCCGACCGTCGCCGCCACCAGATAGACCGAGAATCCGATCAGAATGCTCAGCACGCCGGTGATCATCGCCTGCCAGAAGCCCAGGCCCGCGGCGATGAGGATTCCGGCGATGGTGATGGTTCCCGGATTGACCAGGAAGTTGAGGAAGATCGAGAAGATGTCCCACCAGCGGACCGTCCGCAGTTCGTCGGGGATCGCCTCCACGCCGAACTGCTCGACGCTCTTGGGCTGCTTGTACTTCTGAGCGAGATCCTCTTCGATCTGCTCTGATGTCTTCGTTTCGTGAGATGGATCGGTCATTGTTGTCCACCGCCTTACTTGTGAAGTGCTGATCGCACTGTGGGTCTTTTGAAGAGATTCACTGCCCATATCGACGGATGCCGAGCCCAGCGGACACGGCGGAGATGCTCACGGCCTAGCTGTGAGCGTGCAGCGGCGCGCCCACCGCCATGAGCATCGCCTCCCCCACGGATTCGCCCAGCGTCGGATGCGCGTGAATCAATCGCGCGGCATCGGCGGCGGGCACACCCAGTTGCGTCAGCAGCTGGGCCTCGCCCACCAGCTCGCCGACGTGCTCGCCGACCAGGTGGACTCCCAGGACTCGGTCGTCGGGTCCCAGGACGAGCTTCACCAGGCCGGACGCCTTGAGGATCTGGGCCCGGCCGTTGCCGGCGAGGTCGTAGACGACGCTGCGGGCCTCGCCGCCGTGAGCGACGGCGGCGTCGGCCTCCGACAGGCCGACCGAGGCGAGCTCGGGCTGCGAGTACGTGACCCGCGGGATCCCCGCATCGGCCACCGGCTCCGGCGACCGGCCGGCGATCTGTTCGGCGACGAAGACGCCGTGCGCGAAACCGCGGTGCGCGAGCTGAGGTCCGCGCACCAGATCGCCCACCGCGAACACGGAATCGATGCTGGTGCGCAGTCGATCGTCGGTGACCACGAAACCCGCGGAGTCGACCTCGACGCCGGCCTCGGCGAGCCCGGCCGACGACGGCGCGCGGCCCACCGCGACCAGCAGGACGTCGGCGGTCAGCGTCGATCCGTCGTCGAGGGTGGCCTCGACGCCGTTGTCGAGCCGGGTCAGCCCGGTCATCGTCGACCCGGTGCGGATCTCGATCCGTCGACGTTTGAAGGCGCGCTGCAGCCGCGCCGACGAGTCGGGGTCTTCGGCGGGAACCAGCCGATCGCCGGCTTCGACGAGGGTCACCTCGGTGCCCATCGACGCCCAGATGCTGGCGAACTCGACACCGATGACGCCCCCACCCAGGATGATCGCACTGCCGGGAAGACGATCCAGCGACAGCGCCTCGTCGCTGGTCAGCACCGGTCCGCCAGGGGCGAATCCCGGCGGGGTCACCGGCACCGAACCGGTCGCGAGCACCACGTTGGCGCCGCTGATCAGCTGACCGTCCACCGACACCGTGTGACCGTCGACGAGGGTGCCGAAACCCTTCACCACGGTGATGCCGCGCACCCCGATCAGCCCGGTGAGGCCGCGGTGCAGCCGCGTGACGATCGAGTCCTTGTACTTCTGCACCTTCGCCACGTCGATCCCGGTGAGCTCGGCGCCGACGCCGAACTGACCGGCGCTACGCACCGTCTCGGCCACCTGCCCCGCGTGCAGCAGCGCCTTGGTGGGGATGCATCCCCGGTGCAGGCAAGTGCCGCCGAGTTCGGCGGACTCGACCAGCGTGACCCGCAGACCGAGATCGGCCGCGCGCAGCGCTGCCGCGTATCCGCCCGATCCCCCGCCGAGGACCACCAGGTCGTTGTCGAAATCGGTCATGCCATGTCCTTTCCGGGGAACACCCGGTTGATCGCAGTCATCGCCTCGGCCGGGTCGCCGGCCGGAGTGATCTCGAAGGTCATCGGTCCGTCCCAACCGCGTTCGGTCAGCACGGTCCGCAGGTAGCCGAAGTCGATCTCGCCGCGGCCAGGCTCGCATCGGCCCGGCACCCCGGCGATGTCGATGCGGCCGTACCAGTCCCAGCCGCCGATCAGGGTGTCGACCAACCGGCCGGCGGTCAGCTGCTGGTGATAGGTGTCGAAGACCGCGCGGACCTCGTCGCGGCCGACCTCGCGGGCCGCGCACGCCACCGTCCCGGCGTCGGCCCACAGATAGCCGGGCAGATACACCGAGTTGAGGTGCTCGAGCATCAGCGTGACCCCGGCCTCGCGCGCCAGATCTGCGGCGCGCGCCAGATTCTCGATCGCCGTGCCCCAGGCGGTGACGTGCGGGGCCGGTACGGGTTTGACGACGCCGCCGGGCGCGATCGCGTTCGAGAACACGTGGAGCTGACGGGCACCGACCTCGTGCGCGGCGTCGAGGTTGCGAGCGATCTCCTCCAGCGCCGCGGCGCCGTTGTCCGGATCAGCGAGTCCGTGATCGCGGTTGCCGAAGAAGCCGTTGATGCCGATGCCGTGGTCGTCGCACGCCGCGGCGAGCGCGGGCAGGTCGCTGGTGCGACGATCCCACAGGTCGACCAGGTCGAAGCCCGCCTGCGCCGCCGCTGCGGCTCGCTCGGGGAAGGTCCGGTCGCGCCAGATCAGCTCGATCGACAGGGCCCGGGTCACCACAGCGACTCCGCCGAATCGAAGTTGAGGTGCTTGGTCTCGGTGAACTCCTCGATGCCGGTGACGCCCTGCTGACGACCCAGCCCCGACTTCTTGAACCCGCCGACCTCGGCTTCGGCATAGAAGTGGTGATAGGTGTTGATCCACACCGAGCCGGCGCTGACCGCGCGACCCACCCGCCACGCCCGGTTCAGGTCGCTCGTCCAGATGCCGGCCGCGAGCCCGAACTCGCTGTCCTCGGCGATGGCGATGGCCTCGGCCTCGTCGGCGAACCGCTGAACCACCAGGACCGGTCCGAAGATCTCCTCCTGCACCACCGGCGAATCGGCGGGCAGGTCGCCGATGACGATCGGCGCCACGAAGCAGGAGTGCTCGTCGGCGTCGGCCGGCAGCGTCCCCTCGGCGAGGACGGTGCCGCTGGAGCGGCCGATCTCGGCGTACTCGGTCACCGACTTCTGCTGGGACTTGGACACGACCGGGGCCAGCGTGGTGGCCGGGTCGAGGGGATCGCCGAGCCGGAAGCCGGCGATCCGCTCGCCCAGTCGGGCGGTGAACTCGTCGTAGACGGAGTCCTCGACCAGCAGTCGGCTGCCCGCCGTGCAGATCTGGCCGCTGGTGGTGAAGGCCGCGTTCACCGCACCGTCGAGGGCCTTGTCCAGGTCGGCGTCGGCGAAGACGATGTTGGGCGACTTGCCACCGAGTTCGAGGGAGACCTTGCGCAGGTCGTCGGCGGCCCGCTTCATCACATTGATGCCGGTGCCGGACTCGCCGGTGAAGGCGATCATGTCGACGCCCGGATTGGTCACCACGGCGTCGCCGACGATGCCGCCCGATCCCAGGACGCACAAGACGACGCCCTCGGGCAGTTCGGGGTCGGCGGCGAGCGGTGCGAGGCCCTCGACGGTGATCGCCGGGGTGACGCTGGCCGGCTTCACGACGACGGCGTTGCCTGCGGCGAGTGCGGGCGCGATGGCCCGGATCATCAGGAGCAACGGCCAGTTCCACGGGGTGATGACGCCGACGACGCCGATCGGTTCGCGCAGCACCACGGCGTGCGCGGTGTCGCTCAGCGCCATCGAGCGGCCGTACAGCATCCGCGCCGCACCGGCGTAGTACTCGACCATGTCGGCCGAGGCCAGCACCTCGTTGCGCGACTCGCCGAGGGTCTTGCCCTGCTCGCGAGTGAGGAGTTCGGCGAGGCGGTCGACGTCGTCGCGCAGCGCCTGCGCATACCGGTTGAGGACGCGGGCTCGGCGAGCGCCGTCGTTCTTCCACGGCGACGCGGCGAGCGCCGCGTGCGCCGCGCTGACGACCTGGTCGACCTCGGCGTTCGTCGTCGAGACCGACAGGGTGGCGACGATCTCGCCGGTGGTCGGGTCGATGCTGTCGAGGCTGCCGTTGCCGGTCACGCAGAACTTCTGGTCGCCGGTCGGCAGTTGCAGCGTGGTCCACGGGCCACGGGTGAAGGTTGCGGTCATTTGTCTTCTCCTGAGAATCCGGATGAGTCGGTGTGGGGGCGGTGGGTGCGGACCTCGGTCCGGGCGACCACCCGGCCCCGGTGGATGACGACGCGAGCCTCGGTGCCGGAGGCGATCGCGTCGTCGATGGAGTCGGCGCGGATGGCGAGCAGTTCGGCCGGTGCGCCCGCCTCCACGCGTGCGGCGGGGGCGCCGATCGCCGAGCGGGCGTCGACGGTCACCGCGTCCAGGGCTTGCGCGGGCAGCAGATGTCCGGCGGCGACCAGGAGCGCCGCGGTCTCGAGCGGATCGATCCGCCCGAGCGGATTGAACATGTCGCGCCAGTTGTCGCTGCCGCCGGCCACCGTGACGCCGGCCTCGCGAAGCGCGCGCACCGGCGGCAGTCCGCGCGCGGTCCGCGTCGGCTGGTCGCGCCCCTGCAGCCCGAGGTTGGTCTGCGGCAGCGTGATCAGCGCGATCCCGACGTCGGCCAGTCGGCGAGCGGTCTCGACGACGTCGGACAGGTCCCGCCGCCCCAGGCTGACGCAGTGCGACGCGCTCGCGCGGCCGCCGAGCCCGAGCCGGTCGACTTCGTTGATGAAGACGTCGAGGGTCCGGCTGTCGGCGTCGAGGGTCTCGTCGAGGTGCAGATCGATCGGCAGGTCGGCCTGCGCCGCGTACTCGGCCAGCACCCGGACCGCGCCGTGCGGGTTTGGGTCCAGGGCCGGCGCGCCGCCGATCGCATGGACCCCGATGTCGATGGCCTCCTCGAGCAGGCGGCGGCGCTCGGCGCCGTCGTCGCCGGTGAGCGGCTGCGAGACCAGCGCGACGACCGACAGGTCGAGGTCGTCTCGTGCCCGGGACAGCTCCACCAGGGCACGGACCCCGACGGTCCCGAGGACCGGGTCCACGTCGGCGTGGCTGCGCACCGCGGTGAAGCCCCGTGCCACCGCGATGTCGAGAGCCTTGCCCGCCCGTTCGCGGACATCGGCTTCGGTGAGCGTCGGGTAGACGGCGCGGAGGGCGTCGATCGCGCCGAGCAGGTCGCCGGTGACGTTGGCGGCGCGCCCGGCGAGGAAGGCCTTGTCCAGGTGAGCGTGGGGTTCGGCCGCGGCGGGCAGCAGCAGGTACCCGGACAGGTCGATGCGTTCGGCATCGGGTCGATCAGGTGACCGCGCACCCGTCGGTGTCACGGCCGCGATGCGTCCGTCCTCGACCAGCACGTCGTACCGGTCGGTGCTCCCCGAGAGAGTTGTGCCAGTGAGCAGGAGCGCATCGTGAGTGGTCACGAGTTCCTTTCGTCGCGGGTCGGTCCCGCGATCAGTCGGTCGATCCGGCGTCGCCGCCGGGATCGTCGGTGGCCGGCCACGCCATCAGTTCGAGCAGAACACCGAACCGGGTCCAGACGAAGGCGTTGGTCAACCCGGGGGTGGCCGCGGAGTCGAACGTGACCGGTTCACTAAGGATCGTGGCCGCCTCGACCGACCGCAGCGGTTCCAGCGCGGCGGACACGTCGGGCACCACGATCCCCAGGTGAGCGGCCCCGACCCGGTCGGGTCGGCGGGCGGTCCCGGTGTCGGTGATCGGACGTCCGTCGCCGTCCCACCACTGCAGCAGTTCCACCCGAGCATCGCCGAGGGTCAGCATCGTCAGCGCGAAGCTGCCGGTCGCGGCGCCGAGCCGACGGGGTGCCGCACCGGTGGGATCGACGAACCGTTCCATGCCGAAGGACACCTGCGCGCCCAGGTGGGTGCGGAAAAAGTCGACGGCATCGTCGAGGTCGCTGACCACCAGACCGCAGTGATCGACCCGGCAGTGATCGACCCGGCGGCGCTCGACCCGGCGGCTCACCGCGCGGCGCTCACCGTCAGTCCCAGTTCGGCGAGCAGGCGGCCGGACTCGAGGAGGTCTTTGACCGTACCGAGATAGCGAGCCGCGTCGGCCCCGTCGACCAGCCGGTGGTCGTAGGTCAGGCACAGGTAGGCGCAGTCGCGCACCTGAACCGTCTCCGAGCCGACCTCGCCGACGGCGATCGGGCGCCGCTCCACCGCGCCGGTGGCGAGGATCCCCACCTCCGGAGCGTTGAGGATCGGTGTGTCGAGGATCGATCCGCGCGAGCCGGTGTTGGTGAGGGTGAAGGTGCCGCCCTCCAGGTCTGCGGGTTTGAGTCCGCGCCCGCGTGCCTTCTCCGCGGTCCCTGCGATCGCGCCGGCCAGCCCGACGACGTCCAGCTCCTGGGCCGACTTGATGTTCGGCACGAGCAGTCCGGCCTCGGTGTCCACGGCCACCCCGAGGTTCACTTCCGGGAACTGCGTCATGGTCCCCTCCTCGACGTCGATCCGCGCGTTGAGCAGCGGGTGCTCGGCGAGTGCCAGTACCGCTGCGCGGGCGATCACCGCGAAGGGCGACAGCGAGACCCCGTGCTCGGCCTTGAACTCGGCGCCACGGGCGCGTCGCGCGTCCATGATGTCGGTGACATCGACCTCGACGACGGAGGTGAGCTGCGCGGTGGTCGCCAGCGAGTCGTGCATGCGCTGGGCGATGATGCTGCGGATCCGGCTCAGCCGGCTCGTCTGTTCGCTCATGAGAGTCTCTCCGACCTCCGTCAGGCCTGGTAGGCGGCGGCCGCGTCGGCGTCGTCGGCGATGACGACGATCGACGTCCCACACGCCACCGTGTCACCCTCTGCGGCCAGCAGCGCCGCGATCACGCCGCCGGCGGGCGACTCGAAGTCGACGTCGATCTTGTCGGTCGCGATCTGGGCGAGCACGGTGCCCTCGTCGACCTGGTCGCCGACGGCCACCTGCCATTCGGAGATCGTGCCCTCTTCCATGGTGATGCCCCATTGCGGCATCGGGTACTCGGTTGCCATGTGATTGACTCCTGACTCTGTTCGTCTGATTGATTGGTGCGGATGCGGGGATGGTCGGCGTCAGCCGATGAGCTTGCGGATCTCGTCGACGATCCGCTCCTTGCCCGGGATCACCTCGCGTTCGAGGACCGGGGCGTACGGAATCGGCGAGTTGCGGTTGCCGATGCGCAGGATCGGCGCCGTGAGCAGGTCGTGGCATTCCGACGCCGCCCACGCGGCGATCTCGGCGCCGACGCCGCCGCGCTGGACGGCCTCGTGTGCGATGACCAGGCGGCCGGTCTTGGCGATCGACGCCCGCAGTCCGTCGTAGTCGAACGGCACCAGCGTCCGCGGATCCCACACCTCGACGGAGATCCCGTCCGCGGCGAGCTCTTCTGCGGCGTCGAGCGAGTCGTGCAGCGTCTTGAGGTACGAGACGACGGTGACGTCGGTGCCCTCGCGGTGCAGGCGTCCCTTACCGAACGGGATCGGCTCCACCGCGACCACTTCGCCGGCGGGGCCGCCGCGGCCGCCGTAGACCTGCTTGTGCTCGAAGAAGATGACCGGGTCGGGGTCGCGGATGGCCTGCTTCATCAGGCCCTTGGTGTCCTCCGGCGTCGACGGCGCGACGACCTTCAGTCCGGGGACGTGCAGGAACCACGACTCCAGGCTCTGCGAATGCTGCGCCGCGGTGGAGCCCGCGGTACCGGTCACCATGCGCACGACCATCGGCACCGACAGCTTTCCGCCGGTCATGTAGTGCATCTTGGCTGCCTGGTTGACGATCATGTCCATGGCCAGGGTGACGAAGTCGCCGAACATGATCTCGGCGATCGGCCGGGCGCCGACCATCGCCGCGCCGACGGCGGCGCCGACGATCGCCTCCTCGGAGATCGGGGTGTCCCACAGCCGGTCCGCGCCGAACTGGTCCCACAGCCCCTTCGTGACGCCGAAGACGCCGCCGGGTTCGCCGACGTCCTCGCCGATCAGGATGACCGCGGGGTCGCGCTCCATCTCTTCGGCGATCGCCTGCCGGACAGCATCGGCATTGGTGAATCGAGTCAGCGCAGCATGGCTCCTTCGTAGTCGTTGACGTAGATGTCGGTGAGGGCTTCGGACGCGTTCGGGAAGGGCTGTTCCTCGGCCCAGGCCGCGGCTCGCTTCAGCTCGTCGACGACCTCGGTCTTGAGCGCGTCGACCTCGTCGGCGGAAACGCCACACCGATCGGTGAGGACCTGGGCGAACAGGTCGATCGGGTCGCGGCTCATCCAGTGGGCGACCTCGTCCTTCGGCCGGTACCGAGCCATGTCGCCCTCGAAATGGCCGTGGTGCCGGTAGGTCTTCGCCTCGATGAGCGTCGGTCCGTCACCGGCCCTGGCCCGCGCGACGGCCTCGGCCGTGACGTCCTTGACCGCGAGCACGTCGTTGCCGTCGACGACGACGCCGGGCATCACGTAGCTCGCCGCCCGATCGGCGACGTCGGTGATCAGCTGGTGCTTGTCCTGGCGGGTGAACTCGCCGTACAGGTTGTTCTCGCACACGAACAGGACGGGCAGCTTCCAGAGCGCCGCGAGGTTCATCGCCTCGTGGAAGGCCCCCTCGTTGGAGGCGCCGTCGCCGAAGAAGGTGACGGCGACGTCGCCGGAACCGGTCCGCTTCAGCTGCAGCGCTGCCCCGGTGGCCAGCGGGATGCCGCCGGCGACGATTCCGTTGGCGCCGAGGAAGCCGAGGTCGGTGTCGATCATGTGCAACGATCCGCCCTTGCCGCTGTTGTAGCCGGTGGCGCGGGCGAACAGTTCGGCGTACATCCGCGCGGGATCGGCTCCGCGGCCGAGGATGTGGCCGTGTCCGCGGTGCGTGCTGGTCAGGACGTCGCCCGCCCCGAGCGCGGCGCAGACGCCGACGGCGACCGCCTCCTGGCCGATGTAGGGGTGCAGGAACCCGGGGATCAGCCCCTTCATCCGCAGTCGCGCGGCGAGCTCCTCGAATTTGCGAATCCGCACCATGCGAGCCATGAGCTCGAGCGCGTCTTCTCGGGTGACATCGTCTGCCATGTTCACTCCTGAGTTCGGCGGGCCGCGTCCCCTCATCGCCTGTCGCCAGGGATCGGGTTGAGCCCGCATCAATCGGTCTTCCGGTATGTTGTCATACCTGTAACCCATCACACAACCACTCACCCGATGTGACTTAGGAGCGAGACATGGAATCGGCACGAAACCCCGAGCGCAAGCTGCTGCGACTGGAGGTCCGCAACTCGCAGACACCCATCGAGCAGAAACCCGAATGGATCAAGGCACGAGCTCGCACCGGGCCCGAGTTCCTCGCCGTCAACAACCTGGTCCGCCAGGAGAATCTGCGGACCGTTTGCCAGGAAGCCCTGTGCCCCAACATCTTCGAGTGCTGGGACGACCGGGAGGCCACATTCCTGATCGGCGGCGAGCAGTGCACGCGCCGGTGCGACTTCTGCAACATCGACACCGGCAAGCCGGCGTCCCTCGACCGCGACGAACCACGCCGAGTCGCCGAATCGGTCGCCGCGATGGAGTTGCGATACGCCACCGTCACCGGTGTCGCCCGCGACGACCTCGACGACGGCGGCGCCTGGCTGTGGGCCGAAACGGTGCGCCAGATCCGTCAGGCCCGGCCCGACAGCGGCATCGAACTGCTGATCCCCGACTTCAACGGACGCCTCGATCTGCTCGAGACCGTCTTCGAGACCCGCCCCAGCGTGCTCGCCCACAACGTCGAGACCGTGCCGAGGATCTTCAAACGGATCCGCCCGGGATTCACCTACGAGCGTTCCCTCGCGGTCCTCACCGCGGCCCGCGACGCCGGACTCATCACGAAGTCCAACCTCATCCTCGGCATGGGCGAGACCGACGACGAGGTGCGCACCGCACTGCAGGATCTGCGCTCGGCGGGCTGCGACCTGGTCACGATCACCCAGTACCTGCGCCCCTCACCCCGCCACCACCCGGTCGACCGCTGGGTGAAGCCGAACGAGTTCGTCGACTGGGCCGGGGTCGCCACCGAGCTCGGCTTCCTCGGGGTGATGTCCGGTCCGCTGGTGCGGTCGTCGTATCGGGCCGGTCGACTGTACCAGCAGGCCGTCGCGGCGCGGCAGACCATCTGACGCCGGGAAGGGTCGGGCGGCTTCGCCTCGAAGGGGCGGGCGGCTTCGCCTGCGGTGTCGTACCGGCGCGCTACCGTGGGTTCATGAGGTTGCGGTTGCTCCCCGACCGCCGGTATCGGGACCGCGAACACGCCGGGCGGGTCCTCGCGGAGGCACTCGACGCCTTCACCGGTCGGCCCGACGTGATCGTGCTCGCCCTGCCGCGCGGCGGGGTCGACGTGGCCGCTCCGATCGCCGAGCGACTGCGCGCACCCCTCGACGTCTGCCTCGTCCACAAGCTGGGCGTCCCCGGTTGGCCGGAGGTCGCCGCCGGGGCCATCGGCGAGGACGGCGCGCTGGTCGTCAACGACGACGTCGTCCGCGAGTCGGGGACGACCGACGCCGATCTGACCCGCGCGATCGACGCCGCCCGCACCGAGCTGCGACGCCGCCAGACGCTGTACCGCCACGACCGACCGCCGGCGGCCGTGGCGGGCAAGACGGTGCTGATCGTCGACGACGGCGTCGCGACCGGGGCCACGATGGCCGCCGCACTGCGCACGCTGCGCCGCCGGAGCGTCGCCGGGGCGGTGGTCGCGGTGCCGACGGGCCCGAGCGAGGTCGCCGACCTGTTTCCCGACGCCGACCGCGTCGTGTGCCCTGACCGCCCGGGGTACTTCGTCGGCGTCAGCGCCGCGTACGACGACTTTCCGCAGCTCACCGACGCCCGGGTCGCGGAGGTGTTGGCGCGCTTCGCGCCCGAGTAGGCGGTGCGGCGCCGAAAGTGTCTGACCGGTGTGGCGAGAACTTCTCCTGAGAGAACGCTTATGTCGGGTTGGTAGGGTCTGCCGCGGTCTGCCCGCCGGGCAGGTCGACGCCGTCGACCGATGAAGGAGCCCACCGTGACGTCTGTACCACCGCCGAGGCATGCGGCCGAACCCGAGGACTCGAGTCCGGGCAGCTGGAGTCCGGACAGCGCCGACGAGCACGGCGCCGATCCGAGTCCCGATTCGATCGACGAGCAGACCGAGACCTCGCCGCCGTCGAGGCGACCGGTTCGCGCGCTGCTCGCCGGGCTCGCCGTGGCCATGACGCTCCTGGTCGGTGTCCTGGTGGGCGGCCTGACCTTCCTCAACTCCGACCCCACGCTCCGGCCCCCGGCGGTCGACCTCAGCCCGGACGACGTGGCGTCGGCGAAGGACTCGGTGTCGTCGGCGAAGATGATGGTCGACCTGATGTCCTCCGCCGTCAACAGCAGCACCGCGGGCATCGAGACGCTCGTGTCGAGCATCGAGCCGACCTTCCGCTCGATCGACACGGCCAAGCGCGCGGCCGATCAGATGGCGACGGGCCTGGCGGGCGCCCCGCGCCTGGAGTCGGCGGCGACCAGGATCCAGGAGCTCGGGACCAGCGTCGC
Source organism: Gordonia aichiensis (assembly GCF_039946255.1). GTDB lineage: Bacteria > Actinomycetota > Actinomycetes > Mycobacteriales > Mycobacteriaceae > Gordonia > Gordonia aichiensis_A. The sequence goes on along the minus strand of NZ_JBCDWL010000018.1, from coordinate 66,074 downwards.
ACGGGGCCTGGACGAGGCAAGCGGTCTGGCCGGCTCCGCCAAGAGCATCGACACCATGATCACCCCGATCATCGACGGACTCGATCGCAGCAACACCCCCGGTGCGGACAAGACGATCGCCCAGCTGAAATCGCTGCAGTCCGCGAGCCGCGACGTCGCCGCCACCCTCGGCGGCCTCGGGCCGCTGCGCACCGAGCTGAAGGCCGCGACCGAGGCGACCGGACCCGCCGCGCGAGCGATCGACGGTGCCGTCGGCCAGGCGCAGACGGCCGCGACGCAGCTCACCGAGGGTCTCGCGAAGCTCTCCGCCGCCAAGGCCGATACCGAGAAGGCCGCTCAATCGATGGTCGGCGGGATCCGCCAGCTCAAGTTCGCACTCGGCACGGTGTCGAACAACCTCGCCTCGGCCGACGACTCCCTCGTCAGCGACGAGACTCAGCCCGCATACGTCTTCGATCACGCCGATCGCATCGGCCGCGGCATCGTGACCGGCGCGATCACGGCTCTCGGCCTGCTGGTCGTCGCGGCCGGCGGTGTGTGGTGGCGCCGCCGTCGGGCGTCGGCGGCCGCTTAGGCCCGAGTCCGTCGACGATCCGACCGAGCGCTGCTTTCGCCGGGCCGACCTGCGCCGACGGATCGGCCCGCGCCACGGCTCACAGCAGCATAGTCCCCATGTCGACCGCGAGCGACTGTCCGGTGACGAAACGCGCCTCGTCCGAACAGAGCCAGGTGACGGCGTTGGTGATCTCCTCCGGTTCCACCGGCCCGTGCTCCATCACGTTGGCCATCCACCCGCCGGGAGCGTCGCCCGCCAGATCCGCCTCGAAGAACTCGTTCCTGATCATCTTGGTGGCCACCCCGGCCGGAATCACGGTGTTGACCCGGACCCCGTGCTTGCCCAGCACCATCGCGAAGTTCCGCATCAGCGAGAGCACGCCGCTCTTGGCGGCGCCGTAGCCCATCTGCCCGGGGTTGAGCATCTCGGGCTTGTAGGCGACCCCGATGTAGCTCGACGTCGAGCCGGTGATGACGATCGCACCGCCTCGACCTCGCTCGATCATGCCCGGAGTGACTGCGCGCAGCGTGTAATAGACGCCGTTGAGCATGATCGCCACCGAGTCGTCCCACGCGGCCATGTCGTGCTTCTTGTCGCCGTAGCTGGCCATGACACCCGCGTTCGCGAGCACGATGTCGATGGCGCCGAATGCGTCCTCCACCTCGGCGACGGCCGCCTCCACGGCCGCTTGGTCCCGGACATCGCACGTGATGGCGAGAACCTTGCCGCCGAACTCCTCGAGTTCGGCCGCGGTCGCCTCGAGGTCCTCCGGCGTCGACGTCGGGTAGGCGACGGATTCCACCTGAGCCGCGATGTCGAGAATCGCGACATCGGCGCCCTCACGCGCCAGGCGCAGCGCATGCGAGCGCCCCTGGCCGCGCGCCCCTCCGGTGATGAGGGCCTTCTTGCCGTCGAACCGTCCCATGATGACCTCCGCTGTCGGATATTCGTTGTCGAGGGCGAGCACGCCCGGTGTGCATCATTGAATTCTGATGCTAACAATCATGTTCATGAATCTGAAGAGTGCGGCGAGTGTCCTGCGCCGGAAATTGCTTTCGTGTTTCTGTGGATCCGGTGGGCGGCTGGCAAGGCGGAGGAGGGAGGCATAGCGGTAGCTATGTCGACCGACGACAACGCAGCCAGGCGTTCACCTGGCCGCAGAAACCGCAAGCGAATTTCCGGTGCAGGACACTAGATGACGGCCGACCTACCGGCGGCCTCGCGCAGGCCGGCGATCGTGACGATCTTCCGGCGCGGACTGCCGATCGCCCGACCGGCTTCTCGTTCGGCCCGGTCGATGGCGGCCCATCCGTCGGCATCGACGACGTGGACTCCGCGGGCGGCGAGCAGCTCGGGTACCTCCTCGCGGGAGGATCCGGGAGTCGGCAGCACACCGGCGATCACGTCGTCGACCAGCGCTCCCGCCGTCTCCTGTCCGCAGAATCGGTTGGTTCCGATACCGCCGGACGCCCCGCGCTTGAGCCACCCGGCCACGTAATGGCCGGGCACCGGCGCACCGTCGTCGCCGAGGACGCGACCGGCCTCGTTCGGCACCACGCCGGTGTCGTCGTCGAAGGGCAGACCCTCCACCGCGATCCCTCGATAGCCGATCGAACGGATCACCAGGCCCGCGTCGATCTCGACGCTCTCTCCGCTCGGAACCACCCGGTCGGACGCGGAGTCGAAGACATTGCGGACGACCCGGACACCGCTGACGCGTTCCTCCCCGAGAATCGCGGTCGGCGCAGTCAGGTAGCGGAAGACGACGCGCCTTCGGTTACCGCCCTCCCCGTTCTCGGCGTACTCGCGTGCGAGTCGGATCTTCGAGCCGATCGTGCTGTCGACGCTGTCGTCGGCGACCTGTTTCGCCAGTCTCGGCGACAACCTCAGATCCGCCTCGTCGATGACCACGTCGACCCCGTCGATCAGGCCCATCGAAAGGAACTCGGAGTTCGTGTACGCACCGTCGGCGATGCTCCGACGCCCGAGGACGACGACCTCGCGGATCGACGAGGCCCGCAAGGCCTCGAGCGCGTGCGCCGCGACATCCGTGGCCGCGAGTTCGTCGGGATCGGTCAGCAGGATCCGGGCGACGTCCAGTGCCACGTTGCCGTTGCCGATGACCACCGCCCGGTCCGCCGACAGATCGTAGACGTCGTCGGCGTGGTCGGGATGACCGTTGTACCAGGCGACGAAATCGGTGGCGGCCACCGACCCGGGCAGGGACTCGCCGTCGATCCCCAGACGCTTGTCTGCCGATGCCCCGCTGGCGTACAGCACCGCGTGATAGCGGTCGACGAGCTCGTCGTGGGAGATGTCGCGACCGACCTCCACCCCGAGGTAGTACCGGAAGTTCTTCTTCCGCGCCGCCGACGCGAAGGTCCGCTCCACCCGCTTGGTCTTCGCGTGGTCGGGCGCAACGCCCGCCCGGACCAGACCGTACGGCGTCGGCAGGCGATCGAACACGTCAACCCGCACCGAGGGGTGCCGGATGAGTTCCTCTGCCGCGTAGAAGGCCGCGGGACCTGCCCCGACCACCGCGACGTGCACCTCATCGTCGGGGAGCTTCGGCGCGCGAACCAGCTGCGGCGCACCCGCCTCGACGTCGTGGTCGCGGTAGTAGTCGGCGTTCAACCGCAGATAGGGCTCGTCCTCCTCGGCGAGCTCGTCGTCCGGGAAGATTGCATCGACCGGGCAGGCATCGACGCAGGCCCCGCAGTCGATGCAGGTCTCCGGATCGATGTAGAGCATCTCGGCCGTGGCGAACTCGGGCTCCTCGGGCGTCGGATGGATGCAGTTCACCGGGCACACGCTGACACAGCTCGCATCGTTGCAGCAGGGCCGCGTGATCACGAAAGTCATCGGTCAGCGCCCCTTCCAGACGGGGGCGCGCTTCTCCCGGAACGCCGTCGCGCCCTCTCTGGCGTCCTCGGACGAACGGATGGGCTCGTAGATCTCCCACATCCGCTCGAACCGCTCGTCGTTGCTCCAGTCGCGCGCTCTGGTCCAGATCTCCTTGGTGCCGCGCACCGCCAGCGGACCGTTCTTCGCGATCCGCTCGGCGAGCCCGACCGCCACGCCCAGCGCGTCACCCTTCGGCGTGAGACGGCTGATCAATCCGGCCTCCCGCGCCTGCTCGGCGGTCACGAGATCACCGGTCAGCGCCCACTCCAGACCGAGCGCGTACGGAACCCGCTCCGGCAGTCGCAGCAGACCGCCGCCACCGGCGAGCAGCCCTCGCTTGACTTCGGGCAGCCCGAAGACCGCGGTCTCGGAAGCGACGACGAGATCGCAGGCGAGGACGATCTCGAAACCGCCGGCGATGGCGTGCCCTTCGACGGCGGCGATCACCGGTTTGGCGGGCGGCGTCTGCGCGATGCCCGCGAAACCACGACCGTCGATGGACGGACGCTCGCCGGCGAGGAAGGCCTTGAGGTCCATCCCGGCGCAGAAGGTGCCGCCCGCACCGGTGAGGACGCTGGCGACGAGTTCGGGCTCGCGGTCGAGCTGATCCATCGCGTCGGCGATCGCTTGAGCGGTGGCCGTGTCGATCGCGTTCTTGACCTCGGGGCGGTCGATGGTGACGATGAGGACGCCGCCGCGGATCTCGGTGTGAACAGTCACTTCGGCGCCATCCTGATCGCGCCGTCGAGGCGTATCACCTCGCCGTTGAGCATGCCGTTGTCGATGATCGCCATCGCCAGGCGCGCATACTCGTCGGGGTCGCCGAGGCGTGCGGGATGAGGGATCTGCGCGGCGAGACCGTCGCGGACCTCCTGCGAGAAGCGCGAGAGGATCGGGGTGTCGAACACGCCCGGCGCGATCGAGTTGACGCGAACCAGTTTGCGCGCCAGGTCGCGGGCGGCGACGAGGGTCATGCCGACGACGCCGGCCTTCGCCGACGCGTAGGGGATCTGACCGATCTGGCCTTCCCACGCGGCCACCGATGCGGTCATGATCACGACGCCTCGCTCACCGTCGACGACCTCGTTCGCGACCATCCGGGCAGCGGCCAGCCGCAGGACGTTGAAGCTGCCGATCAGGTTGGTGGTGATCAGGGAGGTGTAGAGGTCGAGCGACCCCGGTTCGCCGTCGCGTTCGACGACGCGGACGGTGCCGCCGCGGCCGGCACAGTGCACCACGGTGCGCAGCGGTGCGCGGGCCTCTGCGAGGTCGAGCGCCGCGTCGACCGCAGTCGGCTCGGCCACGTCCGCCGGGCCGAACTGGACCAGTTCGCCCAGTTCGGCCGCGACTTCGGCGCCCGCAGACGTCGGCAGATCGACGATCACGACGTGAACGCCTTGCTCGACGAGTCGTTTGACGGTGGCCAGCCCGAGACCGGACGCACCGCCGGTGACGATGGCCGACGAGTTCGTCAGTTGCATGCCAGTTTCCTTATCTCGTGGGTGGGTCGGAGTGTTGCGGGAGCGGTCAGACCAGCGACTCCAGAATCGTGGCGTTGGCCATGCCGCCCGCCTCGCACATGGTCTGCAAGCCGTAGCGTCCGCCGGTCGCCGCCAGATGATTGATCAGGGTCGTCATGATCCGGGCACCCGAGGCGCCCAGGGGATGGCCCAGTGCCACGGCGCCGCCGACTGGGTTCAGGCGGTCGTCCGGCACGCCCAGTTCCCGCTGAAAGGCCAGCGGGACCGACGCGAACGCCTCGTTGACCTCGAACGAGGCGATTTCATCGATGCTCAGGCCCGCCTTCACCAAAGCCTTGCGCGAGGCCGGGATCGGTGCGGTCAGCATGAGCATCGGGTCGTCGCCGGTCACCGCGGACGCGACGACCCTGGCCAGCGGCCGGCACGAGAGGGCTGCCGCCTTCTCCTCACTCATGATGAGCAGGGCCGACGCCCCGTCGGTGATCTGGGATGCATTGCCTGCCGTGACCTTCCATTCGATGTCCGGGAAGCGCTCACGGTTGGCGTCGCTGCCGAACACCGCACGCAGTCCGCTCAACTTCTCCGCGGTGGTGCCGCTCCGGATCGACTCGTCCCGGTCGACGACACCCGCTGCGGTCTCGACAGCGACGATCTCGTTGTCGAAGGCACCGCGCGCCTGCGCGGCGGCGGCCCGTTCGTGAGATCGGGCGGAGTACTCGTCCAACTCGCTGCGCGAGATGCTCCATTTGTCGGCGACCAGTTCGGCGGCGACCCCCTGACCCACCAGCGGGCCGAATCGCGCGCGCACGCCGGGACCGAACGGGTCGGCGTCGCCGCGGGCACTGCCCATCGGGACCCGACTCATCGACTCCACCCCGCCGGCGATGACCATGTCGTATGCGCCGGCCATGATGCCCTGCACGGCGAAGTCGACGGCCTGCTGACCGGATCCGCATTTGCGCTCGATCGTCACCGACGGAACATGAACGGGAAAGCCGGCGGCCAGCGCGGCCATCCGCCCCGGCGTCGCAGACTGTTCGAGGTTCTGCCCGACACAGCCGATCAGAATGTCCTCGACCTCACCCGGGTCGATTCCGGTACGTGCGACGAGCGAGTTCAGCACGCCTGCCAGCAGGTCGACGGGATGGGTCCCCGCGAGGGCTCCGCCCGCACGCCCCCTCCCCATCGGCGTGCGGACTGCATCCACGATCACTGCGCTCGGCATCGGAGACCTCCATCGTCGTCATTGCGTCATCGATGAGCTATTGCTGATTATGTTTACCACAAATTGTCTCGGGATGAACCCCTTGCCGGTGGTCGGGATTTCACACGGCATCCAATGAGACTTGGATCATATCTATGATAATCCTTACGCTGGATCGAGAATGTGCCGCCGTCGACGTCGCCATGGATGCGCAACCCTCGAGCCGACCACGCGGAGCAGGCCGACCCCGCGCCGCGACACGAATTCTTGCCAGATGCCCCATCGGCGGCTAATCTATGATTATAGTTATTACAGATGCTTGGACTGGGACCGCGTCTGCACTGCGAGCCCACGTTCACGAGCACCCGATAGCTTTCACACGAGATGAGGAGAGTGGTCACGATGCCGCCCACCACCGCCCCCCACACCGAAGACCTCGAGGCCATCAAGCAACTCGCCGCACAGGTGGCGCAGGAGCGCTTCGCCCCGAAAGCCGCGCAGTGGGACGCCGACCGCACCGCCGTTCCATTGGCCGATCGCCAGTTCCTCGGCTCCCTCGGGTTCCTGGGCATCGCGCTGCCCGAGGAGTACGGCGGGTCGAGTGCACCTCTGTCACACGCCCTGACCGTGATCGAGCAGCTCGCCTACCACTGCCGCCCCGCCGCCTTCCAGGTCTTCGAATCGAACACCGGTCCCGCCCAGGTCATCGCCAGGCTTGGCACGGACGATCAGAAGGAGCGTTTCCTGCCGGGCATCATCGCCGGTGACATCACCATGGCGGTGGCCATCTCCGAGCCGGACGCCGGTTCCGCCGCGACCGACCTGACCACCAAAGCCGTCCTGGACGGCGACACGGTCCGTGTGAACGGCAACAAGCGGTGGATCTCCAACGGCAGCGAGGCCGACGTGTACCTCGTCTACGCGCGAATGTCCGATGCCCCCGGAGCCAAGGGCATCGGCGCGGTGCTCGTCGAGGCGAACCGCGACGGCGTCGGCTACGGCGCCCGGGAGAAGCTGATGGGCTTCCGCGGCATTCCGTCGGCGGACATCTACTTCGACGACGTCGCCGTGCCCAAGGAGAACATCGTCGTCGAACCCGGAGGCTTCCGGAAACTGTTCACCGCGTTCTCGATCGAGCGCCTGGGCAACACCACGATGAGTCTGGCGATCGGTCAGCGCGCCCTCGACCTGACCCTGCAGTACGTGCAGGAACGCGAGCAGTTCGGCAAGGCACTGATCGAGTTCCAGGCCGTGCAGATGACCGTCGCCGACATGGCACTGCAGGTGGAGCAGGCGCGACTGCTCCTCGACCGGGCGGCCGCCGGCGTCGTCACCGGATCCGACCTGCCGAACCCGCTGCACGTCTCGCTCGCGAAGTGCACCGCCAACGAGATGGCCAAGCGAGTCACCGACCTGGCGATGCAGTTGCACGGCGGGAACGGTTACACCGAGGAGTTCGGGATCGAACGGATGCATCGCGACGCCCACGGCTGGGCCCTCGCCGGCGGCACCCCGACCATGCAGCGCACCCGCATCGTTTCGGAGATGCTCGGGCGCAGCTTCGATCAGCGCAAGTGAGAAAGGAGAACTGCGCGATGGACGTCTACACGGATCTGATCCCGACCTTCACCGATCCCGACGATTGGACGCTGGCGAGAGTCCTGCGTACCCACGCGGCGACGACTCCGGACGCCCCCTGCCTGTGGGTGCCCGAAGAAGGCTGCGACCTGACCTACGCCCAGGCCCTGGGCCGGGCCGAACAGATCGCGGGCTCGTTCGACGCAGCCGGAGTCGCACCGGGCGACCGCGTGGCGATCATGGCGCAGAACTCGTCCAGATTCGTCCTCAGCTGGTGGGCGACGGCCGTCGGCGGCACCGTCCAGGTGCCGATCAACACCAACTACGAGGGTGACTTCCTCAAGCACCAGTTCACCGTCGCCGATGCCCGCTGGGCCGTCATCGACGACCGGTACGCGGAGCGCTTCGCGGCCCTCGCCGACGGCGATGCGGCGAACGGGGTGACGCGCGTCGAGAAGTTCTGGGTCATCGACAACGGCTCGCTCGACTCCGCACTCACGATCCTCGACGAGGCCGGCTTCACCGCCGCACCGTGGGACGAGCTCCCCGAGGGCCCGCCGCTGAACGGGCCGGGGCCGTTGCCGCACGAGCTCGGCGCCATCTTCTTCACTTCGGGAACGACCGGCCCGTCCAAGGGTGTCGCGATGCCTCACGCGCAGTTGTACTTCTTCGCGCAGGAAGTGGTCTGTCTGACCCGATTGACAGCGGCGGACCGGTATCTGACGACCACCCCGCTGTTCCACGGGAACGCCCAGTTCATGGCGGTGTACCCGGCGCTGGTGGCCGGGGCGAGCGCGGTGATCCGCCGCAAGTTCAGCGCCAGCGGGTGGATCGACCACGTACGCGATTCGGGCGTCACCGTGACCAATTTCGTCGGCGTGATGATGGACTTCGCATGGAAGCAGCCGCCGCGCGAGAACGACCTCGACAATCAGTTGCGGTGCGTCTACGCCGCGCCGATCGCCTCGACGATCGCCGACGACTTCAAGCGACGCTACGGCATCGAGACCTTCGTCAACGCCTTCGGCCTCACCGAGACCTCGGCCCCGATCATCTCGCCGTACAACGCCGACATTCCGCCGGGTGCCGCCGGACTGCAGGCATCCGACTGGTTCGACATCCGCCTCGTCGACCCGGAGACCGACCGAGAGGTGCCCGTCGGCGACGTCGGCGAGCTCGTCGTCCGACCGAAGGTTCCGTTCATCTGCAGCATGGGCTACTACGGCATGCCCGAGAAGACCGTCGAGGCGTGGCGAAACCTGTGGTTCCACACCGGCGACGCGCTGCGCCGCGACGAGGACGGCTGGTACTACTTCGTCGATCGCTACAAGGACGCCTTGCGCCGTCGCGGTGAGAACATCTCCTCCTACGAGGTCGAGCAGGTCGTCCTGGCTCACCCCGCAGTGCACGAGTGCGCCGTGATCGGCGTGCCCGCCGACGTCGAGGCCGGCGAAGACGAGGTGCTGGCGGCCGTCGTCGTCACCGAACCGGTCAGCCCCGCCGAACTCCTCGAGTTCTGTGACGGCAGGATCCCGGCGTTCGCGCGTCCCCGATTCATCCGAATCGTCGACGCCCTGCCGAAGACACCGTCGGAGAAGGTCCGCAAGGCCGTCCTGCGCGAACAGGGTGTGACCCCGGATACGTTCGACGCCGAGGCGCTTTCCGATCCGGAACCCACCGGCGACACAGTCACCGTCTGATACCGACCATCACGAGAGGACAGTCCCAGTGGACTACACACCCGACTCCACCCACGAGGACATCCGCAGGGCCGTCGAGCAGTTGTGCGGGCGCTTTCCCGACGAGTACTGGATGGAGCACGACGACTCCCACGAGTTCCCGTGGGAGTTCTACAACGCGGTCGCCGAAGGCGGCTGGCTCGGTCTGACGGTCCCCGAGGAGTACGGCGGCGGCGGGCTCGGCGTCACCGAGGCGGCGGTCGTCGAGCGCGCGATCTCCGCATCCGGCGCAGGCATGGGCGGCTGCAGCGCCGTCCACATCGGCATCTTCGGATTCGAGCCGATCATCCACCACGGCAGCGAGGAGATGAAGCGCAAGTATCTGCCTCGCGTCGTCACCGGCGAGTTGCACACGTCGTTCGCGGTCACCGAACCCGATGCGGGCACCGACACCACCAATATCAAGACGTTCGCCACCAAGGTGGACGGCGGATGGCGCGTCACCGGCAAGAAGGTGTGGATCACCAAGGCCCAGGAGGCGGAGAAGATGCTGCTGCTGTGCCGCACCTCCCCGCGCGAAGACGGGGCCAAGCGCACGGCGGGCCTGACGCTGCTGTTCGCCGACGTCGACCGCGACCACGTCCAGATCCGGGAGATCCCGAAGATGGGGCGCAACGCCGTCGACACGAATGAACTGTTCATCGACGATCTGTTCGTCGCCGACGAGGACGTGGTCGGCGAAGTCGGGCACGGCTTCCGCACCATCCTCGGCGGTCTCAACGCTGAGCGCGTCATCTCCGCGAACGCCGCGCTCGGCATCGGCGAAGCGGCGCTCCGACGCGGCGTCCGGTATGCGAACGAACGCGAGGTCTTCGGCCGCCCGATCGGCAAGAATCAGGGCATCGCCTTCCAACTCGCCGAGGCGCGCATCAGGCTCGACGCCGCGCAGGCGGTTCTCGACAAGGCCGCCTGGATGGTCGACCAGGGTCTGCCGTGCGGCCGCGAGGCGAATGCCGCCAAGTACCTGTGCGCCGAGGCCGGCTTCTTCGCCGCAGACGTCGCGCTGCAGGTCCACGGCGGATTCGGCTTCGGCAAGGAGTTCCACGTGGAACGCTATTTCCGGGAGGCTCGACTGATGCGCATCGCGCCGATCAGCCAGGAGATGGTGCTCAACTACACCGCCGAGCACGTCCTCGGACTGCCGCGCAACTACTGATCGCCGGCCGCATCGAGACAAGCACGAGAGGCAATCATGCATCCCTACCGTTCCATCCTCTTCGTTCCCGGACATCGGCCGGCGTGGGCCGAGAAGGCGATCGCGGCGGGCGCCGACTGCATCATCCTCGATCTCGAGGATTCGGTGCCCGCCGCGCAGAAGGCGCAGGCGCGCGACACCGTCGCCGAGTTGATCGGGACGCTTCGCGCCGATCACCCGAGGGTCGGCCTGTTCGTCCGCGTGAATCCGTTGGCGACCAGGCTGACCGGCAGCGACCTGGAAGCCGTCGTCGTTCCCGGTCTCGACGGAGTCTTCGCCCCGAAGATCGAGTCCGGGACCGACGTCATCCGGTACGACGCCCTGCTCGATCACTTCGAGATGCGCAACAGTGTCGAGGGATTGGAGTACATCGTCCCCATCGAGACGGTGAAGGCCATCTGGAACTGCCGGGATATCGCGGCGGCCTCGCCCCGTGTCGGCGCGATGATCGGTCCGACCGCCGAGCACGCCGACATCGCCCGTGAGGTCGGCTTCGAGTGGACGCCCGAAGGTGAGGAATCGTTGTACCTGCGCAGCCGGGTCCTGCTCGCCTGCCGGGAGTCCGGCCTGCACGCGCTCACCGCGCTGTGGGAGGACCTGGAGAACATCGACGGTCTGCGCGCCTTCGCGACGCACGGCCGCGGCCTCGGTTTCCGCGGCATGATCGCGATCCATCCCAACCATGTCGCGACCATCAACGACGTCTTCAGCCCGTCGGCCGCAGACATCGAGTTCTACCGAGGCATGGTCGACGCCTACGAGAAGGCCGCGGCCGAGGGCGTCGGCGCGCTGCGCTACCGCGGCCTGCACATCGACAAGGCCCACTACGACAAGGCGGTCGGCTGGCTTCAGCGCGCCGCGACCGTCACCGGCGAATGACATGCTGCCCGACTCGCCGCTCGCACCGGCCCTCCCCGCCGTCGACGCCGGCCCTCGAATTCGTTGAAAGGACTCTGACATGCCTGACTCAGACCGGACCGTGGACCAGTCGTGGGTTCCGCCCAACCGCACGCTGCTGATCGGCGGCGCCGACGTGGAACCGGACGGTGCCACCTGGGAGGTCGTCAATCCGGCGACCGAGGAGGTCATCGCGACCGTCGGCGGGGCCTCCGCACCACAGGTCGACGCCGCGGTCGCCGCCGCGCGAGCGGCCTTCCCGAAGTGGGCGCGCCTGTCGGGCGAGGAGCGGAGCGTCCACATCCACCGACTCGCGGACGCCCTCGAACGCGCCGCGCACAAGCTCCTGCCGTCGATCGTCAACGAGGTCGGCACCCCTGTCGCGCTCGCCGAATACCTGCAGGTCAAAATGGCCGTCGACGAGCATCTGCGGTGGGCTGCCGAGGCAGCCAAGGTCGACCGCACGCTGCACCTGGGCGCCTACGACAAGCCCGTTCCGACGATGAGCGACGTGGTCCACGACCCGGTCGGGGTGGTCGCCGCGATCACCGGCTACAACTACCCGCTGAACCTCGCCGTGTTCAAGTTCGGCGCGGCCTTGGCCGCCGGATGCACCGTCGTCCTGTTCCCGTCACCGCGGACGCCGCTCACCACTCTCTTCCTCGCCGAGCTGATCCAGGAGTCGGGTCTGCCCGATGGTGTGATGAACATCGTCACCGGCGGCGTCGAGGTCGGCAAGCAACTCTCGTCGCATCCGGGTGTCGACCGGGTGTCGTTCACCGGCTCGGACGGGGTCGGCGCCCAGATCATGGCGCAGGCGGCCGCCAACCTCACCGGGGTGACCCTGGAGCTGGGCGGCAAGTCGCCGAACATCGTCCTACCCGGCGTCGACGTGCAGAAGATCGCCGTCGAGATGCACCTGCGGTGGTCGCGCAACGGCGGCCAGGGATGCGCCGCGCTCGCCCGACTCCTCGTTCACGAGAGCGTGTACGAGGAGTTCCTCCAAGCGGGTGCGAGCGCCTTCGATCAGATGATCGTCGGCGATCCGTGGGACCGGACCACCAACATCGGTCCCATGATCCGCCCCGATCACCGGGCGAGCGTCCAGAGCTTCATCGACGACTCGCTCGCCGTCGGCGGCACCAAACTGCTCGAAGTCACCCGCCCGCTGCCCGAGAAGGGGTACTTCATCAACCCGGTCCTGCTCGGCGACCTCGCACCGGATGCCCGCGCCGTCCAGCAGGAGATCTTCGGCCCCGTCGCGGTCATCCTGCCGTTCAAGGACACCGACGAGGCCATCCGCCTGGCCAATGACACCCCGTTCGGTCTCGCCGCCAACGTGTGGTGCGACGACCCGGCTGAAGCTCGCCGCGTCGCCGAACAGATCCGCGCCGGAACGGTGTGGATCAACGGCGGCGGCGCGATGCGCCCCGACGCCCCCTTCGGCGGATTCGGCCGATCCGGCGTCGGCCGCGAACTCGGCGAATGGGGTATGCGCGAATACCTCGAACCCAAACACATCCAGTGGAGGATCTGATGTCAGACAACGGCGCACCACTCGCCGGCCTTCGGGTCGTCGAACTCGGCACCATGTACGCCGCACCGACCGCCGGGCGCATGCTCCGCGACTTCGGCGCCGATGTGATCAAGGTGGAGGACCCGCGCACCGGCGACTACGCACGCCAGTGGATCCCGCAGAAGGACGGGCTCTCGCTCGGCTTCTCTCGCCTGAACGCCGGCAAGCGATCTGTCGGCATCGACCTGCGGACCGACGAGGGCCGGGACCTGGTCCGCAGGCTGATCGACGAGGCCGACGTGGTGGTCGAGTCGTTCCGACCCGGCCGCCTCGAAGACTGGGGACTGGGGCCGGAAGTGCTCCGCGAGAGCAACCCCGGACTGGTGATCGCCCGCGTCTCCGGTTTCGGGCAGACCGGCCCCAACCGCCTGCTTCCAGGATTCGGCACCGTCGCCGAGACCGCGAGCGGCTTCGCGAATGTCAACGGGTGGCCCGACAGCCCGCCCACGTCGCCGCCCTTCGGCTTCGCCGACTCGATCGCCGGACTGTCCGCGGCGATGGGCGTGTCGATGGCCCTGTTCAACCGCAGTCGCACAGGTCGCGGCGAGGTCGTCGACGTCGCCCTCTACGAGCCGCTGATGTTCATCATCGGCGACATGTTCCTCAAGTACACGGCGCTCGGCGAGGTCCAGCAGCGGATCGGCAACAGCACCGGCGCGGCGTCGCCGCGCGGCATCTACGAGGCCGCCGACGGCAAGTTCCTGTCGATCGCCGCCTCCAATCAGGCGATCGCGGCGCGACTGTTCGCCGCGATGGGCCGGGCCGACGTGATCGAGGATCCGCGGTACGCGACCAACGCCGCTCGGCTCGCCCACAACGACGAGGTGCAGGCCATGGTCATCGAGTGGTGCAAGCGAGCACCGCGCGACGAGGTGCTCGCGATCCTGGAGAAGTTCGAGGTGGTCTCGGCACCGGTCAACGACGCCGCCGACGTGGTGAAGGATCCCCACTTCCAGGAGCGGACCCTCGTCGAGATCACCGGCAACGAGATCTTGGCGAACACCCTGATGCCGGGCCCGGTGCTGCACCTGTCCGGCTACGACGGGCCGGTGTACGACGGTGTCCCGACCGTCGGCGAACAGACCCGCGAGATCCTGACCGAACGCCTCGGGCTCGACGACGCCGAACTGGCGCGTCTCGCCGCGGCGGGCGTCATCAACGACGGAGACAAATGATGAGCAACGACGTCCCCGGGCTCTTCGAGCTGCCCGCGAAATACCTTCAGCTGCAGGAACAGGCGCGTGAACTGGCCGTCTCGGTCCGTGACATCGCCGCCCGCGCCGACGAGTCCAGCAGCACCGATCCGGAGGTCCGTGCCCGATTGGCCGCGTCGGCGCTGACCGAGCTCGCCGTGCCCAAGCAGTGGGGCGGACGCTTCGAGGCCGTCGACTCGCTGGCGATGACGGTGGTCCGCGAGCAGCTGGCCGCCGAGAGCGGCCACCTGGACTCGATGTTCGCGATGCAGGGCATCGGCAGCTACGGGCTGGCCGTGGCCGGATCGGATGCGGTCCGCGACCATTGGCTGCCGCGGGTCGCCTCGCTCGACGCGATCGCCGCACTCGGTCTCACCGAACCGCAGGTCGGTTCCGACTTGAAGGCGTTGACCACGACCGCGGTCGTCGACGGCGACGAGATCGTCGTCAACGGGCACAAGTCGTTCATCACCAACGGCGGCGACGCCGCGTTCTACAGCGTGCTCGCACGCGAGGGCGACGGCTACTCTCTGATTCTGGTTCCGGCCGACACCCCGGGAGTCCGCACCGAGCGCCCGCACCAGATCATCGCTCCACACGTGCTGTCCGACGTCATCCTCGACGACGTCCGGGTTCGGCTCGACCATCGGATCGGCGAGCCCGGCAAGGGATTCTCGCTGGTGCTGGCGACCCTGGCGACGTTCCGCGTGTCGGTGGCCGGCGCGGCGGTCGGCATGGCGCAGGCCGCGCTGCGGCTGGCGCTCGAGCATGCGAACGATCGCCACCAGTTCGGCGGTCCGCTCTCGAGCCTGGGATCGGTGCCCGAGCATCTCGCCTCGTGCTGGACCGACATCGAAGCCGCCCGTTCGCTGACCTACCGGGCGGCGGCCGCGTCGGCGCGCGATCCACGCGCCAACCTGCACCTGTCGTCGATGGCGAAGGTCGCGGCCACCGAGATGTGCGGGCGCGTCGTCGACCGCTCCGTCCAGATCATGGGTCGTTTCGGCATCACGCGGGGCACCGACATCGAGCGGCTCTACCGCGAAGCCAGGCCCACCCGCATCTATGAGGGGTCCACCGAGGTGATCTTCGATTCCCTCGCCAAACAGCTGATCAAGAATGGCCTGTGAGGAGAAGACGATGCGCGTGCCACGAACCGCCGCCCGCCCAAAGCGCGTGATGTCATGACGGTCGAGACCGTCGACGTCCTCGTGTTGGGAACCGGCGCCTCCGGCCTCACCGCTGCCCTGGCCGCAGCGGACGCCGGGGCGTCGGTCGCCGTGTACGAGAAGGCCGACCACCTCGGGGGAACCACGGCGCTGTCGAGCGGGGTCGCATGGCTGCCGGCCAACCGGTACGCGGCTGCCGCGGGTGTCACCGACAGCGTCGACGACGGACTCGCCTACCTGGAAGCACTCTCGAACGGCATGATCCGCCCGGAGATGGCCGAGGCCTTCGTACGAACGGTCGATCCGCTGCTGGATTGGCTCGAATATCGACGCCGCTCCGGATGCGACTCGTCGCCGGATATCCCGATTACCATCCCGAGTTCCCGGGAGGGCGCCCCGGAGGCGGCCGCTCGATAGAGCCGGAGCTGTTCTGTTTCGACGAGCTGGGCCCGTGGGCGGACCGGGTGTTCGGTTCACCCCGCCGCATGTACGTCAGCGAGTCCCCCATCGGCGGCGGCACCGGCTTCCTCACCGACGAGCAGGAGCGGGCGCGGACCGGCTCGAACCTCGAGGGCCTGGGCCGCGCCATGCTGGGGGCGCTTCTCAGAGGACTGCTCGACCGCGGCGTCGAACCGGTACTCGGCAACGCAGCCGCGGAACTGATCACCGAGGGCGGCGCCGTCACCGGCGTGCGATTCGCGAACGGCGATGCAGTGCGCACCCGGCGAGGCGTGATCCTCGCAACGGGTGGATTCGAACGGGATCCCGAGCTGACCACCGCGTTCCTCCGCGGGCCGATGAGCCATCCGGCAGGCGTGCCGTCGAACACCGGTGACGGGCTGCGGATGGCGATGCGCGTCGGAGCGAAGCTCGGTGTGATGCGTGAGGCGTGGTGGGTCCCGGTCGTCGCCGAACCCGGAGACCCGGCCCGACAGTACGCGCTGAACGGTGTCCAACTCGTGCAGCGTGAGAGATCCCTGCCCCGCACGATCATGGTGAACATCCGCGGTCAACGCTTCACCAATGAGGCGGCGAACTACAACGCCCTGGGCGGCGCCTTCCACGCCTTCGATCCGACTCGGTTCCGGCACGTCAACCAACCCTGCTGGATCGTCTTCGACCAGCACTTCGTCGATCTGTACGGCGGGTACGGAGTCGCGGCCGGCGACCAGATGCCCGACTGGATCCTCCGGGCCGACTCGGTTCGCGAACTCGGCGCGAGGCTCGACCTCCCGCCGGAGGAACTCGACGCGACCCTTGCGCGGTGGAACACGCTGGTCGATCAAGGGCACGACGACGACTTCCTCCGAGGCGACAGCGCCTTCGACGGATGGTGCGGCGATCGAACCCACTACCCCGATCGTCGTTCCACGCTCGGTCGTATCGACCGCGCGCCCTTCTATGCGGCCCCGGTGTACAGCAGCACCCTCGGCACGAAGGGCGGCCCGCAGACCACCGTCGACTGCGAAGTCCTCGACGTCGACGGTTCCGTCATTCCCGGATTGTGGGCGGTCGGCAACGCGATGGCGGCGCCGACCGGCATGGTGTACGGCGGGGCAGGCGGCACGCTGGGCCCAGCGCTGGTGTTCGGCTTCCGCGGGGGCCGATCAGCCGCGGCCGCCCCGGCCCGCGAGTGATCCGGCCGCTTCGCGCGGCCCTACGCCAGATGCGTATCCGGGCGGCTCACCTTCTCAAAGGTCCGGTCGGGCCAGAAGAAGGGCAGCTTGATGCGGGCGAACTTCCACGCGCCATCCTCCTTGCGGTACTCGTCCTCGTACATCCCGAGAAAATACAACGGGTTGGCGTGCCCGCCCTTCGTGGTGCTGTGCCCGCTGCCGGCCTGCTGCCTGGTCAGCAGGTCGATGAGATAGCAACGACCGTGCGCTTGCTCGGCGCCGGTGATCGTGATCCACGGATTCGTCACCACGTGCATCGTGTCGTAGGGCTCCCCGAGCCTGCCCATCTCCCGCGCGAAATTGGCCACGATCGTGTCGCGCCCGACCCAGTCCCCGCCGAACTCCGCGGGGAACTCGCAGACCGCGTCTTCGCAGAAGAGCGTGGTGAGGCCCTCGACGTCGTGGCCGTCGAAGTAGTTCGAGTACGCCAAACGCAGTCGCCTGATCTCCTCGATCTCCAGCAGCTCATCGATTGTCATCACGATTCCTTTCTTGCAGACTGACCTCTCCGATCAGTGAAACCAGCGTCCGATCATCGGCCGCGGCTCGTCTCCGGGCAGGCATACGCGGTCATCGGCCGGCAAGATCTGGCCGTAGCGGTCCGACCGCGCCGCATACACGAAGCGGATCCGGCGGGAGGTGAACACCCACCGCCCCTCATGCACCGCGTACTCGTCTTCGTACTCGTGGGCGGCGAGGACCACGCCCCTGCCGGTCACCAGCTCCGCGTGAGCGGTCGCGATTCCCACGCCCTGTTCACCGGACACATGGACGACGTGCGTCTCCGGAGTGTGCAGCATTCGCCGAAAACCGCGCATCGACGCGGCCAGCAGTTCGAGGATCTCGCGCCGGCCGGACGCGATCTCACCGTCCCGACGCAGCACCGCCTCGGGATGGAACATCAGCTCCAAGGCCGCGAGATCATGTGCATCGACCGCCATCGCGTACAGCACGGACAGATCGCGGAGCGACTCCCGGCCCGCTGTCCGCGCACCGACCGAATCGTCCGCCGCCGACGCCGCAGTCCGGGTCAGCACCCATTCAGACAGATCCCTCATGCCACCTCGAAGCTCGGCGGCGGAAGCGTCTCGAGAAGTGCGCGCATCCGCGGCGGGACGTCGGCCCTGGCGAACTGCTCATCGCGAACAGCGAAGGTCATCTGCCCCTTGGTCACGAGCTCGCCGTCTCGGGTGAACTCGAATCCCACGCTATACGACGAGGTCCCGATCCGGTCGAGCACGGCCTGGCAGCGGATCCGGTCGAACACCCGCACCGTCTGTCGATACTGCGCCGACGAACTCACCCCGACGGTGACCACCCCGACATCAGCGAGCAGTTCCCCGCTGCGAAGTCCGTTCGCGAACATCCACGTCGTGTAGCAGCGCTCCATCCACCGGTAGTAGATGCCGAAGTAGGCGATGCCCACGACGTCGCAGTCGCCGTAAGCGAGCTGAAAGTCGAGCGTGCCGTTCCCGATCGGATCAGGTGCGACCCCGTTCTCCACTGCCATCATCTGCCCTTCACTCATGCCTGACCTCTGCTTCATCCGTCGCCGTCCCGGCCATGGCCACCGTCGCCGTCCCGGCGAGTGCCCGGTCGGCGCCGTCGACGTCCAACCACACCTCACAGTCGATGAGGCGCCCGTCCGGTCCGTCCCGCATCGCGGTCACCTCGGCTCCCGCGCGCACGGTCTGACCGGCGAACACGTTGCCGAGGAACCGAACGTGGAACTCTCGGATGCGGTCGCGGCCGCCGGCCCAGTCGGCGAGCATGGTGTGGATGTATCCCATGTTGAGCGGGCCCTGATTGATCGGCTGATCGCCGAGGCCGAGCTCGGCGACAACCCGCGCGTCCCAGTGAATCGGGTTCGGATCGGCCAGCAGTGCAGCCATCGTCTTCATCGGGGCGGCGTCGACGTACACGGCGGCACCGTGCACGAGGTCGCCGACGGCGAGGTCCGGTCTCGTCAACTCCGCTCCTTTCTCGGTAACACCAGGGAGTTCCAGCACGTGGCGACCAGTTCGCCGTCACGACGGAGGTCGAACTCATAGCCGACGACGTCGAAGATCCCGGTACGGCGACCGACCTTCCGGTCGAACGAGGTGATCCGCCCCGTCACTCGATATGTGGCGCAGGCGATCGCGGTGTGGAACGTGGTCCGGTGCTCACCGAACATCGGACCGTCGTCCGCGGTCGCGTCGAACCAGGCGAAGAGGTCGTCCCACGTCATCCCCATTCCGCCGACCGAGGCCATCCAGGCCATCACCGGTGGGGGCACGCGATCGCGCGGGTCATCACCCAGCGCATCGGCCACCAGCCATGCCTGCCAGGGTTCGATCGTGTACTCGCCGCCGGGAAACTCTCGGCCCACCAGCGCCGAGTACCGCGCGGTATCGTCAGACATTCCCGTCATGCCCTTCCCAGTACGGTCGGCGGAGTTCGCGCTTGAGGATCTTGCCCGTCGGGGCCTTCGGCAACTCGGCGACCAGTTCGATGGTCCGCGGCTTCTGGTAGCTCGCCAGGTTCTGCCGTGCCTGATCGATCAGCTCCTGTTCGGTGGCGGCCTGCCCCGGTTTGAGGACCACGAAGCCCTTCACCGACTCGCCCCACTCCTCGTCGGGCACACCGATCACGGCGCATTCGAGAACCGCCGGGTGAGTCGCGATGGCCTCCTCGACCTGCACCGAGTAGATGTTCTCGCCGCCGGAGATGATCATGTCCTTGGCCCGATCGACGATGAACACATAACGGTCGGAGTCCCAGGTGGCGATGTCGCCGGTCCACATCCAACCGTCGCGGAGAGTCCGCTCGGTCTGCTCGGGCTTGTTGAGGTAGCCGAGCATGTTGGCCGGGCTCTTCACGATGATCTCGCCGGGAGTCCGGTTATCGGTCGGGACCAGCTCGCCGGTCAGCGGATCCACCACCCGGACCTGTGTCACGAAGCCTTCACGACCGCACGACTTCAGCCGTTCGGGATGCACACCGCGGACGGCGTCGAGGTGATCCTCCTGCGAGAGGAAGGTCATCGTGGTGCCCTCGGTCTGTCCGTAGCCCTGGATCAGCGTGCACGGAAACGAGTCCAGCGCCTGCCTCACGATGTTCGACGGCATCGGACCACCGCCGTATTGGATGTTGCGCAGGCTCGACAGATCGTACGACGCGAAGTTCTCCTGAGCCATCATCCAGTTCAGCATCGTGGTGACGCCGAGGAACGCCGAGACCTTCTCGTGCTCGATCAACTCCAGCGCCAGCTTCGGCTCGAAGTTCATCAAGACCAGCGGGCATCCGTGCTTCATGTAGTTCATCGCCAGCACGATCGGGATGTGGTACATCTGCCCGGTCAGCATGTAGACGTCGGTGGCGACGATCCGCTCGGCGACGGTCTGGTTGAGCATGCCTGCCGCTGCACTCGCATGCGTGTGCAGCGCGCCCTTCGACGGCCCGGTGGTCCCACCCGTGTAGAGGAGGAAGAACGGATCGTCGTCGGCGACCGGAACCGTCAGGTCATCGGCCGATCCGCCATCGATGAGCTCGTAGAGGCTGCCGTCGCTTCCCTCGCCGAACGAGAACCAGTGCGGGATGTCGACCATCCCCTGAAGTTCGCTCGCCACGTCGACGAACTCCGCCTCGGCAATGAGGACCTTGGGTCGCGCGTCGCCGAGCAGTTCTGCCAACGCGGGTGTGGCCAATCGCCAGTTGAGCGGCTGCGTGACCAGCCCCGCCCGACCGGCCGCGTAGTACAGCGCCTGGAATTCGACGCAGTTGCGCGAGATCATGGCGACCACGTCGCCCTTCGCGAGGCCGAGAGCCAGCAGCCCGTTGGCCATCTTGCGGACCAACTCGTCGAGTTCGATCCAGGTGACGCGCCGATCGTTCGGTGCGTCGTAGATCGCCTGGTTCCGCGGTGTGAGCGCAGCCCACTTGGCGCAGATCAATCCTTGGTTCATCAGTCGCTTCTCTGTTCCGGCTCGCCGACTCAGTAGGGCCGGTCGAGTTCGAGGTCGAGTGTCTGCAGCCGCAGGTCGTCGCCTTCGACGACGATCTCGAGCCGATAGACGCCCGCGGTCAGCAGCTCGATCTCACCGTTCTCGGTCGCCAGGAGCGTCAGATAGTGAGTAGTGCGAGTGACGCCGCCTTCGGTTCCGTGGACGATGAGGTTCGAGTTGACGTGGCGACGCTGATCGGTCTGCGACTGTGCGGACTGCCGCATCAGCGCCATGATGGCGTCCCGGCCGTCGAAGCTGAGCGGGTCGTTGCCGGGCAACCGCATCCGGAAGACGGCGTCCTCGGCAAAGCAGCCGGCGATCGCGTCCATGTCAGCGGTGTCATAGCCGAGCGAGTAGCGGTTGATCAGATTCTCGATCGATTCACGAGTGGGCATGAGGTTGACCTTTCGATTCGGGGTGGGGCGCGGGCATCGGCACTCGGCGGCCGGCGAGTGACCGCAGCCAGGACAGGTCCCCGCCGGTGAGGACCTGCGGCCAGTCGGCGGGGCGTGGATCGCCGTATGCGAGGTTGCGGGCGCCTGCGGCCATGACCTGGACGTAGCGGTCGGCGGGTGTGTAGTAGAAGTACGACATCACGCGATCGGCGATCCGCCAGCCGCCGGGCGTTCGACGGAAGCGGTCACGGTACCGGAGCGCGACGATCATCGGTGTGCCGTGGCGGACGACTTCCGCGTGACCGGTGGACGTACCGGTGGCGGTGTCGGGGTCCGTCTCGTCGAACTCGACGATGAGGCCGTGCGAGTAGTGGAAGGTGGCACCGAGTGCATCGAAGCGCCCCCGGTAGGTCTGCGTGATCGCGTCGAGTCCGGTCGCATCGAAGACGCCGTCGCCCGATCCGAGGTGCGCCTCCTGGGTGAAGATCGCCGGCAAGGCGTCGAGCTCCCGCTCATCCATGACGTGGAAGTACAGCAGGATGAGCTCCGTCAGCTCCTGACGGTCCTCGACGCGTCGCAGGCGAGCCGCCAACTCCGCTGTCACCGCATCGCCCCGAAGGAGTCGATGTCGATCGGAGCCAGCATGTCCTCGGCGAACAGGGCCGTGCGGACCACCGCGATCCGCTTCGCGGTGAGGACCCACCGACCTCCGTGCGGCGCCATGGTGTCGTGGTAGCGACCCCAGATCTGGCGCGCACCACCCGCCGCGTGGGTGGTGATCGCGAGGAACGTCGACCGGACGTCCACGGTGTCGTCGCCGGTGGGCGTGGCCACGATGTTGGTGGCCATGTGCTGCGCGAGCTGGACATCGGACGCGGCGAAGCGGCGATACAGGTCGAGGAAGGCCTCGCGACCGAACGAAGTCCCGTCGCGTCGGGACAGTTCCACGTCGGGATGGATGATCTGCGCCAGGCCGTCGACGTCCTTCTCGTCGACCAGCGCCTGGTACTCGTACAGGAGGCTGGTGGCCGCGTACTGGACGGCGACCGGGTCAGAGACATCGAACGACATCGGCTTCCCTTCGATTCTTCAACGTGATCCTTGCAATCATATTCATAGAATGTGCACCACGTCACGCACTCCGCGCGGATTCGACGACAAACCCGATCCACCCAACCTCTCGCATAATCATGATTACCATGCGTATAGTTTGTGCGACACGTCGATATGTGAGCCTCACCACCTTCGGTCATGGGCACGCGATGAATCACCCTGTAAGGAGATCGATCCATGTCAGCAACTCCAACCACGACATCGGTCAGCGACTACGAGGTGCTGGTGGTCGGCGCCGGCTTCTCCGGCCTCTACCTCCTCCACCGACTCCGCGCGGAAGGCCACCTCGTCCATGCGGTCGAGCAAGCGCCCGAAGTCGGCGGCACCTGGTACTGGAACCGGTATCCGGGCGCACGCTGCGACGTCGAGAGCGTCGACTACTCCTACAGCTGGGACGAGGATCTCCAGCAGGAGTGGACGTGGACTGAGAAGTACCCCGCGCAACACGACATCCTGGCCTACCTCAAGCATGTCGCCGACCGCTTCGACCTGCGCAAGGACATCGACTTCAACACGACGCTGACCGGCGCGGAGTGGGACGAGTCGCAGGGCCTGTGGACTGCGACCGCCGCCGACGGGCGGGTCTACCGCGCCCGCTATCTGCTGATGGCGGTCGGTTGCCTGTCGGCACCGAAGGACATCGACCTGCCGGGCTTCCAGGAGTTCACCGGTCGGGTCCTGCGCACCTACGACTGGCCCGAGGGCGAGGACCTGCGAGGGCAGACCGTCGGTGTCGTCGGCACCGGCTCGACCGGCGCACAGGTGGTGCCGGCACTCGCCGAGACCGTCGCCGATCTCACCGTGGTTCAGCGCACCCCGAACTTCGTGATCCCGACCCGGAACCGCCCGCTGCACGAGGGCGAGCTCGATGCGATCAAGGCCGACTACCCGGCCCGCCGCATCCGCAACAAGACCCATCCCGCGGGCGTCTTCCGCTCGGACAACCCGAAGAACGCTTACGACGTCGACGACGAGGAGCGCCGAGCAACGTTCCAGGAACGGTGGGAGGGCGGCGGCATCAACTTCCTCGGCTCGTTCGCCGACCTGATGTTCGATCAAGCCGCCAACGACGCCGTCGTCGAATTCGTCCACAGCAAGATCGATGAGATCGTGGACGATCCGGAGACCGCGGCCTCGCTCAAGCCCGACGGATACCCGCTCGGGGCGAAGCGTCCGGTCGTCGCGACGGATTACTACGAGACCTACAACCGCAGCAACGTCCATCTCGTCGATGTGAAGAAGAACCCGCTCGAGACCTTCACCGCCACCGGCTTCCGACTCGCCGACGGCACCGAGTACGAAGTCGACACGATGGTTCTCGCGACCGGGTTCGACGCCTTCACCGGCCCGTTCACGAAGATGGACATCCGCGGCACGGGTGGGCGCAGCCTCGCCGAGATCTGGAACCGAGACGGCGCCAAGACGCACCTCGGTTTCGGCTCCGCCGGGTTCCCGAACATGATCATCGTCGCGAACGTCGGCAGCCCCTCCGTACTGGCCAACATGGTCTCCGCCATCGAACAGCACGTCGATTGGATCTCGCGACTGCTCAGCACCATGCGCGACGAGGGACACACGATGATCGAGGCCCAGGAGTCGGCCCAGGAGGCCTGGGCGCAGACCGTCGAAGACGTGGCGGCGATGACCCTGTGGCCCAACGGCGACTCCGGGTCCTGGTACCGCGGCGCAAACGTCGACGGGAAGGTCCAGCTCTTCATGCCGTACGCCGCAGGCGTCGTCGAGTACGGCACCACGATCGACAAGGCCGCGGCCAACGACTACGAGGGATTCACCCTCTCCTAGTGTCCTGCGCCGCAAGCGATCTCCGCTGCAGGACACCAGCCCGCCTTGGGCGCTACCGACCCTCCCGAACTCGACTGATCTCTCGGAACCGAAAGAGGAACTCCCATGACAATCCCCAGCTACGACAGACTGTTCATCGGCGGCGAATGGGTGGAGCCCGCCACCGATCGCAAGATCGAGGTCGTCTCCCCCATCGACGGCCAGGTGATCGCGAGCGTCCCCGAGGGGACCGAAGCCGACATGGACCGCGCCGTCGCCGCCGCCCGCAAGGCATTCGACGAGGGCCCCTGGCCCAGGATGACGCCCGCCGAGCGGGCCGTCTACCTCAAGCGCATCGGAGAGGAGGTTGTCAAGCGAATTCCGGCGATGTCCGAGGCGTTCACCAACGAGATCGGTGCACCCGCTGCCGTGTCGGCGGCCTTCCACGACAACGCCCGCAAGATGTGGGAGGACTCGTCCACCCTCTACGAGCGGTTCGAGTTCGAGGAGGAGCGCAGTTGGCCGGACGGCGGCACCGGCAAGCTGATCCGAGAACCGGTCGGGGTCACGGCCACCATCATCCCGTGGAACGGCCCGGTCGCCACCGGTTCGCTCAAGATCGGGCCGGCGCTCGCCGCCGGGTGCACGGTCGTCTTCAAACCCGCACCGGAGGGGCCGGTCAGCGTGATGATGCTCGCCGAGGCCTTCGAAGCCGCGGGACTTCCCGCAGGTGTGGTCAACGTGGTTCCCGCCGGCCGCGAAGCGGGCCAGTATCTGGTTGAGCACCCCGACGTGGACAAGGTCTCGTTCACCGGCAGCACCGCGGCCGGCCGCAAGATCATGGCAGCGGTCGCCGACCGCATCGGCCGAGTGAGCCTGGAGCTGGGCGGCAAGTCGGCCGCGATCATCGCCGACGACGTCCCCTTGGAGAACGTCCTACCCACCCTGGTGTTCGGCGGCCTGGCGAACTCGGGACAGGTCTGTGCCGCGCTGACCCGCGTCCTGGTCCCCCGCGGTCGGCAGGAGGAACTCGTCGGTGCGATGGTCGAGGCCTACCGGGGCATCAAGGTCGGCGATCCGCGCGAGTCGGACGTCGCGCTCGGCCCGCTGGCCGCCAAACGGCAGCAGGAGCGAGTTCTCGACTACATCGAGATCGGAAAGAACGAGGGCGCCCGCATCGCGATCGGCGGCGGCGTGCCCGCCGGCCTCGAGGAGGGCTGCTACGTCGAGCCGACCATCTTCGCCGACGTGACGCCCGACATGCGTATCGCACAGGAGGAGATCTTCGGCCCGGTGATCGCGGTGATGCCGTACGACACGGTGGACGAGGCCGTCGACATCGCGAACGGCACCGAGTACGGCCTGTCCGGAGCGGTGTACGCGAAGGACGACTCCACCGCGGAAGCGATCGCCCGTCGCATCCGGACCGGCCAGATCGGCGTCAACAACTGGGGCATGTGCGTCACACAGCCGTTCGGCGGCTACAAGCAGTCCGGCCTGGGTCGGGAGGGCAATGTGGAAGGCCTCGGCGCCTTCCTCGAGACCAAGCTGATCATGTACTAGTCGAGGCGAAAGGGGGCGGGATCGTCCCGCGCTCGGGGCTCCGCCGGATTCCGGTCCGGCGGAGTCCCGGTCATCGTCGCAAGAAGGTGTCCGCGAAGGCTCGTCGCCCTCCCCACGAGGCACCCCGACACTACGACAGACGCGGCCGAGCCGAACACCGCACTGAGCTCTCAGTGGCGTTCGGCTCGGCCGCGTCGTTCTGCGTGGTCTGCCGGGTCAGTCGTCGATGACCGTGAGCGCGACTTCCGGACACGACTCGACACCCAGGACAGCGGCGTCTTCGAGTTCCGCCGGGATCGCACCGGCGAAGCGCACGACGACCTGCCCCTCGTCATCCGAGTCGTAGACGTCCGGAGCCGACATCCGGCACAGGCCGTGGCCCTGACACTTCGACTGATCTGCCTGAATCCTCATCTGTCTGACCTTCCTTCATGGGCGGTGACCAGCAGTCGAACCGTGGAGCCCCGATCGACCGAGACCCGCCACTTGACGTCCAACTGGTAATAACTATTATCATAGTCATAGTGAGACGGCACACAATAAGGAGAGCACAGTGACCCACGAGCCCCGCTGCCCGGTTACGCAGTTCGATCACCATTCACCGGAGCACACCCGCGACCATGTGGCCATCTACAAGAAGCTGCGTGAACAGACACCGGTGGCGTGGAGCGAGGCACACGGCGGCTTCTGGGTCCTGTCCGATTACGCCTCGGTGTACGAGGCCTCGCGCGACGACGACATGTTCTCCTCGGCCCGCCACGACGAGTACGGCGGCCCCGGCCTGGCGGTGACCATTCCGAAGGCGCCGACGCAGTTCCACATCCCGATCGAGATCGATCCGCCGAACTCGGCGCCGTACCGCAAGCTGATCAACAAGGTGACGGCCCCCAAGGCGGTGGAGAAGCTCGAGCCGATGATCAAGCACTACGTCACCGGAATCGTCGACTCGGTGATCGAGACCGGCGAAGCCGACCTGGCCATCGTCGCCGGCGTGCCCGCGATGGCCGTCATCGACTGGCTGGGACTGGATCCCGCCGAATACCAGGTGTACGTCGACGCGATGCACACGCTCGTCTCCGCCGCTCCCGGCTCGGACGAATACCGGCATGCCGCCGAGATCTCGGTTCCGTGGGTGGAGGCGACGGTGCGCGAACACATCCGCTACCGCCGCGAGCACCCGGGCGACGACGTCACCACCTACTTCATCGACGCCGAGGTCAACGGCGAACCGATGACCGACGACGAGATCTACTCCATTCTCGAGTTGGTGATCTCGGGCGGCGTCGGCACCACCGCGTCGCTGGTGACGCAGTCCCTGGTGTGGCTGTACCAGAACCAGGACGAGCGTCGGCAGCTGATCGAGAACCCGGACATGCTCAACATCGCGATCGAGGAGTTCCTGCGCGTGTTCTCCCCGACGCAGGCGCTGGCCCGCACCGTCATGTCCGACGCCGAGTTCCACGGCTGCCCCGTGCGCAAGGGCGACCGCGCACTCCTGTCCTGGGCCTCGGCCAACCGCGACCCCGAGCAGTTCGCCGATCCCGACGAGGTCGACATCACCCGCTGGCCCAACCGCCACATCGCGTTCGGCGTCGGCGTTCATCGCTGTGCGGGCCTCTACATCGCCAAGGCGCTCGCCCGCGAGATCTTCACGCAGGTCTTCGAGCGCATGGGCGACTACGAGGTCGACATGGAGAACCTCGTCACCTACCCGGACCAGGGGACCAACGCGGGATTCCACTCGATCCCCGTCACGTTCACACCGGGTGAGCGTCTCCTGGGCGACACCCCGCTCTTCGCAGAGCACTACACGAAGGCCGGATGAGCACGGTGGCTCGGGAATCTGGAACGGTTCGGCTGGACGGCCGTGTCGTGGTCGTCGGCGGCGGCCTCGCGGCGGCGCGGGTCGCGTCGGCCCTGCGACGGAAGAAGTTGACCGGCCCCATCGACATCGTCACCGCCGAGGAGCACCTGCCGTACGATCGGCCGCCGCTGTCGAAGGACGTGTTGGTCGGATCGAAGGACAGCACCGCGCTGCCCTTCGATCCGAGCAGGCTCGACGTCACCGTCCACACCGGCCGTACCGCGACCGGCGTGGACACTCGGGCTCAGATCCTGCGCACCGACGCCGGCGACCTCGCCTACGACGGCCTGGTGATCGCGACGGGCGCGGCTCCGATCAGGCTGCCCGGTGACGGCGAGCAGTTCACCCTCCGCACGATCGACGACGCGCTGTCGGTGCGCGACAGGCTGACGCCCGGCGCCCGCGTGGTGATCATCGGCGCCAGTTGGATCGGCGCGGAGGTCGCCACCGCGGCGAGAACCCGCGGCTGCCACGTGACCTGCCTCGAGTACGCCGAGGCGCCACTGGCGAACACCCTCGGCCAGGCCGTGGCCGGGCATCTGCTGCCGTGGTGGTCGGGCATCGACCTCCGATGCGGGACGTCGGTTGAGGAGGTGACCGACGACGGCGTCGTCCTCGCCGACGGCTCCGTGATCTCCGCGGACGTCGTCGTCACGGGAATCGGCGTCCGCCCCTGCATCGGTTGGCTCGACGGGTCCGGGCTGCCGACCGATCGGGGCGTGCTCACCGACGAGTTCTGCCGAACGGCGGTCGCGGGGATCGTAGCGGTCGGCGACGTCGCGCAACGCTGGTCGCCGAGCGCGGATCGCCACCGCCTCGTGGAGCACTGGGACGACGCAGGCGGCGCGGCGGCGACCGCGGCGTCCGCACTGCTGGGCGAGGCCGCGGCCTACGACCCCGTCCCCTACTTCTGGTCCGATCAGTTCGGTCACAAGATCCAATACGTCGGGGCGCACGGACCCGACGACACCGAGACCATCACGACGACCGAGGTCGGCGAACTCGACGCGGTCGCCTGGACGACACCGAACGGCGACCTGTCCGCATGGCTCGGCGTGGACCGTCCGCGGGACGTGATTGCGGCCCGCACGGCCGTCGGCTCACCTGCTGCGGAGTTCGCCGCCGCCCATGCGTGACAGGTGACGGCGTCTCAGCCGTCCGTGCGCGCACCATCCATCTGTTCCCGCTATGAAGGAGGCGCCGATGAGCGGCGTGAACGTGACCCGGAAAGACGACGTGGTCTGGGTCGAACTCGATCGGCCCGACCGGCTGAACGCCTACGACATCGACATGGCGCGTGCCATGATCGATGCCTTCAAATCGGCGTCGGACGCGCACGCGGTGGTCTTGACCGGCGCGGGCCGCGGGTTCTGCGCGGGCGGTGCGCTCGACCAGCTCGACGACCCGGATCCCGCCCTGCTGCGCGAGCTGTTCACCGCATCGCTGCAGGTGTGCGATGCGATCCGCAGTTGTCCGCGGCCGGTGATCGCGGCAGTCAACGGTCCGGCCGCGGGCGGCGGCAACGAACTCGTCATCGCCTGCGACTTCGCGATCGCGGCCGAGAAGGCCAGCTTCGGCCAGACCGGACCCCGCGTCGGTTCATCACCGGTACTGGGGGCCACCAATGTGCTGCCGATCCAGATCGGCGAGAAGCGGGCCAAGGAGATGGCGATGCTGTGCCGCCGCTACACCGCCCGGCAGGCGCTCGAACTCGGCCTCATCAACGAGGTCGTTCCCGGCGATCGACTGCTCGACCGTGTCGGCGAGTGGATCGACGAGATCAAAGCGCTCAGCCCCCGGTATCTCGAGATCACCAAACTGAGCAGCAACCTGTACTGGAACAACGCCCAGGACTCGATGCGCAACGGTCTGGGCATGCTGCTGCAGGCCATCGGCAGCCCGGACATGGTGGAGGGCTCGAGCGCCTTCCTCGCCGGCCGCACGCCGCAGTTCCCGCCGCCGCCGCGCCCACGCGATCGGTGAAACCGAAGTCCATGATCGACCTCAGGAGTGTGAGACGAAGAATGTCCGCAACCAGCTACGACCTGACCGGCAAGGTCGCCCTGGTCACCGGCGGCAGCCGCGGCCTCGGCCGCGCCATGGTTCAGGCCCTCGCCGAAGCGGGCGCCGACGTGGTGATCGCGAGCCGCAAACTCGACGCGTGCGAAGCCGCGGCGCAGGAGATCCGCGAGTCGACGGGGCGTCGTGCGCTCCCGCTGGCCTACCACGTGGGCAACTGGGACGACGCCCAACCGACGGTCGACGCCGTGGTGCGCGAGTTCGGCCGGCTCGACGTCCTGATCAACAACGCGGGCATGTCACCGCTGTACGACGGCGTCGAGACGATCTCCGAAGCCCTGTGGGACAAGGTGTTCGACGTCAACCTGAAGGGTCCGTTCCGGTTGTCCATCGCCGCGGGCGAGCAGATGGCGAAGCAGGGCGGGGGGTCGATCATCAGCATCAGCAGTCGCGCGTCGCAGCGCCCGCGCCCGCACACCCTGCCCTATGCCTCGGCGAAGGCCGGCCTGAACGCGATGACGGTGGCACTGGCACATGCGTTGGGTCCCGATGTGCGTGTCAACGCGATCGTCGCGGGGACCTTCCTCACCGACGTCAGCAGATCCTGGGACGCCGACGCCTTCGCCCAACGCGCCCAGACCTTCGCCCTGGGCCGCGGCGGCGACCCCGCCGAGATCACCGGAGCCGCGCTCTATCTCGCCGGCGACGCCAGCTCGTACACGACAGGATCATTGTTGACCGTCGACGGCGGACAGCCCTGACCGTTCGCCGGTCTCCCGTCCTCACATCGACCGTTCCCCCATCCCCCTCCCCATCCCGACGTCCCCGTCCCCCCGTTGTAAGGAGAAGACATGCCCGGCCTGTGGTACGAAGAGTTCGAGATCGGCAAGGAGTACCGTCACGCCTGGTCGCGGACGGTCACCGAATACGACAACGTCCTGTTCACCTCGATCACGATGAATCCGGCACCGATCCACCTGGACGCCGAGTACATGGCCACTCAGCCGCACGGTCAGCGGCTGATGAACAGCCTGTACACCGCGGGCCTGGTCGGCGGCATGATCGTCTACGACCTCACGATGGGCACCACGCTCGGCAATCTCGGCTACACCAAGTTCGACTTCCCGAACCCGGTCTTCCACGGGGACACGATCCGCGCCGAGAGCACCATCCTCGACAAGCGCGAGTCCAAGAGTCGCACGGACTCGGGCATCGTCTACTTCGAGCATCGCGGTCTCAACCAACGCGACGAGATCGTTCACATCTGCCACCGTGCGGGTCTGATGCTGAAGAAGCCCACGGCCTAGCGATCCGAGAATCGACCGAGAGAGACTGAATAGAAGAGGGAGGCGAGGCCGGTCGGGCCTCGCCTCCCTCTTCTACGTCCTGCTCACCGTCTCATCGACCGAGCATCACTCACCCGCGGCGGCGGGGAAGTCCACGCTCTCGAGAGCAGCGAGCGGCTCCACCACTTCACGGCCGACGCGCTCCAGGTACGCAGTCGTCGCCGCCGCGTCCATGCCCGGCCAGTGCGGTCGGATGAGCAGCGGCCCGATCGGGAGGCGGCCCGCGATCTCGACGATCTGCCGGCACACCTGCTCTCCGGACCCCAGCAAGACGTGGTCCTGCACGTTCTCGAGGAACTCTCGCTCCACACGCTCCTTGTCGAGCAGGCCCATTCCCTGGTCGGCGTACGAGACGTACTTGCCGCGTGCGACGCGCGCGAAATCGCTCAGCGCCTCCTCGAAGGTGTCGGCGATCTGCAACTCGCGGCGCAGCGGGAACTTCGTCAACGGGAGACCCCGCGCCCGACGTTCACCGACGTAGACGTCGATGAGGTCTTCGACCTGCTCGATCGTCTGCTGCGGCGTGATCGTCCAGACATCGCCGTGGCGGGCGGCGCGGCGCACGCCCTGCTCCTTCATCGCGCCGAGCCAGATCGGCGGGCGCGGCTTCTGGATCGGGTGAAGATGCGTGGGGCGATCCTCGACCTGCCAGAACCTGCCGTGGAAGGTCACCCGGTCCTGGGTCCACAGCTGCGTCATCAGATCGATCTGCTCCTCGAGCAGGCTGTATCGCTTCTTGTAGGGCCGGTCGAAGACCTCGTACTCGTGCTCGAGGTAGCCGGTTCCGATCCCGACCACGAGCTTTCCCTTCGTGATCACGTCGAGCGTCGCGAGGTCCTCGGCGAGTTGCACCGGGTGGCTGAGCGGCCCGATGAGCACCGTGGTCCCGATCCGCACGTCGTCGTCGAGCTCTGCGGCGAGTCGGGCCAGCAGCGGGATCGGTTGGAACCACCGGAAGTCCTGGTAGAGAAAGTGCTGTCCGATCGTCAAGTACTTGAAGCCCGCCTTCTGGGCGGCTTCGACCTCGCGGAGGATCAGGTCGAAATGCTCACCGGGCGGCGTTGAGACCGGCTGGTCTCCCATCAGGATTCCGAAATCCACGTCGTTCCTTTCACAGCGCTGTCGGTCGGCGGGCACGAGCCGCGGATCTCTGCGCCTACCGCAGGTCCGACTATGACCGTCGTCTCATCCCCAATCTAGTCAATCATAATGATGAATATCAATAGGCTCCGGAAGCTTCAATCGCCTCGTTATTCATGATAATAATTATAGTGATGCAGGCCACTGCCCTGCTTGCCCCGCCGACACCGCGGCGGCGGATCGCCTCACCCCAGAGTTCCAGAGGAAGTGCATCGATGACCTCCAACGCCCCCGAGCCCACAGCTGTCCCCGCCGACACGAGCGCGCCCAAGACCGCGATCGACGCCGTCGTGATCGGAGCCGGCTTCTCCGGCATCTACATGGTCCACAAGTTGCGTGAACTCGGTTTGACCGTCCAGGCCTTCGAAGCAGGCGACGGCGTCGGCGGGACGTGGTTCTGGAACCGCTACCCCGGCGCCCGCTGCGATGTGATCAGCATGGAGTACGCGTACACGTTCTCCCCCGACCTCATCGAGGAATGGGACTGGACCGAGCGCTACCCGTCGCAGCCGGAGATCCTGCGGTACCTGAACTTCGTCGCCGACCGACTCGAGGTGCGGCCCTGCTTCCAGTTCCAGACCCGAGTGGTGTCGGCGTCGTTCGACGACGCCGCCGGCCAGTGGCTCGTCACGGTCGACAGCGGCGAGGTGACCCGCTCGAAGTACCTCGTCACCGCCGTCGGGTGTCTGTCGACGTCGATGACCCCGGACTTCCCCGGTCTGCACGGCTACGCCGGCGAGGTCTACCACACCGCCGACTGGCCCTCCGGCGGCGTCGATTTCTCCGGCAAACGGGTCGGCGTCATCGGTACCGGTTCATCCGGCGTCCAGGTGATCCCCCTCGTCGCCGAGCAGGCCGAGCATCTGACCGTGTTCCAACGGACACCCGCGTTCAGCCTCGCCTGCGGCAATCGCGCCCTGTCCGACCAAGAACTGCGAGACTTCAAGGACGGCATCGAGGAGCACAAGGCCCGGTCGAAGGCCAGCCCGACCGGCCAGTACACCGACACCCTCGCCGAGAGCGCCCTGGATCACACGCCCCAGGAGCGCCAGGCGATCTACGAAGACCGATGGAATCGCCATCGAGCGATCGACCTGATCGCCTGCTACCCCGACCTGTTCGCCAACCGTGAGGCGAACGAGACGATCGCCGAGTTCTTCCGCAGCAAGATCCGCGAGGTGATCTCCGACCCCGATCTCGCCGAGCGACTGTCGCCGCGGACGTATCCACTCGGCGCCAAGCGGATCACCCTCGACACGAACTACTACCAGACCTACAACCGAGACGACGTCGACCTCGTCAGCCTGCGCGAACAACCGCTCGAGACCTTCACCGAGAACGGAATCCAGGCGGGCGGGGTCAACCACGAACTCGACGCCGTGGTCCTCGCAACCGGCTTCGACGCGATCACCGGTCCCCTGCTCGGCATGGACATCCGCGGCATCGGCGGGCGTCGTCTGACGGACAAGTGGAGCGACGGGCCGACGACATACCTGGGCATCGCCGTCGACGAGTTCCCCAACATGTTCATGCTGACCGGCCCGGGCAGCCCGAACGTTCTGACCAACGTGGTCTGCGCCATCGAACAGCACGTCGAGTGGACCGGCGACTTCATCGCCGAACTGGAGCGACGGGGCGCCTCCCGCGTCGAGCCCTTGGCCCACGAGTCGAGGAAGTGGACCGACGACGCGGCCGAACTGGCGGAGGCGACGCTGTATCCCGAGGGTGACTCCTGGTACACCGGCGCCAACGTTCCCGGCAAGCCGCGCGTCATCATGTCGTATGTCGGCGGGCTCGATGCCTACCGCAGGATCTGCGACGAGGTGGCCGCCGACGGCTACCGCGGCTTCGCGATCGCCTGACACTCGGGTCGGCTCGTGACCGAGAGCGGACGCCGCACCCGGCCGACTCCGGGTACGGCGTCCGCTGACCGATCCGGCCGGTCGGAGCCCGTCAGGCGAGCAGCTGCCCGTTCCGCCAACCGATGTCCCAGGTGATGGGGCGGGCGAGGGCCTCGGGGTATCGGCGCGCCATGTACTTCGAATACTCGTCGATGTGATCGGTCATCGCCGCCTCGGACGCGTCCCCGTCGCGAAGCTTCAACGCATCGAGAATCCGGCGGTGCGCCTTGAGCACGGCCTGCCGACGACGCTCGTTGTAATCAACCCCGACCGCGGTGCCGTCGAAGATGTCGAGCATCGCGTCGACGAGGAACCCGAACAGCGAGTTCTGGGTCGCCCACGCCACCGAGTTGTGGAACTCCTTGTTGGTCTCCAAGAAGGTCTCCAGGTCGTTCAGATGCGCGGCCATCCGATCGACCGACCCCTCGAGGTCGGCCAACCCCGCGTCGGTCATGCGTGAGGCGGCGAGTCTGGCCAGGAGCGGCTCCAGCCCGCCGCGCGTCTCGGCCACGGTGGAGAACGGCGCGCTCTCGAACTGAAGGAGCAGCAGCATCGCGTTCGCCAACGCCGACGAGTCGGGCTTCTCGATGGTCGGCCCGCCTCCCGGACCAGGTTTCAACGACAGCACGTTCTGCAG
Organism: Gordonia aichiensis; assembly: GCF_039946255.1. Taxonomy (GTDB): domain Bacteria; phylum Actinomycetota; class Actinomycetes; order Mycobacteriales; family Mycobacteriaceae; genus Gordonia; species Gordonia aichiensis_A. Next base: position 31,160 of record NZ_JBCDWL010000018.1, on the reverse strand, counting down.
TTCCAGAAAGCGCAGCGCCTCCCGGAGCGTGCCCCGCCCGACCCCGTAGCCCTCGAGCATCGCGCGCTCGGCCGGCAATCGGTCGCCCACCGTCAGCCCGCGCCGATCGATGTCGCGAACGATCTCTCGCGCGACGATCAGTGCGGCCTTCTCCGGTCGCGATCCACCTCGGTGCAGCGTCATCTGTGAAGTCCTTTCTCAGGCGATGGCCACGCCTGCGAGATCGGCTGCCGACTCACGGCGAGCCGCCGTCACCGAACCAGCGAACAGGGACCATCGGTGCCATCTATTATGATGATGTATCGATCAATCCTGAGATCTGGTCACCCCCGTGAGACAAATGCCCGGACTGCGTCCCGATGGTCGTCGGTGTCGAAGAGCAGGGCCGTGGCCTCCACCGATTCCGCATAACCCGATCCGGTGTCGCGATTGATGAAGGACTTCCCGACCCGAACACCGAGTGTCGAGAAGCCGGCGATCTCTCGCGCCATCGCGACCGCCCGCTCGACCAGGAGCTCGTCGGCGAAGGTCTCGATCACGAGTCCGGCACGTTCCATCGTGCGGGGTCCGACGGTTCGTCCGGTCAGAGCGAGATACCTTGTCCAGTGGCGCCCCATCACCTCGGGCGCGCGGATCACCCCGTATCCCGGCATCAATCCGACGGTGACCTCTTTGAACGAGAACTCCGCCGACTCACCGGCGACCACGATGTCGCAGGCCAGCGCCAACTCGGTGCCGCCGCCGAAGGCGATGCCGTTGACCGCACCGATCACCGGCACCGCGCAGGTCTCCACGTGATGGAAGGCCTCGTAAACGCGTCGCAGATGCGGTCGCACCCGAGAGACGTCACCGTCCAGATCAGCGAACATGTCGATATCACCGCCGGCCGAGAACGCCCGCCCCTCCCCGGTCAGCACAACGGCCCGCACGTCGGACGCCTCGCCGAGCTCGGACGTCCACTCGGTCAGCTCGGCGAACCACTGTCGGTCCATCGCATTGAGCTTGGCCGGTCGACACATGGTCACCAGCCGCACCCCGTCTCCGACATCGTCGATCCGGAATCGCCGGTCGTTCATGCGCTCGTCGTTCATTCGCTCGCGCCTTCCCTGTCCCAGGTGTCGGCAGTCACGCCTTGGGCCCGCAGGCGGTACTTCTCGACGCGTTGGCTGTGCGTCAGCGGTAGCGCATCCATCACGCGGACGTACCGTGGCCGCGCGAAGGACGTCAATCGGGGGTCGATGCGGTCGACGAGGGCTGCGGGCTCGAGCCGAGTGCCCGGTGTCGGCACCACTGCGATCGCCACCTCCTCCTCAGACAGCTCCGAGGGGAGGCCGTAGGCGGCGACCGCGACGACGTCGGGTTCGCCTGCGACCACTCGCTCGATCTCCCACGACGAGACGTTCTCACCGCGCCGCCGAATCGTGTCCTTCACCCGGTCGACGAAGGTCAAGAAGCCGTCATCGTCCAGTCGCCCGCGGTCCCCGGTGTGAAACCACAGGTTCTGCCATGCCTGCACCGATGCGGTCGGCCGACCGTCGTAGCCGTCGAACATGAAGCCCGCCTTCTTCGGCCGGACCACGATCTCACCGATCGCCCCGGGCGCGACGGGTTCGTCGTACTCGTCGACGACGGCGACGTGATAGTTCACCGACTCGGTTCCCGCCGTCCCGATCCGTCTCCGGGACGGCGGCATGTCGCAGACTATCGAGACCTCGGTGCTCCCGTAGATCTCGGTGAGCTCGATTCCGTAACGAGCCTCGACGGCATCGAAGATCTCCTTCGGACACGGCGCCCCGAACGCCGCCCGAACCCGGTGATCCCGGTCGCCGTCTCCCGGCTCCTGCTTGAACAGGATGCTCATCATCGCACCCTGATAGTTGAAGGCGGTGATCTTCTCCTCGCGGCAGATGTCCCAGAATCTGCCGGCGGAGAATCGTCGGTGCATGATCAGGTCGGCGCCGACTTCGATCGCCGCCATCACCGAGCAGTACCTGGCATTCGAGTGGTACAGCGGGAACACGCTGTAGAGGCGGTCCTCGGCGGTGTACTCCATGAGTCCCACGGTGTGACGAGCCAGATTGACGTTGGCGCGATGACTCAGCAGGACGCCCTTCGGCGGTCCGGTGGTCCCCGACGTGTACAGGATGACCGCGGTCGATCGGGGGTCCACCGCGGGCAGGTCCACGACCGGAGCCCGCAACAGCTCATCGAACTCGTCGACACCGCTCGCACCGACGCCGGCGACGATCACCGTCGCAATGCCCCCGGCGATCTCATCGACCATGTCGCGGTACTCGGCATCGCAGATCACCGCGCGAACCGCGGCCTGCTCGAGGCAGTGCTTCAGCAGCATCGGGCCGCTGTCCGGATTCAAGGGGACTTCGACGAGCCCGGCTCGGGCGATCGAGAACCATGCGTGCAGTGCGGCCACCGACGCCTTCATCACCACGCCCACGCGATCACCGGTCTCGAGTCCGAGGGCCCGGAGCCCGGCCGCCCCGCGCGGCGCCGTCGCATCGAGCGCCGCCGCCGTGGTCCTCACCCCGTCGACCTCGATCGTCGACGACCGGTGCGCGCACTGCGCCAACCAGTCACCGATGCTGGGAACGACCGTGCCCGTTGCTGTCGAGACCACCTCGGTCATCGTCATCGGCCTTTCGTGTCGGTGCCGGTCGGGGCCGGTCCGCCTCGTCCGTCGCCCGCCAGCCTGCGCGAATCGTGACTGGCGACCGTCGCCGTCGGGGTCACCTCGATGAGCAGACGCCCCGGGCTCAGCAGCAGCGCGCGGAACTTCTCCGGGTGCTCGGGAGCGAGCCGCCTGACGAGCAGGTCGAGTTCGTCACCCAGACCGGCGATGTCGCGGTGGACGGTCGCCGTGCCCTGGATCGCCACCATCTGGCGACCCGGCCTACCGGTGCCCGTGCCGGAGACGACGAGACAGACCCGCGGATCCCGCTCCACTCCGCGGACCTGGACGCGCCCGGCCACGCTCGTGATCCAGAAATGACCGCCGGCGACGGCGAAGCTGAGCACCACGGCCGTCGGCCCTCCGTCGGCGTCGAGGAAGCAGAAGGTGCACTCGGTCTGCTCGGCGAGCAGGGTCGCCTCGGCAGATGCGGTGAGTCTGGCGTCGGCCAGCTTCTCGATGTTCTTCGTCCCGGGCACCTCGGAGGCCGTCTGCGCGTGGAGCGGCGTGGCCATCTCAATCGCCTCCCGCCAGCGCCGCCTCGCCGAGCATCGCGTGCATCGCCGCCTTGTCCGCGTCGGCGGCATCGCCTGTCCAGACGGTCTTCCCTCGCGTGATGACCGCAACGCTGTCGGCGATGCTGAGGCCGGCGTCGGCGTTCTGCTCGACGATCAGCACGGCGATACCGCGATCGGCGATCTCCCGAACCTTCTTCATCACCGAGTCGACCATCGTCGGTGCCAGTCCCATCGACGGTTCGTCCATCAAGATGACCTTCGGTTGAGACATGACGGCTCGGCCGAAGGCGAGCATCTGCTGTTCGCCGCCGCTGAGCAGACCGGCCTGCTGATGCCTGCGGTCGGCCAGGATCGGAAACTGCTCGTACACTTCGGCGATCGTCTCTTCGACGGCCGACCGGGGTGCTCGGTACCCGCCGATCCGCAGATTCTCTTCGACGGTCAGCGTCGAGAAGACCCGGCGTCCCTCGGGGACGAGGACCAGCCCGTTGCCGACCATCCTGTGGGCCCGACTGCCCGCGAGGTCTGTGCCGTCGACGAGGACCGATCCGGAGTTCGGTCGGTGATAGCCGGCGACCGCTCGCAGGCTCGTCGTCTTTCCCGCGCCGTTCGGTCCGAGCACCAGCGTGACCTCACCGACGTCGGCGCGCAGGCAGACACCCTGGACCGCGTTGACGGCGCCGTAACTGACGTGCAGATCATTGACTTCAAGCATCATCGTTCACCCGCTTTCCTAGATAGGACTCGCGGACGGCTTCGTCGGCGACGACGCTGTCCGGGTCGCCCTCGGCGATCAGTTCTCCCTGATTCATGCCGAACAGGTAGTCACAGACGTCGACCATCATCTGCACGTCGTGCTCGACGAGCAGCTGCGTGAGACCCTCCCGCTGCAGCGCACGCATCAGTTCGCTGATCTCATCGCGTTCGCCGGTGTTCATGCCGGCGGTCGGCTCGTCCAGAAGCAGCAGTCGCGGCCGCCCGACGATCGCTCGCGCGATCTCGACGCGACGCTGCATCCCGTACGACAGTTCGCTGGGGCGCATCCGCCGCACCCCGGTGATTCCGACGCGTTCCATCACTTCGTCGACCGTCGATTCGAGCTCGCGGCGGCGACCACGCGGAACGGTGTCAAGCCCGAGCCGGACGTTGTCGGCGACGGTGCGGTCGTCGATGAGGCGTACCGTCTGAAAGGTTCGGGCCACACCCAGGTGTGCCACCTGGTGCGGTCTCACCCGGGTGAAGTCGACGCCGTCGAACTCGAGCCTGCCCCGGGTCAGCGGGTTGAGCCGGGTCACGGCGCCGAGCAGCGTCGACTTCCCCGATCCGTTCGATCCCATGATCCCGTAGATGAGGCCCTCGTCGAGGGTGATGGATACTCCATCGACCGCTTTCACGCCGCCGAAATGCACTGCGACATCGGTCAATTCCAGGAGCGGGGTGGGACCGCCCGCCATGCTGTCGGTCGTCGTCACGGTGCCGCCTTCACGATCTCGGGCCGAGCGGGTTCATCGTCGTCGCGGACATCGCGTATCCGGATCCGATGCCATGCGTCGCGAAGGACGCCGAAGACTCCGTTCGGCAGGAACAGGGCCGCCAGGACCACGACGACGCCGTAGATGAACTCTTCCCACTCGCCGACGAACGACACCACGGTCGGCAGCCAGACGAACACGACCGAGCCGATGGCGACACCGATCCACGATCGCGTGCCGCCCACGACGATGACCGTCAGTGCCAGAACGACGAGATGGAAGTTGACCTCCGCCGGGGTGATCGTGCTGCGCAGCAGCGTCGTGATGCCGCCCGCGAGTCCACCGACGAGGCCGGACGCCAGGAAGCTGAGCCGGCGATAGCGCACGACGTCGATCCCCAGCGCACTGGCGAGTTCGGGATCCTCCCGGACCGCGTCGATGCGACGACCGAGCCCGCCCGACTCGGTGACCTGGGTGATCGCCACGACGACGACCGTGACGACCAGAATCGACTCGAAGGTGAGGTCGCCGAGGGCGCCGAACAGGCCTGCGGCTCCGCCGGTGAGATCACCGCCGTTGACGGCGACCACCGAGACGATCAATGTGAACGCGATCGTCGCCATGCCCAGGTAGAGACCGGTCAGCTTCTGGATGATCAGGCCGAGCAGGTAGACGACCACGCCCGGGATGAGCATGCCGAGGACGATCGACGGCAGCGTCGCCCATCCGAGGTGCAGCATCGCTGCTGCCGCCGCGTAGCCGCCGATGCCGAAGGCACCGATGCCGGCGAACGAGAACACGCCCATTCGCATCGGGATCTGGATGCTCAACGCCATCAGTAGAGTGGTGAGCGTCTGCTGGAGCAGCACCGTGTTGGAGTAGTACCAGTCGCTCATGTGCGCCTCACTTCCTTGGTTCCGAAGATGCCCTGCGGGCGGAACAGGAGCACCAGGAAGATCAACCCGAACGACACCCCGTCCACCCAGGTACCGAATTCGAAATGGATCATCAGGGTCTCGGATGCGGCGAGGATGTACGCCCCCAGTACGGCGCCGCCCATCGATCCGAGGCCGCCCAGCACGATGATCGCGAAGGCCTTGATCAGCAACGGATCGCCCGAATCGGGTGAGATCGCACCGAGTTGGAGGGTCAGGAGTGCACCCGCGAGTCCGGCGAGCCCACCCGCGACGGCCATCGTGCCGAGCGCCAGCGCGCCGCGGTTGACGCCCATTCCCTCGCTGATCTCCTGGTCGACGCCGATGGCGCGCAATGCCAGGCCCTGACGGGACTTCTTGAGCCACGCGGTCAGACCGACTCCGATGCCGACCGCGGCCACCAGGATGATGACGGTGGTGGTGGTGAATCGGACGCCGCCGACCGCGTACAGCGAGGGCTCGTATCCGGTGTCGAACCCGAACGGGCTCGCACCGCTCACACGCTGAGCGATGGCGATGGGGATGGCGGACACACCGATGCCGGCGATGATGATTCGCAGCTCGGTCGTACGACGGTCGGCGCCGGCCTCGACGACCTTCTGGAACACCAGGAGCTGGGTTGCCAGCGACAGTGCCGCGCCGATGACGACGGCGACGATCAACACCACCGGGAGGGGGAGTTCGGACGCCTTCGTGATCATGTGCACGACGAGCACCGAGAACACGAAGGTGGCACCGTGCGCGAAGTTGAGGATGCCGATCGTGCCCCATGCCAACGCCATTCCGAGCGCGAACAAGAGGTACACCGAACCCAGCGTCGCTGCATTCAGAATTTCCTGCATGTCGGACTTTCTCTGAGTAGGTAGAAGCGGTCGCACCGCTGCCGCTGGGCCGATCGCCGCCCCGCCGGGGCGGCGATCGCTCGGTGCCTCAAGCCGCTCAGCGGACGATCGACTCCTTGCCGCCGGACCACTTGACGATCGCGCCGGTGACCCGCATGTCGTTGCCGTCGAAGGTCAGCTCCCCCATGGCGCCGGGGAATCCCTCGCTCGCGACCTTCACCAGGCCCCGCTGAATTCCCATGCGCGAGGAGTCGTTCGACGCCTTGATCGCGCGGGCGATCCACCAGATCGCGTCGAAGCCCTCGGCGGCGTACGCGTCCGGTTTCTGGCCGTACTTGGCGACGAAGGCCTCGGTGAACTGCTTCGAGGTCTCGCCTTCCATCGCGGCGGAGAAGTCGACCGGATACACGAGTCCCTCGGCGGCAGCGCCGGCGGAGGCGACGTTGCCGGATCCCTGCACCGAGGTGCCGACGATCTGCCCCGTGTAACCGGCCTGACGCAGCTGCTTCATGAAGGTCACCGATTGCGAAGCGATCAGCATCATGACCACGGCGCGGGGGGCGGCCTGGGCGATTCGTTGGGCCTGCCCGGTGAAGTCCTGAGTGGTCGACTGGACCTCGATCGACTGGCCGATCTTGATGCCGTTCGCCTCGGCCTCCTTGGGAAAGACGGTCTTCCCGAGGTTGGCGAAGGTCGGATACGTCGCGTTGTAGATGACCGACACGTCCTTGAGGCCGTTCGCCCCGAGCCACTTCGCGGCGATGTCGTAGTAGCTCTCCATCGGCGCGGTGGCGCGGAAGGTGTAGTCGTTGACCACCACCCCGTCCGCCCCGGACTGGGTGAAGACGGTCGGCACCTTGCGCTGACCGACCATCGGCGCGACCGCTGCGGCCTGCTGGGCCATGGTGGGTCCGAGGATGGCCGACACCTTGTCGTCGGCCATCGTCTTGGTCATCTCGCTGACGGCGCGATCGATCTCGCCTGCGGTGTCGACCTGGTCGAGAGTCAGCGTGACGCCGTCTCCCAGGTAGTGCTGCCCGTTGACCTGGTCGACCGCCAGTTGCGCACCCTTGCTGGCCCCGACGCCCGCATACGCGACCGGTCCGGTCTGGTCGTTGACCGCCTCGATGGTGATGTTCTTGGCGATGCCCTGCCCGCCCTGCGGGCTCCCGCCCCCACCACCGCACGCGCTCAAGGCGAGCGCAGCCACTGATGCCACCGCGATGAGTGCGGTCTTCGTCGTTCGGATCTTCATTGGATGGGAGTTTCCTTTCGAGTACCCGGAGATCACGGGAGAGGTGCACCCGTGATCTCCGGGGCGACGCCGGCTGCCGGCGGGAATCGATGCTGACGATCGGAGACCATCCGCTCGCCATTTCATGATCATAGTAAATATGATTATCACCACAGTGTCAATCGTTGGTCGACGATCGACCCGGCGCGGGCCCTCCGATCCGCCGAAGCGTCAGCGGATCGCCGCGCCCGCGTCGACCGGCAACGTGACACCGGTGACGTAGCGGGCCTCGTCGCTCGACAGGAACAGCACCGCGTTGCTGATGTCGATCGACTCGACCCACGGCACCTGCAGGGCGTTGAGTGACAGGAAGCCCTCGCGGGCGTCGTCGACCGTCGGCTCAGCGACGTCCGGCGCGAACATCCCGTACGTGCCGGGGTTCTGGATCATCGCGGTGTCGACATTCGTCGGATGCACCGTGTTCACCCGGATCCCGTGTGGTGCCAGCTCATTCGCCATCGTCCGCATCAGTCCGACGATCCCGTGCTTCGTCGACACGTAGTGCGCCACATGCTGGATCCCTTTGAGCCCGCCGATCGAGGAGATGAACACCATCGACCCGCCGCCTGCGGAGATCATCGACGGCATCGCCACCTTGGCGGTGTGGAACACGCCCGTCAGATTCACATCGAGCATGTCCTGCCACTCGTCCGACGTCAGCTCCCACGATTTGGCGAACGACGCGATGCCCGCGTTCGCCACGACCGTGTCGACGTGACCGAACTCGGCCAGGCCGATGTCGAAGGCAGCCTGCAGTCGGTCCAGATCGCGGACGTCGGCGACCTCGGCGACCATCCGCCGACCGGTCTTCTCGACCAGCTCGACCGTCTCTTCCAGGTCTTGGCGTGTCGCGAGCGAGTACGTCGACACCGAGTCGATGTCGGCGCACAGATCGACGCCGATGATGTCGGCGCCCTCCTCCGCCAGCCGGATCGCGTGGCTGCGCCCCTGACCTCGCGCCGCACCGGTGATGAACGCGACCTTGCCCGCCATTCGCTCACCCATGGACCGCTCCCATCTGTGCGTGGTCGCCGACCCGTTCGTGATCGTGATGAGTCGGTTCGGCCTGCCGGGGAATCGGCTTGCCCGCCAACTCGTGTCCGATGAGATATGCCAGAGTCAGACCGCGGCCCAGGGCGATCCCGGAGTTGTACGCCGTTCCCGTCGTGGTCAATGCGGCGACCGAGCCCGCGGCGTACAGACCGTCGATCGGTGCCCCGGACCGGTCGAGAACGTGCCCGTCACCGTCGATGTGCACACCGCTCGTCCCGATCCCGGTACCCACGAACCGCAGTCGGATCCCGTAGAACGGAGCCTCCTCGATCGGCCCGAGGACCGGCGACGGAGCGTTGTCCGGGTCGCCGGCGAAGCGGTTGACGTAGTCGACGCTGCCTCGACCGAAGTCCGGGTCCTTCCCGTCGCGTGCGAACCCGCTGAACCGGTGCGCGGTCTTCGTCAGCTCCGCTCCGTCGATGTCGAGCTTCTCACCGAGTTCGGCCAGCGTCGCACCCTGCTGCACCCAGCCCTCGGGATACTCGCCGCCCGGCGGCGTCGCGGCCAATCCGTACTTGCGCCGGTGCTGATCGTCCCAGATGAGGAAGAACGGCAGGTGACGATCGTCGGGGTCCAGCGTCTTGCGGCAGATGTCGACCCAGTACGAGTCGTTGCAGTAGCGTCGACCGCTTCGATCCACGATCATCGAATGCGGCATCGCGTACTCCGGCCCGTAGCCGAATCCCGTCCCGACCTGCGAGCGCCAGCCCGGCAGGATCGGAGTGGCATTGGCCGGGATCCGAGCGAGTTCGCCGCCGACCGACCGCGCGAGCCGCAGGCCGTCACCGCGGATCGACTCCGGCGCCACCGAACCCCAGTCCTCGGGATCGAGCCCCAGGATGTCCGAGACCGCCTCCGGGTCCCAGTCGTAGGTGCTGGTGGCGAGAACGACGGGTCCGCGGAACTCGACATCGCCGGCCGGCGATGAAGCACGGACTCCGCTCACCGCACCGTCGACGTCCTGGAGCAGTGCTGTCACGCGGTGCGCGAGGCGGATGTCGATCGAGGGTTCGGCCAAGACTCGTCGCAGGAACGACGCCACCACGCCGGTTCCGTACGTCAACGGATCCCCGGCGTCCGGTCCGTCGAAGCCGTTGTCGTCGGCGAGCCCGAAGGCGGGCAGGCCGGCGTGCGAGTGCTTGGCGGCCGTGCCGTCGTGCCCGTCGTCGTCGACGTACGTCGCTCGACGCCCCTTCTCCAGAAGCTCACGGTAAGTGGTCCCGACGGGGAAGTACGGGCTGTAGCGCAACTTCTCGCGCCATGGTCCGAGGGTGGATCCGTCGATCACCTCGTTGGTGAGGTAGCGGCCCTGCGGAAGCGCGCCGTCGGCTTCATTGTGGTAGTCGGCCAGACCCGGGATCACCGTCCAGGCGATCGCACCGAGGTCCTCCCAGAACTTCATCGCCGCGGGCGAGGTCTGCAGCCATCGCGTGAATGCGTCGTCGTCGAGCGTCTCGGGCGCGAGATGTCGTGCGACATCTCGAATGTAGGTCTCGGCGAGGTCGAGGGAGTCCTCGATGCCTTCCCGCGCGGCGACGTGGTTGGCGCCGCACCACACCTGACCGCCCGAGTACGCTGCGGCTCCGCCGACCAGGTCGGCTGCTTCGAGAACGACTGCGGGCCTGCCCTGCGTCGCAGCCGCCAATGCCGTCGCCAGACCCGAGAGCCCACCGCCGACCACGATGATCGGTTCCGTCTTGTCCATATCTTGTTCCTCCTAGTTCGCAGCTCTTCGTGCGCGGCCGACTCGCCCGGGTACGGGAACGGTGAGCGCCTTCTCGACCCCTCGGAGTCGAGAAGGCGCTCACCGAACTCGCTACTCGGGCATCGCCCGGAATCAGACTTCGAACCCGTCCATCTGCGGGGTCAGCATCGGCGTGATGACTCTCGCGGAGATCCTCCAGCCGTCCGATGTCCGTACGTACTCGTCCCGATTGAGTGCGATGGCCTTGATCGCCGCGCCGTTCCGCATCTCGCACTCGGCGTACACGTAGTTGGTGCCGTGCGCGTGATCGTCGTCGTCGAAGTCGACGATGTGATTGGTCAGGATGTGCGCACCGCGCTCGACGGCCGCCGCATCGGCGACGAAGAAGGCGTGAATCGCCTCCTGGCCTTCGTAGCGCTCCAGCCCGACCGCGGTCGCGTCCCAGACGGCATCGGCCGTGAACGCCGAAGCCGCCTCGTCGGGGTTCCCCAGATCCAGGCCTCGCGCATACAGATTCGTCGCCCGGATGATCTCGTTGATGTCGTCTGCCCTCATGTGTCCCCCGTCCGTTGCGGTCATCGGAGGCCGATCACAGGTCGTACATGATGACGCCGCGGATGTTCTTGCCCGCACGCATGTCGGCGACCGCCTCGTTGATCTGCTCCAGCTCGTAGGTCTTGGTGACGAGCTCATCGAGCTTGAACTCGCCGCGGCGGTACATGTCGGCGATCAGCGGGATGTCGCGTCGAGCGTTGGTCGACCCGTAGAGCGTTCCCTGCAGGCGCTTTCCACTCATCGCGAACGTGAACAGGTCGAAGGGGACGTCGCGTTGAGTGACCGGGGCCGCGGAGGTCACCACCAGGGTGCCGCCGCGGCAGACCATCTCCTGTGCCGGGTTGAGGAGGTGCCCGTAGGCGATGTCGACGGTGATGAGGACCTTGTCCGCCCCCTGCCCACCGGTCAGCTCGGAGACGAGGTTCGCCGCCTCCTCGAGATCCTTGACCGCATGGGTGGCACCGAACCGCTTGGCCTGGTCACGCTTGTACTCGACCGGGTCGACGGCGATGATGTTCTTCGCGCGCTTGTGGACCGCGCCCTGCACGGCGTTCATGCCGACGCCGCCGGTGCCGATGACGACCACCGTCTCGCCGATCTGCACGTCGGCGGCGTACACCGACGACCCCCAGCCGGTGGGGACGCCGCAGCCGATCAGTGCGGCCTTGTCGAGGGGGATGTCCTTGCCGATCTTCACGCAGGAGTCGATGTTGACCACCACGTACGGGGAGAAGGTTCCGAGGTACGAGAACGGACCGACGCCCTGACCACGCGCGTGGATGCGGTGCGTGCCATCGGGCGCGAACCCGCCCAGGACGCCTGCACCCATGGTGCACAGGTTAGTCAGACCGACGTTGCACTTCTCGCAGTGTCCGCATGCCGGCATGAAAGAGAGCACGACGTGATCGCCGACCTCGAAGTCGGTGACGTGGGGCCCGACTTCTTCGATGATGCCCGCGCCCTCGTGGCCACCGATGATCGGCGCCCAGTCGAGCGGGATGTCGCCGGTGTCGACGTGGTCGTCACTGTGACAGATCCCCGATGCGGCGAGCTTCACCCGCACTTCGCGGCTCTTCGGCGGATCGATCTCGATCTCTTCAACGCTCCAGCCCGAGCGGGTTCCGGGCTCCCAGATCAACGCACCCATTGTCTTCATCAAGTCCTCCTCGGAGTCATTCGCCGCGCAGCATGCGCGATGTAGAACACTTCGCAGCCGTCACATGATCAGGCTCTCGTGACGCTAATCACGCTAACCATTATCATGATAGAAGTAAAGGGTGAATCGAGAAGAAGCACGTTCGCATGGCTGAGGGCCTGGAATCCATGCAGGTGAGAGGCTTGAAGTCAGCCGTCGAACCGCGAACGCGGCATTCCGCGGCAGCGTACGGACTCGTAGCGACAGCCGCTTTCTGCCTACTGGTGGTCGGCTCCAACATCCCCGGTCCGCTCCTGCCCGTCTATCGCGATCGGCTCGAACTGAGCACGTTCACCGTGACCGCACTGTTCGCTGTCTACCTCGTCGGGCTCGTCGTGACCTTCACCGTCGTCGCCCGCACCGGACTGCCCGCGCACGCGACGCGCGTGCTGCCCGCGGCGGTCGTCGTCTGCCTGGTCGGCGATCTCGCACTCCTCGCGGGCAGCGAGGCCGTCGCCTGGCTGTTCGTCGGTCGGATCCTCGTCGGAGTCTCCGTCGGCCTCGGTACCGGCTCGACCGCGACGATCGTCCTCGCCACCCGCGGCGAACGCGGGCGCGCCATCGCCGCGACGGGCACCCTGCTCGGCTCATTCCTCGGACTCGTCGCGTCGGCCGCCGTCGCCGACCTGCTGCCCGCACCGACCACGACCATCTACTGCATCCACGCGACGTGGCTGGCAGTCACGGCGGTCGCACTGGTCGTCGCGCACCGTCGCTCCCGCGGCACGGTGACGCGATTGATCCTCGCCCCCGATGAGACTCGGCCCAGCGGGCTCACCCACCCGGCCACACGGCGAAGCACACCCCGACTGCGAATGGCCGGGATCGCACTGGGCGCCGCGGGATGGGCGATCGGCGGCATCGTCGTCGGACTGCTTCCGACCGTGGTCACCGACATGACCGGCTCAGGCTCCATCACCGTGACGTCACTGGCGCCGATCGTGTTGATCGGCGTCGCCTGCATCGCACCCCGCGTCGTCGGCAGCCTTCCGTCACCGGTCGCCGCCGGAGCCATCGCCGTCGGGGCCGGCCTCTGCTTCGTCGGGGTCTGGGCCGAGAGCCTTTCGACCATCTTCGCGGCCTGCGTCATGTGGGGCGTCGGCCAGGGGTTCGCCTACGCGAACGGTCTGAGGATCGTCGCGGCAGGCGTTCTGCCGGTCGAGCAGGGCCGGGTCGCATCGCAGTACGCTTCGATCGCCTACGGCTTCACGGGCGTGGTCGCGGTGACGACCGGTTGGATCGCCACCGCGGCCGGGACGGTGAGCGGTGTGGGGTTCGCCGGCGTCGTCTTCGCCGCGCTGTCTGCGGCGGCCGTTGCGCTGGGCTTCCGCAGGTGGCCGCAAGGTCGCTGACGCCGGGCCCGGGGGTCGACGACCCGATGAGGCCCCCAGATCGTGTGAGATGCCGTCAGATCGCGGTCGCGAGCAGACTCGCCTCACGGGTGCCGCGGCGTTGATGCTCCGACGACGACGGGGCGGCGCAACCGTACAGGACGTCGCCGCGCACACCACCGACCGCACACGCGAATACGCCGGTGCCGAACCGCCTCTCGTCCAGAATCGCGCCGCCCTCGGCAACCCGGATCACCCGCTGGTTCAGTGCATCGGCAACCCAGATCGTCCGATCCTCGCCGAGGCAGATGCCGTCGGGTGCCACCTGCGCGGCCGCCATCGCATCGCGCACCGACGTCCGGGGAACTTCCGGGCCGAACGCCGCCCAGACGCGCCGATTCGCGAGCCGCCCCGACCGGTCGAGATCGAATGCAGTGAGCCGATTGCCCATGCTCTCGGCGATGACGAAGGTCCGCACCGCGTCCCCCGCCTCACCGAGGATCACCGAACCGTTGGGGAACAGCAGGTCGTCCGCGGCGATTCGGGCCGACCCGTCGGGTGCGACATGGATCAGGACGGCCGATTCGACGTACGAGTGTGAACGGAACTCGAAGCCGAACGTCGAGATGAACGCATGCCCGTTCTCATCGACCGTCATGTCGTTGAGCTTGCCCGTCGCAAGATGCGAGACGTCCGCGTGCACCGACAGGGCCGCGGGGTCGTTCGCGTCGTCCCGCACCAGAACCCGACCGTCGACCATCGACACGATCAGCAGTCGACCGTCGGGCAACCAGCCGAGCCCCGACGGCTGATCCCCCATCGTCGCCTCGACTCGCACATCGGCATCCGCGCCGATCGACAGCACTTCGTGCGCGTACAGATCGGACACCCAGAGCCGATCCCCGCGCCAGCGCGGGCACTCCAGAAACGCGCGTTCACCCACCACCGTGGTGACCACAGACTCGTCCGTCATCGGTTCTCCTCACTCCGGTTCACAGGCCGCCAACCGGCCGACTTCACAATAATCATGCACATAGATTCAATCCCAAAACAATCTCCGATGTGACCGTTGACACTCTCCATGACCATCCATATGATGTGCATGAATATCCCAATTGACGTCGAAGAAGGCGGGCCCGCGATGAGTTTGGACGAAGCAACCACAGGATTCCTGGCGAAGGCGGCCGAAGGCGGCGGCAGACCGCTGTACGAGATGACGCCCGACGAGGTCCGAGCGATGAACGACGGCTTCATCGAGCTGTACGGTCCCGGTCCTCAGATGGCCGCGGTCGAGGACGTCGCCGTCGTCGCGTCGGACGGCTACCCGATCCCGGTACGCGTGCTGACCCCTTCCGACAGCCCGCGCGGTGTCCTGGTGTACTACCACGGCGGCGGATGGGTCGTCGGAAACCCCGACCAGTTCGACACACTGGCGCGCCAGCTCGCCGCAGGCACCGGATGCACCGTCGTGCTACCGGACTATCGTCTTGCGCCGGAGAACATCTATCCGACCGCCGCCGACGACGCGTGGGACGTTCTCAATTGGACCGCGAAGCAGTTCCCCGACCTTCCCCTGCTCGTCAGCGGCGACAGCTCCGGCGGCAACCTGGCGGCCGTCGTCGCGCAGCAGGCAGCTCGTGCCGGCGGCCCCGAGATCGCCTTCCAGGCTCTCGTGTACCCGGTCACCGACAGCGACACCGAGAACGCCACGTACCTCGACCCCGCGAACCAGCTGATGCTCGACAAGAAGGCGATGGATTGGTTCTGGGACCTGTACACCCCCGACAAGAGCACTCGCAGCAATCCGAACGTCTCGCCGTTGCAGGGCGATGTCGCCGGTGCGGCACCGGCGGTCGTCCTGCTCGCCGAGTACGACGTCCTCCGTGCGGAGGGTGAAGCGTACGCAGCCAAACTCGAAGCCGCGGGCGTCCCCGTCCAGATGCGCGTGTTCGACGGTCAGATGCACGGCTTCTTCCAGTTCGTGAACATCCTGCCCGGATCGGCCGCAGGCGTCGAGTACTTCTCCACCGCGATCACCCGCCACCTCGACTCCCTGTAGCACCGCGCCCCGCAGTGCCCGACCCTCCATCCGACTCGCCCCGCCGGAAAGGCCATCATGTTCCGCATCACCGTCAACTATCATCACCCCGAAGATCCCGAACACTTCCTCACGCACTACCGAGACGTCCACGCCCCACTGACGATGACGATGCCCGGCGTCACCTCATTCGAGTGGGGCGTGTGCGAAACTCTCGACGGAACCAGACCCGAGCATTTCGTCGTCGGTGTGCTGACCTTTCCCTCCAAGGACGCGGCGATCGCCGGCCTCAGTTCCGCCGAGGGACAAGCGGGGGCGGCGGACATGGCGAACTTCGCCACCGCCGGCGCGGTCATCGACATGCATGAGGTCAATGTCGCCTGATCGTCCGAGCATCTCCACGGCGCCGACCGAACACTTCTGCCTCTGAGAACATTTCGGTCGGCGCCGTTCTCGACCACTGCGTCGAGTAGTCGTACATCAGTAGTACCGTGATGTCTGTCATGTTTCATCCGCTCCGCAAGTTGTGCGAGTGCGGACCCGCATATCCAGAGGGGGGCGATCGAGTGCGCACCGGAAGGTTCCAGCATCACACGGTCGGAGATCGAGAGTGACCGCCTCGACGCGAGCCCCGAAAGCCGCCGTCGTCATCAGCCAGCAGATCGTCCAGGAGGCACTCGACGCCGGCCTCGGACCCGGCGATCTGCTGCCGTCCGAGAAGGTCATGGTCGAGAAGTACCAGATCGGCCGTGGCACCCTCCGTGAAGCGCTGCGGTTGCTTGAATTCCAAGGTGTAGTCGTGATGAAGCCCGGCCCGCGCGGCGGCCCGGTGCTTCAGGAACCGACCGGGTCGTTCCTGTCGGGCGCCTTCGTACTGCTGATGCAGTTGCGAAACGCCCCGCTGCGGTCGATCTTCGAAGCTCGGCTCAGTATCGAACCGGTCATTACTCAATTAGCGGCCGCCAATATCTCGGACGAACGTCTCTCCGAGGTCGGCGCGACCGTCGAACAGATGAAGGTCGCACTCAAAAGCGATCGCCGCGCATTCCTGGAGGCGAACAAGGAATTCCACGATCTCATCGCGTGGTCGACGGACAATCCGTTGCTCGGTTACCTCGCGGATTCACTGCTGGAGGTCACAAACGGCACGATTGTCGGAATGGATTTCCCGCAGTCGAGACGAAAGGCCACTCTCGCCGCGCACGAGTCGATCTTCACCGCAATGAGTAATCGGGACGCGAACGCGTCGATGGAGGCGATGAACGAACACATCGCCGAGTATCTGAATTATGCGGAGCGGAAATTCCCCGACATCATCGGATCCGTGGTCCGGTGGGACCAGGATCTGTAGGCCTCTCCGTCCTCCCGCACGCCGTTCCGTTGACACCGGTCCCCGATCCGGCCCGAATCAGCCCAGCGCCACCGTCAACTGCTCAACCCAGGCTGCGGCGACGCCCGCCCGTCGACGCGAGTCGTCGGACAGGGTGTCGGCCAGACCCAGCCCTCGCGCCAGATCGAGGGTGATCTGCGCCAGACGGTGGGCCTGCGGGTGTGTCCCGTCCGGATCGAGGCCGGCGACGACGAACTTGTGCGCGGCCCGGCCCAGTTTGGCCTCCAGGGGGCGGATCACGTCACCGAGCGCGGGATCGGAGGCGGCGGCCGACCAGACCTGCAACGCCGCCTTGAACGGCTTGCCGGTGTAGATCGACACGGCTTGGTCGACGACGGCCTCGATCCGGTCCGCACCCGACGGGACTGCGGCCAACGACTGCGTCGCCTCGACCATCATCGTCTCGTACATCTCCTCGATGACCGCGTGGAACAGCGCCTCCCTGGTCGGGAAGTGATGCTGCGCCGCCCCGCGCGACACCCCGGCCTCCTCCGCGACCTTCGCCACCGTCGTCGCGGCCCAGCCGCGCGTGGCGAGCAGATCGACCGCGGCGGCCACCAGCCGCTCCCGGGTGGCCCGGGAGCGGTCCTGCTGAGGTTCACGGACCGGCGAGTTCACGACCGACTCGTATCCCACGCCGGGCGCCGCTTGCTCAGGAACGCGGTCATGCCCTCCCGCGCCTGGTCGGAGGCGAACAGCTTCATCGACTCCTCCGCACGCGCGGCGGCGGCCTCGTCGAATCCGTCGAGCAGCGCGGCGGTGGTGAGCTTCTTGCTCACCGACAGCCCCTGCGGCGACGCCTTGCGGATGCCTTCCAGGACGCTGTCGAGTTCGGCGGCCAGCGCGTCGGACGTCTCGGACGCGGCGGTGACGAGGCCGATCTGCTGAGCGAGTTCGCCGCCGAACTTCTCGCCGGTCAGGAAGTAGCGACCGGCCGACCGCGGGGTCATCTTCGCCAGCAGCGGGATGGAGATGATCGACGCCGCCAATCCCAGTCGAGACTCGGTGAGCGCGAAGGTCGCTGCGGGGCCGACGAGCACGATGTCGGCCGCCCCGACCAGCCCGAGGCCACCCGCTCGAACATGGCCGTCGGCGACCACGATCACCGGCTTGTCCAGTTCCAGAATGGTCCGGATCAGTCCGACCATCGCCTTGCCGCCCTCGGCTGTGGCCTCCTCCGGACTGAGGCCGCGTTTCAGCGCCTCCCCCAGGTCGGCGCCGGCACAGAACGTCCCGCCCGTGTGGGTGAGGACGACGGCGCGGATCGCGTCGTCGGCCGCCCCGTCGAACGCCTGCTGCAGCTGCGCGACGAGCGCGCCGCTGAGCGCATTCCGGTTGGCGGGCGAATCGAGCGTGACAGTAAGCACCGCCGCCTCGACGGCGGTCTGGACGAGCGTGTCGGTCATGATTGTCCTCCTTGTGTTTTGCTGTCCCGATCCCTCGGCTCCGAGGTTCCGCCCAGGCTGATCGAGTAGCCCGCGAACGAAGTGAGCGAGCCCCTCAGGCTGATCGAGTAGCCCGCGAACGAAGTGAGCGAGCCCCTCAGGCTGATCGAGTAGCCCGCGAACGAAGTGAGCAAGCCCCTCAGGCTGATCGAGTAGCCCGCGAACGAAGTGAGCGAGCGTATCGAGATCCCCCCTGGCCTCGATACACCCTCGGCTAGCGCCTCGGCCTACTCGACCACCCTGCCCAGGCGCACCAGGCCCCCAGGCTCATCGACCACGAACGCACCCAGCGAGCCCCAGGCTCATCGAGTAGCGATCGAACGAAGTAGCGAGCCCCCAGGCTCATCGAGTAGCCCGCGAACGAAGTGAGCGAGCGTATCGAGATGCCGGCGACGTACCCGTACACCAGCCCGGGCCCAAACTCTCAGTACGACTTCGGCAGGCCCAGGCTCGTCTGCGCCACGAAGTTCAGGATCATCTCCCGACTCACCGGCGCGATCCGCGTCAGGCGCGAGAGCGGGAGCATCGCGGCCAACCCGTACTCGACGGTCAGACCGTTGCCGCCGAGGGTTTGAATCGCCTGGTCGACGAGCTTGGCCGTCGCCTCGCCCGCGGCGTACTTGGCCATGTTGGCCGGGACCGCGGCACCCCAGTCGTCGCCCGCGTCGTACAGGGTCGCGGCCTTCTGCATCATCAACTTGGCCATCTCGAGTTCGATCTTGCCCTGCGCGAGCGGATGGGCGATCGCCTGGTGCGCGCCGATCGGCGTCTTCCACACCGTGCGGTCGTTGGCGTATTCGACGGCACGGTCGAGGGCGTAACGCCCCATGCCGACCGCCGACGCCGACGCCATGATGCGCTCGGGATTGAGTCCGGCGAACAGCTGGCTCAGCGCGGCGTCCTCGGAGCCGACCAGCGCGTCGGACGGCAGCCGCACGTCGTCGAGGAACAGGGTGAACTGCTTCTCCGGGTTGATCAGCTCCATCTCGATGATCTGCGCTTCGAACCCGGGCGCGTCGGTCGGGACGATGAACAGCGCGGGCTTGAGGCGACCCGTCTTGGCGTCCTCGGTCCGCGCGACGATCAGCACGGCCTGCGCCTGGTCGACGCCGGAGATGAACACCTTGCGGCCGTTGAGCACCCACTCGTCTCCGTCACGCGCCGCGGTGGTGGTGATCTGGTGCGAGTTGGAGCCGGCGTCGGGTTCGGTGATGCCGAAGGCCATCGTGATGGTGCCGTCGGCCAGTCCGGGGATCCAGCGCTGCTTCTGCTCGTCGGTGCCGAAACGGGCGATGATGTTGCCGCAGATGGCCGGCGAGACGACCATCATCAGCAGCCCGGTGCCGCCGGCCGCAAGTTCCTCCATGACGATCGCCAGCTCGTACATGCCGGCACCGCCGCCGCCGTACTCCTCCGGCAGGTTGACGCCGATGAAGCCGAGTTCACCGGCCTCGCGCCACAGCTCGTCGGTCTTGCGTCCCTGTCGGGCGCAGTCGACGAAGTACTGGTGCCCGTACTTCTTCACCAGTCCCGCAACGGCTTCGCGCAGGGCGGTCTGTTCTTCGGTTTCGATGAAACTCATGGGGGTCCTTCGTGAGTTGTGTTGCGGGTGTGTGTTTGCGGGGTCTCGATACGTCCTCGGCTAGCGCCTCGGACTACTCGACCAGCCTGGGTTGGGGCCGACCCGACCGGCCTGGGGTGGAGTCGGCGCCGGTCAGGCGCATCGAACGGTTCAGGCTCATCGAGTAGCCCGCGAACGAAGTGAGCGAGCGTATCGAGATGCCGACGGGTCTCGATACGTCCTCGGCTAGCGCCTCGGACTACTCGACCAGCCTGGGGCGGAGCCGGCGCCTTACTCGACCAGCCTGGGGAGCCGCCTGCCCGGCGCGGGCTTCGGGGCTACTCGGCTTCGGCCTCCTCACTGATGACGGCCAGCACGTCGCCGACGGCCAGCTGGCGGCCGGCCTCCACGGCGAGGACCGACACGATGCCGTCCGACGGCGCCGAGACGGTGTGCTCCATCTTCATCGCCTCCAGCCACAGCAGCGGCTGACCTGCGGTGACGCGGTCGCCCTCGGAGACGGCCACCCGGATCACCGAGCCGGGCATCGGCGCCAACAGCGAGCCGGGCCGCTGCACGGCCGCCGGATCGACGTACCGCGGGGCCCGCCGCAACGTCACCGCCGCACCCGGCCAGTCGACGAAGACCTGATCGCCGACCACGCTCACCCGGTACCGACGCGCCACACCGTCGCGGATCAGCACCACCGTGTCGGGCGACACGGACGAGACGGCCGCCCCGTCGAGGTCCGGCAGTTCGACGACGCCGCCGCGCCCGAACCGGTACCGCGCGACGATCTCGGTGCCGTCGGCGGCCACATACGTCTTGCGCTGATAGTCGGAGGCCAGGTTGCGCCACCCCGACGGCGCCCCCGGGACCGCACGCGCGCGGGCCCGATTGCCCGCCGACTGCGCCAGCGCGGCGACCGTCGCCGCCACCAGATCGGCACCCTCACCGGCCAGCGGCTTCGCCAGCTCGGCCACCCGCTCGGGCGTCAGGTAGCCGGTATCGGTGGCGCCGGCGAGGAAGTCCTTCTCACGCAACGTGTTCACCAGCATGTCGCGGTTGGTGACGACGCCGTGGATCTCGGCGTCGGCCAGGGCGCGGGCCAGGATCGCCGCGGCCTGAGCACGGTCGGGCGCCCACGAGATCACCTTCGCCAGCATCGGATCGTAGAAGGTCGAGATCTCGCTGCCGTCGGCGACACCGGAGTCGACGCGGATGCCCGGCCGCTCCAGCAGCCCGAACCGGGTCGTCGCAGGCAGGTCGATGCGGGCCAGCGTGCCCGACTGCGGCTGCCAGTCGTGCGCCGGATCCTCCGCGTACAGGCGCACCTCGATGGAATGACCGAAACCGCCGGCCTTCGCCGCCACCGGAGCGTCACCGAGCGGCTCGCCCATCGCCACCCGCAGCTGCCACTCCACCAGGTCGACACCCGTGGTGAGCTCGGTGACCGGATGCTCCACCTGCAGGCGGGTGTTGGTCTCCAAGAAGAAGAACTTGCCGGTCTCGTCGGCCAGGAACTCGACGGTCCCCGCGCCGCGGTAGCCGATCGAGGTGACGGCCTTGCGGGCCGCGGCGAACAGTCGGTCGCGCATGTCGCCGCCGACCCGCTCCACCAGCGGCGCGGGCGCCTCTTCGACGACCTTCTGGTGGCGTCGCTGAATGGAGCACTCGCGTTCGCCGACGGTCCACACCTGGCCGTGCTCGTCGGCCATCACCTGAACCTCGATGTGGTGGCCGCGTTCGATGTACGGCTCGCAGAAGACCGTCGGGTCGCCGAACGCCGACTCCGCCTCGCGGCGGGCGGCGGCGACCTGCTCGGCCAGTTCGCCGAGCTCGCGGACGACGCGCATTCCGCGGCCGCCGCCACCGGCGGAGGCCTTGATGAGCAGCGGCAGGTCGTCGGCGGTGACCGCATCGGGTTCGATGTTCCCGAGCACCGGCACCCCGGCGTCCTTCATGAGCGCCTTGGCGTTCACCTTGGAGCCCATCGCGGTGATCGCCGTGGGCGGCGGACCGACCCAGGTCAGCCCGGCGTCGATCACCGCGCGCGCGAACTCGGCGTTCTCCGACAGGAATCCGTATCCGGGATGGATCGCGTCCGCGCCTGCGGCCCGGGCGGCGGCGATGATCGCGTCACCGCGCAGATAGGTCTCCGCGGAGGTCGAGCCGGGCAGACGGACCGCCGCATCGGCGGCCGCCACGTGCGGGGCGTCGGAGTCGGGGTCGGAGTACACCGCGACGGTGTTCAGACCCATCTCGACGCAGGTGGCGAACACCCGTCGGGCGATCTCGCCGCGGTTGGCGACCAGGACAGAAGTGATGGCGGAAGGCATAGAGGAGTTCCTCGCTGTAGTCATGTGTGACTCCGTCACATCCGGAAGACGCCGAAGTTGCTGGTGCCCTCGACCGGTGCCGATGCGATCGCCGACAGCGCCTGGCCGAGCACCGTGCGCGTGTCGCGCGGATCGATGACGCCGTCGTCGTAGAGCATCCCGGACAGGAACATCGGGACCGACTCCGCTTCGATCTGCGCCTCGATCATGGCGCGCATCCCGGCGTCGGCCTCCTCGTCGACGGTGCCGCCGCGGGCCTCGGTGGCCGCGCGGGAGACGATCGAGATGACCCCGGCGAGCTGCGCCGCACCCATGACGGCGCTCTTGGCGCTGGGCCAGGCGAACAGGAACCGCGGATCGTAGGCACGACCGCACATGCCGTAGTGGCCTGCGCCGTAGCTGGCGCCCACCAGCACCGAGATGTGCGGGACCGTCGAGTTCGACACCGCATTGATCATCATGGCGCCGTGCTTGATGATGCCGCCCTGCTCGTACTCCTTGCCGACCATGTAGCCGGTGGTGTTGTGCAGGAACAGCAGCGGCGTGTCGCTGCGGTTGGCCAACTGTATGAACTGGGTCGCCTTCTGCGCCTCGGCAGAGAACAGCACGCCCTGCGCATTGGCCAGGATCCCCACCGGATACCCGTGAATCCGCGCCCACCCGGTGCACAGCGATGCACCGTACTCGGGTTTGAACTCGTCGAAGTCCGAGTCGTCCACCACGCGCGCGATCACCTCGCGCGGATCGAACGGAATCTTCAGATCCGGCGGCACGATCCCCAGCAGCTCCTCCGGGCTGTACCGGGGCTCGGCCGGGGCCGCGCCGTCGACGGATTCGATCGGCCCCGGACCGGCCTTGCGCCAGTTCAGCCGCGCGACGATCCGCCGCCCGATCCGGACCGCGTCCTGCTCATCGGCGGCCAGGTAGTCGCCCAGACCCGAGACGCGGGCGTGCATCTTCGCCCCGCCCAACTCCTCGTCGTCGCTCTCCTCACCGGTGGCCATCTTGACCAGCGGCGGACCGCCGAGGAAGACCTTGGAACGCTCGTCGATCATCACCACGTGATCGCTCATGCCCGGCACGTACGCGCCGCCGGCCGTCGAATTGCCGAAGACCAGCGCGATGGTCGGAATGCCCGCCGCCGACAGCCGGGTCAGATCCCGGAACATGCCGCCACCCGGGACGAAGACCTCCTTCTGCGTCGGCAGATCGGCGCCGCCCGACTCCACCAGCGAGATCACCGGCAGTCGGTTCTTCATCGCGATCTCGTTGATGCGCAGGATCTTTCGCAGGGTCCACGGATTGGACGTGCCGCCCTTCACCGTCGGATCGTTGGCGACGAGCACGCATTCGGTGCCTTCGACGACACCGATGCCGGTCACCAGCGAGGCGCCCACCGTGAACTGCGAACCGTACGCCGCCAACGGGCACAGCTCCAGGAACGGCGAGTCCTCGTCGATCAACAGCTCGATCCGCTCGCGCGCGGTCATCTTGCCGCGCTTGCGATGCCGCTCCACGTACTTCTCGCCACCGCCGGCGAGGACCTTGCGGAACTCCAAGTCGAGCTCGGCGAGCTTGGCGTTCATCGCCTCGACGTTGGCCGCGAACTCCGCCGACTCGACGTCGACCTTGCTCTTGAGAATGGTCACGCCTGATACCCCAATCGCTTCGCCGCCAATCCGGCCAGGATCTCGTTGGTGCCGCCGCCGATGCCGATGAGCCGCATGTCGCGGTACTGGCGCTCGACTTCGGATTCGCGCATGTAACCCATGCCGCCGTGCAACTGCACCGCCTTGTTCGCGACCCACTCGCCGGTCTCGACGGCGGTGTTCTTCGCGAAACAGATCTCGGCGATCAGATCATCACCGGAACTGACTCGTCGTTCCACGACCGCCCGCGTGTAGGTGCGGGCGACGTCGATGCGGCGGGCCATCTCGGTGACGGTGTCCTGCACCGACTGCCGCTTGATCAGCGGCTTGCCGAAGGTCTCCCGGTTCCGGACCCAGTCCAGGGTCAGATCCAGGCAGCGCTGCGCGCTCGCGTAGGCGAGGATCGCCAGGGAGGCGCGCTCGGTGACGAAGGCCTGCGCGATCTGCGCGAACCCGGAGTTCTCCGGCCCCACCAGGTTCTCCACCGGAACACGCACATCGGTGAACGACAGTTCGGCCGTGTCGGAGGAGAGCCAGCCCATCTTGTCGAGCTTGCGGGTCACCTCGAAGCCGGGAGTCCCCTTCTCGATCACCAGCAGCGACACGCCCGCGGCGCCGTCGCCCCCGGTGCGGACCGCGGCGACGATGAAGTCCGCGCGCACCCCCGAGGTGATGAAGGTCTTCGCGCCGTTGACGACGTAACTGTCGCCGTCGCGTACGGCCTTGGTGGTCAGGTGCCCGACGTCGCTGCCGCCGCCGGGTTCGGTGATGGCCAGGCTGCCGATCTTCTCGCCTGCCAGGGTCGGCTTGACCCACTTGTCGAGCTGGGCCGGATCGTTCGCGGCGATCAGGTGCGGCAGGGCGATGCCGTGGGTGAACAGCGAGGCGAAGACACCGCCGGAGGCACCCTGGTAGGCGAGTTCCTCGGTCAGGATCGACGCGTCGATCAGGTCGCCGCCGGAGCCGCCGATCTCCTCGGGCACGCCGAGGCCGAACAGGCCGAGCTCGGCCGCCGCGCGGTGCGTCTCACGCGGGATCAGGCCGTCGCGCTCCCACTCGTCCTGGTACGGCAGGATGTGCCGCTGCGCGAACCCGCGCACGGTCTTGCGGAGCTGACGACGCTCGGGCGAGTCCCAGATGTCACTGGCGATGGGCACTGGTCAGTTACCTTCCGTCGGGAGGAATCGGGTCGGGATCGGCACCACGCGCGAACGCAGCCATTCGCCGAGTCCCTTGGCCTGGGGGTCGAAGCGCACGTTCTCGGCGACGCCGCGTCCCAGAATGTCTTCGATGACGAAGTTGATCGCCCGCAGGTTCGGCAGCGGATAACGATGCACCGTGAGCCCGGCGACCTCGGGCAGCAGTTCGCCCAGCCGGGCGGTGCTGAGGGTCTCCAGCAGCCAGGCGTACTCGTCGTCGCCGCGCGCCCACAGACCGATGTTGGCGCTGCCGCCCTTGTCGCCGGACCGGGCGCCGATCAGCGTGCCGAGCGGCCGCGGAACCGTCGGCCCCCAGTCGGTGCCCGCGGGCGACGACGGCACTGCCACATCGGCGATCGGGTCGGTCCGCAGGGGCGACGGCTCCACCCGGACGGTGACGCCGTCGGGCTGGTTCACCTGATGCGGGACGAGCGCGGCGTCGACGTAGGCGGGTTCGAAGACCCCGTACGGCGAGCCGCTCGCGGGCGGCGCCGACAGGGTGAACCCGGGATAGCTGGCCAACGCCAACTCCACCGCGGTGTTGGTGAACGCCCGGCCCGCGACCTTCGGGTCGGGGTCGCGCGCCACGCAGCGCAGCAGCGCGCTGGCCTTCTCCTCGGTGTCGGCGTCGGGGCGGTCCAGCCGCACCAGCTCCCAGGCGAGCTCGGCCGGACGCGCGGGCAGCGCGGCCTCGAACTGCTGCTGGAACAGGGCCGCCTTGGCCTCGATGTCCAAGCCGGTGAGGATCACCTGGAACTCGTTGCGGATGCCGCCGAGGTGGTTGAGCGAGACCTTGAGGTTCTTCGGCGGCGCCTCCCCCTTGACACCGGAGATGCGGACGCGGTCGGGGCCGTCGTCGCTGAGCGCGATGGTGTCCAGGCGCGCGGTGGCATCGGGGTTGTAGTAGCGCGGCCCCTGGACCTCGTACAGCAGCTGGGCGGTGACCGTGCCGAGCTGCACGGCGCCGCCGGTTCCGTCGTGCTTGGTGATCACCGAACTGCCGTCGGCGGAGATCTCGGCGATCGGGAAGCCGAGGCGCCCCATGTCGGGGATCTCGGTGAAGAACGAGTAGTTGCCGCCGGTGGCCTGCGCGCTGCATTCGATGACGTGGCCGGCGACCACCGCGCCCGCCAGCTGATCGAGGTCGGCATGACCCCAGTCGAACGCCGACGCCGCGGTCCCGACCACCAGCGAGGCGTCGGTGACGCGTCCGGTGACGACGATGTCGGCGCCCCGGTCGAGTGCGTACTTGATGCCGAATCCGCCCAGGTAGGCGTTGGCCGTGATCGGATTGCCCAAGCCGAGTTCGGCGGCGCGTTTGACGATGTCGTCGCCGTTGACGAAGGCCACCTGCGTGTCCACGCCGAGCTTGCCCGCGAGTTTGCGCAATGCGACGGCCAGCCCGTGCGGGTTGAGTCCGCCCGCGTTGACCACGACCTTGACGCCCTTGTCGGAGATGAGCCCGAGGTTCTCCTCCATCTGCCGCAGGAAGGTCTTGGCGTAACCGAGGTCGGGGTCCTTGAGTCGGTCGCGGCCCAGGATCAGCATGGTCAGCTCGGCCAGGTAATCACCGGCGAGGTAATCGAGGTCGCCGCCTTCGAGCATCTCGCGGACCGCGCTGAAGCGGTCGCCGTAGAAGCCGGAGACGTTGCCGATGCGGATGGGTGTGTCAGTCATGGGATCCTTCGCAATCGTTCGTCGTCACATGCGGTGGGGAATGTCGGTGTCGCGGTGCGGGGTCTCGATGCGGCGGCCTCGCTCCGCTCGGCTGCCTTACTCGACCAGCCTGGGACGTCGGCCCCGCCGAGCCGTTCGATCGCAGCCTTCCGACCAGCCTGGGGAGCCGTGCCCTCGGCGAGAGCGCGGCCGAAGGTTCCCCAGGCTGGGAAGTCGGGGCGTTCTGCGAGCGCACGGCCGACGGTTCCCCAGGCTGGTCGAGTAAGCGACCGGAGCGCAGCGGAGGGAACGCATCGAGACCCCCGCACCGCTCACCCGGCACGACCTTCAGCGTGCGGCTCGCGCCCGCCGCCGGGCGGTCCGGCGAACGCCTGCGCGATCGACGCCCAGGTGGCGGCGTCGTCGCCGACGATCTCCAGGGCCAGGTCGGACAGGTGCCTGCGCTGGGTGATCAGCTCGCAGAAGTCGACCGCCGGGCCGCGCACCACGTTGCTCGCGTCGGCCGGCCCCCACGTCCACACCTCGCCCGAGGGCGCGGTGATCTCGTAGCGGAACTCCTCGGTCGGCGCCTCCAGCCCGTTGACCAGGTAGGCGAAGTTCCGGGTCCGCACCCCCAGGTGCACGATGTTCTTGATGCGGTCGTCCGCGACCCGCGCCGCGCCGAGCGCATCGGCGACGTCGAGTCCGTGCGCCCACGTCTCCATCAGCCGCGCCGTCGCCATCGACGCCGCCGACATCGGCGGGCCGAACCAGGTCAGCTTGGTACCGTCCGGGACCGCGACCAGTGCACCGCCGAGCCGGGCTCGCGTCTTGCGCCAGTCGGCGAGCAGGTCCGCGGGGGCGCGCACCGCCTCCGCCTCCGCGGCCGCGTCGACGAAGCCCAGCGGATCGCCCATCGCCTCGCCGACAACGGCGGCGAAGCCGTCCGGATCGGTGATCGACAGGAGCGACACCCGGTCGGTCCACAGCAGATGCCCGATCTGATGCGCGACGGTCCAGCCCTTCGCCGGGGTCGGCGTCGCCCATGCCTCGTCGGGGAGGTCGGCGACGAGATCGTCCAGAGATTCGGATTCAGCCTGCAGAGCCTGCACCAGTTCGTCCACAATCGGCATGCGACCAGCGTCACACGGATGCGTGAATAAATCAAGCGCGCATGATTGTTTCTGGTTTCGGCGCGTCCGAGTGGCACCCGTCTCATCCGGCTCCGATGGACTTCTCAGTACCGGCGACCGCCTGATAGGACGGACCCATGACGACTCAGCCGGCGATCGCCGATCCGTTCACCGTGTTCGCGATCGGCCGCGACCGCGCCGCCGCCGGCGTCCTCACCCAGCGGCTCGGCACCGCCCTCACCGACCACCGCGGTCTCATCGACCTGCCCGCGCTCACCGTCTTGTTCGACGACATCGGCGGCATCCCGTTCTACCGTCTGGACCCGACCAACTCGTCGATGCAGGCCCGCCTGACGATGTCGATGGTGAGCCGTCCGGCAGTGAGCGAAGAACTGCGCGCCGAGGCCGCACTGCAGATGCACGACGACGCGTACGGCACGACCGCCGTGACGATCACCGGCCAGACGAGCGGCCCGGTGTGCTTCGGGACCGCCCGCAACATCCGGGTGGGCCGGCCGGTCACCGACGACTCCGCCATGGAACTGCGCCCCGCACCGCCCGCGCCCGACCACGTCCCGGCGGTGGCCGCGCTCGACCCGACCCTCGACGGCGGCGAGGTGATCGCGCAGCTCGTCGACGGATCGCTGCCGGCGGGCCCGATCACCGAGCTGCTCGGCGGCGTCGTCGTCGGCACCGATGACGACGGCTCGGTCCGGGCCGAGTTCACCACCGACACGTGGATGGCGAACATGATGGGCACGATGCACGGCGGGGTGATCGCCGCGATGCTCGCCCAGGCCTGCTCGTTCGGCGCCCAGCGCCAGGTCCGCCCCGGCGGCGGCTACCAGCTCATCGACTTCACCTGCGAGTTCCATCGCTCCCCGATCGTCGACGGCCGCCGGGTGCGGATCGACGTGACACCGGTCAAGCTGGGGCGGCGCCTGAGCCTGTTCGACGCCCGCATCTACGACGGCGACCAGCTGCTCGGTCGCGCGACGGCCGACGCCCGTTTCGATCTGTGAAGTCGTGAAGACTCCCGGTGCGATCGTGGTTCGCCGTGAACCACGATCGCACCGAGATCTTTCGGCGGATCAGTTCGCCCGGGCCGCACTCCGCGACCACAGCAGCACCGGCAGCATGACGAGCGTCAAGACCGCCGTCGAGATCGCCAGGAAGCCGAAGCCCGCGGCGGCGGCCACCACGCCGGACGCCGCGCCGGCGCCCGCCCCGGCCAGAGCGATGAGCACGTCGATCGAGCCCTGCACGCCCGCGCGGTTGCGGACGCTGGTGCCGTCGACGATCAGCGCGGTGCCCGCGATCAGACCGAAGTTCCAGCCCAGCCCCAGCAGCGCGAGAGCCACGATGAGCAGGCCGAGCGAGTCCGCGGGCGCCAGCGCGGCGACCAGCCCCGCGGCCAACAGCGTGACACCGCCGGCCACCGACATCCACAGCCGACCGATCCGGTCCACCAGGGCCCCGGTGACCAGCGACGGCAGGAACATCGCGCCGATGTGGATGCCGATCACCAGGCCGACGTCGCCCAGTGAGTGATCGTGCGCGCGCATGTGGACCGGCGTCATCGTCATGACCGCGACCATCATGATCTGGGTCAAGATCATCACCGTGGCGCCGGCGATCACGCTTCGGCTCCATCGCGGCGCCGCGCCGTCGTCGGCGGTGAGCTCGTCGTCGGGTCCGGACAGTCGTTGGGCCAGGATGTAGGGGTCGGGGCGCAGGAGCGCGAGCAGGGTCGCGCCCGCGGCGAGGTAGGCGACGGCGGCCAGCAGGAACGGTCCGGCCAGAGCGGGAATCCCGAGCGCGGTCGCGAGCGAGCCGAGCGGCTCGATCAGATTGGGGCCGGCCACCGCGCCCAGCGTGGTCGAGACCATCGCGACGCTGATCGCCCGGCCGCGATGCTCGGGGGCGGCGAGGTCGGCGCCGGCGTAGCGCGCCTGCAGGTTGGTCGCAGTGCCCGAGCCGTAGACGAAGAAGGCGACGAACAACAGCGGCACGCTGCCGATGACGGCGGCGATCACCACGCCGATCGCGCCCAGCCCGCCGGCCGCGAATCCGACGCCGAGACCGGTGCGCCGACCCAGCCGCTGGGTGTAGCGACCCACCAGGAAGGCGGCGAGGGCCGACCCGAGGGTGAACAGCGCGGTCGGCACGCCGGCATAGCCCTCCCCGCCGAGCATGTCGGCGGCCAGCAGCGCACCAACCGCCACCCCGGCGGCCAGTCCCGCACCGCCCAGGACCTGGCTCGCGACGACGACGCGCAGCGTGCGCCGCTGCACCGCCGCGAGGTGATCAGGATCGAGGATCTGCGTCGCGCTCAAGATCCACCTCCCCCTCGGCTCGCCATTCGAGCACCCCGTCGGCCAACGCCGTCGCATCGAAGCCCCGCTCGCGCAACCATTGCGCGCTGGTTCGGGCCAGGCGGCACAGTTCGCCCCGGCAGTAGATGACGACCGGCCGGTCGTCGGGCAGCTCTCGCCATCGGTCGGGCAGCTCGTCCGCCGGGATCGACACGGCGCCGCCGAAGTGGCCGGCCGCGTACTCCTCGGCGCGGCGCACGTCCAGAACCAGTGCGTCGTCGGCGATCGCCGCGGTCCCGACGACCGACGTGGTCGGATCGCCCAGATAGCGGCCCACCTCGTCGCGCAGATGCGACGACCGCTTCATCCCGACCTGCTGGGCGACGACGAACAGTCTCGCCACATCGTCGCCGGCCAACCGGTAGAAGACGGTGGTCCCCTCCCGCCGACACTCCACCAGTCCGGCCCGCTTGAGCGTCTGCAGGTGCGCCGACACCGAGGTCACTCCGATCCCCGACAGCCGCGCCAGCGCATCGACGGACTGCTCCCCCTGCGCCAACACCTCGACCAGGCCGAGCCGCCTGGGGTTCGCCATCGCCTTCAGCACGTCGGCGAGCGCGTCGAGGACCGCGACGCGGTCCCCCGCCTCACTGTTCCATGAGTTCATGGAATACGAGGATAGCGGCTGCGGCCCGTAAATGAATCCCCGATTCCGGCCGAATCGCTGGGTGTCAAGCTGTTTTGAGTCGGTCTGTCGACTTTCTTATGCTGTTTTCTGAAGCGCCGGTCGGCTGGGTCTGTGATGCAGGTTGATGCCTACTTCAGCAGCCGGCGTGGGCAGTTTCGGTG
>NZ_JBCDWL010000017.1:0-93653 GCF_039946255.1 Gordonia aichiensis | reverse complement strand
GAGCTGACAAGTCGAGACGAAGCCCACCATGATGGCCGCACATACGACACCAGTCCCACTCGGACAAGGAGCTAGAACCAAGCCTTCCAGCTAGCACCAGACCAGCCAATACCCATTAGAGATACGCTCGCTCACCCTGGGGGCGCTTCTCAGGCTGGTCGAGTAGGCCGAGGCGCTAGCCGAGGACGTATCGAGACCCCGTCACCACAGGTCTCGATACACTCGCGAACTCCGTTCGCGGGCTACTCGACCAACCTGGGGGACGCTGCTCAGGCTGGTCGAGTATCGACACCCCGTCACCTCGGGTCTCGATACGCTCGCTCACTCCGTTCGCGGGCTACTCGACCACCCTGAGGGACGCTCCTCAGGCTGGCCGAGTATCGACACCCCGTCACCACAGGTCTCGATACACTCGCGAACTCCGTTCGCGAGCTACTCGACCACCCTGAGGGACGCTGCTAAGGCTGGTCGAGGACGTATCGAGACCCCGTCGCCGGGGGTCAGATCTTGTGACCGTCCCACTCGTGGTCGTGCATGAAGGCTTCGGCGAGACCGACCTTGTATTTGACACCGTGGGTCAGGATCGCGGCGTAGGCGGGGATCAGCATGGCGGCGGGCTTGCGGTCGAGCGGATCGTAGATGACGTCGCTCGCGGCGCGGAAGTCTCGCAGGAACGTGCGGAACCGATTGTTCGGCAGCGAGTCCTTGCGCCACCCGTACAGCGCCATGCCGACCCCGATCATCCGCGTCCGGCCGACCGGCGGATGAATGATCTCGGTGTTCTCCCCGAGGAAGGCGCGGTCGATTCCGCTGTCGCGGGTGAACATCATGATTCCGCTGGTTCCGCGCGGATTGCACTCGATGGTGAACAGTCCGCGTTCGGGATGGTCGATGAAATCCAGGCCCATGTGGCCGGTGAAATTCACCGACTTGGCGAACCGCTGAACCCATTCTTGAATCGGCTGATGGTCGACCTGCTCGAAAGTCAGGCACGAGCTGCCCCCGATCGCATAGCGCACCGGATAGGTCGCGTGCGCGAAGACCTCACCCTCGCGACAGATCGAATAGGTGCAGTACCGCTCGCCCTCCAGCCACTCCTGGGCGATCCACGGATTGTTCGGATCGAAGGTCAGGTAGTCGAGCGACTCGCCCGGTCGGACCTTGTACACCTGCTGCGAACCGCGCGAATACGTCTGCTTGACGGCGAAGGGCGTGTCGAAGTCGAGCTGCGCGACGTCGTCGGACGACGCCACCCTGCGGAACTTCAACGTCTGGAATCCCCGCTCCACCAAAGCCTCCTGGAAGGAGAGCTTGTTGTGCAGCATGTCCTCGACCTCGAACGGCGACAGGAACAGATCACACGAGGCGGGGAACAGCCCGGCCATCATCGACAGGATGTCGGTCTCCTCGTGGATCGGGATCACCATGTCGATGCCCTCCGTCTCCACGATGTGCGCGACTTCCCGGCAGTACTCCTGCGGTTTGAACTTGGGGGCGCTGACCCGATGGAATCCGGAGACGGCATTCGAATAGCGGCCGACGGCGATCGGCAGACTGTCGCAGACCGACACGCGGTGTCCCGCCGCAGCCAGCAGTCGAGCCAGGTTGAGCGTCAGAAACGAGCGGCCGAACGTGATCAGGATGTGTTTGCGCATACCGGAGTCCACAAATACACAGTAGACACGGGAACAACCCTGCCGTGTAGCGTGTTCTTACCGAGGACTCATCAACAGCTCAGGGGAATCTTCGTTGTACGTAATCGGGATCATCGCGGCGTCGATGGCTGCGGTGGCCTACGGGGTCTCGACGGTTCTGCGTGCTCTCGGCGCCCGTCGGGTCGCTGTCGAGCAGCGCGAAGACGGTAAGGCCGGGATCGACGGCAGCACGTCGCCGTCGGTCGGTTCAACGTTCTCCACCATCGCCGACCCGGCGTTCATCTTCGGCACCGTCATGGTGGTCGTCGGCTTCGCGGGCGGCGCCGTCGCGGCGCGCTTCCTGCCGCTGTTTCTGGCCCAGTCGATCGTCTCGGCCAACCTGGTCGTGACGGCCCTGCTGGGCACCTTGATGTTGGGCATCACCCTGCACACGCGCGACTGGGTCGCGATCTGGCTGGTGGTGCTGTCGCTGTTCATGCTCGGCGTCTCCTCGGCTCCGGGGGCCGACGACGACGCCTCGATGACCTTCCACTGGGCCCTGCTGGCGGCGACGGTCGCGCTGTGCGCCGTCTCCCTGATCGGCGTGTACAGCGGCGGGAAGTTCGCGGCGCCGATCGGCGGCGCGGGCGCCGGCCTGCTGTTCGGTGTCATCGCGTGCTCGGTGCGCGTCCTCCACGGACTCGAGCCCTTCAACCTGCTGACCGTGCTCGCCGACCCGGCCGCCTGGTCGATCGCGATCGCCGGGGCGATCGGCTTCTACGTGCAGACCGTCGCCCTGCAGGTGGGCGCCGTCAGCGGGGTCACCGCCATGCTGGTCGTCGGCGAGACGGCAGGCCCCAGCGTCATCGGCGTCGTCTTCCTGGGCGACTCCGCACATCCGGGACTCGGCTGGCTCGCCGTCGTCGGCTTCGTCGGCGCGGTGGTCGGTGCGGTGCTGGTGGCCTGGTACGGCACCGGCGATCCCGACCACTTCGGCGAGGCTCCGCCGGAGAAGGGCGGCTGGCGGCGCGGCCGCGAAGACGTCGAGGCGTAGTCGCCCCGACGTCCGCGCGGCTCGAGCTGTCGGCTACGGCAGCCAGTCGGCGATCACCGCG
Source organism: Gordonia aichiensis (assembly GCF_039946255.1). GTDB lineage: Bacteria > Actinomycetota > Actinomycetes > Mycobacteriales > Mycobacteriaceae > Gordonia > Gordonia aichiensis_A. The sequence continues at coordinate 90,904 of NZ_JBCDWL010000017.1, read as the reverse complement.
GCCAGTTCGGCGACGAACGGCGCGCAACTCCGTGGAATCGGCGTTGCCCTCGTGGTAGACCTTCGGCATCAATTCGCCAGTGCAGTCCGCGTACTGGGTCGCGGACTGCAGTCGCTGAACGTTCCCGCCGTATGGAGGTACAAGAACTCGACTACAGACCAACGACTGTCAGCGATCCCGGAACCGTGTCGGGGTGCGGCCACGCGTCTCAGACCCGGGCCGGTGACGAGGCGCGCGCCCAGAAGCGCTTGGGGATGCGACCGGCCCGCGCCGCCAGGAACCCGCCGATCACGGCGTGACGCATGGCGGCCGCCATCGTCTCGGGATCGTCGGCCCGGGTGACGGCCGAGGCCAGGAGCACCGCGTCGCAGCCCAACTCCATCGCGAGCGCGGCGTCGCTGGCGGTGCCGATGCCGGCGTCGAGCACCACCGGCACCTGCGCCCGCGCCACGATCATCTCGATGTTGTGCGGATTGCAGATGCCCAGTCCGGTACCGATCGGTGCGCCCAGGGGCATCACCGCCGCGACACCGGCGTCCTGCAGCCGCAGCGCCAGCACCGGGTCGTCGTTGGTGTAGGCGAGCACCTGGAATCCGTCGGCCACCAGCGCGGCGGCGGCGTCGACGAGTTCGAGCGGATCGGGCAGCAGGGTGCGGTCATCGGCCACCACCTCCAGCTTGATCAAGTCGGTCTCGCACGCCTCCCGCGCCAACTGCGCCGTCAGCACGGCCTCGGCGGTCGTGTGGCATCCGGCAGTGTTGGGCAGCACCGCGATGCCCAGCCGTCTGAGCAGGTCGAGCACCCCCGTGCCCGATCCGGGGCTGATTCGGCGCATCGCCACCGTGGTCAGCTCGGTGCCCGAGGCCACCAGCGCCCGCTCCAGCGTCTCCAGGTCGGGGGCGCCTCCGGTGCCGGTGATGAGCCGCGACCGGAAGCTCCGGCCGCCGATCGTCAGCGGCGCACCTACATGCGCCATCCCCGCGTCCGGTGTTCCCGCGTTCGGTGTTCCCGCGTCCATCATCGGGTCAGCCGCCCTGGACCGCGGTGAGGATGTCGATCTCGGCGAAGGGTTTGAGCGGCCGATCCCAGTCGGCGCTGGGGCGGACGACGCCGTCGACGGCGACCGCGACCCCGCAGTCCGGCAGGTCGAGGCAGGTGAGCAGTTCAGCGACGGTCGGGGCCGCGTCGAAGGTGACGACGTCCCCGTTCACGGTCAGTTCCATATTCAGACTCCTGTGTCGATCGTGTTCTGTATCTGCTTGTCGGACAACGCGTTCGCCAATCCGTTCCGCGCCTCGTCGAGCAGGTCGACGAACCGGTCGGCGGTCCAGGGGGCCAGCGCGACGCCGTTGCGTCCGTGCCCCGCGGCGACCGTGATCCGGTCGTCTATCCGAGAGACGACGGGCACGCCGTCGGGCGACGAGGGCCGGATGCCCGCACCCGCCTCGGCGAGCTCGTAGGTGCGCAGGCCGGGCATCAGTTCGCCGGCGTCGGCCAGCAGGTCCGCGACGCCGCCGGCCAGCGGTGCGCGGTCGGCGTCGTCGTACGCCTCGTACTGGGTGGCGCCGAGGACGAGTCCGTCGGCGCGCGGGGCGAGGTAGACCGGGCGCCCGTGCCAGCGGGCGCGGATCACGTGCCGGGGCGGCGGCACCGACCATCGGGTCCGCCGCAGCCGGAGGATCTCGCCCTTCTCGCCGCGCAGATCGACCTCGGGCAGCAGCCTCCTCGTCCCGAGCCCGGCCGCGACCAGGACCTGATCGCCGGGCACCTGAGACAGGTCGGTCACCTCGGCGGCCACCCGCTCGACGCCCGCGGCGTCCAGCGAACGGTGGAGCGCGGCGATGAACTCCCGGTTGTCGACGGCGCCCTCGCCGACCGCGCGGAAGCCGCCCGCGGTCCCCCGCACCAGCGCGGGTTCGTCGGTGCGCAGCTCCCGCGCCGTGCGGGCGATCAGCCGATCGGCATCGGACGGCGCCTGGGACAGCAGGAACCCGACCTGCGACCGGAGATGCTCCACATCGGCCGGAGTCGCGCCGATCAGTAGACTGTCGGTGGCGACGCGGACGTGCGGGTCGTCGAGTCGCGCGAGCAGCGCGGGCCAGCGCGCGACCGAGTCCCGGGCGATCGCCAGCAACCGGTCCTGGCCGGGATGCCCTTCGGCGAGACAGCCGAGCATCCCGCCGGCGACGTGCGCCGCGCGCCATCGCGGACCGGCGTCGAAGACCCGCACCCGCCATCCGCGATCGGCGGCGGCGAGCGCGCAGGTCAGTCCGACGGCGCCGCCGCCGACCACGGACAGGTCGCCGACGGGCACGATGCCATCACTCATGGAGAGTCCTTCCTTCGCCGGCATGATCCGGATCAGGTGTGACGGTCAGCGCCGGCGCAGCGCACTCTCAGCCCGGCGGACCTCCGGACTCCCGTGTCGATATCTGCCTCCGACTCTACCGCCCGCCGCAAGTCGGCCGCGGACCTCGCACCGCTAGGGTGGCGGTCATGAACGCGCGCACCCGACTGGCCGACGCTCACCTGTACCTGTGCACCGATGCCCGACGCGAGCACGGCGACCTGGTCGACTTCGTGCGGGCGGCGCTCGACGGCGGCGTCGACATCGTCCAGTTGCGCGACAAGAACTCCCCTGGTGAGCGCGCTTTCGGCGAGCTCACGGCGCAGCAGGAGCTCGAACTGCTGGGGCAGATCGGTGAGCTGACCCGCGCCGCCGGCGCGCTGCTGTCCGTCAATGACCGAGCCGACCTCGCCGTCGCCGCGGGCGCCGACGTCCTCCACGTGGGCCAGGACGACCTGCCGCCCGCGGTCGCACGGCGGATCGTCGGACCGGAGGTCGTCATCGGCCTGTCGACGCACAGCGTGGAGCAGGCGCGCGCGGCGGCCGCCGACCCCGACGTCGACTACTTCTGCACCGGTCCGTGTTGGAGCACCCCGACCAAGCCCGGCCGGGCCGCGACGGGCCTGGACCTGGTCGTCGCGACCGCCGCCGACGGTCCGACCAAGCCGTGGTTCGCGATCGGCGGCATCGACGCCTCGCGCATGTCACAGGTCCGGGCGGCCGGGGCGCAGCGCGTCGTCGTGGTCCGGGCCATCACCGGTGCCGAGGATCCGGCCGCCGCCGCGCGCCTGCTGAGGTCGTCGGTCACGGCGTAGTGTGCTGCGGCGGGCGGATCTCGATGCGCTTCCTCCGCTTCGCTCCGGATGCTTACTCGATCACCCTGGGGACGAGCCCCGGTGGCGTCGGCCCCGGGCGACCTGAGCGAAACGCCGCCCAGCAGGCTGATCGAGAAACGACCCGAACGAAACGCCGCCCCAGGCTGATCGAGTGAGCGACCCGAACCAAGCGCCGCCCCAGGCTGATCGAGTAAGCGACCGGAGCGAAGCGGAGGCCGCGCATCGAGATCCACGTTCCGCTCCACCCACAAGCCGCGCAAAATCGGCTTGCCTTTCCCGCGCAGCCGAGTAGGCTGCACTCCAATCATGTTGTGGAATCTTCTTGTAGCCCGCCGCAGCGGGGTCTGATCACGGCCGACCCCCCGCTGCGGGTTCGTCGTCTCCACTCCTGGATCTGTCGGTCACCGATTCTTCGACCGAAATGAAGCCTCCAGATGCGCACCATTCAGTTCTCCTCGACATCCTGTATCCGCAATGGGTTCGACGCCGATCGGGCGTACGGACCGCAGGGGCGTCGCCAACCCGACCGGCGGTTGCCACACTGGTTTCCGCGGGAGGCGGCAGGAATGTCCACGCTCGATTTCGACCGAACCTATGCGCCGGACGGCGACATCACGCTGCAGACGCTGTCGATGGAACTCGACCGCGCCGACACCGTCACCTGCCGCGCCCGGATCACCCGCGGGCGCCGCAGCCACGACCTGGCCGCCACCGCCACCGGCCCCATCGGCGCGATGACCGAGATCCTGTACGCGCTCGGCGTCGGCGTCGAGATCGTCTCACTGTCGCAGGAGCGTGACGGCGACGAGACCGTCGTCTACCTCCTGTGCGAACGGGATGCACGCCGAGTCCGCTCGTACGGCCGGGGCCGCACGGGCGACGAGGCTGCCGTCAACGCGCTGATCGCGGGCGCCAACCGGCTCACCGCCTGACCGACCGTCGCACCACTTCCCGCGTATCGCACCGCTTGTGTTCTGCGCACTCGGTCGCGACCGGGTGCGCAGAACACAAGCGGTGCGATACCGGCTCAGGTCAGACGCGGACGCAGCCCCGGCCACGCCTCGGCCAGGCCCGGATGCAGCGCGAGGTCGGCGACCTCGTCGACCGGCACCCAGCGCAGTTCGGTGGACTCCCCGTTCCCGACCGTCGCGACGGGCGAATCGGCCTGCGCGATCACCGTCGTGTAGCTCCAGCCGCCCGGCGCCCGGTGGGTCATGATCGACTCGACCACCCGCACATCGCTGTCGCGGATCCCGGCCTCCTCGCCCGCCTCCCGGACCGCCGCCTGCTCGACGCTCTCGTGCGAGTCGCGGGCCCCGCCGGGCAGCCCCCACGTGCCGCCCTGGTGCGACCAGATCGCCCGGTGCTGCAGCAGGACCGCGACACCGCCGTCGACCGGCGCGCACAACAGCAGACCGGCTGCGCCGTGCCGTCCCCAATAGCGCGCACCATCGGCGTCGAACACCCAGCCATCACCGTCTCCGCGCACTCCGCGACCTCCTGCGCCCACGCCCTGCCTCGAAGCAGGGGTCTCTGACGAATCACCGTACCGGGCTGCTCACGCGAGCGCAGTCACGCCGACTAGGGTTGGACACAGTTCAGCCGAAGGGACAGCTCGTGGCCGGCCAGGTTTATCGAGTGCGCTCCGCACTCACCCACGCGGGCCGCAGTGTGCTGCCTGAGCGCGAGCCGAACAGTCCCACCCTGCGGCAGGTGATGGCCGACCGCCGCGAGATCTCGGCGATCACCCGCGAGCGGGTCGCGTCGCCGCTGGTCACCTTCCGTTTCTACGCCACCACGACGCCGGGGAAACTGCTGCTCATCACCTTGGCGATGGTGTTCGCGTGCGGGCTCACCGGCTGGTACTCGTCGATCTCCCTGACCGACCGCAGCCAGACCCTCGAAGCCCTGGTGAACCGCGCCGAACCCCAGGCCGAGGCCGCGGAAGTCCTGTACAGCTCGCTCTCGGTCGCCGACGCCGCCGCGAACTCCGCGTTCATCTCGGGCGGCCGCGAATCACCCGAGCTCCGGCGCGAGTACACCGATTCGATCGCGACCGCGTCGACCGCGCTTGTCGCCGCCGCCGACGGCGTCTCCAGCGGGGCCGAGACCTCGACCGGCGACCGTGCGGCACGCGCCGACCTGGACACGCTCGCCACCGCGATCCCCGTCTACACCGGGCTGATCGAGACCGCCCGCACCAACAACCGACTGGCCAATCCGGTCGGCTCGGCGTATCTCGGCGTGGCGTCGAACCTGATGCTGGGCACGATTCTCCCGGCAGCGCAACGACTGTACGAGGACCGCTCGTCGGCCATCTCCGACCCGCAACGCACGCTGACAGTGCCGCCGTGGGGTGTGTACATCGCGCTGTTCATCATCATCGCGATGCTGATCGTCACCGGCCGCTACCTGGCCAGACGCACGCGCAGGCATTTCAACATCGGTCTGATCGGCGCGTTGAGCGCCCTCGTGCTGGGCACGGTGTGGCTGCTCGTCTCGGGACTGCTGTCGGTGGCTGCGGCCAACACCGCCAAGAGCTCGGGGGCCGAGCCGCTGCACACCCTGACCACCATGCGCATCCTCACCCAGCAGGCGCGTTCGGCGGAGACGCTGTCGTTGGTGAAGCGGACCGATCCCGGCGAGATCGACGCCGGTTTCACCCACGACCTCGAGCAGATCGGCGTCTTCGCGAACCGGCTCTCCAGCACGCCGACCCATGCGAACAACCCGGGGCTGACCCAGCCGATCAACGACGTGCGATCGGCGTTGCAACGATGGCGCAGCGCCCACGAAGAGGTCAGCAGGCGTCTGGCCGGCGGCGACTTCACCGCTGCCCGATCGCTGACGATCGGAAGCGGCAGCATCAGCACCGCCACCGGATACACGGAGGTGAACGACGCGCTGGTCCAGGCGATCGCCGAGGCCCGCGCCACCTTCCGCGACAACATCAATGCCGCGCAGCGCCTGCTCGGCTACACCGGAACCGGGATCGGCGTCCTCTGCGGCATCGCCGCGATCGCACTGGTCGGCGGCCTCACCCCTCGAATCCGGGAGTACCGATGAGCCGACACGCTCGCCTTCGGCGCCTCGCCGCTCTGCTCGCCGTCGTCCTCGTCGGCGTCGCCGGGTGCGCCGCCCAACCGGCTTCGGCGGGAGCGCCGCCGTCGGCCACCGCCACCGTTCCGCTGCCTCCCGACGTGACCTTCGGCGCGCAACCGGACACCCCGCTCCCGACGACCGACTGCGATGCGACCGCGAGCCTTCGCCCCACTGCCATGCCTGCGCCGCGGCAGATGCCCGCCGGGTCGACGATGGCGCGGATCGCCTCGCGGGGACGCCTGATCGTCGGGACCGACCTGGGCAGCAATCCGCTGAGCTTCCGCGATCCGTTCACCGGCGATGTCGTCGGCTTCGACATCGACGTCGCGCACTGGATCGCCGAGGCGATCTTCGGCGACCCCAACGTGATCGAGTATCGGATGCTCTCGAACGAGAATCGCATCAAGGCCCTGGAATCGGGTGCGGTCGACGTCGTCGTCAAGAGCATGTCGATCACGTGCGATCGGCTCAAGTCCGTCTCCTTCTCGGCCCCGTACTACGCCGCCTCCCAGCAGCTCCTGGTGTACCGGAACTCGGGCATCTCGCAGGCCATCGACCTCGCCGACAAGAACGTGTGCGCCACCCGCGCGTCGACGTCGATCGCGCGGGTGCAGCGTCTGGTGCCGAGCGCGCGGTACGTGACGACGGCCAGTTGGGCCGACTGCCTGGTGATGATGCAGCAGGGGCAGGTGGAGGCCATCACCTCCGACGACCCGATCCTGGCGGGCATCGCCTCGCAGGATCCCTGGGTGCACGTCGTCGGCAACAGTCTGGGGACCGAGTACTACGGCGTCGGAATCCACAAGGGTCAAGACGATCTGCAGCGCTTCGTCAACGGCGTCCTGGCCGCGCGGGAAGCCGACGGCAGCTGGCAGCGTTCCTACAATGAGTGGTTGTCGCTGCTGGGTCCGGGCAGCCCGCCACCGATGACATTCCGGGATTGACGGCGATGAGCGAGAAGAAGCAGAAGAAGCGCAAGAAGCTGGCCGAGGAGCCGGTGCAGACGCAGGCGTCGATGATCGACTACGCGGCCACCGAGGGTGCCGATCTGCATGTCCAGACCCAGGCGGGCACCGTGCCGACGCCGATGGCGACGGTCGGCACGCAGGCCGGCACCGCGCCGACCTCCACGCTCACCCAGTCCACCCAGGTCCGACGCATCCTGGACGACATCGCCGCCTCGCGCCGCAAGAGCCGCAAGAGCGCCCACGTCCACGACCGCCGCCTCGGCAGCGAGCTGGTGCAGCTGCCGGAGATCACCGACATCGACCCCGCCGACGCCGTGCTGTCCGACCCGGTGATCGTGGAGAGCAAGCGGAGGTGCTGGAACTGCGGCGAGCCCGTCGGCCGCAAGTCCGGGCGCGGCAAGGGGCCGCTCAGCGGCACCTGCTGGAACTGCGGGTCGCGCTACTCGTTCGTCCCCGGCCTCAAACGCGGAACGCTGGTGGCCGACCAGTACGAGATCGCCGGCGCCATCGCGCACGGCGGCATGGGATGGATCTACCTGGCCGTCGACCACAACGTCTCCGACCGTCCGGTGGTCCTCAAGGGCCTGCTGAACTCGTCCGACTCGCAGGCTCAGGCCGTCGCGATCTCCGAGCGCCAGTTCCTGGCGTCGGTCAACGATCCCGGCATCGTCAAGATCTTCAACTTCGTCGAATGGGTCACCGACGACGGTCGGCCGGTCGGCTACATCGTGATGGAGTACGTCGGCGGTCACACCCTCAAACAGCTGACCACCGGCGACGACGGCAAACCGAAGCTGCTGCCGATCGAGCAGGCGATGGCCTACATCCTGGAGGTGCTGTCGGCCGTCGGCTACCTGCACTCGGTCGGGCTGGTCTACAACGACGTCAAACCCGACAACATCATGATCACCTCCGACGAGGTCAAGCTCATCGACATGGGTGCGGTGTCGGCAATCAACGGCACCGGCCATCTGTACGGGACACCGGGCTTTCAGGCGCCCGAGATCGTGCAGACCGGCCCGCAGGTGGTGACCGACATCTACAGCGTCGGCCGCACCCTGGCCGTGTTGACCGTCGACATGCCGATGACCGACGGTCGGTACGACGACGGGCTGCCCGACCCGCACACGACGCCGCTGTTCGTCGAGAACCCGTCGTTCTACTTCCTGTTGCAGCGCGCCACCTCCCCCGACCCGAACGAGCGGTTCTCGTCCGCCGAGGAGATGACGACGCAGGTCCTCAACGTGCTGCGCGAGACCGTCGCGCTGCACACCGGCGTCCCGCGGCCGTCGATGTCGACGGTGTTCACCCCGCAGCGCTCGACCTTCGGGACCGAGCTGCTGTTGGCGCCCGTCGACGGCTTCTTCGATCCCAAGGACGCCGCGATCCACGATCCGGCCGACATCGCCCACGCCCTCCCGGTCCCCCTGGTGGATCCGGCCGATCCGGCGGCCGGGGTGCTGACCTCGGCGGCGTTGTCGTACCCGCGGCAGACGCTCGACACCATCCGCGCGGCCCGCGCCGACGGCTTCAAGGCGCTGATCCACGCCGAGCCGAGCCGCGTCGACGTCGATCCGCTGCATCCGTCGCTCGAACTCGACCTCGCCGAGGCCCGCGCGCATCTGGAGCTCGGCAACCTCGACACCGCGCTGCAGTTGTTGCGCGAGGTCGCCGTCCACCACGGCGATTCGTGGCGGCTGCAGTGGTACCTGGGGATCTGCTCGCTGCTGAACGCCGAGCCCGAGCTGGCGTTCGACCGATTCCACGAGGTCCTGGAGGCCATGCCGGGTGAGGTCGCACCGAAGCTCGCGGTCGCCGGCACCGCCGAGCTGATCGGCTATTGGCTCTCGGCCGAGGAGTTCACCTCCAACGAGCAGTTGGCGCAGGTGGAGCGGTGGTACGAGATCGCGCGCCAGAACTACCACGACCTGTGGCTGACCGACCACGGCATCGTCTCCGCGGCCTTCGGACTGGCGCGGATGATCTTGGCCGAGGGCAGGCACGACGCCGCCATCGAACCCCTCGACGAGGTGCCGACCACCAGCCGCCACTACGGCACCGCGCAGATCTCCGCGATCGTCACCCTGGTCCACGGCCGACCGCCGAGTGAGGTGAGCCGGTGGGAGCTGTTCGAGGCGGCGGAACGGTTCGAGGAGATCAGCTGGGACGATCCGCGACGCGGCCGCCTGCAGCTCATCATCCTCGGCACGGCCCTGGGGTGGATCGACGCCCATCTCGACGAGGATTTCGCCGCGGACGACTTCCTCGGCTTCCCGTTCAACGAGCACGGTCTCCGCGCGGGCACCGAGCGGTCGCTGCGTGAGCTGGCGAAGGCGACGCGCGACAACCGCGCCCACCGGTTCCTTCTGGTCGACCTGGCGAATCTGATCCGGCCGGCGACACTGTGGTGAGGCACGGCGTCGGATAGTCGCCCATCCGCTCGGTTCATCGACAGACGCGGTGTCCCAGCCACCGCGTCTGTCGACGAAGCACGCGGATGCGCGCCGAGTCAGACGACGCGCCGAGTCAGACGAGCAGGTCCTCGTAGCGGTACTCGGTCGAGATGTCCTCGCCGGCGGCCGACGCGGCCGACTCCCGCTGCTGCAGCTCCACGCGCCGGATCTTGCCCGAGATCGTCTTGGGCAGTTCGAAGAACTCGACGCGACGTACCTTCAGGTAGGGCGCGAGGTGGTCGCGGGCGTACTCCATGATCGTCTTGGCGGTCTCCGCGGTGGGCTCCCAACCCGCGGCCAAGGTCACGTACGCCTTGGGCACCGCCAGCCGGGTCTCGTCGGGTTGCGGGACGATCGCCGCCTCCACCACGGCGGGATGCTCGATGAGCACGCTCTCCAACTCGAACGGAGAGACCTTGTAGTCCGACGATTTGAAGACGTCGTCGGTGCGGCCGACGTACGTGATGTAGCCGTCCGCGTCGCGGGAGGCGACGTCGCCGGTGTGGTAGTAGCCCCCGGCCATCACCGCCTCGTTGCGTTCGGGGTCGCCGAGATAGCCGGTCATCAGGTTGCGCGGATGCTTCGACAGGTCCAGGCAGAGCTCGCCGTCGTCGGACAGTTCGCCGGTCAGCGGGTCGACGAGCACCACCGGGACGCCGGGCATCGGCCGGCCCATCGAGCCGGCCTTGAGCGGCTGGCCGGGCGTGTTGCCGACCTGGAGAGTCGTCTCGGTCTGGCCGAAGCCGTCGCGGATGGTCAGTCCCCACGCCTGCTCGACCTGGCGGATGACGTCGGGGTTCAGCGGCTCGCCCGCTCCGAGGAGCTCGCGCAGACCGGTCGGCTTGGTGCCGAGGTCGGCCTGGATCAGCATCCGCCACACGGTCGGCGGGGCGCAGAAGGTGTTGACGGCCGCCCGGTCGAGCTGGTGCATGAGCGCGGCCGCGTCGAATCGGGAGTAGTTGTAGACGAAGATCGTCGCCTCGGCGATCCACGGGGCGAAGAACAGGCTCCATGCGTGCTTGGCCCAACCGGGCGAGCTGATGGTGAGGTGGACGTCGCCGGGTTTGACGCCGATCCACGCCATCGTGGTGAAGTGTCCGACCGCATAACTGACCTGGGAGTGCTCCACCAGTTTCGGCTTGCTGGTGGTGCCGGAGGTGAAGTAGATGAGCATCGTGTCGTCGACGGCGGTGTCGGAGACGAAGGGGCCCGCCGAGACGACGTCGGCGCTGTCGGCGTACGGCGTCCAGCCCGCCGCGTTCCCGCCGACGACGATGCGGCGGTAGTCGCCGGGCACGTCGTCGAACTTCGCCGTGTCGGCGACGTTGGCGATCACCGTGCCCGCCCCGCCCCGCGAGATCCGGTCGGTGAGATCGGCCGACCCGAGCGCCGACGTCGTCGGCATGACGACCGCGCCGAGCTTCGCGATCGCCAGCATGAGCTCCCACAGCTGCACCTGGTTGCCGAGCATCAGGATGACGCGGTCGCCTTTGCCGACGCCGAGGCTCTGCAGCCAGGTCGCGACTCGGTCGGAGTTCGAGGCCATCTCGTCGAAGGTCACGCGGACCTCCGAGCCGTCCTCCTCGGTGATCCAGAGGGCGAGGCGATCGTTGCCGCGGGCGAAGGCGTCGAACCAGTCGATGGCCCAATTGAAGGTGCCGGTGATGTCCGGCCAACGGAACTCGGCGACAGCACGGTCGTAGTCGTGGATCAGGTCGATCATCTGATCGCGGCTGCGGCGGTAGAGCTCAGTGTTCGTGGTCATGCTCACATGATCCACGTCACAGGAGGTGGAGAACACCCTCCGAAGGGGGGTGCGTGTCGCCGGGTCTCGATACGCGTCCTCCGCTTCGCTCCGGTCGCTACTCGACCAGCCTGAAAAGCACGCCCCAGGATGGTCGAGTAGCCCGCGAACGAAGTGAGCGAGCGTATCGAGACCAGGCGGGCATCGATACGCGTCCTCCGCTTCGCTCCGGTCGCTACTCGACCAACCTATGGAGAGCATTCCCAAGGCTTGTCGAGTAGCCCGCGAACGCAGTGAGCGAGCGTATCGAGACCAGGCGGGCCTCGATACGCGTCCTGCGCTTCGCTCCGGTCGCTACTCGACCAACCTATGGAGAGCATTCCCAAGGCTTGTCGAGTAGCCCGCGAACGAAGTGAGCGAGCGTATCGAGACCGGGCGGACGGCGACTCCTACGGGGTCTGGCCCACGACCTCCATCGCCTGCCGTGCGATCGCCAGCTCTTCGTTCGTCGGCACCACGAGCACGGTGACCTTCGAGTCGGCGGTGGAGATGACGCGCGGGTCCGGGGAGCGGATCGCGTTGCGGTCGGCGTCGATCTCGATTCCGTAGCCGGCCAGCCCGGCGAGGGAGTCGGCACGCACCTGGGCGGCGTTCTCGCCGACGCCGGCGGTGAAGACGATCGCGTCGACGCGGCCGAGTTCGATCATGTAGGCGCCGATGTAGCGGCGCAGTCGGTGCAGGTAGACCTCGTACGCGAGCTTCGCCGACTCGTCGCCCGCCTCGACGCGCTGCAGGACCGCACGGAAGTCGTTCTCGCCGCACATCCCCTTGAGCCCGGAACGCTTGTTGAAGAGGGTGTCGATGTCATCGATCGACATGCCGGCGACCCGCGCGAGCTGGAACACGACGCCCGCATCGATGTCGCCGGTCCGCGTGCCCATCACCAGCCCCTCGAGCGGGGTCATGCCCATCGTCGTGTCGATCGGCTTGCCGCCGGCAACCGCCGACATCGAGGCGCCGTTGCCCAGGTGCAGGACGATCTGGTTCAGCTCCGTCAGATCGCGGCCGAGCACCTCGGCGACCTTGCGGGACACGTACTCGTGACTGGTCCCGTGGAAACCGTAGCGACGCACCGCGTACTCGTCGGCGACCGCCGCATCGAGCGCATACGTCGAGGCGGCAGCGGGGAGATCGTGGAAGAAGGCGGTGTCGAAGATCGCGACGGCAGGCACCCCGGGCAGCAAGGCGGTGACGGCGTCGATGCCGACGAGGTTGGCCGGATTGTGCAGCGGCGCGAGCGGGCAGATCCGCTCGATCTCCGAGCGCACGGCATCGTCGATCAGGGTCGGCTCGAAGAACGACCGTCCCCCGTGCACCACTCGATGCCCGACGGCGGCCAGTCCCGAATCGGCGACGTCGACGCCGTCGGCCGCGAACAGCTCCAGCACCGCGGCGATGGCGGCGTCATGGTCGGCCAACGGTCCCTCGAGGACCACCTCGTGCCCCCGGTACCAGTGCTTGATCCGTGACGTGGACTCGCCGATCTGCTCGGCGAGCCCGTCGGCGATGACCTCCTCCGTCGCCGGATGCAGCACCTGGTACTTCAGCGACGACGAACCCGCGTTGACCACGAGCACCGAGCCGTCGATGGGCGCCTCGCTCATGCGTCGGCCTCCTTGCTGTTCAGGGCTTTCTTGTTGTTCTGGGCCTGGATGGCGGTGATCGCGACCGTGTTGACGATGTCGGAGACCAGCGCACCGCGCGAGAGATCGTTCATCGGCTTATTGAGTCCCTGCAGAACCGGACCGATCGCAATGGCGCCCGCACTGCGCTGCACCGCCTTGTAGGTGTTGTTGCCGGTGTTGAGGTCGGGGAAGATCAGCACCGTCGCGCGGCCGGCGACCGGCGAGTCCGGCATCTTCGACGCGGCGACCGTCGGCTCGATGGCCGCGTCGTACTGGATCGGCCCCTCCACCAGCAGTTCCGGCGCCCGTTCCCGGACCAGGCCGGTGGCGGTGGCCACCTTCTCCACGTCCTTGCCCGATCCGGACCCGCCGGTGGAGTACGACAGCATCGCGATCCGCTGGTCGATGCCGAAGGCGGCCGCGGTCCGCGCCGACGAGATCGCGATGTCGGCGAGCTCCTCGGCCGTGGGGTCGGGGACGACGGCGCAGTCGCCGTAGGTGAGGACCTTGTCCGCCAGGCACATGAAGAACACGCTCGACACGGTCGACACGCCGGGCACGGTCTTGATGATCTCGAAAGCGGGGCGAATGGTCTGCGCGGTGGTGTGGACGGCACCCGACACCATGCCGTCGACGAGCCCGGTGTGCAGCATCATCGTCCCGAAGTAGGACTCGTCGCGCACCACCTCCGAGGCCCGTTCCAAGGTCATGCCCTTGTGCTTGCGGAGTTCCACGTACAGCGGCGCGAACTCGTCGGCCAGCGGTGAGGTGGCGGGATCGATGACGTCAACCGCGGACAGGTCGATGCCGAGCTCGTTGCCGCGACGGCGCACTGCGTCGGGATCGCCGAGCAGGGTCAGTTTCGCGACGCCGCGGCGCAGCAGGCGGTCGGTGGCGCGCAGGATGCGGTCGTCGTTGCCCTCGGGCAGCACGATGTGCTGCGGATCGGACTTGGCCTGGGCGATGAGCTGATACTCGAACATCTGCGGGGTCATCACCGCGGGCTCATGCAGGTCGAGTTCGGCGAGCAGATCGGTCGGCGAGACGTACTTCTCCATCAGCGCGAGCGCCGCGTCGATCTTGCGCACCGAGCCGGTCGCCATCCGACCGCGCGTATGCGCGGCGGTGCGGGCCGTCTCGTATGTGCCGTGATCGCACGAGATGATCGGCAGGGTCGGCCGCAGGCCCTTGACCAGCGCGTCGATCATCGGGTGCGGGTGCAGACCGCCGTTGATGATGATGCCGGCCAGGCGCGGGAAGCCGTCGGCGGCATTGGCGTTGACCAGCGCCAGCAGCACGTCGGAGCGGTCGGCGGGTGCGATCACGACCATCGATTCGCTGAGCCGTTCCAGGATGTGCTCGACGGTCATGCCGCCGACCATCACCTCCATCGCCTCGCGTTCGAGCAGGTCGGCGTCGCCGGAGTACAGGGATCCGCCGAGCGCCTCGCACAGCTCGGTCATGGTCGGCGCCACCAGGATCGGCTCCTCGGGCAGCGCCCACGACTTGATGCCGAGCCCGGCGAGGGCGATGGACACCTCGCGGCGCCGCTCCGGATCGCACCGGTTGGCGACGACGGCGCAGGTGGTGGCGTGCGCGGTCTTGATGTCGGCGACCAGCAGATCGGCGACCGCCCGCACCTCGGCGGGCTCACGGTCGAAGGCCTTGACGACGAGGATGATGGGCGCGGCCAGGTTCGCGGCGATGCGGGCGTTGAAGCTCAGTTCGGACGGGGAGGCGACATCGGTGTAGTCCGAGCCGATCACCAGCACGTTGTCGCACTGCTGCGCGACGGCGTGATAGCGGGCGACGATCTCGGCGACGGCCGCGTCGGGATCGGCGTGCACATCGTCGTAGGTGACGCCGATGCACTGCTCGTAGGGCACGTCGACGGAGGCGTACTGATGCAGGAGGTCGAGGACGTAGTCGCGCTCGCCCGCTGCCGCGCGCGAGATGGGGCGGAAGACGCCCACCCGACCACCGGCGGCGGTGAGGACCGCGAGCACGCCGAGCGCGATGGTCGACTTCCCGGTGTCTCCTTCGGCTGACGCGACATAGATGCTGCGGGCACCGGTACTTGTCATAACCCCAGAGTACTGGCCGAGGCCGCTACTCCACAGTACGCGGCTCCGACCGGCGGGCCGACGGCTCAGCGCACCACAGCGCGCACCACGAGATCGGCGATCTCATCGTGCGACAGGCAGCTGTCGGGCACCAGCATGCACGAGTACACCACCCGCACCATGAATTCGCTGCCGCCGCGGACCGTCGGGTACAGCGCGGCTTCCTCGTCGGGTTCCACGTCGGGCAGGGTGGCGTCGACGATCATGTCGATGAGCGACGGCCGGCCCGAGCCGGAGGCGCTGATCAGGGCGCGCACGACCTCCTCAGGTTCGTTGCGCAGCACGTACTGGAGCGCCTCGTGCTCGGCGATGTAGGCCAGCGACCGCCGGACCCGTTCCCGGATCCGCTCGCTGACGTCGGACTCCTGCGCCCCCCACTCGATCATCTGCTGGCGCAGTTGCTCCAGTTCGCGGGACATGATGGCGGCGACGAGGGCGTCCCGGCCGCCGAACATCCGGTAGGCGGTGGCCCGCGCGACGCCCGCCTGTCGGGCCACCGAGGTCAGGCTGAGCGCCTTGGCCCCGAAGCGCGAGACGAGCGCGACGCCCACATCCACCAATCGGTCACGATCCATGGATTAGACGGTAGCGAATCTCACCGGCGCACCCGCATGAACTTCGATCCCCGGTGTCCTAGTGTCCGGTACCGGGCACTAGTCGTCGATGTAGTGCATCGCCGCCTCTTCGGCGGAGGCTCCGGCGCCGTCGACGCCGGCGTCGGTCGCCAGCAGCTGATTGTCGACGTCGGGCCCGAACCCCTCGTCGGGGGCGATCAACCGACCCGCACGACGGGTCCCGACCTCCTCGTGTTCCGGATAGTCGGGGTCGTCGCGTTCGGCATAGTCATGGTCGTCGCCTTCGGCGTCGTAGTCGACGTCCGGTTCCTCCTCGGCCAGCCGGGAGTCGAGGCAGTCGTGTTCGCGGTTCGCGGGCGCGTAGTCCGGCGGCGAGTACCCGCGGTCGAGGACATCGGCCAGCTCGGTGTCCTCGAGGGTGTCCTCGGGCTGCAGCTGGTCGGTGTCGTCCCTGTCGTACTCACCGCCGTCGTATGCATCGCGAGCGCTCATGTGTCCAGGCTATCGCGGTCGGCGACCGTCTGACATCACCTTCGCCAGGGCTCGTAGCTGCGCGGATCCTCGATCGGTTCGAGGTGGATCGTCGGCACCAGATCCGCCACCGCCTCATGCAGCGCGGCCTCGACCTCTTCGAGGAGATCATGCCCGCGCTGCACGCTCCAGGCGCCGGGCACCAGCATGTGCAGCTGCACGAAGCGCAGGTGCCCGGCTTCGCGCGTCCGGACGTCGTGGAAGTCGACGCCGTCACTGCGGAAGCGGTCGAGCACGGCGTCGATGGCGGCGCGTTCGGTGTCGGGGATGGCGGTGTCCATCAGTCCCCTGGTCGACTGCGACACCAGCCGGTAGCCGACGAAGACGATGTTGACGGCCACGACGATCGCGATGACCGGGTCGAGCACCGACCACCCGGTGAGGGCGACGACGGCGACGCCGATCACCACCCCCGCGGTGGTCCAGACATCGGTCATCAGGTGCTTGCCGTCGGCCTCCAGGGTGAGCGACCGGTACCGCCGGCCCACCCGGATCAGTTGCCAGGCCACCGCGGCGTTGATGACCGACGCCAGCACGGAGACGGCCAGGCCGATCCCGACCGATTCCAGCTCGCGCGGATTCAGGAGCCGCTCCACGGCGGTCGCGATGATCACCACCGCGGCGACGGCGATCATCACCCCTTCGATGACCGCGGAGAAGTACTCACTCTTGACGTGCCCGAAGTTGTGGTCGTCGTCGGCCGGTTTGGCGGCGATCCGCAGGGCGATGAAGGCGACCACCGCGGCGACGAGGTTGACCACGGACTCGGCGGCGTCGGACAGCAGGCCCACCGATCCGGTCAGCGCCCACGCCAGCATCTTGAGCGCGATGACCACGATCGACGTCGCAATGCTCAGCAGCGCCCACTTGCTCAGGTCCCGAGTCTTCTCCGTCACCGGGCCATCATCGCGCAGCCCGGCCGACGGCGCATCCGCCGACACGTCATTACCGCCATTGCGCTGCGGAAACCCGACGATCCGGGGACGATGGAGACATGCTCGACGAGTTGAACGACCAAGCCCTCGCCGACTACGACGCCGGCCGGTTCACCCTTGCCCTCGCGGGCTTCTCCGTACTCCGGGAGACCCGTGCGCGACGGGAGGGTCCGTACTCGGTCAAGTACCTTGCCGCACTGCACAACAGCGTCCGCTGCATGTCCAAGCTGGAGATGTGGACCGACTCGGATCTGCTGTGCAGCGAATTGCACAGCAAGTACGTGCGCACCCTCGGGCGCGGTCAGTCAGTGACCGTCGACGTGGCCAAGCACTGGGCGTGGGCGATGATGCACATGCGGGATCTGCGCGCGGCGATCAACCTCTACCTCACGACGGCCGACGCGATGTGGGACTCCGACTCGGCCGGGGCTCGCCGGTTGATCGGCGCCGCCGCGGCGGTCCCGGCGGTACGACCCGCGGCCCTGGTCTGGAAGGGCATCGTCGACGGCGTCGTCCTGCGGCACACCGACGAGTTGCTGACGGTCCTCGGCTCGTGGACCGAGGTGCTCTCCGAGGAGGAGAACGCCAAGCCGACCATCACCTTGGACGGGCTGGCCCTGACGGCCTGACGAGTTGGGGACGTGCCGGGGAGGTACGACTAAGCGAGCACGGCGCCGACCTTGCTCGGCACGGTGAACAGCGTCACCAGGCTGACCACGATCAACAGGACCGCCAGAATCCACAGGATCGCCGACAACGTCGCGACCGCAGGCAGGACGATCATCGCGATGCCCGCCAGCACCGAGACCACGCCGGAGACGACGACCAGCCACGCCGGCACCATCGTCTGAGTCAGCCGGGCCCCGAACAGGTCCTGGAAGCCGCCGACGATCCAGCCGACGCCGATGAACATTCCGAGCAGGACCAGCGACTGGGACGGGTTGATCGTGGCCAGGACGCCGACGGCCGACACCACGCCGCCGAACACCCCCAGCAGCAGTCGCAGCGACGACGGCGCGCGGGTGAGCGCGAACGCGGCGAACAGTCGAGTCACGCCGGCCACGATCAGCGCGATGCCGAAGAGCACACCGACGACGGCCAGCGATGCCCGCGGCCACACCAGCACGGCGATGCCGAGCGCGAGTCCGACCAGCGACGAGAAGATCACGAAGGTCCGGACCGCGCCGACCGCGTCGTTCGGCAAGGCGGACGGTGTTGCGTGAGTGGTCATGAACGCAGCGTAGCGTGAGGCCGTATGGCAACCATGAGCTTCTTCACCACCGACGGCGCCGGTCGCTTCGACCCGACCGACTACGCGTTGAGTCTGTGGGGACCGGATGCACTCAACGGCCCTGCCGTCTGCGCCGTCGCCGCCTACGCGGCCGAGAACGCCGGGGTGCCGAACGGTTTCGCGCCGGCACGGTTCACGCTCGAGTTGTTCAAGAGCGCCCGCAAGCTGCCGACCACCACGGAGACGAAGACGATCCGCGACGGTCATCGGATCCGCGTGGTCGAAGTGTCGGTGAACCAGTTCGACGGCGCCGAGTCCGCGACGGTCGCGCGCGGCAACGTGGTCTTCCTGAAGCAGGGCGACAACCCGCCCGGCGCCCGCTGGCAGCGACCGGCGCAGGAGCAGACCTTCACGCCGCCGTCGTCGGTCGGCGAGGGGTACCGGCCGTGGTTCCGGACCGAGTCCCAGGACTGGACCACCGATATGGGGTCGATGCAGAACGCCGACCGGCTGAGCCTCTACACGCGGCCCTTCAACGTGGTCGACGGCCAGACGCCCACAGCCTTTCAACGCGCCGTGATCGCCGCGGAGTCGACGTCCCTCGTCACCAACATCGGCGACGGCGGAATCGGGTTCATCAACTGCGATCTGACCGTCGCCCTCACCCGCCTGCCGGCCGGGGACCGGTTGGGCGTCGAGGCCGACTCGCACCTGGAGAGCGCCGGGCTGTCGGTCGGGACCGCCAACCTGTACGACGAGCACGGTCAGTTCGGGGTCGGGCTGGTGACCGCCGTCGACAACACGCGCGCCATGATCGACTTCTCGAAGATGAAGCCGAACTCGTTCCGCGCGCCCGAGCTGAGCTGACGCGACGGGTGAGGTCGGCCCCGCACCGCCGCCGGAGCGGTAGTGTCCTGTGTCACAGGGGTTTGTTCTTCGGAGGCAGTCGTGACCAACAGGTATCTCAGATACGGAGACCGTCGCTTCATCATCACGCGTGAGATCCAATCTCGCCTGGATCGCGCGCTGGACAAGGTCTACGCCAGCGGCAGCAGCGGGCACGAATGGCTCAGCCTCTACCCCGACAGCGAAGCCGAGTGCCGGCTCCTGATCGCTGCAGGCGTGCCGATCAGCATCGAGACCGAACCGCAGTTCGACGGTCCGCACTGATTCTCGCCCGCTCGGCATCGATCGCTGTGCACCGGCGGCAGGTCATGGAACCGCTCGGGTGCGGGCCGTCTCGGCGGCGTGGATCTCGTCGATCGTCGAGTCGACCGCCCGTTCCCGCTCGGCCTCGCGTCGGGCATGTCGCGGCGCGATGAGCCGAGCGTCGACGACGCGGTACGCCGTGTACACCGCCCCGGCCAGCCCCCACCCCAGCAGGATGTCGAAGACGTAGTGCTCGGCGGTGTAGACCAGCGCGAAGGCCATCGCCCACGCGTAGCCCATGAACATCGTCCTCCCGAGCCATCGGGTCCGCGGCCACATGAACAGCGCGAGGATCATCGTCAACCCGGCGTGCAGCGAGGGGATCGCGGCGACCAGGTTCGACTTGGCCTGCCCGATGTTGATCGCGCGCATCACCAGATCGAGTCCGACGACGCGCCACCCGCGGTCGGAGATCCTCTCCACGTAGGGGTTGGCGCCGTCGTGCTGCGGCTGCACCTCCCCCAGGATGTTGTCCGGAACCGCGCCGCCGCGGTAGTACATGCACGGTGGATCGTGCGGGTTGTCGGCGACCTGCGACGCCGTGCACCTGGCCGCCGCCCACGGCGGTGCCGCGGGCACCAGCGAGTAGCCCACCAGTCCCAGGAAGCTGACGGCGATGAAGCAGGCGGCGAAGCGTCGCCACACCTGCCGGTCGCGCACCCACAGCACCGCGGCCGTGGCGTAGGGGACGATGAAGTACGACATGTAGACGACGCTCACGACCACCTCCCACCACGGCGGCGAGGCCTCCTTCAAATGCGCCTGCAGCCAGACGGTGAGATTGGTCCCGAACATCCATCGGTCGACGTCGGGGGCGAGCAGCCAGTGGGTCGGCATGTCGAGCCACAGGGCGACGTCGCGCGTCCAGTCGTACAGCATCAGGATCAGCACGAACGGGAGCCAGTCGATGAACAGCGCGCTCATCCGCCGTCGGCCCACCGTCGCCGCCGCCATCCCGAAGGCCAGGATGACGATCAGGCTGGTCCGATCGGCGGCGATCCCCTCCCGCCAGAAGAACAGACCCACCGAGACCGCCCACACCGCGAGCAGCGATCGACGCAGCAGTCGGTAGTCGCGGGCCTTCTCCTCGACGACCACGATCGGAGCCGAGGGCGGGGCGGGTGCGGATTCGGTGGGACCTGCGACGGTCGGGACGTCGGCGGTCGAGGCGGCAGGCGGTTCGTCGGCTCGCGGCTCGTCGGCTCGCGGCTCGTCGGCTCGCGCTTCGTCGGCCGGTGGTTCGCCGACAGTCCTGTCTTCAACAGGAGAGTCGTCGACGGCCAGCGCCTCGTCCGGCTCCCCCGATCCGCGGATCGGCACCTCCCTGACACTCACGCGAGTCCTCCTGACGGCCGGGGCCGCACACCCGACGGCGTGCTCGACCGCCCGCGCCGAACTCTATAGAAGTTTGCTCGCAGTTTGGTTCGCGTACACATTTCGGCCGCACTCCACCCGGCCCGCGGGCTGCGGTCGAACCGATAGGCTGGCGGTATGCGTGTTGGAGCCCATCTTCGCCAGGACGAGAACCCGATCGCGACCGCCGAGGAACTCGGGATCGACATCTTCCAGATGTTCGTCGCCGATCCGCAGGGATGGAAGAAGCCGGTCCCGCATCCACATGCCGACGAGATCCGCGAGTCGCCGATCGACGTCGTGGTGCATTCGAGCTACCTGATCAACGTCGCAAGCCTGAACAACCGACTGCGGATGCCGTCGCGCAAGGCGGTCGAGCAGCAGGCGGCGGCCGCCGCCGAGCTGGGGGCGATCGGCCTCGTCGTCCACGGCGGGCACCTCAAGGACGGCGAGGACGCCGCCGAGGGGTTCGCCAATTGGCGCAAGCTGTTCGAGCGGCAGGCCGACAAGGGCGGCTTCGGGGTGCCGATCCTGATCGAGAACACCGCGGGCGGCGATCACGCGATGGCTCGCACGCTCGAGTCGATCGAACGCCTGTGGGATGCCGTCGGCGACTTCCCCGAAGCGGGCTTCTGCCTGGACACCTGTCATGCGTGGGCCGGCGGCGAGGACCTGGTCGGCCTGGTCGAACGGATCAAGGCGATCACCGGCCGCATCGACTTGATTCACCTGAACAACTCCCGCGACGAATTCGACTCCGGACGAGATCGTCACGCCAATCTGGAATCCGGACAGATCGACGCGGAGGTGCTGGCCGAACTGATGAGAACCGCCGACGCGCCCGGCGTGCTCGAGACGCCGGGCGACGGGATCGCAGCCGACCTCGAGTACTTGCGAGCGAACTGACCCGCCGTCCGCTTGCAATTGTCAGCGGGACCACACGGAGACCGTATTGTCCCGACGTGACGCTACCGGTATCGTGTCAATAGTTACCGGCAAGTAACTTATCGGCTCCGTGTCAGCCACCGGAGTGCGACCGGCAATCGAACTTCCAGAACAGCGAGTTAGGAAAACCATGGGCCATTACAAGTCCAACCTGCGCGACCTGCACTTCAACCTCTTCGAGATGTACGAGCTCGACAAGGTCCTGGCCTCCGGCGCCTTCGGCGACCTCGACCACGAGACCGCCGTCGACATGCTCCGCGAAGTGAAGAACCTCGCCGAAGGCGTCATCGCCGACTCGTTCGCCGATGCCGATCGCAACCCGCCGGTGTTCGACCCCGCCAACCACACGGTGACCATCCCCGAGAGCTTCGCCAAGAGCTACCACGCCTTCATCGATGCCGGCTGGGACAAGGTCGGCGTCGACGAGAACCTGGGCGGCCTGCCCGCACCGCGCTCGCTGTACTGGGCGCTGGGCGAGATGATCCTGGGCGCCAACCCGCCGGTGTTCATGTACGCCGCGGGCTCGGGCTTCGCGAACATCTTCTACGACAACGGCACCGATGAGCAGAAGAAGTGGGCCGCCATCTGCGCCGAGCGCGGCTGGGGCGCCACCATGGTGCTCACCGAGCCCGACGCGGGCTCCGACGTCGGCGCGGGCACCACGAAGGCCAGCCTCCAGGAGGACGGCACCTGGCACATCGAGGGCGTCAAGCGCTTCATCACCTCGGCCGACCAGGACATGACCGAGAACATCTTCCACCTGGTCCTCGCGCGCCCCGAAGGCGCCGGTCCGGGCACCAAGGGCCTGTCGCTGTTCTTCGTCCCCAAGTTCCACTTCGACCACGAGACCGGCGAGCTGGGTGAGCGCAACGGCGCCTTCGTCACCGGCGTCGAGCACAAGATGGGCATCAAGGCCTCGGCCACCTGCGAGGTCAGCTTCGGTCTGCACGGCACCCCCGCCAAGGGCTGGCTGGTCGGCGAGGTCCATTCCGGCATCGCGCAGATGTTCGACGTGATCGAGCACGCTCGCATGATGGTCGGCACCAAGGCCATCTCGACGCTGTCGACCGGCTACCTGAACGCCCTCGAGTACGCCAAGGAGCGTGTGCAGGGCGCCGACCTGACCCAGATGATGGACAAGACCGCTCCGCGCGTCACCATCACCCATCACCCGGACGTGCGTCGCGCCCTGATGACGCAGAAGGCGTACGCCGAGGGCTTGCGCGCGGTCTACCTGTACACCGCCTCGCACCAGGACCCGGTGGCCGCCGAGATCGTCTCCGGCGCCGACGCGAAGATGGCCCACAAGGTCAACGACCTGCTGCTGCCGATCGTCAAGGGCGTCGGCTCCGAGCGCGCCTACGAGAAGCTCACCGAGTCGCTGCAGACCCTGGGCGGCTCCGGCTTCCTGCAGGACTACCCGATCGAGCAGTACATCCGCGACTCGAAGATCGACTCGCTGTACGAGGGCACCACCGCGATCCAGGCGCAGGACTTCTTCTTCCGCAAGATCATCCGCGACAAGGGCCAGGCGCTCGGCCACGTCGCCGGTCAGGTCCAGGACTTCATCGAGAACGGCAAGGGCTTCGATGCCGAGCGCGCACTCCTGGCGACCGCCCTCGGCGACGTCCAGGCGATGGCCGCCAAGCTCACCGGCTGGCTGATGTCCGCCCAGGAGGACCCGAAGCAGCTGTACCTGGTCGGCACCGCCTCGGTGCGCTTCCTGCTCGCCGTCGGCGACTTGGTGATCGGCTGGCTGCTGCTGCGCCAGGCGGTCGTCGCGCAGGCCGCTCTCGACGCCGGCGCCACCGGCGACGACAAGGCCTTCTACGAGGGCAAGGTCGCCTCGGGCGTGTTCTTCGCCAAGAACATGCTGCCGCTGCTGACCTCGGTGCGTCACATCGTCGAGAACAACGTCGACAACGACATCATGGAGCTCGACGAAGCCGCCTTCTGATCGAACCTCGATCGACTCACGACACGCAGAACCCCGCCGGGCGACCGGCGGGGTTCTGCGTGTCCGGGGTGGCGTAGAGGCGCCCGGCGCGTAGGAATCGCTGCTGCTACGAGGCGTTCGCGGCGGCCAGGACCGCCGGGAGCAGCCCGGGATAGGCGGCCTCCACCTCGTCGGAGCGCAGTTCGTACCGCGCTCCCTGGCCGACGGCACGACGTTCGACGAGCCCCGCGGCCCGCAGGATCTTGAAGTGATGGCTCGCGGTCGCCTTGGTCACGGTGTCGTACAACTGGGCGCACGAGAGCGTGTCGTCGGCGTTGTGGAGGCGGCGGACCATCTCCAGCCGCACCGGATCGGCCAAGGCGCTCAGCACCGACTGGAGGTCGGCGACCGCCTCGCGCCCGTCGGTCGGGACATCGGTCGTCGTCATGGCTGAAGGCTCCTCGATCCATACCGTTTGATGACCATCGAACAGTGCCGTACTCTCGAAACAGTTCGATCGCCATCAAACATACCCGAGGATGCCATGGCCAGCACCGCCGTCGCCGCGACGCAGAGAACGCAGACCGTCCACCCACAGCGGTGGTCGTACCTGCTGCTCCTGTCCCTGCTGGCATTGGCCCTCGGATGCTCCGGTCTGCCGTCACCGCTGTATCCGATCTACCAGGAGCAGTGGGACATGAGCCCGCTGACCGTCACCGTCGTCTTCGCGGTCTACGCGATCGGCGCCCTCGGATCCGCGTTGACTGTCGGACCGATCTCCGACGCCGTCGGCCGCAAACCGGTGCTCATCACCGCGCTGGTGTCGATCCTGACCGGACTGGTGCTGTTCCTCATCGCCACCAGCGCCTGGCAGCTGATTCTCGCGCGCTTCCTGCACGGCATGGCGATCGGTGCGATCACCGTCGTCGCCGGTGCGGCACTGCTCGACGTGCGCCCGCACGACGGCGCCCGCAACGGCATGGCCAGCGGGGTCGCCCTCAACGTCGGCATCACGATCACCGTCCTCGGGGCGGCCGCCGCCGCGCAGTGGACGACCCATCCGCTCCGGGTGCCGTTCGCCGTGGTCGGCGTCGTGGTGTTGGCGATGCTGGCCGCGGTGATCGCCCTGGCGGAGCCGCACACGGGCCGCACCGGCGGACGCGTCCGAATCCAGCGACCGTCGATCCCCCAGGAGATCGCCTCCGACTTCTGGTTCTCGGGCATCGGCATCATGACGTCCTGGTCGGTGCTCGGCGTCTTCCTCAGTCTCTATCCGGCACTGACCCAGCAGGCGACCGGTCACACCTCGATCATCTTCGTCGGCATCGTCGTCGCGGTGATGGCCGCGGCGTCGGCGGCCTCGCAGTGGCTCAGCGGCCGCATCGACCCCCGCAAGGCCGCGATCACCGGCGACCTCGGGATGATCGTCTCGCTGCTGTGCGCCATCTGGGCGCTGCGCAGCGGTTCCACCGCGTTCGTGATCATCGATTCGATCGTCCTCGGTGCGGCGTTCGGCCTGGCCTTCGGCGGCTCGCTGCGTCACCTCAACGACGTGGCACCGCCCGAAGCCCGCGGCAGAGTGATGAGCGCCTACTACCTTCTCGGATACCTCGCCATGGGTATCCCGACGGTGATCGCCGGCGCGCTGTCGTCCCGGTTCGGCACCGCCGCGGTCTTCCCGTGGTTCGCCGTCGCCGTCGCGCTGGCCTGCCTGGTCGCCGCGTTGCTCGGCGCCCTCGGCGGGCGCACCAGACCCGTCGCCGAATCCCCGGTCAACCTCTGAATCCGTGGTCGGCGCGTATGCCCGCCGCATCGAGCAGGCTGAACCGGGGTCTCGATACGCCGCCTCGCTGCGCTCGGTGGCTACTCGACCACCCTGTTGGAGTCCGCTTCTGCCAGGGGCCGGTGAGCGAGTAGCCCGCAACGCCGTGAGCGAGCCTTCCGGGCTCAGCGAGTAGCCCGCGAACGAAGTGAGCGAGCGTATCGAGATGCCACACCACGACCGGGGTCTCGATACGCCGCCTCGCTGCGCTCGGTGGCTACTCGACCAGCCTGTTAGCCCGCGTCTTCCAGGCTCATCGAGTAGCGAGCGTATCGAGATGCAGCGCCGACCGTCGCGTCTACGAGCCGTCGATCCCGAGGTCGACGAGCAGTTCCTCGGCGATGCGCTCGAGATCGCCGCGGATGACGGCGAGGTCGGCACTCGGCGGAACCAGCACCTCGAACTGCGCCTCGAAGAGCATGCCGCCCGCCATCGGCGCCTCCCGCGTACCGGTGGTCATCTTCTCGATCGACACTCCGCTCGAGCTGAGCGCCGCCGAAAGCTCCTGAACGATCCCCGCACGATCGTTGCCCAGGACGCCGATCGTCAGACCCGCCCACTCGGAGGTGCGCGAGGCGCCCGCTCCCGCGTCGTGCACCGCGACTTCCAGCAGCCCGTCGAGTCCGGTCACCGCACCGATCAGTTCGTCGGCCTGCTCGGCCGACACCGCGACCACCACGATCCCGGCGAACTTTCCGGCCAGGTGCGCGAGCTGGCCGCGCTCCCAGTTGCCTCCATGAGAGGCCACCGCATCGGCCAGCGCCGACACCAGGCCCGGACGGTCGTCCCCGATTACCGACAGCACCAGATTCCGCATGTCTGCCAGCCTATCCGGCCGCACACGAACCGGCGGGAACTTCACAATCAGCACGAACATTCAAGCATCACAATGGAATTCAGACCCCCATCTAATTAGACAATTCGGTATCGCAGATACGCCCACGGAAACTACTCTTCAGTACGGGTCTAAATGTACTTACGGGTAACCCTTGCCGACAGATTCCCACCAGTCGGGAATCGACCGAATCTGACCCATGACCACGCCAGATGTGCGTCAAGTCGTACCGAGTCAGATTCCTCACAAACCATTGATGGCGGCAATTTATTTGCTTAACGTAATTCACATCAAGCCGAGTTCTCGGCACATTCTCACCAGTGAATGAACTCCTCGAGAACTCCGTTTGAATTCCCTGTTTCGTCATCTCATTGATCGACGAAACGGCAACTCTCGACAGATTAGGACGATGTGACCGACCTCCGCACCCCTGCCGCGACCACCGCTCCCTCCCACCGGATCTCCGTCGCCGAGCTCCCCTCCCTGGCCGGCCGAGATCTCGGAACATCCCAGCGCATCCGCATCACCCAGGAGCAGATCGACGCGTTCGCGGCCGCGACCGGCGATCACCAGTGGATCCACGTCGACCCGGAGCGCGCGAAGGACGGACCGTTCGGCACCACCATCGCGCACGGCTATCTGACCCTGGCGCTGGCCGTCCCCCTGTTCTGGGAGATCCTCGATGTCGACGACGCCACCCAGATCATCAACTACGGACTCAACAAGGTTCGTTTCCCGGCTCCGGTCCCGGTGGACTCCGAGGTCGGCGCCTCGGCCCGCATTCTCGCCGTCGATCCGGTGCGAGGCGGTTCGCAATTGACCGTGGCACTGACATTCACCGCTGCGGGAATCGATCGTCCCGTCTGCGTCGCGGAGATGATCATCCGCTACCTCGGCGCCGACGCATAATCCACCCGCGCCGCCCCGACACCTCCACTCCCCGAATCAGTAAAGCAGCAGTATGAAGCATCCCCTCCTCACCCGTATCAGCGCCGAGATCGATCCGGTCGGCTTCCTCGAAGCCACCGTCAGGACCGCAGGCGAGACAGCGAAGAACCCCCTCGGCGTCGCGCGAGCCACCGGCGACTTCGCGACCCGCCTGCTGAAGCTCCCCGGAGCGACCACCCGGGTCGCACTCGGCCTCGGCGACGCCCCGCGCGCCCCCGAGTCGCTGCGCGACCGCCGCTTCGCCGACACCGCCTGGCAGGAGAACCCCGGCTACTACGCGATCGCCGAGTCGTACTTCGCGACGCGTCGTTACGCACTGGATCTGATCGATCTCGCGGGCG
This sequence comes from Gordonia aichiensis, assembly GCF_039946255.1. GTDB lineage: Bacteria > Actinomycetota > Actinomycetes > Mycobacteriales > Mycobacteriaceae > Gordonia > Gordonia aichiensis_A. The sequence continues at coordinate 62,985 of NZ_JBCDWL010000017.1, read as the reverse complement.
ACGACGCGGCCACCACCGCCAAGGCCCGGACCTTCGTCGAGTTGCTCTCGGACATGTTCGCGCCGACGAACTCGCCGCTGACGAACCCGACCGTCCTGACCAAGGCGATCGCCACCGGCGGCAAGTCGCTGGCGCGCGGCGCCCAGCACGCCGTGTCCGATGCCGTCAAACGTAACGGCCGCCCGCTGCGCGTGGACATGGACGCCTTCACCGTGGGTGAGAACATGGCGTGCACACCCGGCCAGGTGGTGTACCGGAACGAACTCATCGAACTGATCCAGTACACGCCGCAGACCGAGCAGGTCCATGCCGTGCCCATGCTCGCGAGCCCGCCGTGGATCAACAAGTACTACGTGATGGACCTGGCGCCCGACCGCAGCCTCATCGAATGGGCCGTCAAGCACAACCGCACGGTCTTCGCCGTCTCGTATCGCAATCCCGGCGCCGACATGAGCACCGTGACCTTCGACGACTACCTGACGCTGGGCATCCGCGCAGCGCTCGATGTGGTCCAGGAGATCACCGGCGCGCCCAAGGTCGACGTCACCGCGGTCTGCCTGGGCGGTGCGATGGCAGCCATCGCCGCGGGCACCGGCGACGAGCGGATCGGCGATCTGACCCTGATCAACACCCTGCTCGACTACTCCGCGCCCGGCGAGCTGGGCATGATGACCGACCCGGAGACGCTCGACAAGGTCGAGGCGCTGATGGCCAAGAAGGGCTACCTGGCCGGCGACGACATGGCCCAGACCTTCGACCTCCTGCGCGCCAACGATCTGATCTTCAACTACTGGGTCTCGCGCTGGATGCTCGGCGAGGAGCCGCCGGCCTTCGATCTGCTGGTGTGGAACGAGGACTCGACCAATATGCCCGCCGCCATGCACATCCAGTACCTGCGCGAGTTGTACGGACAGAATCTGCTGGCCGCCGGCGAGTTCGAGATCTGCGGCACCAAGGTCGACCTGAGCGCAGTCACCGGCAACGTCTACATCGTCGGCGCCGTGAAGGATCACATCGTTCCGTGGAAGTCGTCGTACGCCGGGGCACGACTGTTCGGCGACGACGTCCGGTACGTGCAGTCCAACGGCGGACACATCGCGGGCATCGTCAACCCGCCGAACAAGAAGAGCTGGGCCGCCGCGCTCGGCGAACCCGATGCACCCGCCATGCCCGCACTCCCCGAGGATCCGGACCAGTGGCGCGAGGCCGCCACGGTCTTCGACTGCTCGTGGTGGGAGGACTGGGTGCGCTGGTACACGCCCCGCGCCGGTGAACTGCAGGCTCCGCCGTCGATGGGCAGCAAGGCGCATCCCGTGCTGGCCGCGGCGCCGGGCACCTACGTGTTCAGCTGACCGGCGAACACCCCCTGGACAGTTAGCAATCATCGTGCTAACGTGTTAATTATCGAGCGGTCAAGCGCTCGAAGCCCCGAGACTTCCGAACCCACCAGGAGATTCACATGACCACGAACCAGAAGGTCGCCGACAAGGTCCTCAACACCGCCGACGAGGCGACCAAGCAGATCCAGAACATCTCGGAGACCCTGCTGGCCACCTCCAAGCAGACCGCGCTCGCGTCGGTCGAGGCCTACGCCAAGTCGGTCGACACCGTCCTCGACTTCCAGCTCAAGTTCGCCGGCGCCACCGGCGTCGCAGCCGTCGACGACCTCGTCGCCGCGCAGGTCAAGCTCTTCGGCGACCTGAACGCCGCAGGCGTCTCGGCCGCTCGCTCGGTCCTCGCCTGATCACAGCCGATCACAGCGCACGCGAGAAGGGCGCGAACCCCACTGGGGTTCGCGCCCTTCTTGCGTTCTGCACCTGGATCTCAGCCGTCACCTCGTCGCCGATTGGCGACCGTCACGCCGCGGAAGGTCTCGTACATCTCTTCGAGGGCCGCGCGTTGAGCACGGGTCAGGTCCGGGTCGCGGCGGATCGCCGCGACCACCTCCGGCTGCCCCTCGGGGTCCGACGGGCGCGCCGAGGCGGCCAGCGAGTCCGCCGACAGGTGGAGGTTGTGGGCGATGGCCTCCAGCACCCGGTCGCTCGGCTCGCGCAGGTTCCGCTCGATCTGGGACAGATACGGGTTGGAGATGCCGACCATCTCGGCGAGCTTGCGCATCGGCAGGGCCGCCAACTCCCGCTGAGTCCGGATCAGCTCCCCGAGCGTGGGCGGGCGGGGGTCTGCGTCACTCATGCCCCCATGTTAATGCCACGACGGCGTGGCGATCCGCCCCGGAAGACGAGTCCCCCGCGGGCGATGTCGGGAAGACACCGCGCGCGGGGGACTCGTTCTGCTGCCGGGTTGAGCCCGATCTACTTCGGAGGCATCCGGATGCCGCCGTCGACGCGGACGACTTCGGCGTTCATGTAGGAGTTGGTGATCAGCTCCTCGACCATCGACGCCAGCTCGTCCGGCACGCCGAGGCGCTTCGGGAACAGGACGCTCTCGCCGAGCTTGGCCTTGAAGGCCTCCGACTCGGGGCCGGTGCCGTAGATCGGGGTGTCGATCAGGCCGGGGGCGATGCAGTTGACGCGGATGCCCGCGGCCGACAGGTCGCGCGCGACCGGCAGGGTCATGCCGACGACACCGCCCTTCGACGACGAGTAGGCGGCCTGGCCGATCTGGCCGTCGAACGCGGCGACCGACGCCAGGTTGACGATCGCGCCGCGCTCGCCGTTGGCGTTGGGCTCGTTGCGGCTCATCGCGGTGGCGGCCAGGCGCACGGTGTCGAAGGTGCCGATCAAGTTGATCGCGATGACCTTCTTGTAGAGGTCGAGGTTGTGCGCGGAGGCGAACTCGCCGTCGCGGCCGATGGTGCGCTGCGCCCATCCGATGCCCGCCGAGTTGACGACGGCCTTCAGCGGCCCGAGCTCCACGGCCTTGGTGACGGCCGCTTCGATCTGCGCAGTGTCGGTCACGTCGACGGTGACGAAGGCGCCGCCGATCTCCTTGGCCAGGGCCTCGCCGTCTTCGGCCTTCAGATCGGCGATGACGACCTTGGCTCCGCGGGCGGCGAGCCGGCGGGCCGAGGCCGCACCGATGCCCGACGCACCGCCGGTCACGATTGCACTTGCTCCAGTGATATCCATGTCGCGAGCTTAGCGGTCGGTGACCGAAGGCACACCGCCGGGCTGCAACACGTTCCAGTTCGGAGTTTCGATAGTATGTCTACGTTACTCTGTTCAGCCGATATCGTGGTTCTGGCCCAGTAGTCCGTACAGATGACTATTGTGCCTTTGTGAGCTTATTCCGCAAGAGGCCGACTAGAGTGACCGACTTCGACGCAGACCTGTTCGCCACCTCGTACGAGTGGACGACCGAATTGTTTCTGCTCCGCTTCAACGACCGTCCGATCCGCGAGCGGCTCGCCCGGCGCGCGCAGTTGTTCGGGACCTGGCTGACCCGCCCGCTGCCCCACTACTGGGACACCCCGCCGCCGTGGCTGTACCTGGCGCGCAAAGCCACCGCGAGCAACCGCTCGATCCCGGACTTCCTGTGCCTGGGAGCGATCAAGAGCGGGACCAGCGACCTGGCGACCAACCTCATCGCCCACCCCAGCATCGGTACGCCGCTGTGCAAGGAGTTGCCGCACCACGACCCGGAGAAGTGGCGCCTCTACTACCCCACCGACGACGAGATGGACCTCATCCGCGAGTCGACCGGCACCGCGCGCAACGGGTACTTCAATCCGCATCTGATGGACCACGACTTCCCCGAGGCCGTCGCTGCGGCGAGACCCGACATGCAGATCGTGATCATGCTTCGCGACCCCGTCGATCGCATGTACTCGCACTTCAAGTTCGACTACATGTTCGGCGGCGCCAAGGCGCTGACCAATCCGGTCTTCGACGACTACGCCTCATACGTCGACTACGCCCTCGGCAAGTACCCGTACCCGTCGAACTTCTACACCCCGCAGGCGCCGCTGCATTCGGGCATCTACGCACCCCGGTTGAAGCGATGGTCGGAGTTCTTCCCGCCGGAGCAGATCCTGCTGCTGCAGGCCGAGGACTACTTCACCGACCCGGCCACGGTGCTGGCCCGGATCCACGACTTCCTCGACCTGCCGCCGGTCGACTACCAGCGCCTCCCGGTGGTCAACGAGAGCCCGGTGGCCGCGCCCGCCCAGGACGAGCAGTCCCGTCAGAAGCTGATCGACTTCTACCGGCCCCACAACGCCGAACTCGAGGAGCTGACCGGCCTGTCGTTCGGCTGGAACTGACACCCCTCAGCCGCAGCGGACGATCGGCTCCGGATCGTAGCGGACCGTCCGCGTGTGCCGGTAGGTCTCGCGCCCGGTGGCCGCGTCGCGGATGATGCGGGTGTTGGACGCGGTGAAACCGCCCTGCCCGCTGCTGGGCACGCAGCTCTCGGACGCGGGCACCTGTACCACCGTGGGCGAGGTCGGGTAGGTGCGCGATCCGGTCACCGACTCGACGTCGACGGTCTTGGTGCTCCACATCCGCACGGTGACGCTCGACGGACTCCATCCGGTCTCGATGACGATGCCGTACGGGGTGTTGTTCTTGAACTGCAGGTCTATGGCGCCCTCGTACACCGTCGCCTCGCGCGCCTCCGGGTAGCGCGAGATGTAGTAGCTGTGCTCGGTGTGCGCGACGTCCTCCAGGCCGGCGAAGTACGAGGCGTTGTAGAGGGTCGTCGCGAACTGGGAGATGCCGCCGCCGACGGCCTTCGACGGCCGCCCGTGGTCGATGATCCCGGACTCGACGTAGCCCTGCGCCGAACCGCGCGGTCCGGTGTAGCCGTTGAGCGAGAAGGTCTGCCCGGGCAGGATCAGTGCACCGTTCACCTGCTGGGCCACCAGGCGGATGTTCTCCCCCGAGGGACCGCTGAAGCCGCCGGTGGTGAACTCCGAGACCACTTCCTTCACGCCGAGCTTGCGGGCGCGTCTGGTGTCGACCTTCGGTTTGGTGATCCGATAGGCGACCTCGCCGGATCGGTGGTCGGGTTCGACGGCCAGGCCGGCGATGCGCTGGGAGGTCTGGCCCCAGTCCACTTTCGCCCCCTCGGCCGACGGGAGCAGCGTCGGCACGCCGCCGCCCACCCGGAAGGAGGCCTCCACCGGCACCGACTCGGTCTTCGCGGCGCGGTCGCCGAGAACGTCATCGGCGGCGCGGGCGTCGACGTGTGGCACCAGCCCGCCCTTGCCGTCCGGAACGAAGGTGACGAGCTTGCCGGCCTCTCGTGCCGAGACGATGACCCGCGCGCCGCGACCGGCCAGCGGAATCGGCCCCGCGGTCACGTGCTGCGCCGGACCGTCGAGGGTCGCCTGCACGGTCTGCGCCGACACGGTCGGCGAGAAGGGCTCCATCGCCAGGTCCACCGGATGCCCGCTGAGCCACTTCTCGGCGATCGAGGTCTTGGCCGCCGCCCGATCGATCCGGAGCCCCTTGGACGGGAAGTCGCCGACCGGCGTCAGGCCGTCGAAGTGCACGCCGCCTTCGACGGCCGCCTTCTCGAGTTCGCCGCGGTGCGCGTCGAGCGCGTCGTTGAACTTGCGGTCGTCCAACGACACCGCGGGCGCCACGTCACGGGTCACCCCCAGCATTCCGAGGAACCGATCCCACGGATTGCGCGGCTGGTCCATCAGTCGGTCGAGGGTGGCGTCGACGTCGAAGGTCGCGCCGAGCGCCGCGGGGTCGATGCGCGCCGAGCCGGTGTCCGTGCGAACCGACACCGGGCTGTGTGCGGACACGACGAGCGCCTCGAGTCGAGTGCGGGCCTGCGCCTCGTCGAGATCGCCGAAGTCGAACTCGGCGATGTGCGCACCGCGCGCGGTGTGCCCGTGTGTGAGCACGGCGTCGATTCCGAACGCTGCGCCGACCACGAGCAGACCACCGAGCAGACCGCGAACGATCCACCGGCGGGAATCGGAACGTTCGTCGGGTGGGGTCACAACTGTTGAATCCTAACGCGAAGACCTGTCTTCGGGGGAAACCGATTGTCCGAAATCCCCGGTCGTCGCGGGCTCGCCGGGCCGGTAGACAGAAGACTCCGACTGAACCGCCGGGTCGGGGGTCTGGCGGTTCAGCCGGAGCTACTCGGTATATAGTCGGAGCCTCGACACGCGTTACACGCGGACGAAAACTTTCTTCCGGACTCGGTCAGTCGCGGCGAAAGAGCTGGTCGGCGCCTCGATCAGCCTTCGACGATCGCGGTGACGCCCTGGCCGCCGGCGGCACAGATGGACACCAGCGCGCGTCCGCCGCCGTTGGCCTTGATCTGCTTGGCGGCCTGGGCGATGATGCGCCCGCCGGTTGCGGCGAACGGGTGTCCGGCGGCCAGCGAGGACCCGTTGACGTTCAGCTTGCTGCGGTCGATCGCCCCCAGGGGAGCGTCCAGTCCGAGCCGCTCGCGGCAGTACTCCTCCGACTCCCATGCCTGCAGGGTGCACAGCACCACCGAGGCGAAGGCCTCGTGGATCTCGTAGAAGTCGAAGTCCTGCAGGGTCAGGCCGTTGCGGGCCAACAGTCGCGGCACCGCGTAGGTCGGGGCCATCAGCAGCCCGTCGGGACCGTTCACGTAGTCGACGGCCGCGGTCTCGGTGTCGCGCAGGTACGCCAGCACGGGCAGCTTCTTCTCGGCGGCCCATTCGTCGGTCGCGAGCAGGACGGCCGACGCCCCGTCCGAGAGCGGAGTGGAATTACCCGCGGTCATGGTCGCATCGCCCAGGCCGACGCCGAAGACCGGCTTGAGCGTGGCCAGCTTCTCCACCGACGAGTTCGGGCGCAGGTTCTCATCGCGCGTCAGGCCCCGGAACGGGGTGACCAGGTCGTCGAAGAAGCCGCTGTCGTACGCGGCGCCCATCTTCTGGTGGCTGGCGGCGGCCAGTTCGTCCTGGTCGGCGCGGGAGATGCCGAACTCCTTGGCGGTGACGGCGGCGTGCTCGCCCATCGACATGCCGGTGCGCGGCTCGCCGTTGGCGGGGATCTCGATGCCGAGCTTGGTGACCAGGCTCAGCGCGGCCTTGATCCGGTCGGCGGTGCTGCGTGCGCGGTTCACTTCGAGCAGCTGGCGGCGCATGTCGTCGGAGACGCCGATCGGCGCGTCGGAGGTGGTGTCCACACCGCCGCCGACGGCGACGTCGTAGCGGCCACTGGCGATGCCGTCGGCGACCACCTGGATGGCCTGCAGGCCGGTGCCGCAGGCCTGCTGCAGGTCGAGGCCGGGAGTGTAGGGCGACAGCGACGAGCCGAGGACGGACTCGCGGATGAGGTTGAAGTCGCGCGGATGCTTGAGGACGGCGCCGCCGGCGACCATGCCGAGTCGCTCGCCCTGCAGGTTGAACCGGCTCACCAGGCCCTGCAGGGCGGCGGTGAACATCTCCTGATTGCTGGCGGTGGCGTAGGCGCGGTCCTGGCGCGCGAACGGGATGCGGTTGCCGCCGAGGATGGCGACCGGGCGCTGCTGACGGGTTTCCGGCTGGCGGGGCGTGTACGAGGCCACGTGCTTCTCCTGGAGTGTCGCGGGTGTCGAACCGAGTTCGACCTTGAGAGTATTCTTACTCGCGAGTAAGTTAGTTGTCGACTCCCGACCCTGCGGCACATGTCACAGTCGGGCGGACTACTGCTCGCCGCAGGCCTGTGCCTAGGGTCTCCGGCAGGGCCGGTTTCCCGACCCCGGGACGCCGAACGAAGCTTCACCGACCTCAATGAAGGAGACAGTCGTGGCAGGCAACACCGATCTGTATTCGTCCATCGTCAACAGCGGCCCGGGAGCGTTCATCGCCTCGCGCGTCGGCCTCCCGCAGCCGCCCACCCTGCGTCGATACGCGGCCTCCCAGCCCGCGCTGGCCGGCCCGGTCCTGCTCGGCGGCGCAGGCCGCCTCGTGGAGCCGGTCCGCGAGATCCTCAGCGCCGGCGACGACTACACCCTCGTCGAGAACAACGCGGGCGGCCGCTCGGCCGACAAGCTCGGTGCGGCAGTCTTCGACGCGACCGGGATCTCGTCGGCCGCCGAACTGGAGCAGCTGTTCGAGTTCTTCACCCCGATCATGCGCTCGGCCGGCAACTCGGCGCGCTTCGTAGTCCTCGGCACCACCCCCGAGCTGGCCGCGAGCCCCGACGAGCAGGTCGCCCAGCGCGCGCTGGAGGGCTTCACCCGGTCGCTCGGCAAGGAGCTCCGCAACGGCGCCACCGCGCAGCTGGTGTACGTCGCCCCGAAGGCCGCGACCGGCCTGTCGGGTGTGGAGTCCACCCTGCGCTTCCTGCTGTCGGCCAAGTCGACCTACGTCGACGCCCAGGTGATCCGGGTCGGCGACGCCGACGCCGCCGCCGTCGAGAGCTGGGACAAGCCGCTGGCGGGCAAGGTCGCCCTCGTCACCGGCGCCGCCCGCGGCATCGGCGCGACCATCGCCGAGGTCCTGGCGCGCGACGGCGCCCACGTCATCGCCGCCGACATCCCGGCCGCGGGCGAGGCGCTGAGCGAGACCGCCAACAAGATCGGCGGCACCGCCCTGCCGCTGGACGTGACCGCAGCCGACGCCGGTGAGCAGATCGCCGAGCACGTCGTGCAGCGCCACGGCGGACTCGACATCATCGTCAACAACGCCGGAATCACCCGCGACAAGCTGCTGGCCAACATGGACGCCGGCCGCTGGAACTCGGTGATCGCGGTGAACCTGATCGCCCCGCAGACGCTGGTCAACGAGCTCGTCGAGCGCAAGGCCCTGCGGCCCGGCGGCGCCGTCGTCGACGTCTCCTCGATCGCGGGCATCGCGGGCAACCGCGGCCAGACCAATTACGGCGCCTCCAAGGCCGGCGTCATCGGTCTGGTCGACGCCTACGCGCCGATCCTGGCGAAGTCGGGCATCACCATCAACGCGGTGGCCCCGGGCTTCATCGAGACCGCGATGACGGCGGCCATCCCGCTCGCGACCCGCGAGGTGGGCCGTCGGATGAACTCGCTGCAGCAGGGCGGCCAGACCGTCGATGTCGCCGAGACCGTCGCCTACTTCGCCAACCCGGCGAGCAACGCGGTCACCGGCAACGTGGTCCGCGTGTGCGGTCAGAGCCTGCTCGGCGCCTGAGCCCGGAGACGCCGATGAGTAAGACCATCATCCTCAAGTCCCTGCCGGGCGCAGGTCAGATCTACCCGAAGGCCGTGAGCGCCATGCTCCCGGTGATCGGGAAGCCTGCACGGATCGGCGCGGACGCGTCGTTGCCCGACACCGTGTACCGGATCGAGAACCTGCGCGTCGATCAGGATCGACTGCACGAGTATTGCCGGACCACGGGCCTGCAGTTCGGTTCGCAGGTGCCACTGACGTACCTGTTCGTGTTGCAGTTCCCGCTCGCGATGACCGTCATGGTGGCCCCGGACTTCCCGTTCGGCGCCGTCGGCGCGGTGCACTTCGAGAATCGGATCGAACGGTTCCGCGCCATCGGCGTCGACGAGCCGCTCACCGTCTCGACTCACGCAGAGAATCTGCGCGAGCATCGCAAGGGCATGCTCGTGGACGTGATCTCGGAGTTCCACGTCGGCCGCGAACTGGTGGCAGTGCAGACCGGGACGTTCCTGAAGCAGCAGCGCACCGGTCTGTCGGACGCCGAGCGCGGACCGAAGCCGAAGGACACCGCCCCGCCGCCGCCCGACCGCGTGGTCGGCGTCGACCTGGGGCTGATCCGCCAGTACGCGAACGCCTCGGGCGACCGCAATCCGATCCACATGGCCGATCTGACGGCGAAGGCCTTCGGTTTCAGCCGCGCCATCGCTCACGGCATGTGGAGCGCCGCGGCGGTGCTGGCGAACGTCGAGGCGCAGCTGCCGGAAGCGGTGGTGTACGCGGTGCGGTTCGGCAAGCCGATCCTGCTCCCGGCGAAGGTGAACATGTACACCGAGGCCGTCGACGGGGGCTACGACCTGTCGATCCTCAACCGGCGGAAGGGCTACCCGCATCTGACGGCGACGACGCGTCCGCGCGGCTGATCGCGCCGCCGTCGACGCCAGGCGCCGACTGCCGGTCCCATCGGGCCCGTTCTCGGGACCCGAAGGACGCCGGGAGTCGGCGCCTGACCGCTGCCCGATCGACGCCGCTCGATCGACGCTCGCCCGCCCCGCGCCGCCCGCCCCGCGCCGCTCGCCCTGCGCCGAAACCGCCGAAGACCGCCGCGGCCACCGCCCGCCGACTACCTTCGGGTCATGGGGGTGTCTGCGAGATCCGGCATAGGCGCACTGATCCTCTGCGCCGCCCTGCTCACGGCACCGGGAGCGGCGCACGCCGCACCGCACACCGGCTGGGAACCGCCGAACATGATGGCCGTCCCCCGAGCCGTTCCCGAGATCATCGACCGCGTGGTGCCCGCGCCCCCGTACCCGCGACTCGCCACGATCCCGCAACGCGCGCAGGCCCCCGGCTTCGACGAGCAGACGCTCTCGCTGCGGGAGGCCGCGCTTCCGTCGCCGACCGGCGATCCGATGTTCGACCGCTGGTCGCCGACGCTGCGCGAGCACACCCCCGGCGACGTGCTCGCCGTCCGCGACGTGACCGCCGTCGCCGCCCCGCTGGTGTCCGCGCCGATCACCCGCGCCCGTCTGATCAAGTTCGCCTCGACCGACGCCCTGGGCCGACCGTCGTTCGGGACCGCGACGATCCTCGAGCCCCGCAACGCGGCGCCGATCCGCGGGCCGCGACCGATCCTGGTGAACAACATCCCGATCGACTCGCTCGGCACGGCCTGCACCCCCGGCTACACCATGGCGCACGGGATCTCCGCGGCGAGCAACGGCGGCGACCTCGTGCCGCCGACCACCCAGCTCGCCCTGGCGCGGGGATACACGGTGATCGTGCCCGACCACGAGGGCCCGCGCATGGCGTACGCCGAGCCGACCGTCGCCGGGCACGTGGTCCTCGACTCGATCCGGGCCGCCGCCGCGCTGGACGCGTCTCGCTTCGGCGCCGGCCGCGTCGCCGTCACCGGATACTCCGGCGGCGCCATCGCCACCGACGGCGCGGCGAAGCTGGTGGCGACCTACGCGCCCGAACTGGTCGGCCGGATCGTCGGCGCCGCCATGGGCGGGGTCCCCACCGACTATCGGATGCTGGTCGGCAGCATGAACGCCAACCTCGCGACGGGCCTGTTTCACGCCGCGACCTTCGGCATCGCTCGCGAGCGGCCGTCGATCCTGACGATGGCGAACAACCTCGCGCAGTGGCTTGCGACGTCGCCGCTGAAGAACGCCTGCGAGCTGCCGCTGGCGATCGCGGGAGTGACGTTCATGCCCATGCAGTTGATGTCGAACGATCCCGACCCGTTCCACTCCCCGGTGGCCGAGCACATCTATCGCGTCACCGAGATGGCCGGCGCGAAGTCAGCCGTGCCACTGTACATCTATCAGGGCGCGCAGGAGTTCTGGATCCCCGCGGCGGGAGCCCGCGAACTGTTCGAGCAGCAGTGCAGGCTCGGCGCCGTCGCCACCTACCGCGAGGTCCCCGGCGAACACGTGATCGCCGCGATCAGCGGATATCCCGGCGCACTCGAGTGGCTCGACGCCCGCCTGCGCGGCGTCCCGGCCCGGAGCGGTTGTCGGACCTGACGGTCGGTCGCTCAGTGCTCGTCGCCGACGGCGTCCTCCGGGACGCCCACCCCGCGCAGTCCGCGCCAGGTGATTCCGAGCAGCAGGTCGGTCGCGGTCTCCAGGTCGATGTCGCCCTCGGAGATCCGGTCGGCGACGGCCTCGCCGGCGCCGACGAGCGCGACGGCCGTCAGCTCGAAGTCGACGTCGCTCGCACCCTCGGTGGTGGTTCCGCGCCGAATCAGATCGGTGACCATCGCGGTGACGTTCTTGCGGCTGTCGGAGACGATGTGGGCGAACGACGCGGTGCCGACCGCCACCCGGTACAGCACCCGCCACGACTCGGAGTTCTGATAGACGAACCGGAGGAATTCGCGAACCAGGGTCCGGGCCTGATCCTTCTGCCGCATCGACGGATCGAATCCGCTCGACATCGCCTCCATGAACCGACCGGATTCGCGGGCGATGCAGGCGCTGAACAGCTCGTCCTTGGAGCCGTAGTACAGATAGAGCATCGGTTTGGAGATCTTCGCCTCAGCGGCGATCGCATCCATCGACGTGTCGGTGAAGCCCTTCGTCGAGAACGCCGAGACGGCTGCGTCGAGCATCTGCTGCTCCCGCACCGCGCGCGGCAGACGTTTGGTTCCGCTGGCCATGCCTATAACTTACCACTGAGTAAGAACGTCACGGGCAATCCAAGACGCCCTTGGCCCGCAGAATGCGGACCACCGAACGATCCACCCGCTGCGTCGACAGCCGCCCCTTGGCGACGGCCGCCTCCAGCGAGTCGAGCACCGAGCCGACGCGGTCGGTCGACAGCCACAGCCCGATGTCGGAGCCGGCGACGATCGCGCGCAGCACGGCCTGCTCGATCGTGTACTGGTCGGTGATCGCCTTCATGCCCGACAGATCGTCGGAGAAGACCACCCCGTTGAATCCGGGACCGCCGTACTTCGTCCCGCTGCGGAGCATCCCGATGGCGGCCGGGCTGATGCTCGCCGGGGTTCCCGCACCGGTCAGGCCGGGCACGATCAAGTGACCGACCATGACCCCGGCGTTGCCCGGATCGCGCAGCAGCGTGCGGTAGGGCACCAGGTCGCTGTCCTTCAGCTGCGCCAGCGGCGGCGTCGTCACCGCACCGGTGTGCGAGTCTCCCGAGCCGTGGCCGTGTCCGGGGAAGTGCTTGAAGACCGGCATGATCCCGGCGTCCTGCAAGCCCTTGGCGAAGGCCGACGCGTACTCGGTCACCACGGCCGGATCGTTCGAGAAGGAGCGGTCGCCGATCACCTCGTCGTCGGCTTCGGCGCTCACGTCGACCGACGGCGCGAAGTCGACCGTGATGCCGAGCGCGGCCATCTTCTGCCCGGCGTCCTTGGCGAGCGCCCGCACCTGCTCGGGCGTCTTGGTCTGCGCCAGCACCCGGGCCGACGGCAGGTCGATGCCGAGCGACTTGAGCCGGTTGACCCGGCCGCCTTCCTGGTCGACGGTCACCATCAGCGGGATCGGCTGCTTCTCGGAGAGCTTCCGCAGCGAACCGTCGGTGAGCATCGACAAGTCGGTCCAGCTGCCGACGAACACCCCGCCGAGGTGCTCCCGCGCCACGACCCGCTCGGCGTCCGCGGCGTTCTGCACGCCGACCACCAGCAGTTGCGCCAGCTTGTCGCGCAGCTTCATGCTCGCCAACCGCTGCGCGCCGCACGTCTGCGGAGCCGGTGCCGCACTCGACGAGTGGCTCGCCGAAGCGGGCGTCGACGATGCCGCAGCGCTGCTCGACGTCGGCGCCGCGGTCGGTGCCGGAGGCGTATCCGAGCAGGCCGCAGAGGCGAACAGCCCGACCGCCGCCAGCAGGGCGACGACTGCGCGGCTGGGGCGGAGAAGTGAAGGCGGTCGCATGGAGTCCAGTCTCGCACGAGGCTCCCGGTGGCCGCCGAGATGGTAGTTTGGGGCAATGCGCGAACGCCTGATCTACGGAGCCGTCGCCGGGGTGGCCGGTGTGATCATCGGTATCGGCGCGGTCTTCCTCGGCGGCCAACTCGCTTCGGAGACCAAACCGTCCACGGACGTGAACAGCTTCAACGCGGACAACGGTTTCGTTCAGGGGTCGGTCGACTACGGATCCCGCGGCAGCGGAGACTCCAACAACTGACGCGCGAGCTGTCCCGGCGCGACGGGGTCGTCGTCGGTGTCGTCGCGCTGGTCATCTGCCTGCTGCAACGGCCGGGTCTCGTCTCCCCGGACACCAAGCTCGATCTGACCGCCGACCCGATCGGCTTCCTGATGCGCGCGGCGCACCTGTGGTCGCCCGACGCCCCGATGGGCCAGGTGCAGAACCAGGCGTACGGCTACTTCTTCCCCCACGGCCTGTTCTTCGCCGCCGGCGACCTGCTCCACGTCCCGGCGTGGATCGTCCAACGCTGCTGGTGGGCGCTGCTGCTGACGGCAGGCTTCATCGGCGTCGTCCGACTCGCCGAGGCCCTGCGCACAGGGTCGTTCTGGTCGCGGCTGGCCGCCGCGTGGGTGTTCGTGCTCGCGCCGCGCGTGATGACGACGCTCGGGACCATCTCCTCCGAGACCCTCCCGATGATGCTCGCGCCCTGGGTGCTGATCCCGCTGGTCCGCGCGCTCGACGACGTCGGCGACCGGCGGCCGCTGTGGCGCGAGGCCGCGCGATCGGCGTGCGCCATCGCCTTGATGGGGGCGGTCAACGCCGTGGCCACGGCCGCGGCCGTCGCGATCTCGGTGATCTGGTGGGTGCTGGCGACCGCTCGGCGCGACCGCTCGCGTCGTCGCCGGGGACTGGTCTTCGGCGCGTGGTGGGCGGCGGGTGCGGCGGCCGCCTGCCTGTGGTGGCTGGCCGGACTGGCGATCCTTTCGCGGGTCTCGCCGCCGTTCCTCGACTTCATCGAATCGGCGTCGGTGACCACCGAGTGGACCTCCCTCACCGAAGTGCTGCGCGGCACGGACTCGTGGACGCCGTTCGTCTCCCCCGAGCGCGCGGTGGGGGCGGTGCTGGTGTCCGAGCCCGCGGCGGTGCTGGCGACCGGCGTGCTCGCGGCGGCCGGGCTGGCGGGTCTGACGATGCGCGCCATGCCGTATCGCGGCCGCCTGCTGACCATCGCGGCCGTCGGCCTGCTCGCCATGTGCCTCGGCTACCCGGGGACCCTGGGGTCGCCGATCCGCGAGACGGTCGTCGCCTTCCTCGACGGCTCCGGCGCCGCGCTGCGCAACATCCACAAGTTCGATCCGCTGGTCCGACTTCCGCTGGCGCTGGGCATCGCCCATCTGCTCGCGCGCGTCCGCGTGCCCGCCCGCACCCATCACGCCGAGCGCGGTGTCGCCGCGGCGCTGGTGGTCGTGATCGCCGCGTTCGGGTCCGGTTCGCTCCTGTGGACCGGTGGGCTGGCGCCCGCCAAGAGCTACCGCGCCATCCCCGACTACTGGGCGCAGACCGCCGACTGGTTGGCCGCCGCCGAACAGGGTTCGGCCACTCCGGCGCGCGCACTCGTCGTTCCCGGCGCGCCCTTCGCCGATCAACTGTGGGGGCTCACCCGCGACGAACCCCTGCAGGCGCTGGCGCAGACGCCGTGGGCGGTACGCGATGCGATCCCGCTGACTCCGCCCGGCGCGATCCGCGCGATGGACTCCGTGCAGCGCGCCCTCAGTTCCGGGCGGGGATCGCCCGGGCTCGCCGAGACGCTGGTCGAGCAGGGGGTGAGCTACGTGGTGCTGCGCGCCGATCTGGACCCCGACACCTCGCGGTCGGCGCGCCCGCTCGCCGTGGCGCAGGCCCTGGCGCTCTCTCCCGGATTCGTCGAGGCGGCGCGATTCGGACCGCCGGTGGCGCCCGCCGCGCTCGACGGCATCGTCGTCGACGACGGCCTGCGACCGCCGCTGCCCGCGATCACCGTCTACCGCGTGGACCCCGACTGCTCGTCGTGCCTGCCGGGCGGGCCCCGACTCGTCGACGCCGCGGCCATGACGCGGGTCGACGGCGGCCCCGAAGCCCTGCTCGCGCTGGCGGACTCGCGGCGACGCAGCGGAGCCGAGCCGCTGGGACCGGCGCTCCTGACGACCGACGCGGCCCGCGCCGGACTCCCGGCGCAGCCCTTCGTCGTCACCGACACCCCGGTCGACCGGGAGACCGATTTCGGCAGGGTCGACGAGCACTCGTCGGCCGTTCGGGCGCCCGGCGATCCACGGCTCACCAAGAACGCGGCCCCCGACTATCCGGTGCCCGGCCGGCCGCTCGTCGAGGCGCAGTGGGTCCTCGACAATCGGCCCGGACAGGTGCGCGTCACCAGCTCCGGGTCGGCGGCCGACGCCACCCAGCCGGGACGCACCTCGCCCGCGAACTCGACGGCCGCGGCGTTCGACGGCGACCCGGCGACCGCCTGGGTCTCGCGCGGGCTGGAGTCGGCCGTCGGCCGCTGGCTGGCGGTCGAGTTCACGACGCCGCGCAGCGGTCTGGCCGTCACCGTCACCACGGCGAAGGCCCTCGGGCCGGACGTGTCGACTGTCCTGGTGTCCACGGACACGGGCAGCACCGTCGCGCAGGGGATCGAGCCGGGGGTGCCCACGCGGATCGTGCTGCCGGGCGGGCCGACCTCCCGGATAGAGGTCCGCGCCATCGACACCGCGAACGGTACCGGCGGCAACCAGTTCGCCGTCGCCGAGCTCTCGCTGTCGGATGCGAACAGCGGTGCGCCGCTGTCGATCCGCCAACGCACCGTGCTGCCGACCCGCGACGCCGCCGACCGGGTGTCGGAGTGGGTGCTCGGGCCCGAGTTCGGTGCCCGACCCGACTGCCTCACGCAGGAGACGGGCGACGACCGCGGTCGGGTGCGCTGCTCGCCCGCACTGGGCTCGGTCGCGGAGACCCCGGGCGTCTTCGGTCGGGTGCTGTCGGTCCCCGCGCCGACCGAGGTGGCACCGTCGGTGGTCCTGCGCCCCAAGCCCGGCGGCGAGCTGGCCGCCCTGCTCCGAGCGCCCGCGACCCTCACCGCCGACGGCGCCGCAGCCGTCACTGACCCCCGCGGCAATGCCTCGGCCGCGGTCGACGCCGATCCGAACACCGCCTGGATCGCCGCCGAACCGGCCGCCGACTCGAAGCCCCGCGGTCGAGGATCGTCGACGGCGCGTGAGAAGGACCGACCCCGCCTCACCCTGCATCTGCCGACGGCACAAGAGGTCTCGGGACTCAGACTCCAGACCCCGCACGACTATCCGGCGCGGCCCACGGAGCTCACGGTCGAGTTCCGCGACGGCGACCGGTCGGTCGGCCGGGAGCGAGTCGAGGTCCCCGCCGACGGCGCGGTGACCTTGTCGCCGCACCGCGCCGACTCGCTCGTCCTCACCGTCGAGAAGCAGAGCGATCTGATCAACGTCAACGACCTGGGCTTCGCGTCGGACGCCCCGGTCGGCATCGGCGAGATCGAGGTGCTGACCACCGACGGCGCCGTCGTCGGCGGTCGCGCAGACGACACCCGGCCGATCGAGATCCGCTGTGACGCCGACCCGTTGGGGCCGCACGCGCTGGGGCTGACCGTCTCCGGTCAGGTGGTGCGACTGCAGGCCCGCACCACGGCGGGCGCGCTGCGCCGCGGCGAGCCCGTGATCGCCTCCCCGTGTCCCGGCCCCCCGGTCCAGTTGGCCGCCGGCGAGCAGGAGCTGTCGGTCAACCCGGGCGGCGCGTTCACCGTCGACGCGGTGACGCTCACGGTTCCTGGTGCGCGAGCCGAGGCCCCCGCGGTGACTCGGCCCCGCGTCGAGAGCTGGGGTGCCACCGAGCGTCTGATGAGCGTCGACGCGGCCTCGACCGACCGCGTGCTGTCGGTCCCGGAGAGCACCAATCCCGGCTGGCACGCCCGCATCGGGGATCGCGAACTGACACCGGTGACGGTGAACGGCTGGCAGCAGGGCTGGGTGGTCCCGGCGGGAGCGGCGGGCACGATCGCCCTGACCTTCGACCTGGACTCCCCGTACCGGTGGGCGCTCGCGGTCGGCCTGTCGCTGGTCGCCCTGCTGTTCGCCGTCGCCTGGTGGCCCCTGCGCCGCACCACCTCCCCCCGCTCCGCCGCTGCTTCCACCCCCGCCCCCACCGCACCCCAAGCCACCCTCGACCCCACCGCCCCCCAACAGGCTGGTCGAGTAGGCCGAGGCGCTAGCCGAGGCCGTATCGAGACCCCCGCACTCACCGCCTCCCAAGCCACCCCCGACCCCCAACAGGCTGGTCGAGTAGGCCGAGGCGCTAGCCGAGGCCGTATCGAGACCCCAGCACTCACCGCGATCTCCCTCACCGCGGCGTTCCTGCTCGCGGGCTGGCCCGGCACCCTGCTCGCGGCCGCGACGGGCGTCGTCGTCTGGCGGTGTTCGCCGCGTATTCGGCCGGGTCTGACCTTCGGCGCGATGCTCGCCGCGACCGTCGTTCTGGCCGCGGGCCCGTGGCATTCGGGAGCGCCGTATCTCGGTTACAGCGGGTGGGCTCAGGCATTCGCGCTCGTCGCGGTCGCCGCGGCCGTCGCGTCGACCCTGGTGCCCGACCGCCCGCGGATCAGCCCGCCGGAGTCACCAGAGCAGGGCGACGACCGCGATCACTAGCGCGCCGACGGCGAAGACGCCGTGGGACAGCACCACGCCGATCGGCAGGTTCTGCTCCGCCGACGTCGCTCCGGCGACCCGCAGACTTCCGGCGCCGGGCCGGTAGCTCGGGATCCAGCGGAGGAACATCGCGATGCCCAGACCGGCCGCGACGACCATGAAGGCGATGCTGATCCATCCCGCGTAGGCGCGATCGATGATGAGGAAGCTCACCCAGGCGGTCACGGCGGCGACGCCGAGCACCATGTGGCCGAAGACCAGTTGGGGCGGCATGCGACGGTGCCGACCCGGCCCCGTCTTGGCGCGGCGCACGTGGGCGTTCGTCATCCACGCTCCGACCGTGACCGCGCCGGTGACGGCGGTGCACAGAAGCACGATCAATGCAGTGAGCATCATGGTGTCGAGGCTATCGTGGCGCGCGCCGTCCGTTTCTCCCATCGGCTCAACCGCACGCGTAGCGGTTCTTCGACGAAGGCGTAGCTCGCCGCCGACAGTGCGACGGTCAGGATCACGGTGAGCGCCCAGACTTCGACGAAGTGTCCGGCGAACATCGGGATGCCGAACAGTCCGAAGACGATGCTCAGGACCGCCAGGTGCCAGATGAAGATGCCGTACGACCATCGGCCGAGCGCGTTCATCACGGTCGAGTCGAGGAACGCGAATCGCCCCTCGCCCAGCACCAGGGGTGCCAGAACGGCCAGCGCGGCGACCGCACCGAGGACCATCTTGGCC
The DNA here is from genome assembly GCF_039946255.1 of Gordonia aichiensis. GTDB lineage: Bacteria > Actinomycetota > Actinomycetes > Mycobacteriales > Mycobacteriaceae > Gordonia > Gordonia aichiensis_A. The sequence goes on along the minus strand of NZ_JBCDWL010000017.1, from coordinate 44,121 downwards.
ACGTACGACAGGTGCGTCATGTCGCCGAGCCCGACGGGCCCGGCGAGCGGTGTGCAGGCCAGCGCATAGGCGGCGACGAACACCGCGAGCATCAGCGGCCGGTTGCGCGCGATCCGGACCGCCGGCGACCGGCCGTCGACGGTGCCCGCGGCGAGCGCCGCAACCGTCTCGGCGAGCACCAGGCCGACGGCGAACCACGGCAGATAGCCCGGCACCCAGTTGCGCGCCTCGACTCCGCCCGGCAGCGACAGCAGCCGGGTGATCCACGTCCATCCGAGGCTGCCGATCGCCACGGCGACGACGATCGGGATCCGCAGTCGGGCACGCGGTCCCCGCAGCCGGAACAGCGCGATCCCGATCACCGGAAGCAGCAGGTAGAAGGCCACTTCCACCGACAGGCTCCACATCTGGGTGAGTCCGGGCGCCAGCGTCAGCGGGACGAAGACCTGGGTCAGGGTCAGGTTGGCCAGCCACACCGTCGCCGACGCGCCGCGCGCCTGCGGCAGCAGCAGGAAGACGGCGATCACCACCAGCGCGTAGGCCGGCCAGATGCGAACGAAGCGGTGCCGGAGGTAGCGGACCACGTCGGGCCGCCCGGCAGCCCGCTCGCGCGCCGCGGTCGCGTACGGCCGCCACAGCAGGAAGCCGCTGAGCGCGAAGAACAGTGCGACGGCCAGATCGAGCCGTCCCAGGATCTCCCCGACCACCGGCCACTGCGTGGCGCGCGTCTGAAACGCGACGTGGGTGGTCAGCACGCCGAGCGAGGCGACGGCGCGCAAGCCCTCCAACTGCGGGTAGAAGCGCCGCGCGGGCGCCTGCGGGGAGTCGGTCATGTCTTCGCCCAGGGTAATCGCCGCGGCCCCGGCGCAGCTCGACCATCGTTCCCGAGCGGGTCAGCACGTCATTCGGGCCGGCGAGCACCTACAGTCGGTCCCATGCCCGACGCCGACGACGCCGTCTCCGATCCACCGCGCTGGTCGGCGCGCGAGCTGGTGGCGCCGACCGCCTTCTTCCTCGGCGCACTGCTGCTGGCGGCGGCCTTCGCGATGGGACCGATGATCGGGACGGGACTGAAGAAGCTTCCGCTGAGCATCGACCGCACGTGGGTCGGCGACGGCGCCGACGACGCCGTCGTCCTGGATCGGTGCTCGCTGGACGCTCCGGCGGCGCGAGTGCTGCCGGCGACGGTGCAGCAGCGGCAGCGGACCGTCGCCGTCCGGCCGGCCGATTCCGACGTGGTCACCCTGCAGACGGGCACCGCGCTCGGCGTCCGCTCGTACACCGTCGACGGCCGGTCGGTCGACGCCGAGCAGGTCTGCCACGAGCCGACCCTGGCGGCGACGATCGACCGGGTGACGCTCGACCGACGCACCGCGGCGCCGACCGGCCGCTCCGAGATCCAGTACGACGACAAGCGCGCCGCCGTCGCCGTGCCCGACCGTCGGGGCCGCACCTACGTGCTGCCGTACGGTTTCCGCACGCCCGGCGAGTACTTCGACGTCCCGACCCGTCAGACGGTCCCCCTGCACGAGGTGGGGCGCACGCAGATCGACGGGCGCGAGGTCATCCGGTTGCGCGCGACGATCGCCGACACCGACCTGGGCGCGCTGGGCACCGATCCGCGCGGCGTGATCGTCCGACCGGCGTCGTGGTTCGGGCGGTTTCCCGGCGTCGCGCCCGACCGTCCATTGACGGCGACGCTGCATCACCGCGCCATCCACGACCTGTACGTCGACACCGCGACCGGCACGCTCGTCGACCAGCGGGTGGAGATCGACGAGGAGTACCGGTTCACCGCCGACGAGTCTGCTCGCGATCCGGCTCTGGCCGACTTCGTCCTGCCGAATCTGCGGGCCACGGTGACCGGTGATCAGCGCAGTCGCTCCGACGGCGCTGCCGCAGCGCAGGCCCGCGCCTTCCCGGTCCGGCTGACGACACGGATTCTGCCGCTGGCACTCGGCGCGGCGGGCGCCGTCATCGTGATCGGCGGCGCCGTCGTCCTGGCGCGGTCGGCGCGTCGCCCGCGGTAGCGGCCGACCGAGGTCGGTCGGCGGCGACGAGCCAGACTCCGGTTGCGACCACCGCGCACGCCGCAGCACTCGCCGCGACGCCGATCAACTCGATCACCGAATCGACGCAGGTCATGATCACGATCACCTCGGCGACCAACACGACCAGTGCGGGCAGGGCGCCCCGGGTCCGGTTCTGCGCGATCGCCGTCAGCAGCATCAACTGCAGCACCGACAGCAGCGCGCCGGTCAGCGCGAACAGCCACATCAGCCCGGCCACCGGCCGGTAGTCGGCGGAGATCACCGTCGGCACCAGCGGCCCGCCGAGCGCGGCCGCGGCGGTGACGGCGAAGCCGATCAGACCCAGCACGACGACACCGCTGCGCAGCGCCGTCCCCGACCGCACCGGGTCGGCCAGGCGCGGGTAGACGACGACCCCGACGGCCTGCGGCAGCCAGAACGCGGCCTTGGCGGCGACCGCTCCGAGTGCGTACACGCCCGCATCGGCCGGGCTCAGCACCGAGCGGGACAGCAGGAGATCGACCGAGACCGCGACGATCATCACGAACTGCACGCCCGAGGCGGCCAGCACGTCGGGCAGCGCGATCGCCGAGCGGCGGTCGTCGGCCGACCCCGAACCGCCGGCCGGGTTCGCAGCGATCAGCGCGACGACGACGGCCGCGATCACCGTGCCCGCGGTGCCCGCGACCAGTGCCCCGGTGGCGTCGGACCCGAAGTACACGGCCGCGACCACCGGCGCCGACCGCAGCACCCCGACCGCGGCCAGGACGATGCCGAGCAACTGGAACCGGCCGGCGGCCTGCAGCAGGCCCTGTCCGCCCGCGATCAGCGCCAGCGGCGCCGCGCTGGCGAGGGCGGCGGCCGTGGAGTCGAGGCCCGTGTGGGCGAGCCGCATCATGACCCCGGTCGCGACGACCGACGCCGCCAGCACGACGGTGAAGACGATGCCGATCAGCCGCCACAGCCGCGGCTCCGACGTGCCGCGGACGCGCTCGCGGGCCACCACCGACTGCAGCGCCAGCGCCGGCACCGAGGCCACCAGCATGGCGGCGTTCAGCACGGAGAACTCGCCGAAACCGTCGGGGCCGAGCACCCGGCTGGCGGGCACCTGCACCGCGTAGGCCAACAGGTTGGCCAGCATCGTGCCTGCGGTGACCCAGCCCAGCGAGCGCACGGTGGACCCGCGGACGGCGGGCGGGGCGGGCGGGGCCATGCTGACCAGTCTGCCCGCAGACCCCGCGATAGACTTCATCGGCAGTATCCGGATCTGATCGAGACGAGCGCGAAGAGTCGATGTACGACACCGAACCATTCCACGAGCCCGACCCCGCCGACGTCGGGAGCCGCATCGACCCGGTCCTGGCGCGCAGCTGGCTGTTGGTGAACGGTGCCCAGTACGACCGTTTCGAGGCGGCCTCGCGCTCGCGCGCCGACATCGTGATCCTCGACATCGAGGACGCCGTCGCACCCAAGGACAAGGACAGCGCCCGCGACAACGTGATCGGTTGGCTCGCCGACGGGCACTCCGACTGGGTGCGGATCAACGGTTTCGGCACCCCGTGGTGGGCGGCCGATCTGGCAGCGCTGTCGGGCACGTCGATCGGCGGCATCATGCTGGCGATGGTCGAGTCGGTCGACCACGTCACCGAGACCGCGCAGCGGATGCCGGGCGTCCCGATCGTCGCCCTGGTGGAGACCGCCCGCGGCCTGGAGCGGATCACCGAGATCGCGTCGGCCAAGGGCACCTTCCGGCTGGCGTTCGGCATCGGCGACTTCCGCCGCGACACCGGTTTCGGCGAGCAGCCCGCGACCCTCGCGTATGCGCGGTCCCGGTTCACGATCGCGGCGAAGGCGGCCAACCTGCCGTCGGCGATCGACGGTCCGACCGTCGGCTCCAGCGCGCTGAAGCTGTCGGAGGCGACCGCCGTGAGCGCGGAGTTCGGGATGACCGGCAAGATCTGCCTGACGCCCGACCAGTGCGCGGCCGTCAACGAGGGCCTGTCGCCGTCGCAGGACGAGATCAAGTGGGCGCGCGAGTTCTTCACCGAGTTCGAGGCCGACGGCGGCGAGATCCGCAACGGCTCCGACCTGCCCCGCATCGCCCGCGGCACCAAGATCCTGGAGCTGGCCCGCGCCTACGGGATCGTGCCCAGCGACCACGGCATCAACGACCACATGCCCGCCCCCACCGACACCTACCACTACTGACGAGGTCGGCCCGACGTGCTGTACGCGGTCAGCGCACTGCTCACCGCGCTGATCTGCGGGCCGCTCTTCGATGATCATCTGCTCTACCGCGACGCCGTCGCGACCCCGCGGTTCCCGCTGGTCGCGGCGGCTTTCGGCATCGACGGCGCCCCGCCGCGCGCGGTCCCGCAGGATGCATTTCTGGCGCTGACCTCGCGCCTGGTCGACGGCGGCTGGCTGGTCGCCTCGCTGACCGCGCTCGCCCTGTTCGCCGCGGGCGTCGGCTACGGGCGGCTGGCGCTGCGCCTGGTGCCGTCGGCCGGCCGGGCCGGTGCGACGGCGGCGGCGACGGTCGGGATCTGGAATCCGTTCGTCGCCGAACGTCTGCTGCAGGGGCACTGGAGCCTGCTGGCCGGGTACGCGGCGCTCGGCTGGGTCGTGCCCGCGGTCCTCGACCTGACCCGCGCGCCGACGCGCCGACGGTGGGCTGCCCTGGCCGGGATCTTCGCCGCCGGCGGCCTCACCCCGACCGGTTCGGTGCTGGTCGTGATCGTGGCCGCGGTGGTGGCCGCGGCCGCGCGGTTGCCGCGTCGGCGGGTCGCCGTGGCCGCCCTGTGCTGGCTGGCGACCGCGTCGCCGTGGCTGGTGGGTGCCGCGCTCGCCACCGGCACCGGGAGTTCGGGCGGCGCAGCCGTTTTCGCGCTGCGGGCCGAGCCCTGGCTGGGGACGGTCGGCACCGCGCCGGGGTTGGGCGGCATCTGGAACGCCGATGCCGTCCCCGCCAGCCGTCAGGGGCCGTGGGCGTTGGTCGCGACCGCGTGTCTGCTGCTGATCGTGGCGGTCGGCACCCGGCGGCTGCTGCGACACGGCACGCGACCGGCCACCGTCGAGCGCGCCGTGGTGCGGGCGCTGGCGGGACTCGCCGTGGTGGTCGTGGTGCTGGTGATCGCGGCCGCCACCCCGCCCGGGCTGGTGCTCGTGGAGGCGCTGTTGCGCGATGTTCCGGGCGCCGGACTGTTCCGCGACACGCAGAAGTACCTGGCTCCAGCGGTGCCTTTCGCGGCCCTCGCGGCGGCCGGCGCCGTCGACGCGTTTCGACGATCGGTGCCCGCCGGCTTCGCCGCTGCGGCGGTCGTCGCGCTGATCGTCGCGCCCCTTCCCGATCTTGCGTGGGGTGTCGGCGGAAGGATCGCACCGGTGGCTTATCCCGGCGACTATGCGCAGGTCACCGCACTGATCGGGGACGACGCCGACGGCGCGTCCGGCGCTGTCGCGGTGTGGCCCGCCGACGCGGTCCGCAGGCTCTCCTGGACCACCGGACCGTCGCTGACACCGCTGCCCCGCCTGCTCGATGCGCCGGTCGTCGTCTCCGGCGAACTGACCGTGGACGGTCGGACCGTCGACGGCCCCACCGGCCGGACAGCGGAGATCGTCGAGGCGCTGCGCGCCGGCGGCGACCCGCGGATCCTCGCCGAGTCGGGTGTGGGGTGGGTGGTCGTCGAGGAGGCCGACCCGCCGCCGCTGCTGGCCGAGAGCGGGCCGCCGGTCATGCGCGGGCCGCATCTGTCCGTCTGGCGTATCGACGGCGCACAGCCCTTTCCGGAGCCGAGCGTCGCGGCGTGGGCGATGTCGGTGACGGCACACATGCTGTGGCTGGGCGCGCTGCTCGGTGGGATCGGGGCGCTGCTCGGCGCGGGAACGACGTCGATCCGGGCTGGATTCGCCCGATGGTCGCCGCGCAGACACGCAGGTGCGCCACCCCCGCGATAGTTCTGCGCGGGAGTCGCGCACCGAAGCCGGTCACCGCCTGCGGACGGTCTCTGAAACACCCCTCGGCCCGTCGGCGGAATTCCTCCGTGCTCCCAGCCGATGTCACAGCTTCAGTGTCACGCCCGGCAAAACCGGTTCACCGGTATGTAACGCTATACTCTCGAGTAATGACATGCAAGGTTCGAGTCCACTTTTCGGACTAATCGCCGCAGGTCAGATGGGGTAGTTCACATTCGGAGGGACTGATGGCGCAGCAGGCGAGAGCTGTCCAGACCCGGCGTCAGATCGTCGACGGCGCTGCCGAGCTCTTCGGCCGCGCGGGGTTCGAGCGCGCTCGCCTCAACGACATCGTCGGCGAGACCGGTCTGACGCGGGGTGCGATCTACTTCCATTTCGAGTCCAAGGAGGAGTTGGCCACAGCGGTCGTCGACGAGTTCGGCGTGCGGTCGGCCGCCGCGGTCGCCGCGGTCACCGCGGTCACCGCGACGGGCGACTACGCCGTGCGGCAGATCGCCATGCTCTGCCGCGAGATGGGCCGGCTGCTCGGCGACGACCCGGTGGTCGGCGCCGGGATCCGGCTCGTCATCGAGCTGAACTCCGGGCAGGTCCCGATCCCGGTGTACTCCGCGTGGATCGAGGCGCTGAAGCACTTGGTCTCGATCGGCCTCGCCGAGGGCGATGTGCGGCCCGGCACCGATCCGGCCGAGGCCGCCACCTTCATCACCGAGGCCTTCGTCGGCGCCCACGTGCTGTCGTACGCGGTGTCCGGTCACGACGATCTCAGCGCCCGGATCGACCATCTGGCCGACACGCTGATGTGGACGCTGATGCCCGCAGAGCGGGTCGCCGCGCACCCCGATCTGCTCGGCGCACAGTTGGCCGAGTCCGTGCCCGCGTGACTCCTCGTCTCGATGCGCTCCGTCACTCCGTTCCTCCGCTTACTCGACAACCCTGAAAAGGCCCTCCGAGAAACCCCCACCCAGGCCGCCCTTCCCAGGCCGGCAACCGCAAGGCCGCCCACCCAGGCTGGCCGAGAAACCCCCACCCAGGCCGTCCTCACGCCGGCCACGCAAGCCCGCCTTCCCAGGCTGGTCGAGTAAGCCTGCGAGCGCAGCGAGCAAGCGCATCGAGACCCCCGCACATCGCCTCGATGCGCTCCGGCACTCCGTTCCTCCGCTTACTCGACAACCCTGAAAAGCACTGCCACCCAGGCTGATCGACCACCTGAAAACACCCCAACCCAGGCTGGTCGAGTAAGCCTGCGAGCGCAGCGAGCAAGCGCATCGAGACCCCCTGCACGATCAGGGACGGACTGCGGCGAAGACCTCGGCGAAACCGTCGGCGGTGTCGGCCCACGAGTACTGCGCCGCGCGCCGGCGGGCCGCCTCGCCCAGTTCGCGGCGACGGACCGGGTCGGCGCCCAGCGTCGCCGTCGCCGCACACAGTTCGTCGAGGTCGTCGACGAGCAGTCCGGTGATTCCGTCGGTGACCGAGTCGGTCAGCCCGGCCGAACTGCGGTAGCCGATGGTCGGCACTCCGTGCTGAGCGGCCTCCACGACGGCCAGCCCCCACCCCTCCTTGCGGGAGGGCATCAGGTGCAGATCGGCGGCGGCGAGCAGCTCGTGTTTGCGGCGATCGCTGACGTAGCCGTGGAAGACGACGCGGTCGGCGACCCGCTGGGCGGCGGCCGCCTGATGGAGCCGCCCAGCCCACCAGCCGTCTCCCACCACGTCCAAGCGGGCGTCGACGCCGTCGGCGACCAGCCGCGCGACCACCGTGAGGGCATCTTCGATCTGCTTGTGCGGCACCAGCCGGGACACGGCGATCAAGCGCAGTCCGGCCCTGGCCGCAGGCGCGCTCACCCCGTCCGGAACCGGGTCGATTCCCGCACGCACCACCCGGATCCGGTGGCGGTCGACGCCCAGGTCGACCAGTTCGGCGGCCGAGGGCAGCGAGACGGTGATGTATCGATCGCGCCGGTGCACGCGCGGTGAGAGCCGGGACTCGATCTGCCATCCGATCCGGGACAGCACCGGGCCCGCGACCGGCCACTGCTCACGATGGCAGTGGTGCACCAGCACCACGGTCGGGGCTCCGGCCACCAGGCGGGCGAAGAAGGGCACCCCGTTCTGGGTGTCGACGACGACGTCGGGCCGGTAGCCGGCCAGTCGGCCGCGGCCCCAGCGCGCGGCCGCGAGTGTCGCCAGGGCCCGCGGGTACACCGTCAGCCGACCGCCCGCGCGCAGGATGCGGATCCCGCCCTTCATCTGCCTGCGCGGGGCGCCGGGATAGCGGGCGGTCAAAAGGGTGACGCGCGAGCCGCGTGCGGCGAGTTCGGCGCCGACGCGCTCCAGGTACTGTTCGCTGCCGCCGCCCTGCGGATGGCCGGTGTCGCGCCAGCACAGCAGCAGCACATCGGTCGGCACACTCACTCGGTCCAGCGTATGCGACGCTGACTGGATGCCGCCCTTCCGGATGCCATTCCGCCGTCCGCGCTCCCACCCCGTTCCGTTCGCCCGGCACGCGACCGTCGGTCGTTCGGTGCGGTTGCTGCGGGAGTTCGGGTACGAACAGTCCGAGCCCTCACGCTTCTACGCGGCGCTGGCCCGGGACACCGCGGACATGGTGGCCGGACTGCTGCCGGCCGACTGGACCGCCGGACTCGAGGGTGCCGCCGTCCTCGATGTGGGCGGCGGTCCCGGCTTCTTCGCCGACGCCTTCGCCGACCGCGGTGCCCGATACCTGGCCGTCGAACCGGACGCCGGCGAGATGTCGGCCGCCGGACTGTCGCAGCCGACGACCGTTCGCGCGCAGGGAGAGCACCTGCCGTTCCGGACCGGCAGCGTCGACGTCTGCTACTCCTCGAACGTCGCCGAGCACACGCCGACCCCGTGGGCGATGGCCGACGAGATGGTCCGCGTGACGCGCCCGGGCGGAATCGTCATCATCAGCTACACGCTGTGGTGGGGGCCCTTCGGCGGTCACGAGACCGGACTGGCCCACTACCTCGGCGGGCACCGCGCGGCCCGCCGCTACCTCCGTCGGACGGGCCGACTGCCCAAGAACCTGTTCGGCGTCTCGCTGTTTCCGATCACGGCCGCTGCGGGTCTGAGATGGGCGCAATCCACAAAAGATGCGGACCTGTTGACGGTGATCCCCCGTTATCTCCCCAGATTCTGTTGGCCGGTTGTGCACATTCCGATCCTTCGTGAGCTCGGCGCGACGAATCTGGTCATGGTCCTACGCAAACACTGAGGTCAGAGGCCCGCCAACGAATCTCAACACATTTGTGCAATCCATCCACATTGTGGAAAACACATGTGTGTAATTCGTTCACATTGTGGATAACCGCTGTGGACAAACTTTCGTCGACCAGGAAAAACGGGAAACCGCACCGGCGCCGCGGTCGCTATACCATGCACAGCCGAGAATATCGAACTGACTTTCGATTTCGCGGCCGCGGGGCACAAATGAGGCGACCCGGTCCGGACGCAGAATGCGTCCGGACCGGGTCGTGAGGGGTCTGTCGTGACCGGTGTCAGCGGGGCAGTCGTCCGGCGCACCGCAGCGGACCGCCGTGACTGGTGCTGGAGGAGACCAGTTCGTCACCCTGCAGAATCGTGCAGGTGACCGGTCCCCGGATGACCACCGCGGTCAACTCCACATCACGGTCGGCGACCGTCGTCCGTTGCGTCCACGGCGTGCCGGTGGCCGCGACCAGCACCCGACCGCTCGAGTTGCGGTAGGCCAACGCCACCACGTCGCCGTCGCCGGTGAGCTGATAGGTGACCGACCCCGGCGCCACCGACGTCGCCGTCGGCTGCGGCCGCGGCTCGGCGGAGGTCCGGGACGTCGAGGTCGGCGATGTCTCCGTCGTCGACGACGTCGCCGGTGCCGTCGGCGTCGAACCGCTGCCGGGCAGCGGCGCCGAGCTGTCCCGGAACACCAGGAAGCCGACCAACGCCAGCACGACGACCCCGAGGACGACGACCGCAGACAGGAGGACGGTCCGCCTGCGGTCGTCCGGTGAACCGTTACTCATGACTTCACCGTATCCAGCCCGGCCGCGCGCACCGTCATTCGGCGGTGATCGCTTCGAGTGGACGGGTCCGCGCAGCGGTGATCGCCGGCCACAGTGCCGCGATCACGCCGACCACCGCGGCGCCGACCAGGGTCCCGGCGATCAGCCCCCACGGAACGACGACCCCGTGCAGGCCCCAGTGCGCCAGGGTGCGGACGAGCGGAACACCGATCGCCAGTCCCAGCACCGTGCCGAGAAGGGCTCCGAACACCGCGATGTACGTCGACTCGAGGTAGATGGTCCGGCGGACCTGCGCCCGGCTCATGCCCACCGCCCGCAGCATGCCGATCTCCTGCCGACGCTCGACCACCGACAGGGCGAGGGTGTTGATGATGCCCAGCACCGCGATCACCAGGGACAGGCCCAGCAGCGCGTACAGGGTCGCCATCATCTGGTCGATCTGCGAGGAGATCGCATTCTTGAACTGGTCCCGGTTCTGCACCTGAGCCGTCAGATAGTCGGCGGTGGCGTCCTCCAGCTCGGTCCGCAGCGTGGCCGCGCCGACTCCCGGTTTGCCGATCACCAGCACCGGCCCGGCCGCACGCTTCATCGCGACCGGCATCAACTGCTCGTACGAGTCCCAGGCGACCATGGTCGGCGCGATCGCCTCATTGGACTTGAACACGCCGGTGACCCGCGTGGGCACCTCGTCGCCCGCGGTGCTGGTGAAGGTGATCTGCTGGCCCAGCTTCCAATTGTTGTCCCGGGCCACGCTGTCGCTGATCAACAGGCCGTCCCCGGTCAGCGAGGAAGTGCCCTGCAGGATGTCGATGGACGCGACCTGGTCGATGGAACCGCCGTACGGCGAGGCGACGTAGACGTCCCGGCCGTCGTACTTGGCCAACCCGTACGCCTGCGCGACCACCGTCCCCGCGCCGGGGGCCTCCTTGACCGCGTCGACCACCGACAGCGCCAGGGGCATGTTGTTGGTGCCGGTCACCACGAAATCGGCGCGCAGGCCGGTGTCGACCGACGAGTCGACGGTCCCCTTGAACGACCATCCGAGGGTGCCGATCACGACGACCAGCATCAGCCCCAGCGTCAGCGCGAAGGCCGTCGCCGCGGTGCGGCGAGGGTTGCGGACCGCATTGGTGCGCGCCAACCGCCCGACGGTGCCGAAGGGCTTCTCGAAGACCGCGCCGAAGGCGCCGACGACGGGTTTGGAGATCGCGGGTGCACCCAGCACCACGGCGATCACGGCCAGCAGGGCGCCGGCCGCCACCGCGAGTGCCGGCCCGGATCCCTCTCCCAGCCCGCCGATCACCAGGATGACGATCGCGACCAGCCCGAATCCGGCGGCCACCAGGGTGCGGACCCGCAGCGAGCCCGCGCCGGGTTCCACCGTGCTCTCGCGCATCGCCTCCACCGGCGGGATCCGCGACGCGCGACGCGCCGGAATCCAGGCGCTGAGCAGCGTCACGATCACGCCGACGAAGATCGCCGAGGCGATGGCGCCGATCCCGACGTCGAGGCCGTTGGACGGCAGGCCCTGCGATGCGGTGAACGCGAGCATCGCGGCCGCGATGCCGACACCGAGCCCGAGCCCGATCACACCGCCGACGATGCCGACGATCAATGCCTCGAGCAGAACCGACCGCGAGACGTTCTCCCGGCTGGCGCCGATGGCCCGCAGCAAGGCCAGCTCGCGGTTGCGCTGCGCCACGATCATCGAGAACGTGTTGTAGATGATGAACGTGCCGACCAGCAGTCCGATCGCGGCGAAGGCCAGCAGGATGTAGCGGAAGATGGTCAAGAACTGCTCGATGCTCTTCTTCTGGTCCTCTCGCACCTGCTCCCCGGTGCGGACCTGGTAGAGCTTGTCGACCGCGACCTTCTTGCCCTGTGCGGCCACGAACTTCGTCAGATGGGCGTCGACGGCGTCCCGCAGTTCGGTGTCGGAGATGCCCTTGCGGGCGGCCAGATCGACGGTCGAGACGTACTTGCCGTCGGAGAACAGCTTGGCGGCGGTGGCTTGATCGAACAGGACTCCGACGTAGCCGCCGGTCGAGGACGGCATGTCGGTGATCCCGACGACGGTCACCTCCAGCGGGGCGCTGAGGCCCGCCCCGATGACGACCTTCGTCTTGCTGCCGACCCGCAGGCCGCCCTTGTCGGCGGCCTCGGAGTTGACGGCGATCTCGCCCGACCGCTCGGGCGCGCGGCCCGCGGCGATCGTGACGTCTTCGCCGACCGCCTGGCCGGGCGGCAGGTAGCTCATGCCGACGCTGGGAGCGCCGCCGGTCTGCAGCGCACGACCCGAGGCGTCGGCGAGCGTCACCAGGCCGGTGTTGCCGACCGCGAGCCGTTCGATCCCGAGGGCCTGCTGGTTCTTCTTCAGGTCGTCGACGATCGTGATCGGGACGCCCGGCGACTGCGGTTCGGCGGAGCTGACCTGGACGGCCACTCCCTTGGCGACGTTGTCGAAGATGGAGTTGAAGGCACCCGAGACCGTCGAGGTGAAGATCACCGCCCCCGCGACGAAACTCGTTCCGAGCACCACCGAGAAGACGGTGAGGATGAGTCGGATCTTGTGGGACGCAAGGCTCCGCAGGGAGACCTTGCGCATGACATTCGACGCCATCGATCAGTTCCCCTCGCCGGCCCCGGACGGGTCCGACTGCTGCGGCCGGTCGTCGAGGGTGCGCATGACTTCGAAGACGTCATCGGCCGACGGCCGCTGCAGTTCCCGGACGATCTGGCCGTCGGCGAGGAAGACCACCCGGTCGGCGTACGACGCCGCGCGGGGGTCGTGCGTGACGATCACGACGGTCTGGTTGAACTCGTCGGTCGCCGCCCGCAGGATCGCCAGCACCTCGCCGGAGGACCGCGAATCCAGATTGCCGGTCGGCTCGTCGCCGAAGATGATGTCCGGGCGTCCCACCAGGGCGCGCGCGCAGGCCACGCGCTGCTGCTGCCCGCCCGACAGTTCGCTGGGGCGGTGGGACAGACGGTCCCGGATCCCGAGTCGGTCGACGACGGTGTCGAACCATTCGCGGTCCACGTCGCGCCCGGCGATGCCCTGCGGCAGGGTGATGTTCTCCTCGGCCGTCAGGGTCGGCACCAGGTTGAACGCCTGGAAGACGAAGCCGATCCGGTCGCGCCGCAGCTTCGTCATGTTCTTGTCCGACAGTCCGATCAGTTCGACGTCGCCGATCTGGACCTTGCCGCTGCTGACCGTGTCGAGTCCGGCCAGGCAGTGCATCAGGGTCGACTTGCCCGAACCCGACGGTCCCATGATCGCCGTGAACTCGCCCGCCCGGAAACCGATCGACACGCCGCGGAGGGCGTGCACGAGGGTGTCGCCGCTGCCGTAGGTCTTGACCACGTCGTCTGCTCGGGCCGCCACCATCGCGTGCTTTCCTGCCGCTGCTGTTGCTGTCATGGAACAACCGTGTCAGAACGGCGGCCCGCGCGCATCAGGGACCACCCCGAATCGGACGATCAGAGAGAAGTTCCACACCCGCCCGCTCCGGGGTCCGACGACGAGACAGGCCCGACCGGAATCCCGGTCGGGCCTGTCTCGATCTGCTCGTCTCGGGGATCAGCCGAGTCGGCTGCGGAGCTCCTCGAGCTGAGCGGCGAGTTCGGCGGGCAGCTTGTCCTTGCCGACGAAGTCGAACCACTCTTCGATGGTCGGGATCTCCTCGCGCCACTCGGCGTTGTCGACCGCGAGCGCCTCGACCAGGTCGGCCTCGGCACCTTCGAGCCCGGTCAGGTCCAGTTCGCCCGGGGCGGCGACGGTGCCGATGGCGGTCTCGACGCCCTGCACGTTGCCCTCGATGCGGTCGACCATCCACTTCAGGACGCGGCTGTTCTCGCCGAAGCCCGGCCACAGGAAGCGGCCGTCTTCGCCGCGGCGGAACCAGTTGACGTAGAAGACGGCGGGCAGCTGAGCGCCCTCCTTGCGGCCGATGCTCAGCCAGTGGGCGAAGTAGTCGCCGACGTGGTAGCCGAGGAAGGGCAGCATCGCCATCGGGTCGCGGCGGACGGTGCCGACCTTGCCCTCGGCGGCGGCGGTCTGCTCGGAGCCGACGGTCGCGCCCATGAACACTGCGTGCTCCCAGTCGCGGGCCTGCGTGACCAGCGGAACGGTGGTCTTGCGGCGGCCGCCGAACAGGATCGCCGAGATCGGCACGCCCTGCGGGTCGTCCCATTCGGGGGCGAGGGTCGGGCACTGCGACATCGGCGTGCAGTAGCGCGAGTTCGGGTGGGCGGCCTTGGTGCCGGACTCGGGCGTCCAGTCGTTGCCGTGCCAGTCGATCAGGTGCGCCGGAGCGTCGCCGTCGATGCCCTCCCACCAGATGTCGCCGTCGTCGGTGCGCGCGACGTTGGTGTAGATGGTGTTGCCGGCCTCGATGGTCTTCATCGCGGTCGGGTTCGAGTCGTGGCTGGTGCCGGGAGCGACGCCGAAGAAGCCGAACTCGGGGTTCACCGCGTACAGGCGGCCGTCCTCACCGAACCGCATCCAGGCGATGTCGTCACCGACGGTCTCGGCACGCCAGCCTTCAAGCGTGGGATCGATCATCGCGAGGTTGGTCTTGCCGCAGGCCGACGGGAACGCCGCGGCGACGTAGTAGACCTTGTCCTCCGGGCTGATGAGCTTCAGGATGAGCATGTGCTCGGCCAGCCAGCCCTCGTCGTGCGCCATCGCCGAGGCGATGCGCAGCGCGTAGCACTTCTTGCCCAGCAGCGCGTTGCCGCCGTAGCCCGACCCGTACGACCAGATGACGCGGTCCTCGGGGAAGTGGACGATGTACTTCTCGTCGTTGCAGGGCCACGCGACGTCGGACTGACCGGCCGCCAGCGGGGCGCCGACCGAGTGCAGGGCCTTGACGAAGAAGCGGTCGTCGCCGAGCGCTTCGAGCACCTTCGGTCCCACGCGGGTCATCACGCGCATCGACAGCACGACGTACTCGGAGTCGGTGATCTCGATGCCCAGCTTGGGATCGTCGGAGCCGAGCGGTCCCATGCAGAACGGGATGACGTACATCGTGCGGCCGCGCATGCAGCCGCGGTACAGGTCGGTCATCGTGGCGCGCATCTCGTCGGGCGCCACCCAGTTGTTGGTCGGGCCCGCAGCCTCTTCGGTCTCGCTGCAGATGAAGGTCCGGGACTCGACGCGCGCGACGTCGGCGGGGTCGGACAGGGCCAGGAACGAGTTGGGCTTGCGCTCGTCGTTCAGCTTGACGATGGTGCCGGCTTCGACGAGCTGCGCCGTGAGCCGATCCCACTCCTCGTCGCTGCCGTCCGACCAGACCACCCGGTCGGGCTGCGTCAGTTCGGCAACCTCGGCCACCCAGGCGATCAGCCCGGCGTGGTTGGTGGGGGCGCTTCCGGGCTCGATGCCCGGAATGGTCGCAGCGGTCATGCGGATCTCCTCATCGAAACTCACGGTTGCCTGCGCACAAGGGTGACTGGGCGCATACTGGCCCCAGGATACGCGGAATAAGGTGCGGCTTGAACCCGCGGCCCGTTAGCAGACCTTTCAGTCGATCCGTCCGACCGCCGTCGGACGCCACGGCATCCCCGCTCGGTCGAGGGACCCGCCACCGACCCGGCCATCGGGATACAGCACAGACATCCGGTCGACGCGGCCGTCGCCGTCCGTGTCGGTCAATACCGCGGGCGCCCCGTCAACGTCACTGGTCAGCGAGTCGGATCGGCCGTCCCCGTCGGCGTCGAACTCGGCCGGACCGAGGTCCCACGCCATGCCGTCCGCGTACCACCAGAGATTGTCGTGAACTTCGGCACAGACATCGTCCGACGTGTCGCAGCCCATACTCCAATTGTGCCCGGGCGCGAGCCCGTCGGCCCCGGAGATGAGACCATCTTCACTTTCTCCGCCGCACTCCGGGGGCAGTCCGTCCATGGAATCCATCAGATCTGCCCCGCCCGGTCGCCCGCCCAGATCGCTCGGCCGCACTGGGCCTCGACGGCGGCGGCATAGGCGCCGATCCGGTATTCCAGCCCCGCGCGCCGGGCGGCGACCGTCGCGGCCGCCCACCGGTGCAACTGCGCACGATGCGTGCCGGTCCGGCGGACGAGCACCACCCAGCACGCCAGCAGCAGGCCTGCCGCGATCGACAAGACCGTGCCCGCCACCCCGAACCCGGCCCAGTGCAGCGCCGGCGCGATGACCATCCGGCCGACGCCGAAACCGAGCGAGGCCCCGACCAGAATCACCATCAGGTCCTCGGACCGACGGCCGGCCGGCGGCGGTGCGGGTGCCGGTTCGGCACCCGTCTGGGGCGCGCGCACCGGACCTACGGTCATCGCCGCCCCGGCCGATCCGCGGGTCGCGACGCCGCAGACCTGGTCGAGTCGGTGCACGGCGGTCGCCATCACGCGCCGATCGAGTTCGTCGAGCACCCCCCGCAGCCAGTCCTCGAAGCCCGCGGCCGGTTCCGTCTCGGCGATCGTGACGCCGAGGTCGGTCGTCGCCGTCCGCACCGCCGTGACCAGTTCGGCACGGGTGGCGACCACACCCGCCCGCAACCCGGCCACTCGATCGGCGCGGCCCGGCCCGGGTACGGCCCGTGGTGCCCGTGCGTCGGTCCCGATTGCCGGCCGGCCCGCTGAATCGGGGACTGCAGTGTCGGGAACTGCGGGATCGGGGACTGCGGGATCGGGGACTGCGAGCTTCGGAGGCTCCCGGCACCAGTCGACGAGATCGTCGACGCCCGAGGCCGCGCCGGGCACGTCGGCCAAGACCGTCGCGACCGCGAACAACGGCAGCCGTCGACCGGGGTCGAGCATCGTCCGAGACACGGCGACCGCTTGCGGCCACGCGGGAAAGGCATCGACTCGGCACGCCGTCAGGGCAGTGGGAATCGCGCGCCGACCGAGTTCGGCCAGCAGCGCCTCCTCCTCGTGCGAGGCGGGCATCGACGAGTCCAACGCGAGTATCGCCGCGTCGATGGGGCCGGGATGGGCGGCCAGTTGCGCCGGCCGCTCGACCACCGCAATCTCCCCCGACCATCCGCCCGCACGCAGCGCGTCGGCCAGCGCCGCCGGTTCGGCTCCCGCCGTGCCCGCCACCACCAGGGTCATCGCACCGACTCCCGCGCCAGGCGGGCTTCGGCCGCCGCGCGGTCGAAGCCGCGCGCCGCGAGCAGCCTCAGTCCGGCCAGGCGCCGCACCCGACGCCGCGCGGCGATCACAGGCGCTGCCGCGACGATCGGCGCGATCAGCGCGTCGATTCCGCTCATCGCGTGCAGGTGCGCGGCCAGGCCGGCCTCGTCGACCGCGGGGTGCCTGCCGACCGTCGCGACGGCCGCGGTCAAGCCGCTCCGGCCCAGCCGTGCCAGCAACTGCGCACGAAGCCGCTGTTCGTTCCGGTCGGCGCCGGCCTCCTCGGCGAAGGCGGCCGCCGCCACGGGCACCGAGATCCCGTCGCGGTGCCACCGTCGCAGAGCGTCGAGGTCGGCGCGGCCGATCGTCGCTCCCGCCAACAGCCCGGACACCGCAACCACCGGACGCCCCAGTTCGCGGGCCGCCGCCCGCGCCTGCTCCGCGGCCGCCGGCCGGGTGTCGGCCTTGCCCGCCACCACGACGACCGGGACGTCGGCGGCGGCGATCGCAGCCCTATCGGCGGCGCGCAGCTGGGCGCCGATCACTCGGAGTTCGAGGTCCGGCGGTACCGGGGCGTCGCCCGGACGACGCGCGACCTTCTCGATCCCGGATCCGGTCGCCTCGACCTCGAGACCGGTCGTCTGGACTCCGAAACGCGCCGCCAGCGACGCTCGCATCGTCGTGCTCCCGGCCCCCGGCAATCCGCTGACCGCGATGACGACATCGGCGACCGCCGCGATACGTCCGTCGACCACCCCGCACACCTCCCCCGTACACCTGCCCGAAAGGGCCCATCTCCCCCGAGACGGCTGTGTTGACTGAGAACCTACCGCGCAGGTCCGACATCGATGCGGCGGTCGACGGAATCGGACGCGAATCGGCCGGTTCAGGGGTGTCTATTGTGAGCGAGCAGCAGAAATAGGCCACCATAGACGTGTGAATACCGACGCCGCCGAGGGATCGTCGCCCGATACCGACCGCTCACGCCTCTATCCGAGGGTGACCAGCTTCCGCTTTCGGCGGGGGACGCTGACCGCGGGTCAGCAGCGCAACTGGGAGAGTCTATGGCCGCAGCTCGGCCGCGATCTGCGCACCGGCCCCGACCGAACAGACGAGCCGCCGCTGGACGCCGAGGCCTGGTTCGGGCGCGAGGCACCCCTCATCGTCGAGGTCGGCAGCGGAACCGGCATCTCGACGGCGGCGATGGCCGAAGCCGAGCCGGACGCCGACGTCGTCGCCGTCGAGGTCTATCAGCCGGGTCTGGCCCAGCTGGTCGGGCTGGTCGACCGCGCGGGTCTGACCAACGTCCGCATGATCCGCGGCGACGCCACCGTGGTGCTGACCGAGCTCGTGGCCCCCGACTCGTTGACCGGCGTCCGGGTCTTCTTCCCGGACCCGTGGCCCAAGTCGCGGCACCACAAGCGCCGGTTCCTGCAGTCCGGCACGATCGAGCTGATCGCCGACCGGCTCAAGCCCGGCGGGGTCCTGCACATCGCGACCGATCACGCCGACTACGCGCTGTGGATCGCCGAGTTGCTGGCGACGCAGCGCCCCGACCGCCCGCACGTGGTCCCGCTGACCTTCGACTCCCCGATCCTGCTGGAGCGCCCCACCACCAAGTTCGAGGGCCGCGCACAGACCGAGGGCCGCGGCGTCAACGAGTTCGTCTACGTCAAACCACTGCCCAAACGCCCCCGCGGGGAATCGGGCGAGGCAGCGAAGGAGCAGGAATGAGCCCGGAGTTCTCCCAGACGATCGCGGGCACCAGCCCGTCCCGCCGGCTGCTCCTGGTCTGGGACGCGCCGAACATGGACATGGGCCTGGGCGGCATCCTCGGCGGCCGCCCCACCGCCGCGCACCGTCCCCGCTTCGACGCCCTCGGCCGCTGGATCCTCAAACGCAACGCCACCCTCGCGGCGACCCTGCGCACCGAGGTCGAACCGGAGGCCACGGTCTTCACCAACATCGTGCCGGGCAGCGCCGACGTGGTGCGACCGTGGGTGGAGGCGCTGCGGAACGTCGGCTATGCAGTGTTCGCCAAGCCGAAGCTGACCGACGACAGCGATGTCGACGCCGACATGCTCGACCACATCCAAGTGCGACGACACACTCCCGGACTCGCCGGGGTGATCGTCGCCTCAGCGGACGGACAGGCCTTCCGCGAGCCTCTCCTGGAGATCGCCGCCGAGGGTGTGCCGGTCACCGTCATCGGCTTCCGCGAGCACGCCAGCTGGGCGCTGACCTGCGAAGAGATCGAGTTCATCGATCTCGAGGAGATCCCCGGCGTGTTCCGCGAGCCGCTGCCGCGGATCAGTCTCGACTCGCTTCCGGACGAGGGCGCCTGGCTCACCCCGTTCCGCCCGCTGTCGGCGCTTCTCAAGTAGCGTGCACCCGCAAAGCTGAATCCACGGTCGCATTCTCTCAGTTAAGGCTGAGACAATCGCACTTTCGGTACCCGCAAGTAGGAAGGACACCGGCGTGTTCGGATCCATCGGCTCATTCGTCTACCGAATGCGCTACACCGTCATCGCCGTCCTCGTCGCGCTGATGGGCGGTCTGGGACTCTACGGCATCAACCTGCCGCAGTACCTGTCCCAGAGCGGGTGGTTCGATCCCACGTCCGAGTCGGTGTCCGGCTCACTCGTCGCCGACCAGGCGCTGGGGCGCGACCACAAGTCCGACGTCATCCTGCTGATCACCCCGCCGCCGGGCACCAAGGTCGACGATCCGGCGTTCCGCGTCAAGATCGAATCCATCGTCGACGACCTGGTCAAGGAGCACCCGGACATCGTCAGCCGGGAGAGCGGATCCGGCCACGCGGGCATCATCGATCCGTTCGACACCGGCGGCGGCGCCGCCGGCGCGACCGCCGCGCAGATCAAACAGGAGCGGATGTGGACGCCCGACCGCAAGCACGGCTTCGTCTCCATCGGCGTCGCCGGTGACGACGACACGTCCATCCTGAACAACTACAAGACCATCGAGCCCTTCTTCGACGGCCTGGCCCAGCGCTACGACCTGCCCGGAACGCAGTTCCAGCTGGCCGGTCTGCAGCCGGTCGCCGCCGCGATGAGCAAGGGCATGGAAGACGACATCAAACGGGCCGAGCTGATCGCCCTGCCGGTGGTCGCGATCATGCTCTTCTTCGTCTTCGGCGGCGTCGTGGCCGCGATCCTGCCGGTGTTCATCGGCGGTCTGACCATCGCCGGTTCGCTCGGCATCATGAAGGTGCTGGCCCAGCTCACCGAGCTCAACATCTTCGCCCAGTCGGTCGTCACCCTGATCGGACTCGGCATCGCCATCGACTACGGCCTGTTCATCGTGAGCAGATTCCGCGAGGAGCTGGCCGAAGGCTATACGGTCAAGGCCGCCGTCCGAAGAACTGTGATGACCGCCGGTCAGACGGTCGTCTTCTCCGCGACGATCATCGTCGCGGCGCTGGCCTGCCTGTTGATGTTCCCGCAGGCCTTCCTCAAGTCCGTCGCGTACGGCGCCATCGCCTCGGTCGGCTTGGCCGCGGTGCTGTCGATCACCGTGCTGCCCGCCATTCTGGCGATCCTCGGCACGCGCATCGACGCCCTCGGGCTCCCGTTCCTGCGCCGGTCCAAGACCCGCGAGGAGGTGGAGAGCGGCTTCTGGGGTCGGCTCGCCGGTTGGGTGATGCAGCACCCGGTCAAGACCGCGGCGCCGACGGTCCTGCTGCTGCTGGCGCTGATCATCCCGTTCGGGAACATCGCCTTCGGCGGAATGAGCGAGGCCTACCTGCCGCCCGACCACCCGAACCGGGTGGCGCAGGAGGCCTTCGACAAGCACTTCCCCGCCGAGCGCACCGAGGACCTGAAACTGGTCGTCGTCTACGACCAGAACACCGAGGACGCCGCCGCCAAGATCCAGCGCATCGCCGACGAGGCGAACAAGATCCCCGGCTTCACCCGACCGTTCTCGCCGACCGCCGACGGCGGCGCCCTCGAGGGCATCTACGGCGACGAGCAGAACGGGCTGGGCGTCACCCAGATGTCGGCCGGCCTGGTCGACCGCAACACCGCCCCCGAGGCCATCAAGGAACTGCGGGCGATCGACAAGCAGGGCCTGCGCGTCTACGTCGCAGGCACACCGGCGCTGACTCAGGACTCCATCGACTCGCTGATCCAACGGCTGCCGCTGATGGCGATTCTGCTGGTGCTCGTCACCGGTCTGTTGATGTTCCTGGCGTTCGGTTCGATCATCCTCCCGATCAAGGCCGCGCTGATGACGGCGCTGGGCCTGGGATCCACGCTCGGCATTCTGACCTGGATCTTCATCGACGGGCACGGCTCGTCGATCGCCGACTTCACGCCCGGCCCGCTGTTCGCCGCCGTGCTCGTGCTGATCATCGCGATCATCTACGGATTGTCGACCGACTACGAGATCTTCCTGCTGTCGCGGATGGTGGAGGCCCGCCAGCAGGGCGCCTCGACCACCGAGGCGATTCGGGTCGGCACCGCCCACACCGGGCGGATCATCACCGCCGCCGCCGCGATCCTGGTCGTCGTCACCGGCGCCTTCGGCCTGTCGGAGATCGTGATGATGAAGTACATCGCCTACGGCATGATCGCCGCGCTGATCCTGGACGCGACGGTCATCCGCATGCTGCTGGTGCCGTCGATCATGAAGCTGCTCGGCGACGACTGCTGGTGGTCGCCGCGCTGGATGCAGCGGCTGCAGCAGAAGATCGGCCTGGGCGAGACGATCCTGGAGGACGAACCGGAAGACAAGCGCCCCGACTACTTCCTGACGCACGGCGAGGGCACCTCGGGCGGGGTGGTGGCCGCGGCCGAGGCCCCGA
The DNA here is from genome assembly GCF_039946255.1 of Gordonia aichiensis. Classification (GTDB taxonomy): domain Bacteria; phylum Actinomycetota; class Actinomycetes; order Mycobacteriales; family Mycobacteriaceae; genus Gordonia; species Gordonia aichiensis_A. The sequence continues at coordinate 22,157 of NZ_JBCDWL010000017.1, read as the reverse complement.
CGACGGCGATGCCGATGGCCGCGGCGACCGCCCGCCCCGTCGCCGGGCGCGCCGAGCCGACCGGACGACGTCGCGCCGAACCGACCGGACGGCGTTCCGCCGTGGGCACCGCGGGCGGCCGGACCGACAGCGGTCCGCAGCCGACCGCCGACAGCACCCTCGACGAACTGGTCGACGACGCCACCGTCGCACCGCCGACCACTCGCCCGGGAGTCCGCGACTCCGGTCCGGACACCGGTTCGTGGAAGCTCGGATTGGGCGGGGTCCGGCAGACCGGAACCGACCAGCGTCCCCGTCCCGCCGCGCCGCCGCAGAACTCAGCACCCGCCCCGACCGGTGCGCAGCCTCGGCCCCAGCGACAGGGTCCGCCGCCCGCGCAGGCGCCGCAGGCGCGGCCCGCCGCCCGCGGACCGGTCACCCCGACCAGCGGTGCGCTGCCGGTGGTCGTGCCCCGGCCTGGTCCGGGCGCACCCGCCGGGCCGCCGACCGGGCGCCGGCCCATCGGCGCGCCGGCCCCGCGACGGGTGCCGCCGCGCCAGGTGGTCGCCGACCAGGTGCCGCCGTCCCACCCGACGACCCCGGCACAACCGACGACCACGTCGCGCCCGGCGACCCCGGCGCGACCTGCGCCCCAGGTGCGGCCGACGACGCCGCCGCGCCCGCCCGCCCCGGCGCCGTCGGAGGCCCGCAAACCCGCGGCTCCCGCGCCGACCCCGCCGCAGGCACCGACACCGCCACCCGCGCAGGCACCGGCGTCCCCGCCCGCAGCCGCGTCGACCACCCCGCAGGCGCCGTCGCGGGAGCTGCGTTCGGGCCGCGAACGGTCCGACAGTCAGATCAGCGTGCAGGACCTGCTTCGTCGCAGTCGGGCCCAGCAGTCCGACGACGAATAGGTCAGGTTCCTACTCGACGGTTAGGCTGGACCCCATGCCTGACGACGACGCCGACGACGTCGCCGAGGACCGGCCGCACGGCCCGACGTCCTCGCGACCTTGGCGGCGGCGCCTCCGCTGGGTGCTGATCGCCGTCGTCGTGACCATCCTGACGGTCGAAGCGGTGCTGATCTGGCCGACGCTCGCGCAGGCCTGGGCGAAGATCGGCGACCTGCGCTGGGCGTGGGTGCTGCTCTCGATCGTCGCCGCAGCACTGTCGATGGACAGCTACGCGCAGGTGCAGCGCGTGCTGATGCGGTCCGCCGGAGTGCACGTGCGACAGCGCGAGTCGCTGGCCGTCATCCTGGCCTCCAACTCGGTGTCGCAGACCATGCCCGGCGGACAGGTGCTGGCACCGGCGTTCATCTATCGCGAGAGCCGCCGCTGGGGGGCCTCACCGGTCGTCGCCTCCTGGCAGCTGGTGATGTCCGGGCTGCTCGCCGGAGCCGGACTCGCCCTGCTCGGTCTGGGCGGAGCGCTGCTGGCCGGCGCCAAGACCAGCCCCTTCTCGGTCATCTTCAGCGTCGCGGCGTTCGTCGTCTTCGTGGCGGTCGTGCAGTACATGGCCAGCCACCCGCTCGTCCTGGAGACCATCGCCGCCCGGCTGCTCTCCTGGTTCAACCGGGTCCGCGACAAGCCCTCGGAGTACGGCGCCGATAAGCTGCACCAGATCATGACCCAGCTCCAAGCGGTCAAGCTCGATCGTCGCAACGCCACCGAGGCCTTCGGTTGGAGCCTGTTCAACTGGATCGCCGACGTCGCGTGTCTGGCCGCGGCCTGCTACGCGGTCGACGCCCATCCCTCGATTCCGGGGCTGATGGTCGCCTACGCGGCGGGCAAGGCCGTCGGCACCGCGGTCCCGCTGCTGCCCGCGGGCATCGGCGTGGTCGACGGCGTGCTGGTGGCCGCGCTCGTCTCCGCGGGGATGCCCACCGCCGACGCCGTCACCGCGGTCGTCATCTACCGGATCGTGAGCTATGTCATCGTGACGCTCGCGGGCTGGGCGGTGATCGCCGTCCGGTACCGCGGCAGCTTCAAGTCCGGCCGTACGCTCGACGACGAGCTCGCCGAGGACACCACGGTCAAGAATCCGGTGATCGACCCGACGTCGCTCCCCGATCCCGAGTCGCCGCCGCGCCCGGATGACACCGACGAGAGACCCGACACACGGGATCGGTGAAGCCCCGCACCGACCACTACCGTGGAAGCATGAGCGTCTCCTCCCCCGCCCCGACGGCCGCACGCCGCCTCGCCCTCCCGGTCGTCGCCGATCTCGTCGCGATCGGCGTCTTCGTGGCGATCGGTCGCAACAACCACGACGAGGCCGCCTCGGTCAGCGGTTTCCTGAGCACGCTGTGGCCGTTCGTGGCGGGCGCGGCGATCGGGTGGGCGATCGCGGCCGCCGTCGCTCGTGGCCGCGACCTCGTTCCGGCCGCCCTCTGGCCCGCGGGCGTGATCGTGTGGGTGTCGACGGTGGCCTGCGGCATGGTGCTGCGGGTGATCGCCGGTCAGGGCACCGCGGCGTCGTTCATCGTCGTCGCCACCCTGGCGACCGGTCTGCTCCTGCTCGGCTGGCGCGCGGTGGCCCTGCTGATCGCTCGTCGCGCGTGACCCGCACCGCCCTCACTTCGTCTTGAAGTACTTCTGCGCCACCTGCAGGGCCGCGGTGCCGGACTTGTCGCCCTCGCAGTAGATCACGATCACCTTGCCGCCCTGCACGCCCAGGAACCATCCCGGCCCCTGCGGACCGTTGGTGCCGACCAGTGCGCGCAGACCCGGAGCCCCCGTCAGGTCACTCGCGTCGCCGGTCTTGGCCGTGGTCGTCATCGACGCCCGGATCTGCCGGACGACGGCGTCGTCGAGTCTGCCCAGCTGCCCGCCCGCGATCTTGGTCTGCGTCCCCTTGATCACGTAGGGCGCCGCGCCGTCCTTGCCCGACGCCGATCGCTCCAACGCCACTCCGAGGGCGGCCATGTTCATCATCGACGCGGTGAAGTCCTGGGGGTGATAAGCGGCCGCGGTGACCTTCGGCGCACCCCCTGCGGGCAGACTCACCCCGGGCGCGGTGAACTGCACGCCGAGCCCGAGCGAGTGCAGCACCGTCTCGGCCGTCCCCCGATCACCGCCCTTGCCTGCGGCGTCGATCGCGCCGAAGACCGGATCCAGGGTGCTGCCGACCGGGTATGCGGTCCCGGCGTCGATCTTCCGTTTGGCGGCGGCGTCGTTCTGCGCCATCGCCAGAATCGCACCGGTGTCGGCGTCGAGCGTCATGATGGTGGCCGGCTGCGCCACCTCCACCGCGACGTCGCCGAGGGTGAGCTGCTCGTTCTGATCGATCGTGGTGTTCACATCGGGGCCGGGGCCGTCCTGCCGGCCCGCGAGCTTCTGCGGCGGGGTGCCGGGCACGACCATCTGCACCTGCCAGCCCGCGGTGGCGTCGCGGATCGCATTCCAGTAGTTGGTCAGGCCCGCGCTCAGCGGCGTCGACAGGCGTCTGTCGGTCATCACCAGCATGCCGGTCTTGTTGACGGTGACGCCCGCGATCCGGGACGGGTCGGCGGTGAGCATCGCCATGTCGGGGTCGCGGAGCGTGACAGCCACGATCTCCCGGCCCTGCGCGGCGGCGAGCCGGTCGTCGACCGCCTTGACGGTGACCATCGGCGCGACCGGCGCGACCGCGTCGACCACCGCCCGGACGGTCTTGTCGAGGTTCTTCGTGGCGGCCGGGTCGACGATGATCTGGTTGACCGGCTCGATCTGCATGAACGGCTTGCCGCTGGTGCTGCGGACGGTCGGCGCCGGGGTCGCATCGGTCCGGATCTCCTGCAGGCGGCCGTCGGCGGTGAGGCCGGTGTACAGCAGGCCGGGATCCCACTGCACCTTCCAGCCCGCCGACAGGCGTCGCGCGGATCCGGAGGTCTTGGTCTCGAACGAATGATCCCCGGCCCACGTCCACTTCGTGTTCAGCGTGAACGAGGCGCTGCCGTCGCTGTACTCCACCAGTCTGCCGGTGTCCACCGACACTTCGCGCGCATGCATGCCCGCGAAGGTCACGCCCAGCGCCTCGGCCGCCTGGCTCGGCGACGTCGTCATCTCGGCGGCCCCCTGCGTGTCCTGGCGTGCCATCGCCTCCGCGAACGCGGTGACCGCACGTGAGGCGTCCGTCTCCCCGTCGGACGAGCACGACACCAGAGCGAGGGCGGTGACCAGCGCAGCGATGAGTGCGACCGCAGTCGATCGACCCCGAATACCCATAGTCACAATTATCACTTCATTCCCACCCGTTTCACTGGCCACATGCTAGCGATCTGGAGACTATGTGGTCACGATCGCACAACACCTTCGGATTGGCGCCGATTCCATTCGGGAAGGGACAATGGACACCATGAGCAAGACAGTCATTCGTTCGAGTGAACGCGCTCGGACCGAGACCGACTGGCTCGATTCGGCGCATTCGTTCTCCTTCGGCGACCATTACGATCCGGCCAACACCCACCACGGCGTCCTGCTGGTTCAGAACGAGGACGTCGTCCAACCCGGCCAGGGCTTCGACATGCATCCGCACGCCGACACCGAGATCCTCACCTGGGTGGTATCGGGGTCGCTGGTGCATCAGGACTCGCAGGGCCGGTCCGGCGTCATCCATCCGGGGTTGGCGCAGCGGATGAGCGCGGGCACCGGGATCCTGCACTCCGAACGCAACGATTACGCCGAGACCGGCGAGCGGCCAGTCCATTTCGTGCAGATGTGGGTGATGCCCGACGAGTACGGCATCACGCCCGGGTACGAGCAGTTCGACCTGTCGGGCGAGCTGTCGCCGGGCCGGCTGGTCACGGTCGCCTCGGGGGTCCCCGGACTCGACTCCGCGATCCGCATCGCCAATCGCGGCGCCACCTTCTCGGTGGCCAGACTCGCCGCGGGGCAGCGGGTCTCGGTCCCGACGGCGCGCTTCACACACCTGTTCCTCACCGCAGGCCAGGTCGAGGTGGACGGCGAGGCACTGCACGCCGGCGACGCGCTTCGCGCCGCCGACTTCGGCGGGTCGACGATCCGCGCCGTCGCCGACGACAGCGAGGTCCTCGTCTGGTCGATGGACAGCAGACTCGGCGAGTAGTCCTCCCCGTCCGACCATCGGCTTCGCCGGTGCGGGAATTGTGCTGCCGCGGATGACACTATGGAGGACGTGACTATCGAGCAGACCTCCGGGCTCGACCTCGAATGGGTCGAGAACTCCGTACGCGCCGCAGACGACCTCTTCACCCACGTCAACGGGAAGTGGCTGGCGACCCACCAGATCCCCGACGACCGCAGCATCGACGGCGCCTTCCACGTGCTGCGCGACAACGCCGAGGCCGACGTCCGGGCCATCGTCGAAGAGTGTGCGGACGGCAGTCCCGCGCCCGGCAGCCCGGCCGCGAAGGTCGGCGATCTCTACACCTCGTTCATGGACACCGACCGGATCGAGTCGCTGGGCATCGCGCCGATCGCCGAGCAGTTGGCCGAGATCGACGCCGTGACCGACACCGCGGAACTGGCCGCGGTGCTGGGCCGGATGCAGCGCGACGGCGTCGGCGGGCTGTTCGGCTTCTACGTCGACACCGATGCGCGTCAGTCCGACCGCTACCTGGTGCACCTCACGCAGAGCGGGCTCGGGCTGCCCGACGAGTCGTACTACCGCGAGGACAAGCACGCGGCGACGTGCGAGGCCTACCGCGCGCACGTGGCGACGATGCTGGAGCTGGCCGGGATCGCCGACGCGCAGGCCCGGGCCGCGGCGGTCTTCGAGCTCGAGACGGCGATCGCCTCGCATCACTGGGATGTGGTCCGCAGGCGCGACGCCGAAGCCACCTACAACCTGCGCACGCTGGCCGAGTTCACCGATCTGGCCGGGGGCTTCGACGTGCCTGCGTGGCTCGGCGGCGTGGGCGCGGGCAGCACGTTCGACGAGGTGATCGTCGGGCAGCCGTCGTTCATCGAGGGCGCCGCCGCGCTGATGGCCTCGCAGCCGCTCGCGGCGTGGAGGAGCTGGCTCACCTGGCGGCTGCTGCGGACCACCGCGCCGTACCTGCCCGCGGCCTTCGTCGATGCGAACTTCGCCTTCTACGGCAAGACGCTGACCGGCGCCGAGGTGATCCGGGACCGTTGGAAGCGCGGTGTCGGATTCGTCGAGGAGGCCGCGGGCTTCGCAGTCGGCGAGGTGTATGTGGAACGCCACTTCCCGCCGGCCGCCAAGGCCCGGATGGACGAGCTGATCGCCAACCTCGTCGAGGCCTACCGTCGCAACATCGTCGACCTGCCGTGGATGACACCGGCCACCCGCGAGAAGGCGCTGGTCAAACTGGGCAAGTTCACGCCCAAGATCGGGTATCCCGCCACCTGGATCGACTATTCGAGCCTGGCGGTCGACCCGACCGATCTGATCGGCAACTCGCGCCGGGCAGCCGCTTTCGAGAACGCCCGCGAGCTGGCCAAGATCGGCGGCCCGGTGGATCGTGACGAGTGGTTCATGACCCCGCAGACGGTGAACGCCTACTACAACCCCGGGATGAACGAGATCGTGTTCCCGGCGGCGATCCTGCAACCGCCCTTCTTCGATCCGAACGCCGACGACGCCGCGAACTACGGCGGCATCGGCGCGGTGATCGGTCACGAGATCGGTCACGGCTTCGACGACCAGGGCGCCAAGTACGACGGCGACGGCAATCTCGTGGACTGGTGGACCGACGACGACCGCACCGAGTTCGGCGAGCGCACCGCCGCGCTGGCCGCGCAGTACGGCGAGTTCACGCCGAACGGGCTCGACCCCGAGTACAAGGTCAACGGCGAGTTCACCCTCGGTGAGAACATCGGTGACCTCGGCGGCCTGTCGATCGCGCTGGTGGCCTATCAGATCGCGCTCGAGAAGGCGGGCGGGCTCGATACAGCTACGGCGCCGGTCATCGACGGGTTGACGGGTGTGCAGCGGGTGTTCTTCAGTTGGGCGCAGATCTGGCGAACGAAGACTCGCGACGAGGAGGCAATCCGGCGGTTGTCGATCGATCCGCATTCGCCGCCGGAGTTCCGGTGCAACGGCGTCGTCCGCAATGTCGACGCCTTCTACGACGCCTTCGGCGTCGCCCCCGGCGACGGATTGTACCTGGAGCCGGGCGAGCGCGTCCGGATCTGGTGACGCTGCTGCCCAATCGAGCCTAACCGGCAACCCGGATGGCGCACGGCGCGCCGACCCGGTAGACATGAACCCATGACTGCCGGGCGGCTGCGCCGCACTATGATCCCCGCGCTGCTCCTGCTGATCTGGCTCGCGATCGCGGGGGCGACCGGTCCGTTGGCCGGGAAGTTGGCGACGGTCACGACGAACGATGCGAGCGCCTTCCTGCCGTCGTCGTCGGAGTCGACGCAGGTGGCGGCGCTGCTTCCGGAGTTCACCGATACCGAGTACTTTCCGGCGATCGTGGTCGCCGAGAAGGATTCGACGATGACTCCCGCCGACCGCGCCTTCGTGGCCGAGGCCGTCGCTCCGCTGGCGGGCACACCGGGCTTCGCGCCGCAGTTCTCGCCGGCGCTGCCGTCGGCCGACGGGCAGGCCGTGCAGTTGTTCGTTCCGGTGTCCACCGAGGGCAAGCCGAAGGAGCAGATCGCCGCGCTCCGGTCGGCGCTGGCGAGTCCGCCGCCCGGGGTGGTCGTGGCCGTGACCGGTCCGGCCGCGCAGGCCGCCGACCTGTCGAACGCCTTCGCCGGCATCGACGGCGTGCTGTTGCTGGTGGCGGGCGCGGTGGTCCTGCTGATCCTGATCGTGGTGTACCGCTCGCCGATCCTGCCGCTGGTGGTGTTGATCTCGGCGGTGTTCGCGCTGGCCCTCGCCTCCGGCGTCGTCTACGCGCTGGCCTCGTCGGGCGTCCTGGAGTTGAACGCCCAGAGTCAGGGAATCCTGTTCATCCTCGTCTTCGGCGCCGCCACCGACTACGCCCTGCTGCTGGTCGCGCGGTACCGCGAAACGCTGGCCGACCACTCCGATGCACGCGCGGCGCTGCTGATCGCGTGGCGGGCCACCCTGCCGCCGATCGGTGCGTCGGCGGCCACGGTGATCCTCGGGGTGCTGTGCCTGTTGCTGTCGGATCTGAACTCGAACCGCAGCCTCGGCCCGGTGGCGGCGATCGGCATCGCCGCCTCGCTGCTGGCATCGGTCACCTTCCTGCCCGCTGCCCTGGCGCTGATCGGCAAGGTCGCCTTCTGGCCTCGGCATCCCGAATCGGGGTCGGGATCCGCACACCGGATCTGGGAGCGGGTCGCCGCCTTCGTGGCGCGCTCGCCCCGCAAGGTGTGGGCCGCAACCCTGATCGTGCTGCTGGCGGGGGCGGCGTTCGCGCCGGCCTTCCGCGCCGACGGCATCTCGACCGACGACTTCTTCCTCGGCGGGGCCGAGTCGGTGACCGGCTCGCAGATGCACGCCCGACACTTCGAGGCGGGTTCGGGCACCCCCACCTGGGTGATGGTCGATCAGGCGGCGGCCACGGCGGTCGCCGAGCGCGTGCGGACGGTCGACGGCGTCGCCTCGGCGCAGGTCCTGACCGCCGACACGGGACCGGTGACCCGCGACGGCAGGCAGGCCGTCCAGGTCACCCTGGCCGACGACGCGAACTCGCTGGCCGCACAGGACACGGTGGTGCGGATCCGGGACGCCGCCGGCGCCGTCCCGGGCGCCGATGCGCTGGTCGGCGGCAGCACGGCCGTCGATCTGGACACCCGGCTGACCGCACAGCGCGACCGCAACGTGATCATCCCTATCGTGCTGCTCGTCGTCCTGGCGGTGCTGATCGTGCTGCTGCGCAGTCTGGTGGCACCGCTGGTGCTGTTGGCGACGACGGTGCTCTCGTTCGGGACCGCGCTCGGGGTGGCGGCGCTGCTGTTCAACGGTCCCTTCGGCTTCCCGGGTGCCGACCCGGTGGTGCCGCTGTTCGCGTTCGTGTTCCTGGTGGCCCTCGGCATCGACTACAACATCTTCCTGATGACCCGGGCTCGGGAGGAGGCGCAGCTGGTCGGCACCCGCGACGGCATGATCCGCGCCCTGACCAGCACCGGCGGCGTCATCAGCGCGGCAGGCCTGGTGCTGGCGGCCACCTTCAGCGCCCTGGCGGTGATCCCGCTGCTGTTCCTCGCGCAGGTCGCGTTCCTGGTCGCCTTCGGCGTGCTCGTCGACACGTTGATCGTCCGGTCGCTGCTGGTGCCTGCGCTGACTCTCGACATCGGCCGCCGCATCTGGTGGCCGAGCCGCTCGTCGTGACCGAGGCTCGCGCAGTCGACCTCGATCAATGCGGCGGCCGGGCTCCGGCGACGTCGGCGAAGATCGCGGCGGCTTCCGGCCAGTCGACGTCGGGCCAGTCGGCATCGGGCCGGTCCCAGTCCGCGACCGCTGTCCGCGCCCAGTCGGCCCAGTCCTCGATCGTGCGGTTGAGGTCGGCGACCAGCCGCACGCTGAGCGCGTTGACCGCCGACCGGCGCGCGATGCCGCTCTCCTCGATTCCCGCGACCACTTCGGCGAGCTGCCGGCGGGCCGTGGCGGCCTGATCGCCGATCCGGTCGATGTTCCGCCGCAGCTGGTCGACGGTCCCCTGTTCGCCGTAGAAGACCCGGATCAGCTGTTCGACGTCGAAGGTGGGCGGCGGCCCCTCCGAGTCGAGCCAGTCGCTCATCGCATCGCGCCCTGCCTCGGTGATCCGGTACTGGACGCTGCGCCGGTTGCCGGTGCTCGCCGGGTCCGCGACCGCGTAGCCCTGTTCGACCAGCTTCTTGGGGATGTCGTAGAGCAGTCGTTCGGCGCGCGGCCACACCCAGTGAACCGAGCGTTTGGCCTGCTTGGCGAGCTCGTAGGTGGTCCACGGCCGCGGCCACGCGGTGATCCCGAGGAGCCCCAGCAGGGCCGCGCCGTTCGCGGTCAGCGCCGGACTGCGCGGGGGTGTGTTCGCATCTGCCATGTTCACTTGTTTACCCGACAGACATACTGCAGTTTGCAGTATGTACTGAGTTTCACCCGTTCGACCGCCACGGTCGGACTCCGGATTCCCGAGCTGGTGCCGCGATGACTCACCGTCCAGTCCCCGATCAACCCTCACCGGCCCCGACCCTGTTGGTGACGGTCGCGCACCCCGACGACGAGTCGTTCGGCTGCGGGTCGGTCATCGCCGGCTGCGCCGCTCGGGGCTGGACCGTGATCGTCTGCTCCGCGAGCCGCGGCGAAGCCGGCGAGGACGTGTCGGGAGGCGGCCGACGCGGCGCCGACCTGGCCGCGGCCCGCGAGGTCGAGCTGCGGGAGGCCTCGGCGATCCTCGGCTCCACCGAGGTGGTGATCCTGGATTTCGCCGACTCCGGCTGGGACGGTGATGCACCGACCGGCTCACTCGTGCACAGTCCGGAGCGGTTGAGCTCGGCGGTCGCCGAGCTCATCGCCGCCCACCGCCCGGACGTCGTGGTGACGATGGACCCCACCGGCTCGGACGGGCACCGCGATCATGCCGCGATCGGCGCCGCGACCACCGCGGCTTTCGCCGCGACCGTCGACTGGCCGGCGAGCCTGTACCACTGGTGTCTGCCGCACTCGCTGATGGATCGGTGGGCGCGCGAGATCGCCGCGACCGACCCGGACAGCGTCTATCTGGGGACCGAGCTGGGCCGCGCCGACGCGGACGTCACGACCGTCGTCGACGGCTCCGCCGTCCGCGAGGCACGCCGGCGGTCGATCGAGGTGCACCGCACCCAGGCCGGTCCCTACCGGACGATCTCGGCCGATCTCACCGACGCGTTCGTGACGCGCGATCACCTGATCCGCATCGTGCCGCCGTGGACCCCTGGGCCCCGCGAAACTGAACTGCACGTTCCCGCAGGCGGCGGTGTGCGGCGTCGACCGCGCACCAGGCCGGGACGGCCGAGTACGACGCCGCCTGCCTCGCCTTCAACGTGGCGGCGACACCCGCGCCGACGATCGCGGTCCACGCCGGTTCCGCGGCGCAGGTCCGGGCCGCCGTCGTCTACGCCGCCGAGCAGGACCTGCCGGTCTTCCCGCACGCCACCGGGCACGGTGCGGCGCAGCCGGTCGTCGGCGGACTCCTGATCAACACCGCGGCGATGAACGCGGTGACGGTGGATCCGGCGCGGCGGACCGCGACCGTCGGCGCAGGTGCCCGCTGGCACCAGGTCATCGAGGCCGCCGCACCGTTCGGGCTCGCACCGCTCAACGGCTCCTCACCGGACGTAGGGGTGGTCGGCTACTGCCTGGGCGGCGGCATGGGTCCGATGGCGCGCACCTTCGGCTTCGCCGCCGATCACGTCCGCTCGTTTCGGATGATCGACGCACGCGGCGAGGAGCGGACCGTCGACGCCGACCGCGAATCCGACCTGTTCTGGGCCATGCGCGGCGGGAAGCTCCCGCTCGGCGTGGTCACCGAGACGACGCTCGACCTGATGCCGGTGCCCGACGTCTACGGCGGCGCCGTGTTCTATCCGGGACAGACCGCGCCCGCCGTGCTCCACGCCTTCCGCGAATGGGCGCCGACGCTGCCGGAGAGCACGACGGTCTCGGTGGCGCTGTTGCGGCTGCCCGACGTGGAGCCGGTGCCGCCGCCGCTGCGCGGCCGCCTGAGCGTGCATCTGCGCTATGTGCACGTCGGCGACGACGCCGCCGGCGAGCGCCTGCTGGCCCCGATGCGTGCGGTGGCCCCGCCCATCGTCGACCTGGTGGGGCGGATGCCGTACACCGCGATCGGGTCGGTGCATCAGGACCCCACCGATCCGATGCCCGCCTGGGACAGCAGCTGTCTGCTCGGCGAGCTGACGCCGGGCGCGGTCGACGCGATGCTCGAGATCGCCGGGCCCGGCCGCGACGTACCGCTGGTGATCGCCGAGTTCCGCCTGCTCGGCGGGGCGCTGGCCCGCGAACCGCAGGTGGCCAACGCCGTCTCCGGCCGTCACGCCTCCTTCCTCGCCTGCGCCGTCGGCCCCTATCCGCCGCCGCTGAGAGACGCGGTCGATGCGGTCGGCGGGGCGCTGATGTCGGCGCTGCAGCCGTGGTCGGTGGGCGTCCAGGCGAACTTCCCCGACCGGGTCATCGCTCCCGGCGACACCGCCCGGATGTGGTCGGCGCCGGTCCTGGATCGGTTGCGGACGGTCGCGGCCGCCGTCGATCCCGACCGCCGGTTCGCGGCGGCGTGGTGACGCGTGGCGACCGCGTGGTGACCGGGCCGAATCGGCGGGTCCGGGACGCCGGACACCGAGACCGCGCGGTCGGGCCGCGCCGACCCGCCGTCGGTCCCGGCACGTCGCGCGGTCGGACCAATCCGCTGCCACGTCGTGTCAGAACGGACTAGCGTCACGGTCAACCGATCCGATCGACCTCCGGAAGTGATCCGTCGTGACTGCAGTCTCCCCAGAACCGGATGTGCGCCAGGGCTTCACCACGTTGCGGGCGGGAGGGATGAACTGGCGTTCCTTCCCGCTGCGGTTGTTCACGAAGGGCAACACGAGGACGTGGGACCCCGCCGCCATCGACTTCGACACCGACGCCGCCGACTGGGCGGCCCTCGACGACGAGCAGCGACGCAGCGCCACCTACCTCGTCTCGCAGTTCGTGGCGGGGGAAGAGGCCGTCACGCACGACATCCAACCGTTCATGTCGGCGATGTCGGCCGAGGGTCGGTTCGGCGACGAGATGTATCTGGCGCAGTTCTGCCTCGACGAGGCCAAGCACGCCCAGGGCTTCCGGTTGTGGATGGACGCGGTCGGCCTCACCGACGACCTGCACCCCTATGTCGCCGAGAACCCCTTCTACCGCGAACTGTTCTACGAGCAGTTGCCGCAGGCGCTGCAGATCCTGCGCTCGGATCCGTCGCCGGTCAACCAGGTGCGGGCCAGCGTCACCTACAACCACGTCATCGAGGGCAGCCTGGCGCTCACCGGCTACTACGCGTGGCGGCGGATCTGCGTTGAGGAGCAGATCCTGCCGGGCATGCAGGAGCTGATCGGACACATCGCCGAGGACGAGACCCGGCACATGGCGTGGGGCACCTTCACCTGCCGTCGGCACGTGGCGGCCGACGACTCCCTGTGGCAGGTGGTCACCGACCGGTTCGGCGAGTTGGTCCCCCTCGCGATGGGGATGATCAAGTGGGTCAACGACCAGTTCGACGAGCCGCCCTTCGGCATCGACAACGAGGTCTTCCTGACCTACGCCGCCGATCGCGCGCAACGGCGGTTGCACGCGATCGAATCGGCGCGCGGCCGGGCCGTCGCCGACATCGACGTCGACTACAGTCCGGTCACCCTCGAGGAGCAGTTCAACGCCGAGGACGAGGCCTCGCTGCAGCCCGAGCAGTAGCTCAGGCGCTGCCCGCCCGCCACTGGTCCCAGCTCAGCTCCCAGTCGCCGTAGGTGTCCCACACCGGCAGCGGCGGGCCGCCGGAGTTGGTCACCTCGACCACGTCGCCGAGGCCGAAGTGGTCGAACATCCACTGCGAATCGGCGGGGCTGAGGTTGACGCAGCCGTGCGAGACGTTCGCCGACCCCTGCTGTCCGACCGACCACGGCGCCGAATGGACGAACTCACCGTCGTTGGAGATGCGCAGGTCGTTGTAGACGGTCTCGCGGTAGTACCCGGGGTCGCCCTGGCAGACGCCGTAGGTGCACGAGTCCATCACCGTCTGCGCGGCCTTCTCGGAGATCACGTGCGGCCCGTTGTGCGACGGGTTGTTCGGCTCGCCCAGGCTCATCGGCATCTGCCGCACCTGCCGGCCGTTGTGGAAGACGGTGAGCAGTTCGGTCGCGCCGTCGGCCTTGGCGATCCACGAGTCGTGGACGGTGTAGTCGACCGCGTTGTCCTCGGCGCCGTAGACGCCGTCGCCCAGGTCGACGCCGTACACGTCGGCCTCGAGGTGGATCTTGGTGCCGGGCTGCCAGTACTCGGGGCCGCGGTAGTGCACGTTCTGATCGTCGATCCAGTACCAGGCACCCGGCTGCGACGGCACGGTGGTCACCTTCAGGTGCTTGAGCACCTCGGCCTTGTTCTTCACCGGTTTCGTGAACTGGAAGACCATCGGCTGCCCCACCCCGATCCCCACGCCGGAGACCACGTCGGGCGACGGGATCACGTTGGCGTACGCGGTGTCGTCGGGCGTGATGGTGGTGACGGTGAAGGTCTTGCTCGTCGGCTTCTTCGCACTGTTCACGGCGGTCGCGTTGACGGTGTACGTGCCGCCGTAGCCCAGGTCCTCGCTGGTGGTCCAGTGCTCGCCGCCCGCGTCGAGCTTGCCGTCGACGGTCTTGCCCGCGGCATTGGTCACGGTGACCGCCGTCAGCCTGCCTGCGGTCGCGTCGACCACGATCGGGGTCGTCGGGTTGATCGGCTTCCCGGTCGCCGCCGGAACGGTGAGGGCCGCGGGCGCCGGAGCCGCGGCGGGCGGAGTGCTGCTGCATCCCGCGATCGCCATCGCCACGGCGACCAGACACGCCAGTGCGACCGCATGCTTACGCCGAATCATCCGCTGCCCCCTCGGCCTGGTTTCTGCCACCTGACGATTCTCCACCCCGATCCTGTGAATTCGCGCTAAGCGCGGTCGGCGGCGGCCAGTACCGCCGCCGTCGTCCCCGCCGCGACACCCGTCACGACCAGCACGGACGGCCAGGGGCCGAGCTTCTTGGCCAGCGGATGTGAGATTCCGAACGCACCCAGGTAGGCGGCCGACAAAACTCCCGTAACGGCCGTTCCACGCGCAAGCCAGCTACGACCCGCCGCGACCCCCGCCGCGGCCAGCACCGCCCCGCCGAGCGGACGGACGCCCGAGTAGCGGGCGGTGGCGAATCCGCCGATCAGGCCGGCGGCGACGAGCGGGACGGAGGCATCGATGTTCACGCACTCCAGCGTACGACTGTCCAGAAACTAGAACACGTTCTATTGTGTTGGCATGGACGTGACCTACGAAGGAACCAAGCGCGAGATCGGCACCGACGCCGGCGTGATCCGCTACCACGAGGCCGGCGAGCAGCACGACGACGTGCTGATCCTGCTCCACGGCTCCGGCCCGGGCGTCAACGGCTGGCGCAACTACCGCGGCAACCTGGCGTTCTTCGCCGAGACCCACCACACCTACATCATCGAGTTCCCCGGCTTCGGCGTCTCCGACCCCGTCGACGGCCATCCGGTGCTGACCGCCGGCGCGTCGGTCATCCGGTTCATGGACGCGCTCGGCATCGCCTCGGCCGCGATGATCGGCAACTCGATGGGCGGGGTCGTCGGCATCAACCTCGCGATCAGGCATCCCGAGCGCGTCGAGAAGCTCGTCACCATCGGCGGCGTCGGCCCCAACATCTTCTCCTCCAGCCCATCGGAGGGCATCCGCCTCCTGCAGGAGTTCACCGACGCTCCCGACCGCGACAAGCTGGTCCGCTGGCTGAACGCGATGGTCTACGACCGCGGCGTGGTCACCCAAGAGCTGATCGAAGAGCGCTGGGAGGCCGCCAACGATCCGGCCGCGCAGCAGACCGCGGCGATGATGTACGGCTCCAAGGCCTTCGCGATGATGCAGAAGTACCAGGCCGATGCCGACACCCCGCCGTACTGGGCGATGATGCACAAGGTGAAGTGCCCGACCCTGCTCACGTGGGGTCGCGACGACCGCGTCAGCCCGCCCGACATGGCTCTCGCACCGATGCGCCTGATCCCGAACGCCGAACTGGCGATCTTCCCGAGCTCGGGGCACTGGGTGATGATCGAGGCCAAGGCGGCCTTCGAGTCGACCGTTCGGGCGTTCCTGACTCGATGAGCCGGAGTTCTCGGTGCACTACGCGGTTCACCACGAACCGCGAATGCACCGAGCATTCGCCGGTCTCAGCTCGTCCGCGCCGCCATGATCGCCGGGGCCAGCACCGACGCCAGATCGTCGGCGACGTCCGCGTCGGCGTCGGGCCCGGGCGGCATCGACACGTAGCTGAGGGCCATGCGCGCGATCATCCGCGCGATCGCGCCCGCCGCGTCGTCGTCGATCGCGATCCACGACTCGACCAGCACCGCCTGCAGCCGCGCGCTGGCCGCCTCGATGATGGGTGCGGAGTCGGTGGTGATGAGGCCGAGCAGATCCGGCTTCGCCTCTCCCGACAGCAGCGACTGGATGAGCGGATCGTCGGCGGCGCTGGCGAAGAAGCGGGTGAATCCCGAGCGCAGAGCGCCCGGCACGTCGCCCTCGTTGACTTCGATCGCGGCCGCGATCTCGCCGGTGAACTCGTCGGCCAGCCGCAGCGCGTAGGCCTGCGACAGCCCGGCGCGCGAGGAGAACTCGTTGTACACCGTCTGCCTGCTGACCCCGGCCTGGCGGGCCACGTCGGCCATCGTCACCCGCGCCCAGTCCTTCTCCCGCAACAGATTGCGCAGACCGTCGAGCAGGGTGGTCCGCAACAGCTGCTTGCTGGCGGCGGCGAAACTCGTCGGCGCGGACCGGGAGACGGGGCTGGTCACACGGTCGAGCCTAGCGTCGCGGCGATCTGGGAACGAAGTTCGGCGGCGACGCCGGCCCGGCGGCCGACGGTGACCGCGCCGACCAGGACGCCGCCCACGCGCGTGGTGACGGTCGCATCCCGGTCGTCGAGCGAGCCGTCCACCTGCACCTCACCGGCTTCAGCGGGCCAGCCGACCATCTGCATGTTGACCCCGTACTGCACGGTCCAGGCCCGCGGCACGTCGACGAACGCCTGCGCCGGGCGGCCCTCGAGGTACGCCTGCACCGACTGTGCGACCGCCCGCCCCTGATCGGTGGCGCCGAACCAGTGCTCGCCGCGAGCCGCGACGCCGGTCCGCGGATCCGGCAGCGCCGCGGCGTCACCGGCGGCAAAGATCCCGTCGACGTCGGTGGCCAGGGTCGCGTCCACCTCGATTCCGGCGGGCCCCGTGCGGACCCCTGCCGACTCCGCGAGTGCGGTGTCGGGTGCGGCGCCCATCGCCGCGACGACGGTGCCCACCAGCTGCTTGCCGCAGGTCAGCTGCACTCGCCGCGCGTTGGCCGATTCGGCGGGCGACCCGATGCGCATCCACACGCCGTTCTCCACATGCAGGGCGGCCAGGTAGTCCGACACGACCCTCGGCATCACCCGGCTCGCGACGCGGCCGGTTCCCTCGACCACCGAGGCGAGCAGGCCGTGCGACGCGGCCGACGCCGCCAACTCGAGGCCGATCAACCCGCCGCCGATGACCACCAGCCGCTGGGACCGATGCAGTTCCTCGCGGATGGCCAGGGCGTCCTCGCGGGTCCGGAGGGTCGCCACCTCGGCGTCGAGCCACGGCGGTCGGACCGGCCGACCGCCGGTGGCCAGGACCAGCGCCCGATAGCCGAGGTCGCTGCCGTCGTCGAGCCGCACAACCCGGGCTTCGGGATCGACGGCCACCACGCGGACACCGCCGCGGACGTCGATGCTCCGGGCCCGCCACGAATCCGGCTGCTGCAGGGCGATCCGCTCGGTCGACAGATCGGCGCCGAGCAGATCCTTCGACAGCGCCGTGCGTCGGTACGGCAGGCCGGCCTCGGCGCCCAGCAGCGTCACCGGGCCGGAGTATCCCTGCGTCCGCAGGGTGGTCGCCGCGGTGACGCCTGCGGTGCCCGCCCCGACGATGACGACGCCGCGTCCCGCGTCGCCGCTCATGAGCGAGCGACCTCGACCATCTCGAAGTCGGCCTTGGCCGCGCCGCAGTCCGGGCAGCTCCAGTCGTCCGGGATGTCGTCCCACCGAGTACCCGGCTCGATGCCGTCCTCGGGCCACCCCTGCGCCTCGTCGTACTCGAAACCGCACTGCATGCAGCGGAAGAGCTTGTAGTTGTCGGCGGTCATGTCACGCTCCCATCGGTTCGAAGTCGATCTTCTCGCGGACTCCGCAGTCCGGACAGGCCCAGTCGTCGGGGATGTCGGTCCAGGCCGTCCCGGCGGGGAAGCCTTCACGCGGCGCCCCGCTCGCCTCGTCGTAGACATAGTCGCAGACCTCGCAGCGGTAGCGGCTCATGACGCCTCCCGACCGAAGCGCGCGAGCAGCTTCTCCTCCTTGCCGGGCTGCAGGTTGGCCCGGGTGACGTCACCGTCGTAGTGCGCCAGGACCCGCTTGTCCATCACGCTGCGCCAGATCGGCGGGAAGTACGCCAGGGTGATCATGCTCGCGTAGCCGCTGGGCAGGTTGGGCGCCTCGTCGAAGCTCCGCAGCGTCTGATAGCGGCGGGTCGGGTTGGCGTGATGATCGCTGTGCCGCTGCAGGTGGTACAGGAAGATGTTGGTGCAGATGTGGTCGGAGTTCCAACTGTGCTGCGGGGTGCAGCGCTCGTACCGGCCGCGCTCGTTCTTCTGTCGCAGCAGGCCGTAGTGCTCGAGGTAGTTGACGGTCTCCAGCAGCGAGAAGCCGTAGACGGCCTGAATGGCGACGAAGGGCAGGATCTGCCAGCCGAAGATCGCCGTCAGCGCGCCCCACAGGACGATCGACATCGCCCAGGCGTTGAGGACGTCGTTGCTCGGATGCAGGACCGGCCGCTCCAGTCGTCTCATGCGGTTCGCCTCCAGCTCCCACGCCGACCGCAGGCTGCCGATCACGCTGCGCGGCAGGAAGGTCCAGAAGTTCTCGCCGAATCGCGAGCTGGCCGGGTCCTCGGGGGTGGCGACGCGGACGTGGTGGCCGCGGTTGTGCTCGATGTAGAAGTGCCCGTAGAAGGTCTGCGCGAGGGTGACCTTCGACAGCCAGCGTTCCAGGCTGACCTTCTTGTGCCCCATCTCATGCGCGGTGTTGATGCCGATGCCGCCCATGGCGCCGACCGAGAACGCCAGACCGATCTTGGCGGCCAGGCCCAGGCCGCCGTCGATGCCGAGCACGCTCAGGTCCGGCGCGGTCCACAGGTAGCAGGCGAAGACGATGCTGACCAGCTGGAACGGGATGTACGCGTAGGTGCAGTACCGGTAGTACCGGTCGGCCTCGAGTTGCTCCATCAGCTCTTCGGGCGGGTTCTGTCCGTCGGGGCCGAAGAAGACGTCGAGGATCGGCAGCAGGAGGTAGATCAGGATCGGGCCGATCCACCACCAGACCGGCGAGACGGTCGACAGCCACCCCCAGTCGAGCCGATCGCCGGCCCAGTTGAACAGGGCCACCATGCCGGTGGCGATGAACACCGCCGTCGGCGGGACGAGGCCCAGCAGCCACAGGTGGCGCTTGCGGTCTCGCCACGGCGCCGTCGGCGCCGCGTTCTGATCGATGGTGGGATTCGCCATGTCGTCCTCCTGGTCCGGCGGCTGGTGATTTGACAATATCTGATGACACGTTCGTCGTCTAGACATTTCTGCATCTTTTGTAAAGTGCGCTATTTCACGTCCGCCATCGGGTGAGCCACTACGATCGGGCCCATGACCTATTCGCGTTTCGTGGCGATCGGCGATTCACAGACCGAGGGCATGTGCGACGGCGACGACGCCTCGGGGTACCGCGGATGGGCCGGCCGACTGGCCGACCGCCTCGCGCGACTCAACCCCGACCTGCGCTACGCCAACCTCGCGATCCGCGGCAAGAACACCCGCAACACCCTCGACGAGCAGTTGGCGCCCGCGCTGGAACTGCGCCCCGACCTGGTCGCGGCGCCGCTGGGCATGAACGACGTGATCGGGCGCGGCGACCTGGCGACCGTCCACGCCGATCTGCGCCAGATCTACGGCAGGCTCGCCGAGTCCGGCGCGACCGTCGTCGTGTCGACGTTCCCGGACATCACGGGCACCATCCCGTTCGGGCGCCGCCTGTCGGACCGATTGGCGACGCTGAATCAGATGATGCGCGAGTTCGCCGCCGACTACGAGTTCGTGCTGGTCGATCTGCACGCCGCGCCCGTCCTGACCGATCTGCGGTCGTGGTCGTCGGACCGGCTGCACGCCTCCCCCGTCGGCCACGAACGCTTCGCGGCGGGTGCCGCGTACAGCCTCGGACTGCCGGGCAGTTCCGCCGACTGGGGCCGGCCGCTGCCCGATGTCACCGACCCCGGCATCGTCGCCCGGACGCTCCGCGACAGCCGGTGGGTCGTCGAGTTCTTCACCCCGTGGGCCATCCGCAAGGTCCGGGGCCGGTCCCTCGGCGACGGCCGTTCGCCCAAACGCCCGACGCTCGCGCCGGTGATCGTTTCCCCCGCGGCCACCGAAATTCAGTAGTCGAGCACGCCCGATTCATCGTACGGTTGGCCGATGAACTCACCGTCGAGCGAGTCCATCGCCGTCGAAGCCGTCGATCTGGTGAAGCGGTTCGGCGACTTCACCGCCGTGGACGGGATCAGTTTCGCCGTCCCCGCGGGCACCGTGCTGGGGATGCTCGGCCCCAACGGCGCCGGCAAGACCACCGCGGTCCGGATGATGACCACCCTGAGCACGCCGACGTCGGGCACCGCGCGGATCAACGGTCACGACGTGCGCGACGACCCCGACGGCGTCCGCCGCAGCATGGGGCTGACCGGACAGGCGGCCACCGTCGACGAGCTCCTGACCGGCCGCGAGAACATGCGGATGGTCGGCGGCCTGTACGGCATCGGCCGCCGCGCGCTGAAGCAGCGTACCGAGCAGTTGCTGGCGCAGTTCTCCCTCAGCGACGCCGGCGACAAGACCGTCCGCGAGTACTCCGGCGGAATGCGGCGGCGCATCGACCTCGCGGTCAGCCTGTTGGCGGCGCCGCCGGTCCTGTTCCTCGACGAGCCGACCACCGGCCTGGATCCGCACAGCCGGAACGAGTTGTGGGAGGTGCTGCGCGGGTTGGTCGACGGCGGCACCACGCTGGTGCTGACCACCCAGTACCTGGAGGAGGCCGATCAGCTGGCCGACCGGATCGTCGTGATCGACACGGGCAAGATCATCGCCGAGGGGACCCCGTTGGAACTGAAGACGCAGGCCGGCGCCGCGAGCCTGGTCGCGACCGTCACCCACGCCGCCGACCTGCCCGCCGCGCGCGGTCTGCTCGACCGCGTCAGCGACGAGGTCTTCGTCGACGAGCACGCCCGCACCCTCACCCTGCCCGCCGGCGGCCTGGCCGATCTGACTCGCGTGGCCGCGCTGCTCGACGAATCCGGCATCGCGGTCGACGACCTCGGACTCTCCCGTCCGAGCCTCGACGACGTCTTCCTCAGCCTCACCGGGCACCGCGCACAGCACGCGGACGACACCGCCGACGATCCGCAGGGAGCCGACGCATGATCACCCCGACCGCCCAGCAGCCGATCGCCCCTCCCAGCATCTGGCGTCAGACGTCGATCATGGTGCAGCGCAGCATGATCCACACCAAACGGATGCCGGAGATGCTGTCGGACGTGACCGTCCAGCCGATCATGTTCGTGGTGCTCTTCGCGTTCGTCTTCGGTCCCGCCATGCCGATCCCCGGCGGCGGAAGCTACCGCGAGTACCTGTTGCCGGGCATCATGGGCCAGACCATCGTGTTCACCGCCTTCATCGTCGCCAACGGCATCACCGCCGACGTCGACAAGGGCATCGTCGACCGGTTCCGCTCCCTGCCGATCAACCGGACGTCGTACCTCGTAGGGCGCGCGATCGCGTCGCTGATGCATTCGTCGATCGGCATCGTGGTGATGGCGCTGACCGGGTTGGCGATCGGGTGGCGCATCCACACCTCGCTGCCCGAGGCCGTCCTGGGCTTCGTCCTGGTGCTGGTCTTCGGGTTCGGGATGATCTGGTTCGGCATCCTGGTCGGCTCGTGGCTCAAGTCGGTGGAGGCCGTGAACGGCTTCATGTTCACCCTGCTGTTCCCGCTGACCTTCCTCTCCAACGCCTTCGTGCCCACCGCCCCCATGGCCACCTGGCTCCGGACCCTCGCCGAGTGGAATCCGGTGTCGTCGCTGGTGCAGGCGATGCGGCAGCTGTGGGGCAACGGGCCGCGCGCGACCGACGCCTCCGCGCTGCCCCTGCAGCACCCGATCCTCGCGACCGTCCTCTGGTCGCTCGCGCTGACCGCGGTCTTCGCCCCGTTCGCACTGCGGGCCTTCCGTCGTCGGACCGCGGACTGAGGACCGCAGCGTAAATCAATCCCCGATACGGAATCTACTGGCGCGTAACCCCGCTTTTCAATGCGTGCCAAGCTGTGTGTGAGTCGGTTCCAGGAAGGAACGTGATGAGTGCTAAGCCGAACTTGTCGGTCGCGGAGATCGAGTTGCTTGTTGAGGAGTACCTCGACTTGCCGCGTGGGACG
>NZ_JBCDWL010000016.1:0-103083 GCF_039946255.1 Gordonia aichiensis | reverse complement strand
GCCGCCTCGGTCGCGGTAGCGAGCGTGGTGGTGCACAGGTTGAGCAGTCTGGTCACCTCCACCATCACCGCCAGGATGAGCCGGTCGTCGGCGCCGGTCGGCGACGGGGACGCGAACACCCGGGCCAGCTCCCCACCCGAGGCGCCCGGTGAACCCGCCGACTCCGGCGGATCGAGTGCATCACTGAGCAAGTCAGCGAGTTCGGTGACAGCATCAACCACGGTCCTGGTCATCGTCATGGTCATGACTCCCCCTCTCCACAACCCGGTCACCAACAGTTTCGGGATCACCGAAAACCGTTGGCGGCGGACGTGATTCCGGTCTTGAACTCCCCGCAGAAGACTGTGTCGGTCACCGACCGCCGTCCTGCGAGGCGAAATACGGTTGAACGACAAAGCAGTTGGAAATACAGATGCGCTGCGCGTGGTCCGTCACCCGGATGTCAGACCGCCGCCTCCGCGGGAGGGAGCCTCACCCCGGGGTCTCGATACGTCCTCGGCTAGCGCCTCGGACTACTCGACCACCCTAAAAGGAGCAGCCACCCAGCCCGAGAATCCCTCCAGAGCCGGCGGCGGTCTGACATTTGCCGCCGCGTACCCACCCTTGCGCCCTCAGCAGTGCCGTGGGCGTAGTCGGTGTCGCCATGTACGCGACGCGCTATCAAATTCTCAAAGAACGAGAAGCAACCCCTGGGGGCCACTCCAATCGATCATGTGTTCTATGATACACATCACATTTGACTAGGACAAGGGGTCACCCTGCGGGGTCTCAGTACAAGCTTCGAGCGCGTCGGACCGCTCAGCCCCGGTCCAGAACCGCCAGCTGGATCGTCGTCAGCAGGCGGTCGGCGGGGTCGTCGAATCGCAGGCCCGACAACTGTTGGGCACGCTCGATTCGGTAGCGCAGCGTGTTGGCGTGAACGCCCACCGCCTTGGCCGCGTCGCGGACGTTGCCGTGCGCATCGAGGTAGGCGCGCACGCTCGGCACCAATCCCCCGTCATGGCGGGCGTCGTAGTCGGCGAGCACCGTGACCCGCGGGTCGGCCAGATCATCGCGCGCCGCGATGGCGTCGAGGATCTCGCCGAGCAGGACCGCCGTCCGGGACTCGGCGAGCGAGGTCACCCGTTCCGGGTCGCCGGCCGTCGCGGTCAGCACCCGATCCACTTCGATCCGCGCCGCGGGCACGTCGGCCAGGCCGGCGATCGGTGCGACGACCGCCGCCCGCAGCAGCGCACCTCCCAGCGCCGGATCACCGTCGAACCTGCTCACCAGCCCGCGGACCCATCGAGTGATCGACGGGCTCGAGGTCGCGGGCAGCAGGATGTACGCCCGCTCGTCGAGCACCGTCGTCAACGCTGCGGGCGCGAACGCACTCGCGTGCAGCCGCAAGGCACCGCCGACCGAACTCATCGCATCGGCGTGGCCGGCCTCGTCGCCGCCGACCACCGCCACTCCGACCACACCGACCGACTCGTCGACCGACAGTCGCAGATAGGCCGCAGCCGTCGACGGATCGACGCCTCCGTGCGCGCCGAACACCCGCTGCACCAGCTGCCCCTCGGTCGACGGCGCCTGCATCTCGCGGGTCAGAATCCGCGCGGCGATCGCCGCTGCGCCGTGCAGGACCTCCGCGGCGTCGTCGGCCAGCGACCGACCGCCCTCCTGCACCCAGATCGAGCCGAGATGTCGGCCCGACCTCGAGTGCACGCCGACCACCAGCCTGCGGCGCATGTGCTGGTCGGGGTGCTCGGGGACGTCGACCACCTCCCCGCCGCGCCGGATCGCGTCGAACACTCCCCACGCCCGCAGCAGTTCCAGATACGCGGGCGGTCCGGCCCGGCCGAGGATCGTCTGCACGCGCAGATCGTCGGCCTCGCCCTTCGACGGCGAGTACGCAAGCACCCGCGCACTCGTCGCGTCTTCGATCGAGACCAGTCCCCCGGTGCCCTGCGCGATCAAGCCGACCAGACCGAACAGGTCGACGTCGACGGCCTCACCGCCCGCGGGATCGTCGTCGTACCGGTCCAGCCGCGACTGGACCGAGCCGAGGACCTGATCCCACCGCGCTCGCGGATCGATCACGATGAGTGTCGAACCAGAGGCTGCGGCCTGCCGAGCCAGTGCCGCATCGTCTCCGGAGACCTTGGCGAGCACTGCTGCCGGAGCGGTCCCGCGGTGCTCGGTCAGCCAGGCCTCCAGTTCGACGGCCGCCACCCCGACCAGCAGAATCGCGTCGGTGAACCGCTCTCGCGGGTGCGCCAGATCGTCGGCGTCGACCATCGACACCGACCGGATCCTGATCGCGGGATCGGGCGGGACGGGCACGCTGTGGACCGCAGTGTCGAGTCCGGCGATGACGTCGATGAGCACTGCTCCGGATTCGCTGACCATGGTCTGCGATTCTGCCATGACCTTGTGGACGAACTCACAAGATCTGCCCCCAGGGTTCGTACGAATTCACGACGCCTGGAAGGTGCCCGACGTCGTCTACTGGCAGCATGACCACAGCCTCGCGCATCGACCGCGCCGCCACCACCGCTGAACTGACGGCGCTCGCCGCAGACTCCGAGCGGCTCGTGACCGACTGGTTGCGCGCCGCGGCCAAGACGCAGACCAAGCCGCACGCCTCCGCGCGCCGCCTGGCCGCCGTCCTGTCGGACCCGAGCGGCCTCGACTTCACGGTCGGATTCGTCGACCGCGTCATCGGCACCGAAGACACCTCTGCGGCAGCCGAGGCCCTCTCGGAGATCGCCGCAGCCACCCCGTCGACGCTCGGTGCGCTCGACCGGGTCCAGATCAAGGCCGGCGGCACCATGGCCACCAAGCTCCCCGACGTGGTGATCCCGGTGGCACGCGCCCGGATGCGCTCGATGGTCGGCCACATGATCGTCGACGCCCGCGACCGCAAGTTCGCGAAGTCCGTCGCCAAGCTGCGCGAGGGAGGCCACAAGCTCAACATCAACCCCCTCGGTGAGGCCGTCCTCGGCGACGACGAAGCCGACAACCACCTCGCCGACGCGCAGAACCTGCTACGTCGCAGCGACGTCGACTACGTGTCGATCAAGGTCTCGTCGGTCGCCTCGCAGATCTCGATGTGGGCCTTCGAGGAGACCGTCGAATACGTCCTCGACCGGCTGACCCCGATGTACCTGGAGGCCGCGAAGGCTCCGGCCGGAACCAAGTTCATCAACCTCGACATGGAGGAGTACGGCGACCTCGAACTCACCATCGAGGTCTTCACGCGGTTGCTGAGCCGCCCCGAGCTGAAGAACTTCGAGGCCGGGATCGTGCTGCAGGCCTACCTGCCCGACGCGCTCGGCGCCATGCAGCGGCTCTCGGAGTTCGCGACCAAGCGGATCGCCGACGGCGGCGCCGGAATCAAGGTGCGCCTGGTCAAGGGCGCCAACCTGGCGATGGAGACCGTCCACGCCGAGGTCGCCGGATGGCCGAAGGTCACCTGCCCGTCGAAGGCCGCCACCGACGCGAACTACAAGCTGGTCCTGCACTGGCTGCTCGACCGCGAGCACATGGCGGGCCTGCGCGTCGGCGTGGCCGGCCACAACCTGTTCGACATCGCCTTCGCGCACCTGCTCGCCGACCGCCGCGGCGTCTCCGACCGCGTCGAGTTCGAGATGCTGCAGGGCATGGCCACCGAGCAGGCCGAGGTCATCAGCGGCGACGTCGGCCGACTGCTGCTGTACGTGCCGACGGTCAAGCCGAAGGAGTTCGACGTCGCGATCTCGTACCTGGTGCGCCGCCTGGAGGAGAACGCCGCGTCGGAGAACTTCATGTCGGGCATCTTCGACCTCGCGCCCGGCAGCGACATCTTCCGCCGCGAGGCCGCGCGCTTCAACGATTCGGTGAGCAAGCTCGATCACGCCCTCGCCGCCGACGGCCACACCGCGCCGCTGCCCAACCACCGCCAGGACCGCGGCGCAGAGGAGACCGCGGGCCCGCAGTTCGACGATTCGCTGCCGCTGCCCGGATTCGCCAACGAACCCGACACCAACCCGGCACTGCCCGCCAACCAGGCATGGGCCCGGGCGGCGATCGCCCGCGCCGCCGATCCCGCGTGGCTCGCGACGCAGCCGGTTCCGGCGAGCGTGAGCGAAGACGAGGTCGACGCCCTCGTCGACCGCGCGCGTGCCGCGGCCGCCCAGTGGCGCGCCCGTCCGGCCGCCGAGCGTGCCGCCATTCTGTACCGCACCGCCGACATCCTGGCTCGCCGGCGCGGCCTGCTGGTCTCGATCGCCGCCGCCGAGGCAGGCAAGTCGGTGGCGCAGTCGGACCCGGAGATCTCCGAGGCCATCGACTTCGCCCGCTACTACGCGCACCGCGCGCTGGAGCTCGACGAGGTCGCGGGCGCCGAGTTCACCCCCGACGAGGTGGTCGTGGTGACCCCGCCGTGGAACTTCCCGATCGCCATCCCGGCCGGCGGCACCTTCGCCGCGCTCGCCGTCGGCGCCGCCGTGATCCACAAGCCGTCCAAGCCGACCCCGCACTGCTCGATGGCCGTCCTCGAAGCCCTGTGGGAGGCGGGCGTCCCCCGCGACGCGTGCCAGGGCGTGTTCCCCGACGAGGGCCCCGCGGGCCGCAAGCTGATCAGCCACCCGGGCGTCGACCGCGTCATCCTGACCGGTGCGTCGGACACCGCCGCACTGTTCTCGTCGTGGCGTCCGGAGCTGAAGATCAACGCCGAGACCTCCGGTAAGAACGCGCTGATCATCACGCCGTCGGCCGACCGCGACCTGGCGATCGCCGACCTGGTGCACAGCGCGTTCGGTCACGCCGGCCAGAAGTGCTCGGCGGCCTCGCTCGCCGTTCTGGTGGGCAGCACCTACGACTCCGAGCGATTCCGCAGGCAGCTGATCGACGCCGCGTCGTCGATGGTCGTCGACTGGCCGACCAACCTGGCCGCGACCGTCGGCCCGCTGACCGAGGATCCCAGCGACAAGCTGATTCGCGCCCTGACCACCCTGGAGCCGGGTGAGCGGTGGCTGCTCAAGCCCCGCCAGCTCGATGACACCGGCCGCCTGTGGTCGCCCGGCATCAAGGACGGCGTGGCACCCGGCTCGTTCTTCCACCGCACCGAGTGCTTCGGTCCGGTGCTGGGTCTGATGCGCGCCGAGACCCTCGACGAGGCGATCGAGCTGCAGAACGCCACCGACTTCGGCCTCACCGCCGGTCTGCATTCACTGGAGACCCGCGAGGTCCGCACCTGGCTCGACCGGGTGGAGGCGGGCAACGTGTACGTCAACCGCGGCATCACCGGCGCGATCGTGCGCCGTCAGCCCTTCGGTGGCTGGAAGCGCTCGTCGGTGGGCCTGGGCTCCAAGGCCGGCGGCCCCAACTACCTGATGCTGATGGGTTCGTGGGCCGATGCGGCGACGGCACCGGTCGCGGCGGCACCGCGTCTGTCCGCACTGTCGGTCTTCGCCGAAGCCGTCGCCGGATCACTGCCGGCCGACGAGGTCGCGTGGCTGCATGCGGCCCTGGCCGACGACGACCGCGCGTGGGACGCCGAGTTCGGCACCCCGCGCGACGAGACCGGGCTGGTCAGCGAGGCGAACATCTTCCGCTACCGGCCGGCCGCCGTCGCCCTGCGCGTGGCGCGTGACGCCCGGCCCTCCCGGGTCGCGCGCCTGCTGGCCGCTGCTCACCGCAGCGGCGCCCACGTCACGGTCTCCCCGGAACCCGGGTTGGACGATGCGCTCCAGGCAGTCCTGCGTGCTGCGGCGCGACTGAGCGTCACCGTCGAGTCCCCGCGCGACGATCAGGCCTTCGTCGCCCGACTCGCCGAGCGCGGCGTCGCCCGCATCCGCCTGGCCGGCACCGCATCGCCGGACCTGACCACGCTGGTCGTGAGCCGGCCCGACCTGGCTCTGCTCGACGACGCGATCACCGCGTCGGGCCGGGTGGAACTGCGGTACTGGCTTGCCGAGCAGGCCGTGTCGATGACCCTGCACCGCTTCGGCAACGCCGACCGTGCCTTCGTCGAACTGGCCGAAGAAATCAAGTCTTCGTGATTTGACACAATGTGGGGGCGTACGTCTTGTACGCCCCCACATACCTGTGCGCGGGATCAACGGGAAGAATCTTCTAAGTCCGAGACCTGTGTCACATTGAGACACGGCCCGTCGGCGCACCGCACGTCTCAGGCGGCCGTCGCGGAGCGAGTTCTCCGGCAGAACATGATCCCGAGGAGTTGAACACATGACCGTCGCGCCCGACGAGAAGACCATTCAGTTGGTCGCAGTCGCGCTGTACTTTGCAGCGATGCTCGGCATCGGCTGGTACGCCTACCGCCGCACCCGGAACGACCTCGACGGGTACATGCTCGCCGGCCGCGGACTCAAGCCGTGGGTCGCCGCGCTGAGCGCCGGCGCGTCGGACATGTCCGGCTGGCTGCTGATGGGCCTGCCCGGAGCGATGTACCTGTCGGGCCTGTCGGCGTCGTGGATCATGATCGGTCTGCTGATCGGCGCCTGGACCAACTGGAAGCTGGTCGCTCCGCGACTGCGCGCCTACACCGAGGTCGCCGGCGATTCGATCACCATTCCCAGCTTCTTCGAGACGCGCCTGCGCGACGGTTCCCGCATTCTGCGCATCACCTGCGGCGTCATCATCCTGGTGTTCTTCACCTTCTACGTGTCGAGCGGCATGGTGGCCTCGGGCAAGTTCTTCGACAGCTCGTTCGGCGTCGACTACACCGTCGGCATGCTGATCGTCGCGGGCATCACCATGCTGTACACGCTGTTCGGCGGCTTCCTGGGCGCGTCCCTGACCGACGTCGCCCAGGGCCTGCTGGTGGTCGTGGCCCTGCTGGCGGTGCCGATCATCGGCATCATCAACCTCGGCGGCATCGGCGCCACCATCGACGGCGTCAACGCCGCCCGCGATCACGGGCTGAGCTTCTTCGCGGGCAGCACCGTCATCGGCATCATCTCGTCGGCCGCGTGGGGCCTCGGCTACTTCGGTCAGCCGCACATCATCGTCCGATTCATGGCGCTGCGGACCCCGTCCGAGGCGGGCGTGGCACGTCGCATCGGCATCGGCTGGATGTTCCTGTGCGCGCTCGGCGCAGTCGGCACCGCACTGGTCGGCATCGCCTACTTCGCGAAGCACACCGCGCAGGCGCCCGCCGACGAGGAGACCGTCTTCCTGGCTCTCTCGCAGCTGCTGTTCCACCCGTTCATCGCCGGTCTGGTGCTG
Organism: Gordonia aichiensis; assembly: GCF_039946255.1. Lineage (GTDB taxonomy): Bacteria > Actinomycetota > Actinomycetes > Mycobacteriales > Mycobacteriaceae > Gordonia > Gordonia aichiensis_A. Next base: position 95,871 of record NZ_JBCDWL010000016.1, on the reverse strand, counting down.
GCCGCCGTGCTCGCGGCGATCATGTCGACCATCTCCTCGCAGCTGGTCGTGTGCTCGTCGGCCCTGGTCGAGGACCTCTACAAGCTGGTTGCCGAGAAGACGGGCCGCGGTCGAGACCTGGCCGACAAGACGTACGTGATGCTGGGCCGATTCGGCGTCCTGGCGATCGCGGTCATCGCCGCCCTGCTCGCGCTGTCGCCGTCGAACAGCATCCTGGATCTGGTGGCGTTCGCCTGGGCCGGCTTCGGTTCGGCCTTCGGCCCGGCGATCATCCTGTGCCTGTACTGGCGTCGAGTCAGCACCGCGGGCATCCTGTCGGGCATCGTGACCGGCGCCGTCGTCGCCTACATCTGGGGTCAGTCCTCGCTCAGCGACCACCTCTACGAGATCATCCCCGGCTTCGTCGCCAGCATGGTCGTCACGATCGTCGTGAGCCTGCTGACCTTCCGACCGAGTGATGTGATCGACGACGAGTTCACCCGCGCGGTGGAGCTCAGCCGCTCGACCGAGCCGTACCGCGCACCGGCGTCCGAGCAGTTGACCAACGTCTGACCCACGCTCGCCTCAGCCGCGCCAGCGGAGGACCTCCAGCGCTGCTGCCACGGCCACTGAATTGACCATCAGCGGCCGTGGCAGCAGTTCTTGTGCACGGGCGACGTGTCGGACGACGGTGTTGCGGTGCGTGTACATCCGGGCCGCCGCGGCGCTGGCATTGCAGCCGGCCGCGAACCACGTCCGCATCGACTCGATCAGACTGTGGTCGGCGACGGCGAGATCGCCGAGCGTCTGCGCGATGAACTCGTCGAGCCGCGTCAGGTCGTCGGCCATCAGTGCCGGCAGGGCCAGGTCGTCGTAGGTCGCGAACTGCGCCGACGACCCGAGCCTGGTGAGCAGTTCGCGACCTGCCAACGCCTCGAAGTGGCTGCGCCGGAAGCCCTCGCGGTCGCGGCCCGGCGACCCCGCGCTCACCCGGACCCGCGGGTGAGCGGCGAGTACAGATTCGACCACCAGCTGCCCGGTGGGCAGCCATACCCACAGTTCGGCGGCGCCGGCCAGCACCGTCAGGCGTCGGGTGGCACCGGAGGCGAGCATCACCGCCTCACACGCCTCTTCCAGGTCGTCCGGTCCGACGCCGGCGTCGCCGTACAGCACCAGCGCGATCTGCGGTCCCTCGATCGAGTACTGCAACTGCACGGCCGCGCGGGCCGGCGCGATGGGCGCCCCCTCGAGGATCAAGGCGACCGCGGCCCGGCGCTGGGCGTGCGTGTCTCCGGCCAGTTCGGCCCGCGCGACGTCGATCTGACCGGCCAGCTCGGCGACGGTGTCGTCGACGAAGGTCGCGATCGACGCCGACGTCACTTCGAGCAGTTCCCGCAGCAGCACCGGATCGTCGGTGAGTCCGAAGCAGATCTGCATCCACCTCTGCCACGCCGAGTTCTGACCGGTGCGGAACGAGTCCAGCGCGCCGGAGTCGAACCCGCGTCGCACCAGATCACGGATGAAGGTCGTCGATTCGTCGGTGATGTTGACGCTGACCCGGGCGCCGGGGCGGCTCAGATTGCTTTCCGCCCAGTGCCGCAGGTTGCCCTCGTTGATCCGCAGCGCCACCGCCAGCAGTGCCCGGTCACCGATCACCTGCTCCATGCCGGACGGATGCATCACCGCGCGGTTCATGTCGTCGAGCCACTCGGTCGGCGCATCGAGCACCGATGTCACGCCGGCTCGAATCAGGTCGGCGACCGCTTCACTCGGCGCTGTCCATCGATCCTGTTCACGGGCCATCTGGTTGATTATGCACCCAAATGGGTGACGTTCTGGTTTGTTTCATCCTTGATATTGGGCGATAGTTACAACGATCATTGTTAATGAAGGCAGAACCACCCCCGGACGAACGGATCATCAATGTCCTCCGAATCGAATGCCCCGAACGCCGCCGCAGATCGGCTCCTGAGCGATCAACCGCTCGACGTCGTCGTTCTCGGCGCAGGCATCTCCGGCATCGGTGCCGCCCATTATCTGACCACCGAGCATCCGGGCAAGAGCTTCGTGATCCTCGAATCCCGCGAGCGCCTCGGCGGCACCTGGGACCTGTTCCGCTACCCCGGGATCCGCTCCGACTCGGATCTGAACACCTTCGGCTACGAGTTCAAGCCGTGGCGCGACCCCCAGGCCATCGCCGACGCCCCGCGGATCCTCGACTACCTGCACGAGGCCGTCGCCGACGACCGCCTCGAGTCGCGCATCGTCTTCAACCGCCGCGCGATCTCCGCGGACTGGTCCGACGCCGATCAGCTGTGGACGCTCACCGTCCGGCACGGCGACACCGGTGAGACGTCCGCCGTCAAGACCCGATGGGTCTTCGCAGGCACCGGCTACTACAACTACGAGGAGGGCTTCACGCCCGACTTCGCGGGCGCCGACGACTTCACCGGGCAGATCGTTCACCCGCAGCACTGGCCCGAGGACCTCGACTACCGCGGCAAGAAGGTCGTGGTGATCGGGTCGGGCGCCACCGCGGTCACGCTGGTCCCGTCGATGGCCGGTGACGCCGCGCACGTCACGATGCTGCAGCGGACCCCCACCTACGTGATCCCGCTGCCCCGCGAGGACGTCATCGCCAACGCGCTCAAGAAGACCCTCGGCGCCGAACGCGGTTACAAGCTCAGCCGCCAGAAGAACATCCTGCAGCAGAAGATCGTGTACCAGCTCTGCCAGCGGTATCCGCGTCCGGCGCGCAAGATCATCCGCGCGACCAACGCCGCCCTCCTCCCCCGCGACTTCGACGTCGACACCCACTTCAACCCGCCGTACAACCCGTGGGACCAGCGCCTGTGCGTGGTCCCCGACGGCGACCTGTTCAAGGCGGTGAAGAAGGGCACGGCGTCGATCGAGACCGGTCGGATCAAGCGCTTCGTGGCCGGCGGCATCGAGCTCGAGAACGGAGAGGTCCTCGAGGCGGACATCATCGTCACGGCGACCGGCCTGAACCTGCAGCTCTTCGGCGGCATGGAGCTGAGCCGCAACGGCGAGTCGATCAACCTCGCCGAGACCGTCGCCTACCGCGGCGTCATGCTCTCGGGCGTGCCGAACTGGGTGCTGGCGATCGGCTACACCAACTCGTCGTGGACGCTCAAGATCGGCATGCTCTGCGAGTACTTCTGCCGGATCCTGACCCGGATGGACCAGACCGGAGCCACGTCGGTCGAGCCCGTCGCCGACCCGGCGATGGAGACTCGCCCGCTGCTCGACTTCGGCGCAGGCTACGTCAAGCGTGCCCTCGACCGGCTGCCCAAGCAGGGCACGCAGAGCCCCTGGACCATGACGATGGCCGTCTCCGCCGATGTCAAGCAGTTGCGCAGGGGCGCGATCGACGACGAGTTCCTGCAGTACCGGACCGTCAAGGAACCCGTCGACGCCTGATCGACCAACGACATCGCACCCCTTTCGTTCTGTGCACTCGGTCGCGCCGAGGTGCGAAGAACGAAAGGGGTGCGAGTCGGTTTCAGGGCCGCCTAGGAGGAGCCGAACAGGCCCTTGAACAGGTTGCCGAGGCTGCCGCCCGAGCTTCCGTCGGAGCTGCCGCTGCTGCCGTTGTCGCCGCCGGTGCCTCCGCCGTTGCCACCGCCGCCGGTGCCTCCGCCGTTGTCGCCCCCGCCGTTGTCGCCGCCACCGGTGCCCCCGCCGTTGTCACCACCGCCGGTGCTGGGCGCGGTGACGGTCAGCTGGGGACCGGACTGCTTCAGGTTCGACGGCGGGTTCGCCACGCCGGTGCCGGTGCTGAGCGCGTCGAGCCATCCGCCGCCCACTCCGGCAGAGTTGCTCGACGGAGTGGTCCACGCATTCAGACCGCCGCTGTTGTGCGTCCCGGGGGCACACGTGACCTTGTACTGCGCAGTCAGGGTGACGCTGCGAGCCGCTCCACCATCACCCAGTCCCCAGGCGGTGCCGGGGTTGGCTTCGATGGTGGTGCTGTCCATGAGGTCGGCAGTCTTGGTCGCCGGGCCACCGATGGTGTTGGAGGCGGTCGCCACACCCGAATCTGCGACGTACTCCATGCAGGCCGGCGTCCAGTCCTGGAAGTTCTTCAACGTCATGGTCATGCCGGCGCCGACCTTGTGCGTGGTCACCGTGGTCGACACGGTGACGGTGTCGCCCTGCACGACGCTGGCCGCGCTGACGGTGCGGGTGAAGTCCACCCACTGCTGACTGTTGATCAGCATGCCGTCGTTGTAGTTGTAGATGCGGACGCTGCCGGTCGCACTCGCCTCGGCGGCGTCGGCATTGCCCGCACCCACTCCCAGACCGCCCAGGACGGACACGGCCAGCGCGCCCGTGCCGAGCCCGGCGAGCAGGCGGCGATTCCAAGTGATTGTCATGCAGATCCCTCTCTGGATGCTGTCGCCGCGATCCCAGTTGGTGGGGCGGCAGGTCTTGTGTGGTGCTCGGTACCGGCCGAGCGGCGGTCAGCCGATCAGGTCGCCGAGGCTGCCGCTTGAAAGGCTGCCGCTGTCACCGCCGCCGAGGCTGCCGTCCAGACTGCCGCCGCTCATGCTGCCGCTGACGGGTGCCGGGGAGACGTACACCGAGCCGGTGACGGTCACCGGAGGCTGGCTGGCGATCACCGCCTTGAGTGGGTAGTCACCCTTCCTCTTCGGGACCCAGATGCAGGTCACGATGCGGTTCTCATCGAGTTCGAGGTTGCCGCAGCCGTCGAGGGTCTTGCCCTTGGAAGTCAAGGTGACCTTGTCGCCGGGGAGCCCGTCGGGGTTCTTGACGGTGAGCATCACATCGTTCTTCGCCATGGCGTCCTGCGGAGTTGCAGAGACCGAGGCGACGCCCGGGGTGACGTTGATCGTGGGGCCGACGTTCGGCTTGTTGTTGCCGCTCTCGCCGGCCCAGGTGCTCGACCACTGCAGGCCGCCGGTGTTGAGCGGACCGGTGGCGCAGGTGAGCAGGTAGTCCTGCGACCATTCGATGCTCTCCCAGGAGTTCGCCGCGGCGGGCTTGATCTGCGCCCAGCCCGGGCCGGAGGTGAACTCGCTGCCCTTGTAGGTGCCCTCACCGCTCGGGTTGTTGGTGTAGGTCTTTCCGCTGACCTTCCACACCGAGGTGTTCGGCACCGCCTTCATGCACGTCGGGTGCGTGTCCTTGACGTAGTAGATGAGCCACGCCAGTTTGCGATTGAGCTTGTTCGAGACGGTGACGACCTCGCCGTTCGGAATCGCGCCGTTCACCAGCTTGACCCCGCTCACGGTGCGGGTGAAATTGACGGCGTCGCTGCTTCCGCTGACCGGCCCGACGCTGTCGGCGGCGGCCGCACCCGCCCCGCTCAACGCCGCGGCTGCGCCCATCACCGCTACCGCGGCCGCCGCTGCGGCTCGCTTCAGCACATTCGGATTCCTCACACGCCCTCCTCGTCGTCGCGGGTGCCGAGGATTCGATGCCGTGCCTCAGCGATTGCGTTCGCGTCAATGTATTGATTGCACGGCCGTATCGACACCGCTGGAGGGTGAGATGTCCCGGATTCCGTGCTCACCGCACAAAACGGAACAACGTTCGATTGTTCGGTCGATAGCCTGCACCGATCGCCCGGCGAATCGAGAACGCCCGCCGGACCAGGCGGTCCGGCGGGCGTAGTTCGCGCGTGGATCAGCGGCTACTGAGCCAGCAGCCCCTTCGCGACGTGCGTCACCTGGATCTCATTGGACCCGGCGTAGATCATCAGCGACTTGGCATCGCGCGCCAACTGCTCGACGCGGTACTCGGCCATGTAGCCGTTGCCGCCGAAGAGCTGCACCGCTTCCATCGCGACCTCGGTCGCCGCGCGCGAGGAGTACAGCTTCATCGCCGAGGCCTGGGCCAGCGTCGGCGGCTTGCCCGCCTTCGACGCCTCCATCGCGACGAAGAGCATGTTCTGCACGTTCAGCCGGGCGATCTCCATCTCGGCCAGCTTGAGCTGGATGAGCTGGAACTTCGCGATCTCCTGCCCCCACAGGGTGCGGGTCTTGGCGTACTCGAGCGACAGCCGCTGGCACTCGTTGATGATGCCGAGCGACAGCGCCGCGATACCGATGCGCTCCGCGGTGAAACCAGCCTTGGCGCTGTCGCCACCGCGCTTGTCGGACCCGGTGTCTTCGGTCTCACCGAGCAGCCGGTCCTTGCTGACGCGCACGTTGTCGAAGAACAGCTCGCCGGTGGGCGAACTCATCATGCCCATCTTCTTGAACGCCTTGCCCTGCGTCAGTCCCTCCATGCCCTTGTCGAGCACGAAGGTGAGGACCTTGCGGTCGCGCATGGGGGTGCCGTCGCCCTCGTCGAGTTTGGCGAAGACGACCATCGTGTCGGCGTAGGGGCCGTTGGTGATGAAGGTCTTGTTGCCCTTGAGGATGTAGTCGTCGCCGTCGCGCCGGACCGTGGTCTTCATGCCGCCGAGCGCATCCGAGCCGCTGTCGGGCTCGGTGATCGCCCAGGCGCCGACCTTGTCCATCGTCACCAGCTCGGGCAGCCAGCGCTTCTTCTGCGCCAGGGTGCCACGGCTGCGGATGGTCGAGACCGTGAGCCCCAGGGACACGCCCATCGACGCGATCAGGCCGAGGCTGACGCCGGCCATCTCCATGTTGAGGATCAGGAACATCGAATTGGCCAGGCTGTTGGATCCGCCGGCCGAGGCGCGCTTCTCGCCCGCCTCCTCGGCGGCGAGCTCCTTCTCGAGGCTCTCGGTGTTCATCGCGTCCATGCCGAACGCCTTGAGCATCTTGCGCAGGATGTCGAAGGGCGGCAGTTCACCCGACTCCAGCGCGTCGACGTTGGGCCGCACCTCCTTGTCGATGAATCCGCGAACCGCGTCGCGCACCATCAAGTCTTCCTCAGACCACTCGAACATCAAGCCTCCAAACTGGAACACGTTTCAATCTTTGACTCGACGGTAGCGTAATCGCTCACACATCGCCCGCGTCACCACCTGTTGAACGCTCCGCTGGGAAGCGAGATCTACAGCGTCGAGCCGTTCCGGTGCGCCGAGGTCGCCGTCAGGCGCACGTGCCACTGCCGATTGAGCCACATCTCCACCAGTTCCGGCGCCACGTCCGCCTGCCGAGCCCAGCGGTGCAGGAGTGCCGAGTACCGCGCGTACTTCCGCACCGAGTACAGCGAGACCGAAGACGAGACGAGCCAACCGTGCCAGACGAGACTGCCCGCCGAACAGTTGTCGAGCAGCTGTGGCCGGTCGTCGCCGCGCGGGTGAACGGCCCAGCAGTACAGCGACATCAGGGCGTGGCCGACGCCGGGAGCCGTCGGCCATCCGGACCAGTCCCGGTACGCCGCGACGTCGAAGAGGGCGGGCGCACTGCGGCACGCCACCAGGGCTCGGGCGATGGCGTCGAAACGACGGGCGGGGTCGTCCGGAACGGCAGGGACATCCGGTTCGGCGACGTCGACGAAGCGGCGCACGCCACCGCGCAGCGGATGCTCGGCCAGCCAGGCGGCACACATGTACAGGCGATCGAACTCCGGCTCCTCGCCCAACTGGAGGCCGTGCACGCCGGGTTCGAGATCACCGCGCCGCAGGTGGGCCCTGCCCTTCCACAGCTGTTGCCCGTCCTGACCTCGACCGCTGACCCGCGCCGGAATCTGCGCCGCGGCCAGACGCTCGTTCCACCAGTCCAGATCGATCGGGACCACATCTTCGAGCACCGTCTCGGCGTACGGCTGACGGCGGCACCAGTCGAGGCATTCCGCGGGAATCACCAGGTGAGCGTCGACGTCGTCCATGCACGCATGGTGGCACGGCCCTCTGACATCCACGGACCTCCGGCTTCGACGCCCCTCCGACATCGACGCCGTCCTCACCTCTCGAGCACGTACCGCCGGCCGGGCACCACATCGTGGGCGAAGTAGGTCTCCGGCGCACCGGACAGCAGCGCCTGTGCGACGGGCCCGGCGACCACCAGCGTTCCCGGTGCCGCGGCGACGACCGCCGCTCGGATCCGCGCGATGAACGCGCGCACCGACTCCCCGCCGTGGCCTCGCCAGTCCGGGTCGGTGAACCAGGCGGCCAGGTCGGTTCCCTCGATGGATTCCGGCGACCGGCCACGCCAGCGGCCGACGTCCAGGCTCGCGAACTCGGCGTGGACGGCGTAGCGAGGCAGGCACGCCGCGGCGGTCTGAACGACCGACGGCTCCGGACCCACGAGCGTCGGCTCGGCCGCGCCGCGCAACGACGAGACGAGCGCGGCCGCATCACGTCGGCCGCGCTCGTCCAGATGGTCGTGCTCGCCGCCGAACTGGACCGCACGGTTGGGTGCGGTCCGGGCCGCGACCACGAGGGCCAGCCCGGTCAGGCCGCCACCTCGCGGGCGGCCCGACCGGCCGCCTCGGTGCGCTTCATGATGACGCCGAGCAGGGCGATGAAGACGACGGTCAGCACCGTCCACAGCACCACCTGGTCGGCGACGGCATAGATCCGGAAGTCGGCGATCACCTGGCCGGGGAATCCCGGCGCGATGATCTCGTCGCCGTTCATCACCGGGCCGGGGACCTCCTTGAACTCCGGCAGCAGCGCCGCGGTGATCGTGACGCCGACCAGGTACGCGACGGCTGAGACGATGCCCGACCACAGTCCGCCGATCCGGCCGGAGAGACTGAGCGCCAGCACGACCGCCGCGATCATCAGTGCGACCGAGACCAGCGTCATCGTCAGGTACGCGCCCGAACGGGCGCCGATCGTGTCCTCCTCGCCGACCGCGGGCGGGTTCGGCGGATACACGAAGAAGGGCACGCCGACCACGGCCACGAATCCGACGGCGCCGAGGGCGGCCGCTGCCAGGCGCGGGTCGGAGGCCGGCCGGTGACGTCCGAGGTATGCCCACAGGACGGTGAAGGCGACGGCGAAGAAGGCACCCATCGCGACGGCGAAGACGACGGTGCCGACCCCGGCACCGATGTTCTCCTGGACGCTGCGGCTGAACAGTTCATGGCCGTGTTCGTCCGCGCCGGTGAGCATCGCCTCCGCGTGCGAGCGGACGTCCTCGTACTCGATCGCCGCGGCCACCTGGGGTTCGATGAAGATCCGGGCGTAGACGAACGCCACGAGACCGGCGATCAGGCCCGCGAGGACGCCTGCGCCGGTGAATTTGCGCTCCATTGTTCGGTTGTCTCCCCGTCTCTCAGTGGCAGGGGAAGCCGAGGAAGTGGCGCGCGTCGTGCACGAACTCGTGGACGTGGGTGTCGCTGCCGAACACCGACACGGCCCCCTGGTCGTAGCCGAGGAAGTAGTAGGCCAGCGCGGCCACCAGCACGGTGGCGGTGAGCCAGAGAGCGACACTGGCTGCGGAGAGGTCCGGTACGGCCAGGCTCCGAGTGCTCTGGCCGGTTGCTGTCGAAGCAGTCATCTGATCGATCCTGTTCTCCCGGAGTTCGCGTCCGGGTAGGTGATTGCAATCTGATCGATGCGGCTGTCTGGCTCAGTGGCCGTCCACACTTGGACGTCCGCATACAGTGGCGCGACCGCCCCGGGCTCTCACCGGGTTAGTCGCATCGATCCGGCAAAGTGTAGCGCTGCGCACCGGGCGGCAGGCACCTGCCCGGAGAACGGGCCGCGCCGACGATGTGACCTCAGACCTCTGCACTCCAGACCGCTGCACCACAGACGTTCACACCGCCTGTCGTAGGCATCGGCTTGAATGGACCTGTGGCACCGGGAGCGGCGATTCTGCGCAGTATGCATCCGGCCACGCAGCGGTGGTTCACCGACGCGTTCGGCGCGCCGACCCGAGCCCAGTCCGGTGCGTGGTCGGCGATCGCGCGCGGCGACCACACCCTGGTGGTGGCCCCGACCGGCTCGGGGAAGACCCTCGCGGCGTTCCTGTGGGCGATCGACTCGCTGTACCGCGAGCGCCTGACCCGCCCGCCCGTCTCCCCATCGCCAGATTCCCCACCGCCCGCCTCCTCACCGACCGAGTCCTCCCCGCCCGCCTCTTCCCCGGCCGGGGTCCGCATCCTGTACATCTCACCGCTCAAGGCCCTCGCCGTCGACGTCGAACGGAATCTGTCGGCCCCGCTGATCGGCATCGCCCACGCGGCGGCGAGCCTGGACGCCGAGCCGCCCTCGATCACCGTCGGGGTGCGTTCCGGCGACACCCCGACGGCCGCCCGCCGGCGCTTGCAGACGCACCCGCCCGACATCCTCATCACCACGCCCGAATCGCTCTACCTGATGCTCACCTCGGCGGTCCGGGAGACTCTCGCGACGGTGACGACGGTGATCGTCGACGAGGTCCACGCCGTCGCCGCGACCAAGCGCGGCACGCATCTGGCGTTGTCGTTGGAACGCCTGGACCGCCTGCTCGCCGAGCCCGCACAGCGCATCGGGCTGTCGGCGACGGTGCGCCCGGAGCGACTCGTCGGCGAGTTCCTGGCCGGCGGCGCCGACTGCACCGTGGTGAAACCGCCCGCGACCAAGACCTTCGATCTGCGGGTCGACGTGCCGGTGGCGGACATGGTCAACATCCCGCCGCCGTCGACCGGTGCCGACGACCTCGACGACGCCTTCTCCCCCACCGCCGGGTCGCTGTGGCCGCATGTGGAGGCGGCGATCGTGGACCTCATCGAGGCCAATCGCGCGACCATCGTCTTCGCCAACTCCCGTCGCCTGGCCGAACGGCTCACCGCGCGTCTCAACGAGATCGCCGCGATCCGCGCGGGCGTCGACCTCGACGCGTCACCGAATGCGCAGGTCCCCGGCGGCATGCCGGCCCATGTCGGCGCGAGCACCGATGTGGGCGGTGCGCCGCCGGTACTGGCTCGCGCGCACCACGGCTCGGTCAGCAAAGAGCAGCGCGCCGACATCGAGGACGCGCTGAAATCGGGGCGGCTGCGGTGCGTGGTGGCGACCAGTTCCCTGGAGCTGGGCATCGACATGGGCGCGGTCGATCTGGTGATCCAGGTGGAGTCGCCGCCCTCGGTGGCCGCCGGCTTGCAGCGCATCGGCCGCGCCGGGCACCAGGTCGGCGAGGTGAGTCAGGGTGTGCTGTTCCCCAAGCACCGGACCGATCTGCTGCACTGCGCCGTCACCGCGCAGCGGATGCTGGGCGGGCAGATCGAGTCGCTGTCGGTCCCGACCAATCCGCTCGACATCCTCGCGCAGCAGACCATCGCGGCGACCGCCGTCGAGGAGCTCGACGTCGACGAGTGGTACGCGACGGTGCGCCGCGCCATGCCCTACCGGACACTGACCCGCGACGTCTACGACGCCGTCCTGGACCTCGTCTCCGGCCGCTATCCGTCCGACGAGTTCGCCGAACTGCGTCCCAGAGTCGACTACGACCGGAGCCGCGGTGTGCTGCTCGCCCGCCGCGGCACGCTGCGGCTGGCCGTCACCTCCGGCGGCACCATTCCCGACCGCGGCCTGTTCGGCGTCTTCCTGATCGGCAGCGACGGGGGCGCCGACGGTCAGCCTCGCCGAGTGGGTGAGCTCGACGAGGAGATGGTCTACGAGTCGAGGGTCGGCGACGTCTTCGCCCTCGGCGCCTCGAGCTGGCGGATCGAGGAGATCACGCACGATCGCGTGCTCGTCTCGCCCGCCTTCGGGATGCCGGGGCGGCTGCCGTTCTGGATCGGCGACGCCGTCGGCCGACCGGCCGAACTGGGGGCGGCGATCGGCAGGTTCACCGGAGTCGCCGCCGACGCGGAGAGATTGGCGACGCTGGCCGGTGAGCTGGGTCTGAGCAGCAATGCGCACCGGAACCTCGAGGCGCTGATCGCCGATCAGCGCACCGCGACCGGCACGCTCCCGACCGACCGCATCCTGGTCGTCGAACGGTTCCGCGACGAGCTCGGCGACTGGCGGCTGGTGCTGCACTCGCCGTACGGCCTGCGCGTGCACGCCCCGTGGGCCAGTGCGATCGGCGCCGATCTGTCGGCTCGCCTCGGCCTCGGCGGCGGCGTCACCGCGACCGACGACGGGATCATCGTGCGCCTGCCCGACACGGACGACGCCCCTCCCGGTGCGGACGTGTTCGTGCTCGATCCCGACCGGATCGAGGGCGAGGTCACCGACGCGTTGGCGGGGTCGTCGCTGTTCGCCTCCCGCTTCCGGGAGTGCGCCGGCCGGGCACTGCTGTTGCCGCGCCGCGACCCCGGCCGCCGCGCACCGCTCTGGCAGCAACGCCAGCGCAGCGCCCAGCTCCTGGCGGTCGCCGCCCGCTTCCCCGACTTCCCGATCATCCTCGAGACGGTCCGCGAATGTCTGGCCGACGTCTACGACCTGCCCGCGCTGACCGACCTCCTGACGCGGATCGCCGCCCGCAGGATCCGCGTCGTCGAGTGCGAGACGCCGTCGCCATCGCCCTTCGCCGCCTCCATGCTGCTCGGCTACGTCGGCGCGTTCATCTACGACGACGATGCGCCGCTGGCCGAGCGGCGGGCCACCGCCCTGTCCCTGGACACCGCGCTGCTCGCGCAACTGCTCGGCCGCGTCGACCTGCGCGACCTGCTCGACCCGACCGTCCTCGTCGACGTCGTCGCCCGCCTGCAGCGGACCGCCCCGCAGCGGCAGGCACGCGATCGCGAGGACGTCGTCGACCTGCTGCGGTGGCTCGGGCCCTGCACGAGCGCCGAGCTCGCCGACCGGTACCGGGGCGAGGAGGACCTGCGCGAGTTGCTCGACGCGCTCACCGCCGACGGCGTCCTCCTCCCGGTCAAGGTGCGCGGACGGTCGATGCTCGCCGCGGTCGACGACGCCGCCCGCCTGCGCGACGGCCTCGGCGTCCCTCTTCCGCTCGGGGTGCCCGCCGCCTACCTGGAGCCGGCCGCCGACGCGGTGACGGACCTGGTTCACCGGTATGCGCGCACGCACGGTCCGTTCCTCGCCGCCGACATCACCGACGCGCTCGGCATGGCCCCGGCCGTCGTCGCCCGCGCGCTCGAGGAGCTGGCCGGCCGTCGCGCGGTCATCGAAGGCGAGTTCGTCCCCACCGACGGCGTCGGGCGGTCGAGCCAGTGGTGCCACGCCGACGTGCTCACGCAGTTGCGGCGCGGTTCGCTGGCCGCGGGTCGGGCCGAGGTGGAGCCGGTGCCGCCCGCCGCCTACGCGCGGTTCCTGCTGGACTGGCAGCGGGTCACCGGCCATGCTGCGGGACACGACGCGCTCACGGGCGTCAACGGTGTCGCCGCGGTCGTCGAACAGCTTGCCGGACAACCTGTTCCGGCCTCGGCGTGGGAATCGCTGGTGCTGCCCGCACGCATCCCCGACTACCGGCCGTCGATGCTCGACGAGCTGACGGCGTCGGGCGAGGTGATCTGGTCCGGGCACGGCGGCATCGGCGGCGCCGACGGCTGGGTGGCGCTGCACCTGGCCGACGCCGCGCCGCTGACCCTGCGCCGCGCCGCCGAGTTCGACGCCACCGACGACCATCGCACAATCCTGGACGCACTCACCGCCGGCGCCCTGCGGTTCCGCGACGTGTCGGCGGCGGTGACCGCGGGCGGGCGGTCGCTCGGTGACGACGAACTGGCCGATCTGCTGTGGGATCTGGTCTGGGCGGGGCTGGTCACCAACGACTCGTTCTCGGTGGTGCGCGCCGCACTCCATCCCCCGCGCACCGCGACCGCCGCTCACCGCACGCGGGGCCGCGCGCCGCGGCTGCGGACCGCGCGCCTGTCGTCGCAGTACCTGGCCGGCGCCGGCGGGGCGGCCGCCACACCGCCTCGAGTGGGCGGCCGATGGTCGCTGATCCGCCGGGTCGACGTCGATCCCACCGCCGCCACGGCCGCCACCTGCGAGGTCCTGCTCGACCGCTACGGGGTGGTCACGAAGGGGTCGGTGGTCGCCGAGGCGATCGACGGCGGGTTCTCCCGGATCTATCGCGCGCTCGGGGTGTTCGAGGACAACGGCCAGGTGCGCCGCGGTTACTACATCGACGGTCTGGGCGGTGCCCAGTTCGCGGCCGGCCACACCGTCGACGTGCTCCGCGAGTTCGCGGTGCGCGACCGCGAACGGCGCGCCGAAGCGGTGGTGCTCGCCGCGACCGATCCCGCGAATCCGTACGGCGCCGCGCTCGACTGGCCCGACCGCACCGCCGAGGGCGGGCACCGCCCGGGCCGCAAGCCGGGGGCCGTGGTGGTCCTGGTCGGCGGTGCGGCGACGGTGTTCGTCGAGCGCGGCGGCAAGACCGTGCTGACCTTCACCGATGACGACGCATCATTGACGGCTGCCGCCGACGCCCTGCACCGCGCCGTCGCCGACGGCGCCATCGCGCGCATCCACATCGATCAGGTCGACGGTGAACCGGTACGCCGCACCCCACTGGGCGAACGGCTCGTCGCGGCGGGGTTCGCCACCACGCCGCGCGGGCTCCGCATGCACTACGATCCGCGCATGCGGTGACCGGCCGGTTCCCGTCGGGCGGTCACCTCGCCGCCGCGGCGGTCGTCTGCCGTTTACGCTCGGGCACAACGGTTCCTGCCGTCCCCGTCCACCCCGTCCCGGCCCAGGAGGCACCCATGTCCATCGAAGCGCGCATCGCGGCACTGGAGAAGATCGAGGCGATCAAGGCCCTCAAGTACCGCTACTGGCGTGCCTGCGACGGCAAGGACCCGCAGGGTTTCCGCGACTGCTTCATCGCCTCGGGCGCCCGCATCGACTACGGCGCGCTGGGTTCGTTCGACGACGTCGAACCGATGGTCGAGATCTTCACCAAGGTCGCCCTGCACACCGTCGACGGCAAGCACGTCATCTTCGACATGCACCACGGGATGCACCCGGAGATCGAACTGACCGGTGAGGAGACCGCCACCGGCAAGTGGACCCTGCGCTTCCGTCAGGTCAATCTGCTCGCGCGGACCGAGACGGTCTCGACCCTGGAGTACCGGGACGAGTACGTCATCGAGGACGGGGCGTGGAAGATGTCGAGCTGCACTTCGATCGAGACCTGGTCGATGACCAGGCCGCTCGACCCGGCGGCGACGGTCACCGAGGGCACGTTCGGCGCCTGAGCATCCGCGTCGCCCGAGCGCCCGCGGGAGGTCGGGCCATCCGCGTGGCTCGATGACATCCGCGGATGCCCGACCACCGCGGCTCTCGTCGAACCGCGCGGATGGGAGCGACGGCGGCGGGGTCAGCGGATCTCGCGGTCCCCGTCCGGCCCGAAGACGAACCGGCGGCCGGTGATCTCGTCGACGTCGATCTCCACATAGGTGGTGCGAGGTATCGGGATCCACGGGTCGAGCGGCGTCTTTCTCGCGGCCTCGATCTCCGCCGAGCCGGTGAGGATGCGGGCGTGGCCCTTGGCGACGACGCTCCAACCGATCCGGCTGGTGAAGGCGTCGGTCTCGACGACGACGCGGTTGTTGACGGCGAGTTCGGCCAGTTTGGTTCCCTCGGCCGTCCAGAACAGGATCTTGCCGTTGGCTGCGTAGATGTTCAACGGAAAGATGTCGGGTCTGCCGTCGACGCTCACCGCCAGGCGGCCGAGAACGCTTCCGCCCAGCAGCTCCCACGCTTGTTCTTCACTCAGGTACTCCACCGGATCCGCAGTCATGACTCCAGTCTGTCCCACGAAGGGCCCTCTGCACAGGGCATTTGGTCTGTGACACCCGCCCCGCCGACCGGTCCGGCACCCGGTCCGGCACCCCGCCCGGCACCCCTCAGTCAGGTACCGGCACCGGCTCCAGGATCTCGCGGCGCGCCTCGGGTGCCGCGGCACGGAGGGCGTCGGCGGAGGCGTCGTCGGGCTGACGCTGCGAGGCGACCTCGGCCTCCACCCGCGCGGTGTAGTTCGCCACCTCCCAGGCCGTCTTCTCCTCGTCCCATCCGAGGATCGGCGCGATCAGATCGGCCACCTCCTGGGCGCAGTCGACGCCGCGGTGGCTGTATTCGATGGCGATGCGCGTGCGGCGGGCGAGCACGTCCTCCAGGTGCAGGGCGCCTTCGGCCCAGACCGCGTAGACGATCTCCGCGCGCAGGTACTGCGGTGCCGCCGCGAGCGGCTCGCGCAGCGACTCGTCGAGGTCGGCGTAGTACAGGACGTCGTCGAGCAGGGAGCCGTACCGGTTCAGCAGCCTGCGGATCCGGTACGGGTGCAGCCCGAACCGCTGCCCGAGGTGCTCGCACTGATTGATGAGGGCGAAGTAGCCGTCGGCGCCGACCAGCGGCACCCGCTCGGTGATCGACGGCGCCACCCGGGTCGGGATGAAGTCGTTGCACGCGTCGACGGCGTCGGCGCCCATCACCCGGTAGGTGGTGTACTTGCCGCCCGCGATCGACACCAGCCCCGGCGCGACCACCGCGACGGCGTGCTCGCGCGAGAGTTTGGAGGTCTGATCGTCCTCGCCGGCCAGCAGCGGCCGCAGTCCCGCGTAGACGCCTTCGATGTCGTCGTGGGTCAGCTTGGTGACCAGCTCCTGGTTGACGCGGTCGAGCAGGTAGTCGATGTCCTTGCGGGTCGCTGCGGGATGCGCCAGGTCGAGGTTCCAGTCGGTGTCGGTGGTGCCGATGATCCAGTGCGTCTCCCACGGGATGACGAACAGGACCGAGCTGGCGGTGCGCAGGATGATTGCGGTCTCGGACACGATCCGGTCGCGCGGGACCACGATGTGCACGCCTTTGGAGGCCCGCACGGTGAAATGGCCGCGCTGCCTCGACAGCGCCTGCACCTCGTCGGTCCACACGCCGGCCGCATTGATGACGCAGTGCCCGCGGACCTCCGTGGTCTCTCCGGTCTCGGAGTCGCGGACGCGCACGCCCATCACCCGGTCGGATTCGGTGAGGAAGCCGACGGCCTGGGTCGAGGTGCGGACGACCGCCCCGTACTGCGAGGCGGTGCGCGCCAGGGTCAGGCTGTGGCGGGCGTCGTCGACGACGGTGTCGTAGTAGCGGATGCCGCCGATCAGCGAGTCGCGCTTGAGGCTGGGCGCGACGCGCAGCGCGCCGGCCCGGGACACGTGCCGCTGGCCGGGGACCGACTTGGCGCCGCCCATCCGGTCGTACAGGAACAGGCCCGCGGCCATGTACGGCCGCTCCCAGAAGCGGTGGGTCAGCGGCGCCAGGAAGGGCAGCGGCTTCACCAGGTGGGGTGCGAGCAGTCGCAGCGACAGTTCGCGTTCGCGCAGCGCTTCGCGTACCAGACCGAATTCGAACTGCTCCAGATAGCGCAGTCCGCCGTGGAACATCTTCGACGACCGGCTCGAGGTGCCCGAGGCGATGTCGCGGGCCTCCACGAGGGCCACCCGCAGACCGCGGGTGGCGGCGTCGAGCGCCGCACCCACGCCGACCACCCCGCCGCCGACGACCACGATGTCGAACTGTTCGCTGCCGAGCCTGCGCCAGGCCTCGTCGCGGTAGGCGGGGCTGAGGTCGGCGGGACGATCGGAATTGAACTCGCTCTCCATATTTCCCAACGGTACCCGACGGTAACCCGCGCTCATGCGAGACTGTGATGCGTGAATCCGGAAGCCGAATACGTCGCCGCCATCGACCAGGGAACCACGTCTACCAGGGCGATGGTCTTCGATCGGAGCGGTTCGGTGGTCGCGGTGGAGCAACTCGAGCACCGACAGATCTTCCCGCGCGCCGGATGGGTGGAGCACGATCCGATCGAGATCTGGCGCAATGCCCGCCGGGTGTCGGCCGCGGCGCTCGCCGCCGCCCAGCTGGGTCCGACGAATGTGGTGGCGTGCGGCATCACCAACCAGCGCGAGACCACGGTGGTCTGGGATCGTCACACCGGCAGGCCGGTGTACAACGCGATCGTCTGGCAGGACACTCGCACCGACGAACTGTGCGGGCGGCTCGCGGGCGACGAGGGCGTCGACCGCTATCGGGAACGCACCGGACTCCCCCTGTCGACCTACTTCGCCGGCCCGAAGGTGCGGTGGATCCTCGACAACGTCGACGGCGCCCGCGCCCGCGCCGAGGCAGGCGATCTGCTGATGGGCACCATGGACACCTGGCTGGCCTGGAACATGACCGGCGGCGTCGACGGCGGCGTGCACGTCACCGACGTCACCAATGCCTCGCGCACCATGCTGATGGATCTGCGCAGCCTCGAGTGGGACCCGGAGATCTGCGCGGATTTCGGCATTCCGATGTCGATGCTGCCGACCATCCACGCCAGCTCGGGTGTGATCGGCCAGCTGCGCACGGCCGGGCCGCTGCCCGACGTCCCGCTCGGCGGCATCCTGGGCGATCAGCAGGCGGCGATGTTCGGGCAGGCCTGCCTGGAGCCCGGCGAAGCCAAGAACACCTACGGCACCGGCAACTTCCTGCTGCTCAACACCGGCACCGAGCCGGTCTTGAGCAAGCACGGCCTGCTGACCACGGTCTGTTACCGCCTCGGCGACGAGCCCGCGCGGTACGCCCTCGAGGGGTCGATCGCGGTGACCGGGTCCCTCGTCCAGTGGCTGCGCGACAATCTCGGCCTCATCGACTCCGCCGCCCAGGTGGAGGAGCTGGCGCGTGCAGCCGACGACAACGGCGGCGTCTACTTCGTCCCCGCCTTCTCGGGTCTGTTCGCGCCCCGGTGGCGCCCCGACGCGCGCGGGGTCATCGTCGGACTGACCCGGTTCGCCGACCGTCGCCACATCGCCCGCGCCGTGCTGGAGGCCAGCGCCTACCAGACCCGCGAGGTCATCGAGGCGATGGAAGCCGACTCCGGCGTCCCGCTCGCCACGCTCAAGGTCGACGGCGGGATGGTCGTCAACGACCTGCTGATGCAGTTCCAGTCCGACATCCTGGGCGTGCCGGTGATCCGCCCCGTGGTCAACGAGACCACCGCGCTGGGTGCGGCGTACGCGGCCGGTCTGGCCGTCGGCTACTGGCGCAACACCGACGAGATCCGCGAGAACTGGGCGCGCGGGGGCAGTTGGGAACCGCAGATGGGCGACGACGAGCGCGCCCGCCTCTACGACGGCTGGAACCGCGCGGTCACCCACAGCTTCGACTTGGCCTGAGTCGACGTATCGGGGGCACTGCCGCGGGTCTCGATACGTCGCCTCGCTTCGCTCGGTGACTACTCGACCACCCTGCTGCCGAGCAGGCACAGCACACCGAGACACACTCCCGCAACACTGAGAACTACTGCCGCACAGGCCCACCCAGGCTTGTCGAGAAAGCGCACCAGCGCATCGAGACGCACCCGGCCCACCACCGGCCGCCACCCAGGCTTGTCGAGTAAGCGCAGGAGCGAAGCGACGGAGCGCATCGAGACACCACACGCACAGGTCTCGATACGTCGCCTCGCTTCGCTCGGTGACTACTCGACCACCCTGCTACCGAGCAAGCACAGCGCATCGAGACACCACACCCTTGACATACAACCGATTAGTTGTAAATTGAAGGTGTGACCGAGATGGACGAGGACCGGGCAGACGCCCTGTTCCACGCGCTCGCCGACCGGACCCGACGCGACATCCTGCGTCGCGTCCTCGCCGGAGAGCACTCGGTCAGCGCATTGGCGGAGAACTACGACATGACCTTCGCCGCGGTACAGAAGCACGTCGCCGTCTTAGAACGTGCGGGGCTGGTGGTGAAGCGGCGCGACGGGCGTCGACAGCTGGCCTCCGGCGATGTGCAGGCTGTGCGGTCGGTGACCGCGATGCTCACCGGCATCGAACAGATCTGGCGGGGACGAATCGCCCGCGTCGACGAACTGCTCGCGGCCGAACCGACCGACTCCCCACCCTGATCGCCCAAACTCCGATCACCCAGACCCGGATCAACCGGACCCTGGTCAACCGCTCCCGACTCTCCGTTCCCATCGCCTCCCGAAGGATTCCGTCATGCCTGTCATCGATGTCCAGACCGACACCGCCGCCCTCACCCTGATCATCACCGCCGAGTTCGCCGCCCCCGTCGAACGCGTCTGGGACGTGTACGCGAACCCGCGACAGCTCGAGAAGGTGTGGGGTCCGCCGGAGTACCCGGCGACCTTCGTCGACCACGACTTCACCCCCGGCGGCCGCGCCACCTACTACATGACCAGCCCCGAGGGCGAGAAGTTCGGCGGCTGGTGGCAGTTCGAGACCATCGACCCGACCTCGTCGTTCACCTTCACCGACGGCTTCGCCGACGCCGACTTGTTGCCCGCCGAGGACATGCCGGTCTCCCGCAACCGCTACGAGTTCACCGCGACCGCGACCGGCACCCGCGCGGTGTACGCGGCGATCTTCGCCGACGCCGAAAGCCTGCAGAAGGTGCTCGACATGGGCGTGATCGAGGGCTCGACCGCGGCGATCAACCAGATCGACGCACTGCTGGCCGCGTAATCGCCGTCGCTACGGACCGGCGCTCCGGCGTTCGCGCCAGCGTCGGTCCACGCCGAACTCGTGCAGGGCGACGAGCACGCCGCAGAAGGCGAGCACGGCGAAGCCGAAGCTGAGCAGGCGCGCCGAGCCGACCATGTCGGGGCCGCCGAGCGAGACCAGCAGTCCGGCGAACGCGGACCCGACCGCGTTGGCGATCAGCTGGCTGGTGTTGAGGCCGGCCGACGCCTGCGCGGCCTGCGCCTCGTCGTCGGTCACGCGCAGCCCCGCGGCGAACCAGTGCGCCATCGCCATCCCGATGCCGCAGCCGCTGACGAACAGCACCCCGTACCAGGCGACGAGCACCCCGATCGACGGGTCGTCGCGCTGCAGGATGCCGTACACGATCAGGCCGCTGCCCAGCAGCAGCGGCCCACCGACCCGGACCGCGCGTCGGCCGCGATCGCTCTCGATCCCGCTCGCCGCGATCGACGAGACGGTCCAGCCCCACGAGATGGCGGCACCGAGGAAGCCCGCCGCGAGCGGCCCCAGCCCGCCGAGGCGCTGCCCGAACAGCGGCAGGAAGGTCTCGATCGTCGACACCGCCGCGAGGACCACGATCGCCAGGTAGATCCACCGCAGCGGCGACGCACCGCGGTAGGTCATCTCCGGCAGCACCCGGGAGGTGGCGCGCCGTTCCCAGCCGACGAAGGCGACACCCGCCGCGATGGCGGCCGCGACCAGCACCCACGTGGCCGTGCCGTGCACCAGCGAGGCGACGCTGATCGTGCCGACCGCCGCGGTCAGCAGCGCCAGCGAGGCCCACGGCACCGGTCCCGCATCGCCGACCTCGGCGGCACGCGCGGGCAGCGCGCGACGCGTCATCGCGATGAGCACGACCGCGAGCACCGCCAACGCCGCGAAGGCGCCGCGCCAGAAGTGGATCTGCGCGAACAGGCCGCCGACCACGGGCCCGACGAAGTTGCCCACTCCCCACATCGCCGACATCAGCGCGATCGACCGCTGCCACAGGTGCGGGGGCAGCACCAGCCGGACGACCGTGAAACCCAGGCCGCCCAGCAGCCCGGCGCCGAATCCCTGCAGGGCCCGCCCCACCAGCATCACCGTCATCGTCGGCGACGCCCCCGCGACGACGGTGCCGAGCGCGAACACGACGAACGCGAAGACGTAGGCCCGGCGCGCCCCGAACTCCGCGAGGGCGCGACTGACCAGCATCGACGAGATCACCGAGACCACCAGGAAGACGGTCATCGTCCACGCGTAGAGTTCCTCGCCGCCGATGTCGGCGACGGCGCTGGGCAGCAACGACGTGGTCAGGTAGACGTTGATCGCGAACAGGGCGACGCCGCCGGCCATGACCGTCATCGGCGCCCGGTGCTCGCGGCCCAGCAGCTCGCGCCAACTACTCACCGGTCATCGCCCGTCGCCGAGCGGGCGGCCGGCAGACGCGTGCTCAATCCAGATCGTCGTGCCGCACCAGCTGGCGCGCGGCCTCGGTGATGGAGCCGGACAGCGACGGGTACACCGAGAAGGTGTTCGCCAGTTCGGAGACCTGCAGCTTGTTCTCCACCGCGATCCCGATCGGCAGGATCAGCTCGGAGGCGTTCGGCGCGACGACGACGCCGCCGATCACCACACCGGTGGCGGGGCGGCAGAAGATCTTCACGAAACCGCGGCGCAGCCCGCTCATCTTGGCGCGCGGGTTGGTCGACAGCGGCAGCATCACCGTGCGCGCCGGATACTCGCCCGCGTCGATCGACTTCTGCGAGACGCCGACGGTCGCGATCTCCGGCCGGGTGAAGATGGCCGACGCGACCGTCTTGAGGCGGATCGGGCTGACGCCCTCGCCGAGCGCGTGGTACATCGCGATCCGGCCCTGCATGGCGGCCACCGACGCCAGCGGCAGCACGCCGGTGCAGTCGCCCGCGGCGTACACGCCGGGCACGGAGGTGCGCGAGACGCGGTCGACGGTGATGTAGCCGGATCGGTCCACCGCCACCCCGGCCTCGTCGAGCCCGAGCGACTCGGTGTTCGGGACCGAGCCGACGGTCATCAGCACGTGCGTGCCGGTGACCTCCTTGCCGTCGGCCAGGTGCACGGTGGCGGTGTTCTCGTCGCGGGTGACGCGGTCGGCGCGCGCGAACTTGATGAGCGTCACACCGCGCTCGGAGAAGGCCTCCTCGAGCACGCGGGCGGCGTCCTCGTCCTCGTGCGGCAGGACGCGATCGCGGCTGGAGACGAGGGTGACCTTGACACCCAGTTCGGTGTACGCGTGCGCGAATTCGGCACCGGTGACGCCCGAGCCGACGATCACCAGGTGTTCGGGCAGTTCGGTCAGGTCGTACAGCTGGCGCCAGTTGAGGATGCGCTCGCCGTCCGGCTGCGCGGTCGGCAGGATGCGCGGGGAGGCGCCGGTGGCCAGCAGCACCACGTCGCTCTCGAAGGTCTGCTCGCTGCCGTCGGCGAGGGTCGCGACGACCTCCTGCAGGCCAACTCCCGGACGGACCTCGCCCAGTCGCGCAGTGCCGTTGATGATCGTCACACCCTCGCTGATCAGGCGGGATCGGATGTCGGCCGACTGCGCGAAGGCCAGATCCTTGACCCGCTGATGGACCTCGGTCAGGGTCACCTGTGCGTGCTCGGCGTCGATCTTGACACCCAGGCCCTCGGCGCGACGCACCTCGGTGCGAATGCCGGTGGAGGCGATGAAGGTCTTCGACGGCACGCAGTCCCACAGCACGCATGCGCCGCCGATCCCGTCCGAATCGATGACCGTGATGTCGGCTCCGTAAGCCGCACCGGTCAGGGCCGCCTCATAGCCGGCGGGCCCGCCACCGATGATCACGATCTTCGCCACTGTGCACTCTCCTTCGACTGACTGCATATACTCCGCGAACAAACCTATCGCCTGCCGACCCCGGACGCCTACCGGCGGGCCCGCGGCCTCGCCGGACCGCGAACAACTGTCACCCGACCGCCTCCGACCGATAAGCTGGGCGGCGTGCCGATCTATGCCGCCTACGCGTCGAACATGGACCCCGCCCAGATGCTGGAGCGGGCGCCGCACTCGCCGATGGCGTCCACCGGCTGGCTGCACGGCTGGCGGCTGACCTTCGCGGGCGACGACATCGGCTGGGAGGGTTCGCTGGCCACCGTGACCGAGGACCGCGACGACTGCGAGTCCAAGGTGTTCGTGGTGCTCTACGACGTCACCGTCGAGGACGAGAAGAACCTGGACAGCTGGGAGGGCACCGAGCTCGGCGTCCACCGCAAGATCCGCGCTCGCGTCACGACCGCCGACGGACCCGTCCTGGCCTGGCTGTATGTGATCGACGGCTATGAGGGCGGGCTGCCCTCGGCCCGCTACCTCGGAGTGATGGCCGATGCCGCGGAGATCGCCGGTGCGCCCGCCGAGTACGTCGAACGGCTGCGGCTCCACGAGGCTCGCAACGTGGGCCCCGGTCCCGACGAACCGATGGACAACGAGAGCTGAGCTGCGCCGCAGCGTCTTTCGGTGCACTCGTGGTTCGTAGCTAACCCCTCGTAGCGAACCCTCGTGGCGAACCCCGAGTGCACCGAAATCCTCCGGTCAGTCGAGTTCGCCGCCGAGGACGACGCCGGCGAGCGTCGCGATGCCGATTCCGAGCGCCCGCTCGTCGATGTCGAAGTTCGGCTGGTGCAGGTCGCACTGCGGACCGACGCCGCTCCACACGCCCAGGCGCGCCATCGCTCCCGGCACCGTCTCCAGGTACCACGCGAAGTCCTCGCCGCCCGCCGACTGCGGAGTGTCGACCGGCGCGCCCGGACCGATCGCCTCCACCGAGCGGCGCAGCATGGCGACGGCGTCCTCGTCGTTGACCACGGGCGGCACACCGCGCACGTAGGTGAGGTCGTAGGTGACGCCCAGCGGACCCACCAGTTCGCCGATGATGTTGCGCACCAGCGGTTCGAGGTCCTGCCACACCTCGCGGTCACCGGTGCGGACGGTGCCCCGCAGGCGCCCCTCCTGCGGAATCGCGTTGGGCGCGTCGCCCGAATGCGCTGCGCCCCAAGTCATCACGGTGCCCGACCGCGGGTCCACGCGCCGCGAGAGGTATCCGGGCAGCCCGGTGATGATCGTGCCCATCGCGTAGACCAGGTCGGCGGTGAGGTGGGGACGGGAGGTGTGCCCGCCCGGCCCGCGCAGGTGCAGTTCGACGCGGTCGGCCGCCGAGGTCAGCGCCCCGGCCCGCAGGCCGACCGTGCCCGCCGCCAGGTGCGGCTCGCAGTGCAGCGCGAAGATCCAGCTCAGGCCGTCGGTGACGCCGGCGTCGATCGCGTCGAGCGCGCCGCCCGGCATCACCTCCTCGGCCGCCTGGAACAGCAGTCGGACGCCGAAGGGCAGATCGTGCCCCGCCGCCAGACGGTCGGCCAGCAGCACCCCGGTGCCGAGCAGCACCGCCATGTGGGCGTCGTGCCCGCACGAGTGCGAGACGCCCTCGACGCGGGAGGTGAAGGGCAGGCCGGTCTGCTCCGGGATCGGCAGCCCGTCCAGGTCGGCGCGCAAGCCCACGCGGGGGCGGTCGGTCGGACCGAGGTCGCACACCACTCCGGTGCCCTTGGGCAGGACCCGGGGCGCCAGCCCGGCCTCACTGAGGATCTTCACCACGGTCGCGGTGGTGGAGAACTCGGCCATCGACAACTCCGGCTCGGCGTGGATGGCCCGACGCCAGCCGACCACCCGCCCCAGGTTGGCGGCGAGCCAGTCGTCGATCACCGCCGAGGTCACAGCAGGGTCGCCGGCGTCGGCGCGTTCAGGTCGACCAGCAGCGGCTGCCGCAGAGCGCGTTTTACCGCACCGAGGTTGTCGCCGGCGAACTGGGCGCGCTCGGCGGCCACCGCGCGAGCGCGGTCGAGCAACTGCTCGGCGGACGCGGCCTCGTCGACGATGCCGCCGGCGACCGCGTCGTCGGCTCCGTACCGGCGCGAGGTCAGCATGGCCTCGGTGAGCGTGGCATCGGGGATGCGGGTGCGCAGCAGGGCGGCCATGCCGCGCGGGAAGGGCATGTTCAGCGCCGCTTCGGGCAGCGACCAGAAGCCGCGGTCGGAGCGCATGATGCGGTAGTCGGCGCACAGCGCCAGCATGGCGCCCGCGCCGAAGGCGTGACCATTGATCGCGGCGATGGTCGGCGTCGCGGCCGAGATCACCTTCGCGTACAGCGCATGCACCGCATCGAGGTAGCTCGGGAGGGGCTCGGCGCCGGAGAAGATGTAGTCGGTGTCGAGACCGTTGGTGAAGAACTTGCCGGTGGCGCTGATGATGAGCGGCTTGCGCGCGGCGACCGCCTCGTCGGTCAGGTCGGCGACCCGAGCCATCCACTCGCGCCCGAACCGGTTCTCCGGGTTCGTCTCGTCCAGCTCCACACCCTCGGTGCCCAGGTACAGCTCGGCGGCGTGATCGGTCACAGTCAAGTAAGGCATGGCAGAAACCTTATCGCCGGAAGCCTCCCGAAGAGCAGACGAGGGTCGCGCCGCTTAGGGTGATGGCATGGATCCCACCGTCGACCACGAGGCGGCGGCGACGGCCGCCGCTGCTGCCATCGCCGCCGAGACCGACTGCCCCCGCCACGACGTCGCCGTCGTCCTCGGGTCGGGGTGGGCGCCGGCCGCCGCGGCGCTCGGCGAGCCGTCGGCGACGGTGCCGATGTCGGCGCTGCCCGGCTTCGGGGAGCCGTCGGCGCAGGGCCATGCGGGCACCGTGCAGTCGATCCGCGTCGGCAGCACGCGGGTCCTGGTGATGCTCGGCCGCATCCACGCCTACGAGGGACACCCGCCGGCGCGGGTGGTCCACCCGGTCCGCACCGCGGCCGCCGCCGGCGTGCACACGGTGGTCCTGACGAATGCGGCCGGCGGCATCCGGCCGGGCCTGGCGGTCGGACAGCCGGTGCTGATCTCCGACCAGCTCAACTTGACCGGACGGTCCCCGCTCGACGGCGCCCACTTCGTCGACATGGTCGACGCCTACCGCCCGTCCCTGCGCGAGGCCGCGCACCGCGTCGACCCGACCCTCACCGAAGGGGTCTACGCCGGACTGCCCGGGCCCCAGTACGAGACGCCCGCGGAGATCAGGATGCTCGGGGTGCTCGGCGCCGACCTCGTCGGCATGTCGACGGTCCACGAGACGATCGCCGCGCGAGCCGCCGGGCTCGACGTCCTCGGCCTGTCGTTGGTGACCAACCTGGCCGCGGGCATCACCGGAGAACCGCTCGATCACGCCGAGGTGCTGGCGGTGGGCCGCGAGTCGGCCGCCCGGATGGGCGCGCTGCTGGCCTCGCTGATCGCCACGCTCGCCGAGCGATAGGCCGCGCGATGCTGTCGTTCGGCACCGCCGGACTGCGCGGACCGGTCCGGCCCGGCCCCGACGG
Organism: Gordonia aichiensis; assembly: GCF_039946255.1. Lineage (GTDB taxonomy): Bacteria > Actinomycetota > Actinomycetes > Mycobacteriales > Mycobacteriaceae > Gordonia > Gordonia aichiensis_A. Next base: position 69,211 of record NZ_JBCDWL010000016.1, on the reverse strand, counting down.
AATGAACGCCGAGACCGTCGCGCGGACCACCGCCGGGCTGGCGGCCTGGCTGATCGGGCGCGGCGCAGCGGGCGAGATCGTGGTCGTCGGCCGCGACGCCCGGCACGGCTCGGCCGAGTTCGCCACCGTGACCTGCGAGGTGCTGGCGGCGGCGGGTTTCGACGTCGTCGCGCTGCCCGACCCGGGTCCGACGCCGCTGGTCGCCTTCGCCACCCGAGCGCTGGACGCCGCGGCGGGGGTGATGATCACCGCCTCCCACAATCCGCCCGGCGACAACGGCTACAAGGTCTATCTCGGCGCCGACGTCGCCGACCCCGCCGGCCGGGGCGCGCAGTTGACCGGTCCGGCCGACCGCGAGATCGAGGCCGCGATCGGCGCGGCCGGCGAGGTCTCGCTGCCCGCCCGGCAGCGCGTGGTGCCCGACGCCCGGGCCCGCGCGGTCCGCGCGGACTACCTCGCGGCGCTGGACCGCAGGTTCGCCGGGCACCCGCGCGGGCCGCTGCGCATCGCGCTGACCCCGATGCACGGCGTCGGTGGCGAGCTGGCGGTGGAAGCCTTGCGCCGCAACGGCTTCGACGACGTCCACGTGGTGGCCGAGCAGTTCGCACCCGACCCCGACTTCCCCACGGTCGCCTACCCCAACCCGGAGGAGCCCGGAGCGGCCGATCGCCTGCTGCGGCTGGCCGCCGACGTCGGCGCCGACCTGGCGATCGCCCTCGACCCGGACGCCGACCGGTGCGCGATCGGGGTCGCCGGGACCGAGGGCTGGCGGATGCTGACCGGCGACGAGACCGGCGCGCTGCTGGGCACCTGGGTCCTCGACCGCCTGCCTGCGGGCGGCCCGACCCCGGTGGTGGCCAGTTCCATCGTGTCCGGGACCCTGCTCCACACCGCCGCGCGACAGCGCGGGGCGGTCTCCCGGCGCACCCTGACCGGCTTCAAGTGGCTGGTGCGCGCGGGCGAGCCGCTGGTCTACGCCTACGAGGAGGCACTCGGTCACTGCGTGGATCCGGCGGTCGTCCGCGACAAGGACGGCATCAGCGCGACAGTGGCGAGCGCGCTGCTGGCGGCCGCGTGGGCCGGACGCGGCGGGCTGCCCGCAGCGCTCGCGGAACTGGCCGCGCGGCACGGTGAGCACGTGACCGCACCCCGCTCCCTGCGGTTGGACGAGCCGGCCGAGATCGCCGCGATCATGACGGCGCTGCGCACCGATCCGCCGCGCTCCCTCGCCGGCGTCCCGGTGTCCTGCACGGACTTCGCCTGCCGCACCGACGGCCCGACGACCGACGGAGTCGAGCTGGTCGGGCGCCGCGACGACGGCGTCGAGGTCCGCGTCTTCGCCCGGCCCAGCGGCACCGAGCCCAAGCTCAAGTACTACGGGCAGGTGAGTGCGCCGCCGGCGACGGGTAATCTCAGCCCCACGCGGCACGAGCTGTCGCAGCTGTTGGCGCGGGCGCTGGCCGATCTGCCGCCGACCGGATCCGGGGAGGGACACCGACGATGAGTTATCCGCAGTACCCGGGAGCCCCGTATCCGGGGCCGGAGCACCAACCGCCGCCGCCCAAGCCGTCGCCGTGGTCGTCGCCTGCCGTCCTGGTCGCGGTGATCGCCGGCGTGATCCTGCTGGCGGGCGGGATCGTCGCCGCCGTCGTGTACTCGAAGAACTCGACGACGACGACCGCGACCACGCCGACGACCGCGGCCCCCGCGACCGTCACCGAGACCCAGATCGGCAGCCCCACCACGCACACGATCACCGCGGCGCCGCCGCAGCCGACGGCGGCCGTTCCGACCGCCCCCGGGTCCGGTCCGGTGACCGTTCCCGGCGCCGACCGGCAGGGTTTCCTGAGCGGTCCGCGCTGCAACGCCGCCGGCGACGACGCGGTGTTCATCGGCTACACCAGCCGCTCGCACGTGGTGATCTGCCAGGTCGGGACGCAGACCGGCCGCTACTACTACAAGGGCACCGCGGGCGGCGACACCATCGAGGTCGGCTACCCGGCGCGCAGCGGCAACACCTTCGTCGCCACCAACGGCAACGTCGACTACGTGGTCTCACCGTCGGCCCTGGTCATCCGACAGAACGGATCCGCGATCGCCACCGAGCCGATGATCGCCAGCTGGGTCGACTGACCGACGATCAGGGCGCCGCGGGCGCGAACTGCGTCCGGTACAGCTCGGCGTAGCGGCCGTCGGCTGCCAGCAGCGTCTCGTGGTCGCCGCGTTCGATCACCCGTCCGCCCTCGAGCACGACGATCTCGTCTGCGGCCCGAATGGTCGAGAGCCGGTGCGCGATCACCAACGACGTGCGCCCGGACAGCGCCTCGGCGAGCGCGGCGGACACCGCCGCCTCCGACGTCGAGTCCAGGTGGGCGGTCGCCTCGTCGAGGATCACCACCGATGGTCGGGCGAGCAGGAGTCGGGCGATCGTCAACCGCTGGCGTTCGCCGCCGGAGAGCCGGTAGCCGCGCTCGCCGACGACGGTGTCGAGCCCGTTCGGCAGGGAGCCGACCAGCTCCGCCAACCGGGCTCGCTCCAGCGCCGACCACAGCTCCTCGTCGGTCGCGGTCGGTCGTGCCAGACGCAGGTTGGCGGCCACCGTGTCGTGGAACAGGTGTCCGTCCTGGGTGACCAGTCCCACCGTGCGGTGGACCGATCGTGTGGACAGGTCGCGCAGGTCGACGCCGTTGAGGCTGATGCGGCCCGCGTCGACGTCGTAGAGCCGGGTGGCGAGCGAGGCGATTGTCGACTTGCCCGCCCCGGAACTGCCGACCAGCGCCACCATCGCGCCCGCGGGCACCGCCAGGTCGACCTCGTGCAAGACCGTGCTGCCGCCGCGCGAGTCGAGTTGCGCGACCTCCTCCAACGAGGCCAGCGAGACCTTGTCTGCGGCCGGGTAGGCGAACGAGACGTCGTCGAATCGCAGGGTGACCCCGTTCTCGACGTCGGGGACGTCGCGGGCATCGGGCCGATCGACGATCAAGGGCGTCAGATCCAGGACTTCGAAGACGCGCTCGAAGCTCACCAGCGCGCTCATCACCTCCACCCTGGCGTTGGCCAGCGCGGTCAGCGGCGCGTACATGCGGGTCAGCAGCAGGGCGAGCGAGACGACGGCGCCCGCGGACAGGTGCTGGTGCACCGCGAGCCACCCGCCGAGGCCGTAGACCAGCGCCAGGGCCAGCGCGGAGACCAGCATCAGCGCGGTGTAGAAGTAGCTCTGCAGCATCGCCTGGCGGACCCCGATGTCGCGCACGGCGTCGGCGCGGTCGCCGAACTCCTTCGATTCGATGTCGGGCCGGCCGAACAGCTTGACCAGGGTCGCGCCGGGTGCCGAGAACCGTTCGGTCATCTGCGTCGACATCCGCGCGTTGTGGTCGGCGCTCTCCCGGGCCAGTCCGGCCATCCGCCGCCCCATCCGCCGGGCGGGCACCACGAAGACGGGCAGCAGGATCAGGGTCAGCACGGTGATCTGCCAGCTCAGCGCGATCATCACACCCAGGGTCAGGATCAGGGTCACCGCATTCGACACGACCCCCGAGAGGGTGTCGCTGAAGGCCCGCTGCGCCCCGATCACGTCGTTGTTGAGTCGGCTGACGAGCGCACCGGTCCGGGTGCGGGTGAAGAAGGCGACCGGCATCCGCTGCACGTGGTCGAAGACCGCGCGCCGCAGGTCCAGGATCAGCCCCTCCCCGATGTTGGACGAGAGCCAGCGCGTCCCGATCGACGACGCCGCCTCGGCGACGGCGATCAGCGCGATCACCAGCGCCAGCACGATGATCTCCGAACCGGCCGACGGACTCTCGGAGCTGATCAGATTGACCACGCGGCCGGCCAGCAGCGGGGTGACGACGGTGAGGACCGCCATCACCACCGACAGCAGCAGGAAGACGGTGATGCGCTTGCGATGGGGCCTGGCGAAACCGCCGATCCGCCGCAGTGTGGCGCGCCGATCGGCGCGGGCCGCCTGCCGGTCGGCGGCGTGCATCGACTTGTACATGACGTCCCACGCCACGGATTCCATGCTCATCGAACGTCACCTCGTGTGGTTGGCCGGGGTCGTGCGGTTGACCGGGGTCGACTGATCAAGGCGGCCTCATCGACTCGACTCGATGCCAAGGTACCCGGTGTCCGGGCAGGTCAGCGGGGACCGAACTGGCGATCGCCCGCATCGCCCAGTCCCGGAACGATGAACTTGTCGTCGTTGAGGCACTCGTCGATCGCGCCGATCACCAGCCGCAGGGGCCGCCCCCATGCGCGGAGGGCGTCGATGCCCTCCGGGGCGCCGACGACGCAAACCGCAGTCAGATCGGTGGCGCCGCGGGCGACGAGCAGGTCCAGGGTGTGGACCAGCGAACCGCCGGTGGCCAGCATCGGGTCGAGCACCACGACCGTACGACCGGTCAGGTCGCTCGGAAGCGAGGCCAGATACTCCACGGGACGGGCGGTGGCCTCGTCGCGAGCGACGCCGACGAAGCCGACCGCCGCGCCCGGCACGGTGGACAGCGCCGGATCGAGCATCCCCAGGCCCGCCCGCAGCACCGGAACGAACAGCGGGGGCGCGACGAGTTCGGTGCAGGGGGCGAGGCCGACCGGTGTGCGAACGTCGACGGGCTGCTCGGGGGCGGCGGCCATCGCCTCGTAGACGAGCATCTGCGCCAACCGCGCGAGCGCCTCCCGAAAACCGGTGTTCGGCGTCCGCTCGTCGCGCAGAACGGCGAGCCAGGCTCGTGTGAGCGGATGGTCGACCACCTGGATCTGGAGGCCTGCTGCGGTGACGGAATCGATCATTGGCTCATGGTAGAGGCCGCGGCTGGGATCGTTCGGCGCCTTGACCTAGCGCGCGCCCCGAGACTCCGTCCCGGGCGCGACACGCCGACGGCACCGGTTTTGGAACCGATCGGCGCCGCGCTGCGTCCAAGGGGTATGAACGCACAAGCAGCCACCGCGTCCGATCCGGGTCGCTTCACCAGCGTCGACCCGGCTGCCGCCGCCACCGCGTCGCACGCCCAATCCGACGCCGCCCAGGCCGTCTCGGCTCGGGTGAGCGCCGAACGTGTCGACACCGCCGCGCTCACACCGACATTCGGGATCATCGGCGCATCGTTTCTGGCCGCGCTGAACCGGGTGGGTGCGGCCCGCGCGGCCGAACTCCAGTCGGTGGCGACCGGACACGACGCCACCGCCGACCGCATCCGCGCCGCGCGGGCCGCGTACGACTGCTGCGACGAGGTCGGCGCGCGGCACCTGACCGGAGTCCCGGCGTGAGTGCACAGCTGCTGATCGCTCCGCTCAAGGCGCTGGTCGCCACGCTCGGCACCGGCGTGCTGCCGCCGGGAACCGCGGAGTCCTTCGCCGGGACCCGGTCCGCGCTCGGTGAGGCCGCCGTCCTGTCCGCGTCCGGAGCACGCACCACCGACGCCGGCTGGCGCGGAGTCGGCGGCGGGGAGGCGGCGGCCACCGCCCGCCGGTTGGTCGCGGTGGACGACTCGGTGGGCGCGGCGGGAACCGATATCGCGACGATCATCGAGACCGCGGCCGCGCACGTGAAGGAGGCGAACACCGAACTGAACGGCCTGTTCGAGTCCTTCGTCTCCGCCGCGGCAACGGTGCCTGCCGTCGCGACCCCCGCAGGCCTGGCGGCGCTGGTGCCGCTGGCGATGAGCCACCTCGCGCGCGGCGTCCAGGTGGTGGGCCGGGCTCAATCGCGGTTGGCCGCCGACGCCGACGCCCTGGCCCGCCACGAGGCCGCCTCGCGGGCGGCGACGTCCGCCGCGGGGACGGCGGGTGTGCAGACCGTCGGCTCGAGCGCCCCGGCGGGAGGCCCGCGAGCCGACGGTTCGATCCCGATCACCCTGCCCGACGGTTCGGTGGCCTACGCCCCCGACCAGCGGGCGGCGACCGCGGTCCGCGCCGCACTGAGCGTGCAGGGCACCCCGTACGTCTGGGGCGGCACCACCACCGACGGCTTCGACTGCAGCGGCTTCACCCGGTGGGCCTACCAGCAGGCCGGGTTGGAGCTGCCCCGGCTGGCCCAGGATCAGGACACCGCGGGCTTCCAGGTCTCGCAGGACGAGCTGCAGCCCGGCGACCTGGCGGTCTGGTCGGGGCATGTGGCCATGTACATCGGCAACGGCCAGCTCGTCGAGACCGGTGGCGATCCGGTGGGTGTGACCCCGCTGCGCACCACCAACGCCGATCAGACCTTCGAGGGGTTCTATCGGCCGCGCTGAAGCCCGATCCCCCGGAGGCCGACCACCGCCCGTTATTTGCAAATGATTATCATTAGCAAATGACTTCTCACGACCAACCGCACCCGCCCGCCCCGCACCCCGCAGCCGAGCCCCTGCCGGTCACGGTCCTGTCCGGATTCCTCGGCGCGGGCAAGACCACCGTCCTCAACCGCCTGCTGTCCGGGCGCGACGGCCGCCGAATCGCGGTGATCGTCAACGACATGAGCGAGGTGAATATCGACGCCTCGCTGATCGCCCTCGGCGGCTTCGACCGCACCGAGGAGAAGCTCGTCGAACTGACCAACGGCTGCATCTGCTGCACGCTGCGCGAGGACCTCCACGAGGCCGTCGGAGCCATCGCCCGACAGGTGGCGCCGGACGGCACCCGGCGCTTCGACCACCTGGTCATCGAGTCGACCGGGATCTCCGAACCGATGCCGGTCGCGGCGACCTTCGACTGGGAGTTCGACGACGGTCGGCGCCTCGGCGACGTCGCCCGCCTGGACACCATGGTCACCCTGGTCGACTGCGCCACCTTCCTCACCGAGATCGTCCGCGGCGAGGGACTCGCCGACCGCGACCTGGCCGCCGCCGACGGCGACGCCCGCAGCATCGCCGACCTCCTCGTCGACCAGGTCGAGTTCGCGGACGTGATCCTGCTGACCAAGTCCGACCTGGTCGCCGACGGGGTGCGCGGTGCGGTGGAGGCGATGGTGCGACGACTCAACCCGCGCGCCCGCATCCTCCTCGCCCGCCGCGGCGAGGTGCCGATCGACGCGATCCTCGACACCGGACTGTTCGACCACGAGGCGGCGTCGGCGATCGCCGGCTGGGACGACGAGGTGCTCGGCGCCGCGCACACCCCGGAGACCGAGGAGTACTCGATCTCGTCGGTCGCCTTCCGCAGCGACCGCCCGTTTCACCCGGCCCGCCTGGCTCAGGTGCTCGACCAGCTGGGCGGCGTGCTGCGGAGCAAGGGGTTCTGCCGACTCGCGACCCGCCCGGACATCGCGGCGGTCTGGTCGCAGGCCGGACCGAACCTGACGATCGAGCCCGCCGCGTACTGGGACGATCTGGACGGCTCCCCCGGGCAGCAGCTGGTGCTGATCGGGGCCCGCCTGGACCACGACCGCGTGCGCGAGCTGCTGACCGCCGCGACGCTGACCGATGCGGAGATGGCCGAGGGACCGCTCGGCTGGCGTCGGTACGACGATCCGCTGCCGCCCTGGCCGAACGTGCACACCCACTGACCGCGGCGGGCCGACACGACGCCGGGGCCCGGATCGAGTCACCCGATCCAGGCCCCGTGCAGCACACCCGGACGTTCTTGATTAGGCTCTGTGACCATGGCCGGTGACATCGTTCCCATCGAACTCGGACTAACCGAAGGCAACCTCTTCACCCTGTGGGCTCCGCGGTGGCGCGAGGGCGACGACGAGTGGGAGGCGTTCCTGGGACTCGAAGACGACCTGTACGCGCTCCCGAGCGTCGCCGCGCTGGTCGCCTTCGTCCGCACCGACGACGACAACGACCTCGTCGATCACCCCGCGTGGGAGACGATCAAGCAGGTCCAGGCGGCCGAACTGGCGCCCGACGACAAGCACAGCTACGACCTCATCGGCGTGCCCGAGCTCGCCGCCGAGGACCCCAAGCCCGAAGTGCTCGCCGAACTCGAGGACGCCCTCGAGATCGTCCGCATCATCGGTGAGGTGTGCGAGCTGACGCCGGTCACCAAGTTCTTCAACGGCAACCCGATCCTGGGTGCGGTCACCGTCGGCACCACCAACTTCGCCGGCCGCGAAGGCATCGACCTCTGGGTCCGCATCGGCCGACTGATCGCCAAGCACTGGGACGACGTCATCGACGCGCTCGACGAGGTCATCACCACCCCGAAGGTCGACGCCGAGGCGCTCGCCGCGGCCGAGGTCGAACTGGCTGCGGCCGCCTCGGCCGAGGACGAGGACGAGCCGGAGTTCGATTCGGTGGATCCGCTGTACGAGAACGGCGACGACGAGGACGACGACTCGGCCGACGAGGACGAGGTCGACGAGGACGATTTCTGGGCAGGCGTCGGCATCGACCCGATTCGCATCTACACCGACGGCGGCGAGTTCCTCACGCTGCGGTGCTATCTCGGCGACGACCCGGTCTTCCTCGGCAAGAAGGGTCAGATCTTCGGTTTCGGCTCCGAACGCGCCCTGACCCGGTTCCTCGCCGACAACGACGACCACGACCTAGCCGGGCTGTCGACGTTCAACGACGTCCAGGCCGCTGCGGAGACCAACGACCTCGAGTACGAGGTGCTGCCGGAGAACGTGTACGCCCTGCAGGGCATCGGCGAGGACATCCTCGACGGACCGCGCCGCATCGACGAGCATCAGCTCGACCTGGCGGTGGAACTGCTCACCGACGCCGCCGACTACGCGGGCATCGACACGGTCAACGAGGCGCTGGCGACGACGACGCCGCTCGGCTGGTTCGTCGACTACGCCGTCCACCCCGACCCCAAGCGGCTGGCGCCCTCGGGCCCGTTCGACAACGAGGCCGAGGTGTGGCGCGCACTGGTGCACGACTTCGAGGACCGGCTGACCCGGCGCGGCTGAGGCCGAGCCGGGCCCGCGCCCGGGGTCTCACCCCATCAGCACCGCGAAGCCGGGCTTGATCACCTCGTCGATCAGCCGGAGCCGTTCGTCGAAATGCAGGAACGCCGACTTCATCGCGTTCACGGTGAAGCGCTCGAAGTCGGCCCAGCCGTAGCCGAACTGTTCGTGCAGGACGATGAACTCTCGGCTCATGCTGGTGTTGCTCATCAAGCGGTTGTCCGTGTTGACGGTGACCCGGAAGCGCAGCTGGGCCAGGATGTTGAACGGATGCTCGGCCAGCGAGCCGACCGCGCCGGTCTGGACGTTGCTGCTGGGGCACAGCTCCAGCGGGATCCGCTTGTCGCGCACGTAGGCGGCGATCTCGCCGAGCGCGGCGCCGTCGAATGAGGCGTCGGCGGGTCCGGCGCCCGCCGGCAGCACGATGTCGTCGATGACCCGCACCCCGTGTCCGAGCCGGTCGGTTCCGCAGAAGGCGATCGCCTCGTGGATCGACGGCAGCCCGAAGGCCTCGCCCGCGTGGATGGTGAAGCGCGCGCACTCCCCGCGCAGGTACTCGAAGGCGTCCAGATGCCTGGTCGGCGGGTTCCCGGCCTCGGCGCCGGCGATGTCGAAGCCGACCACGCCGCGGCCGCGGAACCGGATGGCCAGTTCGGCGATCTCGCGGGAGCGCGCCGCGTGCCGCATCGCCGTCACCAGGCAGCCGACGATGATCGGCCGACCCGATTCGGCGGCCTCGGCCTCCCCCGCGGCGAAGCCGCGCAGGACCGCGTCGACGACCTCGTCGAGCGAGAGGCCGCGTTCCAGGTGCAGTTCTGGAGCGAATCGGACTTCGGCGTACACGACACCGTCGGCGTGCAGGTCGGCGACGCATTCGCGCGCCACCCGCTCCAGCGCGGGCGCCGTCTGCATCACGGCGACGGTGTGCTCGAAGGTCTCCAGGTAGCGCTCGAGCGAGCCGCTGTCGGCGGCGGTGGCGAACCAGCGCGCCAGATCCGGCGCGGTGTCCGCGGGAAGCCGGTCGTACCCCTGTTCCCGAGCCAGCTCCAGGACGGTCGCCGGCCGCAGGCCCCCGTCGAGGTGATCGTGCAGCAGGACTTTGGGCGCCAGCCGGACGTCGTCGACGGTGAAGGCAGCTGTGGTGCTCATGCCCCGACGGTAGCGCCGAACCCCATCGGCCGCGCGGCGGCGACCGACGGCCGCCGCCGCATCGCTCACCGGTCGGCGCCCACCCGGCCCAGGACGCGGGAGGCCGGCGCCTGTGGGAGCTCGGGCACCACGGCTGCCGCACCGGCCAGCGCCTCGACGGCCGCCGGGATCCGCGACTGATCGTCGGTGTGCAGGGTCAGCAGCGGCTGACCTCGCCGGACTCGGTCGCCGGGCGAGGCGCTCCAGGTGACTCCCGCGGTCGCCGACACCCGCTGGCCGGGCCGCGCCCGACCGGCGCCGAGCAGCCAGGCGGCCCGACCCACCCCGAGCGCGTCGAACGACTCGAGGAAGCCGTCGGCGTCGGCCCGGACCGTGTGCGTGTGCCGCGGCCGGGGCAGGGGCGCCCGCGGGTCGCCGCCCTGACCGGCGATCATCGCCCGCCACACGTCCATCGCCCGACCGTTGCGCAGGTGCGTGGCCGGATCGACGTCGTCGATCCCGGCGGCGGCGAGCATCTCCGCCGCCAGCGCCAGCGTCAGTTCGACGACGTCGTCGGGTCCGCCGCCCGCGAGGACCTCCAACGCTTCGGCGACCTCGACCGCGTTGCCCGCGCTGCGTCCCAGCGGCGTCGACATGTCGGTGAGCAGCGCGGTGGTCGCGACACCGGCGTCGGCACCGAGCGCCACCATCGTCTGCGCCAGTTCGCGGGCCTCGTCCAGGCTCGTCATGAACGCGCCCGCACCGACCTTGACGTCGAGGATCAGCGCCGCGGTGCCCTCGGCGATCTTCTTGCTCATGATGCTGCTGGCGATGAGCGGGATCGAGGCGACCGTGCCGGTCACATCGCGCAGCGCATAGAGCTTGCGGTCGGCCGGCGCAAGGTCGGCGGTCGCCGCGCACACGACGGCGCCGACCTCGCACAGCTGCGCGCGCATCTGGTCGACGGTGAGGTCGGCGCGCCACCCCGGGACGGCTTCGAGTTTGTCGAGAGTGCCGCCGGTGTGGCCGAGGCCGCGGCCCGAGAGCTGCGGCACCGCCACCCCGAACGACGCGACCAGCGGTGTGAGCGGCAGCGTGATCTTGTCCCCCACCCCGCCCGTCGAGTGCTTGTCGACGGTCCGCAGCGGAAGCCCGTCTCGCGCCAGATCGCTCAGGTCCAGACGGATTCCGGACTCGATCATCGCGGCGGTCCACCGGGCGATCTCGTCTCGAGTCATCCCCCGCAGCACCACGGCCATCAGCAGGGCCGACATCTGTTCGGCGGCGACCTCGCCGGAGGTGAAGCCGCCGACCATCCCGTCGATCTGCTCCGCGGTCAGCTCACCGCCGTCCTTCTTGGTGAGGATCGCGGCGACCGGATCGAACCGCGCGCTCACCGCCGACCCGCCAGGTGGCCGGGCCCGAAGGCGTCGGGCAGCAGTGACCGCAGGGCCCGCGGACCGGTCGCGGAGTCGACGAGCAGGTCGTCGCCGCCGAACTCGAGGAGCACCTGTCGGCACCGCCCGCAGGGGGTCAGCGGACTGCCGTGGAGATCACACACGCTGACCGCGATCAGATCGGCGGGCTCACCGTCGCTCGGGCCGGAGAGATGACCGAGAGAGACCGCTGAACAGACCATCGAGACCTCGGCACAAAGCCCTAAACCGTATGAGACATTCTCCACATTGCTTCCGACGACGATCCGACCTGCCCGTGTGATTCCCGCCGCACCTACCGGAAATCTCGAGTAAGGTGCATACGACCTGGTCATAGCCACTTTTGCTGCATCACGCAATGATTGGAAGTCAATCGTCGCAGACATTTCATCCCCTATCCACCCAGAAAGCCGAAGGTTAGGCACACCTAATTTAATCAGTGGAGCTTGGTCACATTGTTCGTGCAATTTACGACCAGACTCAGCTTAGGTTTAAAGTCAGGTGCATCGGGTCTTGCGGCGACCTTCGCGTCCGCTTGCCGGCCCCACTCAAGTCGACGACAACGGAGGCGTAGTTTAGCGATGAGCACCCCCACAGAGGTTGCACCGGCACCGGTGCACAAGCGCTCTCTCTACAGAGGTGACCCAGGAATGTGGTCGTGGGTGTTGCACCGCATCACCGGCGTCTCCATCTTCTTCTTCCTCTTCGTCCACGTGCTCGACACCGCGGTCATCCGGGTGAACGAGAACACGTACACCGAGATCATCGAGACCTACAAGACCCCGCTGATCGGTCTGATGGAGATCGGTCTCGTCTTCTGCGTGCTCTACCACGCCCTCAACGGCCTGCGCGTGATCCTCATCGACTTCTGGTCGAAGGGCGCCAAGTACCAGCGTCAGCTGCTGTGGGCCATCCTCACCGTCTTCGGGATCGTGTTCATCGCCGCGGCAGTGCGCATGCTGCAGCTGCTGTTCACGCACGCGCTTTAAGGGAGCTGAGAACAAATGACTGAAGCAAAGACCCTCGGCACCGCCTACGACCGCCCGGCCAGCCTCGACGCCCCCAACGCGCCGCGCGCCCGCAACCGCGGCAACTTCGAGAAGAACGCATGGATGTTCATGCGCTTCTCCGGCCTGGCCCTCATCGTCCTCACGTTCGGCCACATGTTCATCATGCTCATGTGGGACAGCGGCGTGCACCGGATCGACGCCTCGTTCGTCGCCGACCGCTGGAAGTCGCCCTTCTGGCAGGTCTGGGACCTCACCATGCTCTGGCTCGCGCAGCTGCACGGCGGCAACGGCGTCCGCACGGTGATCGGCGACTACTCGCGCAAGGACTCGACCCGCTACTGGCTGAACACCTTGCTCGCCCTGTCGATGATCTTGATCCTCGTGCTGGGTACCTACGCGATCCTCACCTTCGGCAGCGCCAGCTAAGGAGAACTAGAAACCAATGCAGGAACACCGCTATGACGTGGTCATCGTCGGCGCCGGCGGCGCCGGGATGCGTGCTGCCATCGAGGCCGCGCCGCGGGCCCGTACCGCAGTCCTGACCAAGCTGTACCCCACCCGCTCCCACACCGGCGCGGCTCAGGGCGGCATGTGCGCCGCACTCGCCAACGTCGAAGAGGACAACTGGGAGTGGCACACCTACGACACCATCAAGGGCGGCGACTACATCGTCGACCAGGACGCCGCTGAGCTGATGGCCAAGGAGGCCATCGACGCGGTCCTCGACCTGGAGAAGATGGGTCTGCCGTTCAACCGCACCCCCGAGGGTCGGATCGACCAGCGTCGCTTCGGCGGCCACACCCGCGACCACGGCAAGGCTCCGGTCCGTCGCGCCTGCTACGCCGCCGACCGCACCGGTCACATGATCCTCCAGACGCTGTACCAGAACTGCGTCAAGCACAACGTCGAGTTCTACAACGAGTTCTACGCCCTCGACATCAACATGACGACGGACGAGAACGGCGAGCCCGTCGCCAACGGCGTCGTCGCCTACGAGCTGGCCACCGGCGAGATCCACGTCTTCCACGCGAAGTCGATCATCTTCGCCACCGGCGGCAGCGGCCGCATGTACAAGGTGACCTCCAATGCGCACACCCTCACCGGTGACGGCATGGGCATCATCTTCCGCAAGGGCCTGCCGCTGGAGGACATGGAGTTCCACCAGTTCCATCCGACGGGCCTCGCGGGCCTGGGCATCCTCATCACCGAGGGCGTCCGCGGCGAGGGCGGCATCCTCCGCAACGCCAACGGCGAACGCTTCATGGAGCGCTACGCCCCCACCATCAAGGACCTCGCGCCGCGTGACATCGTGGCCCGTTCGATGGTCCTCGAGGTGCTCGAAGGCCGCGGCGCCGGACCGAACAAGGACTACGTGCTCCTGGATGTCACGCACATCCCGGAGGAGACCCTGATGGCCAAGCTGCCGGACATCATGGAGTTCTCGCGCACCTACCTGGGCGTCGACCCGGTGAAGGAACTGGTCCCCGTCTACCCCACGTGCCACTACGTGATGGGCGGCATCCCGACCAACATCCAGGGCCAGGTCCTGGCGAACAACGACCAGGTCGTCCACGGTCTGTTCGCTGCCGGCGAGTGCGCCTGCGTCTCGGTGCACGGCGCCAACCGCCTCGGCACCAACTCGCTGCTCGACATCAACGTCTTCGGCCGTCGCGCCGGCATCGCCGCCGCGGAGTACGCGAACGCGAACGACTTCGTCGAACTCGAAGAGAACCCCGACGCGATGGTGCAGGCCTGGGTCGCGCAGATGCTCAGCGATCACGGTCACGAGAACGTCATGACCATCCGCACCGAGCTGCAGCAGACCATGAACGACAACGCTGCCGTGTTCCGCACCGAGGAGACGCTCAGCAAGGCGCTCGCCGACGTCCGCGCCCTCAAGGAGCGCTACGAGCACGTCAGCGTCACCGACAAGGGCAAGCGGTTCAACTCCGACCTGCTCGAGGCCATCGAACTCGGCTTCCTGCTGGAGCTGGCCGAGGTGACCGTCGTCGGTGCGCTCAACCGCAAGGAGACCCGCGGCGGCCACGCCCGCGAGGACTACCCCAAGCGTGACGACCAGAACTTCTTGGTTCACACCATGGCCTACAAGAAGGGCGAGGGTCTGAACTCGGACATCGAGCTCGACTACAAGCCCGTCGTCATCACCCGTTACGAGCCGAAGGAGCGGAAGTACTGATGACTGCCACCATCGAAAGCAATGCCACCGGTGCTCCCCCGGTCCCGCCGGAGGCGACGATGGTCACGCTGAAGATCTACCGGTTCAACCCGGAGAATCCCGATGCACAGGGATTCGAGAGCTTCCGCGTACCGGCGCTCCCGTCCGACCGACTGCTGACGCTGCTCCTCTACGTGAAGGGCTACCTCGACGGCACCCTCACGTTCCGACGCAGCTGCGCCCACGGCGTCTGCGGCAGCGACGCGATGCGGATCAACGGCACCAACCGGCTGGCGTGCAAGCTCCTCATGAAGGACCTGCTGCCGAAGGACTCGTCCAAGGAGATCACCATCACCATCGAGCCCATCAAGGGCCTGCCGGTGGAGAAGGATCTCGTGGTCGACATGGAGCCCTTCTTCGACTCCTACCGCGCGATCAAGCCCTTCCTGATCACCGGCGCCAACCACGAGCCGACCCGCGAGAACCTGCAGTCGCAGGCCGACCGCGCCCGTTTCGACGACACCACCAAGTGCATCCTGTGTGCGTGCTGCACCACCAGCTGCCCGGTGTTCTGGAACGAGGGCTCGTACTTCGGTCCGGCCGCGATCGTGAACGCTCACCGCTTCATCTTCGACAGCCGCGACGAGGGCGCCAACGAGCGTCTGGACATCCTGAACGACATCGACGGTGTGTGGCGCTGCCGCACCACCTTCAACTGCACCGACGCATGCCCCCGCGGCATCCAGGTGACCCAGGCGATCACCGAGGTCAAGCGCGCCTTGATGTTCGCCCGCTAGCGCTAGAGAGACCACTCTGCAGCCCCGATGAGGCCCCCGGATCCGTCCGGGGGCCTCATCGTCTCTTCGGCGGATCGCCCGCCGCCGACCGGCCCGACCGGCCCGGGTAGGGTGACGGTCGTCATGCGCACGTCACTGTTCACTCGCTTCGCAGCGGCGGCGGGCGTCCTCGTCCTGGCCGCCGCGCTGCCTGCTCCCCTCGTCGCCGCGGACCCGGCCGTCGTCCCCACCGCGACGATGACGACGCCTCGCACCGACGACTGCCCGCATCGTTCGCACACACCGCCGCCTGTCGACGAGTCGGAGGTCGTCGCCCCGGGCGCCACAGCACCGACCCCGCTGCCGGTGCCGGCCGCGCCGGTCGGCGGCGGTCGGCTCGGCGAATGCGGGCTGGTCGCCGACCCGGCCGCCGGAGCGGTCCCCGATCGGATCAACTCGGCCGGCTGGCTGGTCGCCGACCTCGACACCGGCCGGGTGATCGCGGCCAAGGACCCGCACGGCCGGTATCGTCCGGCGTCGACGATCAAGGTCCTGTTGGCGCTGGTGGCGCTCGACGAGCTCGACCTGCAGAGGTCGGTGGCGGCCACGCCCGAGGACTGGTCCATGGAGGGCGACTCGTGCGGGATGGGACCGGGCGGGACCTACACCGTCCGCGATCTGCTGTCGGGGCTGCTGGTGGTGTCGGGGAACGACTGCGCCAACGCCTTGGCCCGACAGCTCGGCGGCGTGCCCGCCGCACTGGCGAAGATGAACGCCGAGGCGGCCGCGCTCGGCGCACACGACACGCGCGCGGCGACCCCCTCCGGACTCGACGCCGCCGGGATGTCGACGTCCCCGTTCGACCTCGCCACGATCTTCCGCGCCGCGATGGCCCACCCCACCTTCCGGCAGCTGATCGGGATGAAGACCTACCTGTTCCCCGGGTATCCGCCTCGTCCCGACGTGCCCGGCGACGTCGACCATCCGGCGTGGACGATGGGCACGTCCAACACCCTGCTGCGCGACGACTGGCCGGGCATGCTCGGCGGCAAGACCGGGTTCACCGACGATGCGCAGAAGACCTTCGTGGGCGCCGCGGAACGGGACGGACGCACGGTGGTGGTCGTTCAGATGTTCGGGCTCAACGAGCAGGACAACTCGTACGCCCAGCAGGCCGAGCGACTCTTCGAGTACGGCTTCGCGGCGCCGCCGTCGGCCTCCGTGGGCACGTTGGCCGTCGGTTCGAGCAGCGGATCGCCCGACGGCGGCGACCACGCCGCGATGCAGCACGACCGGGCCACGGGCCGGAACGCGTGGGGTCTGCAGGCGGTAGGCCGCAACGCTTGGAGCGTCGGTCTGCTCGGCTTCGCCGCCGTGTGTCTGGCGGCAGCCGGGGCCGTCCGGCTTCGCCGCCGCCGCTGACCGACTGCGCAGGTCACCGACGGTCACAGGTCACCGGCCGTCGCGACCGAGCCATCCGACGATGCCGGCTGCGGCCGCGCCCAGGCCCGCAGCGGCGATCAGCCGGCCGGTCTGCCGCTCCGGCTCGGCCTCGTAGACCGGCGCCAGGACGACCGTCGCGGGTTCGGGTTCGGCGGGCGCCTCCACCTCGTCGACGACCAGGTACTTCTCGTTGGCGGGATCGGCCGCGCACCAGGCCGCGGCGTACAGAACGATCCGTGAGGCCAGGTACGCGAAGACCATGACACCGATGATGGGGCCGAAGGCGGCGCCGGCCGGACTGCCGAGCACCGACCGCAGGTAGATCCCGCCGACCGATTTGAGGATCTCGAAGACGACCGCGGTCCCCAGGGCCGGCCACGCGATGGCGCGGACCGGGATGGGGTGACGGGGCAGCCACGCGAGCACGACGATGAACAGCAGCCACGTGGCCGCGACGCTGACGACGGTGGTCCCCGCCCGCAGCAGGAACGCGATGACGCCGGTGTCGGGCAGATGCAGGAAGTCGATGATCATCGTCCCCAGCGGTCCGGCCGAGACGACCGTCAGGGCGATCGTCACCACGAAGAGCACGCCCATGCCGACGAAGGTGCCGAGGTCGTAGATCTTGCCCAGGATCGCATTGTTCTTGATCCTGCCGCCCCACATCTCGGTGAGCCCGTTGCGCATCAGCCCCATCCAGCCGATGCCGGTCAGCGCCGCCGAGATCAAGCCGATGACGCCGACCGCGCGACGCGAGGCGATCGCGGAGTCGATCACCGAGTTCAGCTGCTCACCGAGGGAACCCGGAATGTTCTCGACCACCGCATCGGTCAGCTGCGTCAGCAGCGACGGATTCCACGCCAAGACGAAGCCGGCGACGGCGAAGGACACCATGAGGATCGGAACCAGCGAGAGGATCCCGATGAAGCTGATCGCGGCGGCGTACGTGTTGCCGCGCCGATTTCCGTAGCGTTCCAAGGTCCCCAGCAGGTGCGCCAACAGCCGCCACCGGGTCGTCAAGACCTCGTATCGGGCCTTGGCCTGCGCAATGGTCCTCTTGATCGCGTCCACGCTCGCCCCTCTCCCCTCGTCCCTCACCGGGGACCGCCCCTCGCGGCCCTCGGGTCACTGCCCCGGCAGCAGGAAACCGACCTTCTCGTAGACGTCGGCCACCGTCGCCGCCGCGATCTTCCGAGCACGCGCGGCGCCGTCGGCGAGGATGCCGTCGAGATGGGTCGGATCTGCGAGGATCTCCTCCACCCGTCCCCGCAGCGGCGTGACGAACTCGGTGAGAATGTCAGCGGTATCGCCTTTCAGGTCACCGTAACCCCTGCCGTCGTACGACGACACGATTTCCTCCATCCCGCGCCCGGTGAGGGCGGCCTGGATGGTGAGCAGGTTCGATACGCCCGGCTTGTTCTCCCGATCGAAGGCGACGACGCGATCGTTGTCGGTGACCGCCGACCGGATCTTCTTCGCCGAGCGCTTCGGGTCGTCGAGCAGGCTGATCAACCCGGCGTCGGACTCGGCGGACTTGCTCATCTTCGCGGTGGGGTTCTGCAGGTCGTAGATCTTGGCGAACTCCTCGACGATGTACGCCTTGGGCACGGTGAGGGCCTTGCCGTATCGCTTGTTGAACCGCTGCGCGAGGTCGCGTGTGAGCTCCAGATGCTGACGCTGGTCCTCACCGACCGGCACCTGCTGGACCTGGAAGGCCAGGATGTCGGCCGCCATCAGGATCGGGTAGGTGAACAGGCCGACGCCGGCGGCGTCGGTTCCCGACTTGGCCGACTTGTCCTTGAACTGGGTCATCCGGCTCGCCTCACCGAATCCGGTCAGGCACGTGAGGACCCACGTCAGCTGCGCGATCTCGGGAACGTGGGACTGCACGTAGATCGTCGCGCGGTTCGGATCCACGCCGACGGCCAGCAGCTGGGCGACGCTGCGGCGGGTGCGTTCGCGAAGCACCTTCGGATCCTGCGGCACGGTGATCGCGTGCATGTCGGGGATGAAGTAGAAGGCGTCGAACTCGTCCTGCAGCTGCACCCACTGCCGGACCGCACCGAGATAGTTGCCGAGGTGAAAGGAGTCGCTGGTCGGCTGGATTCCGGACAGGACGCGGCGGCGTGGTTCAGGGGTGCTCATCAGCCGATTGTCTCAGATCGCCTGCGGCGGTCGGTGCCCCGGTCAGTGCGGCGGCGAAGCCTTTGGAAACCCGACCTGCCGGAATGATAACGTTCGGCCGTTCAGACGCATCTGCGCCATTCCCCTTCTCTTGAAACGGAATTCCGTACAATGACTCGTTCGCATCTGTCCCGTGTCGTCACGCTGACCGCCGCAGTCGCGCTGGTCGGCGGCACCGCGGCCGCCGTCGCCTCCGCTCCCGCCGCGGTCGGCGCGGCGTCGGCCGCCGAATGCAGGAACACCGCATCGGACACCAAGAAGGACGCCTCCACCGTGGGCGCGACCCACAGTTACACCAAATCCGTGCCGTCGACCGCGGGTGCGGGCACGAGCGTGACCTACCAGATCACCGTCGGAACCAGCGGCGGGAACTCGTACGTCAACTCGATCACCGATGTCCCGCCCGCAGGCTTCGGCAAGCCCACCGCCAAGGTCCGCGCCTGGCACCTCGGTGTCCCGAGCGGGATGCGCAACGAGACCGTGCAGGTGACGGCCGGGCCGGACGGGAGCTGGCGGGTCGGTTCGTCGGGTTGGTCGGTGAAGAGCGGGCAGCCGGTGATCGCCTCGTTCACCTACCAGGTGCCGTCCAAGCCCGGCGTCGGAACCAAGGTCACCAGCGGCGGCCTCTCGGCCGGCGGGACCATCGGCGTCAAGGAGTCCTTCCCCGACCTGGGCGTCTGCTTCACCACCCGGGTGCCCAACCCCGTCGAGGGCGCGGGCAGCGTCGCCGACGGCCTGGGGCTCGGTTCGTCGGAGGGATCCGTCGAAGACCTGACCGGCGACATCGTCGGCGGCGTCGTGCGGGGCCTGATCGGCGGCGCGACCGGTAGCTAGCACCGCGCGGTGATCGCGGTCAGTCGAAGACCGCGGTCACCGGCGCATGGTCGGACCAGCGCAGATCGTAGGCGCCGGCGCGATCGACCCACGTCGTGCGCAGCCGCTCGGCGAGCGCGGGCGTCGCCAGGTGGTAGTCGATCCGCCAGCCGGCGTCGTTGTCGAACGCCTTCCCCCGCCACGACCACCAGGCGTACGGGCCGGCGACGTCGCCGTGGTGCGTGCGCGACAGGTCGGTCCAGCCGGCGTCGAGTTGTGCGGCCACCCATTCGCGCTCGTGGGGAAGGAAGCCCGCGTTCTTGCGGTTGCCCTTCCAGTTCTTGATGTCGCGCTCATCCGGGGCGATGTTCCAGTCGCCCGCGACGACCGTCTGCCCGCCCGCGGCGAGCAGCTTGTCCAGATACGGCCCGAACGCCTGCAGGAAACGCAGCTTCTCCTCGTACTTCTCGACGTCCTTCGGATCCTCGGTCAGTGCCGCACCGGTCGGCAGGTAGAGGCTCGCCGCGGTGACGGTGTCGCCGCCGAAGCCGAAGTCGGCCTCCAGGTAGCGGCCCGCGACGTCGAACTCGTCGCTGCCGAAGCCGACCCGGACCGCCGCCGGTTCCTGCCGCGACAGGATCGCGACGCCGGCGCGTCCCTTGAGTTCCGACTCCGCGTGCGACAGGTGCCATCCGGCGTCGAGGGCCGGCTGCAGGGCCTTGCGTGCCAGCGCATCGGTGGCGCGCACCTCCTGCATCAGCACCACGTCGGGCGCCGCCGCCTCCAGCCACGGCAGCATGCCGAGGTTGTTCTCCGAACGGTGTTTGACGGCTGCGCGGATTCCGTTGACGTTGACCGTCACCACGGAGAAGGCGCCTGAATCAGGAGAGCTGGGGAGCGAAGAGGCCGAAGTGGTCACCCGACCACCCTATCGGCCCGTCGTCGGCTCGCCCGCCCGGTCACCGACCGACCTCGACGGCCTGCTCGCGGTCGGGGACGCGCAGACCCGATCGCCGCGCGGCCGCCGCGGCGACGCCCAGCAGGAGCACTCCCGCCACCGCCAGGACGGCGCCCACCAGCGACGGCGCCCGGTAGCCGAGCCCCTGCGCGATGACCATGCCGCCGAGCCAGGCACCGAGCGCATTGGCGACGTTGAGCGCGGAGTGGTTGAGCGCGGCCGCGATGGTCTGCGCTTCGTGCGCCACGTCCATCAGGCGGGTCTGCAGACCCGGGATCGCCGACGAGCCCGCGCAGCCGACGAAGAAGGTGACGATCACCGCGGGCCAGCCGGTGGAGACCAGTGCCGCGAACACCACCAGCGACACAGCGGCTCCGGCCATTCCAATGCCGATGGCCTTGTCGCCGAGTCGGTCGGCCAGGCGCCCGCCGACGTAGTTGCCGGTGACCATGCCCAGACCGAAGAGCATCAGCGCGATCGGCACTGCGCTCTCGGCGACGCCGCCGAGAGAGGTCAGGGCGGTGTTCAGGTACGTGTAGAAGGCGAAGAAGCCGCCGAAGCCGACGGTGCCGACCAGCAGGGTCAGCCAGATCTGGCTGCTGCGCAGCCCGCTGAGCTCGGTCCGCGGGTCGGTGGTGTGCATGTCGCGAAGATCGGGGACCACCCGCCACAGGGCGGCGACCGTCAGGACGCCGACCACGACGACCAAGGCCATCGCCGAGCGCCACCCCAGCGACTGCCCGAGCCAGGTGGCGGCCGGGACGCCGAGCACGTTCGCCACCGACAGACCCATCATCACCTGTCCGACGGCCTGCGCGCGCCGCCCCGGACCCGCCAGGTGCGCCGCGACCAGCGAGGCCACCCCGAAGTACGCGCCGTGCGGCAGTCCGGCGACGAAGCGTGCGGCCATCAGCGTCGGATAGGTCTGTGCCACCAGGCTCAGCGCATTGCCGACGGTGAACGCGATCATCAGCCCGATCAGCAGGGTCCGCCGCGAGACGCGGGCGGCCAGCGCCGCGATGACCGGGGCACCGACCACCACGCCGAGCGCGTACGCCGAGATGAGGTGCCCCGCCGTCGGCTCGGTGATGTCGAGGTCGGCGGCGATGTTCGGCAGCAGCCCCATCGCCACGAACTCGGTGGTCCCGATCCCGAAGCCGCCCAGGGCCAGCGCCACGATCACCCAGCCGATTCCCCGCCCGCGCGCGGGGTCTGTCTCCGTCGCGGCGGGGTCCGCGCGTCCGGTCGAATTCGGGTCCGTTGTGCTGTCTCTACGCTGCGCCGTCACCGGTAATCCAACGAGTCGGCTTCGCGTGCCTATTCCCGGTGAAAGAGGTGATCTCACCCACCGTTCAGATCGCCCACTCGGGCCTCGTTTGCGGGTCGCGAATTGGCCTTTTTGACCACATCTGCGGTACAACTCACACCATTGACTCAAATGACCAGTGATCCCGATTCTCGCTAGGAGCGATACGTTGCCGTCCGCCAGTTGTTCTGGGCTGTTCCACCCCTCGACCGCCACCGACGCATTCGCGTTCGCGTTCGCGGTTCAGGAGCCACCGGACAACTAGCTGTGCTCACCTCTTCCCCCGCCCGAGTGCCGACCGCGGTGCTCGCGAGACTGAAGAAAGTGAACACATCTGAATGGATCTCCAACAATTGTCCGGGCCCGTCGTCGTGGCCCTGTTTCTGCTGTTCTTCGGCACCAGCGCATACATCGCGATGCGCATCAGCAAGAAGACGGAGAACGCCGACAGCTATATGACGGCGGGCGGTCAGATCGGTTTCGGCATCTCGTCGGCGTCGATGACCGCGACCTGGATCTGGGCGGCGTCGATGTACGCGTCGGCGACGTCCGGATTCACCTACGGCATCTCCGGCCCCATCCACTACGGGCTCTGGGGCGCGCTGATGATTCTGCTCATCTATCCGTTCGGCAGGCGGATCCGGCAGGTCGCACCCCGTGCCCACACGATCGCCGAGGTCATGTTCGCTCGGCACGGTCGGTCGAGCCAGTTGTTGCTGGCCGGCTCGAACGTCCTGGGCAGTGTCATCAGCCTGACCGCCAATCTGATCGCCGGCGGTGCACTGATCGACATGCTGTCGCCGTTCAGCTTCACCCAGGGCGTCGTCGCGATCGCCGGCGGCATTCTGCTGTACACGCTGTGGTCGGGATTCCGCGCCTCGGTGCTCACCGATTTCGTGCAGGTGGTGTTCATGCTCGGTGCGGTGATCATCATCATCCCGGTGGTGTTCTTCGCTGCGGGCGGTCCGGAGCTGTTCACCGAAGGCGCGTCGAAACTGACCGCCGAGCAGCGGGACTTCTTCTCCTCTGAAGCCTTCTTCAATCAGGGCGCCCCGTACATCGCGGCGGTGCTCGCCTATGCGATCGGCAATCAGACCATCGCGCAGCGTCTTTTCGCCGTCCGCGAAGACCTGATCAAGAAGACCTTCGTCACCGCGACCTTCGGCTACGGCTCCACCATCATCGGCGTCGGGATGCTCGGCGTCATCGCCCTCTACGCGGGAATCACGCCCGTCGACAACGACGTGAACAATCTGATTCCGCAGATGGCCGCCACCTATCTGACGCCTGCGCTGCTGTGCCTGTTCTTCATCATGATCATCGGCTCGCTGTCGTCGACCGCCGACGCCGATCTGACGGCACTCGCGTCGATCGTCATGGCCGACGTGTACGGCCAGCGGGTCGGACGCCGCAATGCCGATCCGGCCAAGATGGTGCTGATCGGTCGGATCACGATGATCGTCGCCATCGGCGCCGCGCTCTATTTCGCCGGGTCGAACCTGAACATCCTGGACCTTCTCGTCTTCGTCGGCGCGCTCTGGGGTGCGCTCGTGTTCCCGGTGATCGCGAGCTTCTACTGGGATCGGGTCACCAACGTGGCCTTCAGCGTCGCCGTGGTCGCCGCCCTCGCCCTGTTCATCCCGGTCCGCTTCTCCTGGATCGACATGGCCGGCGGGGTCGGGATCGCCTTCGACGTCCTCGCCACGATCGGCATCGGCGTGGTCTTCGGCCTGATGGCCTTCGGCTTCCTCGGCAAACGCGTCGCACTCATCGTCGGTGCGGTGTCGATCGTCGCCGCCGCGCCGTGGAGCATCGGCTTCCTGCACCAGTACGAGGTCCTGTCCGGGTCGCTGATCTCGTACTCGGTCAGCACGCTGGTCTGCGTGGCCCTGACCATGCTCAACACCCGCAGGCGCTTCGACTTCGCGGAGATCGCCGTGACCACCGGTGACTTCGACGACCGGGAGATCGACCCGCTCGCCGGATCGGAGACTCCGGTCGACCTGGACGACGCCCGCTCCGACACCTCGCGCGACGAGCACGCCGTCGCCGCCGCCCGCCTCGAGGAGGATCCCCGATGACCGAGTTCTGGTTGACCGTCTACGTCCTGGCGTGGCCCGTGATCACCGCGGGCACGCTCGGGGTGATCGTGCGCGCCTTCTACCGTGAGTGGCGTTCGGCTCGCGAGGAGGGCCGGGATCTGATCTGACCCCGACCCCCGCCGATGCTCAGCTGCGGGTCACCGCGGCCGCCGACCGCGGCTGCTGCTGCGCCTCGATGGCGCTCGACGGCGCCCCGGCACCCATGGCCCGCGACGGGTTGAAGGCGATGTCGCCGACGCGGCGCATGTCGATCACCGGGACGGTGACCCGGAGCTGTGCCTGCTCAGACCTCGCGGGCTCCGCGGGCGCCGACGCGAGCAGAATCGGCTCGGTCGGCGTCGGCGCCGGCCGGGTGGTTGCGGCCTGGGTGGTTCCGGCCTGGGCCGATGCCGGCTGGGTCGTTGCGATCCGGGTCGGCGACACCGGCACCTTCGCGACCGGCCGCACCGGCGCCACGCGTGGCGCCGACACCCCCGCCGTCGCCTCGTTGACGCTGCCGAGCCTCAGTCCGGCGTCCACCTGCACTCGGTTCAGCGCCGTCGCCTTGACGCCGAGATTCACATCGCCCGCCACCGAGTCGCGCCCGCCGCCGGCGAGGGGTCGGAACGTGGCGATCGAGAACCCGGGGTCGGTCATCGGACGACCGTCGACCACCCGGGTCAGCGCGGTCGTCACGGCCGGCGTCGCCCCGCGGCGACGGGCCAGCTCGGCCCCCGACGGACCGGCCGCCACCACGCAGTCGCGGGTGGCGCCGCTGGGGACGCACTCGATGTTCCGCCAGGCGACGGGCGCCACGCGCATCTGCCACGGGTAGTCGCCGTGCTTGGCCCAGTAGCCCAGCAGGCTGTCGGCGGCCCCGACGGGATCGGCCAGCGGGTCGGGCGCATCGCAGACGCCGTCGCCGCGCACGCAGACCTGCGTCACCGGAACCGTTCCGAAGCCGCCGGCGCGGGGCCCGGACATGAGAATGCCCGGGATCAGGCCGATCAGGGTGTTCTCGACGCCGCCGGCGCCGCCGCGACCGTCCCGACGCGGATCCGAGTACAGCTCGCCCGACAGTCCGGCGGTCCGCACGTTGCGCGAGCGACCGTTGGCCGCGTCGGACAGAACGTCTCCGGCGATCCGCGCCCCCTGCGAGTAGCCGGCCACCACCACCGGCTTGCCCGGGCATCGCCGCTGGTAGTCGACGATCGCCCGCTCGGTGGCCGCCTTGCCGAGAGCGACGTCGTCGTTGTAGCTGATCGGGCCGAGCGGCCACAGATCGGTCGGGTAGTCGACGTAGGTGACGCGGTAGCCCTGGGCGGCGTATCGGGAGCCGATGCCGGTGACGCCGCCGGTCGGCTTTCCGTGCGCGTCTCGCGAGGCCTGGGTGCCGGCCACCACCACCGCGCCGCCGCTGCCGCAGGTGTCAGCACGGGCCGGGCCGCCGGCGACCCCGATCACGGACGCTGCGGCCGCGGCGATCAACAGCGGAGCGAGCAGGTAGCGGAACGGTCTGCCCGAGGTCGGCGCGGCCGGCTCGGAGCGCACGGATGCGGTGCCGGTGGTGGATGAGGGGGCGTTGGGAGGTGTATGCACGGATGAGAATTGTTGGCAGCCGACCGCTCCCGTCCAGCGATCCGGGTCACAATCGAGTCGGTGTTCGCGCACTGTGCATCGATGCGCCCACCTCGCGTCAACTTCCTGACTCGCCGGTAACCCGATGTACGTCGACTGTTCGATCTAACGCCGGTCTTCGTCGCGACGGTGTGCCCACGGACGGCGTCGGCGCGATCGAGGCAGCGGCATTCCATTCGACCTTTAGCACAGTCAGACGCGTGCCTGAAGACTTAAACGCAGTGTCGGTCTGGCCGTTTCGGCGCGCCATATGAGTTGATATATCCTCAGCGACAGGTCATGAGTGTCAGTTCACAGCCCCGGCTTGCTGACCGGCAACCCTCCATCCGCGGTGGGGTGCTCCGGGTGATGACCTGGCTGCGACCCCAGTCGCCGCAGCAAGCGCGGGTCCGAGGGTCGGACCCAATGATCAGCCTCCCGGGGCTGCCGACCGAAGAAAGTGATTGACGTCCATGTCTGACGCCGCAAATTGGAGCTTCGAGACCACCCAGGTGCACGCCGGTCAGGTGGTCGATTCGACGACCAAGGCCCGTGCCCTTCCGATCTACCAGACCACCTCGTTCGTCTTCGACGACACCGACCACGCGGCGAACCTGTTCGCGCTGGCCGAGCCGGGCAACATCTACACCCGCATCATGAACCCGACCGAGGACGCCGTCGAACAGCGACTGGCGGCCCTCGGCGGCGGCGTCGCGGCGCTGCTCGTGGCCTCGGGAATGGCGGCGACCACCTACTCGATCATGAACGCCGTCGAGGCCGGCGGCCACGTGGTCACCAGCCCGCGCATCTACGGCGGCACGTTCAACCTCTTCAACTACACGCTGCCCAAGTTCGGCATCGAGGTCACCTTCGTGGAGGATCCCGACGACCTCGATTCGTGGCGCGCCGCGATCAAGCCGAACACGCGCGCGGTGTTCGCCGAGACGATCGCCAACCCGCACAACCAGATCCTCGACATCGAGGGACTCGCCGGGGTGGCCCACGACAACAGCCTGCCGCTGATCGTCGACAACACCGTCGCTACCCCGTACCTGCTGAACCCGATCGAGTACGGCGCCGACATCGTCGTGCACTCGGCCACCAAGTACATCGGCGGTCACGGCACCTCGATCGCCGGCGTCATCATCGACAGCGGCAACTTCGACTGGCGGGCCCAGCGCGACGGTCAGGACCTGTTCCCCGGCTTCACCACCCCGGACCCGAGCTACAACGGCGTCGTCTTCGCCGACCTCGGCGCCCCGGCGTTCGCGCTCAAGGCCCGCACGCAGCTGCTGCGCGACACCGGTGCCGCGATCTCCCCGTTCAACGCCTTCCTGCTGGCCCAGGGCATCGAGACCCTGAGCCTGCGCGTGGAGCGCCACGTGGCGAACGCGCAGAAGGTCGCCGAGTTCCTGGAAGCCAACGATCAGGTCACCTCGGTCTCGTACGCCGGACTGCCCTCGTCGCCCTACTACGAGCGCGCGCAGAAGCTGCTGCCGAAGGGCGCGGGGGCGATCGTCAGCTTCGAAATCGCCGGCGGCGTGGAGGCGGGCAAGGCGTTCGTCAACGGGTTGTCGCTGCACAGCCACGTCGCCAACATCGGTGATGTGCGCTCGCTGGTGATCCACCCGGCGTCCACCACGCACAGCCAGCTGTCGGCCGAAGAGCAGCTGTCCGCGGGCGTCACGCCCGGCCTGGTGCGGCTGGCGGTCGGCATCGAGGGCATCGACGACATCCTCGCCGACCTGACCGCGGGATTCGCCGCAGCCGCCGGCGTCGAGTAGACGATTGTCTTCACCACGGAAGGGAGAGGTCCGGTGTCGGTGAGCATCGACCCGGCCACGACGGTGAGCGTCCCCGACTGGCCCACGCGGCCCGACGGGACGCAGACCGACGTCTCGATCGGCGATCTGGCACTCGATTCGGGTGCCGTCCTCGCCGATGTCACCGTCACCTTCCAGAAGTGGGGCACCCCGAACGCCGCACGGGACAACATCGTCCTCGCATTGCACGCGCTGACCGGCAACTCCCACGTCACCGGCCCCGCCGACGACCGGTTCTCGATGACCGGATGGTGGGACGGATTGATCGGTCCGGGCCTGGCCGTCGACACCGACGAGTGGTGCGTCCTGGCCCCCAATGCGATCGGCGGATGCTTCGGCTCCACCGGACCCGGCTCCACGGCGCCGGACGGCAGGCCGTGGGGATCACGGTTCCCGCGGCTGACCGTCCGCGACCTGGTCCGCTCGGAGGCCGTCGCCTTCCAGGCCCTCGGAATCACTCGTTTCGCCGCCGTCGCGGGCGGCTCGATGGGCGGCGCCCGCGCTCTCGAATGGGCCGTCTCGTACCCGGACCGAGTCGGCGCGGCACTGGTCCTGGCGGTGGGCGCACGTGCCAGCGCCGACCAGATCGGCACCCAGACCACGCAGATCGAGGCCATCAAGGCCGACCCGGACTGGCAGGGCGGTGACTACTACGGCACCGGCCGCTCCCCCAGCACCGGGATGGGCGTCGCCCGCCGCATCGCGCATCTGAGCTACCGCAACGACCGCGAACTCGACGAGCGCTTCGAGAACCACCCGCAGGGCGACGAGGATCCGCTCGTCGACGGTCGCTACGCCGTCGCCAGCTATCTGGAGCACCAGGCGGAGAAGCTCAAGCGGCGCTTCGACCCGGGCAGCTACGTCGTCCTGTCGGACGTGTTGAACAACCACGACGTCGGCCGCGGTCGCGGTGGCGTCGAGGCCGCGCTCGGCGCCTGCACCGTGCCGACCATCGTCGGCGGGATCGACTCCGATCGCCTGTACCCGCTCTATCAGCAGGAAGAGCTCACCCGCGGGCTCGGGAACAGTGTCGGGGGCCTGCGCGTGGTGCGGTCGGACGCGGGCCACGACGGCTTCCTCACCGAGTTCGAGCCCGTCCGGGAACTGCTCGCCGAGACCATGGACCTGGCCCGCAAGGCGCTCGGGCGCCGGTAGCCGCCGGGTCGGCGATCGTCTTGCGGGCCCCAGTCTTGCGGGCCGCCGTCCGCCCCCGCTATGCCGTGCCGAGCGAGTCGATCGAGGTCGCCAGCCACAGGACGGTGCCGCCGAGAGCGGCCATCGCCCCGATGTCGAAGGCGCGGCTGCGGATCTGCAGCAACCCGACCCGCTGAGCCGGGAGGAAGGCGCGGAACACCGCGCCGAGCAGCATGGCGGCACCGAACACGAAGGCACCCCGGCGCCATCGGTCGATGAGGACCAGGAGCGCGGCGATCGCGATCACCACGAGCACGGTGTAGTACGGGATGTTGATGATGAACCCGTGCAGTTTGCGGGCCCGGCGGATCGACTCGATCCGCTCCGGTGCGGCGGCCGATCGGCCGCCGTCCGGAGCGGCCTCGGAGCCGTCGGCTACCATCGTCAGCCCTGCGCCAGCTGCGCTTCGGCCCGCTCGACGACGTTCGCCAGCAGGAAGGCCCGGGTCAGCGGTCCCACTCCGCCGGGGTTCGGCGAGACCGCTCCGGCGACCTCCCACACGTCGGGGTGCACGTCGCCGGTCAGGCCGGCCTCGGTGCGGCTGACGCCCACGTCGACGACCGCGGCGCCCGGCTTCACCATGTCGGCGGTGATCAGGTGCGGCACGCCCGCGGCCGCGACGACGATGTCGGCGCGGCTCACTTCGGCGGCGAGATCGCGGGTGCCGGTGTGGCAGAGGGTGACCGTGGAGTTCTCACTGCGCCGGGTCAGCAGCAGGCCGATCGGGCGACCGATGGTGACGCCGCGTCCGACGACGGTGACGCGGGCGCCGTCGAGGGGGATGTCGTACCGACGCAGCAGGTGGATCACGCCGCGCGGGGTGCACGGCAGGGTCGACTCCTTGCCCAGCACGAGGCGTCCGAGGTTGATCGGGTGCAGGCCGTCGGCGTCCTTCTCCGGGGCGATCCGCTCCAGCGCCGCGTTCTCGTCGAGGTGCTTGGGCAGCGGCAACTGCACGATGTAGCCGGTGCACGCGGGATCGGCGTTCAGCTCGTCGATGGCCGCGTTGAGCTGTTCGGTGGTCGCATCTGCGGGCAGATCCTTGCGGATCGAGGCGATTCCGACCTTCGCGCAGTCGGAGTGCTTGCCCTTCACGTACGAGTGCGAGCCGGGATCGTCTCCCACCAGCACGGTTCCGAGCCCGGGCGTGATGCCCGCCTCGTGCAGGCGAGCCACGCGGGCCTGCAGGTCGGTGAAGATCTCGTCGCGGGTGAGTTTGCCGTCCAGTCGAATCGCCGTCACGAGGCACCATTGTTCCACTTTCGGGCCCCCTGCCGCACCGCGGGCGGCAGTTCGCGCCGCCGCCCGCGCACGGCGAGAGCCACCTCACAGCAGTTCATATACCCCTGGGGGTATAGTTCGGGGACTTCCAACGCTAGGAGAAGCCCATGAGCAAGACCTCTCGCCCGATGACCGTCGAACGCGCCGTTCCGTTGATGGCGGCGATCGTGATCGCGATCAGCATCGCGCTGGTCGTCGCGTTTGGCCCGTGGTGGCTGATCCTCACCGGTTTCGTCGCCGCGAACCTGGCCTTCTACTCCGCCGCCGGTTGGTGCCCGGCATCATTCGTGATGGGCAAGCTCGGCCTCCCCCACACCGCCTGCGCCGTCCCCGGCCGCTGACGAGGGGCGATGCACCCCGCGCAGGCCGACAGACCCCGCGTAGGCTTCAGTGCGTGTTCCGGATCGTCTTCTTTCAGCCCTGCATCCCACCCAACACCGGCAATGCGATCCGCATAGCGGCCAACACCGGCTGTGAACTGCACTTGATCGAGCCGCTCGGCTTCACCATGACCGACGCGCAGGTGCGCCGGGCCGGCCTCGACTACCACGAGATGGCACACGTGACGGTCCACCCCGACCTGCCGACCGCGTGGGCGGCGCTCGCGCCGAAGCGGGTCTTCGCCTTCACCGCGCACGCCACCCGCTTCCACACCGACGTCGCCTACGAACCGGGCGACGTCCTGCTCTTCGGCCCCGAGCCGACGGGCCTGCCGGACGAGGTGCTGGCCGATCCGCACGTCACCGACCGTCTGCGCATTCCGATGCTCGCCGACCGACGCTCGATGAATCTAGCGAACGCGACCAGCGTCGCCCTGTACGAGGCCTGGCGTCAGCACGGGTTCGACGGCGCCGTGTAGAAGCCGCCGGGTAGGAGGTATCGCTGGAATCAGGACGCTCACCGCACTCCGCCGGCACATTGCCGGCAGTGGGTACTGAGCGTCCTGATTGCCGCGTCCTGATTGCCGCGTCCTGATTGCCGCGTCCTGATTGCCGCAGCACGCGAGCCGGCGGCCCCGGCCGCGGACCGTCTCCGCGAGCTCGCCCCTCATCCGGTCCGGCTGCCGCGCCATCGCAGCGGCGCCTCACCGTACTCCTCGGCCACATGCGCCGCCATCCCGACGGTCCGCGCGTACTGGAACAGCACCTCCCCCGCCCGCGGCGGCAGCGCGAGCTCGTGCGTGACGACCGCACCGGCGAAGTCGACGTTCATCGGTCTGCCGACTCGCCGCTCGATGGCCTCCGCCGCCCGCAGCGCAGGCAGACCGGGCCGGTCGGCCTCGATTCGACGGACCAGGATCTCCGCGCGTGGATCTCGGCCCTCGTAGATCACATGGCCGAAACCGGGAACACGGCCGTCGACGACGGCGTCGGCGAGCGCCCGATCGACATCGGTCCCGGCGACCACCGCGTCGAGCAGCGCCCGCGAGGACGCCGGTGCACCTCCGTGCAGGGGCCCCGCCAACGCCGCGTAGCCGGCCAGCAGTGCATCGAAGACACCGGCCCGCGCCGAGGCCGCCACGCGGGCCGCCGTGGTCGACGCCGCCAGCCCGTTGTCGATCAGCACGGTCGCGAGCAGGTCGATCCACGGATCGGCGAAGTCGATCTCGGGTACGGCCTCGCGCAGTTTGGGCAGGAGCCGCAGGACGCGGCCGCCGGTCGCGGTGAGGTCGCCACGCAACGGGTCCGACGCCGCCACGAGCGCCACGACCAGCGGAATCCGCCGCTCGACGGAAACGGCGCCGACCGCGCTCACCTCGATGTCGGGCACCGCGTGCGGGCGGTCTTCGTCGAGCACCAGGGCGGCCGCGCCCGCGAAATCCAGCTCGGCGCAGACGTCGCGGAGGTCGCGGCCGCGGTAGTACAGGCGGTCGTCACGAATCGCCGACACCGAGGTGCTGACCGCCCGGAACCGGAGCAGACGATCGCCGGCGCGGCGACCGTCGTGCTTGGCCGCCGCCAGCGAGTCGATCTGAGTCCGGTCGAACAGCGACTCCGCCTGCCCCGGCATCCGCCGCGACGTCAGCACCCCGCGGCTCACATACGAGTAGAGCGTGCCCCTCTTGACGCCGAGCCTCGCCGCAGCCTCCGAGGTGGTGATCCATCGTTCCACCCCTTGATTCAATCAACATTGCAGATGTTGATCAACACGCGCAGACTCGCAGACATGACCGCATTGATCACCGTTCCCAGGGGCCTGAAGAACGTGGCCGTGACCGATACCGCGATCGGCGATGTCCGAGGTGACGAGGGCTTCTACCACTACCGCCGATACGACGCGACGCAGCTCGCTCAGTCGTCGACCTTCGAGGACGTCTGGCATCTGATGCTGCTTCGCGAACTCCCCGACGCCGATCGGTCGGCGGAGTTCGCGAAGCGCGTCGGCGAGCTGCGAGTGCTCGACGGCGCGACCGTCGACCTGCTGCGCCGGATCGTCACCCCCGACGTGGAACCGCTCGCCGCGCTGCGCGTGGCCCTGGCGGCCGAGGGCCTCCGGGAGCGCCCGCTGTTCGACCTCCCCGACGCGGAACGGCTCCAGTCCGCGCTGCGATACACCGCCCTCACCCCGTCGATCATCGCCGCGGCCCACCGGTTGGCGCGCGGCCTCGACGTGCTCGACGCCGATCCGGCGGCCGGGCACGCCGCCGACTATCTGCGAATGGCGACCGGCACCGCCGACGACGAGGCGGTCAGCGCGTTGCAGACCTATCTGGTCACCACCGTCGACCACGGATTCAACGCCTCGACCTTCGCCGGCCGGGTGGTCGCATCGTCCGGGTCGGACATGACGTCCTCGCTCCTGGGCGCCCTCGGCGCCTTCCTGGGGCCCTTGCACGGCGGAGCGCCCGGCCGGGCCCTCGCCGCGCTCGAAGCGATCGGCGATCCGGCCAACACCCGCGAGTGGGTCCGTGATCGGATCGCCGCCGGGCACGTCATCATGGGCTTCGGTCACGCCGTCTATCGCACCCACGATCCGCGCGCGGAACTGTTGAAGGCGGTCGTCACCTCCCGATACGACTCCCCGCTGGTCCGACAGGCGGTCGCGGTGGAAGCCGAGATCGAGTCCGCGATGGCAGAACTCAAACCCGACCGGCAGTTGTACGCGAACGTCGAGTTCTACGCGGGTGTGCTGATGCACGAGGTGGGCCTGCCGCCCGCGATGTTCACGCCGACCTTCGCGGTGGCGCGCATCGTCGGGTGGACGGCGAACATCCTCGAACAGGCCGCCGAAGGCAAGATCATCCGCCCGTCAGCGCGGTACGTGGGCCCCGAACCACGGCGCTGACTAAGGCTTGTTCGCGTACACGTATCGGTAGTACTCGACCTCGCGGAGTCTGCCGGCGGCGGCGGGGTCGACGACCACCGTCGCATGCGGATGCCACTGCAGAATCGATGCCGGGCACGACGCGGACAGCGGTCCCTCCACCGCCCGGGCGATCGCCTCCGCCTTGCCCTCGCCGGTGGCGACGAGCGCCAGGTGCTTCGCCTCGCAGATCGTTCCGAGCCCCTGGGTGAGCGCATGCCGGGGCACCTGGTCGAAGGATTCGAAGAAGCGCGCATTGTCCTGCCGCGTCTTCTCGGTGAGCGTCTTGACGCGGCTGCGCGAGGTCAGCGACGACGACGGCTCGTTGAAGCCGATGTGGCCGTTGCTGCCGATCCCGAGGATCTGAACGTCGACCGGCCCGAGGTCGGCGATCAACTCGTCGTAGGCGCGCGCCGCGGCCCGACTGTCGGTCGCCATCGCGTCCGGGGAGTGGACGTCGCCGATGTCGATGTGATCGGTGAAGGTGTCGCGGATGAAGCGGGCGTACGACTGCGGGTGGGTGGGAGGCAGGCCGACGTACTCGTCGAGCAGGACCGCGTCGATCCCCGCGAAGGACAGTCCCTCCTCGGTGTGGCGGCGGATGAGTTCGGTGTAGGTCGGCACCGGTGAGGAGCCCGTCGCCAGACCGAGGGTCGAGGCGCCGCCCCGCACCGCGTCGGCGATGATGTCGGCCATCACCTGCTCGGGACGGTCAACGATCACGATCTCCATGCGCTCCCTGCTTCCTTGTCCGCGACTCGCCTGTCCGCGACTTACTCACCTGCGACGTCCCTGCCTGCGACTTTCCCGTCACGATGGGCGAGACTCGTCGCCCCCGCCGTCGACTTCGACCATTATCACCGATTCCTCTGACACCGCC
Organism: Gordonia aichiensis; assembly: GCF_039946255.1. Taxonomy (GTDB): domain Bacteria; phylum Actinomycetota; class Actinomycetes; order Mycobacteriales; family Mycobacteriaceae; genus Gordonia; species Gordonia aichiensis_A. The sequence goes on along the minus strand of NZ_JBCDWL010000016.1, from coordinate 34,972 downwards.
CGTGCGGGGACCGCGTCGGCTGTCCCTCGGGGGCGATCGGCGTCAACACCAGTCGCGTGACCGGGTCCCGATCTTCAGGTCGAGCTTCTGCAGCCGGTCGGCGACCACGGTCACCGCCCCCTCGGCGTTCTGCACCCTGCCGCGGATCAGCAGCGCCGACGACGTCTGCGCGAGCTTGCGGTAGCGCGCCCACAGCCCCACCGAGCACACCACGTTGACCATGCCGGTCTCGTCCTCGAGATTCACGAACGTGACCCCCGAGGCGGTGGCGGGCCGCTGCCGATGCGTCACCGCCCCGCCCACCAGCACCCGCGTCCCGTCGGGAACCGACAGCAACCGGTCGGCCGGGACCACTCCCAGCGCGTCGAGCCGCGGTCGCAGATACTCGGTGGGGTACGACCGCGGCGAGATCCCGGTCGCCAGCGCGTCGACGGCCGTCGTCTCCACCTCCGACATCCCCGGCAGCATCGGCGCCGACCGCGGCGAGACGAGGTCGAGTTGATCCTCCCGGCCCGCGATCACCCCGGTCTCCCACAGCGCCGCGCGGCGGTCCAGCCCCAGGCTCTCGAACGCTCCCGCGGTCGCCAACGACTCCAGCTGCGGCGTCGTGAGCGCGGCCCGTCGCGACAGGTCCGACACCGAGGTGAAGGATCCGCCGACGCGGGCGGCGACGATCCGCGCGGCGGCGTCGTCGCCGAGACCGCGGACCGCGCCCAGACCGATCCGCACGTCGAGGCCGTCGTTCTCCAGTCCCGCCTGCACCGGTGAGGAGTTGATGTCCGGTCGGTGCACCTGCACCCCGTGGCGACGCGCGTCGGCCACCAGCGATTGCGGCGAGTAGAAGCCCATCGGCTGCGCCCGCAGCAGTCCCGCGCAGAACGCCGCCGGATGATGCAGTTTGAACCACGCCGAATAGAAGACCAGCGACGCGAAGCTCTGCGAATGGCTCTCCGGGAAACCGAAGTTGGCGAAGGCGGCCATCTTCTCGTAGATGCGGTCGGCGAGTTCGCCGGTGATGCCGTTGGTCTGGCGCATCCCGTCGTAGAAGCGCTGCCGCAGCCGCTGCATCTTCTCGGGCGATCGCTTGGAGCCCATCGCCCGGCGCAGCTGGTCGGCCTCGGCCGCGTCGAATCCGGCGACATCGCGCGCCACCTGCATCAGCTGCTCCTGGAACAGGGGGATCCCGAGGGTCCGGCCGAGTGCGGCGTTCATCGACGGATGCTCGGGCTCGGGACTCTCCAGGCCGTTGCGCCGCCGCAGGTACGGGTGCACCGAGCCGCCCTGGATGGGGCCGGGGCGGATCAGCGCCACCTCCACCACCAGGTCGTAGAAGTTGCGCGGTCGCAGTCGCGGCAGCGTCGCCATCTGGGCCCGCGACTCCACCTGGAAGACGCCCACCGAGTCGGCGCGGCACAGCATGTCGTAGACCGCGGTCTCCGACAGATCGAGGCGGGCCAGCTCCACCTCGATCCCCTTGTGCTCGGCGACCAGGTCGATCATGTAGTGCAGCGCCGACAGCATGCCCAGACCCAGCAGGTCGAACTTCACCAGCCCGACCGCCGCGCAGTCGTCCTTGTCCCACTGCAGGACGCTGCGGCCGGCCATCCGCGCCCACTCGGTGGGGCACACGTCGGCGATCGGCCGGTCGCAGATCACCATGCCGCCCGAGTGGATGCCCAGATGCCGTGGCAGCGACGAGATCTGCGCCGCGAGCTCGCGGACGTCGTCGGGCGCGGAATCGGGGACCTTGCTCCACGCGTCCTGCTGCCCGGTGGCGTAGCCGAGCGCGCGGGCGGTGTCGCGGATCGCCGACCGGCCGCGGTAGGTGATCACGTTGGCGACCTGCGCGCTGTGACTGCGGCCGTGTTTGGCGTAGACGTACTGGATCACTTCCTCGCGACGGTCGGACTCGATGTCGACGTCGATGTCGGGCGGACCGTCGCGCTCGGGCGAGAGGAAGCGCTCGAAGAGCAGGTGGTTGGCGACCGGGTCGACGTTGGTGATGCCGAGCGCGTAGCAGACCGCCGAGTTGGCGGCGCTGCCCCGCCCCTGACACAGGATGTCGCTGCGTCTGCAGAACGCGACGATGTCGTGGACCACCAGGAAGTAGCCGGGGAAGGTGAGCGCGGTGATGATCGCCAGCTCGTGGTCGATCTGCCGATAGGCGTCCGGTCGCTGCTGCCTGGTGCCGAAGCGGTCGCGCGCGCCTGCCTCGGTGAGCTCCCGCAGCCAGCTCGCCTCGGTGTGCCCGGCGGGCACGTCGAAGGGCGGCAGTTCGGGGGCGATGAGCGCGAGCGAGAAGGCGCAGTCGTCGGCCAGGGCGACCGCGTGCTCGATCGCCTCGCGGTGCGCGGGCAGCAGTCGCACCATCTCGTCACCACTGCGCAGATGGGCACCGCCGATGCCGGGCAGCCAGCCGTCGATGGTCGCCATGTCGGTGCGGGCGCGGATCGCGGCCAACGACGTCGCCAGCCTGCCGGCCGACGGTCCCGCGAAGTGCGCGCCGGTGGTCGCCACGGTCGGCACCCGGTGGACCGCGGCCAACGACGCCAGGATCGCGTTGCGCTCATCGTCGTCGGATCCGGGCCCCGGACTGAGCTCGACGGCGACGTTCCCGACACCGAACCGATCGATCATCTCCCCCAGCGCGACGTCGGCCGCCGACGCGCCGCCGCGGTCGAGGGCGCGGCGGACCGACCCCTTGCGACAGCCGGTGAGGATCTGCCAGTGTCCGGCCGCCGCATGCTCGGCGATCGCGTCGGCGTCGTAGCGCAGCAGCCCCTTCTGACCGCCGCTCATGTGCGCGTCGGCGATCACCCTCGACAGTCGTCGGTAGCCCTCATCGCGTCGGGCCAGGACCAGCAGGTGCTCGCCCGGCGGATCCACCGCGCCGGCCCGCGCGCTGTCGCGCTGCAGCGACAGTTCCGCGCCGAACACCGTCGGCATCCCGAACTCTCGAGCGGCCTCGGCGAACCGGACCACCCCGTAGAAGCCGTCGTGATCGGTCAGCGCCAGACCGCGCAGCCCCAGCCGCTGCGCCTCCTCGACCATCGCCTCGGGCATCGACGCACCGTCGAGGAAGCTGTAAGCGCTGTGCGCGTGCAGCTCCGCATACGGGACCGTCGACTCACCGAACTCGATGTCGGCGGCTCGGTAGGCGCCCCGCTTGCGCGACCACGCAGGCGAATCGCCGCCGTCGCCCGGCGGCCCCGCCCCGTTGAAGGCAGGCGGGAAGGTCTCGCCGCGGCGGTCACCGGGAGCCGGTGCGCGCCCCGACAGCACCCGCTCCATCTCCGACCAAGTCGGCGGCCCGTTGTTCCAGCCCACCCGGCAATCATAGAACTGGTGTTCGATACAGTCCAGTGCGTGCCTGCCGGGAGGCGACGGCAGCCGCCCGACCTCGGCTTCTCGACGCGGTGCGCTCACCGCAAGCGTGTGCCAAGAGTCGATCACCCGCGGGCAACCCGCCGACAAATCCTTCGATGTCGAACGAATCTGTGAGACGCTGGCCCGCGTGACGAGCTACTTCGTGACCGGCGGCGGCGGATTCATCGGCCGCACGGTGGTGCAACGACTCCTGAGCGCAGATGCCGACGCCCGGGTCTACGCGCTGGTGCGTGCCGGATCGATGCACCGTTTCGCCGAGACGATGGCGAAGCTCGACGGCGGCGACCGCGTCGTCAGCGTGGTCGGCGACCTCACCGAGGACGCGCTGGGGATCCGCGACGACCTCGGCCCGTTCGACCACGTCATCCACTTGGCGGCCGTGCACGATGTGACCGCAGACGAGGATCTGCAGCGGCAGGTCAACGTCGACGGCACGCGCCGCGTCGCGGAGTTCGCCGTGGCCCACGGCGCGATGCTGCATCACCTCTCGTCGATCGCGGTGGCCGGTGATCACGACGGCGATTTCACCGAGAACGACTTCGACCTCGGCCAGACGCTGCCGAGCGGCTGCCACCGCACCCGGTTCGACGCCGAACGCCTCATCCGGGAGACAGAGGGACTGACGTGGCGGATCTACCGGCCGTCCGCGGTGGTCGGCGACTCGCACACCGGCGCGACGGACCGGGCCGACGGCCCCTACTACTTCTTCGGCCATCTCTCATCACTGCGCCAGCTGCCCTCGTTCCTGCCGATGCCGATGCCCGACGTGGGCCACCTCAATCTGGTGCCCGTCGACTTCGTCGCCGAGGCGATCGTCACCCTGCTCGGGGTTCAGCCCGGCCGCAGCGGCCTGGCCTTCCATCTGGCCGATCCTCGGCAGCGGTCGATCACCGAGCTGTTCAACGCCCTCTCCCCCGCCTTCGACGGCCCGCGCGGGTTCACCGCGCTGCCCGCGGCGGTGGTGCGCCCGATCCTGTCGGTCACCGGTCGCGGCCCGTTGCGGCCGGCTCGCGACCTGGTCGCGGCACAGGCGGGCATACCGCCGGAGATCCTCGACCTCGCCGCCCTGCCCGTCACCTTCCGCAGCGAGACGACGACGGCGGTTCTGGCCGAGTTCGGGGTGTCGATACCGGACCTGTTCGAGTACGGGCCGCGACTCTGGCGGTACTGGTACGACCATCTGGATCCGGCGCGCCACCGGCGCGACGATCCGCGCGGACCGCTGGTCGGCAAGCACATCCTGATCACCGGGGCGTCGTCGGGCATCGGGCGCGCCACCGCCCGCATGTGCATCCGGCGCGGTGCCACGGTCTTCCTCGTGGCGCGCAGCGCCGAGCAGCTCGTCGAGACGGCGGCCGAACTCGAGGCCGAGGTCCCCAAGCCCGGTCTGCCCCTCGGCCGCGCCTACGCCTACCCCGCCGACATCACCGACGAGTCCGCTGTCGCAACGCTGGTGAAGTCGGTGATCAGCGAGCACGATCACGTCGACCTCCTGGTCAACAACGCCGGCCGCTCCATTCGCCGGGCCACCGCCAACGCCGTCGACCGCTCGCACGACTACCACCGCATCATGGCCGTCAACTACTTCGGCGCCGTCTACCTGACCCTGGCGCTGCTGCCGCACATGATCGCCCGCCAGTCCGGGCACATCGTGAACGTCTCCTCGATCGAAGTGCAGAGCCGGGCTCCCCGGTTCGGCGCGTACGCCGCCTCGAAGGCGGCGCTGGAGGCGTTCAGCGATGCGACCGGCGCCGAAACGCTCTCCGATCACGTCACGTTCAGCAACGTCCGGATCCCGCTGACCCGCACCCGGATGATCGTCCCGACCAACGCCTACGACACCGTACGAGGCATCTGGAGTGTCGACAAGGCCGCCCACCGCGTGCTGCGCGCGATGATCGACCGGCCCAAACGGGTCAATACCGTGCTCGGCGACCTCATCGACTTCGGCCATCACGCCGCGCCCTCGCTCACCAACCGGCTCCTGCACCAGGACTTCCTGTTGAACGAGGAGTCCGACGCCGCGCTCGGCCGCAAGGGCTGAGGTCTTCGGCGCCTCCGGATCCGCCGCGGCCGGCCCGGCATGCCACGATCAGGTATGCCCGATACCCCGTTCCTGTTCGTCGACGTCGACCGCCTCGATCGCAACATCGCCGCGATGGCCGACTGGGCCGCGCGGCATCGCGTCGCGCTCCGGCCGCACGCCAAGACCCACAAGTGCGCTCAGATCGCCCACCGCCAACTCGGCGCCGGCGCGGTGGGACTGACGGTCGCGACCATCGGTGAGGCCGAGGCCCTCGCCGACCTCGGGGTGGATGACCTGTTCATCGCCTATCCGCTCTGGGCGTCGGAGAACAAGGCTCGCAGACTGCGCGAGTTGGCGCGCCGGGTGCGGCTCTCGGTCGGCGCCGACTCCGTCGCCGGGGTCACCCGGCTGGCCGCCGGGGTGTCCGAGGTCCCGGTATCGGTGCTGGTGGAGGTCGATTCCGGTATGCACCGAAGCGGCATCACCGCCGCGCAGGCCGTCGATGTGGCGATTGCGGCGCGGGACGCCGGCCTCACGGTGGCCGGCGTGTTCACCTTCCCCGGTCACGGCTACGGACCGGGTACGGCCCGCGCCGACGCCGCCGCGCAGGAAGCGCAGTCGTTGTCGACGGCGGTGGCCGCGCTGCGCGCCGCAGGCTTCGACGCACCGGTGGTCAGCGGCGGCTCCACCCCGACCGCCCGGCTCGCCGACCCCGGGGTGGTGACCGAGTTGCGGCCCGGGGTCTACCCGTTCTATGACGCGCAACAGCTCGAACTCGGCAGTTGCACGGCCGACGACATCGCCCTGACCGCGATCGCGACCGTGGTCAGTCGGTCGGACCGGCGGATCGTGCTCGACTCGGGCAGCAAAGTCCTCGGCGCCGACCGGCCGGGCTGGACCACCGGTTTCGGGCGCCTGGCCGATCACCTCGACGCGCGGATCGTATCGCTGTCCGAGCACCACGCCGTCGTCGACTTCCCGCCGTCCGACGGTTCCCCGAACGGTCGGGTACCCGATCTCGGAGAGACCGTTCGGGTGATCCCGAATCACGTCTGTTCGGCGGTCAACCTGGTCGACGAGCTGTACGCGGGCACCGCCCCGGACGGGGAACTGGAACCGTGGCCGGTCGTGGCCCGAGGTGCGAACTCGTGAGCCGGACTCCGCGGGGGCGGTTGTGGACAACTCGCGAGAATCTGTGGACAACCGGGTTCGCCGCCCCTCACTCGTAAATCCCTTCGACGAGCCAGTCCGACTGTCGGCAGCAGAGCAGCAGCGCGCGCCCATCCCCCAGCAGCATCTGTGCCCGGGCATCGCCCGGACCGAACGACCACGGACCGGCCCACCAGTGCACCCGATAGGCGCGCCCGCCCAACCGCACCGTCACCGGTTCGGCGCTGAACGCACCGCGCGCGGTCACCGTCACCGGCTGGTCTGCGGCGTCGAGCACGTCGGCGACGACCTGGGCGAGCAGTGACGGCGCCGGCCGGGCGAGCCGGTCCGGCCACGGCGCGGCGGGATCACGCGGAGCCCGCAGTTCGTCGCCGAAGGCCACCAACGACACCTGTTCGGCCGGGCCTCGCCCACCGCTGCACACCGGGACGCGGACCGACTCACCGCCCAGCAGCCCCTGCACGCGGACCAGTGCCCGCCGCGCTTGATCGCCCAGACCGTCACCCACCGCCCCCGGCAGCCCCGCCCCCGACAGCGCATGCTGCAGGGCACCGGGATTCACCACCTCCACCGGCTCCAGCACCAGCCGAGCGATCGGCGAGTCGGGGGGGTCGCCGTCTGCGGCTCGTCCCGTCAGCCATCCCTCCAACTGCCAGCGCACTCGATCGGCCGTGGCTTCCGGGGTGAGCGGTTCGGCACATCGCCACGTACGCGAATACCGTTGTCCGCGTTCGGTGAACGCGTGAATGGTCAGCCGGGTGCACGCCAACGCCGCCTCCGACAGGCGCTCGTGCAACGACTGCGCCAGCCGACGCCCCAGAAAGGCGGCCGCATCGATGCGGTCGATCGGCGGCTCACAGCGGTGCTCCACCTCCAGCTCCGGCGGGATCGGCGCCCGGGAGGGCCGACGTCCCGGCAGCCCCCTCGCCAGCCGGTGCGCCGTGATGGCTTCGCCGTCGAACCGGGAGGCGACGTCTGCGCCGGACAGCTCGGCGAAAGCGCCCAGCGTGCGAATACCCATGCGCCACAGCAGGTTCACCAGAGCCTCGCGACCCGGTCCGCTCACCGCCGGTTCCACCGTCAGGTCGGTGATCGGCCGCGTCGCCAGATAGGCCGCGTCCGAGCCCGTCGGCACAGTCTGCCCGGACCGCGCCGCCAGCACCGCGGTGTACAGCTGGTCGGCCACCCCGACCCGGGCCGTGACGCCGCCGATCATCGCACCGAGACCGACCGGTCCTCGCCCCCGACCGGCCGGTCCACCGCTTCCGGGAGCACCGGGCCGTCCCAGCTCTGCCACCGCGTCGACGAGCCGTTCGGCCAGCTGGTCCTCACCGCCGAAGAACCGAGCGGCTCGATCCGCCGCCACCACGACCAGTCCCGGCCGCAGCACCTCGGTCATCGGCACCACCTCGGTCACCGCGGCGACCACCGGTTCGAACAACCTCCCGTCTCGGTCGGGGTCGGACTCGTACACCGCCAGGTCCGGGCACAGTGCCTGTGCCTGCCGTTTGCGCATTCCCCGCCGGACCCCGCCGGCCCGCGCCGTGTACGAGCACGCCTCGACGGTCCCCGCCCGCAGCACCGCCGTCGGGATCTCCGAGTGCTGCCCGGCCGCGGCGGCCGCGGCCGTCGTCGGCCAGTCCGGACACCACAGCGCCAGTACTCGGCGGCCCAATCCCTCGTCTCGGCCCGGCCCCTCGTCTCGGCCCGGTCCGCCGGCTCCGCGGTTGCTCGCCGGTCCCGACGCCGTCAATTCGCCACCGCCAGCCTGTGAGGCGCCTCGGTGCGGTCCGGACCCGGCCCGCGACGATCCGCACGGCCGCCGGCCTGCATCTGCGCAGCGACCAATCGCATGCTCCCCTCCTCGCCCAAGCCGGGAACCACCAGGTCGAACAGGCTCTCGACCGGCCGAGCGCCGGGGGCCGAGACTCGCACCTGAATCTGAAAGCCGCCGATGCGGCCGTAGCCGCTGCGCCGCACCGGCAGGTGCCGGTACTCCCGCACTTCACCGTGGATGCGGGTCGCGGTCGTCGGCCACTGCCCCAGCACCATCAGCGCCGACGACTGCTTACGCGCGCGGCCGCCCAGCACTCGGGCCCGCGCGGGCGTCACCGAGGCGCCCGTCGGTCCGAGTCGGTCCTCGAAGCCGAGCACCACCAGGTCGATGCCGTCCAGCAGCACGCCGGCCACCTCCAATCGATCGGCACCGGGATCGTCGACCACGGCGATCCGGCTCAAGTCGGCGCCCATCTCCATCGCCGCGGCCAGATTGAGCCGCGGCAGGCCGACCAACGCCACCGTGGCGCCCGCCCGACTGGCCTCGGCGATGATCGACATCGGGACCGCCGACGCCCCCGACATCGCCGTCACCGCTCCCCGTGGCAGACCCCGCCGAGGGAACAACGGCGCCAACGACTCCGGCACCGCCACCGCTCCCGCGTCAGACAGTTCGGACGCGGTCCCCGCCACCGCTCCCGTCCGCTCCGACAGACGGCTCAGCCGTCGGCGCAGCTCGGCCAGTTCCTCGGCTCGGCCGTCGGCTGCCCTCACCGGAGCGCCCACTCCGCTCGCTTGGCTCATGTCTCTTCCCATCGTCGTGCCCGGCCCATGCCGATGCCGTCAGAGCTCGTCCGCGACCGGCAGGGAAGATACCGTCATCGAACTTCAGTTCGATGCTAGAACCACCCTCTGACAACCGTCAACGGAGCAGGAAACATGCACCTCACACGCCCTTTCACGCCCCTGACACCACAGCAGGAACATCCCTCGCACCCGGCCATGCTCTACCATTCGGACCCATGCCGTCCCGCGCGCTCCCGTTCGCCGTCATCACCGCCGCACTCACCGCGATCGCCGTCACCGCACTGCCGTGGTTCAACCTTCGAAAGCTCGGGATGGACGCCTCCTGGAACGGGCTCGGCATGGGAACAGTGAGCCGACAGGACCTCGGCCTGGCACCCAATGCCCGCGGCTGGCTGATCGTGGCCGCAGCGGTCTTCGCGGTGCTGGCCGGCCTGGTCGCACTGATGCCCTCCGCCACCGCCCGTCCGCTGGGCCGGATCATGGCGGCCGTGGCCGCCGTCGGCGCGACCGCCGCGGCCTTCGTTCCGATCGCCATCTGGATCCGGCCGTCCTGGTACTTCGGCGACTTCCTCTCCGGCCTCGGCTTCTATGCCGACGCCGAGGTCGACATCAGCGTCAGCAAGGTGATCCTGACCGCGCTGATCGTGATTCTGCTGCTCCTCGCCGGCCTGTGCGCGGCACTGTTCGTCGAACGCTCCCAGACCGCCCCGGTCGGCGACCGGCACTCCTGACCCCGACCCGTCCGAGACCGCCCCATCCGAGACCGACCAGCCCGAGGACGCCCCGCCTCACCTCACCGACGGCTTCGTCCGCACCGGCGACATGACGTAGGCGATCACCACCGAGGTGACCGCGCCCGCTGCCAGGATCGCGGCGAGGACGATGATCTGGAACCGTCCGGCCTCGATCGGCGAGAGTCCACCGAAGATCGCGCCGACGAAGGCGCCGGGCAAGGTCACCAGACCGGTCGTCTTGGCCTGATCGGTGGTCGGGATCATCGCGTGGTGCACGGCCTGTCGCGCCATCGACACCGTCGCCTGACGCGGCGTGGCCCCCAGCGCCAGCCAGCCCTCCACCTCTGCCCACCGGTCGACGACGGCCTCGGTCAGACGACGGCCGGTCAGCGTCGCCGACGTCATGGCGTTGCCGATCACGATGCCCGCCAACGCCAAGGCGTAGCGCGGGGTCAGCTCCAATGCGCCCGAACCGAAGACGATCACCAGCACCACCGCGATGCCCGCACCCATGCCGACCGCAGCCGTCCCCATCGCGGGCCACAGCGGGCGCCCGTCGGCGGCCAGACGGCGCGCAGCGGTGAACACCGCCACCCCGAACATCGCCGAGACGCCCAGGGCCACCAGCGCACCGTGCGTGATGATCCCGCTCAGCACCAGGCTCAACGCGATCAGCTGCACCAGCCCGCGGGCCACCGCCCACACCGGAGCCCACCGCTGCGGGACTCCGTAGGCCCAGAGCACACCGGTCGCCGACCCCGCCAGCAACAGCACTCCGATGAGCGTGTTCAGCGGCGCGTGCACATCGGGCATGCCCCAATGAAACACCGCATCGCCCGCGGACGCCTCGGACCACCCGTCGGACCATCCCGTCAGAACAACGTCAGCGCCGCCTCACCGAGCCGCTCCCCGACCGATTCGTCCGCTCCGGCCTGCCGGATCGGCGGCGGAGCCGCCTCCGCACTCGGCTCACTGCCCAGCCCGTAGTGCTCCACCAGTGGGGCCATCCGGGCCCGCAGGGTCATGGCGTACTCGGCCGAGACGAAGCTCCGGCGCCCGTAAAGGGCGCGGTACCGGCGGATCAGCGCGGGATGCTCGTCGCCCAACCATCCCAGGAAGGCCGCGCCGTCGTCGCCGTCGAGGTGCAGCGGCGCCACCGACACGCGCGAGGCTCCAGCCCCGGACAGGGCGGCGAGCAGCGCGTCGAGCTGCGCGACGCCGTCGGCCAACAGAGGCGGCAGCGGCGCGATCCGGATGTGCGGCGCCAATCCGGCCGCGGCCAGTCGTTCGACCATCGCCAACCGGGCCTGCGGCGACGCCGCCCCCGGGTCGAGGCGTGCGGACAGCCCGGCGTCGAGCGTCGCCAGAGCCACCGACACCGTCACCGGGACGGCACGGCCGATCAACCGCAGCAACGGGAGATCGCGCAGCAGCAGCGTCGAGCTCGTGTACAGGGCGATCGGCGTCTGGGACTCCGACAGCACCGAGAGCACCTGCGGCATGAGCCGGTAGTGCTCCTCCACCGACTGATAGGGATCTTCGGCCACCCCGAGCGCGACGGTCTCACGCCGCCAGGAACGTCGTCGGACCTCGCGGCGCAGCACCGCCGCGGCGTTCATCTTGACCTGCAGCACCTCACCCGAACGCTGCACGGTCGACGCCGCGAACGAGTGTCGGTGATGTCGATCGCTCGTCACCGACTCGAGCATGGTTCGCGTCAGCACCTCGTGCACCCGGACCCCGGGCGCCTCGGGGAGGATCACCGATCTCACTGGATCGCCGCACATCAGTTCGGTCGGTGCTGCCATGCCCACCATCCGAACACACGTACGATACCCGCGTCAAGGGGTGCGGAGTCGGCGACACCCGGCCGGATATCATCGGGCCATGACTTCTCCCGCCGACGCGCCCGGCCCGTCTTATCTGGTCGCCGGTCGCTATCGCCTGATCCGCCGGATCGGCCACGGCGGCATGGGCGCGGTGTGGCTGGCACACGATCAACTGCTCGACCGGGAGGTCGCGGTCAAGCAGGTCCTGACCACCAGCGGCATGGACGAGTCGGCGGCGCAGACCTCCCGCGCCCGCGCGCTGCGCGAAGGCCGGTTGGCCGCCCGCCTGTCGCACCGCAATGCCATCTCGATGCACGACGTCGCTCTCGACCGCGATGAGCCGTGGCTGGTGATGGAGTATCTGCCCAGCCACAGTGTGGCCGACGTGCTGCGCGACAACGGGGTCGTCGACCCGGTGGAGGCCGCGCAGATCTGCGCGCAGGTCGCCGACGCGATCGCCGAGGCGCACGCGGCGGGGATCATCCACCGCGACATCAAACCCGCCAACATCCTGATCGCTCACAGCGGCCGCCAGGCGGGTCTGGTCAAGATCACCGATTTCGGCATCTCGCGCGCCAAGGACGACGCGATGATCACCCAGACCGGCATCGTCACCGGCACCCCCGCCTACTTCGCCCCCGAGGTGGCCCGCGGTGAGGAACCCGGTGAGGCCGCCGACGTCTACTCGCTCGGCTCCACGCTGTACACGATGGTCGAAGGCCGCCCGCCCTTCGGCGACGCGGAGAACTACATCGCCACGTTGCACCGGGTCGCCCTCGGGCAGATCGATCCGATCACCCGCGCGGGTGCGCTGTCGTCGGTCCTGCTCAACCTCCTGGAACCGAGCCCGGCCAACCGGCCGACCATGTCGCAGGCCCGCGACCGGCTCGCCCAGTTCGCTGCGGGCACGCTCGGCACCACCGACAACGTGCTGACCGGTCTGGTGGCGACCAAACCGCTGTCAGAACGCAGACGCGCCGCTGAGACGTTGCCGCCGCCGGGCTCTCACGCCGACTTCCCGCAGACCGCGATGGCCCAGACGCCGATCCCCCAGACGCCGATGGCCCAGAACCCGTCAGCCCAGAACCCGTCATCACAGAACCCGTTGGCACAGGCCACTCCGGTACCCGGCTCCGACACGAGCCGTCCGCAGGGTGGTCACTCGAACCCGGCGCAACCGGATCGGACGCAGGTCGCCACCGGCGGCTATTACGCGCCGCGCACCGCCCCCGAGCCCTTCCCCGGCCAGTACACGCCGCCGCCGACCCCGTATCAGCAGCACTACCGGCAGCCGCAGCCGACCGGCAGCAACGCGGGGCTGGCCGCGGCGATCTTCGCGGTCTTCGTCCTTCTCACTGCGATCGCCGCCGGGATCATCGTGCTGACGATGTGATGCGCCGGCCGGCGGCGCATCACCCGATCTGCCGGTTGACCGCCCACCGGGTGAGTGCGTTCCGGTTGGACTGCTGCGTCTTGCGCAGGACGTTGGAGGCGTGCGTCTCGACGGTCTTGACCGAGATGAACAGTTCCTCGGCGATCTCCCGGTAGGTGTAGCCGCGGGCGAGCAGCCGCAGCACCTCCATCTCGCGACGGGTCAGCGAATCCAGTTCGGGATCCAGCTGCGGCTCGGGCACCGGCGAACGTCCGGTGAACGAGTCCAGCACGAACCCGGCCAGCCGGGGGCTGAAGACGGCGTCTCCCTCGGCCACCCGGCGCACCGCGTCGGCGAGCTCGGTGCCGTCGATGGTCTTGGTGACGTAGCCGCGGGCGCCGGCACGGATGGTCGCGATGACGTCGGTGGCGGCGTCGGAGACGCTGAGCGCCAGGAACACCGGCATCTGCGAGCCGAGCGCGTCGGTGACCCCGCGCAGCACTGCGACGCCGCCGCCGCCGGGCATGTGGACGTCGAGCAGCACGACGTCGGGGCGCAGCTCGACGATGCCCGCGATCGCCTCCGGCACGGTGCCGGCGTCGCCGATCACCTCCAGGCCCGCCGCTCCGGCGAGCTCCGCGCGCACCCCGGAGCGGAACACCCCGTGGTCGTCGACCAGGAACACCCGGTAGGTCTTGTCGGCGGTCATGCGAGCTCCTGTGTGTTCTGCGGGCCGGTGTCGGCGGGGGCGGATCCGTGGGGGCGGCTGCGCGGCAACAGCAGTGCGACGTTGGTGCCGCGGCCGGGGGTCGAGGTGATCCGCGCGGTGCCGCCGACGCGTTCCATCCGGGCCCGGATGGACTTCGAGATGCCGCGGCGGTCGTCGTCGACCGTGTCCGGATCGAAGCCCTTGCCGCGGTCGCGGACGAAGACCTCCACCCGCTCGTCGTCGACCTCGCAGTACACGTCCACCTTGTCGGCGCCGGAGTGTTTGGCGGCGTTGACCAGCGCCTCCCGGGCCGCGGCCACCAGCGCCCCCAGCTCGTCGGCGACCCGCTTGTCGCGGAGTTCTTCGGGGGCCACGTCGCCGACGGTCACCGTCTCGACCTCCAGCCCGTAGGCGTCCTCGACCTCCGCCGACACGGCGGAGACGGCGGCCGCGAGCGATTCGTTGCGGCGCGCCTGATCGCCGAACAGCCATTGTCGCAGCTCGCGCTCCTGTCGTCGCGCCAGCCGGGCGACGGTGTCGGGCTGGTCGGCGCGCTTCTGGATCAGCGCCAGCGTCTGCAGCACCGAGTCGTGCAGGTGCGAGGCGATCTCCTCGCGCTCCTGGTTGCGGATCCGGGCCGCCCGTTCGGCGTTCAGCGTGCGCCACATCCGCATCCACAGCGGAATCGTCAGCAGCAGCACTCCGAACAGCGTGCCCAGCACCGCCAGCAGCGTCGGATTCATTCCCGCGAGTGCGGTGTCCGGCGCGGCGACCAGCACGATCAGCCCGCCGACCACCAGGAACGCGCCGGCGGCCAGGCGCAGCCACGTCACGACTCCGCTGCCGGCGACCCCGCTGCGGCCCGACGACCCCGTGACGTCGACCTCCCGCCACACCAGCGCCGCGCCGCCGAGGACGACGATCAGCGCCAGCAGCGTCGACGCGGGCGCGCTGGAGGCGACGACGCCGTTGAGGATCGCCACGACGACACCGATGACGACGAGGCCCTGCGCCTGCCTGCGTTCACGGGGTGCGGGCGGATCGACGTCGTCTCCCGCCGGGCAGAAGAACCACAGCAGACCGTAGGCGGCGACGCCCGCCCCCGCGAGCGCCGCCAGGACGACGAAGACGACGCGGACGCGGAAGACATCGACTCCCAGGTGGTCGGCGACGCCGCCGCAGACGCCGCCCACCACTTTGCCGCCGCTGCGCCTGCGCAGACGGTCGACGGTCGGGGGTTCGATCACACGAGTCATTGATTCGATGGTGTCACGGTGGCGGCCGGAACACATCAGGGACCATCTCAGGGTTCTACCCGATTCGCCGATCACGCCCGGCCACCATGATTGAGCGCATGGACACCAAGACCCTGCTCGACCTCTGGAACACCAGGCCGGTCCGCCGGCGGTCCGGCAAGACCATCGGCGGCGTGTGCACGGGCATCGCGATGCGATACCGGGTGGACCCGACGCTGGTGAAGGTCGCCTTCGTCGTCGCCGCCTTCTTCGGTGGCAGCGGCATCCTCCTGTATCTCGCCGCGCTGGTCGCCTTGCCCGCCGAGGACGAGAACGCGCCGCGAAAACTGCAGTGGCCCGCCAAGTCCCGACATTCGGGCCGCCACGAGATCCCGTGGTACGCGATCGTCATCGCGGTCATCGCCGTCATCGCCCTGGGGAACGCGGGGGCGTCGCCGTTCTGGGGCAGCAGCGGTCTGCTGGGTGTGATCCTGATGCTGTTGGGCTGGTGGCTGCTGTACCAGCGCACCCCGGCGGCGCCGGCCGGAACCAGCGCCGACCAGCTGCACACCGTCGGCGCGCAGTCCGACGTCCAGGCGGCCGCGGGCACCTCGCCCCTCACCCCGGCAGGCGCACCCCTGCCGTGGACCTGGCCGCAGCCCGGCACCGCCGCCCCGACTCCTCCGGCGAATCCGGACACCGAGTCGATCCCCCCGATTCCGGCCGACGCGGTCTCCGCCGACGCGCCGGCCGCACCCGGTGTCCCCACCCCGCCCGCGTGGGATCCACTCGGCGCGGCGCAGTTCGCGTGGGATCTGCCGGAGCCGACTCCCCCCGCGCCGCCAGTCCCCGTCAAACCGCGCCGTTCCCCGCTGACGTCGGTCTTCGCCGGCCTCGCGGTGATCGTCGCGACCGCGGCGACGGCGGTGCACCTGGTCGGCGGCGTCGAGTGGTTCAGCGTGGGTCGCATCGCGGCGCTGGCGCTCGCGGTCCTCGGCGTCGGGATGCTGGTCGACGCGCTGCAGCGTCGTCCCGCCAACAGCCGGGCGGCCGGGCTGGTCCCGCTGGCCCTGATCGTCGGTGTGGTCGCCGTCGTCGCCACGCTGTTCGCCGGCGGCCGTCCGGCGTTCGCGGGCGGCGGCATCGGCGACCGCACATGGCACCCGCAGGGCGTCGAGCAGCTGAGCACCACCTATCAGCTGAGCATCGGCACCAGCACCCTCGACCTGCGCGACCTGGGCCCTCTCGATCATGACCGCACGGTGGAGATCCGGCAGGGCATCGGCGACGTCACCGTCCTGCTGCCCGACCACCTGCGCGTCAAGACGCAGTGCCGCACCGTCGTCGGCGACCAGACGTGCCCCGAAGGCATCGTCAACCCCGACGCCAAGACCCCGACCCTGACCGTGAAGGCCGACCTCAACCTCGGAACCGTGGAGATGAAGCGATGATCGACGAGAACCCGTCCACCGAGACCGCCGACGGCGCGCCGCCGCGGCATCGGTCGCTGATGATGGCGCTGTCGGCGCTGACCACCCTGCTGGTCGCCGCCTGGTGCCTGGCCGGCGGACCGTCCCTGTTCACGACGGCGCAACTGCCGTTGATCCTGCTGGTCGTCGGGGCCGTCGTCGGCGTCGGGCTGATCGCGAGCGGGTTCCGCCGATCGTGACCGCTGCCGGTCACTGTCGGCGCAGTAGCACGTAGTACCCGGCGGCGAAGACCAACACGACTCCGACGTTGACGGCGAGCCGCAACCACAGGTGATCGCGGAGGAAGGCGACGTCGAGGCCGATGATCAGCGCGACCATCACCAGCACGTAGACGATGACGATCAGGGTCCTGTCCATGATTCGAGCATCCTCCTCGCTGGTCACGATCGGACCGTCACGACCAGACAGCGGTGGCGCGGCCTCTCTGTTCGAGAGACCGCGCAACCGCTGTCTGGTACGGGAGAGCTCACCCGGGCGGCCGCCCGGTCACTCCCACTCGATGGTGCCCGGCGGCTTGCTGGTCACGTCCAGCACCACGCGGTTCACATCCGGGACCTCATTGGTGATGCGCGTGGAGATGGTCTCGAGGACCTCGTAGGGGACGCGGGTCCAGTCGGCGGTCATCGCGTCCTCGGAGGAGACCGGGCGCAGCACGATCGGGTGACCGTAGGTGCGGCCGTCGCCCTGGACGCCGACGCTGCGGACGTCGGCCAGCAGAACGACGGGGCACTGCCAGATCTGGCCGTCCAGTCCCGCGGAGGTCAGCTCCTCGCGGGCGATGAGGTCGGCCTTGCGCAGCAGTTCGAGGCGTTCTTTGTTGACCGAGCCGACGATGCGGATCGCCAGGCCCGGGCCCGGGAAGGGCTGGCGGGCGACGATCTCTTCGGGGAGGCCGAGTTCACGGCCCACCGCGCGGACCTCGTCCTTGAACAGCAGTCGCAGCGGTTCGACGAGTTTGAACTCGAGGTCTTCGGGCAGGCCGCCGACGTTGTGGTGGCTCTTGATGTTGGCGGTGCCGCTGCCGCCGCCGGATTCGACGACGTCCGGGTACAGGGTGCCCTGGACCAGGAAGTCGACCTTCTTACCCGCGGACGCCTGATCGCCCAGGACCTCCGACACCGCGCCCTCGAAGGAGCGGATGAACTCGCGGCCGATGATCTTGCGCTTGGTCTCCGGGTCCGAGACGTCGGCGAGGTGCCCGAGGAAGGTGTCCTGGGCGTCGACGGTCACCAGGCGGGCGCCGGTCGCGGCGACGAAGTCGGTCTGCACCTGCTCGCGCTCGCCGGCGCGCAGCAGCCCGTGGTCGACGAAGACACAGGTGAGACGGTCACCGATCGCGCGCTGGACGAGCGCGGCAGCCACTGCGGAGTCCACACCGCCCGACAGCCCGCAGATCGCCAGACCGTCTTCGCCCACCTGGGCCCGGACGTCGGCGATCAGCGATTCGGCGATGTTGGCGGCGGTCCACGTCGGCTTCAGCCCGGCGACGTCGTAGAGGAAGCGGGTCAGCACCTCCTGCCCGTGCGGGCTGTGCAGCACCTCCGGGTGGTACTGGACGCCCGCCATACCGCGCTCGACGCATTCGAAGGCGGCGACCGGCGCACCCGGGGTGGAGGCGGTGACAGTGAAGCCCTCCGGGGCCACCTGTACGGCGTCGTTGTGACTCATCCACACCGGCTGGGTGTCGGGCAGATCGCGGTGCAGTCGGCCGCCGTCGCCTCCGACGGTCAGCGTGGTGCGTCCGAACTCGCGGCCGCCGGTGTTGGCGACGGTGCCGCCGAGCGCCGCGGTCATCTTCTGGAAGCCGTAGCAGATGCCGAACACCGGGATGCCGAGGTCGAAGAGCTTCTCGTCGACGCTCGGCGCGTCGTCGGCGTACACCGACGCCGGTCCGCCGGACAGGATCAGTGCGGCCGGATTCTTGGCCTTGATCTCTTCGAGCGTCGCATCGTGGGCGACGACTTCGGAGTAGATCCGGGCTTCACGGACGCGACGAGCGATCAGCTGCGCGTACTGGGCACCGAAGTCGACGACGAGGACTGGGCGCGGGTGTTCCGCCGGAGAATTCGTCACGGGCAGTAGTGTATCGCGACACGCCCCGCCGACCGCTGCTGGTCGGACGGGCTCACATCGGCCTCCCGTGGTCGACGAGACCACGGGTCCGCAGGAGTTCCAGCACCTCGTCGTACTCGTCGAACAGGTAGGCGCGCGCCAGCTTGTCGTTGAACGTCGCCGCCACGCTCGGATCGTTCTCGTCCACCGGGATGGTGAGGAGCACATCGTCGCCCGCACCGAGCAACAACGCGTTCGCCGCGAACACCGCAGTCCCCTTGTTGCCGTCCTCGAAGGGTTGCGCCTTCGCCAAGGTCACGAACAGGGTTGCCGCGACCTCGCGCGGATCCCTGCCCGAGACCGCCGATTCGATCAACTCCTGCAGCCGATCGTCGGTGAGCGCGTCCGGCTCGTGGCGCCCATACCTGGTCAGGACTCCGATGTTCTGTTCCCGCATACGAAGTCGCCCGGGGTGAAGCGCTCCGCTACGGGTGATGGTGGCGTTGATCTCTCGGACGAATGCCGTGTCCACCGACCGCCCGGCATGGTCGATGATGAACTGCGCTGCATCGCGGAGATCTTCGAGGAGCGCGAGGTCGGCGCGCGACGCGATGCCCTCCAGGCTGCCGGAGGTCAGGAATCGTTCGGCATCCAGGCGACCAACGGCGAGGCCCTCGAAGACTTTGCCGGACGAGTAGACCACATCGGCGAGGTCACCCACGGTCAGGTGGACCATGACGCTCTCTCCCTCCCGTTTCGGCCGACGAGACGGCCATTCCTCGGTCACCGTAGCGACGCTCCATTTCGAGGCGAACCGCCTGTGCGCAAACTACCCTGGCAACGGCATCGTCGGGTCTACCCTGACGAGCAGATTGTCGGCGTCGGCCGCAATCTCCCCACGACCGGGGATGATCCGTAGGCTCCTTGATCCCACGAATCCGGAAGTCACTGTTCCCCGCCACCGCGGGGTTTGGTGATTGGGCCGCTCCAGCAGCCCAATCACCACCCAACGTCGTCCGTTCGAGTCAAATAACGAACTAGGCGCCTTGCTCTAGAGGACATTTAAATTACGGTCTATCCATGCCTCACATACAACATCAGCCCTCTGACAATCCGCATCCGCGCTTGTCGGTCGCAGCTCAGTCCCTGTGGGCCAAGTCTGATTACGACGATCCGACCGCGTGGCTTCCCCTCTACTTGCACATGGCCGACGCAGCCGCGGTGGCCGAGATCCTCTGGAGCGAGTTCCTGCCTCCGGCCACCCGCGAGGTCCTGACGTCGGCTCTCGACGGCGATCTCGACCTGACGCGCCGCGTCGCCGTGTGGCTGGCCGCGGCACACGATCTCGGCAAGGCGAGTCCGGCGTTCAGCATCCAAGTCGACGGACTCCGGGAGCGCGTCGAGGAAGCCGGCCTCCCGTTTCACCCGTCCGTGCCCCACAACCGGTCGAAGCTGCCGCATTCGACGGCGAGCTTCCTCATCCTCGTCAGGTGGTTGACCCACGCCCGCGATCTGCCGCCGCCCCAGGCCATCCGCTTGGCCGCCGTTCCGCTCGGGCATCACGGCGTATTCCGCACGCCGTCGCCGGAGATCGCCGACGGCAGCATCGAGCTCCTGGGAACCGGAACAGCGTGGGAGGGCGTCCAAGACGAGCTCGCAGACCACGCCGCCGAGCTCGCCGGCTTGACCGACGACGACTTCGCTCGCCTCGCAGCCCTCCCCCTGCCGCAGACGGCTGCGATCGCCGCCACCGGGCTGACGATTCTCGCCGACTGGATCGCCTCG
This sequence comes from Gordonia aichiensis, assembly GCF_039946255.1. Classification (GTDB taxonomy): domain Bacteria; phylum Actinomycetota; class Actinomycetes; order Mycobacteriales; family Mycobacteriaceae; genus Gordonia; species Gordonia aichiensis_A. The sequence goes on along the minus strand of NZ_JBCDWL010000016.1, from coordinate 14,600 downwards.
AACGCCGAGTTCTTTCCTCTGCGATCGGCTCCCCGCGCGCCCACTGCCGCCCCCTCGGCGATGGGCAGGCTCGGTCTGCCGTCACCGTGGGCGGCGGCAGCGCCCGACGATCGCGCCCTGTTCTCCCGACACCTCGGCCTCGACAGCCCGCGGCCCCTCCAGGTCGGTCTGGTAGACCTCGCCCGCGCGCTCACCGAGCCCGAGCTGCTGATCCTCGAAGCGCCGACCGGTGAAGGCAAGACCAAGGCCGCCCTGGGCGCCGCGGAGATCCTCGCCTCCCGCTTCGGCCTCGGCGGCGTGCTGTTCGCGCTGCCGACCCAGGCGACCTCCGACGGCATCTTCGGCGTCGTCCGGGACTGGCTGGGATCGATCGAGACCACCGCAGACGTGTCGCTGAGCCTGGCGCACGGCAAGGCCGCCTTCAACACCGACTTCCAACAGGTCCCCAAGACTGCGGCCATCTTCGACACCGACACCTCCGGCACCGAGGGCCGCGCCGTGGCCCACTGGTTCCTCACCGGGCGGGGCAAGCTCGCGACGATGTCCGATTTCGTCGTCGGCACCGTCGACCAGCTGCTCATGGCGGCCCTGTGCGCCAAACACGTCGTGCTCCGGCATCTCGGCGTAACCGGGAAGGTGGTGGTGATCGACGAGATCCACGCCGCCGACGTGTTCATGCGCCAATACCTGTGCCGCATGCTCACCTGGCTTGCGGCCTACGACGTCCCCGTCATCGCCATGTCGGCCACGCTGACGCCGTCGATCCGCCACGAACTGCTGGCCGCCTACAACGACGGCCGCGGGCGCCGGACCCCTCGCGCCGGCACCGGCGGCACCGCGTATCCGCGCATCACGCACACCGCGCCCGACGGCGCCGCGGTCGTCGCGCTGCCCGCATCCGCTCGGTCATCGACGATCCGACGGAGCGAGCTGGCGGGCGGTACCGACGATATCGCCGCCGCGGCGCTGGCGGCCGCACGTCGCGGCGGGAACGTGGCGGTCATCTGCAACACCGTGCGCCGAGCCCAGGACGTGTTCCGCGCGATCGGTGAGACCGCCGACGACGTCGAACTGGAACTGTTGCATTCACGGTTCCTCACACCCGAGCGGATCGACAAGGAGCAGCGGTTGCGGGCCCGGCTCGGGCCGTCGGCTCAGCACACCGATGGACAGCGGCCCCTCGTCGTGGTCGCCACCCAGGTCATCGAGCAGTCCCTCGACATCGACTTCGACGTGATGTTCAGCGACATCGCCCCCGTCGATCTGCTGTTGCAGCGCGCCGGCCGACTGCACCGCCACGAGTGGAAACACGAGACGCGCCCTCCCGCGCATCGGACCGCGACGTTGATCTTCACCGGATTCGAGCGCACCGAGGGTGAACCGCCCCGGCTGGACCGGGGCTGCACCGCCGTCTACGGAGCCGCGGCACTGCTACGTGCCATCGCGACCTTGGACGAGCACTTCGGAAATCACGACACCATCGTCAGTCCCGATCACGTGGCCGATCTCGTGACCCGCGCCTACGAGACCATCGGCCCGCCCGCCGGCTGGGAGGACGCCTGGGCCCGGGCGCAGGAGAAGGACGACGACCTGCGCCACGAGAAGCGGCGGCGGGCCAAGGGCTTCCTCATTCCATCGCCGGCGCGACGAGATCTGGTCGGGTGGGCCGATCAATCGGCCGCCGATGCAGTCGACGAACGTGCCGTCGCTCAGGTCCGCGACGCCGAGGACAGCATCGAGGTGGTGGTGATCCAGCGGATCAACGGTTGCCCGATCATCCCGGAGTGGGCCGCAGAGCATGCCGGCGCGCAACTGGATTTCGCAACCGTCATCGACGACGACATCGCCGTCGCGGCGGCGAAGAACACCCTCCGCCTCCCCGGCTATCTCAGCAGTGCGGGCATCGGGGACCTGCTCATCGACGACCTCGAGCAGAACTGCATCGACACCTGGCAGAACTCGCGGTGGCTCAAGGGCGTGCTGCCCCTGGTGTTGGACGCGAACGGCGACGCCGAGCACGTCGGCCACCTCTTCCATTACGACACCGACCTCGGTCTCGTCGTCACCCGATCGGAGAACTCATGACCGGCCCCGCCTTCAATCTCGTCGACGAACCGTGGATTCGAGTCCGGCTGGTGGACGGAACCCCGGACACCGTGTCGCTGCGCCAACTGTTCCATCGGTGCACGCAGATCCGCCGGATCGCCGGCGACCTCCCGACGCAGGACTTCGCGATCCTCCGGGTCGCGTTGACGGTGCTGTACCGGGCATGGGGCTCCGACGACGAGATCGACCAGCTCTGGAACTCCGAGACCCTGCCGCTGGAAGACATCGACGACTATCTCGACCACTGGCACGACCGGTTCGATCTGTTCGACGACACTCATCCGTTCATGCAGGTCGCCGGACTGCAGAGCACCTCGGGCGAGACGCGACCGCTGACCCTCCTGGTGCCCGACGCCCCCGGTGTCGGCGCTCTGTTCACCATGCGTCGAGATGTCCCCGACATCGGTTTCGCGGAAGCCGCGCGGTGGCTCGTCCACTGCCAGGCCTACGACTTCGACGGCATCAAGTCCGGTGCCCTCGACGATCCGAGGACGAAGGGCGGGAAAGGTTATCCCGTCGGGGTGGGCTGGGCGGGGTGGCTCGGCGGACTGTATCTGGAAGGGGCCGACCTGCGGGAGACCCTGCTGCACAACTGGGTGCCGTCGGACGATCGGGACGAGGACGACGCCGCGCTGTGGGAACTCAATCCACTCACGCCAGCTCCACGTCCGGCCGCCCGGATCGGGCCGTTCGGCCCGGCCGGACTGTTCACCTGGCCGATTCGTCACATCCGACTGTTCCCGACCGATGACGGCGACCGGGTGAGTCGGGTTCTCATCTGCGTCGGCGATCCGATCGCCAAAGCCAACCAGCGCAAGGTCGAGCCGATGACGTCGTGGCGCTACAGCGAACCGCAGACCAAGAAGGAGAAGTCGGCCACGCCGCTGTACATGCCGCGCGCCCACGATCCGAGTCGAGCCCTGTGGCGCGGCCTGAGCGCCCTGCTCCCCGCACCGACGCAGAAGACCGATGCCAAGGGCACCGTGATCGCCTTTCCGTCGCGGATCGTCGAGCAGCTGGCACTGCGGGTGGTGCGGCAACAGGTTCCGAACACACTGATCGGACTGGTATCGGTCGGTGTCGAGTACGGACCGCAGATGTCGACGTACGCCGAGATCTTCACCGACCGGCTGGTGCTCCACCCGGCCATCGCCGACGCCGCGGGGTCGGCGCGCGCATGCGTCATCGACGCCGTCGACCGCGCCGACGATGCGGTCTCGGCGCTCGCCCGCCTGGCCGGCGACCTGGCCACAGCCGACGGCGGCGACCGCGCGGTCGCGGCGACGACGGCCCGTGCGGCCGGCTACAGCGCTCTCGATCAGCACTTCCGGGCCTGGATTCAGCACGTCGACAACTCCCGTGACAGCCACGAGCTGTCTCAGGCCTGGTACGGCCTCGTCCGCGAGACCCTCACCGACCTCGCCGACCAGATGCTCGATTCGGCGAGTCCACGATCGCGGGCGATCCGCCTGGTCGACGGCAGCGAGATCTCCGCGGGCACCTCCGCCAACTGGTTCCACCATCATCTGCGCAAACACCTCCCCGACAGCCGAAAGGACGCCGACCGATGACCAGCACCGACGAACCTCGCACGAGGTACGGGGTCGACAGACACGTCGCCCAACGGGCCGCCGAACTCTATGCCGGTCTGCGGCGCGACAGCGGTGCCGCCGTCGGCGCCCTCGCAAAGCTCCGTCGCGCCGCCGGATCGGAGCCCGGCACCGACCCGGCCGCCTGGCAGGTCGCGTTCCTCGGCTACCCCGCTCCCGACGAGGACTGGCCGTTCCCGACGTACGACGAGCAGGGGATCTATCTGGCGATGACGCTCTTCGCCCTGCACCAGCAGTCGAAGAACGACCCGATGCACGTCGACGGCCCCTCCCTGGGAACCGCACTGAACCGACTGGCGCACGCCGGTGGCGACGGCCCCAGCGAATCGGTGATCCGGCGGTTCAACGCGCTCGTCACCGCAGACACCGGCGAGGAGACGCGGTGGCATCTGCGCAGCCTCGTCGGTCAGCTTCGCGCACACGGCATCCCGCTGGACTACGGGCTCCTCGCGGCGGACCTCGCCGCGCTGGCCGGCCGACGCCGCAAAGGCGAGCCCGACGGAGCCGGGCGGCGCCGGGTGCAGTTGCGGTGGTCCCGCGACTTCAGCCGGGCGCCCAAGGCCGCCACCCCCTCCGAAACCGACTGATACCTCTTCCCCCACCGCTAGGAGCAACCATGTCCCTCTTCATCGATTTCCACGCGATCCATCCCGTTCCGCCCGCCAACATCAACCGCGACGAGGACGGGAGCCCCAAGTCGGCCGTGTTCGGCGGCACCCGCCGGGCCCGCGTCTCCAGCCAGGCGTGGAAGCGCGCCATGCGGCACGACTTCGACGGGCATCTGGACACCTCCGAGCTCGGGATCCGCACGTTGCGCATGGTGGATCAGATCGCCGAGCGCATTCGGACGTTCGACGATGCCATCGACGACGCCACCGCCCAGGCGCGGGCCACCGAGGTGCTCAGTGCCACCGGGATCAAGGTGGAGAAGGTGAAGCCGCGCAAGACCGATACCGATCAGACCGAATACGCCAAGACCGGCGCGCTGCTGTTCTTGAGCAATCCGCAGATCGACGCGCTCGCCGAACTGGCGACGACCACCGAGGACAAGATCGACAAGAAGGAGGCGAAAGCAGTCCTCGCCAAAGGCAATTCGATCGACCTCGCACTGTTCGGGCGGATGATCGCCGACGCTCCCGACATCAATGTCGATGCGGCCGCACAGGTGGCGCACGCCCTCGGCACACACACCGTGGTGCCCGAGTTCGACTACTTCACCGCCGTCGACGATAAACAGTCGGAGGACAATGCGGGTGCCGGGATGATCGGTACCGTCGAGTTCAACACCGCCACGCTGTACCGGTACGCGACGGTCAACGTCACACTTCTGACCGAGAATCTGGGATCGACCGAGGCCACCGCGCGCGGCGTGGAGGCCTTCGCGCGAGCGTTCATCACGTCGATGCCCACCGGTAAGCGCAACACGTTCGCGAACAAGACGCTCCCGTCGTTCGTGCTCGCGACGATTCGCGCCGACCAGCCGATCAATCTCGCCGCCGCTTTCGAGGACGCCGTCCGCCCCGCCGGCGGGCTCACCAAGCGATCGGTGGAGAAGCTCATCGCCGAGGCCGAACGCGTCTACGCCGCGTTCGACGCCGCACCCGACGCCTCGTACGCGATGTCGACGGTCGAGGTGGAGGGCCTGGGCGAGTTCGCTGAACCGGTCAGTCTGAACGCACTGATCGACGCGCTCGGCTCACAGGTCCGCGACCGTGTCGGGAGCGCGCAGTGACCACCCTGCTCATCGGGTTGTCCGGACCCCAGCAGTCGTGGGGTGATGCGAGCCGGTTCACTCAACGTCAGACACGTCCCGAACCGACGAAGAGCGGGGTTATCGGACTGCTCGCGGCCGCCCTCGGTCGTCGCCGCACCGAACCGATCGAGGATCTCGCAGGCTTGACGTTCGGGGTCCGCACCGATCAGGCCGGTCGGGTCGAGCGCGATTTCCAGACCGAGATCGACTGGCGGACGAGAAAGGCCAAGGCTCTGACCAACCGCTACTACCTGGCCGATGCGCGGTTCGTCGCCGCGGTGTCCGGGCCCGACGACCTTCTCGAAGGACTCGTCGCCGGGCTCCGGCAACCGACGTTCCCGCTCTATCTGGGTCGGCGCGCGTTCCCGCCGGCGGGACCGATCCGCGGCCGGTTGGTCGACTCGGGTGTTCGCGACGCGCTCATGGCCGCGGACTGGACTGCGAGCGACTGGTATCGGCGGAAACAGGGCGAAACCGTCCGACTGCCGATCGTCCGGGACGCCGAACCGGGCGAGGCGGCAGCCGAATCCGTCCGCGACTTCCCGGTAAGTTTCGACCCCGATCATCGGAAGTACGAATGGCGCGACGTGGTGCACGAGATCGCCCGGGTGCCCAATCCTGATTCTGCTCGTCCGGAGAGTCGGCCCGACTGGCTCGCGGCGTTGGGAGGCAGCTGATGTACATGTCGCGAATCGCGCTCAATCGCCGCCGCCGCGGCGCCGTCAAACTCCTCGGCAACCGCCATGCGATGCACGCGGCGGTGATGTCGTCGTTCCCGCCCGGCACGCCGACCGACACCGCCGAGGGGCGGGTGCTGTGGCGGATCGATCGGCGCGACGAGGGCACCGAACTGTTGATCGTCAGTCCGGCGAAGCCGTGCCTGACCCACATCGTCGAGCAGGCCGGCTGGCCGGATTCGGTATGGGAGACCCGCGTGTACACCGATTTCCTCGCACGGATCCGCAGCGAACACGAGTACGTGTTCCGGTTCACCGGGAACCCGACCCATCGGATGACCGGCGCGGATGGCCGGAAGCAGATCGTCGGCCATGTGACGAACGAGCAGCAGCGGAACTGGTTTCTCGACAAGATCGCCGATCACGGGTTCGTCGTCGTGTCCGGGCAGGGCCATTCGATGGGAGATGATGCGGCGGGAGAGGAGGAACTCGTTCTGCGTGAACGGGACACTGCCGTCTTCAGTCGCCAGTCGCGTCGCGTCACGCTGGTGACTGCGGCGTTCGAGGGCCGAGTGCGCGTCACGGACGTCGACCGCGCGCGGCACGCCCTCACGCATGGGATCGGTCGTGCCAAGGGGTACGGCTGCGGTCTCCTCACCCTGATGCCGGTGGACTGACGATGGAGATTCCAGGAGTCCGGCCCGCGCGCCCGAGTGAGCTGGTCAGGGTCCGTGACCGATTGTCGTTCGTCTATGTCGAGCGGGCGACGATCGGTCGCGACGACAGTGCGATCACCGCGACCGATGACGCCGGGGTCGTTCATATTCCGGCAGCATCGCTCGGGGCGCTCCTGCTCGGTCCCGGAACACGGGTCACGCATCAGGCGATGGTATTGCTCGCGGACAGCGGCTCCACTGCGGTCTGGGTCGGCGAGCGCGGAGTTCGGTACTACGCGCACGGTCGGCCCCTCGGGCGGACGACGCGCCTGCTCGACGCCCAGGCGCGGGCCGTCAGCAATACGCGCGAACGTCTCGCCGTCGCCCGGGCGATGTACGAGATGCGATTCCCGGACGACGACGTCGCCGGTTGCTCGATGCAGCAGTTGCGGGGCCGTGAGGGGGCGCGCGTGCGCGGCCTGTATCGGACGCACTCGGAGCGGACCGGGGTCGAGTGGGCTCGGCGCGATTACGATCCCCTCGACTTCGCCGGTTCCGACGTGGTGAATCAGGCGCTGTCGGCAGCGCATTCCTGCCTGTACGGCATCGTGCATTCGGTCGTCGTCGCACTCGGGTGCAGTCCCGGCCTCGGATTCGTCCACACCGGTCACGACCGTTCGTTCGTCTACGACGTCGCCGACCTGTACAAGGCCGAGATCACCATCCCAGTCGCCTTCGACGTCGCCGAAACCATTGAGCGAGAGGACCTTCCCGAAGACGACGTCGGCGGCATCACCCGTCGTGCCGTCCGCGACGCCGTCCGATCCGGTGCGATCCTGACACGCTGTGTCCGCGACATCCACCAACTGCTGCTACCCGGTGACGATCGCGGGAACGTCGACGACGACTACGCCGACGTCATCGAGTTGTGGGACAACCGGAGCGGAAACGTGGTCGGCGGCACCAACTTTGCACCCGATGACGAGGAACTGCCGTGGTAGTCGTCGTTCTCACCAACTGTCCGGCGAAGCTCCGCGGCCATCTGACGCGCTGGCTTCTCGAAGTCAGTGCCGGCGTGTACGTCGGTCACGTGTCTGCGCGTGTGCGCGACCTGCTGTGGAGCCAGATCATCGAGTACGTCAAGGACGGCAAGGCGATCATGGTTCACAACTCCGATGGCGAACAGCGGCTCGCGTTTCGAACACACCGTCACGAGTGGGAGCCGGTCGACTTCGACGGCGTCATGCTGATGCGTCGTCCGACCGACAACGCGACCACGCGCGGTCGGGTGCGAAAAGGCTGGAGCACCGCGTCGCAACGCCGACGACGCCGCGGATAGCCCCTTCCACACGCGTTCGACCGTCGGCGCGAACCAAAGTGATACTGAAAGCGACTTCCTGCCTGTAATATCGCTGGTCAGGAAGTGTGTTCCCCGCGCGAGCGGGGATGGTCCCGCGTTCGCCGACAAGGTCTTTGATGAGTGGGGGTGTTCCCCGCGCGAGCGGGGATGGTCCCCCGTCAGCAGTGCGCCGGTCAGCGGGTTGATGGTGTTCCCCGCGCGAGCGGGGATGGTCCCTTTCGTGCCGGCCCAAGCTGTGAAGGCCAGCAGTGTTCCCCGCGCGAGCGGGGATGGTCCCGGTCCGCGACGCCGATGCCCTGACCACTCTCGGTGTTCCCCGCGCGAGCGGGGATGGTCCCGTCTAGCGCTTGTATGTCGCCATACAGTCATGGTGTTCCCCGCGCGAGCGGGGATGGTCCCGCAGAGCCCGAGGTGGTGGAGTCATGAGCACCGTGTTCCCCGCGCGAGCGGGGATGGTCCGGACATCCGCAATGGCTAACCCACAGAAGGCCAGTGTTCCCCGCGCGAGCGGGGATGGTCCCGCTTCCTTGTGGAAGACGATCCTCATGCCGACGTGTTCCCCGCGCGAGCGGGGATGGTCCCGTGAGGTCGCTCATCCGAGTTCATCAGCGGGGGTGTTCCCCGCGCGAGCGGGGATGGTCCCACGATCGGCTCTTGTCCCTGGGGTGCGGGGAAGTGTTCCCCGCGCGAGCGGGGATGGTCCCAGTTCGACGACGGCGGCGAGGAGGTCGGTGCGTTGGTGTTCCCCGCGCGAGCGGGGATGGTCCGCGCGGCTCGGTCGTCCGCTGACGACTGACGAGGTGTTCCCCGCGCGAGCGGGGATGGTCCCTGCCCGCACCCCTTCGCCATATCCGCAGCCGAGTGTTCCCCGCGCGAGCGGGGATGGTCCGGCGGCTCCGAAGCGGCAGGCGACGAAGCGGGAGTGTTCCCCGCGCGAGCGGGGATGGTCCCGTGTCGAGCATCCGACTGTCGACGACGGCCGCGTGTTCCCCGCGCGAGCGGGGATGGTCCCAAGCCTCGTACCCGGCTGATTTCCTCGACTGGGTGTTCCCCGCGCGAGCGGGGATGGTCCCCATCGCATCCGACCACGCAATCGGCTGCGGACGTGTTCCCCGCGCGAGCGGGGATGGTCCCTACTCCGGCTATCTCTCTGCCGACATTGACGTGTGTTCCCCGCGCGAGCGGGGATGGTCCCTTCGCCTTCTACTGTCGGCTTCCAAGGGATGGGTGTTCCCCGCGCGAGCGGGGATGGTCCCCCCCAACATCTTGAGTCCCGAAAGCAGTTTCTGTGTTCCCCGCGCGAGCGGGGATGGTCCCCCGGCACGCACCAAGGATGAGGTGCTGTCTCGGTGTTCCCCGCGCGAGCGGGGATGGTCCTCCCGGCCACCCTCGACAGTCGACGCGAAGCACGTGTTCCCCGCGCGAGCGGGGATGGTCCCAGAATCATCGAGGCAGAGAGGGAAAGGCCTAGGTGTTCCCCGCGCGAGCGGGGATGGTCCCCCCATTCGGGCGCACCAGTCAGTCGGACCCGCGTGTTCCCCGCGCGAGCGGGGATGGTCCCACGACAGCGAGGGTCCGGCTCGCGGTGAGGTCGTGTTCCCCGCGCGAGCGGGGATGGTCCCGGCGTCCGCTGTCGAGGCCGAGGGTGATCTGCGTGTTCCCCGCGCGAGCGGGGATGGTCCCGCAAGTCCGCATAAGAAACGGCCCCGGTGCTGGTGTTCCCCGCGCGAGCGGGGATGGTCCGGCGGTCGTCGGTTCCGGCCAGCAGGCTGCGGCGTGTTCCCCGCGCGAGCGGGGATGGTCCCGTCACGCCCGACCAGGTCGTCGCCTACCTGTCGTGTTCCCCGCGCGAGCGGGGATGGTCCCTAGAAGCCGCGCGGCTCGAACACACGCGCAAGGTGTTCCCCGCGCGAGCGGGGATGGTCCGTCGTCCCGCGACTCATAACATCTCCTCGGTGAGTGTTCCCCGCGCGAGCGGGGATGGTCCTGTGTCGGCGGACGGGTTTTCGTGCGCGTGCGGGTGTTCCCCGCGCGAGCGGGGATGGTCCCATCGCCGAGATGATTCTCGGCCACCCGCATCAGTGTTCCCCGCGCGAGCGGGGATGGTCCCCGGATCGTCTCATTCGGCAGATACAGCGTCTCGTGTTCCCCGCGCGAGCGGGGATGGTCCGTGCGGCTTGCACTCCTCCAGGCTGACGACCGCGTGTTCCCCGCGCGAGCGGGGATGGTCCCAGCTGCCGACACGATCGGCAGGCTCGCCGCACGTGTTCCCCGCGCGAGCGGGGATGGTCCCTAGGGATGTGTATATCACGCGTGCCCGTGCTCGTGTTCCCCGCGCGAGCGGGGATGGTCCGATTCAGGTCGACACGACGCCGGACGGGAAGTCGTGTTCCCCGCGCGAGCGGGGATGGTCCGCGCGGCTCGGTCGTCCGCTGACGACTGACGAGGTGTTCCCCGCGCGAGCGGGGATGGTCCCGCAGGATCGCGCCACGCAGGATCGCCTTCGCCGTGTTCCCCGCGCGAGCGGGGATGGTCCCCGCTCGCCGGGATTCGCTGTTTCCTCCCACTCGTGTTCCCCGCGCGAGCGGGGATGGTCCCTTCTCGTCACGACTCTTGCTCGCGGTATGGGCGTGTTCCCCGCGCGAGCGGGGATGGTCCCCGGCCGAAGTTGTGGCGGCCGGTCAGCTGGATGTGTTCCCCGCGCGAGCGGGGATGGTCCGGCCATCGAAGATGGTGCCGCCATTGACGGCGCGTGTTCCCCGCGCGAGCGGGGATGGTCCCCGCCTCATCGCCGCGTCCGCGAACCACCGCGGGTGTTCCCCGCGCGAGCGGGGATGGTCCGATCCAGGATCGCATGGCTGCAATGGCATTTGGGTGTTCCCCGCGCGAGCGGGGATGGTCCCCCGCGCCCGGCGTCGTACCGACAGCCGTCACAGTGTTCCCCGCGCGAGCGGGGATGGTCCCATCAAGTACGGGACGCTCGTCGTGAGCTTCGAGTGTTCCCCGCGCGAGCGGGGATGGTCCCTGACTATGGTCTGCCCCAACCGATCCGCCGACGTGTTCCCCGCGCGAGCGGGGATGGTCCCGAACTTGTACATTTACGAACTCCCATTCCCTCGTGTTCCCCGCGCGAGCGGGGATGGTCCCGTACTGCGACCTGTACTTGCCGATCGTGTTGTGTGTTCCCCGCGCGAGCGGGGATGGTCCCAAGGAGAACTCCACGCCTGGCCCCTCTGACTAGTGTTCCCCGCGCGAGCGGGGATGGTCCCGCACTCCATCAGGAGCTGGGGGTCACTCGCATGTGTTCCCCGCGCGAGCGGGGATGGTCCCAGAATCATCGAGGCAGAGAGGGAAAGGCCTAGGTGTTCCCCGCGCGAGCGGGGATGGTCCCGGCAAAATCCGACACTGATCGTGACTTCCGTGGTGTTCCCCGCGCGAGCGGGGATGGTCCGGCCCAGCAGGTTCGACCCTGCCCGGCGCATCCGTGTTCCCCGCGCGAGCGGGGATGGTCCGCAGCAGCTCAAAGCCGATTTCGAGGCCGAGAAGTGTTCCCCGCGCGAGCGGGGATGGTCCCGGTCGCGGCCGGAAGCAATGGAGCCACCGGTTGTGTTCCCCGCGCGAGCGGGGATGGTCCCATGGTCGCCGCGCTCGGCCGCATCGGAGCATCGTGTTCCCCGCGCGAGCGGGGATGGTCCGCTCCCACCACGACAGGTGAATGGTCCCAGCCCGTGTTCCCCGCGCGAGCGGGGATGGTCCGTCAGGCGGGTGTGACGTCGATCCAGGTGCCCGGTGTTCCCCGCGCGAGCGGGGATGGTCCCCAAGGACGTCGCCACACCACAGTGGCGTGCCTGTGTTCCCCGCGCGAGCGGGGATGGTCCCGGCGCCCGCCGACGCGCCCTACGCGCCCGCATGTGTTCCCCGCGCGAGCGGGGATGGTCCCTCCAGGTCCGTCAACTCAGGTGGGATCGCGATGTGTTCCCCGCGCGAGCGGGGATGGTCCCGCAGCACGGACATTCTTGCGACGACTGCGGACGTGTTCCCCGCGCGAGCGGGGATGGTCCCCGGGAACCAGAGTTCACCAAGCTCCCCGCCACGTGTTCCCCGCGCGAGCGGGGATGGTCCGGCTTCACACCCGACAACGCCGAGCCACCCTTCGTGTTCCCCGCGCGAGCGGGGATGGTCCCTCCGCCGACACCTCAGTGCGCGTCGCCGTCCGGTGTTCCCCGCGCGAGCGGGGATGGTCCCCGTCTGGAATTTCCGAAAAGTTGCCTGTGACCGTGTTCCCCGCGCGAGCGGGGATGGTCCGTCGGCGTTCTCCATGTAGCGGACCAGAAGTTCGTGTTCCCCGCGCGAGCGGGGATGGTCCCGACACCACAGACTCAGGCGCATCCCACACCATGTGTTCCCCGCGCGAGCGGGGATGGTCCGCCCGCGGTCACCGACCCCGCCGGGAGCACCGCGTGTTCCCCGCGCGAGCGGGGATGGTCCCGAGTCGCGCAGCTTCCTTCCGGGAACGCTTCGGTGTTCCCCGCGCGAGCGGGGATGGTCCCCCGTGCGAGCACACCCGCATGCCCCGCAAGGAGTGTTCCCCGCGCGAGCGGGGATGGTCCCTGGGCGGGCATCTCCCTGCGCAGGCCGGTCACGTGTTCCCCGCGCGAGCGGGGATGGTCCGGCGTTCGGCGACTCGATCGTCTGGCCACCATTGTGTTCCCCGCGCGAGCGGGGATGGTCCCGCCGCCGGATCAAACTCGCCACGCATCATCAAGTGTTCCCCGCGCGAGCGGGGATGGTCCCGCCTCTTTGGTCGCGTTCTCTGAGAGTGCCATGTGTTCCCCGCGCGAGCGGGGATGGTCCCCGACAGCACACCCTCGCCCGACAGTGGTGCGGGTGTTCCCCGCGCGAGCGGGGATGGTCCCCGTCACGACGTCAACCGACAGCACACCCTCGCGTGTTCCCCGCGCGAGCGGGGATGGTCCCGGGAAGCTGTATGTGTGGTCGGGGACGCAGTGGTGTTCCCCGCGCGAGCGGGGATGGTCCCGAAACACTCTTCGCGACATCGGTGCCGTGCCGGTGTTCCCCGCGCGAGCGGGGATGGTCCCTTGCCGGCCATATCCCACGCCGAAGCATCGATGTGTTCCCCGCGCGAGCGGGGATGGTCCCAGCGGCCCCAACTCGTGCGGATCGCCCCTATCGTGTTCCCCGCGCGAGCGGGGATGGTCCGGCCGCGGACTACCGGAACTGGCCGATGGTCGTGTGTTCCCCGCGCGAGCGGGGATGGTCCTGTCCCCGGCCGCGAGCGACACGGACAGGCCGCGTGTTCCCCGCGCGAGCGGGGATGGTCCCTGGGGCGACTGTTCGGGCGCCATGTCGGCGTTGTGTTCCCCGCGCGAGCGGGGATGGTCCGTCAATCGTCATGACCGGGTGCGGTGCCTGCCGGTGTTCCCCGCGCGAGCGGGGATGGTCCTGTGATTCCGCCGCAGATCGATCCGGATACTGAGTGTTCCCCGCGCGAGCGGGGATGGTCCCCGCGGACCAGAGACTGAATCCCCGGATCCTTCGTGTTCCCCGCGCGAGCGGGGATGGTCCCTCGGCGTAGCTCACATCGGGGTCACCGCCGGAGTGTTCCCCGCGCGAGCGGGGATGGTCCCGTCGACTGCACTTGATCGAACGCCCCCGAATCGTGTTCCCCGCGCGAGCGGGGATGGTCCGTCGGCGCAGGATGCGACCGTCAGATCGCCCTCGTGTTCCCCGCGCGAGCGGGGATGGTCCGGTCACGTCCACGCAGCATCTCGATCTGGTCGGGTGTTCCCCGCGCGAGCGGGGATGGTCCCGGCAAGCAGTACAGCACCGAGTGCATCGTCTGGTGTTCCCCGCGCGAGCGGGGATGGTCCGCTGCGTCGCATTGAAACCGCCGTCCGCGTACCGTGTTCCCCGCGCGAGCGGGGATGGTCCATGTCCACGGGTCACTCGATGCGGACGAGAAAGCGTGTTCCCCGCGCGAGCGGGGATGGTCCGGACCCCCGCCTCTCGGACGCCGCGTCGAGCTGGTGTTCCCCGCGCGAGCGGGGATGGTCCCACGAGTGACGCCGGGAAGCCGGTGTCTGCGGCGTGTTCCCCGCGCGAGCGGGGATGGTCCGCGCCTGACCAGGAGATCATCGTGGATGGACCGGTGTTCCCCGCGCGAGCGGGGATGGTCCCGTCGCGGCGTGCAGTGGCGGCACCATCGAAGAGTGTTCCCCGCGCGAGCGGGGATGGTCCGACATCCGGCGCTTCCAGCTCTCGCGGCCAATCGTGTTCCCCGCGCGAGCGGGGGTCAAGTCCCTGGTAGTGGTGTAACTCGTTTCTGATCCTTCGTTGGTGATCAGGCGGGAAGTTGCATCAGGTCGTCTGTGGCTACCTCCGTCGTTGGGCTGGTGTCGGTGTTCAGGGTGAGGCGGC
>NZ_JBCDWL010000015.1:41362-110715 GCF_039946255.1 Gordonia aichiensis | reverse complement strand
CACCGAAACTGCCCACGCCGGCTGCTGAAGTAGGCATCAACCTGCATCACAGACCCAGCCGACCGGCGCTTCAGAAAACAGCATAAGAAAGTCGACAGACCGACTCAAAACAGCTTGACACCCAGCGTTTACGAGCCGATCGGGGATTCATTCACGGTCGCTCCAAAGCACTCAGTCCGCCGATCGTCACCGCGGTGCGGCAACGATCGGCGGACTGAGCAGGACCCGCCGGCGCCCCCGTCGGAGGCGCCGTCAGGGCATCACTTCTTGACGAGGTTCTCGTTCGTCAGCTTGGTGACGCCGGTGTCGGCCTTCTCCACCAGCGAGGCCGGCGGCTCGAAGTGGCTGCCGTACTTGCTCGCCAGGTCGCGGGCGCGCTCGACGAAGCCCTTGATGCCGCCCTCGTACTGGTTGATGTACTGGACCACGCCGCCGGTCCAGGCCGGGAAGCCGATGCCGAAGATCGAACCGATGTTGGCGTCCTCCACCGAGGTGAGCACACCCTCGTCGAAGCACTTGACGGTCTCGAGGGCCTCGGCGAAGAGCATGCGCTCCTTCATGTCCTCGAACGGGATCTCCGTGGTGCCCGACTTGAAGGTCTCGCGCACGCCCGGCCAGATCAGGCCGCGCTTGCCGTCGGCGTAGTCGTAGAAGCCTGCGCCGTCCTTCTTGGAGGTGCGACCCAGCTCGACCATCTTGTCGATGACCGCGTAGGAGCCGTGCTCGGGGAACTCGATGCCCGCGGCCTCGGCGCCGGCCTTGGTCTCCTTGCGGATCTTCTGCATCAGCGTCAGGGTCAGCTCGTCCGACAGCTGCAGCGGCGCGGCCGGGTAGCCGGCCTGGCTGCCCGCCTGCTCGATGAACGCGGGCTCCACGCCCTCGCCGACGGCCGCGATGGCCTCGTTGATGAAGGTGCCGATGACGCGGCTGGTGAAGAAGCCGCGGCTGTCGTTGACGACGATCGGCGTCTTGCGGATGGCCAGGGTGTAGTCGATGACCTTGGCCAGGACCTCGTCGGTGGTCTTCTCACCGCAGATGATCTCCACCAGCGGCATCTTGTCGACGGGGCTGAAGAAGTGGATGCCGATGAAGTCCGCGGGACGGTTGACGCCCTCGGCCAGGCCGGTGATCGGCAGGGTCGAGGTGTTGGAGCCGAGAACGGCGTCCGGCTCGACGATGTCCTGGATCTCCTGGAAGACCTTGTTCTTGACCTCGACCGACTCGAAGGCGGCCTCGATCACGAAGTCGACGCCCTTGAAGTCCTGCGGGTCGACGGTCGGGTGGATCCGTGCGAGCAGCGCGTCGGACTTCTCCTGCGTGGTCTTGCCGCGCGAGAGCGCCTTCTCCTCGAGCTTCTCCGAGTAGCCCTTGCCGCGCTTGGCCGCCTCGATGTCGATGTCCTTGAGGACGACCTCGATGCCCGCCTTGGCGGTGACGTAGGCGATGGCCGCACCCATCATGCCGGCGCCGATCACACCGACCTTCTTCGCCTGGTACTTGTCGAAGCCCTTCGGACGCGAGCCGCCGCCGTTGATGTGCTGCAGGTCGAAGAAGAAGGCCTTGATCATGTTCTGCGCCACCTGGCCGGTGACCAGCGACACGAAGTAGCGGGTCTCGACCTCGTCGGCGGTGTCGACGTCGACGTAGGCGCCCTCGATGGCCGCGGCCAGGATCGCGCGCGGGGCCGGCATGTTGGTGCCCTTGATCTGCTTGCGCAGCAGTGCCGGGAACGCGGGCAGGTTGGCCGCGACCGCCGGGTTGGTGGGGGCGCCGCCGGGCATCTTGTAGCCCTTGACGTCGAAGGGCTGCTGGGCCTCGGGGTTGGCCGCGATCCACGCCTTGGCTGCCGGGACCAGTTCGTCGATGGAGCCGACGACCTCGTTGACCAGACCGATCTCCTTGGCCTTGGTCGGGTTCAGGCGCGGGCCCTGCAGCAGGACGCCCATCAGGGCCTGCTGCATGCCGAGCAGACGGACGGTGCGGACCACGCCGCCGCCGCCGGGGAGCAGGCCGAGGGTGACCTCGGGCAGGCCGAGCTGGTTGCCCTTGACGTCCGCGGCGATGCGGTAGTGGCAGTGCAGCGCGATCTCCAGGCCACCGCCGAGTGCGGCGCCGTTGATGGCGGCGACGACCGGCTTGCCGAGGGTCTCCAGGCGGCGGAGGACCTTCTTCATGCCGTTGGTGCGGGCGGTGATCTCGGTGGCGATCTCCTCGCGCGTCTGCGTGCGCTCGGCGGTCATGTCCTTGAGGTCGCCGCCGGCGAAGAAGGTCTTCTTCGCCGAGGTCAGCACGACACCGGCGATGTCGTCCTTCTCGGCCTCGAGCCGGTCGACGGTCGCGGCCATCGACGACTGGTAGAGCGCGTTCATGGTGTTGGCGCCCTGGTTGGGGTCGTCCATGGTGAGGACGACGACGCCGTCGGCGCCCTTCTCCCACTTGATCATGTTGTCAGTCATGAGGTTTCGTCTTTTCCTTCTCGTTCGGACCGGCTCAGAGGCGTTCGATGACGGTTGCGACGCCCATGCCGCCGCCGATGCAGAGGGTGACCAGGCCGTAGCGGCCGCCGACGCGCTCGAGCTCGTCGAGGGTGCTGCCCATGATCATCGCGCCGGTGGCGCCGAGCGGGTGGCCGAGCGCGATGGCGCCACCGTTGATGTTGACCTTCTCGTGCGGAACCTTGAGGTCCTTCATCCACTTCATGACGACCGAGGCGAAGGCCTCGTTGAGCTCGAAGACGTCGATGTCGTCGACGGTCAGGCCGGCCCGCTTGAGCGCGAGCTCGGTGGCCGGGGTGGGGCCGGTGAGCATGATCGACGGCTCGGAGCCGACCTCGCCGTACGAGACGACGCGGGCGCGCGGAGTCAGGCCGTTGCGCTTGCCCGCCTCCTCGGTGCCGACCAGGACCAGGCCGGAGCCGTCCACGATGCCGGAGCTGTTGCCGCCGGTGTGGACGTGGTTGACCGCTTCCACGCTCGGGTACTTCTGCAGGACGACGTCGTCGAATCCGGCCATGGCGGCCAGGCCCGCGAAGGCCGGCTTCAGCTTGCCCAGGCTCTCGACGGTGGTGCCGGGGCGACGGTGCTCGTCATTGTCGAGGAGGGTGACGCCGTTGAGGTCCTTGACCGGGATGATCGACTTGGCGAAACGTCCCTCGTCCCAGGCCTGCGCGGCGCGGCGCTGCGACTCGGCAGCATAGCCGTCGACGTCTTCGCGGGAGAAGCCCTCGATGGTGGCGATCAGGTCGGCGCCGATGCCCTGCGGGGCGATGTAGTTGTCGTACGCGGTGGCCGGGTCCATGAAGAGTGCGCCGCCGTCGCTGCCCATCGGCACGCGCGACATCGACTCGACGCCGCCGGCGAGAACCAGGTCGTCGTAGCCCGAGCGGACCTTGGCCGCGGCCAGGTTCACCGCCTCCAGACCCGACGCGCAGAAGCGGTTGATCTGGGTGCCCGGAACGGTCTCGCCCAGGCCCGAGGTGAGTGCTGCGGTGCGGGCGATGACCGCACCCTGCTCGCCGACCGGCGAGACGACGCCGAGGATGACGTCGTTGATGTCCTTGGGATCCAGGTCGCCGTGCCGCGCCAGGAGTCCGTCGATCAGACCCGAGACCAGATCGATCGGCTTGACACTGTGCAGCGAGCCGCCGCGCTGCTTGCCACGGGGCGTGCGGACCGCCTCGTAGATGAATGCTTCGTCGGACACAAGTGTTCCTTTCACACGAACCTGAGATTGGTTACTTACGTAGGCTAACCCTCAATAACGTATTTGACCATACCCCGAGGTCATGTCGTTCATTTCCTGCCATCAATCGGCTATGGTCGGTTCATCATGACAACTTCCAAGCCGGCTCGGCGCCCGCGGTCGATCGACCGCCGACGTCAGCTCATCGATGCAGCCACCGTGCTGTTCGCCGAGCGCGGCTACCCGCACGTGTCGGTGGCCGACATCGCGCGTCGCGCCGGCGTCAGCGCCCCGACGCTGTACCGACACTTCACCGACAAGCAGGCCCTGCTGCTGGCTGCGGTCCAGAGCCGCGTCGACGAACTCGAATCGAGCACCGAGCGGGCCGGCCTGTCCGACAGTCCCGACCCGGCCGACGCACTCGCCACCAGCGTGACCGAGTTGAGCATCTCCAACCCGCACGCGACGTCGCTGTGGCGGTGGTCGGGCCAGCACCTGTCCGACGAGGAGAACGCCGACGTCGTCCGCCGCACCCGCACCGTCCTGCGTCAGTGGGCGGGCGCCATTCGCGCCGACCGCCCCGATCTGACCGAGCGGGAGTCGATGTACCTGGCCGGCGCCGTTCTCAGCGTGGTCGGCAGCGGCGCAGGCCGCGCCATCCGCAGCACCACGACCGGCGACGTCCACGCGCCGCTGCTCGAGCTGGTGCGGCGGACCATCGCCTTGTCCCCGGCACTGGCCCAGCCGCCGCACGAGGGCGTCGGCCTCACCGACGACTCGCCGACCCGGCGCGACGAGATCCTCGACGCGGCGTCGCGTCTGTTCACCGAGCAGGGCTTCGCGGGCACCGGGATGGACGAGATCGGCGCCGCGGTCGGGATCACCGGTCCCAGCGTGTACAAGCACTTCCCGTCCAAGATCGCGATCCTCGTCGGCATCAGCCGACGCAGCGCCACCCGGCTGGAGGCCGGCGTGCTCGCCGCCTACGCGATGACCCCCGACCCGGTCGGGCGGCTCACCGCCCTCGTCGACCACTACGTCGACGCGGTCACCGCGACACCGGACCTGTTGGTCGGATTCACCAGTGCCTACGTGCTGGCCGAGGAGCCCCAGGCGGCCGAACTGTTGGCGGTGCAACGGCGTTACGTGGCACGCTGGATTCAGTTGCTCGCCGAGATCGATCCGGATCGGACCCCCGAGGCCGCCGCCCTGTCGGTTCATGCTGCACTCGCCATCGTGAACGACGCGGTGCGGCTGCCCCGAAGTACGCCCCGGCCCGAGTTCGCGGCCCGCATGGCATATCTGATGAAAGGCGTAATGGGTGTCTGAGACTCCGCAGGGGTACTCGCGCGATCAGTTGATCACCGCGCTGCACCTCGATCCGGAGTACGCGCAGAAGCTGTGGAACGCCTTCGGCTTCGCTCACGGGGCCGGCGACGACGGTCACCGCTTCACCGAAGCGGACCTCGTCGCGCTCGCCACCTTCACCGGCGATCACCAGGCGATGACGATGACCTCGCAGCTGGCCGCGGCCCGCGCGATCGGCCAGGCGACCGCGCGGCTGGCCCAGTGGGAGGCCGAGGCGATCAACCGGCTCGTCGACGATCCGCGCGTCGACGCCACCACCGACCAACTGGTCGAAGCCCTCTCGCGGGTGCAGAACATGGTGTGGCGACGTCATCTGGCCGCCGGTCTCACCGACGCCGCCCGCGCCACCGGGCACGCCGAGGTGGTCGTCGGGTTCGCCGACATCGTCGGCTACACCTCGATGTCCCGTCGGCTCGGGATGACCGAGCTGGAAGACCTGCTCGAGACCTTCGAGTCGGTCGCGCACAGCATCATCACCAACCGCGGCGGGCAGGTGGTCAAGACCATCGGCGACGCCGTGATGTTCATCGCCCCCGACCCCGTCGACGGCGCCGAGATCGCCATCGCACTGCACCGGCTCACCAGCGACGGTGAACTCCCCGAACTGCGGATCGGCATGGCGCGCGGGCAGGTCCTGATGCGGATGGGCGATGCCTTCGGCGAGCCCGTCAACATCGCGGCGCGGCTGGCCGGCGCCGCTCGTGCGGGGACCACGCTGGTCGACGAGGAGCTCGCACAGTCGCTGGCCGACAACGAGTCGACCCATGTCGGACCGGTGCTGTCGCTGTCGGTGCGCGGCTACCGCAGGCTGCGGGCCTTCCGCCTCGTCCGCGATCGCAACTGGCGCGACTGACCGCGCCCCCGCTCAGCTCTCCGGGTCCGGCCGCGCGCCCATCAGGCCGAACATCGGGGTCGTGACCTTCTCCAGGGCCGCGACGGTGGCCGCCTGACGCTGCGCGAACTCCGCGACCACCATCGACAGTTCGGCCTGCGCCTCGGCGAACTTCGCGATCGTCTCGGCGAGCTTGCGCTGCTGAACGACGAAGTCCTGCAGGGGCTGCGCGACCGCACCGGCCAGACCGGTTGCACTGCCCGCCAGTCCGGTGACCGCGCCGCTCAGCTCGGCGACCTGGCGGAGCAGTTCATCGGGTGCATTGCCGCCGGCGGTGGCGATGGCCCGAATCCGCTGCAGGGTCTCGGCTGCCACGGCGACCGCCTGCTCCTGCGACCGCGCGAACAGGCCGACGGGATCTTGCTCCTGGTTCTCCGACATGGCTGCAGACTAGTGACCTGCGCCGGAAATTGCTTTCGTGTCTCTTGGATCCGGTGGGCGGCGCCACGGGCCATGCCGATCGCCTGATCGTGCAGGCGAGGACACTATGCCGTGTAGGTCAGGGCATCGAGCGGGTCGGCGTAGAGCGCGTCGAGCGCGACCGCGCCCGCGGCCTTCTGCTGAACCGTGATCGCCGAGCGCGCCACGCGCACGTCGCGCTGCGTGATGACCGTGGTCGCACGCAGCGACTTGCTGACCGCGGGCAGCGCCTCCGGGTAGTCGGTGAACGCCTGGCCGCCCAGAATCACGTGGTCGGGGTTGAAGATGTCCGCGATCAACGCGACCGTCCGGCCCAGCACCTCACCGCGTTCGGTGAGGATGTCGTTGGCGACGGTGTTCCCGGTCCGGGCGGCGGCCCGCAGCTCGTCGAGCGAGGTGATCTCCAGGCCCGCGTGCTGCGCGGCGCGCAGGATGCCGGAGTCGCTGACCGCCTGCTCCAGCCGGCCGGTCCGGTCGGGGTCGAGCAGCTTGGTCGGACCAGTCGGGAAGTGGCCGATGGTCGGCGGGCCGGCGGCCGGGGTGTGGACGGCGCCGTCGACGCTGAAGGCGATGCCGACCATCTCACGCGCGTAGAAGTACAGGAAGTTCTGGCTCTGATCGGCGGGGTTGACGACCTGCTCGGCGGCCGCCATCGCCTCCACGTGCGAGGCCACCGACACCGGCAGGCCGAGCGCTTCGGCGACGACGCGCCCGACGGGCACGCCCTCCCAGCCCAGCCGCGGGTGATCGACGGTGCCGCCCTCGGCGACTCGACCGCCGATCGCGACGCCCGCCCACAGCAGCCGCTTGCCGACCCAGCGATCGGCGAACCGGCGCGCGCTGGCACCGATCTGCGCGACCACCTCTTCGGGCGTGTCGGCCTGCGGGGTCGGGATCGAGATGGCTCCGGCCACCCGATGCTGCAGGTCGTGGGTGGTGATGGAGGTGACGGCGTAGCCGATGTGGATGCCGATGGTGAGGAAGCCGTCGGTGTTGACCTCGAAGGGCACGCGCGGGCGGCCCACCGCACCGGGCGGGGTCAGGTCGGCGCGTTCGCGGATCAGGCCGGCCTTGAGCAGGGCGCTCACCTGGCGGTTGACCGTCGAGATCGAGAGTCCGGTCAGGGCGGCGGCGTCGTCGCGGAAGACCGGACCCGACACGCGCGCGGTGCGCAGGACGAGCGCCGCGGCCTTCGTCGACAGCTGCAGCCGAGCGGTCGCCACATGCGGCGGCTGGGGTTTGACGGTCTGGGGTTTGACGGTCTGGGGCTTGCCGGTCTGGGGCTTGACCGTCTGCGACGAGGCGCTGTGGCGAGTGCCGGGACGGACGACGACGTCGACCGGAGCTGCGTTCGACAGGATCGGGTGGTCAAGGGTGGAGGTCATGGTTCTACAGGTCCTGAGTTCTGGCTGCGAGACCGACGGAGGGCATCTTCCGGGGGATCTTCGCAGGGGTCGTCGCCCGCGCGGACGGCGCGAGCCGGAGCTGGGTCAGCGCATTCGACGACAACAAAGGACCCGAGCCAGCGGCAGACGGCATCCCAGAGCGGTGGTCACGTAGGTGACCTCCGGGATGGCGAAAGACTGACTGGTCATGATGACCGAGATTAGCGAGCACCCGCGACCGGTGCAAGTGAGATCGACCCGATAGGTTGGTTCTGTGACGGCCGCCGCACCGGTCACGACGGGGGTCGGCGACCCCGGCTCCTGGTCCCGCCGACCCGGCGACGACACCGCCCAGCAGCAAGGAATGACGACGTGGGAGTTCTGTACATCGTC
Organism: Gordonia aichiensis; assembly: GCF_039946255.1. Lineage (GTDB taxonomy): Bacteria > Actinomycetota > Actinomycetes > Mycobacteriales > Mycobacteriaceae > Gordonia > Gordonia aichiensis_A. The sequence goes on along the minus strand of NZ_JBCDWL010000015.1, from coordinate 102,576 downwards.
CGCCACGGACAGGCCCCGGCGCACGCCTACGGCCCCGACTCGGAGACCGCGAGCGGCCCGGGACTGACCGACCTCGGCTTCGCCCAGGCCCGCGCGGCGGGCAAGGCGCTCGCCGAGCAGGTGCCGTCGTTCGACGCCGCCTTCTGCGGCGACCTCCCCCGCCAGCGCGCGACGATGGCGGGGATTCTCGAATCGTTCGGGGGCGCCGTCGAACCGACGATCGATCCGGACTGGAACGAATACGTGACGCCGCCGCTCGCGGAGGCCGACGACATCCATCGCGCGGGCGGGAAGCCCTTCCAGGACGCCCTGACCCGGGCGCTGCACGAGTGGGTCGGCGGCGCCGACATCGCGCCGGAGACCTACGCGGCGTTCGCCGCCCGCACCCGTGCCGCCGCCGATCGCGCCGCCGACGCCGCAGGCGCCGGCCGGAACGTGCTCGTCGTGTCGTCGGCGGGGTCCATCACGCAGTTGATCGCTCAGCTGTGGGGTGTGCCGGACGCGTCGTGGCCTGCGATGTCGCGGACCTTCGTCAACACCTCCGTCACCAAGGTGCTGGCCGGCGCGCGCGGCATGACGCCGGTGTCGATCAACGCCCACGAGCACGTCTCCTCGCTGGGTTCGGAGCTGATGTCGTACCGGTAGGGCTGCGCCCGACCCGACGTCCCCGGGTCAGACGGCCTCGCGCGCATCGCACCGGCCCGCGGCCGCTGCCTGCGCCGGGGACCCGCTGGGCCTGATCCGGCGCTCCAGGAGCACGGCGAGAACCACGTACACGATCATGGCGCCGGTCACCACGATCATCCAGGGCCGCCATCCGCCGAAATCGGCGACCTTCGGAGCCAGCACCACCGAGGCGAGAATCAGCACGCGCGAGACGAAGTGGTTGAGCCCGAACGCGGTGCCCTGCAGGTCGGGGTGCACCTCCTCCGCGGCGGCCGAGAAGCTGGCCATCCACGGGCCGTAGACCGTCCCGACCGCCGCACCCATCACGAGCTGCACGAGGATCAGCACCGGCATCGATGCCGAACCACCGGCCATGACGACCACCCACACACACGTGGCCAATGCGCCGGCCAGGCCGCCGCCGACCATGAACGGGACGCGCACCTGGGTCCGGTCCGAGATCCGTGCGGCGACGAGGCTGGTGACGGTGTTCGACGCCCAGAACGCCATCAGGACCACCGACGCCTGGCTGACGCTGACGCCGAAGGTCTCCTCGACCATCGTCTGACCGTAGGCGTTCAGCGTCCCGAGCAGGACGAACAGCATCGCGTTGGCCGAGACGTGCAGCCAGATCACCGGATTGTTCAGGAGCGGACGCACGCTGATCCGCGCGATCGCCGAACGTGTCTCGACCACGTCCCGCTCCGAGACGCGGATCTGCCTGCGCAATTCGGGAGACAGGTCCTGCAGGGTCGCTGCGACCACCGCTGCGCCGACGATCGACACGACGCCCATGATGATCAGCTGCGAACGCCAGTTGTCATTGAAGAAGCCCAGCGTGGCAGCGGCGACCGCCGCCGCGACGAGGTTGGCGACGACGCTGCCCCAGGACCAGAACGCGAACGCCTGCGCGCGGCCGACGCGCGGTGTGAAGTCGCGGATGAGCGGCTGAGTTCCGGCCACCGCTATGCCCTCCACGAGTGCGAGCAGGATCCGGGCCGCGGTGAACGTCTGCACGTCGTGGGCCGTGGCCATGAACAGCACCGCGACACCGGACAGGAACAGGAAGGGCACCAGCAGGCGCACCCTGCCGATCCGGTCCGCCAGGGCACCGCCGACGTAGCCGGCGACCGCACCGACCAGCAGCGAGGCCGCGGTGATCAGCCCGTAGACGACTTTCGAGAAGCCCAAGTCCTTGAGCATGAGGCTCAGAATCGGCGCCAGCTGCCCCTCGTACGCGGTGAGGAAGAGGGCGAAGATCACCACCGCTACGAGGCCGCGGCGGCGTGCGCCGGTGGGATAGACGGTGAGTTCGCGACGGTGAGGTAGCACTACGGCCTCCAAGTTGTGAGACAGATAGACCTTTATTGGACTTGTTGTCCAAAAGTAGACTGGATGTGACCGTAAACACAACCCCCCACGTCTGCGATGGGACTCACCGCCCGCCCGCCGGTCACCCCTCGGGGGCGTCGACGGCGAATCCCGTCGCCCACCTGCGGCCGTAGCGCGACAGGTCCGCGAGCATGTCGACCACCTCGTCGAGCGGCATCACCCCATCGCTCTCCAGCCACCAGAGCAGGACCTCCACCTGCTCGCCCACCCAGGCGCGCGCGAGCAGCGTCAAGTCCATCCGCGGCTCGACGCCGGCGTCCACGACCCGCGCCCGGAACACCGACTCCGCGGCGTCGACGAGCGCGGCCACGAGCGCCCGTCGGGCGCGGCCGTCACCGTCGCCGCGCAGGATCATGCGATACCCCGCCGACTCCTCGGCGGCGTGCACGAACAACGCCCGCAGGGGCCGCCCGGTGAAGCCCTGCCCCTCGGCGTCGTCCGGCCGAGTCCGGACCGCGAGCTCGGCGATCAGCGCCGAGACCACGTCGTCGTAGAGCGCCTCCTTGTCCCGGAAGTGCGTGTAGAAGGTCGCGCGTCCGACATCAGCGCGTTCGGTGACCTCCTCGACTGTCACCTGCCCGAAGCCCCGCTCCACTGCGAGTTCGACGAGAGCGTGCCGAAGCGCAGCTCGCGTCCTCCTGGTCCTGCGATCTGTGGTTGCCATGACGCTTTTTTAGCAGCCTTGACGAGTAATGGACGTCACGCCTAACATTTGCTGGACACATCGTCCAATACTGGCGTTTAAGTTCAATAAATTGGAGAGTCATGAACCTCGGGATCTATCTCAGCCGCACGGCCGCATACACCCCGGATCACACCGCACTCGTCTGCGGAGACCAGCGATGGACCTATGCGCAGCTCGACTCGGACTCCTCGCGACTGGCGACCGCACTCCAGGGCGCCGGGCTCGGGCTCGGCGCCGCGGTCGCCACCATCGCCGACAACTGCGGCGAGCTCGTCGTGGCCGAGATGACCATGTGCAAGGCGGGCTTCCTCCGGGTTCCGATCAGCGCTCGGCTCGCACCCGTCGAGATCGAGCACGTGCTCGTCGACTCCGCCGCCCGCGCCGTCTTCGTCGGGCCCCGCCACCGCGAGGTGGTCGCCGAGATCATCGGGCGGCACGGACTGGACTGCTGCATCATCGAGATCGGCGCCGACGGCCCCGCCGGCTACCGAGCACTCCTCGCCCGGGGCGAGGCACGCAGCGTCGTCGCCGATGTCGCCGCCGACCATCCGGCCGTCCTGAACTTCACCTCCGGTTCCACCGGAACCCTGAAGGCCGCCGTTCAGACCGTCGGCAACCGCCTCGCCAACATGCGCAAGGTCGCGATGAACTCCGAACTGCACGGGGCCGACGAGGTGTATCTGGCACCCGGACCGATCACCCATGCCAGCGGAATGGGCATCCTGTCCTGCTTCTTCCACGGCGCGACCGTCGTCGTCCTGCCCGGCTTCACCCCATCGGCCTACCTGGAGACCCTCGAGCGCGAGAAGGTGACCAACACCTTCCTCGTGCCGACGATGCTGAACATGGTGCTGGCCGAGCCCACGCTGGCCGACCGCGACCTGAGCGCGCTGCGCTCGGTCACCCTCGGCGGCGCACCGGTCAGCCCGGCGCGGCTGCGCGAGGCGGTCGAGGCCTTCGGTCCCGTCGTCAACCGGGGCTACGGCCAGGGCGAGACCACCAGCACCATCACCTTCCTGTCGACAGCGGACGTGATGCGCGGCCTGCACAGCGATCCGGAGCTGCTGCTCTCGTGTGGCCGGCCCATCTTCGACACGGAGGTCCGGGTGGTCGACGAGACCGGCGCCCCGCTCCCCGCGGGTGAGGTGGGCGAGGTCGTCGCACGCGGCGACGACTGCGTCCGCGAGTACTTCCACGCCCCCGAGGTCTCCGCCGAGACCTTCCGGAACGGCTGGGTCCACACCGGCGATCTCGGTCGGTTCCGCGAGGACGGCTTCCTGTTCCTGGTGGACCGCAAGAAGGACATGATCGTCTCCGACGGCTACAACGTGTACTGCCTGGAGGTGGAGAGCGCGCTGTACGCGCACCCGGCCGTGTTCGAGACCTGCGTCTACGGTGTCCCCGACGAGAAGTGGGGCGAGGCGGTCCGGGCCGCAGTCGTCCTCAAGCCGGGATTCGACGCGAGCGCCGACGAGCTCATCGAGGCCTGCGCGCAACTGATCTCGCGCGTGAAGATTCCCCGCCGCATCGACTTCCACACCGAACTGCCCAAGAACCGCAACGGCAAGATCGACCGCCGCACGCTCCGCGATCGCAGCTGGGCCGACGCCGACCGGCTCGTCGGCTGATCTCCCCCGCCGTCCCCTCTTCCGCCCCTCTCTCCTTCGCCCCGTCTCTCTTCGATAAGGACCCCCGATGTTCTCCCTGAATCCGCGCTACCCCGACGATCCCGAACTGGACACGCTGGTGGTGCGCCTGCGCGAGTATCTGACCGGCGAGCTGGCCGAGTACGAACGCGAGCACCTGATCGCCTACGGCACGCCGCTGACCCGCGAACTGCTCGAACCGGTGTGGCGCCGCAGCCGCGAACTGGGCTTCTACGGAATCCATCTGCCGCCCGAGCTCGGCGGGCAGGGCTTGAGCTATTCCCGGCTGGCCGCACTGAAAGAGGAGATCGGCGCGTCGCCGCGAGTCCTGGCCACCTCCGTCCTGGGCGACATGGGCGGCCCGCTGCGGGTGGGATCGCTGTTCGACATCGCCACCAAGCACCAGATCGACGAGTACCTGCTGCCGGTGGTCCGCGCCGAGCGCGCCTGCTGCTTCTCCATCACCGAGGACGACGCCGGCTCGGACGTGCGGCGGATGTCGACCGTCGCCACGCCGACCGACGGCGGCTACCTCCTGACCGGACACAAGGTGTTCAGCACCGCGGGAACCTTCGCCGACTTCGCTATCGTGGTGGCCCGCATGGCGGGCGATGACGAACGCTACAGCGCCTTCCTCGTCGATCTCGACGGGCCGGGCGTGAAGGTCGTGCCCGGCGAACTGCCGCTGACCGGCCAGAACGTGGAAGCCGACGTCATCTGCGAGGACGCCTTCGTCCCCGCGGCGAACCTGCTCGGGGCGGAGGGGCAGGGGCTGCGGATCGCGCTCGGACGGATCACCGCGAACCGTCTGCTGCACTGCCCCACCGCCATCGGCGCAGCCCGGCGCGCCCTCGAGCTGGCACTGCGCTGGTCGGCCCAGCGTCCGGTGACCGGTGGGCTGCTGATCGAGAAGCAGGCGATTCAGCACCGTCTGGCCGACATGGCGACCGAGCTGTACGCCGGCCGGTCGATGACCTACTCGGCCCTCGCCGATCTCGACGCCGGGCGTCGGCCGCGGATCGAATCGTTCATGTGCAAGCTCTTCGTCGCCGAGAGCTCGTACCGCATCGCGGACGAGGCGATGCAAATTCTCGGCAAGGCCGGCATGGTGCGCGGCACCGAGATCGAGCAGCTCTGGCACGGCCTGCGGATGTTCCGCGTCCTCACCGGCGCCTCCGAGATCCAACGCAACGGAATCATGCGCGACCTGGCAGGAGAACTGGCATGACGATCACCGACATCCGCGCCTACGCCGACCGCGTCTGGTCCGGCGAGGTCGACAACGACATCGCGACCGGGCGGGGTGGACACCCGGTCATCGACATCGCCGACGGTGTCGGCTTCCTCCCCGGATTCGGCAATGCGATCGCCTTCCGGACCGCAGACGAGCTGGCGCTGTTCGACACCGGCAACTCCCGCGGTGCGCAGCGCGGTCACCACCTCCTGCGTTCCTGGACCGACAAGCCGTTGACCACGGCGTTCTACTCGCACGGCCACACCGACCACGTCTGCGGTCTCGGCCCGTTCGAGGCCGAGCCGGAGTCGAACATCGAGGTGATCGGCCACGAGCGGGTGCGCGACCGGTTCGACCGCTACCGGCTGACCGCCGGCTACAACGAGATCATCAACCGCCGCCAGTTCCAGATCCCGGACCTGACGTGGCCCAGCGACCTGCGATCGCCGGATGTGACCTTCCGCGATTCGATGTCCGTTCGGCGCGCGGGCGTCACCTTCGAGCTGTTCCACGCCGAGGGCGAGACCGACGACGCCGCGGTGGCCTACGTCCCCGAGCTCAAGCTGCTGATGCCCGGAGACATGTTCGTGTGGCTGGTCCCGAACTGCGGAAATCCGCAGAAGGCGCAGCGCTTTCCGCGAGAGTGGGCACACGCCCTGCGCCGCATGGCGACGCTGGGTGCCGAGATCATGCTGCCGTCGCACGGGGCGCCGATCTTCGGCGCCGACCGCATCGAGCAGGCGTGCCTGGAGACCGCGGACTGGCTCGACTCCATCGTCCGACAGACGCTCGACATGATGAATGCGGGCCGGCGCCTCGACGACATCGTGCCCGCCGTGAAGCCGCCCGCCGAACTCGCCGACCGCGTCTACCTCCGTGCCCGGTACGACGAGCCCGAGTTCATCGTCCGAAACCTGTGGCGTCGGTACGGCGGCTGGTACGACGGCAATCCGGCTCGGCTCAAGCCCAGCCGCGACGCCGAACTGGCGCGCGCCGTGGTGCGGCTGGCCGGCGGCCTCCGCCCGGTGCTCGACGAAGCCGAACGCGCCGCCGAGGCGGGCGATCTGCGTCTTGCCTCCCACTTCGCCGAGATGGCGGTGCAGGCCGAGCCCGAATCCGGCTCCGCTCATGAGACCCGGGCGCGCGTCTACGGTGAGCGGGCGAAGTCCGAGGAGTCCCTCATGGCGCGCGGGGTGTTCGCCTGGGCGGCCGCCGAGGCGAAGCAGGCGGCGGCACTCGGCGAACCCGACTGGCAGCCGGCGGTGGCGTCGATCGGCGTCGCCGACTGATCGTGCGTGCCGCCGACTCCGCGACCCGGTGCTACCCGATCGCGCGCAGCCCCGCCGCGATGAAGGCTCCGGTCGCCTCGGCGGCGCGCTCGGCGCCCGCGGTGCCCGACGACCCGCCGGCCAGCGCCCGGTGCGTGATGCCCTCGGCGATCACCCCGAGCTTGAGATTCGCCAGGCCGAGATAGAAGGCCCAGTCGCCGAGTTCGGCGCCGGTCGCCTCGACGTAGCGCTGCGCGAGGCCGTCGGCGTCCGGATAGCGGTCGCTCGTCCAGGCGGCGTCGAAGCCGAGGACCTGCGAGAACACCGGTTCGCGGTAGACGCACATCAGGGCGAGGTCGGTCAGCGGGTCGCCGAGCGCGGCCATCTCCCAGTCGACCACCGCGGCGACGGTTCCCGGGTCGTTCGGCGCGAGAATGGTGTTGTCGATGCGGAAGTCGCCGTGGACGATCGCCTTGCGCGCCTGCACGGGCACCCGTTCGGTCAGTGCGGCGGCGAGGCGATCGACGTCGTCGAGCTCGCGGGTCTTGACGATGCCCCACTGGCGGGCCCACAGCTTCACCTGGCGGGCCGCGAAGCCCTCGGGCCTGCCGAAGTCGCCGAGCCCGACCGCTTCATAGTCCACTGCATGCAGGTCGGCCAGCGTGCGCACCAGCGCGTCGGCGCCCGCGGTGACCTCGGCGTCGCTCAGCCCCGCCAGGTCGTCGGCGGATCGGATCACTCGGCCGTCCACGAACTCGACGACGGTGCACGGGGCGCCGATGAACTGACCGTCGCGGTCGATGGCCACGGTCGGCGCCACCGGGACCGCGGTCTGCACGAGCGCCGAGGTCACGTTCCACTCGCGGTTCATGTCGTGCGCCGACGGCGTCAGCCCGCCCATCGGCGGCCGCCGGACCACCCAGTGACTGCGGTCGTCGCGGACGTCGAAGGTCAGGTTCGACCGTCCGCCGCTGATCAGTTCGATCCGCAGTTCGCCGTCCACCTCGACGTCGTTGGCGGACAGCAGCTTCCGGAGGTTCTCGGCGTTCAGGCCGGGATGAGATGCCACGTGATTCTCCTCGTCGTCGTACTCGGTCACTGGCCCTCGCGCGCCTTGCGCGCCCGTCCGACGGCGCGCTTGGCGATGGCCCATCGGTGCACTTCGCTGGGGCCGTCGTAGATGCGGAAGGGCCGCAGCTCGGCCGCCAAGCGCGCCAGCGGCAGATCCTCGGAGACGCCGAGGCCGCCGCACATCTGCACGGCCCGGTCGGCGACGCGGGAGAACGCCTCGGCGCCGAAGGTCTTCGCGATCGACGTCGCGTCCGAGGCGTGCTCGCCGCGGTCCAGTTCGTAGCAGGCCCGCACGAGCAGCGCCCGGGCGGCGGCGAGGTCGATCTCGTTGTCGGCGATCATCTGCTGCATCATCCCGAGGTCGGCCAGTCGGCCGCCGAAGCCCTCGCGCCGCTCCACGTAGTCGACCGCGATCCGGTGCGCGCGCACCGCGCTGCCCATCCAGCGCATCACGTGCGTCATGCGGGCCGGCCCCAACCTGACCTGCGCGTACCGGTAACCCTCGTGCGGGGCACCGAGAACGTCCTCGTCGGGCACGAAGACGTCGGTGAAGGTCATCTCGCAGTGCCCGCCGATCATCGACTTGTCGGTGGTGTGGATGTGCCGGTCGACGCTGATGCCGTCGGTCTCGGCGGGCGCCAGGAACATGGTCGCGCCGCCGCGGTCGCCGCGCCGGCCGACCGTGCGCGCCATGATGATGAAGAACGCCGCACCGTCGGCGCCGGTGATGAATCGCTTGCGGCCGTTGATCCGCCATCCGCCGTCGACCGCGACCGCGGTCGTGGACAGGGCGTTGGGGTCGGCGCCGGCACCCGGTGACGGCTCGGTCATCGCGAAGGCGCTGCGCACCTCGCCGGTCGCCAGCGGCGCCAGGTAACGGTGCTTCTGCTCGTCGGTGGCGATGTGCGCCAGCATGTGGATGTTGCCCTCGTCGGGGGCGCCGATGTGCAGTGCGACCGGGCCGAAGGTCGACGCGCCCGCCGCCTCGAACACCGGCGCGCGGTCGGACATGTCGAGCCCGAGTCCGCCGAACTCCTCGGGTGCGTGCGGGGCGAAGACGCCCGCGGCCTTCGCCTTGGCGTTGAGCTCACGTCGCAGGTCGTCGCCGCCCGCGGCGGTGATGTCGCCGTGGTAGCGCTCCTCGATCGGCAGCACTTCGGCTGCGATGAAGGCCGCGGTGCGGTCCACGAGGTCGCGGACCTGCGCACTGTAGGCGAGATCGACGGGCATGACGTCCTCCAGCTTCTACCGAACGAGCGCTCGGTTAGCGGTTAGGTTGCCATGCCCCCGGAAGCCCGTCAAGCAGTCGGCCGCGACGGAACTCCCCGAGCGGCGTCAGCGCGGAACGTAGCCGACGATGGCGCGCGCGAACTCGAGGTTCTGTGCGATGAGGTCCTCGGGTCCCATCGGGCCGTCGGCCCGGTACCAGGTCGACACGCCCACGCACATGGTGGCCACCGCGCGGGCCGCGCCCTTCGGCGCATCGGTGGTGAACGCACCGGTCTCGACGCCCTCGCGCACCACTTCGTCGACCATGCGCTGCTGGCGGATCCGGTGACCGATGTACACCCGGTGATACTCCGGATCCAGACTGCGCAGCTCCGTGGAACCGACGAAGGCCTGCTCGCGGCGGTACATGTGGAACCGCAGCAGCGACTCGACCACGGCGTCGAACCGGTCGACGGGGTTCTCGCCCGCCGCCGCCAGCGCCTCCTCCGAACGGCGCAGGAGGTCGGACATAGTCAACTCGAGCAGCCCCTGCAGCAGCGACTGCTTAGACGGATAGTGGTGATAGAGGCCGGGCACCGACAGGCCCGCACGCGCGGCGATGTCGCGCACCGACGTGCCGTGATAACCGTGTTCGACGAAGGCGCCCAACGCTGCAGCCAACGGCACCGGGAGGTCGACTGCGCCGTAGTCACGCCAATTCGTCATTACTTCAACTTAGCCGGGCCGTCGACGAATCCACGGCTCGGCTCTCCGGAAGCAGCATCCGAACGCAGATGTCCACCAGTGCCCGGCGGTCGAGGTCGACCAGTCCCTCGGTCCACGAGGCCAGCAGTCGGCCGAGCCCGCCGACCTGGAAGTGCGCCGCCGCGAGGGTCTCCTGACCACCGCTGACCCGCGCCACGGCGGGCGCGCTCTGGTAGGTCAGATCGGTGAAGATCTCCAACATCTGACTGCGCTTGGCCGCCACCACCGGACTGCGCAGCGTGTCGGAGAACAGCACCCGTCCGGTGCGCGGATCGCTTTCGATGGTCTCGACGATGGCCTCGACCGCGCCGACCACCTTGCCGCGCGCGTCGGCACCGGCGTTGAAACCCGCCAGCGCGTGATCGGCGATCTGCGCGATGACCTGGTCGTACGCCTCCCCGACCAACGCGTCGGCGTTCTCGAAGCTCTCATAGAAGTACCGCGGCGTGAGACCGGCGCGGCCACAGATGCCGCGCACGGTCACCGGACCGGGTTCGGGCTCGGCGAGCATGTCGAGGGCCGCGTCGATCAGGGCCGCCCGACGCCGGGCCACCCGCGCGCCGCCCGACTCCCCGCCGTATGCACGCAACTCCGCCGCCTCATCGCCTGAAATGCCCACGTCGACCATCTTGACACCTCCGCCGGTCAAGCGTTCAATCAAATTGGAAACGTTCGTTATCAGTTCAATGAGTCCGGGAGACCTGCGATGACCGCCGAAGCTATCGACCCCGCTGCCGCCGAACGCCATTCGCGCCGACAGGAGCTCGACGACCAGCGCGTCGAAGATCTGGGCATGCTCGGCATCGCCCTGCTCGCGGGGCCGGCCAACGTGATCATGCAGTTGGCCGTGCCCGCCGTCGGCTACGGCGTCTTCGAGAGCAAGGTCGCCTCCGGCAACCTGTTCAAGGTCCCGATCAAGCGCACCCGCACCACGCTCTCGTATCTCGCGGTCGCCGCCATGGGCAGCGCCGAGGACCGGCGCCGCTACCGGCAGGCCGTCAACCGGGCCCACGTGCAGGTCCGGTCGAACGAGGACAGCCCGGTGAAGTACAACGCCTTCGACCCGAAGCTGCAGCTGTGGGTGGCGGCCTGCCTGTACCGGGGATGGGAGGACATGGAACGGCTGTACGGCGACCCCGCCAACATCACCGAGGCCGCCTACCGGCAGGGTGCGGTGATGGGCACGACCCTGCAGATGCCGCCGGAGATGTGGCCGCCCACCCGCGCCGACTTCGAGACGTACTGGAACCAGACGGTCGCCGACCTGGAGATCGACGACACGATCCGCGACTACCTGCTGCGGATCGTGCGGATGGACTTCCTGCCCTGGCCGGTGTCGCTGGCGGCCGGTTGGTTCTCCGAGACGATGACCATCGGCTTTCTGCCCGAGGAGTTCCGCCAGAAGATGGGCGTGCACCTGACGCCCTTCCAGGAACGGTTCTTCGACGTGCACAACGCCCTCGTCCGACGCGTGGTCCGCGTCCTGCCCCGGCCGCTGAAGACCTTCCCGTTCAACCTCCTGCTGGCCGACGTCCGCCGGCGCATGCGGACCGGGCGACCGCTGGTCTGAGCCCGCCGTCAGAGTCTTTTCAGCGCCGTCCGGTCCAGTTCGGCGACGTCCCGATGGCCCGACAGTCCCAGGGTCAGGTCGAGCTCGCCGATGATGTTCGCGACCGCGTCGCGGGCGCCGTCGGTCCCGTCGAGCGCCAGTCCGTACATGTGCGGGCGCCCGATGCAGACCGCGTCGGCGCCCAGCGCGAGGCCCTTGAAGACGTCCGATCCGGTGTAGAAGCCGGAGTCGACGAGGATCTTCGCCGACCGCTCGCCCTTCGGACCGACCGCGTCGACGACGTCGACCAGGGCGTCGGCGCTGGAGACGGACCCGTCCACCTGCCGCCCGCCGTGGTTGGAGACCAGGATGCCGTCGACGCCGAGTTCGACGGCGCGGCGGGCGTCGTCGGGGTGCAGGATGCCCTTGAGCACGATCGGCAGCGACGTCCGCTCCCGCAGGGTGGCGATGTCGTCCCAGTTCAGCGACGGACGCGAGTAGATGTCGAGGAAGGTCTGGACGGCGGCGCGCGGCTCCGGCCGGGTCAGGTTGTCTTTGAGGTCGCCGGGCACGTTGCGGGCGATCGACAGCAGCGTCTTGATCGCCCCCAGTGAGATCTCCGGCTTCTCGGCCGTGGCGGCCTTGATCCGTTCGGCGACGATCTCCCAGAACGACGCGTCGGAGGTGTACTGGCTGATGCCCTCGGCGCGGGCGAAGGGCAGCGAGCCGAGGTTGAGGTCCTGGGGGCGCCAGCCGAGCATCGTGGTGTCGAGGGTGACGACCAGTGCTGCGGCGCCCATCTTCTCGGCGCGGCGGATCAGGCTGGTGACCAGGCGGTCGTCGGTGGACCAGTACAGCTGGAACCAGCGCGGGGCGCCGGGGACGACCGCGTCCATGGCCGCGGCGACGTCCTCCATCGGCGCGCAGCCCTGGTTGGAGAAGATGTACGGCACGCCGAGTTGCGCGGCGGCCTCACCGATGTGGACGTCGGCGTTCGGATGTGCGAGCGCGCCGGCGCCGACCGGCGAGAACAGGACGGGCGCGTCGAGCCGCTGTCCGAACAGTTCGGCCTCCAGGCTGCGCTGGGAGGTGTCGCGCAGCATGCGCGGCACGATGGCCCAGCGGTCGAGGGCGTCGCGGTTGGCCTGCATCGTGCGGCCCTCGCCTGCGCCGCCTGCGATGTACGCCCAGCCGCGGCGGCTCATCACCGCCTGCGCGCGTCGTTCCAGCTCGGCGAAGTCCGCCGGAACGACGGGCTTTCGCCCGTGGATCCCCGCCGTGTAGATGTCGTTCTGCCGAGCCCTGCCGAAGCCGATCGAAACCATGCGCCCATTGTGGCGCACGAGGCCGACCGATATCGCACCTCTTTCGTTCTGCGCACTCGGTCGCGACCGGGTGCGCAGAACGAAAGAGGTGCGATGGCAACGAAAGTGGTGCTATTCGCGGACCAGATAGAAGTAGAAGTGGCGATCGCGGACCAGCGACGTCTTACCGTTCATGATCCCCATCAGCGTGTCCTCATCGACCCGCTTGAAGTGATCGATCACCGGCTGGCCGTCGTAGACCATCGACGCCGTCGACTCCCCGCGGAACTCCACCATCCACGCACTGGCCTCCCCCTTGCCGATCTCGGTGTTGGAGTACAGCTCGCCTGCCTCGTCGCGGCAGACCATCGGTTTCACGTCGAACCACGAGTTGAACGTCTTGCCGTGCCATTTCACGATCGCGAGCTGCCCGTCCATGGGGTGGCCCGAGGGCAGTTCCCCGCCGCGCCACGAACCCATCAGCTCGTCGACGCGGACGACCGGCAGCGCCGCCCAGATCGCATCGAGGTCGGCCGGGTCGGCGACCTCCTGAGACCGGGCCCGGCGGAAGAAGTCGGCGACGGCCTCGTCGCGAGTCATTTGAGACATTTACCCATGATACGTCTCAGGCAGACGGCGCGGCCGCCGCTTACGTGAACGTCATCTCCTCGGTGACCTCGTACTTGCGGGCGTCGATCGCGTCGAGGATCAGGTTGTGACGCACCAGCCACGGCGCGCGGTCACCGGCCTTCGGCAGCCGCGAGGCGGCACGCTGGACGTATCCCGAGTCCAGTTCGAGCAGCGGATGCGCCTGCGGCCGGGTCCCGCGCAGCGTCGGCACGGCACGTGTGTAGCCGCGCTCGCGCATGTGCTTGAGCAGGTCGCCGACGGCCTGGCTGGTCAGATCGACGCGCAGGGTCCACGAGGCGTTCGTGTACCCCACCGACCACGCCATGTTCGGCACGTCGTCCAGCATGTACCCGCGGTAGGCGAACTTGTCGCCCGCCTCGAACTTCTCCCCGTCCACCGACAGGGTCGCGCCGCCGAAGGCCACCAGCTCCAGACCGGTGGCGGTGACGATGATGTCGGCCTCCAGGTGCCTGCCCGAGTCGAGGTCGATGCCGGTCGGGGTGATCTGCTTGACGGTGTCGGTCACGACGTCGGCGGTCCCGGCCTTGATGGCGCGGTAGAAGTCGCCGTCGGGGATGACGCACAACCGCTGATCCCACGGCTCGTACTTCGGACGGAAATGGGTGTCGACGTCGAATCCCTTGGGCAGCATCGTCTTCGCGATCCGGCGCAGGGTCCGACGCGACAGCTTCGGGAAGGTCCGACAGTACAGGTAGAGGCCGAAGGTGATCAGGGCGTTGCGCCAGCGGATGACGTCGTGCGCCCGCTGCGGCGGCAGGAGCCGCAGCAGCAGCTTGGTCATCCCGTCCTCCCACGGATTCGGGAACATGTAGCTCGGCGACCGCTGCAGCATGGTGACGCTGCCCGCGGTGGGCGCCATCGACGGGATCAGGGTGACCGCGGTGGCGCCGGAACCGATGACCACGACGTTCTTGCCGGTGTAGTCGAGGTCTTCCGGCCAGAACTGAGGATGCACGAAGGTTCCCTCGAAGTCCTTCTCCCCCGGGAACTCCGGCCGATATCCGGTCTCGTACCGGTAGTAGCCGGTGCACATGTACAGGAAGCGGGTGACGATCACGCCGGGGACGCCGTCGGCGATCACGTCCACGGTCCACAGGTCGGTCGTGGTGTCGAAGTCGGCGCCGGCCACGTCGACGTCGAACTGGATGTGGTCGTAGATGCCGAAGTCGTGCGCGGTCTGCTCGAGGTAGTCGCGGATCTCGTCGCCTTCGGCCATCGTGCGCTTCCCGCGCCACGGGTTCCACGGGAAGCTCAGCGTGAAGATGTCGGAGTCCGACCGCACGCCGGGGTATCGGAACAGATCCCAGGTGCCACCGATCCGACTGCGCCGCTCCACGATTCGGTAGTCCAGGCCCGGATTGCGCTCACGCAGTCGGTATGCGGCGTCGATGCCCGACAGGCCCGCGCCGACGATCAGGACGTCGAGCGGTCGATCTGCGGTCCCGCCCGGTTGTGTGCCAGCCATCTCCACTGAAGCCTCCCGTGACCCGTCTGGTGTGGTACGCATCACTGTACTCACGCGGGGCCGGACGCTCCGCACCCGCGCGCACCAGACCCGCGTGCGGGGCCCGGCTCGCCTCGAACCGCCGTCGCGCCGGGGAGCTCAGCCCGCGGCCTTCTTGGCCGACGATCCGCGTTCCGGAGTCTCGTCGTGCTTGCCTCGACCGCGGTCGGCGACCGAGGCACGCAGCGCCGCAAGCAGATCCGCGACCTCACTGTCCTCGTCGGACGCCGACTCGGTCGGTTCGGCGAAGGCCTCGCCGCCGCCGGCGCGGGCTTCGATCAGCTTCCCCAACTCCACCTGATAGGTGTCCTCGTACTGGGTGGGATCGAAGTCGGACGCCATGGTCTCGATCAGCGACGCCGCCATGTCGAGCTCCTGGTCGCGGATCGGGGTGTCGGCGTGCAGGAAGTCGAAGTCGGGGACGCGGACCTCGTCGGGCCACAGCAGCGTCTGCAGGGTCATCACGCCGTCGATCACCCGGAGCGCCGCCAGTCGGGTCCGGCTGCGCAGCGTGAAGGTGGCGATCGCCAGTCGTTCGGTCCGTTGCAGGGCCTTCGCCAGCAGCACGTAGGCCTTCGGCGACTTGGATGCCGGTTCCAGGTAGTAGGGCTTGTCGAAGTAGATCGGATCCACCTGGTCGATCGGGACGAACTCCAGGATCGCGATCTCGGGACTCTTGTTGACCGGGAGCGTCGCCAGATCGTCCTTGGTCAGCACCACACGGTCGCCGCCGTCCGACTCGTAGGCGTTGGCGATCCTCCCGAACTCCACCTCGGTGTCGGTGCCCTCCCGGACCCGTCGATAGCGGATCCTGGTGCCGTCGGCGGAATCGACCTGATGAGACGGGCGATCGTGGCTCTCCGTTGCGGAGTACACCTTGACCGGCACGTTCACCAGACCAAAGCTCAGATCGCCTCGCCAGATCGAGCGCATGCCGACCATTCTGCCAGCCGACCGAGGACAATTCCTGTCATGGCGCGATCCGAGTTGGACGTCGACGGGCATCGCATCGCCCTGACCAACCTCGACAAGGTGCTGTACCCGCAGACCGGCACCCGGAAGTTCGAGGTGGTCGACTACTACCTGCGCGTGGCCGACGCCATGCTGCCGCATCTGGCGTCGCGGCCGGTGACCCGCAAACGGTGGCCCGGCGGCGTCGACTCGGCGGCGTTCTTCGAGAAGGCGGTGCCCGCGGGCGTCCCCGACTGGGTGGCTCGGTTCACCATCGAGCACGCCGACCGGCGCACCGTGTACCCGGTGGTCCGGTCGGCGGCCGACCTGGTGTGGCTGGCCCAGGTCGCGGCCCTGGAACTGCACGTGCCGCAGTGGCGGATCGACCTGTCCGACGACACCGATCGCCGCGCCGACCGGATCGTGCTCGACCTCGATCCCGGCCCCGACGTCGGCCTGGACCGGTGCGCGAGCGTCGCGCTCGACATCCGCGCACTGCTCGCCGACGTCGGCCTGCCCTCGTTCCCGGTCACCAGCGGCAGCAAGGGCATTCACGTCTACGCGCGCCTGGCCGCCCCGGTCCGGACCGAATCGGCACGAGCGGTCGCCAAGCAGGTCGCGACCGCGTTGGCGCAGGCGAATCCGACGACCGTGACCGCGGTGATGGCGAAGACCGAACGGGCCGGGCGCGTCTTCATCGACTGGAGCCAGAACTCCGCCGCCAAGACCACCCTCGCGCCGTACTCGCTGCGCGGTCGGGACAGACCGTGGGTGGCCGCGCCGCGCTCGTGGGACGAACTGGCCGACCCCGGACTGCGTCATCTCCTCGCGACCGAGGTCCTCGACCGGCTCGACACCGCGGGCGATCTGCTGGCCGGCCTGTCGGACCGGGTGCCGCGCGTGGCCGCGCCGATCGACGACGCGGTGATCGACCTCGGCGAGTACCGCAAGACCCGGGGCCGGCGGCCGGGCGCCGTCGCCCGGCCGTCGCCGCCGCCCGCGCGGCCGGTTCCAGCGCCGCCGGTTCCCGCCGTCATGCCCGACCTGATCGCGCTGCGCCCGGCGCTCGCCGCCGACGATCCGATCGACGGACTGTCGGACGACGAGTGGGCGTTCGAGGGCAAATGGGACGGCTTCCGGGTGCTGGTCCGCATCATCGGCGGCCGACTGCAACTGGTCTCCCGGTCCGGCACCGCCTTCGACACCGATTTCCCCGAGCTGTCGGCGATCGCCGAGCACGCCGTCCGCGCCGACGGCACCGCCGTCGACATAGTGCTCGACGGGGAGATCGTGGCGCTCAACGATGCGGGCGTCGCCGACTTCGCGCTGCTCACCTCGCGTCGCCGCACCGCTGCGCCCCGCCCGCTGCGACTGCTGCTCTTCGACGTCCTGTACCTCGACGGCGTGCGGCTGTGGGAGCAGCCTTGGCGCGTCCGGCGCGAGATCCTCGAGTCGCTGCCGTACTTCCGCACCGAACCGCTGGTCGAGATCCCCGACCTGCTGTCCGGGCCGGCCGACCACGCGGCGGCCACGGCCCGCGCCCGCGGCTGGGAGGGCGTGGTCGCCAAGCGGCGCGATGCGCCGTACCCGGTGGGGCGGCGCACGTCGGACTGGCGCAAGCACAAGAACTGGAACGACGTCGAGGTGGTGATCGGCGGCTACCGGCCGGGCCGGGGCAGTGATTCCCGCATCGGTTCGCTGCTGGTGGGGCTGCCCGTCGAACGCGGGCTGCGCTACCTCGGCCGGGTCGGCACCGGCTTCACCGACGCCGACCTCGACGCCCTGCTCGACGAGTTGGCGCCGCTGCGGATCAGCCGCTGTCCGTTCGTCGACGACATCGACCGCCCCGTCGCGACCAGCGCGGTGTGGGTGCTGCCCAAGCTCGTCGCCGACGTCGCCTTCATGAACTGGACCTCGACCGGACATCTGCGGCATCCGAGTTGGCGGGGGCTGCGGCGCGACAAGCTGCCCGGCGACCTGTAGCCGCGCGGTCTCGGCGCCGAGCGAGTCACTCCAGGACGAAGACGGGGATCAGCCGATCGGTCTTGGTCTGGTACTCGCCGTAGGGCGGGAACGCGGCGACGGCCAGCTCCCACCAGTGTGCGCGTTCGTCGCCCGAGATCTCGCGGGCGGTCATCGTGGTGACGGTGGCGCCGTCCTGCACGGTGACCTGCGGGTTCGCCTTGACGTTGTAGTACCAGGAGGGGTTCTCGGGTGCGCCGCCCTTCGAGGCGACCATCAGGTACTTCCCGTTCTCCTCGACGCGCATCAGCGGGGTGTACCGCTTCTTCCCCGACTTGGCGCCGACGGTGGTGAACAGAACCACCTTCATCCCGTCGATGGACGCGGCGTCGGTGGTGCCCGCCGCCAGGATCTTCTCGGTCTGGTCGCGGACCCAGTCGGTGGGGCTCAGTTCAGGAGAATCGCTCATGCCCTCGATGGTAGGACCGTCCCCGGACCGTCACCGGCGGTTCGACGAGGCCCGCCTGGGCGCCGAACACTGGCTACCCTGACGACATGTCCCGTGAACGCCGCCGTCTGCTGATCGCGTTCGCCGTCGTCGCCGTCGTCCTGGCCGGCGCCACCGGCGTCGCGATCCGGGCCGGGGCGGTCGGCTTCGTGACCACGTGGTGGAACAACCGCGACCGCGCCTACCCCGACCTCGACACCGCGGCGCTGAGTCCCGTCCAACGCAGGCTCGTCGACGTGACGCGGGCCGAGTTCGACGCGCAGCCGCCGGGCACCAAGTACGCCGAGGGCGTCGAGGAGGAGTGGTGCGCCGACTTCGTCAGCTGGGTGATGAAGGAGTCGGGCGCCGCCTTCGAGAATCCGCACTCGGGCCACTGGCGGATCCCCGGCGTCTACACGTTGACCGAGTACTTCCAGGCGCAGGGCCGTTTCCGGCCCGCCGACTCCGGCTATCAGCCCAAGCTCGGCGACGTGATGCTGTACTCCACGAAGAGCTTCTTCCGGCAGCACACCAACATCGTCCTGGACTACGCCGACGGGCAGGTCACGACCGTCGGCGGCAACGAGTGGGGCGGACACGTCAAGGTGAACCGCTTCCGGATCGGCGGCTACGTCGGCCTGGTCGGGTACGGGGTGCTCTGAGCCGGTCGGCCGCATCTCCAACGCGTGTCCCCGCCCGATCGCGGCGTGTCGTCGCAGACGCTCGCGCATACGCGTTGGTAGTGCGAACACACCGCAGGCGCCGGTGCCCGACCGAAGCGGGAACCGGCGCCTGCACCGTGTGCTTTCGATTGATCAACTCAGATGGTGCACCTCCTGCAATCCGTAGACGGGGGTCTCCAGGCCCTCGAAGCGGGCCTTGAGCTGCAGCGCCAGGTACAGCGAGTAGTGGCGCGACTGGTGCAGGTTTCCGCCGTGGAACCAGAGGCCGGGCTGCTGGGTCGGCTTCCACATGTTGCGCTGCTCGCCCTCCCACGGCCCCGGATCCTTGGTGGTGTCCGAGCCCAGGCCCCACACCTTGCCCACCCGGTCGGCGACCTCCTGGCCCATCAGGTCGGCGGCCCAGCCGTTCATCGACCCGTAGCCGGTGGCGTAGACGACGACGTCGGCGGGCAGTTCGGTGCCGTCCGAGAGGACCACCGAGTTCTCGGTCAGATGGTCGACCCCGCCCTTGGCGAGCTTGATGGTGCCGTCGGCGACGAGTTCGCAGGCGCCGACGTCGATGTAGTAGCCCGACCCGCGCCGCAGGTACTTCATGAACAGGCCGGAGTCGTCGTCGCCGAAGTCGAGGTCGAAGCCGGCGTCGGTGAGCCGCTGGTAGTAGTCCTTGTCGCGCTCGCGGATCTGGTCGTAGAGCGGGATCTGGAACTGGTGCATGATCTTGTACGGCAGCGAGGCGAAGGTCATGTCCGCCTTCTTCGTGGTCATGCCGCCGGCGACGGCCTGCTCGCTGTAGAGCGCGCCGAGGCCGATCTCCATCAGCGAGTCGGACTTGACGATGTGCGTCGAGGACCGCTGGACCATCGTGGTGTCCACACCCGATTCGACGAGCGCCTTGCAGATGTCGTGGGCGGAGTTGTTGGCGCCGATGACGACGACCTTCTTGCCGACATACCCGTCCGGACCGGGGTGCCGGCTGGAGTGATGCTGGTCGCCGGCGAAGACGTCCTGACCCGGGAAGTTCGGCACGTTGGCCTTACCGGACATGCCGGTGGCGAGGACCAGCTGCGTCGGGTGCAGCGTCATCTTCTCGCCGTCGCGGACCAGTTCGACGGTCCACCGCCCGGCGGCCTCGTCGTAGGCGGCGGAGGTGCATTCGGTCTTGGACCAGTAGGGGACCTCCATCACCCGGGTGTAGAACTCCAGCCAGTCGCCGATCTTGTCCTTCGGTGCGAACACCGGCCAGTTGGACGGGAAGGGCAGGTAGGGCAGGTGGTCGTACCAGACCGGGTCGTGCAGGCAGAGGGTCTTGTACCGCCCGCGCCACTGGTCGCCGGGGCGGTCGTGCTTGTCGACGACGATCGACGGCACCCCGAGCTGACGCAGTCGGGCGCCGAGCGCGATGCCGCCCTGACCACCGCCGATGACCAGCACGTAGGGCTGGACGGCCCGGCCGAGTTCGGCCTCCTCGTCCTCCTTGCGCTCGGCCCACGACCGCGGATCGGGGTCGCTGCCGTGCACCGCACCGCGCGGGCGGGTGAAGCCGCTGGACTCCTCGTGGCCCTTGAGCTCCTGCAGGGTGGTCAGGAGCGTCCAGGCGCGGTCGACGCCGTCGTCGTCCTCCCGGATGCGCAGGTGGCCGTCGCCGCGACCGACCGCGGTCTCGAATGCGATGAACGCCTCGGCGACGCCGTCGGTCTCGGTGGCGTCCTCGGTGCGGGCGAAGCCGCCCGCCGCGGTCGGCTCCTGCCGTGCGGCGAGCATCTCGGTGATCTCCTCGCGGCCTTCGACGGTCTTCAGGTTCCAGGTGAAGGCGACCAGGTCGCGCCAGTACGAGTCGGCGAGGAACAGCGAGGCGACGCGGGCCGGATCGCCCGACGCCAGGGCTTCGTCGAAGCGGGCCAGCCAGGCGTCGACGCGTGCGGAGGGTGCTGACTGCCCGGTGTCGATCGGGCTGTCGATGGTCTGCGTCATGGCGGTGTCCTTTCACAGCGGAAACACATATCCTTGTGATCCTCAGCACACTCCAAGTCAAATGTGACCTCAAGGGTTGCAGGGGGTTGCAGCGGCCTTGACCGATCGCCGACTCCGGACCACGCTGGCCGATATGTGATCCGCCGCACATTCGGCGGAGGGTTGGAGAGGAGACCGACGATGACGCAGGCCGCAGCAGCACCGTCCGCTCCCGAACCCGCACTCGCCAGCGGCGACGATCCGCGCGAGTTCGCCGCCGTGCTGCACGCCGTGTACGACGCCGCTCGCTCCGGGCGGCGCCTGCCCGCGCGACCGCGGTCGGTGATCGGCGAGTCGTGGGAGCGGGTCGCGCACGCGGGCGTCGACCCCGATCGGGGCGCGCGCCTCGATCCCCTCGGACCGTCGTTCGTCCAGCAGCGTCGAGCCGAATCGGGTTTGGAGTCGGTCCTGGAGTCGATCACCGGCAGCCTCGACGTGCTCATCTCCGGCAGCGACAATCTGCTGGTCATCGCGGACGCCACCGGCCGGGTGCTGTGGCGTTCGGGCGAATCGCGGGCACTGGTGCGCGCCGACCGCCTCGGCTTCGCCGAGGGCGCCTCCTGGTCGGAGAACGACGTCGGCACCAATGCGATCGGCACGGCGCTCGCCTCCCGCCGCGCCGTTCAGGTCTTCTCCGCCGAGCACTTCGTCCGCACCCACCACGCGTGGACGTGCACGGGTGCGCCGATCCACGACCCGCGCACCGGCGAGCTGCTCGGGGTGATCGACGTCAGCGGCCCGGCCGCGTCCATCCATCCGGCGACCCTCGCCCTGGTCGACTCGGTCGCCCGGCTGGCACACGCCGAACTGCGCGACGCGCATCGCATGCGGCTCGACGCGCTGCGCAGTGTCGCCGCCCCGATCCTGTCCCGCACCGCCTCGCCCGCGCTCGCCGTCGACCCGCACGGCTGGGTCGCGGCCGTCGACCGGGTGCCGCCGCAGCCGCGCATCGTGGTCCCGGGCGATCTGTCGGCGGGCCGCTCGATGATCGGCGGCATCGGCCTGTGCGAGGTCGATCCGCTGCCCGGCGGCTGGCTGCTGCGAGTCGTCGAGCGCGACGCCGCAGACGCCGGGACCCTCGTGCGTCTGGTCCCCGAACCCGACGGGAGCACCGCGGTGCACGTCGACTCCGGCGACGGCGCGTGGGTCCTCAAACCGTCGCCGCGGCACCTGCAGATCCTCGAGGCGCTGGCCGCGCACCCGGCCGGCCTGAGCGCGGCCGAACTGTCGGCGCACCTGTTCGGCGTCCCCGACCGGACGGTGACCGTCCGCGCCGAGATGTCCCGACTGCGCAAGCAGTTCGGTGGTCTCCTGGTCGCGGCCCCGTACCGCTTCGCGGGCAACGTCCACGTCGAGTGCGCGTCGACCGATGCCGCCATCTGACGCCTCGGCACCGGTCGTCTAGCCTGGATCTGGAAACGGCCGATGCTGGGAAGCCGGTGACTTGAAGGAGTCGCATGTTCGTCATCGCTCAGATCAGCGATCTGCATTTCGATGGCGACGCCGACCATCGGAAACGGGTCGCGGCGGTCATGGACTACCTCAACGGGCGGTGCGGCGGTCCGCGCGAGATCGACGCGCTGCTGGTCACCGGGGACATCGCCGACGAGGGACTCCCCGAGGAGTACCGCGAGGCGATCGATGCCCTCGCCACCGAGATCCCGACCCTGATGACGCTCGGCAACCACGACGACCGCGCGGCCTTCACCTCCGTCGTGCACGGCACGGCCGCCTCCGAGCCGGTGAACTCCGCACTGCGACTGTCGGGCCTGCTGGTGCTGGCGCTCGACTCGTCGATCCCCGGCCGGTCCGACGGCTACCTGTCACGTTCCACGCTCGACTGGGCTCGCACGCAGATCGCGCAGGCCGGCCCGGACACCGACGTCCTGGTCGCCTTCCACCACCCGGCCGTCGAGATCGGCATCGGCTTCATCGACGGGATGCGCCAACTCGATCCCGGGCTGCTCGAAGAGTTCGTCCGCGAGCACCCGAACATCGTCGGTTGCGTCTCCGGTCACGCGCACGCCGCCGCCGTCACGACCTTCGCCGGGCGTCCGCACGCGGTGGCCCCGGGTGTCTCGTCCACGCTGAGCCTGCCCTTCGAGGGCAGCGAGATCATCACCCCGGCCCACCGCCCGGGCGTCGCCTTCCACCTGATCGACGACGATCACCGGTTGACGACCCACTTCCGCGGCGTCCCCGGATAGCCGGCAGCCCGCCGGCTACGGCTCGTCGGACAGGTCGAAGGCCAGCCGGTTCAGCCCCGGGTGCTCGGGGTCCAGGTGCAGGCCCTCGTCGACCAGCCGGACGGCCTCCTCGCGCCCCTCGTCCGTGCCCGTCGACCATGCGATGAGCGCCGAGATCTGCAGGGCGCTGAGGGTGACGAGAGTCCAGTCGGCCGCGCGGGCCCGCTCGATCACCGAGTCGAGCAGCGCCCGCGCGCGTGCGGGACGGTCGGCGCGCATCACATCGGCGCGCGCCAGGTCGAGCCGCGCCCGCTCGAAGTCGACCGGCGCGTCGACGCTGATCTCGTCGTAGACGCGCGCGGCCCGGTCCAGGTACGACGCGGCCGCCTCGGCATCGCCGCCGAAGTACGCGGCCAGGCCGGCCGAGCGCAGCGCGTCCCCGAGTTCGAAGGGCGCCCCGACCTCGTCGAAGGATTCGATCGCGGTGTCGAAATCGGCGATCGCCTCGGCGAACCGGCCCAGGTCCATGAGCTCGGCGGCCCTCGCCTGGTGCAGTTCGGCGAGGTATCCGGGGTGTTCGTGGCCCGACGCCTCATCGAGCACCCGGGTGAAGGAGACGACCGCGTCGGCCGCCAGACCGGCCGCGACCTGCGCGCGTCCCAGCGTCCCGAGGGCGTTCGCCACGGCGAGGTCGTCGCCGCGCTCGGTCATCCGATCGACGATCGGTCGCAGCGTCTCCACGATCGTCAGCGGTTCATCGCCTCGACCGAGCTGAACCCGCGCCAGGTCGATCGCGCCGGCGTCGGCCTGATGATCGAGTCCTTCGACCATCCAGACGGCGACCGCCGCTTCATGGTCGGCGACCGCGCCGTCGAAGTCCTCGCTCACCGCCAACCGCAGCTCGGCACGGTGCGCCAGCATCAGCGCGCGCTGGGCGTACCGCGCATGCTCGACCGCCTCGTGCATCAGCTGCAGCGCGGCCGGTTCGTCGGTGAACGCCTGGATCTGGGCGGCGAAGCCCAGTGCTCCGGACAGCTCGGCGTGCGACTGGAGCCGTTCGTCCGGTGTCGACGCCGCCTCGACCGCCCGCCGCGCCGCGACGAGTGCGCGGTCGACGTCGGCGTCGGGCTCGATCCCCTGGGCGGCGTGCACCGACGCCGCCGTCAGGTGCAGCGCCGTCTCGATGGACGAGACGCCGTGCAGCAGCGACCGCGGCCCGTCGTCGTCCGCAGCCGCGTCGGCATCGGCCAGCGGCAGCTCGCCGCGCATCCCGCGGTCGAGCGCCGACAGTCCCGCCTCGACCGCAGCCACCGCCCGCTGGGAGTCCAGCGGGTCGACGGCGATCGCGACGAACCGCCAGTAGTTGGCCTGCGCGAGGGCCGACCACCGCGGGTCGGCCGGCGGCGCCTGGAGCAGCCGCTCGGGTTCCAGGCGTCCCTGTTGCACGTCTTCGACGTCGGCCATCAGCTCGGCCTGCGCGGCCATCGACGGATAGCGCTCGCGGGCCGACGCCGCGGCCGCGCGGAGCGCCTCGGACGCGGCGGCCGGGTCGGTGCGGCGCAGGTCGGCGGCCAGCATGATCTGTGCCCGGGCCGACTGTCGGCCCGACAGCTCGCCGACCCGACCGACGAGGGCCTCGGCGCAAGCGGCTGCGCGGCGGGTCGAGACGTTGGCGAACGCCCCCATCCCGGTCATCAGTTCGGCGGCGGTCCGGTCGCCGACCGCTTTGACGCGGCCGGTGGGACTGTCGGCGGCCGAGGGGTCCGCCGCACGCAGGGCGAGGAGCTGCTCGACGCGGCCCGACACGGCGTCGCCGCCGTTGCGGATGTCGAAGCGGCGCGCGACGTCCCGCGACTGCTCGGCGAGTTCGGCGGCCAGCTCGGCGGCCGACCGCAACTGCGCGGGACGCCCGACGTCCACCCGGTGCGCGACCACCGCGTCCGGATCCGACGCCGCCACCGATGCGAGCACCGCCGAGATCGCCGCCGCCAGTTCGGCGCGGTCGAGGTCGGTGAAGCAGGCGTCCAGATGCGGCAGCCGCGACAACGCCAGCCGATGCGCCAGGCGCAGGTCGCCGATCCGCAGCAGCGCCGGGATCGCCACGATGTGCGCGGTGCTCCCCGAGAACTGCCCGTACACCCGGTCGATGGCCTCCGCGGCGCGGGAGACGTCGGCGCGCCGCCCGGTCGCCGCGTACGCCTCGATGAGGGCGGCGTAGGTCTCGCCCGGATAGAAGCCGCATCGCTCGCCGTCGTCGACGAGGTCGGGTTCGGACAGGGCGATCGCCTGCTCGTAGTCGCCGCAGCGACTGTAGAGGGCGGCCACGCTCGCGCGCGCCCCCTCCTCGCAGGTTCCGGTCGGCGGGTCGAACTCCCGGCAGGTGTCGAGGATGCGGCGCGCCTGCGCGGCGTCGCCGCGGTGCAGCGCGATCTTGGCCTCCACCAGCCGCACCAGCGACGTCGAATCGTATTCGGTGCCGCGAACCCGGTCACGCCAGTCCGCCAGGAGCGCCTCCGCCTGTGTCAGAGACAGTTCGGGCACGTCGGGCATCGATTCGAGGAAGTCGACCATGGTGGTGTGGAGCTGTTCGAGCTGCGACGGTTCCAGGGCCGGCCGGATGCCCCCGGCGTCGTGGGCTCGCAGCATCCAGGCCAGCAGGGTCAGCACGTCGGTGGCGGTGCCCGACCACAGTGCGACGTACGCCGCCTCCAGCCGCACGACGAACCGCCAATAGTCCTCACCCAGTTCGTCGGCGCGGGCGATCAACGCCGGGAAGGGCGTGAAGTCCTCGTGCCCGAAGCGCGGGTCCGCGTAGCGGGCGTGCCAGAGGTCGTTGACCAGGGTCTCCAGTGCCGGATCGTGCGGGGGCCGGTCGGTCATCGGTCGGTCCTTCGGGTCGCGAGATCGGCGAGCAGCATGACGGCGGCGTCGACCTCGCCTGCGGCGTCGGCGGGCATCGACCGCCGGGCGCGGGTGAGCGCCTGGCTGTAGACCGTCCTGACGACCGCTCCGGCGACCGTCGCGTCGGTGAGCTCGGGCAGTCGAGCGATGAGCGGGTTGGCGACGTTCAACACCAGCATCGGCCGGGTCGGCACCGCCAGATCGTTCGCATCCACCGCGGCGACGGCCGCCAGCCACGCGTCGGGTTCGCCCGCGATCTCCGACAGCATCTCGTGCCGATCGCGCGCCAGCTTGGCCGAGTCGTCGGTCAGCAGCAGCGCCGACAGAGTGCCGGGCTCGATCTCGGTGAGCGCGACGTCGCAGCCGTACGGCGCGACCGCGGTGGAGGCCAGTGCCAGCGCCCCCGCGAAGCGGTCACGGGTGCCCGCGGCCACCTCGCCCAGCACCGACAGCAGCACGTCCTGCGTCACGTACTCGCCGACGATCCGGGGATCGGCGGCGATCAACGCCCGCACCACGCCCGTCTCGAAGGCGTGTCCGGCGTTGACCAGGCCGTACCCGCGACCAGCGAGGATCTCGCCCAGGACGCGGAAGTCGTCGACGCTCGCGGTGTAGCGCAGGTCGCCGAATCGGGCCCGGAAGGTGGCCAGCGGCATCGGGCCGTAGTTCGTCTCGAACAGAGCGTGCCGGTCCACGAAGTCGATCAGTTCCGGGCGATGCACCGCCAGCGACTTCACCCCCTGCTCGTGGATGCCCAGGAATCGCGCGCGCATCCCCGGCCGCTTCTCGAGTCCGGCGAGCCAGTCCAGGACCTGATCGCCGAGTGATGCGACGACCTCCTCGAACAGGTCGTCGCGCACCAGGTCCTCGCGCGAGGCGGTGGGGGTCAAACCGGTCGCGTCGACCACCACGCGGACGAAGTACGCCCACTCCGGGAGCAGCTCCGGCAGGCCGCCGATCAGCAGGCCCTTGACGTAGGCGCGGTGCTCGGCGCGCGAGACGAGGTCGCCGCCGTCGGGCCGGACGAAGGCCACGCCCCGCAGACCCGCCTGCGGCACCTCGACCTCGAAGGCGTCGAGCGGCGTGAAACCGAACTCGTCCTGGCAGTAGGCGACCTGCGCCGCGGCCCGACCGCCGCCGTCGAACAGCTCCGCCGGCGGGTTCACCAGCACACCGTTGACCAGGACCGGCGTCGGATGCAGTGCGGCGTACCCGGCCGCCAGGCGGGCGACGCGGTCGGCGTCGAACCACCGCTCGAATCCCGGGCGGGCGACGATCTGGACGGTGGTCCCGGTGTCGGTCCGATCACCCGCTGCCGTCTGCACCGTGCCGGCGGCGTCGCCGACCCAGTGGACCGCTGAATGACCGTCGGCCTTCGACGACACCTCGATCCGGTCGCCCGCGAGGAAGCCGCTCAGCAGCCCCACGCCGAACTGCCCGATCGTCGACTGTTCGGCGAAGCCCCACTCGTCCCGCTTGGAACTGCGGCCGATGGTGCCCAGCAGTTCGGCGATCTGACCGGCGTGCATGCCGACGCCGTGGTCGGTGACGGTGACGGTCGAGCCGTCGGCGCTGATCTCGATCGGGGTCGCGACCCCGATCACCGCCTGCGCGTCGATGGCGTTCTGCAGCAGCTCGCGGACGAAGACGCCGGGGTTGGTGTACAGGTTGTTGCCCAGCACGTCGATCAGGCCGCGCAGGTCGACGTCGAAGACCCCCGTTTGCTCCATGGCTCTCGATCCTACGGGCGCCGCCGGACCGACTGACTGGCCACCTGCCGAGACCTCGTCCGTCCCGCTGTCCGCGATGCGAGCTGTCATGCGACGGTCGCCGCGGAAGCACTTCGGCCCCCACCCGGAGGTGGGGGCCGAAGCCTTGGGTCGCGCGCGGCGCTGCTACAGGGCCGCGATGATGTCCTCGACGCGGTCCTTCGCGTCGCCGAACAGCATCTGGGTGTTCTCGCGGAAGAACAGCGGGTTCTGGACGCCCGCGTAACCGGCGGCCATCGAACGCTTGAAGACGATGACGTCCTTGGCGTTCCAGACCTCCAGCACCGGCATGCCGGCGATCGGCGAGCCCGGGTCCTCGGCCGCGGCCGGGTTCACCGTGTCGTTGGCGCCGATGACCAGGACGACGTCGGTGTCGGCGAAGTCGTCGTTGATCTCATCGAGTTCCAGGACGATGTCGTACGGCAGCTTGGCCTCGGCCAGCAGCACGTTCATGTGGCCGGGCAGACGACCGGCGACCGGGTGGATGCCGAAGCGGACGTCGATGCCCTTGGCGCGCAGCTTGGCGGTCAGGTCGGCCACCGGGTACTGCGCCTGCGCGACGGCCATGCCGTAGCCGGGGGTGATGACGACGGACTTGGCGTGCGAGAGGAGGTCGGCGGCCGCGTCGGCCTTGATCTCCCGGTGCTCGCCGTAGTCGGTGTCGTCCGCCGGACCGGCCACGATGCCGAAGCCGCCGGCGATGACCGAGATGAACGAGCGGTTCATCGCCTTGCACATGATGTAGCTCAGGTAGGCACCCGAGGAGCCGACCAGGGCACCGGTGACGATCAGCAGATCATTGCCGAGCAGGAAGCCCGAGGCGGCCGCGGCCCAACCGGAGTACGAGTTGAGCATCGAGATGACGACCGGCATGTCGCCGCCGCCGATCGAGGCCACCAGATGCCAGCCCAGGAACAGGGCGAGGGCGGTGATGACGGCGAGCAGGATGTTGGCGGACAGCTGGTTCGCGTGGGTGTCCATCGCGACGTAGAAGCCGGTGAGGACGAAGAAGACGACCAGCGAGCCGACGTTGATGAAGTTCTTGCCCGGCAGCATCAGCGGCGCGGACTTCATCTTCGCCGACAGCTTCAGGTTGGCGACGATCGAACCGGTCAGGGTGACCGCACCGATGAAGATGCCGATCGCGATCTCGGCTTCGTGGATGTTGGTCAGCGACCGCACGTCACCTGGGTCGACGCCGACGGCGTCGAATCCGCCGATCGCGCCGTTCCAGCCGATCAGCACCGCGGCCAGGCCGACGAACGAGTGGAGCAGGGCGATGAGCTCGGGCATGCCGGTCATCTCGACGATCTTGGCCTGCCACAGACCGATCAGCGCACCGATGACGATGGCGCCGGCCATCAGGACGACGGGCAGCCACTGGAGGTCGTAGTCCTCCAGGTCGAAGATCTTGTCGAGTGCCAGGGCGATGGTGGCGACCAGCGCGATCGCCATGCCGACGATGCCGTAGGTCAGGCCGCTGCGGGCCGACTCATGCTTCGACAGGCCGGCGAGCGAAAGGATGAACAGCAGCGATGCGATGACATACGCCGCAGTGGAGATTGCCGTGATTCCCATGGGTCACGCCCCCTTGCTGAACATGGCGAGCATGCGGCGAGTGACCGCGAAACCACCGAAGACGTTGATGGATGCGACCAGGATGGCGATCGTCGACAGGACCTGAATGGTCACATTCGTCGTCGCGAGCTGCAGCAGCGCGCCCACGATCACCACACCCGAGATGGCGTTCGTCACCGACATCAGCGGCGTGTGCAGCGCGTGTGCGACCTTGCCGATGACGTAGTAGCCGATGACGATCGCGAGCATCAGCACGGTGAAGTGCTGCGGGATCGGATCCGGCGAGAACGCGACGACGACGCCGAACAGGACGATCCCGACCAATGCCAGGGCCACCTTCTTGGTCGGCGACATCGGCTCCTTGGGCTCCTCGACCGCGACGGGTGCCGCCGCGGCCTTCGGCGCCGCCGACACCTGGACCGGAGGCGGCGGCCACATGCCCTCGCCGTCACGGGTCACGGTGATGCCTCGCTGGACGATGTCGTCCATGTCGAGGGTGAGCTCGCCGTCCTTGGCCGGGGTCAGCAGTTTGAGGAGGTTGACGATGTTGGTGCCGTACAGCTGCGAGGTCTGCGCGGCCAGGCGGCCGGCCAGATCCGTGTAGCCGAGGATCGTCACGCCGCCGTCGGTGACGACCTTCTCGTCGGCGACGGTGCCCGCGGCGTTGCCGCCGTTGGCCGCCGCCATGTCGACGATGACCGAGCCGTGCTTCATGCCGGCCACCGTCTCGGGGCTCAGCAGCTTCGGCGCCGGACGCCCCGGAATCAGGGCGGTGGTGATGACGATGTCGGCGGCGCGCGCCTCCTCGTCGTACATCGAGGCGGTCGCCGCCTCCTGCTCGGCGGTCATCTCCTTGGCGTAGCCGTCCTCAGACTTCTCCGCCTCGAAGTCGACCTGAACGAACTCGGCGCCCATCGACTCGACCTGCTCGGCCACCTCGGGCCGCACGTCGAAGGCGCGGACCACGGCGCCCATCGCCGAGGCGGCACCGATCGCGGCGAGGCCGGCGACACCGGCGCCCACGACGAAGACGCGTGCCGGCGGGATCTTGCCCGCGGCGGTCACCTGGCCGGTGAACATGCGGCCGAACTCGTGCGCGGCCTCGACGACGGCGCGGTAGCCCGCGACGTTCGCCATCGACGACAGCACGTCCATCGACTGCGCACGCGAGATGCGCGGGACCGCGTCCATGGCGAGCGCGGTGACGCCCGCGGCGCGCAGCTTCTCCACGAGCTCCGGATTGCGGGCCGGAGCCATCATCGAGATCAGCACGGCGCCGCGGCGCATGCGTGCGATCTCCTCGTCGCTCGGCGCGTTGACCTTCACGACGACGTCGGCGGCCCACACCTCGTCGGCCGTCCCGATGCGGGTACCCGCATCGACGAAGGCCTGGTCGCGCTGTTCGGCGCGTTCACCGGCACCGGCTTCGACGATCACGTCGTAACCGAGCTGCTGCAGTTGTGCCACCGTCTTGGCGGTGGCGGCGACGAGTGTCTCGCCGTCCTTTGATTCCCGGGGGATGCCGATCAGCATGTCACTGCCCCTCCCACACTCACCATTGAATTTTCACCTTGTCTCACTGGACGCGGCGCCCGGAGATCCGACGACGCCAAAGGCGAAAGACGTCAAGCAGCGGCCCGTCAGGATGTACGGGCGTCAGTTGCCTGCGTCGGCCAGTGCTTCATCGAACTCGCGCGACACGCCGCAGGCGGCCCGTGGACCGACCCTGCTGATGGAAAACGTGGCATGAACTTAGCACGCGCCCCCACTACCCCCCGGGGTCGGTTAGCTACGTCACTTACTGATAAGTAACCCCACCCGGCTCTCGCACCGAGCTCGCCGCATGGCGCCCGACCCGCCGCCCGAAGTACGAACCCTCGCCCAGTTGCGTGCCGCTGGCGTAGCCCTTTCCGTCCTGGGCGAGATTCGCCGCACATGCGCCGGCCGCGTACAGGCCGGGGATCGCCTCGCCGTCGGCCGTGAGGACCTGACCGTCGACGGAGGTCGCCATGCCGCCCACCGTGAAGCCTGCGTACAGGGCCTTGCCCAGGGTCATGTCGAACGCCGCCCACGGCCCGGTGTCCTGCGCCGCGAGGAACTCCGCACTCTTGTGGAAGTCCGGATCCTCGCCGACCGCGGCGTGCTCGTTGTATCGGTTCAGCGTCGCGGCGAGCGTCTCCCGATCCAGCCCGAGACCGTCGGCCATCTCCTCGACCGTCTCCCATCCGTCGATGAACGGCGCCAGCGGGAAGTCGGGGCGCTGCATGTGCGCCTCGTCGACGATGAGGTAGGCCGCACGATCGGTCTGGTCCATCACGAAGCCGGAGGTGCGCGAGTGGTAGGAGTCCTCGGCGACGAACCGCTTGCCCTCCTTGTTGACGATGATCCCGGTGAGCAGGATCGACGGCGGATACACCGGTGCGGTGATGAATGCTTGATCCATGTGCTTGAGATCGGCACCGACCGACGCGCCCATCCGAATGCCGAGCCCGTCGTCGTAGGTGCTTCCCAGAGTGAAGGGCTTCTCCGCGAGCTGCGGCACATACTCGGCGACCATGTCCGGGTTCATCACGAAGCCGCCCGCGGCGATCACCACCGACGATGCGCGGATGTACCCCTCGTCGGCCCCGGCCTTCCAGTACGCGCCGACGACGACGCGTCGGCCGTCGATCTCCTCGACGACGAGCTTGCGCGCCCCCACCTCGTAGCGGATCGGGACGCCCTGTTCGCCGAGCCGCTTGACCAGCAGTTCGATCACCATGCCGGCACCGCCGGTGTCGCCCGGCTTGGGCACCTTGTGCCCGCGGGGCGCCGGGACGGCCATCTCGCTGAACGGCCACACCTTCTCATTGCCCGTGTACATCAGTCCCTGGGTCTGCGGCTGGATGACCGCCTTCTCCGGGTAGTACGAGCGCTCGAACTGGAAGCCGAGCGATTCGAGCCAGTCGAAGTGCTCGACGCTGTCGTCACAGTAGGCCTTGATCTTCTCCGGCTCCGGCTCCAGCGAGACCGCGGTGATGTACTTGGCCATCTCCTCGGCGCTGTCGGGATGTCCGGTGGCCACCTGCACCGCGGTGCCGCCGCCGAGATAGAAGTGTCCGCCGGCCATGCACGTGGTGCCGCCAGCGGCGGCCGATCGTTCCAGAACCAGGACGGAGGCGCCGGCCGCGGCAGCTTCGACGGCCGCGCAGCAGCCGCCGATTCCGGCACCGATCACCAGGACGTCGACGGTGTCGCTGTACGCGGGGACGTCGGAGGCGTTGACGATTTCGGGGAGGTCGAGTCCGCTCATGGAGGACAGCCTAGACCACAATTAGAACGTGTTCTAGATAGTTGTCCGGTTCCGGTGGGCGCCGTTTCGGGCATGCCGACGTCGATGCCGCCGACACGGCAGAGACGAGGGAGGGTGCGCCGCCGTCTCCGGTGGCGCGCCCTCCCTCGTCCGTACTCCTGTCGTTCGTGCTCCCGTCGTCGCTCAGACGCCGCCGGAGGCGAGTTCGGAATCGATCCGCAGCAGACCGGACCCGTCGTCGCCGACGAGTTCCAGGCGCCCGACGATCTCGCTGACCGAGGACTCCTCCTCGATCTGTTCGGCGACGAACCAGTCGATGATCGGACGCGAATCGATGTCGTTGTGCTCCTGCGCGAGCCGGTACAGGTTCCGAATCGCTTCGGAGATCTCCCGCTCCGCGTCGAGAGCGATCTCGAAGATCTCCGCCACGGTGTCCGCCTTGATCGACGGCACCGTGACGTCGCCGATGATCGGATGGTTGCCACGATGCGTCAGGTGCTCGATCAGCCGGTCCGCGTGACCGATCTCCTCGGTCGACCGGCTGCGCATCCAGGCCGCCATCCCCGGCAGGTCGCGCAGTTCCAGGTCGACTGCGAGTTGCCGATACAGCATTGCGGAGCTGAATTCGCGAGTGATCTGACGGCCGAACTCGACTTCGAGTTCTTCAATCATTTTCATATCCACTCCCCTGCATATGGATTCCTCGACGAGGGCTTCGTCGCGATACGTCAACCCTAGGCCGGATAATGCGCCCCGACCAGCAAGGAAAGGGTCACCAACATACATTCGCGACGACTCGCACAGACGTCTTCGCCGAGACCCGACTCAGCTCCGGCGAGAGCGGAAACCCCGCAGCCGCAGACTGTTCGCGACTACGAACACCGAGGAGAAGGCCATCGCCAGACCGGCCATCATCGGGTTCAGCAGGGCGGCCGCCGCCAAGGGCAGCGCGGCGACGTTGTAGGCGAAGGCCCAGAACAGGTTGCCCTTGATCGTGGCGAGGGTCTTGCGCGACAACGCGATCGCGTCGACGACGGCCCAGAGGTCGCCGCTGACCAGCGTCATATCGCCCGCCTCGATCGCCACGTCGGTGCCGGTGCCCATCGCGAGTCCGAGGTCGGCCGAGGCCAGGGCCGCGGCGTCGTTGACACCGTCGCCGACCATCGCGACCACGCGGCCGGACTCCTGGAGTCGCCTGATCGCCTCGACCTTGCCGTCGGGCGTCACATCGGCGATCACCTCGTCGATTCCCACCTGCGCGGCCACATGGCGCGCGGCGCCGGCGTTGTCACCGGTCAGCAGCACCGGCCGCAGTCCCATCCGCTTCAGTTCGGCGATCGCCGCCGCGGACGTCGGCTTCACGATGTCGGCCACCACGACGACTCCGGCCACCGCATCGAGATAGGTCACCACCACCGGGGTCGCCCCGCGCTCGGAGGCGGCCGCGATCGCCGCGCGCATCCGGTCGTCCAAGGGCACCGGCACATCGCGCGGTCCGGTGACGCTCACCCGCAGTCCATCGATGAACGCGGTGACACCGGCGCCCGCCAGGTTGCGGAACTCGGCGGTCTCGGGCAGTGCCAGCCCGAGGTCGGCCGCATGAGCCACCACGGCTCGACCGATGGGATGCTCCGAGTTCGCCTCGACCGCAGCCGCACGTGCCAACAGATCGGCCTCGTCGACGCCGTCGGCGGGGATGATCTCCGCGACCGTCATCTCGCCGGTCGTGACCGTTCCGGTCTTGTCGAGCGCGACGGTGTCGACTCGCCGCGTGGACTCGAGCACCTCGGGTCCCTTCAGCAGGATGCCGAGTTGGGCGCCGCGACCGGTGCCCACCATCAGCGCGGTCGGCGTCGCCAGTCCCAGCGCGCACGGGCACGCGATCACCAGCACCGACACCGCGGCGGTCAGGGCCAGCGAGGCCCCGCCGCCCACCCCGAGCCAGAAGCCCAGGACGCCGGCGGCGATCGCGATCACCACGGGGACGAAGTAGGCGGAGATCCGGTCAGCCAGGCGCTGGACCTGGGCCTTCCCCGCTTGCGCGTCGGCGACCATCTTCGCCATGTGCGCCAACGCGGTGTCGGCGCCGACCGCCGATGCCTCCACCTCCAGCCGGCCGTGTGCGTTGACGGTGCCGCCGACGACGACGTCGCCCACCGCGACCTCGACCGTCATCGATTCGCCGGTGAGCATCGACTGGTCGACCGCCGAGGCGCCCGCGACCACGCGGCCGTCCGTCGCGACCTTCTCGCCCGGTCGAACGACGAAACGCTGCCCCACGGTCAGTTCGGCGATCGGGACGGTGACCTCGCGGCCGTCGCGCAGCACGGTGACGTCCTTGGCGCCGACCTCGGCGAGCGCTCGCAGCGCGTCGCCGGCACGCAGTTTGGACCGCTTCTCGAAGTAGCGGCCCGCCAGCAGGAAGGTGGTCACCCCCGCGGCGGCCTCCAGGTAGATGTGCGAGGAGCCGTCACCGCGCGAGGCGATGAGGTCGAAGCCGTGGGTCATGCCGGGGATGCCGGCCGTGCCCCAGAACAACGCGTAGATCGACCAGCCGAAGGCGGCGAGCGTGCCGACCGAGACGAGCGTGTCCATCGTGGTCGTGCCGTGCCGGGCACCGGCCAGCGCCGCGCGGTGGAACGGGAGCGCACCCCACACGATGACCGGAGCGGCCAGCGTCAGCGACAACCACTGCCAGTTGGTGAACTGCCAGGACGGCACCATTGCCAGGACGATGACCGGCAGGGACAGCACCGCGGAGACGATCAATCGCTGCCGCAGCGCCGCGAGCTCGGTTTCGGCTCGTGAAGGCGCGGCTTCGGCGGCGTCGTCGTCGGCCGCCGTCCCGGTCGGCGGCGTCACCGGCGATGCGTCGTAGCCGGCCGCCCGGACCGCACCGATCAGATCTTCCGGCGTGGTGTCGGCCGAGTACTCGACGTGCGCCTGCTCGGTGGCGTAGTTGACGGTTGCGGTGACCCCGTCGAGCTTGTTCAGCTTGCGCTCGATCCGGTTGGCGCACGAGGCGCAGGTCATGCCGATCAACTCGAGGTCGAGCTCGCGCTCGGCGACTATCGACTGAGTCATCGGTTCATTCCTTCCTGATCGTGTTCCATGACGGTGCCGTGGGCAGGCTGCGGATCGACGTCCCACGGGCCGACGGCCCGGCCGATGCCGAACATCGCACCGAAGACCACCGCGAGCCCGGCGGCGAATGCGGCGATCCGCACGCCGGACCCGGCTGCGGCGGTCACTGGACCCGGTAGCCGGCCTCGGCGACTGCAGCGCCGACGACGGCCGAATCGAGGGGCTCCCGGCTGGTGATGTCGACGCGGCCGCTGGCGACGTCGACGTCGACCTTCTCGACGCCTGCGATCTCGGAGATCTCCTCGCGCACCGAGGCTGCGCAGTGGCCGCAGGTCATGCCGGTGACGGTGATGGTGGTGATCTCGCTCATGATTGTCGAACTCCTCTGTTGTCGATTGCGGGGATGACGCTGATGCAGATGTCGATCAGGACTTGACGAGTCGAGTGATGGCCTTCATGGCCTCATCGACCTTGGCCGCCGCGGCGTCGTCGCTCTCACGCGCGGCTTCCACGACGCAGTGGTTCATGTGGTCGTGCAGCAGTCCCAGCGCGACCGACTCGAGAGCCTTCGTCATCGCCGACACCTGCGTGAGGATGTCGATGCAGTAGACCTCTTCGTCGACCATCCGCTGCAGACCTCGAGCCTGACCTTCGATCAGCTTCAAGCGCCGGATGAACTTGTCCTTCTCCGGCAGGTACCCGTGACCGGCGTGTGCGGTCGACGTCTCGTCGGCAGTCATCCCAGCTCCTTTCAATACCCCTATTGGGTATCTGACAACAGTTCTACACCCATTTTGCCATTACGTCTACCCCCTATGGGTATCGATAGCGGCTCGGGGAGTGTTCAATGACACGTCAGGCCCGAGCCGTGGCCGAATGGCGCAAGCGGGCGGTCAGTGGGGCTTCAGCGCCCTGGCCAGCCGTTTCAACGACACCGCGACGTCGTTGAGCGCCGCCGAGACCTCGCCGTCCTCCGTGAGTTCCGGCAGGGACTGCAACTGGGCGGCCGCATCCTCGACCACCGCGGTGAGCGAGACGATGTCGGCGGTGCTCGGCAACGCCCGCCGCGCGGTCGGCACCCCCATCCGGACGGGATCCCAGTTCGAGGAGATGACCTCGACCATCGGGGTCGTCAGCACCGTCGTCGCGCCGGCACGCACCTCGACCAGCCCGCCCGCGCTCTCATCGACGTCGTCGACGTCATCGGCACGGTGTCTGCGCCGCGGGCGCGGTGACGACGGCTCGCCCGACGGGCCGTCGGCCGACTCTGCGCTGCGACGACGCCATGCCTCCGCCTCGTCGGGTGCGGATGACGATTCGGACGAGGCGACGTGCCGCCCGACGTGATCGACGTCGTCCGGCTCCACGTCGATCACGTCGCCGGCCGGCTCGAACCGTGCCGGGCCGGACACCACCGACTGGGGCGCCACCGGCAGCGGCGCGTGGTGTTCGCCGACGTAGGCTCCGCGCGAGGTCGGCCAGGCGGGCGGCTCGGGATGGAAGCTGTTCTCCGGGAAGAGCAGCAGGTCGGTCTGCGGCAGCCCCTTCAAACTCGGCATCTCGGCGAACAGGTCGTCGAGCGCGCTGACGTTGAACGCGCCGACGTTGAACTCATCGTCCTCGGCAGCCGGCGCGTCCGCGGGCGTCCGGGCGGGTTCCGGCTCGGCATCCGACGGCCGCGACGGCGCAGGCCGATCGAATCCGGCTCGCCGTGCCCACTCGGGGACCGGAGCCTCGACCGCCTCGGGCTCGACGGTCTGGGGCTCGACGGTCTGGGCTTCGACGGTCTGGGCTTCGGTGATCTGGGCTTCGAGTGCGGGAGTCTCGGGTGCGGGAGCCTGGGAGGCGGGAGCCTCGAGAGCCAGGACCTCGGGCACAGGCGTCTCAGGTGCAGGGGTCTCAGGTGCAGAGGACTCAGATGCGGGCGTCTCAGGTGCAGGCGTCACGAGTGCCGGAGCCTCGAGTGCCGGCGGTCGGGCGGCGTCAGGGGCCTGCGAGACGAGCCCGCCCGGTGCGGCCGGAGGCGCCGCGAGCGACTCCTCCGGGGAGGGGGAATCCGGCACGGATCCAGTCCTTCGCGGCGGCGGTTCGGGGAAATCCCGCCCCACCGGCGCCGCATACCGATGCGGACCTCCGTGCCCGGCGAAGTACAGGCAGGGTGCGCCGTCGAGTGCCTGCATCGGGCACGGCGCCTCGTCGGTCAGGTTCTGTGCACCGCGCGCGTAGTCGCCCCACAGCAACCACCGGCGACGGCCGTTATGCGGTTGCGCACCGTCGGAGGCATGGGACCCGCTGTGCCCCTCTTGCAGGACACAACCCACCAGCCACTCGTGTTCGGGCGTCAGTGCCAGTGCAGCACGTTCGTTCGGGGCGGCGACGACCGACGACCAGCAACCACCACCGTGCATGTGCACATCACCTTCCCGTTGCCGAGCGCCTACCCACGTCCACCGTCGTCAATCCGTGAGCGCTTCAGGCGCCGTTCTCCGACGAGTCTACGGAGCACCTCCGACAGTGGCCATAGGCGTGGCACGCCGTCGGCGAAGCATCAGGCGCGCACCAGACCCGAGTCGGACACCGCCGCGACCGAATCGTCGACGAGTCGGAACAGCCGCGACGCCGCAGTCGCGTCGGAACCGGGGAAGTCGGAGCGGTGATGGCAGCCGCGGGACTCCTCGCGCGCGGTCGCGGCCGCCACCACTGCACGAGCGGCCAGGGTCAGATTCGCGTCCTCGATGTCTGCCACCGACCGCTGCACGCGCAACGGTGCCGCGTCGAGGAGCGCTGCGACCGAGGCCAGGCCGTCGGCGCTGCGATCCAAGGCGACCAGCGCCGACATCGCGTCCTGCAACTCGGTGCGATCGCATGCGGGCGCCGCGATCAGGTCCGGCAGGTCGCCGGTCGCCGGGGGCTGCGCCGCCAGCTCGATCGCGGTCTGTGCCGCCGCGCGCCCCATGACCAGTCCTTCCAGGAGGCTGTTGGAGGCCAGCCGGTTGGCACCGTGCAGTCCGGTGCGGGCGACCTCGCCCGCCGCGAGCAGGCCGGGGACGCTCGTCCGACCGCCGCTGTCGGTGACGACGCCGCCGCAGAGGTAGTGGGCGCCGGGAACCACCGGCAGCCGATCGTCGACGATCTCCAGACCGGACGCGCGGACGCCCGCGGTGACTGTCGGGAACCGCGCGGCGAAGTCGTCGATCGCCGACAGGTCGAGCCACACGTGCGGACGCCCGGTGCGTCGCATCGCCTCGGTGACCGCGCGGGCCACCACATCTCGCGGCGCCAGATCGCCCATCGGATGCACCCCGGCGGTCACGGAGGCCCCCTCGGCGTCCACGAGGACGCCGCCCTCGCCGCGCACCGCCTCACTGACCAGGGTGCGTCGTCCGCGGGCGCCCGGTACGTACAGCATCGTCGGGTGGAACTGGATGAACTCCAGGTCGGCGACGTGCGCGCCCGCCCGCAGGGCCAGCGCGATGCCGTCGCCGGTGGCTCCCGCCGGGTTGGTGGTCGCCGAGTACATGTGCCCCATGCCGCCGGCCGCCAGGAGCACCGCAGACGCGTGGACCACCCGCCGACCGCCGTCGCCGAGGTACTCCAGGCCGACCGCCCGACCGTCGGCGGTCAGGATCTGGGTGACGCACGCGTGGTCGATCACCTCGATCGCCGACCCGGCGACCGCCTCGACCAGTGCCCGCTGCACCCGCGCGCCGGTCGCGTCGCCGCCGGCGTGGATGATGCGGCGCACGCTGTGCCCGCCCTCTCTGGTGCGCAGGAATCGTCCGCTCGCATCGGCATCGAACCCCGCTCCCCAACCGACCAACTGGGTGACCGCGTCCCAGCCGTCGGCCAGGATCGGTTCGGATGCGCCGGCGTCGGTGAGTCCAGCGCCGGCGGCGACGGTGTCGGCCAGGTGCAGCGGCACCGAGTCGATGCCGTCGTCGGGGTCTACGACGGCGATCCCGCCCTGGGCGTAGAAGGTCGAGGTCGACTGCTCGGACCCGGCCCGCGCCCCCGCCTGCCCTTTCGTCAGCACGGTCACCGACAATCCGCGACCAGCCGCGGCCAGTGCCGCGGTCAGCCCCGCGATCCCCGCGCCCACCACCACCAGATCGGTCCGGACCTGTTCGCTCATGACTACTCCTCCGGGTTATCGACCACCGGTCGAAAACTGCGTCCGAGTGTACTCGCGGCACCTCCCCCAGGGCACGAAGTCAGCGCCCCCGTCGCCTCGCGTACGACATCAGCGCCCCGTCAGGCTGGTCGAGTAGCCCGCGAACGAAGTGAGCGAGCGTATCGAGACCCGAGCTCACAAGGCCTCGATACACGGCCTCCGCTTCGCTCCGGTCGCTACTCGACCAACCTGGGGGCACACCCGCCAGGCTGGTCGGGTAGCCCGCGAACGAAGTGAGCGAGCGTATCGAGACCCCGCACCACACACTCGCCGCCCCGTCCCGAAACGCACTCGCACCCGATCACCCGACCGCCGAAAGGCCGTCGGCTCGCTTACAATCGGCGAATGGCCACGACCACCCCCGACGACGCGAGCGCGGAAGGCCGACACCGCCTTCCACGTGTCTCCGCCGTCGCCGAGGTCACCCGGCTCGCCACCACCACCGGGCAGGCGACGCTCGGCGTCGGCCGGTTGGCCCTCGGAGCGGTCACCGGTCTGGCCCGCGGACGTCGCCCCGACACCGCAGCGGTCGCGCACGAGGTGCGCTGCACTTTCGAGCGGCTCGGCCCCACCTACGTCAAACTCGGACAACTGATCGCATCGAGCCCGGGCGTCTTCGGCGACGTCATGGCCGCCGAGTTCGAGACGCTGCTCGATCAAGTCAGACCGGCCGACCCCGCCGCCGTCCGGAAGGTCTTCGTCGACGAGTTGGGCGCGGAGCCGGAAGAGGTCTTCGCCACGTTCGACATGACGCCGATCGCCTCGGCGTCGGTCGCGCAGGTCCACACCGCCACGCTCGCCTCGGGAGAAGAGGTGGTCGTCAAGATCCAGCGGCCCGGCATCGCCGATCGTCTCGCGCCCGACGTGGCGATTCTCGAACGGCTCGCCGGACTCCTAGAGGTGTCGGAGTACGGCCGGATGCTCAGCGCCCGGCACGTGGTGGCGGACTTCGCCGACGGCCTCGACTCCGAACTCGACTTCCGCAACGAGGCCGCGACCATGGCGGAGTGGTTCGACTGCCTGCAGCAGGGGCCCTTCGGCGACCGCGTGCGCGTACCCCGCGTCCACGACGACCTGACCACGGCCCGAGTACTGACCATGGAACGCATTTTCGCCACCCGCATCGACGATGCCCGCGCCGTTCGGGCCGCAGGCCACGACGGAGTGGCGCTGTGTCGCAATCTCCTTCTGTCACTGCTTGATTCGGCTTTTCACGGGGGTCTCTTCCACGGCGACCTGCACGCGGGCAACGTCCTCGTCGACGCCGACGGCAAGCTGGTGATGCTCGACTTCGGCATCGTCGGACGCTTCGACGCCCGCACCCGGCGGATCCTGCGCCAGTTGGTCGTCGATCTGATCGTGAAGCAGGACTACGACTCGGCCGGGCGCGCGATCTTCCTGCTCGGAGCCGTGCACAACCCCGGCTCGACCGCCGACGGCGCCGCAGATCTGAAGAAGGTCACCGCACCGCTGTCGACCACCGAGATGGCCTCGATGTCGTACACCGACCTGGGCCGACAGCTCGCGGCCGTCGCCAAGGCCCACGACGCGCGGCTGCCGCGGGAGTTGGTGCTCGTCGGCAAACAACTGTTGTATGTAGAGAAATACGTGAAGCTGCTGGCAC
The DNA here is from genome assembly GCF_039946255.1 of Gordonia aichiensis. Lineage (GTDB taxonomy): Bacteria > Actinomycetota > Actinomycetes > Mycobacteriales > Mycobacteriaceae > Gordonia > Gordonia aichiensis_A. The sequence continues at coordinate 60,934 of NZ_JBCDWL010000015.1, read as the reverse complement.
CGCGATGGAAGGCGATCTCCGATCGTGAGATCTACGGATACATGGCCGGGATCATGAAGGAAGCCGAACGCGACCGCCGTGCCCGCGGCACCGAGCGCAAGCCCGGCGCAGGCCCGAGCACCATGACGAGCCGACCGTAGCGACCGACCAACATAGGAGACGAGAAGGATATGAAACGCGTCGCACTGGCACTGCCCGCCCTCCTCGGCATCGCGTGCATCGCCGCGGCCATCGCCATCCCGACGTATCTGGTGCCGAAGCTGCGGGTGGTTCCGCTCGACCTCGACATCACCTCGGTCGCGACGAGCGTCCCCGCCGACGGGCAGGCCGGCGACCGCTTCCCGGCCGTCATCTTCGACCGCTGCTCGGTCACCAAGCCGAAGGCCGCGCAGTTCAGCGCTCACCTGACGCAGCAGCGTCGCTCGGTGATCGTCGATCCGTCCGACGCGAATCAGGCCACCCTCCAGTCCGGACAGACCGTCCAGGTCGACCGCATCCGTGATGCGGCGGGCAAGGAACGCGACCTGACGATGGCTTCGAGCAACGCCGACCGCAAGTGCGACGACGCCCTGCTGACGGCGACCGTCGACCGCGTCTCGGTGAACCGGCAGACGTCGGTGCCGAACGGTGTCGTCAGCTCCCTGCAGCTCGAGGCCGTCCCCGAGGGCGGCAACGTCGACGAGGCCTCCGTGCGCCTGGACGACCGCAAGGGATTCCAGTACAAGTTCGGCTTCGACGTTCAGAAGCGCGACTATTACTACTACGACACCAACACCCGCCAGGATGCGATCGCCAAGTTCGTCGAGGAGAAGACGATCGACGGCGTCAAGACCTACCACTTCGTCGCCGACGTCCCCGAGACGGACCTGTCGAACCTGCCGAACCCGGCCGGCGAAGCCCCACTGGGCACGATCCTGAACATGCCCGCCAAGTGGTGGGGCATCAAGGGCAAGGGCGTGAAGGCCAACGACATCGTCACGATGCACCGGTACGGCCAGGCCACCCGCCACGTGTACGTCGAGCCGCAGACCGGCACCATCCTCTACGGCATGGAGGACCAGGAACAGTACTTCAAGTCGCCCGACGACAGCGCCGAGAACCCGCGCGCCATCCGCGACTTCCGCATGGACGCGCTCAAGGGCCGGTTCGAGTGGAGCCAGGAGACCGTCGCCCACCAGGCCGATCGCGCCAAGGGCTATATGAACCAGCTCCGGTGGGGCGGCACGATCGCGCCGATCATCCTCGGTGTCGTCGGGGTGCTGCTCCTGCTGGCGTGGGCCGCGCTGCTCTGGCTGGGCCGACGCCGCGGCTCCGATCCCTCGGGCGAGGTCCCCGTCGACGAGCTCTCGCCCGACGACGACGGTGCAGGCACCGCTGCCACCCCCGATGAGCAGACGACGGTGCTCCCCACCGCACCGCCCGCCTACCCGGCGTACACCGAACCGGAGCCGGGTCCGCAGTCGGTCCAGCCCGACGATTCGGCCACGCGCGCGATCCCGACGTATCGGCCCGACGACCTGCCGCCTGCCGAGTTCTCATCGGTCGATGAGACGGCGCAGACCGAGATCCTGCCGTCGTCGTACGCCTGGTCGCAGGAAGCGGCGAGCCCGGCCGACGTCACCGACACCGAGGCCTTCCGCGCGCCCGCCGACGGCTTCTCCCCGATGCCGGGCGACGCCCGACCGGGGCAGCCGTATCCGTTCGCCGATCCGACGCGCCCCATGCCCGACGTGCAGCGACACGCCCCGCAACCAGGCGACGACGATCTTCCCGGCCGACACGAGCGGTAGGCACGGCGAGCACTGGGCCACGCCTGCGATCATGAGTTCCGCTTGCGGAACTCCCTCGGGCTGGCACCGAACCTGCTCCGGAACCAGCGGGAGAAGTTGCCGGCGGTCTCGAAGCCGAGCATTCGTCCGACTTCAGCGATCTGATACCGACGGCCGGCAACGAGGTGGCGGGCCAGTTCGGTCCTCACCTGATCCACTTCGCGGGAGAACGAGGACCCCTCGGCGGCGAGGTGACGATGCACCGTGCGCCTGTCGACTCCCAGGCTTCGCGCAACCTGATCTGCGGAGCAACGCCCGGTCGGCAACAGCATCTCGATCAGTTCGCGGGTGCGTTCGACCGCCGACCGTTCGGTGGGCGACGAGACGCTGATGAGGCTCCGGGCGTAGCTGCGCAGCTGCGCGTCGGCGGCGATGTTCGGCCGCTCCAGATCCGCTTCATGAAGGACCACGCCGTCGAAGTCCCGATCGTATCGGGCGGTGCCGCCGAACAGACGGACCGCCGCGGTCAGGTCGGCGGGGGCCGGGTGTGCACTGGACACGGCTATCGGGGTCCAGGTCGAGCCGATGAGGCTTCGGAGGAAACCGAACACCACGCCGGTGGCGAGGTCGACTGACTGCCGGTCGGCGGTCAGTCGTTCCAGCTTGATCGCGACGCGGACGGTCGCGACACCGTCGACGATCTGGACGCGGGTGTCGACGGCCTCGTTGTACATCCGCTGGTGCCGGATCAGCATGTCCAGCGCGCTGCGGACGTCCGGCTCCTCTCGCAGGACGAGGCTGAGCGGACCGAGATTCGAGAGCCGACGTTGCTCTGCCAGGCGCAGCCCGAAGTCGTCGCACTCGACCGCCGCGGCGGTGAGTTCCAGCAGCTCACAGATCTGACCGGCCGGGACCCACCGGTCCTGCACCGCGATCCCGGCCGGGTCGAGACCGACGTCGCGCATCAGCGACACCGGATCGCCGCCCAGGCTGCGAGTCAGATCGGCGTAATTGGCGAGCGAGGCATACCTGGCCAGCGGTTTCATGCCCGCCTTCTCACGTGATCCACATCATGTACTTCACTCCGCGTGGCATGTCTCATATCAATGTCCCGTATTGAATAGAATTCTGTCCCGTCAGGATAACTTTTCTGCAGCTCGCCGCCATAGTGTCATCCGCATCACACCCGATCGACCGAGTCGGGCGACTGCGAGAAGGCGAGAGAACTGATGGCCGAAGCAATCCGCTTCCACGAGACCGGCGGACCCGAGGTCCTGAAACTGGAGACCGTCGAGGTGGGCGCGCCCGCCGCCGGCGAGGTCCGGGTCCGGCACCAAGCGGTCGGCCTCAACTTCGCCGACACGTATTACCGCACCGGCCTGTACCCGGTGCCGCTGCCCAACGGAATGGGAGTCGAGGCGTCCGGTGTCGTCACCGCGGTCGGCGACGGCGTCGACGACTTCGTCCCCGGCGATCGGGTGACCTACACCTACACCGGCTCACCGCTCGGGGCGTACAGCACCGACTTAGTCCTGCCGGCCCGACACCTCATCACGCTGCCCGACGAGATCTCGTTCGAGACCGCCGCCGCGTGCACGATGCGAGGTCTCACCGCCTCCTACCTGATGCGCCGCATCTACCCGTACCGGGAAGGGGACACCATCCTGCTGCATGCCGCGGCCGGCGGGGTCGGGCTGATCGTCGCGCAGTGGGCCAAACTGCTCGGCCTCACCGTGATCGGCACCGTGTCCACCCCGGAGAAGGCGGCGGTCGCGAAGGCGCACGGCGTCGACCACGTCATCTACTACCGCAGCGAGGACACCGCCGAGCGGGTCCGTGAACTCACCGACGGCCGCGGGGTTCCCGTCGTGCTCGACAGCATCGGCGCCGCCACCGTCGACGCCTCGCTGAACAGCCTCGCCCGCCGCGGACTGCTGGTGTGCTTCGGCACTTCGTCCGGCCCGATCCCGCCGATCGATCCGATGCAGCTCGCCATCAAGGGCTCCCTGTTCGTCACCCGCCCGGGGCTGGCCGACTACATCGCCGACCCCGCGGAGCTCGCCGAGCTGGCAGCCGAGCTCTTCGGCCACATCGCCGCCGGCCGCATCCGGATCGAGGTCAACCAGACCTACCCGCTGGCCGACGCGGCCCGCGCGCACAAGGAACTCGAATCCGGAACCCTCACCGGCTCATCGATCCTCCTCCCCTGATCCCGACGGAAAGAGAAAGACAGGCAGCACCATGACCGCCGCGACTACGACTTCAGACATCACCGACACAGCAGCCGGGACCATCCGCGCGCAGCGCCTCACCACCCATATCGGTGCCGAGTTGTCCGACGTGGATCTCGCCGAGGTCGCGCACGACGATGCGCTGTTCGCCCAGTTGCGGTCGCTGCTCCTCGAGCACAAGGTGCTGTTCGTCCGCAATCAGCCGATCAGCCGTGCCGACCATGTGGCCCTCGCCCGCCGCTTCGGCGAGCTGGAGGATCACCCCGTCCTCGGCAGCGATCCGGAGCATCCCGGACTCGTCCGGATCTACAAGGATCTCGACAGCGACCGGGAGGCCTACGAGAACGCCTTCCACTGTGATGCGACGTGGCGCGAGTGTCCGCCCTTCGGCTCGGTGCTGCGCTGTGTAGAGGGGCCGGAAGTCGGCGGCGACACCATCTGGGTCGACATGGCTGCGGCCTACCGGGCGCTGCCGGACACCGTGAAGGACCGCATCGCCGGCCTGCGCGCACGGCACTCCATCGAGGCGTCGTTCGGCGCGCGGATGCCGATCGAACAGCGGCATGCGCTGCACGACCGCTACGCGGACGCCGAGCATCCCGTGGTCCGCACGCACCCGGAGACCGGCGAGAAGATCCTGTTCGTCAACTCGTTCGCCACCCATCTGACCAACTTCCACAACGACGAGAACGTCCGCTTCGGCTACGACTACGCGCCCGGCGCCGCCGAACTGCTGCACTACCTGATCCGGCAGGCAGCCGTCCCGGAGTTTCAGGTGCGGTGGCGCTGGAGCAACGACAGCTTCGCGATCTGGGACAACCGCAGCACCCAGCACTACGCGGTCCAGGACTACTGGCCCGCCGTCCGACGCATGGAGCGCGCCGGGATCGTCGGCGACCGCCCCTACTGACCCTCACCTCATCCGCCTCATCCAGAACCGATCACCCGATTCAGCTCACTCCCGAGCCCGAACACCCCAGCCCGAAACAAGGAGAATCCCATGCACTTCCACGACGACGCCCTGTTCCCCGAGGTCCAGGACAAGCAGGTCATCACCGTCGCACCGTACGGCCCCGAGTGGGAGCTCGACGACTTCCGTGAGGATCTACCGCTCACCATGGAGCAGCACATCCAGCAGGCCGTCGACTGCTACGAGGCCGGCGCCACCGTGCTGCACATCCATGTCCGCGAGGAGGACGGTCACGGCTCCAAGCGGCTGTCGAAGTTCAACGAGCTGCTCGCCGGCCTGCGGGAAGCCGTGCCGGACATGATCCTGCAGGTCGGCGGTTCGATCTCGTTCGCTCCCGAAGGGGACGGCGCCGAAGCCAAGTGGCTCTCCGACGACACCCGTCACATGCTGGCCGAGCTCGATCCCAAGCCGGATCAGGTGACCATCGCGATCAACACCAGCCAGATGAACATCATGGAATTGATGACCGACGAGGACATCGCGGGCACCTCCATGCAGCGTCCCGAGTTGTCCGACACCTACCGCGAGATGACCGTCCCGGCCGGGCCCGCCTGGGTCGAGGAGCACCTGCGCCGGCTGACCGCCAGCGGAATCCAGCCGCACTTCCAGCTGTCGTCGATCCCGCAGCTGGAGACGGTGGAGCGGCTGATCCGCCGGGGCAAGTACATGGGGCCGCTGAACCTCACCTGGGTGGGCATCGGCGGCGGCTTCGACGGCCCGAACCCGTACAACATCATGAACTTCATCAACCGCGTGCCCGACGGCGCAGTCCTGACCCTCGAGACGCTCATGCGCTCGGTCCTCCCGGTCAGCACCATGGCCATCGCGCTCGGCCTGCACGCGCGCTGCGGCAACGAGGACACCATCTGGGGCCGTCCCGGCGAGAAGATCAAGTCCGTCGATCAGGTCAAGCAGCTGGTCCGCATCTGCCACGAGCTCGGTCGCGAGGTCGCCGACGGCAAGGAGGCGCGGGACATCTACCGCATCGGCCAGCAGTACAGCTCGGTCGACGAGACCCTGGCCAAGCTGGGATACGCACCGAACCGTCAGCCGGGTCAGCTCGGTTTCACCCACCACGCATGAGAGACGCGGTAGAACAATGACGATCAAGGCCGCCAGTGCGCCCGTCGTCGGCCGGGTGCCGCAATCCCCGACGGGCAGACCCGCACCGATGAATCCGGAACCAGCCCGTTCCACGGGCAGACGAATCTTCCCGTGGATCGTCTTCGCGCTCTGCTTCGCGCTGCTGCTGTCCGACTACATGTCCCGCCAGGTGCTCGCCGCGGTCTTCGTGCCGCTGAGTCAGGAACTCGACCTCGACAACGCCCAGCTGGGGTCGTTGATCTCCGTGGTCGCGCTGATGGTGGGCTTGCTCACCCTGCCCATCTCGATTCTCGCCGACCGCTGGGGCCGGGTCCGCAGCCTCGTGGTGATGGCCGTCGTCTGGTCGGTCGCCACCGCCGCCTGCGCCGTGGCGCAGTCCTATGAGCAGCTCCTCGCCGCCCGATTCGTCGTGGGCGTCGGCGAGGCCGCATACGGCAGCGTCGGGATCGCGCTGGTATTGAGTCTGTTCGCTCCGCGCATTCACGCGGCGCTGGCCGCCGCGTTCATGGCCGGCGGCTCGTTCGGCACCATGGTCGGCACCGGCATGGGTGGTCTGATCGCCGTTCATCTGGGATGGCGCTGGTCGGTCGCCTCGATGGCCGTCCTCGGACTGATCCTGGTCGCGGCGTTCCGCATCGTCGTCACCGAGAAGCGTCTACGCGAGAACCAGGCGCCCGATGCGGAGACGCCGGCCGATACCGAACCGACGGACGGCGCACAGGCAGGACGCGCACCGCTGTCGAGCCTGTTCACGAACCCCGCCGTGCTGTGCGCCTACTTCGGCAGCGGTCTGCAGATGTTCGGGGCCGCCGTGCTGCTGACGTGGCTGCCGACCTACTTCAAGCAGGACTACGGCCTGTCGATCGACAAGGCGGGCGGCATGGCGGCGATCTTCGTCATGCTGGTCGGAACCGGAATGATCGGCTGCGGCTTCCTCGCCGACCGCGTCAGCATCACCGACCCCACCCGGAAGTGGACCGTCGGCGTGATGTTCTGCATGATCTCCTTCATCGCCTTGATGGTCGCCTTCCGCCTGCCTCCCGGCACCGGCCAGCTCGTCCTCCTCGGCGTGGGCGCATTCTTCGCCGCCGGCTCCTCGGGCACCACCGCGGCGATGGTCGCCGCGCTGACCCACAAGACGGTGCGAGCCTCGGCGATGGGCACCCTCACCCTGGCCAACAATCTCCTCGGCCTGGCGATCGCACCCATCCTGATCGGCATGCTGGCCGATTCACTCGGCCTGACCGGGGCACTCAAACTGGCTCCCCTCGCCTACCTCCCGGCCGCCGTGTTCATGATCTTCGGCAAGCGGCTGCATCCGGCCGGGCTGGCGCGACTGAACTCCCTGAAGCTGACGGGCGCGGCAACCACGGAGGCGGCCCACTCATGAGCAGAGCAACCGTGGTGATCGTCCCCGGGCTGCGGGGTGACGCGCCCGATCACTGGCAGGAACGGTACTCCGCCCGAACGGAACGATCGGTGACCGTCCCCTTCCCGCCGCAGCAGGACTGGCACGACCTGGCCGCCCGTGTCGATCTTCTCGACCGGACGGTGCGGGATGTCGAAGGTCCGGTGATCGTCGTCGCGCACAGCGCCGGCGCGCTGGTCACGGTGCACTGGGCCCGGCAAGGGTCCGACGCGGCCGGCAAGGTGGTCGGCGCCGTGCTGGCCACCCCGCCCGAGTTCAGCACCGACTGGCCGGCCCCGCATCCGCGCCCGAGCGAACTCGCCGAGAAGGGATGGGCACCGATCCCCCGGCGCCGACTCCCGTTCCCGTCGGTCCTCGCCGCCAGCAGCAACGATCCCCTCGCCGATCTCCGGGTCATCCGCGGACTGGCCGAAGTGTGGGGAAGCCGACTGCTCGAACTGGGCGACGTCGGACACCTCAATCCGGCGGCCGGGTTCGGCGACTGGCCGCGGATCGACGAGCTGGTGGCGGAACTGGACGCGGCCGCGGCGGTCGCTCGATGACCGCCGACACCGCCCTCGGGGCAGCCCCGAGCGATCGACCCACCCGACACGAGTACGCGGTCGACGCGTTCGCCGAGTTCGCCGGCGTGCCCACCGGCGACTACGATCTCCTGCACCGCTACTCCATCTCGGAGCCGGAGAGTTTCTGGAGTTCCGTGTGGGACTACTTCGACCTCGGCGAACGATCGGGCCCGGTACTCGCCGCCCGGGAGATGCCCGGCGCCGCATGGTTCCCCGAAGTACGCCTGAACTACGTCGACCGAGTCCTGAAGTTCGCCGATCGTCCCGGGCCGGCCGTCATCGGACTCTCCGACGACGGTCGGCGGGTGGAGATCGCGTGGTCCGAACTCCCGGCACGGGTCTGCGCCACGGCCGAACTGCTGCGGCGGCTCGGCGTCGGTCTCGGTGACACGGTGGCGGCGTATCTGCCCGATGAGCCGACCGCGGTGATCGCCTTCCTCGCGACTGCTTCGATCGGTGCCATCTGGTCGGGTTGCGGCCAGGACTACGCGCCCGACGGCGCCGCCGCCCGGATGGCGCAGCTGGAACCGAAGGTTCTGTTCGCCGCGAACGGATACCGTTTCGGCGACAAAGACGTCGACCGGCGCAGCGCAACCACCGAACTCGCTCGCCTGCTCGGCCTCCGCCTCTCCCACGTGATCACCGAGTTGCCCGAACCGACGGCCCAGACGCCGCCGCTCGTGCCGGTGCGGGTCGGGTTCGATCACCCGCTCTGGGTGCTGTTCAGCTCCGGGACCACCGGAAAGCCGAAGGGAATCGTCCAGGGGCACGGCGGAATACTGATCGAGCATGTCAAGGCGCTGGGTCTGCACAACGAGATCGGCCCGGGAGACGTCTTCTTCTGGCACACGGCGCTGAGCTGGATGATGTGGAACTACCGGGTGGGCGGCCTGCTCATGGGCGCCACCGTCATCACCTTCTCCGGCAATCCGCTGGCGCCCTCCGCGGATCGGCTGTGGCAGATCTGCGAAGACGAGCAGGTCACCTTCTTCGGCACCAGCCCGGGCCAGCTGTCGGCTTCCAGCACGGCGGGCCTTGCCCCCGGAGTCGACCACGATCTGGTGCTGCGCACCATCGGCAGCACCGGTTCACCGCTGGCACCGACGCTCTTCGAGTGGATCGACGAACACGTGTCGCCGGGACTTCCGGTGAGCTCGATCTCCGGCGGCACCGATGTGTGCAGTGCCTTCTGCGGAGGAACCGCCTCGGTCCCTCACGTTCCCGGTGAGCTCACCGTGCCGTATCTGGGCTGCGCGCTCGAGGCGTGGTCGCGCGCGGGCCGCCCGCTCGTCGGCGCAGTGGGCGAGCTGGTGATCACGCAGCCGATGCCCTCCATGCCGATCCGGTTCTGGAACGACCCGGACGACGCGAAGTACCGCGGTGCGTACTTCGAGCACGAGTGGAGCGGCGGCATCGCGGAGAATGTGTGGCGCCACGGCGACTGGGTGGAGGTCACCGATCGCGGTTCGATCACGGTCCACGGACGCAGCGATGCGACGCTGAACCGCAACGGGATTCGGATGGGGTCCGCTGACATCTACGAGGTCGTCGAGGCGATCGACGAGGTCGTCGAGGCGATGGTGGTGGGTGTCGACAGGCCGGATGCCGAGTACTGGATGCCCCTGTTCGTCACCTTGGTCCCCGGCGTCGAACTCACCGAGGAGCTCGTCGGCAGGATCCGGACCGGCATCCGCACCCGGCTGTCCCCGAGGCATGTCCCCGACGAGGTGATCCCGGCTCCCGGGATCCCCCACACCCGCACCGGAAAGAAGCTGGAGGTTCCGGTGACCGGCATGCTCGCCGGCCGCGACGTCAGCATCGACCCCGAGTCCGTCGACCGTCCCGAACTGCTGGATTGGTACGAACAGCAGGGGACCCGCAATCGAGGCCGGGCCGCGACCTGAGGCCTCGAGAAGCACGCAGCCCCCATCCGCCTCGGACGGGGGCTGCGTGCTTCGGATCGACTCACCCCTGCCGCGCGACCGCCCGTCCGGCGGCGCGGCCGGAGAAGATGCAGCCGCCGAGGAAGGTGCCCTCCAGCGCGTTGTAGCCGTGCACGCCGCCGCCGCCGAAGCCGGCGACCTCGCCCGCGGCGTACAGTCCGTCGAACGCCGAACCGTCCGGCCGCATCACCTGCGAGTCGAGGTTGGTCTCCAGGCCGCCGAGGGTCTTGCGGGTGAGGATGTTGAGGCGCACGGCGATCAGCGGACCGTGCGCGGGGTCGAGCAGCCGATGCGGTTTGGCGACGCGGACGATCTTGTCGCCGAGGTAGTTGCGCGCATTGTGGACGGCCATCAGCTGCGCGTCCTTGCTGTAGGCGTTGTCGACCTGGCTGTCGCGCGCGGAGATGGTGCGTTCGAGCGACTGCAGGTCGATGTGACCTCCCCGTCCCAGTTCGTTCATCCCGGCGACGAGGTCGGCGAGGTTGTCGCGGACCACGAAATCGACGCCGTGCTTGGTGAAGGCCTCCACCGGGCCGGGCATCCCCTTGGCCAGTCGGCTGCGGGCGGCCGTCCGCAGCGACTTCTCGGTGATGTCGGGGTTCTGCTCGGACCCCGACAGGGCGAACTCCTTCTCGATGATCGACTTGGTGAGGACGAACCACGAGTAGTCGTAGCCGGTGTCGAGGATCGCCTTCATGGTGGCGTTGGTGTCGAAGCCGGGGAAGTTCGGGGCGGCCAGCCGGTTGCCGTTCGCGTCCAGCCACAGCGACGACGGTCCGGGGATGATGCGGATGGCGTGGTCGGACCAGATCGGATTCCAGTTCTGGATGCCCTCGGTGTAATGCCACATGCGGTCGCGGTTGACGATGTTGGCGCCGGTCGCCTCACTGATCCCCAGCATCCGACCGTCGACGTAGTCCGGGACGCCGGAGATCATGAACTCGGGCGCCGGCCCGAGCCGGTCGACCGGCCAGTTCTCGCGCACCAGGTCGTGGTTGTGGCCGATGCCGCCGGACGTGACGATGACCGCGCCGCCGCGCAGTTCGAAGTCCTTGACCTCGACCCGCGAGCTCGGGACGCCGCGATCGGTGTCGGTCGGTTCCAGGACGCGACCCCGAACCCCGACCGCGGCGCCGTCTTCGACGATGAGCTCGTCGACGCGGTGCCGGAAGGCGAAGGTGACCAGGCCGCGCTTCTCGGCTTCGAGCACCGGTTCGGCGAAGACCCGGACCACCTCGGGACCGGTGCCCCAGGTGAGGTGGAAACGGGGCACGGAATTGCCGTGCCCGTCGGCGAAACCGCCGCCGCGCTCGGCCCAGCCGACCACCGGGGTGAACCGCAGTCCCAGATCGTGGAGGTACTGCCGCTTGATGGTCGAGGCGAAGTCGACGTAGGCGCGTGCCCACTGCCGCGGCCAGTAGTCCTCGTCGTCGCGGTCGAAGCCGGCCGACCCCATCCAGTCCTGCAGCGCGAGATCGGGTGAGTCCTTGATCCCCAGGCGACGCTGCTCCGGGCTGTCGACCAGGAAGAGCCCGCCGAGCGACCAGAAGGCCTGACCACCGAGGTTCTGGCGGTTCTCCTGGTCGACGACGATCACCTTGCGGCCGGCCTGCGTCAGCTCGTAGGCGGCGACCAGCCCCGCCAGCCCGGCACCCACCACGATCGCGTCCGCGGCCGACGCGCCCGTCCCGTCCACCGACTGTTCCCGCTCGCTCACTCGCCCGCCCTCTCGCCTCCGACTGCGGCCTGCTGCACACAGGATCGTTTCCGTCTGACACTACCCGCGGGACGGTCCCGATCGGCGCACCAAAATTAGTTGCATGCGCTAAGCAATCGGCGTTATAGTTGCTTGTCGCAAGTAAAGGAGTCAGCGTGATCGATACCGACGACGCCGGACAGATCCTCGCCGAAATGGTCGAGATCGTCCGAGCGTTCCAGGCGGCCCGAAACCGCAGCCTCTCGCGCGGAGTCACCGGCACCAAGTTCGGCGCACTCCAACAGCTCAGGTGCGGCGACATCCGCACCACCGAGTTGGCCGAGCGGCTGCTGGTCTCCCTCCCGGTCGCCTCGCGCACCGTGGCCGCCCTGGAGGAGGACGGCTTCGTCGTGCGTCGCCGGGATCCCAGCGATGCCCGCGCCAGCCTGCTGTCGATCACCGACGCCGGCCGCGAGAGCATCTCCTCGCGGGAGGCGTACGTCGTCTCCCTCTTCACCGACGCGCTGGCCGACTGGACACCGGAACAGGCCGCCCAGGCCACGGCCGTCCTCGGCGACCTCCGCGAGCGCCTCACCGGCGTCCTCGAGACCCTGCCGCACCCGCCCGCCGCCGACGCCGCCACCACGAATCTCAGCAAGGACCGCGTATGAGCACACCGACCACCCGAAGCACGGCTCCACAGAGCGGGCACCCGCCGAAGGAGTACTCGCACAGCGAGGTCCTCGGCGTGATGACCGGCCTGCTGGCCGCCCTGTTCACCGCGTTGATCTCCACCACCATCGTCTCCACCGCACTGCCGACGATCATGGCCTCGCTCAACGGCACACAGCGCCAATACACCTGGGTCATCACCGCCAGCCTGTTGACAATGACGATCAGCACCCCCATCTGGGGCAAGCTGTCGGATCTGTTCAACAAGAAGACGCTGACCCAGGTCGCGATCGTCCTGTTCGTGGCCGGTTCGGTCACCGCGGGCTTCTCGCACGAGGTGTGGCTGATGATGGTCTCCCGCGCCGTTCAGGGCGTCGCCATGGGCGGTCTGATCGCGACCGCGCAGTCGGTCATGGGCTCGATCGTCTCCCCGCGCGATCGCGGCCGCTACTCCGGCTACATGGGCGCGGTGATGGCGGTGGCGACGGTGTCCGGCCCGCTGCTGGGCGGCATCATCACCGACCACCTCGGGTGGCGGTGGACCTTCTTCGTCTGCGTGCCGCTGGCCGTCGTCGCACTGGTCCTGATCCAGTGGAAGCTGCATCTGCCGACCGTCCGCACCGGCAAGGCCCGCATCGACTACCTCGGCTCCGTGCTGCTCTCCATCGCGGCCGCGCTGCCGATGCTCTGGGTGACCTTCGCCGGCGACTCGTACGCCTGGCTGTCGTGGCAGACCGCGGCGTTCGGCATCGCCTTCCTGATCGCGGCCGCGCTGACCGTCATCGTCGAACTGCGCGTGCCCGAACCGATGCTCCCGCTGCGTCTGCTGGGCAATCGCACCACTGTTCTGATGATCGTCGCGAGCATCGCCGTCGGCGTCGCCATGTTCGGTCCCGGCGTCTTCCTGACGCAGTACTTCCAGCTCGGCGGCGGCTACTCACCCACCCGGGCCGGGCTGATGACGATCCCGATGATCCTGGCTCAGATGCTCAGCGCCACCATCGGCGGGCAGATCGTCAGCCGGACGGGCCGGTGGAAGCCGGTCATGGTGATCGGCGGCATCGCGATGGTCGTCGGACTGGGCGGCCTCGGCCTGATCGACCACACCACCCCGTACTGGGACGTGGCCGTGTTCATGGCGATCGCCGGTGTGGGCGTCGGCGCCCTGACGCAGAACATCGTGCTGGTCGTACAGAACACCGTCGACGTCACCGAGGTCGGCGCCGCGTCCGCGGCCATCGCCTTCTTCCGCTCGCTCGGCGGCGCCGTGGGCGTGTCGGTGCTGGGCGCGGTCCTCACCAACCTGGTGGCGGGCAACCTGAAGGACAGTCTGCGCGCGCTCGGCATCCCGACCGACCAGATGGGCTCCGGGGGCGACACCAACCTGGACATCAGCAAGCTCCCGCACGTCATCCAGGAAGCCTTCCACCACGCGTACTCCGACGGCTTCGGCCCGATCTTCGCCATCGCCGCGGTCTCGTCCGTCATCACGTTCATCGCGATCCTGGTGACGCGGGAGACCCCGTTGCGGCTGACGATCGCCAAGACCGCCGAACCCGCCGCCGTGGTTCCGGCACAGGGCGCCGCGGACCGGTCGTCGACGACCCCCGGCCGGGACGTCACCGAGCACGAGGTGCCCGCGTCGGTCGGCGCGGGTGGGCTTACGACTGACGAAAGCGGCCCCGCCCGCGGCTGATTCCTCCAATACTGGGGAGTGCGTCCACCCCGGGAGGAACAACCGTGACCGCAACCGACCCAGACCCCCGCGTCCCGACGCCCGACTCGCCGATCACCTGGTCGTCGATGGCGCGGGGCGTGTGGGGTCTGATTCGCGATCTGCCGTTGATCGCGCGCCAACGACCTTCGCTGATCCACCTCGACGAGCATCGCCGGTGGAGTGTCGGGAAGGCCTTCGCCGAGGCCGCCGCTCGCCACCCGGACCGTCCGTTCCTGCGGACCGGCCCGACGATCCTCGGCTACGGCGAGTGCAACCGCCGTGCCAACCGGTGGGCGTCGGCGCTCGCCGAACGCGGGGTCCAGGCCGGCGACGTGGTCGCCGTGATGGCGCACAACAGCCCCGAGTGCGTCATCGCGATGCTGGCGATCGTCAAGCTCGGCGCAGTCACCGGGATGATCAACTACAACCAGCCCGGCGACGCCCTGAACCACAGTTTCGGGGTGCTCGCGGCCGCGGGGCGCGCCGGTGCCCCGCTGGTGGTGGTGCACGACGCCGAATGCGGCGAACTGCTGCCGACGATCAACGCCGTCCCGGTCGCGCCCGTCGCCTTCGCCGACCTGGACGCCGAGGGATCGGCGCTGGCCGCCCGCAACCCGCTCGCCGAGGCGGATCCGCCGTCCGCGGCCAAGGTGCGGGCGAGCGATCCGGCGTTCTACATCTTCACCTCCGGAACCACCGGCTGGCCCAAGGCGAGCGTGATGAGCCACGGGCGCTGGCAGGTGGCGATGAACGGCTTCTCGACGGGCCTGCGACTGCGGCCCGACGACGTCCTGTTCGTGACGCTGCCCTTCTATCACAACAACGCCCTGACCGTGTGCGTCGCGACGGCGGTGGCCGCGGGCGCCTGCCTGGCCGTGAGCCCCAAGTTCTCGGCGTCGCGGTTCTGGGACGAGGCGATCGAGAACGAGGCCACCGCGTTCTGCTACATCGGCGAACTGTGCCGATATCTGCTCGCCCAGCCGCCGAAACCGACCGACCGAGCCCATCACATCCGGCTCGCGGCCGGCAACGGGCTGCGCCCGGAGATCTGGGATCAGTTCGTCGACCGCTTCGGGATCGAGCGCATCGTGGAGTTCTACGCCGCGAGCGAGTCGAACATCGGCTTCGTGAACATCTTCGATCAGCGTCGGACCGTCGGCTTCTGTCCCCTGCCGTACGCGGTGGTCGCCGCCGACGAGGACTCCGGTCTCCCGGTCCGCGGCCCCGACGGCCGCGTCCAGCGGGTCCCGAAGGGCACGCCCGGACTGCTCCTGGGCAAGATCAGCTCGATGGCGCGGATCGACGGCTACACCGACCCGGAGGCCACCGAGAAGAAGATCGTCCGCGACGCCTTCAAGGACGGCGACGCGTACTTCAACACCGGCGACCTGATGGTCGAGCAGGGTTTCCGACACATCGCCTTCGTCGACCGCCTCGGCGACACCTTCCGGTGGAAGGGCGAGAACGTGGCGACGACCGAGGTCGAGGCCGCACTCAACAACGTCGACGGGATCGCAGAGTCGGTGGTCTACGGGGTGCGCGTGCCGGGCTCGGACGGTCGCGCCGGGATGGCGGCGATCGTCACCGACGACGGCTTCGATCCGGTCGCCGCTGCCACCGCCCTGCGCGCTCAGCTGCCGCCGTACGCGGTGCCGCTGTATCTGCGGGTGGTGCCCGAGCTGGCCCGCACCTCGACCTTCAAGAATCAGCGCGTCGCCCTGCGTGCCGACGGATACGAGACGGTCGGCGACGATCCCGTCTACGAGCTCACCGACGAGGGTTATGCACCGCTGTGAGTTCCGGGGCGGTCCCGTCCCACGCACATTCGTCGCTCCGTCGCGCCCGATCGCACCGGGTTCACCCGATTGTTCATCGAGTTATCATTTCGTGACTTGACCGCTGCTTTTGGGTCCCGAACTGGCTACGACCTGGGACGAATCGCCCACTTCTCTTTGCGGCGCCCGGACGAGTCCACTAATGTCACCACTCGTGCGGGGGCAGATCGGGGCCGATCGGCCCACGCGTCGCTGCCAGACTCCGGCGGAGTCCGTGTGACGACGACCGGGTCGCCTGGCGACTGGAATTTCAGACCGAAGGATTTTTATGCGTAAGAGCGTTGGCAAGCGCTTGATGATCGCGGTCGCCTCGATGGCGACCCTCGTCGGCACCGCAGTCGCCGTCACTCCGCAGGCACAGGCCGCACCGTCCTACGAGATGGTGTACTCGCGGGCGATGCACAAGAACGTCAAGGTCCACATCGTCGACGGCGGCGGCTCGAAGGCCAAGCCGACCCTGTACCTGCTCGACGGACTGCGCGCCCCGGACAACACCAGCGGCTGGCTGCAGAACACCCGCGTCGCACAGTGGATGGCGGGCAAGGGCACCAACGTCGCCATCCCGTTCGGCGGCGGCGGCAGCTTCTACACCGACTGGGAGCAGCGCGACCCGAAGCTCGGCGTCAACAAGTGGGAGACCTTCCTGACCAAGGAACTGCCCGCGTACATGAAGGCCCGGCACAACAGCGACAACCGCCGCAACGGCATCGCCGGCCTGTCGATGTCGGGCACCGCGGCGCTCAACCTCGCCTCGCGCCACCCCAACTTCTACAAGGCCGTCGCCTCGTACAGCGGCTACCCGACCGTCACCATGCCCGGCTTCACCCAGGGCATTCAGGCCTCGGTCGCCGAGATGGGCGGTAACCCCAACAACATGTGGGGCTTCTTCCCGGCCGGTCAGTGGTTCGCCAACGACCCGTTCCTGTCGGCCGGAAACCTCGCCGGCCACCGCGTCTACGTCTCCTCGGGCACCGGTGTCGGCAGCAAGTACGACTCCAGCCTCACGCCCGGCAGCGGCTCCTTCAACCCGGTGAAGTTCGCCCAGATGGTGCCCCTCGAGGTGGCCGCGTCGACCAGCTCGCAGCTGTACATCGCGCGTCTGGCCGCGGTGCCCGGCGTCCGCCTGACGACGCACATCAGCCCGGACGGCGCCCACTGGTGGGACTACTGGCAGGACCGCTTCAAGCAGTCGTGGAACACCACGTTCCGCCCGGCGTTCTTCTGATCGCGCGCGACCGCTCCGATGTCGACCGATGGCCGGCGCCCCGCCCGGGGTGCCGGCCATCGGCGTCTGGCGGGCCCGGTATTCCCTCTCGCCCCGCGTGGATTCTCACCTGAGAATGTCCGACACCCGCGTTAGGGTGGAACAGTGCCCACACCTCAGACAATCCTCACTCGTAAGACTTCTGCGGCCGTCTTTCTCGTGCTGACGATCAATGACGGTGGCGAAGGCCGCGTGCGCGAGGCACTAGCCGATCTTCCCGGGCTCACCACCGCCGTCGGCTCACGTGCCCCCGAGGCCGCACTCACCGCCGTCGCCGCCATCGGCTCGGATGCCTGGGACCGCCTCTACTCCGGCGCCCGCCCCAGGTCGCTACGACCGTTCACCGAACTGACCGGCGCCACCCACACCGCGCCCGCCACCCCCGGCGACGTCCTCTTGCACGTCAAGGCCGACCGGATGGATCTGTGCTTCGAGGTCGGCCAACGGTGGACCGAGCGTCTCGGCGACGCGGTGAGCACCGTCGAAGAGGTCCACGGGTTCCGCTACTTCGATCTGCGCGATGTCATCGGCTTCGTCGACGGCACCGAGAATCCGACCGGGCAAGACGCCGTCGACGCGATCACGGTCGGCGACGAGGACCCCGATTTCGCCGGCGGCAGCTATGTGGTCACCCAGCGATACGTGACCGATCTCGGCGCGTGGAATGCGCTCGCGGTCGAGGACCAGGAGAAGGCGATCGGCCGGACCAAACTCGAGAACATCGAGATGGACGACGACACCAAACCGACGAACTCGCACATCGCGCTCAACGTCATCACCGACGCCGACGGCGAGGAGGTCGACATCGTCCGCGACAACATGCCGTACGGAGACATCGCGGGCAGCGGGGAGAAGGGCACCTTCTACATCGCCTATTCCAGCGCGCCCGACGTCAGCGAGCAGATGCTGCGCAACATGTTCATCGGCGATCCCGAAGGCAACCACGACCGTCTGCTCGACTTCACCACCGCGGTCAGCGGTGCACAGTTCTTCGCACCCACCGCCGATTTCCTGGAGGACCCGCCCCCGGCACCCGCGACCGAGACCGCCGACCAGGACTCTGCGGAAGACGCGCCGCGCGCAGACGGCTCGCTGGGCATCGGCTCGCTGCGCTGACCGCGTCCCCGATCACCGCATTCCCCACGACCGTACGACCGACATACGACAGCACGAGTTAGGAAAGACGATGAACAACCTGCACCGCGAACTCGCTCCCATCTCCTCCGCCGCCTGGGCCGAGATCGAAGAAGAGGCCTCCCGCTCGTTCAAGCGCAATGTCGCCGGCCGTCGTCTCGTCGATGTCAAGGGTCCGCTCGGACTCGACGTCGACTCGGTCACCCGCGGGCACCGGACCAAGATCGACTCGCCCGCCGACGGCATCTCCGCCTTCCTGCGGCACACCCAGCCGCTGGTGGAGTTGAAGGTGCCCTTCACCGTGAGCCGCGAGGCGATCGACAACGTCGATCGCGGAGCCTCCGACTCCGACTGGGACCCGGTCGTCCGGGCCGCCGCCGACCTCGCGCTCGCCGAGGACCGCGCGATCTTCGAGGGCTACCGCGCCGCTCAGATCACCGGCATCGCCGGCGAGTCCGGGATCGGCTCGGTCGCGCTCCCCGACGACGTCCGCGACTATCCCGAGGCCATCAGCCAGGCGATCAGCAAGCTCCGCCTCGCGTCGGTCGACGGCCCGTACTCGCTGGCGCTGTCGGCCGAGCAGTACACCCTGGTGAACGAGACCTCCGATCACGGCAACCCGGTGCGCGACCACCTGCGACGCATCCTCGTCGACGGCGAGATCGTCTGGGCCCCAGCCATTTCCGGCGGCTTCGTGCTGAGCACCCGAGGCGGCGACTTCGAGCTGTCCATCGGCCAGGACGTCTCCATCGGCTACGACTCCCACGACGCCGACACGGTGAACCTGTACTTCTTCGAATCGTTCACCTACCTCACCTACACCCCGGAAGCCGCCGTCACCCTGGCGTGAGCCGCTCGGGCCCAGGCCCGTCGAGAGCCGCCCAGGCTCATCGAAGGAGCGAGCGTCCCAGGCTCATCGAGTAGCCCGCGAACGAAGTGGGCGAGCGTATCGAGACGGGGCCTCGATACGCCCTCGGCTAACGCCTCGGCCTACTCGACCACCCTGGGAGGCTGCCTTTCCAGGGTTGGCGGGTTGCCGGGGTAGCGGTTCTTCAGGGTTGTCGAGTAGCCACCGAGCGCAGCGAGGCGGCGTATCGAGACGAGGGCCTCGATACACCCTCGGCTAACGCCTCGGCCTACTCGACCACCCTGGGAGGCTGCCTTTCCAGGGTTGGCGGGTTGCCGGGGTAGCGGTTCTTCAGGGTTGTCGAGTAGCCACCGAGCGCAGCGAGGCGGCGTATCGAG
>NZ_JBCDWL010000015.1:23857-41265 GCF_039946255.1 Gordonia aichiensis | reverse complement strand
GAGACGAGGGCCTCGATACACCCTCGGCTAGCACCTCGGCCTACTCGACCACCCTGACCCACCGCCCCAGCACACCGAAAGCACTCCCAGGCTCATCGCGTAGCCAGCGAACGAAGTGAGCGAGCGTATCGAGATGCCGCCACACGGAAACCGCGTCGCGACTGTCACAAGCCGCACGTAGGGTAGATTCCGTGCTCACTCGCCTCCTGCGGACTTACGTGCTCCGCTACCGCGGTGCAGTCATCGCCGTGGTGTGCCTCCAATTGGTCGCCACCGCCGCGATGCTCTACCTGCCGACGCTCAACGCCGACATCATCGACTTCGGTGTGGCGCGCGGCGACACCGGCTACATCCTGTCGACCGGCGCCTGGATGCTGCTGGTGTCGTTCGCGCAGATCATCTGCTCGGTCGCGGCCACGTACTTCGGCGCGCGCGCCGCGCTCGGCGGCGGCCGCGACATCCGGCACGACCTCCTGCACCGCGTCAACGGGTTCTCCACCCGCGAGGTGGGCCGATTCGGCGCACCGTCGCTGATCACCCGCACCACCAACGACGTCCAGCAGGTGCAGCAGCTGGCCGTGATGGCGATGGCGATCCTGGTCACCGCACCGATCATGGGCATCGGCGGCATCCTGATGGGTGTGCGGGTGGCCGCGCCCATCTCATGGGTGCTGGCGGTGGCCGTCCCGGTCCTCGGCCTCACCATGGGCCTGATCATCTCGCGGATGATCCCGGGATTCCGCGCGATGCAGACCCGGATCGACGACGTGAACCGGGTGATGCGCGAGCAGATCACCGGGATCCGCGTGGTCCGCGCCTTCGTCCGCGAACGTCACGAGATGGATCGTTTCGGTGTGGCCAACGACCGGCTGGCCGACGCCACCCTGCGGGTGGGCCGAATGATGGCCCTGATGTTCCCGACCGTCATGCTGATCACCAACCTGACGCTCGTCGCGGTCCTCTGGTTCGGCGCGCACTCGGTCAGCGACGGCTCGGTGCAGATCGGAGCGCTGACCGCGATGATCACCTACGTCATGCAGATCATGATGTCGGTGATGATGGCGTCGTTCCTGACGATGATGGCCCCGCGCGCCGGCGTGTGCGCCGACCGCATCTGCGAGGTCCTCGACACCGACACCACGGTCACCGCACCCGACAACGCCGCGCCCATCGTCGGCGACCCCGCGGAGCTGGTGGTCGACGGCGTCGAGTTCCGCTACCCGGGCGCCGATGAACCGGTGCTGTGCGACATCAGTTTCCGGACCGCCCCCGGCACCGTCACCGCCATCGTGGGCTCCACCGGCTCCGGCAAGACGACGCTGATCAATCTGCTCCCGCGGATGCTCGACGTGACCGGCGGTGCGATCACGATCGGCGGCACCGACCTGCGCGACGCCGACCCCGACACTCTGCGAACGCATTTCGGGCTGGTCCCGCAGCGGCCCTATCTGTTCTCGGGGACCGTCGAGAGCAATCTGCGCCACGGCAGACCCGACGCCACCGAAGAGCAGATGTGGGAGGCACTCACGATCGCGCAGGCCGCCGACTTCGTCCGCGCCATGCCGCAGGGACTGCAGACGCCCGTCGCCCAGGGCGGCACGACGGTCTCGGGCGGGCAGCGGCAGCGCCTGGCGATCGCCCGCGCACTGATCCGCCGACCCGCGGTGTACCTGTTCGACGATTCCTTCTCGGCCCTGGACCTGGCGACCGACGCCCGGTTGCGGGAGGCCTTGGTCCCGGCCACGCGGGAGTCTGCAGTGGTCGTCGTCGCGCAGCGGATCTCGACGGTGATCTCCGCCGACCAGATCCTGGTTCTCGATCACGGCCGGGTGGCGGGTCTGGGCACCCACTCCGAACTGCTCGAATCGTGTCCCACCTACGCTGAGATCGCGGAATCTCAGCTGACGATCGGAGCGGGCGCATGAGCCGCGGCGGACCTCCCGGCGCCACGCCGACGCTGGAGAAGGCGAAGTCGTTCAAGCCCTCGCTGAAGCGACTCGTCCGGCAGCTCGGCGATCATCGCGGCAAGATGATCGTGATCCTCGGCTCGATGATCGGGTCGGTGACCCTGACCGCGTTCGCCCCGCGCGTGCTGGGCGATGCGACCGATGAGCTGTTCGCCGGCGTCATCGGGATGAACCTGCCCGAGGGCCTCACCAAGGCGGAGGCGGTCGCGAGCCTGCGTGCGCGCGGGCAGGGCACCTTCGCCGACATGGTGTCGTCGATGGACGTGATCCCCGGCCAGGGCGTCGACTTCGGCGCCGTCGGCCGGATCCTCACCACGGTGCTGGCCCTGTACGTCGGGTCGGCGGTCCTCGGCTGGCTCGGCGCCTACCTGCTCAACATCGTCGTCGTGCGGACGGTGACGAAGCTGCGAGCTCAGGTGGAGGCGAAGATCCACCGGCTGCCGTTGTCGTTCTACGATGCGTCGGCGCGCGGCGACCTGCTCAGTCGCGTCACCAACGACCTGGACAACCTGTCGCAGTCGTTGCAGCAGACGATCAGCCAGCTGGTGAACTCGCTGCTCATGGTGATCGCCATCTTGATCATGATGTTCACGATCTCACCGCTGCTGTCGGCCATCGCGCTGGCCACGGTGCCGCTCGCCGCCTTCGCCACCGCGACGATCGCCAAACGGTCCAAGCCGCACTTCATCGGCCAGTGGAGTTCCACCGGTGCGCTCAACGCGCAGATCGAGGAGGCGTTCACCGGGCACGAGCTGGTCACCGCTTTCGGCCGCCGCGGCGCCGTGGAGGCCGACTTCGACGAACGCAACGAGAAGCTGTACGCGTCGTCGTGGCGGGCCCAGTTCATCTCCGGCATCGTGATGCCGACGATCATGTTCCTCGGCAATCTCAACTACGTCGCCGTCGCCGTCGTCGGCGGCCTGCGGGTGGCTTCCGGGCAACTCTCGCTCGGCGAGGTCCAGGCCTTCATCCAGTACTCCCGACAGTTCACCCAGCCGCTGACGCAGATCGGGTCGATGTTCAACCTGATGCAGTCGGGGGTGGCGTCGGCCGAGCGGATCTTCGACGTCCTCGACGAGGACGAGGAACTCCCCGATCCCGCCGAGCCGAAGACGCCCGCCGCCGACCGCGGACACATCGTCTTCGACGACGTCTCGTTCCGGTACCAGCCGGACCGGCCGCTGATCGAGCACCTCTCGCTGGAGGCGAAGCCGGGCGACATGGTCGCGATCGTCGGACCCACCGGCGCGGGCAAGACGACGCTGGTCAATCTGATCATGCGGTTCTACGAGCTCGACGCGGGCACCATCGTCGTCGACGGGGTGGATGCGGCCGACATGACGCGCGACGACCTGCGCGAACGTACCGGCATGGTGCTGCAGGACTCGTGGCTGTTCGGCGGCACGATCTACGACAACATCGCCTACGGTGATCCGACGGCCGACCGCGAGGACGTGATGCGGGCGGCCCGCATCAGCCACGTCGATCATTTCGTCCGCACGCTACCCGCCGGATACGACACGGTGATCGACGACGAGGGCGGGGGCGTCAGCGCAGGCGAACGCCAGCTGATCACCATCGCCCGCGCATTCCTGGCCAAGCCGACGATCCTGATCCTGGACGAGGCCACGAGTTCGGTCGACACGCGTACCGAACTGCTGATCAGCAAGGCCATGTCGAATCTGCGGACCGACCGCACGAGCTTCGTGATCGCGCACCGCCTGTCGACCATCCGCGACGCGGACCTGATCGTGGTCATGGAGGACGGGCGCATCGTCGAGCAGGGCGACCACGCCGGCCTGCTGGAGCGACGCGGCGCCTACTTCCGGCTGTACAACGCCCAGTTCAGCGAGCCGGCCGAGGACGTCGACGCACCGGTCTGAGCCCGGTCGACGTCGGCGCTCAGACCAGGAACACCAGGCCGACGGCGATCATGCCGCCGACCACGCAGGCCGCCGATGCGACGCCGAGGAAGACCCCGTCGGGCATCGATCTGCCGCCCGCCTTCAGCGCGCGTTGGTTGTGGCGGTAGCGGCCGTGGCTCAGGCTCATCAGCCAGACGCCGACGGCCAGGCAGATGGCCGCAGGCAACGCGGCGACGGCCGGATTCGGTGCGTTCGGCACGGTCCGGAACAGCATCGCCGCGCCGGCCATGAAGGCCAGCGCCATCCGAGTCCACGCCAGCCGGGTGCGCTCGTTCTGCGCGCCCGCGTCGAAGAGGAAGGCCGCGGTGTCAGGCAAGTGCCACTCCGATCAGTACGACGACGCCGGCGACCAGCAGCCCGATGACGAGGATGAACGCCGACGACGCCGGCGGCAGTGGGCGACCGGTGCGCAAGGCGCGTTCGGAACGGGCCCACCGGGGGAAGGCGACGCCGGCCTGCACCAACCCGATGACGACCAGGCCCATCGCGATGTACGACCAGATCCGTTCTCCGGTCGATGCGGTCGCGATGTGCAGCGCGACCCCGGCGGCCATGAAGGCCAACGCGGTGCGCAGTCCGGCCAGCAGTGTGCGCTCATTGGCGAGCGAGAAGCGGGGATCGGGTTCTTCCCCTTCCTCGTACACCCATTCCGGCCATCGCCGAGCCACCGTCGCATCTCCTTCGATTCCAGGTCGGGTATCGCGGACCCGGTCGAGGAGGTCTCCGATCGAGGAGTCGCGCGAGCCCGCAGGCTTGTCCCGTCGGCGGGTCCGGCAGTGTCCGGACTGCACTCGGGCAGTCGCCGCAGAATTACGTTCACCGTGATTTTAACTCATCGGGCGAGGTAACAGACGGTACGGCCGGCAGAAGTGAGAGATTCCACAGCCACGATCCGGCGACGGCGCGCCGGCCGCGCAGTGCCATCGGTCGCGCACGACGCGGTTCACCGGTCGCGCAGCGCGGTCCTACCGGTCGCGCAGCGCCTTGGCCGCGCTGGTCGCGAGGGTGTCGGCGATCTCGTTGTACTTGTCTCCCGCGTGGCCCTTCACCCACCGCCACTCGACGGTGTGCCGATCCTCGGCGGTGATGAGGTCCTGCCAGAGATCGGCGTTCTTGACCGGCTGCTTGCTCGCGGTCTTCCAACCGTTGCGCTGCCATCCGGCGACCCACTTGGTGATCCCGTTCCGGACATAGCTGGAGTCGGTGTAGATGACCACGGACGCCGGTCGGGTCAGTGCGCGCAGCGCTTCGATGGCCGCCGTCAACTCCATCCGATTGTTGGTGGTGTCCGGCTCGCTGCCGGAGATCTCCTTCTCGACGTCGCCGTAGCGCAGGACGGCGCCCCATCCGCCGGGACCGGGGTTTCCCAGGCACGCGCCGTCGGTCGAGATCTGCACTACCTTCGAAGTGGTTCCGGCGTCGCTCATGACGTCCAACGCTACCGGGTGAGGAGAACCGGATGACCGTGGGTCGCGTGGTGCTGATCCGCGCCGTCAACGTCGGCGGCGCCAAACTGCCGATGGCCCGACTGCGCGAGATCGCGGCCGAACTCGGGGCCACCGAAGTGACGACTTACATCGCCTCGGGAAACCTGCTCTGCACCCCTCCCGGCGACGGCGCAGCCTTCGACCGGGCGCTGGAGCAGGCCGTGCTCGACGAGTTCGGCTTCTTCCGCGAGGCCATCGGCCGAGAGCCGGCCGAACTCGCCGCGGCCTTGGCCGCCTACCCGTTCGGCGACGCCCCGCGCGGGCACATCTACTTCCTCACCGGCGAACCCGATGCGGCAGCTGCCGAGGCCTTCTGCGCGCGCGACTTCGGGAACGGCGAACGGCTGCAGGTGGTCGGCTCCGACCTGCACCTGGACTACCCGGGCGGCGCGGGCGCCACCAAGCTGACGCCCGCCAAGATCGCCAAGGGACTCGGCGTCACCGGCACCGGGCGAAACCTTCGTACCGTCGCCAAGCTGATCGAGTTGGCACGCTGACCGAGTTGGCACGTCGATCGACCGAGCGGTGCCGTGGCGGACCCGTTCGCCGCGCCGATGATTCCGGTTCCATGACCGCGCACCGCCCCTGACCGCTCAGATCCCCGATCCTCCATCTCCCCGACTGCTCACGTCCCCAACCGCCCGCAAGCCCTGACCGTCAGTGCGCCGTGACCGTTCGCGTGCCCTGACCGCCCGCGTTCCCTGACCGTCCGCGTGCCCTGACCGCCACCGGATCAGATTCCCCGCTCCGCCCATACGACGCCTCACCGCACGGCCTCTGCCTTCACCGGTGACTTCTGTCCGCGTCCCGGGCACTGTGGACAACTCGAGATTGCTCCACAATCGGCCTTTTCCGGGACGAATCAGGCTCGGTCGGGCGTCCATTGCGCGACCGTCAGCGCATGGATCATCTCCCGAGCGGCGTCTATCAGTACCACGAACTCGTCAAGACGATCGGCCGCACCGGCCTCGACCGGCTGGTGCGCGACAAGCAGGCCAGAGCGGTCCGCCGCGGCTGGTACGCGGTCGGAGACCCGTCGGCCGCCGACCTCGCCGCGGTGCAGCGCGGGGGCGTGATCGGCTGCGTGTCGGCGTTGCGACGCCACGGGGTGTGGACCCCGGAGGATCACCGGTCCCACGTTCGGGGCAACAGCTCGGCCCTGCGCGTCCGGAAGGGTCCCTTCTGCAGGCAGTTCCGCAGGCCCGAGCCGGAGTACGGCCTGATCGACGAGGTGCCGATCGCGCTTCGCCACGCCGCACGCTGCCTCGACGACGAGGGCTTCGTGGTGGTGTGCGATTCCATTCTGAACAAGCGGCTCATGGACCGAGAGCAGATCGAGTACCAGTTCCGCGACGCCCCGCAGCGCATCCGACAACTGATCGGCCGATGCGACGAGCGCGCCGAGTCCGGACCGGAGTCGATGACACGGCTCCGCCTGCAGAATCAGCACATCGGCGTTCGACCGCAGGTTCAGATCGACGGCGTCGGTCGCGTCGATCTCCTCATCGGCCGCTGGTTGATCATCGAGATCGACAGCTGGGAGTTCCACGGCGACCGCGCGCACTTCCAGAGCGACCGCACCCGCGATGTGGACGCTCACGACAGGGGCTTCTATCCGCTGCGCTTCACCTACGAGGACGCTTCACCTACGAGGACATCGTCCACCGCTGGCGCGAGACGAACCCGAAGATCCTGCGTGCGATCCGCTGCGGGGTCCACCTGCGGCCCCACCGTCCGGATGCGATTCCCCTCTGAGGTCTCACATCACTCACCACAGCGATGTGAGACCCCAGCGGGGAATCTGGTCCGAGATCTCGGACTCACACCTGAATCGGCGGGAACAACTGCTCCATCGTGTACTGCCGGTTGCGCCGGGCCGCCCACGAACTGATCGCCAGGCACACCACCGCGACACCGGCGAGGACCGCCACGCTGATCCACAGGCGGTTGTCGACGCCGCCGCTGATGAGTTGGCGCAGTCCGGTGACGGCGTAGCTCATCGGGTCGTACGGGTGGAACCACTGCGCGGGTTTGGCCGTCGTCTCGACCGGATAGATGCCGCCGGAGGCCACGATCTGGACCATCAGGAAGGCCAGCGACACCACCCGTCCCACAGCGACGCCGAGGACTGCGTTGAACATCTGTATCAAGGCCAGGAAGGCGCCCGAGACCAGCAGCATGAAGGCGAGCATCCCGAGCGGATGGGCGGCGTCGAGTCCGACCGCGAAGTGCGCGACGACGAACATCACGACCACCTGCGCCACCACGATCAGGAACCCCGGCCAGTACGAGGCCAGCACCGACCGCAGCCCGCCGAGCCCGCCGATCACCGGCCGCGACTGCAGCGGCTTGAGCATCATCCAGATGATGATGGCGCCGATGAACATCGCCAGCGGCAGGAAGAAGGGGGCGAATCCGGTGCCGAAGGTCGGTGCCCGGTTCTCGGTGAACTCGCTGAGCGCGACTGGCTGCGACAGGTTGGCCGCCGTCTGCTGCCGCTGCTCGTCGCCACCGAAGTTCGGCAGCTGCTTGACGCCCTCGCCCAGGCCGGTCGCCAACTCGTCCGCGCCCGCCGACAGCTTCGGGGTGCCCGCGGCGAGCTGCCCGGCACCGGCCGCCAGGCGTTCGCTGCCGTCGGTGAGCTGGACGAGGCCGCTGTGGAGCTGTGCCGCCCCCGACTGAAGCTGTCCGGCGCCGTCGCGCAACTGCGTCACCTGACCGGCGAGCTGACCGTTCTCGAGCATGGCCAGCGTGGTCCGCAGGCTGGAGTTCTTGTCGCCGAGTTGCGCCGACAGCGCCTGCGACTGCTTCGCGAGGTTGCCCGCCCTGGCCGTGGTGGCCGCATCGACGCCCTGGGTCTGCAGGAAGGTCTGCACCGGTGCCAGCGCCTCGGCCAGGGCCCGCATGTTCGGGTCGGCGCTGCGCCGCAGCCCGGCGATCACCTGCGACACCGACTTCTCGGCCTGCGACTGTCCAGCCCCGACCGCGGTGACCACGTCGAGCACGTCCGACATCCCCGCGGAGAGCCGCGCGGCGTCGTCGGCGTACTGGGAGGGCTTGACCCCGGAGGACTGGACCTGGTTGAGCATGCCGAGCAGCGGTCCGGTGGCCTTGTCGATGCCGGTGGCCAGTTGCTGGGTTCCGTCGGCGAGACGGGCCGAACCGTCGCGGGCGGTGACCATGTTGACCGCCAGTTCATCGGCGCCGGACGCCAGCTCCTGAGCGCCGGCGTCGGCGGTGTGCAGCCCGGCGGCGAGTTGCTCGGAGCCGGCCGCCGCCTTCTTGATCCCGTCGCCCGCGGTCGTGAGGCCGACGAGCACCTGGTCGACGGCCTGCTGACCGATCTTGTCGTTGAGCGCGGCCGTCACCTGGGCGGCAGCGTTCTGGCCGATGATGCCCGCGAGGTAGTTGTTCGCGTCGTTGAAGGTGAACTCGATCTTCGCCTTGTGCGGATCGGGCGACAGCGCGGATGCGATCGACGCGCTGAAGTCCTTCGGGATCGTGATGGTGAAGTAGTACTTGCCGTGCGCCAGGCCGTCGGCGGCCTCGGCCGCATCGGTGGCGTGCAGATCGAGTGCGCCCGAGCCGAGGAGCTGCTCGCGCACCTGTTCGCCGGCGTTGAGCTCCTGTCCGGCGGCCTTGACCGGCTGGTCCTCGTTGACGATCGCGACCGGAACCTTGGCGACCTCGTCGAACGGGTTCCAGAACACCCACAGGTACATGGCGCCGTAGAGGAGCGGCATCAGGACCACGGTCAGGATGGCGATGCGCGGCATCGCCCCCTTCGAATAGCGTTTCAGCTCGGTGCCGAGCGACATTCCCGCCAGCATCAGATGTTCCCCTCGAAGTCGGTTCGGCCGTTCGGCGTGTGCGATGCCGGGTCGGCGGGCAGGTCTGCGACGTCGGACAGGGCCGCGAGATCGGTCAGCATCGACGGCACGTCGATGAGCGCGCGGTGGCCCAGCGCCGGATCGACGTGGTTGACGGTGGTGGTGATGACCGTCTGCTCGGCGCCCAGCGCGGCCAGGCGCGACACCAGGATCCGCAGGTTCACGTCGCTGGTGACCTGGTCGATGTTGCCGACCACCAGCAGCGGGGTGCGCCTGGTGTTGGCCAGGGCCACGCGCAGCAGCAGGCCGTCGAGCTCGGACAGCTCTTCGACGTAGGTGTCCAGGTCGGGCAGCGGCAGGTCGCCGAACACCGGCCGGCAGATGCGTTCCAGGTCGTCCGGACGCGCCCGTCCGATCAGCCGGTACCAGGGTGCATCCCACCGGATCTTCTCGGTCAACAGGTGCCCCACCTTGACGGAGGTGTACACGTCGTCGAGGGCGGCGATGGCCGCCAGCGAGGAGACCTGGAAGATCGCCTTGGCGCTGGTGCGGCCGAAGACGTCGAGGGTGCCGGTGCGGGCCTTCATGCGGCCGGCGAGGGTCATCTGGAGCGCGGTGCGGCCCGGGCCGGCCTCGGCCCGCAGGATGGTGAGGCCGCCGGACGGGATGTCCAGGTCGAGCGGACCGTAGACCCGCCCCCACGGCCCCTGCTGCGTGATTCCGCGCGCGACCACGGCCATCGCCGTGTCGGGGTGATCAGTCATGAGTCAGGATCCTAATCCCGACCTGCGGCGATTCCGGTGCCCACGCGCCCGGAAGTGTGCAAACGCACGTTATCAGATGGGGGTGTGGCGGCAGACACGATCGCCCGACGGCCGGACCGCCGACCCCGTGCGCGGCGCCGCCCTATGGTGAGGGGAAGTCCACTTGTTTCGGAGGTTTCCGCCGTGTCCGTGAACGTGTCCAGCCAGCACCCGTACAGTCCCGCCTACCGCGTCGGCGACGCCGTCTACGTCTCGGGCGCCTTGTCGGTGGACGACGACTACCGCGCCGTCCCCGGCCGCGACGAGGCACTCGACGCCGCCGTCGAGCGGATGACCGAGCGTCTTGCAACGGTCGGCGCGCAGCTCGACGACGTGGTGAAGCTGACGTATTTCGTCACCGACCTCTCCCTTCGGGAGGAGGCGAACCGACAGTTCGAGCGACTCTTCGCGATTCCTCGACCGGCACGCACCTTTCTCGAGGTCAGCGCACTGCCATACGGTGCGACCGTCGAGATCGACGCGATCGCGCACGTCGGACATCACGCCGGTTGAGCGGGCGGTTCAGGCGATGACGCCGTCGGCGCGCAGCCGACGCAGAGCAGCGTCGTCGAACCCCAGCACCTCGCCGAGGACCGCGTCGGTGTCGTGCCCCAAAGCGACCGCGGGCGCGGAGCCCGAGTAGGCCTCGTCGTAGCGGGCCGGAGCGTGCGCGGCGATCACCTCGCCGATGCCGGGCTGGTCGAGCGCCGTCAGCACCGGCGCGGCGGCGGGGTCCGCGGCGACGTCGGCGGCGACCTGCGCCGTCGACCGGTACGGTCCCCACAGCACGCCGGATCGCGACAGCTGTGCGGTCACCGCCGACGTCGAGCGGGCGGCGAACCACGGCCGCAGGACGGCCTCGATCACCTCGCGATGCCGGTATCGCCCCTCGTCGGTGTCGAAGTCCGTCCCGAGCGAGCCCGCCAGTGCGGTGAAGACCGAGGTGGTGCCGGTGGCGTGCCCGATCGCGGCCCACTGCCGCGGCGTCAACGCCACGATCATGACGCGATCGCCGTCCGCCGTGGCGAAATCGGTGCCGAAACTGCCGTACAGGTGGTTGCCGTGGCGGGGACGCGCCCCGCGCTCGGCGGCCTCGCTGTACCAGCCCAGATTGGCGACGGCGGCCAGCGCGACGTCGGCGAGCGCGATCTGCACGTGTGCGCCGACGCCGGTCCGGTCTCGGCGTCGCAGCGAGGCCAGCACCGCGGTCACCACCTCCTGCCCGCACAGCAGGTCCCAGGCGGGCAGCACGTGGTTGACCGGACGCTCGCATTCCGGGGCACCGGTCATCGACGCGATGCCCGCGGCCCCGTTGACCGTGTAGTCGACGGCGCCGCCGCCGTCGGCGCGACCCTCCACGCGCACGGCGATCACGTCGCCGCGCCGCGCTGCGAGCGCCTCGTACGACAACCATGAGCGCCCGACCGCGTTGTCGACGACGATCCCGGCGTCGGGGCCGGGGGCGGTGGCCAGCGCCAGCAGCAGGTCGCGCCCCTCGTCGGTGCGCAGGTTCAACTGCACCGACTTCTTGCCGCGATTCAGCGCGGTCCAGTACAGGCTCTCCCCCGTCCGGTCCGACAGCGGCCAGCGACGGTAGTCGGCGTTGCCGCCGACCGGATCGACGCGGATCACCTCGGCACCGAGCTGGGCCAGCGCCATCCCCGAGCTCGGGCCGGCCACGAAGCTGGCGAACTCGACGACGCGGACGCCGTCGAGCGGGCGAGCGGCCGCGTTCGGCTGGGATCGGTGGTCGGTCATGATCGCTCCTGACGGTCGTCCGGGGTGCTGCCGGAGATCGGGGTGCTGGCGGAGATCGGGGTGAAGACTCCCTTGTCGGCGAGTCGCTCGATCAGTTCGTCGACCCCGCCCATGATGTGCGCGCTCATGAGGCGCCCCGCCGCGTCGGCGTCGCGTCTTCCGAGCGCTTCGACGACGGCCTCGTGCGCCAGCTGCGTCTCGTCGTCGTGACCTTCGACGTCGTTGTAGAAGCTGCTGGGCAGTCGCCGCGAGAGTTGGCCGAGGATCACGGTGAGACGCGGCGCGGCCGCCGCCAGATTGACCCCGCGATGAAAGTCGTGACCGCTCTTGACGATTCGCGTCTCGTCACCGGCGGCGGTGGCCCGCGCGCGCGACTCGTTCAGGTCTGCGAGGCGGGCGAGCTCGTCGTCGGTGATGGTCTGCGCGGCTCGCGAGGCGAGTTGCCCGGCGAGCATCGCCTGGACCCAGAACAGGTCGCGGATGTCCTGCGGCGTGAAGGCGGCGACCGCGAAGCCGCGACGGGGCACCAGTTCGACGAAGCCCTCCCCGTTGAGCAGGAGCAGCCCCTCGCGCACCGGGGTGTTGCTGATGCCGAGGTCGCGCGCGATGGGCCCGGTGCGCAGGAACTCGCCGGGCCTGACCTGCCCGGAGACGATCATCTCGCGGACGTGGGCCGCGACGTCGTCGGACAACTGTGGGCGTGCGGCCATGCTGCTCCCCTCCGCCGGGACCCTCCCGCTCTTCGAATGGATAATATATTATCCATTCGATCCTCGGTCGTGTTCTCTACTCGGAAGGTCCCCGCGCATGTCTCAAGTGAGTCCCGAAGACTTCGCTCAGATCCTGGAATCGGTCCGCGAGTTCATCCGCACCCGCGTCATCCCCCGCGAACGCGAGATCGCCGACGCCGACGCCGTGCCCGACGACCTCCGGCAGGCCTGCAAGGACATGGGCCTGTTCGGTTTCGCGCTGCCGCAGGAGTGGGGCGGGCTGGGCCTCGACCTCGCCCAAGACGTCGAGCTCGCCATGGAGTTGGGCTACACCGCGCTCGCGCTGCGCTCGATGTTCGGCACCAACAACGGCATCGCCGGTCAGGTGCTCGTCAACTTCGGCACCGACGAGCAGAAGTCGACCTGGCTGGCGAAGATCGCCTCCGGGGAGGTGGTGGCGTCGTTCGCCCTCACCGAGCCGGGCGCCGGATCGAATCCGGCCGGGCTGCGCACCAAGGCCGTCCGCACCGACGACGGCGACTGGGTGATCGACGGCGGCAAGTGCTTCATCACCAATGCGCCCACCGCCGACTTGTTCGTCACCTTCGCCCGCACCCGACCGGCCGACGCGGACGGGCCGGGGATCGCGGTGTTCCTCGTGCCCGCCGACGCGCCGGGCGTCTCGGTGGCCGAGCACGACCGGAAGATGGGCCAGGACGGGTCCTGGACCGCCGACGTGCACTTCGACGGCGTCCGGGTTCCGGCATCGTCGCTGGTCGGCGGCTCGGAGGACGTCGGCTACCGGGCCGCGATGGTGTCCCTGGCCCGCGGCCGAGTCCACATCTCCGGCCTGGCTGTCGGCGCCGCCCAACGCGCCCCTCGACGAATCCCTGCGCCACGCGGCCGTCACCACGCAGGGCGGCACGCCGATCGGCGACTTCCAACTGGTGCAAGCGCACCTGGCCGACATGGCGACCCAGTTGGCCGCCGGTCGGGCGCTGGTCCGCGACGCCGCCGCCAAGTGGGTCTCCGGCGAAGATCGTCGGATCGCGCCGTCGGTGGCGAAACTGTTCTGCACCGAGATGGTCGGTGAGGTCGCCGACAAGGCCGTTCAAGTCCATGGTGGTAGTGGATACATGCGCGAGATGCCCGTCGAGCGCATCTACCGCGACGTCCGGCTGCTGCGCCTGTACGAGGGCACCAGCGAGATCCAGCGGTTGATCATCGGCGGCGGTCTCGTCAAACAGGCCAAGAAGGAGGCCCAGAAGTGACCGTCCGAACCGCCACCGAGATCGCCCGCGGTGCGACCACCGTGCTCTTCGTCCCCGGGGATCGGCCCGAACGCTTCGCCAAGGCGGCCGCCGCGGGCCCCGACCTGGTGATCATCGACCTGGAGGACGCGGTGCCGCACGAGCACAAGGCCGCCGCCCGGGCGAACGCCGCCGAATGGGCGGTCACCGGGAACCGGTGCGCGGTCCGCGTCAATGCCGCCGACACCGATTTCTTCGCCAATGATCTGGCCGCGCTGACCGAGACCGGTGCGGCGATCATGCTCGCCAAGGCCGAGTCGCCCGACGTGGTCCAGGCCGTGACCGAAGTCGCCGGCACCGGGGTGATCCCGCTCATCGAGACCGCACGCGGCATCCTGGCGGCCGCCGACATCGCCGCCGTCCCCGGCGTGGCCCGGCTCGCCATCGGCACCTTCGACCTCGCCGCGCAGCTCGGCGTCGACCCCGCCGACCGGAAGGCCCTGCTGGCCTCGCGCTCGGCCCTCGTCCTGGCGTCGGCCGCGGCCGGGCTCGTCGGCCCGCTGGAAGGGGTCACCGGCGCCGTCGACGACGCCGACCGGATCACCGCCGACGCCCAGCACGCCCGCCGCCTCGGCTTCGGCGGAAAGCTGTGCATCCACCCCAAGCAGCTGGCCCCCACGATCGCCGCCTTCGCCCCGACCGACGAGGAAGTCGCTTGGGCGCGAAGGATCGTCGACAACGTCGACACCGACGGCGTCGCGATCGTCGACGGGCAGATGGTCGACAAGCCCGTGGTCGACCGGGCCTTGCACATCCTGGCCCGACGCTGAGCCTCCCCGGACCATTCGACTTCCGACACCCCCACCACTGAAGGAGCACACCCCATCATGACCGGACTTCTCACCGGCAAGACCGCGATCGTCACCGGCGGCGCCCAGGGCATCGGCTACGCGATCGCGCAGCGTTTCATCGCCGAGGGCGCCCGCGTGGTGCTCGGCGACATGAACGCCGAGCAGGTCGCCAAGGCGGCCGCGGACCTGGGCGGCGACGACATCGCGCGCGGTGTGGTCTGCAATGTCACCTCCGCCGACGACGTCGACGGCCTGATCGATGCCGCGGTCGAGGCGTTCGGCGCCGTCGACGTGATGGTCAACAACGCGGGCATCACCCGCGACGCCACCATGCGCAAGATGACCGAGGAGAACTTCGACCAGGTCATCGACGTCCATCTGAAGGGCACCTGGCTCGGCACCCGCGCGGCCGCCGCGCACATGCGCGAGCGCGGCAGCGGCGCCATCGTCAACCTGTCGTCGATCTCCGGCAAGGTCGGCTTCGTCGGCCAGACCAACTACTCGGCCGCCAAGGCGGGGATCGTCGGTCTGTCGAAGGCGGCGGCCAAGGAGGTCGCGCATGCCGGCGTCCGCATCAACTGCATCCAGCCCGGCCTCATCCGCACCGCGATGACCGAGGCCATGCCCGAACGCATCTGGGACCAGAAGATGGCGGAGATCCCCCTGGGCCGCGCCGGTGAGCCGAGCGAGATCGCTTCCGTCGCACTGTTTCTCGCATCCGACCTGTCCTCCTACATGACCGGCACGGTTCTCGAGGTGACCGGCGGCCGGTTGATGTGACCGGCCCGCATCCGGCCGGCGACTGGCAGCCGCACACGGTCGTCACCGACGAGCTGGTGGACCCGGCGGCGGTCCGGGCCGTGGCGACCCTGTTCGACGACGATCTGCCCGTCCCCGGGGTCGGCGATCCGCTTCCGCCGCTGTGGCACTGGGCGGCGCTGCCGCGCTGGGCGGCATCGAGTGAGCTCAGCGTCGACGGGCATCCGTTCCGCGGATCGTTCCTGCCGCCGGTCGAGCTGCCGCGGCGGATGTTCGCCGGCGGATCGGTCCGGTTCCCCGGCGTGATCGCCGTCGGCGACGTCGTCCGACGCTCGTCGACCGTCGAGTCGGTCACCGAGAAGCACGGACGCAGCGGCCGGCTGGTGGTGGTCGTGGTCTCGACCGTGCTGTCCGCCTCGGACGGCGCGGTCGCGGTCCGCGAGACGCAGAACCTCGTCTACCGCGAAGCGGCGACTCCCACCGCGGCACCGGTCGCGTCCGACGAGGCCGCCGGCCTGGTCCCGGCCGGTCCGCCGCTGGTCCCCGCGGGCCGACACCGCTGGGACTTCCGCACCGATCCGACCCTGCTGATGCGGTTCTCGGCGGCCACCGCCAACGCCCACCGCATCCACTACGACTGGCCCTACGCCACGCGCGTCGAAGGGTATCCCGGACTGGTGGTCCACGGTCCGCTGATGACGATGGCGCTGGCGCAGACCCACCGGCTCGTCGCCGACGGCTCCCGGATCGCGGCGCTGACGCACCGGAGCTCGAAGCCGCTGTTCTGCGCCGACCGCGCGCAGTTGGTGTACACCGCCACGCCGGACGGTGCCCGCGCCGAACTGCTCGGCCCGGGCGGCGACGCCGCGGGCGCGCACAGCGTCGTCGACCTGTCCTTCGCCTAGTGCCCCGGTCGGATGGTCGCTTCGACGGTGCGCCGGGCTCCGTGTGTACCTTTTGACCACCGGGTGGGCAAGAAGTGCACACTTGATGATCCCGGCACCCGATTCGGAGGAGGACGCCCGACGTGGCCCTGAGCAGACACCGGCAGTTGCCCGACGCCGTCGCCGGGCATGTGCGCGAGCAGATCATGGCGGGCAATCTCCGGCCCGGCGAGTTCCTGCGGATGGAGCCGATCGCCGAGGCGGTCGGAGTGTCGATCACGCCGGTGCGCGAGGGGCTGCTGCGGCTGTCGAGCGAGGGGTTCGTGCATGCGGTGCCACGACGCGGGTTCGTCGTCGCCGAGTTCACCCGGCAGGACATCCGCGACCTGTTCTGGGTGCAGTCGCAGCTGGCGGGTGAGCTCGCGGCCCGCGCGGCGGTCCGGCGCACCGACGACGCGCTCGCCGAACTGCACGAGTTGATGCTGCAGTGCGAGCAGGCAATCGCCGGCTCGGACACCGACGCCCTCACCGGCGTCGGCAGGCTGTTCCACCGCCGCATCAATCTGTCGGCGGCATCCGATCACCTGGCGCGTCTGTACGCATCGATCGTCAACCATCTGCCGGACTCGTTCTACTCCTCGATCGAGGCGCGCGTCCGTACCGTCGCCCCCGACCATCGCGAGTTGTACGCGGCCATCGAGGCGCGCGACGCCGAGCTCGCGCGGGAGATCGGCACCCGGCACATCGCGGGGAACGCCGACTTCGTGATCGCCCTCCTCGAAGAGCGCGGCATCTGGCTCGACCATCCCGCCTGAGACACGCTGTCGGGCGCGCTCGTCTCGATGCGCCAACCCAGGGAACCAGCCCGCCCCCAGGCCGGTCGAGTAGCCACCGAGCGCAGCGAGGCGGCGTATCGAGACCCCCACGCCCCCCGATCTCGATACACTCGCTCACTCCGTTCGCGGGCTACTCGATCACCCTGAAAGGCGCCCCCGCAAGGCCCCAAGGCTGGTCGAGTAGCCACCGAGCGCAGCGAGGCGGCGTATCGAGACCTCGCACGCCCCCCGATCTCGATACACTCGCTCACTCCGTTCGCGGGCTACTCGATCACCCTGAAAGGCGCCCCCGCAAGGCCCCAAGGCTGGTCGAGTAGCCACCGAGCGCAGCGAGGCGGCGTATCGAGA